>JAQWOH010000049.1 GCA_029245955.1 Fuerstiella sp. | reverse complement strand
AGAACGCTGCGTGTGTCTGGACTCTCAAAGAAACAGGCCGAAGACGTTCTCCGACACATCGAGAATATCGTCAGCTCCAAGCTTCAACGGACAAAACTTGAGGATGACGATGCTGCCTGGATCGGAAACCTGACCGATAAGTTCCACTCCAAACTCGTACGACTCCGGTTGGCGGAACCCCGAGTTGTTGCCGAACCGGAGCCAGAATCACACGCATCAATAACACTGGCTGAATTTCTCGATGAGTTCGTAGCTGATGCCACAACACTCAAGAACCAACCCGCCAGCATCCAGACTCAAAACAAATGGAGCGGCACTCGCAACCTGCTGTTGGATTGTTTCGACGGCACCAGCCCGCTGAACAGCATGAATCTGGCCGATGCCAAGACCTTCCGCAAGTGGATGGAACGTCGGAAGCTGCCGAAGACGAAACGAACGCCGACAGGAAAGATGGCCGAGAACTCCATGCGGCAACGAATAGCGAACTGCAAGACGTTCTTTTCTTACGCGGTACGGGAGGAGCTAATCCCCAACAACCCGTTCAGAAACCAGGCCAGCACGCTGATTGAGAATGAGGACGGCAAACAGATCATTGCCACTGAGATCATCAACAACGTGATTCAGTCGGCACCAGACGCACAGTGGAAGCTCCTGATTGCGTTGTGGCGGTACGCTGGACTCCGGAAGATGGAACCGCTGGAATTAGACTGGACTGACGTGTTATGGGCCGAAGGGAAGCTCCGTGTGAGATCACCGAAGACTCGCCACCATCGAGGCAGGGAAATGCGATACGTGCCGATTCGGGACGTTCTGAAGTATCTGGAGGACGCTCACGCAGTGGCACCGGACGGCGAGAAACGCATCATGAGCCGCTACAGCCAGTCAATGAGCAACCTGCACAAGCCATTCGAGCAGATCATTGAGAAGGCCGGGTACGAGCCGTGGCCAAATCTGATAAAGAACCTGCGGCTGTCATGTGAGAACGACTGGCTGACAGCCAATGAGGCACCCGCACACGTCATTGCCGCGTGGATCGGACACGACATTGAGGTGCAGAACAGTAGCTATGCGATCGTCTCTGACGGCCACTTCGAACAGTTCAATAATCGGCCATCAAACCACTCGAATAAAACCGCTGAAAATGCGCCTCAGATGACGCCAGACCTGATGGGATCTGACGAGAAACGAGTGAGCGGTCAATCCGAGCAATGCGAGGAAAAACACGTTTCACCAATAAAAAAGCAGGGTCAGATGACCCTGCTGGATGCTCTGGAGAGGACTCGAACCTCCACGGGGTTACCCCCACATGCCCCTCAAGCATGCGTGTCTACCAATTCCACCACCAGAGCGATAAACGTTCAATGAGGTCGTCGACCAGACGATACGAGCGAACAACATAACAGCACGACGGCCCTGTCTTCAAGCATTTCAGCTTTGCGTTTGACTGTCAGCAGGAATTCAGACGTGACATTCGGAATTCTCAGCCGAACTGCTGAAACTGGTCGCGCATCAGGATGCCACTGTCCGTCTGGTTCATTCTGAACGTTACATTTCTGGGGGCTTCCAGTCATGCAGTTGTAATTCCACACTTTCATAGCCTCGGTAAGAATTGATGTGTGGAGCAAAACTGATTGCTAACGGCCCGTCTACCGCCGCGATTTCATCGGCCCATTCGCCGCGACCGAAGGCCACCGCCCTCAGCTTCGTTCGATGCTGCTGAACTTTTAACGATAGATGCCGGTCCCCCTGGCCCATGGTCCGGGGAGCTTCGGCAAGATCGACGTTTTTCGTGGCAAAGCGCGGTTTCGGATTTGAGGCACCGAACGGACCAAGATGCTGCAATTCCATCACGGCTCGTCGAGTCACTTCGGAAAGGTGCACTTCTGCATCAACACGCAAAGCAATGTCATCGTCGGTGGGAGCAAAATTGCTGACCGCCCAGTTGCACAACGAAGTGCGAAATTCATCCACGCGTCTGCTGTCAATCTGCAGCCCGGCAGCCGCCTTGTGACCTCCACAACCGAGCAGAGAATCTTTGCAGGCATTCAGTCCCGCATACATATCAAATCCAGCGAATGAACGGGCGCTGCCCTGACCTGTCCCGTCGTCTTTCAGTGAAATCATGACGGTTGGTTTTTCGAAGGTCTCACCGATCCGGCTGGCGACAATGCCAATAACACCGGCGTGCCAGTCGTGGTGAGCGAGCACCAGCGTTGGCTGTGATTCCCATTCCGGATTCGCTTCGATCTGTTCTTTGGCCTCCTTCAAAATCCGCCGCTCGACCGTCTTGCGGTTGTTGTTCAGCTCGTCCACATAAGCAGCAAGAGAAACAGCACGCTCAGCATTGTCTGTCGTGAGCAGTTCGACCGCGAGCCGTGCCTGGCCCAGTCGACCAGCCGCGTTGATTCGAGGAGCAATGCCAAAAGCCGCGTCTTCTGCCGTCAGTTGAGATTTCTGATGAAGCCCTGCCACTTTAAGCAGCGCCTGCAGGCCAAGTGACGGGTTCTCACGCAGACTGTGCATGCCGTAACGAACAATGACGCGATTCTCATCCACAAGTGGCACAACATCCGCCACCGTCCCGATCGCTGCCAGGCCGACGGCCGATTTCAGAAACTCCCTCATCCGGGGACTGGCCTTCTTCCCGTCCCCGAATAACTGACAAATCGCCCACGCCAGTTTGAACGCCACTCCAACACCGCACAGCTCGCCAAACGGATAGTCAGTACCCGGCAGTCGGGGATGCACCAGCACTGCAGCGTCGGGAAGTTGCTCACCAATCGTGTGGTGATCCGTGATGATGAGTTCCAGACCAATATCACGGGCGACAGTCGCTTCATGAACACTGGCAATGCCACAGTCGACAGAAATAAGAATCCGTTCAGAATCCTCTTCATGCAATTGCCGCAAGGCAGCTTCATTCAATCCGTAGCCTTCTTCCAGACGACACGGAATGTAATAGTCAACATTCGCATTACAAAGTTTCAGGCAATGCCAAAGCACAGCGGTCGACGTCACACCATCAACATCGTAGTCGCCGTAGATTGTAATCCGTCGACCATCCCGATGCGCCCTGACGATGCGTTCCGCCGCCTCGCTGACTCCCGGCAGCAACGTGGGCTCGTGCAAATCACTGAGCTTGGGCTCCAGGTAGTTCTTTGCGGCCTGGGCGGTTGAATAACCTCGAGCAATAAGGACCTGAGCGACAAGCGGCGTGACCCTCAGCTGCCCGCTGAGAGTATTGATCGCTGATTCATCATGAGGGTGATATGACCATTTTCGCGGCACAACGTGAACTCCGTGGCGACTGACGACATTGACTCGAGTCTCGACACATGCTGGTCTATCTTATGGCTGTAGTTCAGCCGAAACAAAGTGTGGGGCGCCCGCACGATAACACCGCAGAAATCTGGAGCCATGGTCCAGGTAGGAAATCTGCAAAGCTTTGCGTACTATTTCACAGCAAGAAACAGATGATCGCAGGAAGTACCTGTATTCAGCAGACTCTCTCGACGGCGCCGAGGCAGAAACCGCTCAGGAAATGCCGGAACTCACGGACCCATATCGAACTGTGGCACTGAATTTGTCTGCCGACACCTGTCAGAAACCCGCTGCAACCAGTTCACACCGATAAACTGAAGTAATGGCCTCATCAATATTGAAAATCATTGTCCTGACCGGAAGTGATCGCCCGGAGGTGCTGGATACATGGTCACAGCTGGTGCCACAGCTCCGCGCTACCAGTGGAGTGGACGTCGTAGGCACGTATTCACGTGAAGAACAGATCCCGATCAACATCGACGCGGATTTGGTTGTCGTGCTCGGGGGTGACGGGTCGATCCTGAGAGGCTGTCGCCAACTGGGCGCGGCGCAGAAGCCAATCGTCGGCATTAATCTTGGGCGGCTGGGCTTCCTGGCAGACCTGACCACTGACGACTTCTGTCGAAATCTGGATCAGCTGATAACCGGACAATATGAGATCGTTGAACACTTAATGTTTGAGTGCCAGCACCGCTCGGGGGACGGCTCAACCCGGACGGACCTTGGACTGAATGAAGTGACTATCACGTCCGGCAGTTCACTCAAAATGTTGGATATAAAGCTCGATATTGACTTTGAGCCAGTCACCACATTCAGTTGTGACGGGTTGATCATCAGCACACCGGTCGGGTCAACAGCGCATAACCTGTCAGCCGGCGGCCCCATTCTGCGACAGGATCTGCAGGCGTTCTGCATCACCCCCATTTGTCCTCACACGTTGACTGTCAGACCGATTGTCGATTCTGCTGAACGCACCTACGGGCTGACGGTGCCGGATGCTCCTGAGGGCGTCATGCTTGTGATTGACGGGCAGATCAGTCGACCATTTGGCCCACATGACAACGTGCGCGTGAAACGCTCCGACGCGACCTTCAAGTTGGTTCGCTTTCCCGGCCACAGTTATTACAGCACGTTGCACCGCAAACTCGGGTGGCGAGGACAATTGGATTACCGGGAACGCAAAGGACTTTGACATCGGTGGCAGAATGTCACCGACGTGTAACCGGAGACCGAGTCTCTACGGTGCGACGGGCGCGAACGTTCTTCGCAATTTCCGGTACGGCTCGCTGCGGCCGCCATTCTGATCACAGCCAGGTCAGGGATTCACGCAGTTCCTCGGTCGCGGGCCCCGCGGCGGAGCAGCCCAGGAAATATGGTCAGTCTGGAGCGAAACCGGTGCGCATAAGAACAGCCCATTGGTGTTGAGTGTGGGGGAATGGACACAGGAATAGTTTGGGGATTCGATAGGTGGCTGGGTGACAACCTAACGGAGAGCCTGTTTGTCCAACACGTCTCAACAACCAAAGGGCTGGCTGGGTGCTTCAGAGCTAAAGCAACCCCTGTGCCAAATCACAAACATTTCCCAAATGTGCCTTTCAGCCAATAATATTGGTATTTGCGGCAAGATAGAGAAACCGATACTAGCGCCGAAAGCGCCGAAAGCGGTGTCAGGTCATTGAAAGATCGGCGCTGAAACGGTAGTTTCGGTGTCGAACGTTTCGGCGCCGATGACTAATCGCAGGTAAAACTGGCGTGAATCTCAACAGTAAGTCCAACAACACTCAGCGCATCTGGCTCGCCGCTGCGGCGATTGCATCCATCACCTATTGCTTAATGGTGATCTGGTATGTGGCGACATTTCCAGATATTGGCATCCGCTGTTTATTGCCGGAGCAGGCCCGGATTGGCCCTTTGGAGATCATTCAGTTTGTGCATTCCGAAGATGACTGCCTGTCCCATCCCGTTTCGGCGGGCCAGCGGCTGTTACGAGTGGGTCGAAAGCCAGCTGACAATTTCCTGCGATTCGTGCATTCATTAGCGGAGCTGCGTTCGGCGCCGATTCCAATTCAGCTGTCGCCCGGTTCGGATCCGTCCGAACGGGCGGCCGAATCGTCAGAGGCACTGGTTGAAATTCTTGGGGATGACGAGGTACCTTCGCGTCGAGTCGTTGAAGTCATCGTTCGGGAATCATCACCGGGGCAGCCTCAATCCAGCGACGCCAGCTCTGAACGTCGGACATACGTTGCAATCAAACCCCTCAAGATCCGCGACTTTTTACTGACAATTTTCTGGTTCCTGGCTCAGCTGATTATCCTGGCCGTGGCGCTGACGGCATGGTGGCAGCGGCCAGGTGATCGTGTTGCTCGCGTCTTCTGTCTGATGTGCTGCGTGTCCATGCCTGCTTTCGTAGGCGGGTTTCACTGGTGGATGTTGGCGGCCAGTCCACTTCTGAACCTGCCCTTCATATTTGCAGCGTGCCTGTTGCCCGCCGTAACTCTGCACTTCTTCTTTAGCTTTCCGCGTGAAAATCAGCTGCTGCAGGACCATCGCCGTCTTTCCATAGCACTCATCTATTTCCCGCTGTTTATCGTCGCTGTATCTGTGGGCCTGACCTATTGGGCCGCTTATGTGCTAACCGGACCGTCAGCTGCAGCCGGAGAGTTCACGGTTTTCCAGAAGCTTGCGGCTGTGGCGACCATTCTGTCAGACAATGATTCCCTGACGTTCAGCAGCGGAGCGGTCTGTGGACATCTGCTCTACCTGCTGCGTGTTCAGGTCTATCTGGCAATTGTACTCAGCTCGGTGTATTTCGGCCTGACCGTCATGTCTCTGGCGCTGAGTCTGATTCGCACGCAGAATCCTGTTGAACGGCGGCAGACGTCAAATATTCTGATCGCCTCCTTGATGTCGACGATTCCGATACTCTACACGTTGTATCTCGCCTTCTATCGCCGAACGGAATTTGCACTTGGCCAGGCTCAGATTCCGATGTTTGTTGCCAGTGCGATGTTCATGGCGGCTTACGCTCACGGCATGCTGCGGCACCGACTGATCCTGGCAGACGACAATGTGCTGCGTGGTCGACAGTACTTTCTGACATCCGGTCTGGTGACGTTAACGTGCGCAATTCTGCTGGCTGTGGGAGCGGTCGCCACCCGAATATATGCCTTGCCAAAGGACTCATCTCTTCCCCTGCACCTTTCGCTGTTCCTGATCATTGTCATCGCCATAGCCCTGATGCTGTGGGCGCGCGACCGTATCCAGTCGGTTGTGGACCAGCGTTTCTTTTCAGAGAAGTATCAGCTTGACAAGACTTTGCAACAGTTGAATCAGGCGTCGGGATACCTCACTGACCCTTTCGCATTGGCCCGAATCACACTCACCACGTGTCGCGACGTCATGGACGCGTCGACGGCCGCAATGTTTGTCCGCGAATCGACCGGTGTGCTGCGTCTGATTGGTGCGGACCAGCTGTCCAGTGCGCCAGCCAGCCTGTCCGCGGATATCCTTCAGGGTACCGACGAAAACCAGCATGTGCTGCTGCGGCTGTCATCCATCAATCCCGACGAAGCGTCACCGCTGCAGCAATTGATGGATGACCTGTCCGCCGATCTTGTCTGTTTTCTGCGCAGTGACCAGGGCATTGATGGCCTGATATTTCTTGGCCCCCGTACCAGCGAAGTTACCTATTCTGCCGAAGACATCGCGTTTCTTCAGGCAATCACCCAAATGACGGTGTTGGCGCTGCATAGTTCCAGAGCAAACCAGAGTCTGGCACGACTGGATTCAGAGCTGCAGGTGAAGGTCGATCGGATCGCGGAACAACAGAGACAGCTGTCGCTGTTGCGCGCGGAACTGACGTCACTGCACGAAGACGATGCCGATGAACATCCCCCCAACACGATCGCCGGGCTGGAACGCGGAGAAATTCGCGGCAACAGCGGCGCCATGCTGAACATCCTGGAAACTGTACGCAAAGCTGCAGCCAGCACTGCAACGGTGTTAATCCGAGGTGAAAGTGGCACAGGAAAGGAGCTGCTGGCCCGCGTGGTGCAGCGCAACAGCGACAGATCGGATAAGCGGATAATCAGCGTCAACTGCGCTGCGCTGGCCCCGTCCCTGCTGGAAAGCGAACTATTCGGCCACGTTCGCGGAGCATTTACAGGGGCGAGTTCGGACAAGGAAGGAAGATTTCAGGCAGCAAACGGTGGCACCCTGTTCCTGGACGAAATCGGGGACATTCCCATGGAAACCCAGGTGAAGCTGTTAAGAGTGCTGCAGGAAAGGTGCTTTGAACCGGTGGGCAGCAGTTCGACAGTGAACGTGGATGTGCGTTTGATTGCCGCTACCAACCGGGATCTGGAGTCGATGATCGCAGACGGCACTTTTCGCGAGGATCTGTTTTACCGACTGAACGTAGTCAGTGTCACGCTGCCGCCCCTTCGTGAACGCCGTGAAGATCTGATTGAGCTGCTGTTCTTCTTTCTGAGTCGGGCAACACGAAAAACGGACAAGCGGATCAGGC
This sequence comes from Fuerstiella sp., assembly GCA_029245955.1. Classification (GTDB taxonomy): domain Bacteria; phylum Planctomycetota; class Planctomycetia; order Planctomycetales; family Planctomycetaceae; genus Fuerstiella. The sequence goes on along the minus strand of JAQWOH010000049.1, from coordinate 146,878 downwards.
AGATCGAGCCGGCGGCACTGGCCGTCATCGAACAGCATCGCTGGCCGGGTAACATTCGAGAGCTGGAGAATGTCGTGGAGCGAGCCGTGGTGCTGGCAGACGGCGATACCATCACGCTGAAGGATCTGCCTGACGAAATGCAATCGGCCACGCAGCCGATCGTCGTCGACAGCAGTCGAACCGATATCAGTAACGCCCGTGACTTTACTCAATTTGACAGGCTTACGGGAAGCGACCGCGAAGTCATCTCCATTTCGTCTGAGTCGCGCGCAGGTACAACGGATATTGTTACGGAAAAGCGTCAGTTAGTTGCCGCCCTGCAGGATGCGAAAGGTAACAAAGCTCAGGCCGCTCGGTCGATGCAATTGCCTCGCAGTACATTCTACAGCAAACTGAAGAAACACGGACTCGCCGAATGATCCGGCAGTGGAACATCAGTTCCACTGTCTTCCGGGCCTGCAACAGAGTTGAAGGCAGCGCCGCATTCAGCCGGTAGCAAGCAGTGGAGCCGTTGCCACAGGGGGATATCGGGCTTCGATCGCGGGGTTGGGAGATCGTGTCTGCAGGATTCATATTCGGAGACAACGTCGGCTTACGGCACGCCGACAAATTGTTCGCGCGGACGACAGCTCCGAATTTGATTTGCAAAAATGCTCCCAACCCACGACGTCGAACTCCTGGTGAGAGAGTTCAACTGATCACCGCAACCTTCCGTCGCGGTGGGCGTCAGCATGCGCTGCAGAATTTAGCGCTGCACAACTGACATGTGTCCCGCAGTCTGCGGGTCAAGCGACCTGATTGGCCAGTCGAACTTTTCCGAATCGTTTTCCGACAACGTCGTACAGCAGCACCTCGTTTCGGATCCGATCCCACACGGCACTGAGTTTAACACTGCGGGGGCCATGCAGAATGAATTGAAAACCACAGCAGTCGCCGTTGCGTTTCAACTCCAGTTCGCTCATCGGAAAATGGTGTTCAAGAAGATTCTCTTTGCGGCAAAGAGCGAGGTGTATGAAATTGCGAAGCTCATCCAGTGTACGAACTTCTGCCGAAGCAGCGGGCATCGTGCCGGAAGTGAAAGGCTGATTCATATAACGAAGACAATCCTTGGGAGAGAAGATCTATGGGTTACGTCTAACCAGAGTGTTGACGAGAATCGGAGACCCGAATCAATTTTTCCGGTGTGGTAAAAGCTATCGTCGCGCCCGAATGTCCTTCTTCCAGATTGTTTCCTCACCCAACACATCCGGCACCAACGGGCTGAACGGTATGATCCAGGCAATCCCGATGTGCGCACTCCGGATTGCCTGCATTCCGGAGAAAACCGGGATTACGGACTAAAGATGCCTGCCGCAACCGGGTGCGGGATGTCATTGATCGGCCTTGTCCGGCGGTGTCCCTGCTACATAGGTAATCTGTCCGGGATGCACCGCGCATTCGGAATCGTCAGGATCTGCCTGTCAGGTGAATTGCGTGTTCCGTGTGGCGATTCAGGCGACGGAAACAGTTGCCGGCTGCCAGGAATTCCCTGGCAGCCTGTCGTCCCGTCACAATCAACGAATTCGGGGCAGAAAAGTCATACCATGATGTCGAAGCAACGTCCGGACGGATCAGAAAATCCGACAAACCACGAGTGTAGTCGCGCATCAGATGTTCACCGATATCGCCGAGCCGCAGAAAAACATCCACAGCTGTCGGGCACCGTTCGATGGGCTCAAGCTGTGCTCCTACGTCCACCGAGATCGTCAGATCGGCTCCATACGACGAAGCAATTTTCGCCGGAATGGCATCCATCATGCCAACATCGCACAGCAGCATGGAATCCCATTTAACGGGCGGAAACACCCCCGGGATCGCGGTCGACGCCATCACGGCGTCCTTCAGTGAACCTTCCGTCAGCACAATTTTTCGGCCGGAATACAAATCCAGAGCAACAATACTGAGAGGCACTTTCAAATCTCTGATATCCATATCCGGCAAAAGTGTATCCACAACATCCTGCATCACGTCTTCCGCCAGCAGAGCTGGTTTACTGAACAGGTTCGCCAATTTGCGACGTGCTCCCAGAAAACGACGAACCTGGTGATACCATTCAAACAGACCGGATGTGGATGGCTCTTCCGCTTCCGGTGCAGCTGAAAACAATGCGGCCTGCTTCGACAGGAATGCCTCGGATGTCAGATAACTCACAACTCTCTGCTGCAGGCGTTGATCATCATGGTCGACAGCGCACAATGCGCCGGCCAGACTTCCGATGCTCACGCCGACGAATCGTTCAATCGTGAGTGGCATCTGATGCAGAATCTCAATGACGCCCAGATGCGCAAGCCCCCGAGCCCCGCCGCCACCGAGCGCGAGGACAGCGGAGCAACGTTCCGATTCCCTGATCATATGACCGTCTCCTTCTTCAGTATGCGTAGTAAGCACGCCGCTGACTCTGCGCCAATGCCGCCTCCGCTTCGCTCAGAGACGCCGGCCTTTTCAGCTTCCCGCATATTCAATATGTCATCAGAATCTCTTCCTGCTGAACGTCATGCAGAGCTGCCCAGCCTCCTTCGGCAATCGCCCCTCCCAGATTCGTGGCGCGGCGAAAATCCTGCCCCGCCGGCAGTGTCCCCCCGATGCGATGACGCAGATGAGTACACAGCCCTTCAGCGGCTGCACGCGTCAATTCGCACTCATGTTTCGCTCCATACAAACTGACAACCAGCATGGTCACAGCATCCTGCACTCGCGACGACGCCAGAGCCATACTGCACTGACGATCGGCCAGTTTCAGTTGATACTTTCTCATCATGGCACTTATTCCAAAACAGGAATCGCTCAGGAAACCTCGAGCAAACTCCGCATGCCGTCGCAGTTCGGCAGGCATAGCATCGACCGAATCACGTGTCACACCCAACAGCCGGCGTCCGGTGATCCACTTTGCGTACGCCATCATTGGTGTTCGCAGTTTCCACAGATGATCCGGATTCAGCATATTCGGATATTTGATTCCGGCTTCGTCCAGCACTCTTCCGATGGGTTCGAAAAAGTTTTGTCCGTGCTGTTTGACCAGACTCTTAAAGAAGGCCATTCCCAGCATTTCGCCTTCACCTTCATAGATGCACGGTGCCAGAAATTCGTGAACATTGTCGCCAAAGAGGTGACCGTGCATGAAGGATCTGCCGCCGTGAGTCTTCATGAACAACTCAATGGCTGCTTCTTTCTGGGCCTCACTGCCAAAAATCTTGGCGATGATGCATTCCATTTCGCCCCGGTAGCCCTGATCGATAAGTCCGGCGCACCACTGCACCAAAGCGTCGCTTCCCACAATCAGTCCGGCCAGATGGCCGATACGCCTTTGCACGAGTTCGCGGCGGGCGATCGCCTGGCCATAGGTCCTGCGAAATCCAGCCCATGGCAGCATGCTGGCCATCATCGAACGCATGGTCCCCGCTGCGTTGGCGCAGAGTGCGATGCGTCCGAGATTCAGACCGTGATATGCGATGGTCAGTCCGTCGCCGACTTTGGGCGTCAGCAGATTCTCTGCGGGAACTCGGAAATCACGAAAGACCAATCCGTTGTTGTGAGCTCTCTTTAACGCATACAGTCCATAGCGATTCATCGTGAACGAATCGTTTTCTTCTTCCGGCAGATCCGCAATCAGGACAGCAGGCCTGTCGTCGATACGACATACCAGACCGATGGTTCTTCCGGGCACGGCATTCGTGATAAACAGCTTTTCACCATTCACCACGTAGCTGTCACCGTCTCGGACCGCTGTCGTTTTGAGGGCTGTCAGGTCGCTGCCGGCCCCTGGTTCGGTCAGCGCGAAGGCGGACAGTCGCCGCCCACTGGCAAGCAGCGGCAGGTACCGCTCCTTCAAAGCCGGAGTTCCGAAGGTTCGCACCGGATCGACCGCGCCGATGCACCCATGCACCGAGGCCAGTCCCGCCACGGTCGGCTCAACGGTGGCCATTCGAGTCAAGAACGGTGCAAAATGCTGAAACGAAAGCCCGCACCCGCCATAGCGTTTGTCCACAAGGGCTCCCCAATACCCCGCGTCGCCCAGCTCCGTCAGGACAACTTCCGTCAGTTTTCCGAATTCGTCGTAGAGAGTTCCCTCGCGTTTGTGCTTCCTGACAACGTGCAGGCAGTCATTCGTCATCTTCCGAACATCGTCGGCCATAGTCGGCAACGGCATGTGGAACAGACCCGTGGGCACGCGACGTTCCCAGACTGCGCGATGAATCGGACTGGAGGCTGTGCGGTGACGTTCCGCGAACATCGTTTCCACCTGATCATCGGCCGTATCAATCAGGCCCGTGCGGCGGGCTTCGTCCGCCGATTTGCCCCCCAGCCTCAAGGCCGTTTCAGCAAATGAAACACCATCCGAGCGTTGCGGATTTGCTGCTGGGTCAGCGGGCGTACGATTCTTCGTTTCGATACTCATGATCAGTTCCCCTTTTTAGTTCGGCCAAAGCGGTGCCGCACCGTCCGGCAGTCCTTCCTTCACCCCCGGGGCCTGCACCTCGCCGGCTCCGGCATCAGACAACCTTCGTCTCATCTCACCTCATCACTTTCAACAGCCAGCGTTCACCGCGGCAGCGTCATTCAGACCAGAGTCGGTGTGGAAGGCACAGAATCTCCGGGCTGAGATTCCACCTTCAAATTTACCAGCCACGCAGATGGCTTGAAGCGTTCCCCGAATCGAGCTGCCAGAACGTGCAGATTGTTCAGCAACGCCGGGTGACCAATATTTTTCGCCAGTGTCATCGGCCCGCCTCGGAACGGAGCGAATCCGGTGCCGAGAATCATCGCCAGGTCGGCCATCCATGATTCCGCAACGACGCCTTCCTGCATACAGAACCCAACTTCGTTGATCATGGGATAAATCAGCCGCCGCTGAACATCTGTCAATCCGTCGGATAAATATGTGCCGACAGCAGTTTTCGAATCGCCACTTTTACCGTTGCGTGCTGCGTCTGCATGAACAAGCGTCAATAATTCAGCGTTGACCCCCGTCCGCTTCCCGTGCGCATATGCGTAGAAACCGCGACCCGACTTGCGACCGGTCCAGCCCTGCGACACCATTTGTCCGAGCACCCGAATGATGTTCCCGGATTCGGGCAGAACATCGTCAAGCGTTGCGGCAACATGCTGCGCGACATCGATCCCAACATGATCGATCAGTTCGATCGGCCCCATCGGCATTCCGAAACGTTTCACTGCGCGGTCCAGTTTACGGCAGTCGTGACATTCGAGCACCATTCGCACCGCCTCACCGATGTACGGAAAAAGCACGCGATTCACCAAAAAACCGGGAGCGTCCGTGGTCACAATCGGTGTCTTGCCGAGATTCTTCACCAGTTTCAACAACGTTGATACCGTGACATCACTGGTTTCTGCCGCTCGTACGACTTCCACCAGGTCCATGCGATGAACCGGATTGAAGAAGTGCAGCCCCGCCACTCGATCCGTGCGCGACGTGCCTGCGGCCATTTTCGTCACTGACAACGCGGACGTGTTTGAAAGGATCAATGCGTGCGACTTAAGCACGGCATCAAGCGAATTGAAGACTGTCTGTTTCACGTCCATTTCTTCGACGACAGCTTCAATCACGACATCGCAGTCTGCCAATGCAGAGAAGCTGTCAGTCACAGAGACTCGGCTAAGAACTTCCTCGCGTTCCTGTGATGAAAGTCGTTTTTTCACGACCATGTCATTCAACAAACCGGAGACTCGAGCCAAACCAGCCGACGCCAGTTCCACCGTCAGCTCCTTGAGGACCACCCGGAACCCCTTCAACGCCGCCAGTTGCCCGATACCCGCTCCCATTGCCCCGGCACCGATCACGCCAATCGTGCGTACCACCGGAGTCTGATCGGTTTCGAAATGTGTATTGTCGCCGGCAGTAGTTGATTCGGAACTCCCCGAACCTCGAAGACATCTCATATGTCTGTCGGACGAGAGATGACGCTCACGATCGCCGGAAGTGACAGTTGGTTCTGCCTGGCCGGACACTGCTGTAGTTATTGAACGTGCTCGTTCTCGCCAAAAGAACAGACTCAGGAGATTTCGACACGTTGGCAATTCAATCAGTTTCGCAAACTCCTCACGCTCGACCGCAAAACCAGCACTCTGATTCATGAACGCAGCACGAACAGCTCGAAGAGCTGCCGGCAGAGCCGGATAATGTTCTGAAGAACGGCGAACTTTCCTCTCTGCTGTGCGGCACACCAGCCAACGACCAAAACGCGAATCTGCGGCGGCGCGCATCAGCTGCTGCTTCATACTTATCGGTCCACGCACCTGCCACGACCTTTTAAGGCATGAAGGAGATTCCACGGAAGCCGCCGTCTGCCGAGGAACGGTACCGAAGCAAACGTCGCTGATATATGCCTCGATAGATTCGTCCCAGACTGCTTCATCGGATACGGCATCCACCAGGCCCGCCTTCAGCGATGCAGCTGCCGTCAGTTTTTTTCCCTGCAGGATCAGAGGCAGCGCTGCCGGCAGGCCGATCAGCTTCGGTAATCTCTGAGTTCCTCCCCAACCGGGAATCAAACCCAGCTGAACTTCCGGGAGACCAAGACGCGTGGTACGAGATTCCATCGCGATTCGATGACGACACGCCAGCGCAAATTCAAGGCCGCCGCCAAGGCATGCCCCGTGAATCGCAGCAACGGTTGGCACGGGCAGCCGCTCGATCCGTGAAAAAACATTCTGACCTCGCGTAAGTACTGCATCCACCTCCCCACGGCTTTGAAGTCCGGCGATCTGATGCACGTCTGCCCCCGCGAAAAAACCGGACGCCTTCGCGCTGCGAAACAGTATAGCCTTCGCAACCGATTCATGGTGCGAATGTGACAACCCGGTCGTGTCTGTGTGAGAGACTGATTGGAATTCTCGTTCCAGTTCGCCAATCACTACTTCCAGTTCCTCAATCACTGAGTCATGGAAGACGTTCATCGACCGTGATGCGACGTCGATCCAGACTGTCACAATGCCGCTTTTGCCGCGTTCGATTCGAAAATGATGAAGTTCTGTACTAATCATGTCTAAATCTCCGTTTCCAGAACCATGGCGACTCCCTGCCCTCCACCGACACACAATGTCACCAGTCCTCGATGCAGTCCTTTTTCACGAAGAGATCGCAGCAGTGTTATGACCATGCGAGTTCCCGTGGTCCCCACCGGATGTCCCAGAGCGATAGCGCCTCCATGGACATTCAGTCGATCGACCGGAAAACTACCCAGTGCTTTTGGCAGGCCCAGTTCTTTCATGGCAAAAGCATCGGATTCGAATGCTGCCAGGCAGGCCAGTACCTGCACGGCAAAGGCCTCATTGATTTCCAACAGGTCAAAATTGTGAAGTTGCAGCCCGGTCTGCTGCAGCAGTTTTGCCGTCGCGTAAACAGGCCCCAGGCCCATGCGCGACGGGTCGCAGCCGGCAATCGCGTAGCTGGTCACATAGCCCATTGGTTTTTCTGATTTCAGATCGACTTCGTTCGCATTGGCCAGCACAACCGCAGCGGCACCATCCGTCAGTGGACAACTGTTACCAGGTGTAACGCTGCCGTCCGCGGCGAAAATGGGGCGTAGTTTCTGCAGAGCCCTGAGAGACTGATTCGCGCGAGGACCGTTGTCTTTCTCGATCTGCCCTTCTGCGGCGTTGTCGGTTCTGTCGTCCGCGCGAAACGGAGCAATTTCACCGGACAGAAAACACCGTTCGCGCGCTGCAGCTGCTTTCAGGTGACTGTCCAGGGCGAAACGATCCTGATCCTCACGTGAAATTCCGAATTCCTGAGCCAACACCTCAGCCGTCTGCCCCATGTTAAGCCCGCAGAACGGATCGGTCAGGCCCAGCAGCACGCCGGGAACAGGTTTAAAGTGCGAAGGTCTGAATTTTGCAACGGCCATCAGCCTGCCTCGCAGCGACTTCGCTCGACCAAGTTCCATCAGCAGACGAGCGGCTTCGGACTGTAACAGCAGAGGAATATTGGACATCGATTCCGTTCCGCCGGCGACGATTGTCTTCGCCCGGCCCTCTCGCAGGATTTGCCACGCCGTAAGAATAGACTCCATACCTGATGCGCAGTTGCGATTAACCGTATGAGCAATGCGGTCCTGCGGAATACCGGCCTTAAGCGCAACGACTCGAGCAACGTTGGCCGCATCCGGGGGCCCGGAAACATTCCCCATAACAACTTCGTCAACATCCTCTGCAGCAACGCTCGCCTGCTCCAAAACTGCTGCGACAGCGGCTGTTCCCAGATCTACAGCATGGACATCTGCCATCTCCCCGTGCGCTTTGCAGAACGGAGTTCGCATGCCCTTCAGAATTGCCAGTGGTTTCATGTTCATTGTTCGCTTCCTTCTTTCCTTCATCACGTCCCGCCAAACACGCTACGTTTGCACGTGCCGATCACGGCGGCGCGTATATCAGGTCGAATCCGCCTGCCCTGACGCCTCTCTCAGCTTCCGACGAATCACCTTGCCCAGAAAACTTCGCGGCAAATCGTTCCTGCAGTGTTCGAAGGCGCGGGGGCGTTTGTGACTGGACAGATGTTTTCTGCAATATTCTGAGAGATCAGTTTCGTTCCACGTGCATCCGCTTCGTAATACGACAAATGCCTTCACCGTTTCTCCGCGGCCTTCATCCGGTATTCCGACAACCGCTGCGTCCTGCACCGAAGAATGGTTTTTCAGCACCTGTTCCACTTCCTGCGGGTAAACATTGAACCCGGACGTGATGATCAGATCCTTCTTGCGTTCGACAATCTGATACAGACCGTCGAACGCAATCCGCGCCAGGTCTCCTGTCTGAAGCCAGCCATCGTCAATGACCGACTTGATCTCAGGGTTCATATCCGAATCAGTTTCTTCGCAAGTGGCCTGGCGCCAGTACCCCAGCATCACCTGAGGACCTTTCACCAGCAGCTCGCCGACTTCACCGTCCGCGACTTCCGTCTTTCCGGTGTCTGCATCTACGATTCGGCATTCGGTGTCCGGCAGCGGCAGGCCGATGCATCCAAGCCGCGCAGCACTGTTCAATGGACCGACGTGCGTCACCGGCGATGCCTCGGAAAGCCCATACCCTTCGACGACCAACGCGCCAGTGTGCTCAGCAAATTCGCGTCCCACGGTCTCCGGCAATGGTGCTCCACCACAGATCACCCACTTCAATGAACTCAGATCTGCCCGACGTTGTCGCAGCTGTTCATTAAGCGCCACCAGCATCGCAGGTACGGCATGGAAGACCGTGGGGCGGTGGCGTTCGATCAAACGGATGACTTTGCGAGGACTGAAGCGATGGTCCATGACCAGCGTGGCGATCATGGCCGCACCACTGAGCACATTTGTTGACAGCCCATAGCTGTGGAAGAACGGCAACACAGACAACAGTGTTTCCTTCCCAACCTCAGCACCGGCCCAGGAATACTGCTGCCATGCATTCACCACCATATTTCGGTGACTGAGCGTGACCGCCTTCGGCTCACCAGTCGTTCCTCCGGTGGGCAGAATGTAGGCAGGTGTCGAGGCCCAGACGGATGGTTGCGCACCATCGTTTTGCGACATGGAACTCCACCTTCGTACGGACTGCTCTGACTGCCTCAATTCGTCAGACGCTGACGCTGGGGCGAAGCTCATGCGACGCACCAGCGTATCGGGGATCGTCTTGTCCGGAAGACCTTCCGCGGACGACAAATCAGTGTCCTCGGAATCCGATGCTTCACCGGACATCAGCTCGTCCCAGAACCACCCAACATGTTCGTTGGCGGACATCCACCAATGGCCCGTGCGACGTTTGCGGATTAACAGATACCCCAACTGTTCAAACAGGGGCAGGCGGGGCCGCAACGAAACGAACAAGGTTTTATCCGGACGATGAGGTCCGGAGATCAGCTGAGCCAACATGTCCAGGGACACAACCACCCTGCAGTCCGTTGCCGCCAGCATTCGATCGATTTCTTCGGGCACCGCCATAGGGCTCAGCGCAACAGCGATTGCTTCGGCGCGCCAGATACCATTCAGTGCGATGATGTACTCGGGAATGTTGGGCAGCAAAATGCCGACTCGGTCTCCAGGCTGAACACCCAGTCGGCGCAGAGCGGCAGCTGTTCGAATGGCATCGAGGTTCAATTCTTCCCATGTCCACTCAACACCGTTGTAGTGGCACGCCAGACGCCCGGGCATCTGACTGGCGGCTCTGTCGAGCAGGCCCCACGCCGGAATGTCCGGATAAACCAGGTTTCGCGGAACGCCAACCGGGTAACCGGCAGCACTCGACGCAGAATCACGAGGCAAGGCCCCATCGGAAATTGTTGCCATTACACACCTCACTTTCAGAGCACGAACGGTGGCTTCGCAGTGCGAAGCGACGGGTCGTGGTGTCGCAATGAGGCGATCTGGCTTTCAGATTTCCAGGCAGTCTAGGTCAATGCAAAGACACCCTTCCTTCTGGGTATGGACACCGGAAGAAAGCAGGTCGCGTAAGAAATTGTTAATGTCTCCAGGGTCATTTTGAATCGGTCTTACTCAGTCAGCAAGGCTGCACTAAAAAGGAAGAACAGAACGCTATGACTGAGTAATCAAGCCTACGCGCCGGTGTCAGCAGAGTCAAATCGCGAAAACACGAATATGTCGCAACCCTTTACCATAAAATGTTTTAAATCAACCCAAACAGCCTGGTCACGGACACCAGACTGTCGTCTACGAAGCGGGCCACACCCGCAGCACGCACCCGCATTTGCTGACTTATCCTTGTCAGCGAATATACTCTTTCATCAGATCTGCGCACGTCTGAGAACATGGAATCAGAAAGCTGCAAAGCCGAGCGTCACGCTGCGTGCCAACACACCATTTCAGACAACTTCAAGGAGTATCATCGATCGGTTCGGCATCGGACAATCGGTCGAGTCCCGGCTCGTCCAGATATGTGTATCCGCTTAAAGCGTGCTGATAACAGCGGACGAATTCCGCGGCCTGTGCGTCGTCAATTCGGCCGGTGCGGACTGCTGTGTCGACCACGAGCTGCAGACGGTGAATCAGGTCACGTCCGTTAATCTGAACATGTTCGAGTACTTCGCTGATTGTCTGGCCTTTCAGAATCGTATCCAGCGTGACCTCACCGGTGCCTGAAATATCCAAGTGCACGGCGTTGGTGTCGCCAAAAAGATTGTGCAGATCACCGAGAATCTCCTGGTAGGCTCCCACCAGAAAGGTCCCAATGTAGTACGGAGTGCCATCGAATTCATGCAAAAGCAGCGTACGTTTGGCATCACGTCGACTGATAAACTGGTCGATCTTTCCATCAGAGTCGCACGTCATATCACTTAGCACGGCGTGGCGTTTCGGCTGTTCGCCCAAACGGTGAATGGGCATGACGGGAAACAGCTGCTTGATAGCCCAGGAGTCCGGTATCGACCGAAACAACGAGAAGTTGCAGAAGTAGTTGTCGGACAACAATCGGTCGAGTGCCTCGAGTTCTTCCGGCACGTATTCCATCGAACCGGTCAGCGTCCAGATGCGATGACAGATGGAAAAGTACAGGCTCTCCGCAAGGCAGCGCTGTTCCAGTGGCAGATGACCTGTCGCGAATAACGTCATTGCCAGTTCAATAGCATTCTGAGCGTCGTGGTAACTTTCCAGAACATTGCGCTGCGTCAGTTCGGTGTAACTCTCATACAGATCGTGGACAGGTTGTGGTGCGTCGGCGGGCGGAACCAGATCTCCCTGGGGTTCTTCGCGGCCCTGTTGAGACACACCTAGAACACTGAACACCAAAACGCTGTGAAATGCAGAAACGGCTCGACCACTCTCAGAGATGATGTGGGGATGAGGCACCGTTGCGTCGTCGCACACCGTTTGAATGTGGTAAACGACGTCACGAGCGTACTCAGCGAGTGTGTAGTTCATGCTGGATTCGCTGTCCGTCTGCGAACCATCGTAGTCCACGCCCAGTCCGCCGCCGACATCCAGATACTTCAGGCCCGCGCCGCGATTTACAAGATCCGTGTAGACACGGGAGCCTTCATTCAGAGCCGCCTTCAACTGACGAATATTTGTGATTTGACTGCCCAGGTGAAAGTGCAGCAACTGAAGACAATCTTCCATGCCACATGACTTCAAGTGCTCCAGCGCGTTGAGTATTTCGTTGACTCGCAGTCCGAACTTGGACCGGTAACCTCCTGAGGACTGCCATCGGCCGGCGCCCCGCGAGGCCAGCTTGACTCGTACACCCAGCACCGGTCGCACCCCGATTCTCTGTGCACAACGCAGAATCAGTTCGAGTTCCGTGTACTTTTCCACCACCGGAATGACATGCCGCCCCACCTTTTGCGCCAGCAGCGCCATTTCTATATATTCAGCGTCCTTGAAGCCGTTGCAGATGATCGGCGTCTGAGCTTCCGTCATGGCCACGACTGCCAGAAGCTCGGGTTTGCTTCCGGCCTCCAGACCGAACCCGAACTCGCGTCCGCACTCAATGACTTTCTCGACGACCTCGCGCTGTTGATTCACCTTAATCGGATACACGCACGAGTATGTTCCCGTGTAACCGTACTCGCTGGTTGCACTGGCGAAGGCGTCGTTCAGAGCCTTCAGTCGGTCGCGAATGATGCCATTGAATCGCAGCAATACGGGAACGTCGATGCCGCGCAGCTGAAGTCGGTCGATTAATTTCTTCAGATCGATTGAACGATCGGGGTTACGATCCGGGTGGACCAACAGATTGCCGTTGGTCTCAACCGAGAAATAGCCATCGCCCCAGCGGGCAACTTCATAGAGTTCAGCGGCGTCCGCAGCACTCCACGCGGCAGAACCCGATTCAGTCATTCAGGTCTTCCGGAGCAGACTGTTATGCGGTCGTGGTGTCGCGATTCATCAGCCAGACAAGCACAGGGCTTGCCACGTAGATGGAACTATAGGTGCCGACAATCACACCCAGCGTCAGACAAAACGCGAAGCCGTGAATTCCTTCGCCACCGAATACGTACAGAATGATCACAACGAAGAACGTTGTTAACGATGTCAGCAGCGTCCTGGACAAAGTCTGATTCAGTGACGTGTTCACGATCTCGTCCGTCAGCCCCGGGTTCTTTCCACGGACCTCACGGATGCGGTCAAACACCACAATCGTGTCGTTCAATGAATATCCGACGACAGTCAGAAACGCCGCCACCATTGGAAGGTTGATGCGAAAATCATTCAGTAACAGAGCATCGCCAATTGGGTTGCCGCTCAGGTAGGACGCCAGTGCCATCAGCCCCAGCACGATCAGTACGTCATGCACCAGGGCAACGACAGCGGCCAGTCCGAATGTGATCTTCTGGAACCGCACCCAGATATAGGCCACGATGGCCAGCAGGCTGATAATGATTGCCATGATCGCGGAAGTCTTCATTTCGCGGGCCACAGCGCTGGCGAACGTGTTGACTTCATCAAACAGAGGCCGGCTGTCCAACTTCTTCTTCATCTCGCCGAGTGCGATTATAAAGTCTCCCTCTGTAAGATCCGACGTACCACGAACGGTCACCTCACTGAATTTCTGAACCTCCTGCCCCACGGCATTCAGCCCTGATCCTTTGAGACCTTCTACCGCAAAGACAGCTTCCGGGTCCGGATAGGTGGAATTTTCGGGCAAACCGATCTTCTCGATTTCATCGGCCAGCATGTCGGAAATGGTCCCCATGGCAACTTCCGTGGACTGCCCTTCAGTGGACAGACTGATGGTGGCTGTGTGACCACCATTAAACCGCTTGTACTGCATGGCCTGCGCTGAGTCGTCATCTTCGGCGATTGCGAATGGAGTCAATCCGCTGTGCTCCATTGAAACCTTCCGCAGCTTCATTGCAGTCTGTCCGTTGAAGGCCTCATCAACCATGACACGAACACGTTCTTCCGCAGACTCCTCCTCTGCCGCGTTTTCTTCGTTATCACTTTCCGTGGTACGTAACCGGAAATGCTTGCTGTCCGACATCCCGTCGGCTCCGACGAGTGTCAGACGTTCCAGGGTAAAGTTGTCTGTGAACTGTTCTTTCAGTAGACCGTGCACCGATTCCGTCTCGGCCGACTCAGTCAGTTGGAAGGTCACCATGGTCCCACCAGTGAAGTCGATGTCGTAACTATTTTCACCGCGAGAAAAGAATGCGGCCAGTCCGCCGGCGATCAGAACACACGAAATGAAGGCACACAGGCGACGCCTGGCCAGGAAATTCCACTGCGTCGTGCCAACAATGCTGAACATGTTCAGCTTCGTAATCCACCGTTTTTTCTCAGCCACGTCAAAGATCACTCGTCCGACGTACAGGGCGGTAAACATGCTCATGAGGATGCCGATGAACAGCGAGACGGCAAATCCCTTCACGACTTCCGTGCCGATCATGTACAGAATGACGGCCGTAATTAACGTGGTCACGTTGGCATCCACAATGGTTGTAAATGCCTTACTGAATCCGTTCTGGATCGCCATTCGCAGGCTCGACCCCCTGTTGGTCTCTTCTCGCATACGTTCGAAGATCAAAACATTTGCGTCGACCGCCATACCGATCGTCAGAACCAGACCAGCCAGCCCGGGCAAAGTGAACGTGGCATCGACTGCCATCATGATTGTGAGTACCAGTACCAGGTTCAGGAACAGGCAGATCACTGCCACGATCCCGGCAAAACGATAATACGCGAGCATGAACAGGACGACGACGATGGCAGCGGCCATGATGGCCAGGACACCTTTCTTACTCACATCTTCACCCAGAGTCGGGTCAACGGTTGCTTCGCTGAGCGGCTTCGGGTTGATTGGCACGTGCAATGCACCGGCATTCAGGACACCCGTTAGTTCGCGAACTTCTGCTACCGTAAAGTTACCCTCGATCTGCCCGTTTTCGCTGATTGTCGAATTGATGACCGGCGCGCTGTACAGATGATCGTCAAGAACGATTCCCAGCCCGCGTTTAGGCTTGCCAGGCTGTGGTAGGTGCCTGCTGGTCAGTCGACTGAACAGGAATGCTCCACGGGTGTTGAAGCGAAAAGTGACAATCTGCCCGCCGCTCTGCGGGTCAACACCCCAACTGGCCTGCTTCAGATATTCGCCGGTCACCCATTGTTCTTCAGGGTCCACCAGCACGAGGTATTGACGAGATTTGTATTTCTCGACCACACCGTCACGAGTTCGCAGCAATTCCACGTCCCGACCAACGGCATCGCTGTGCTGCAGAAATGTATATTGGGCTTTTGTCTTAACATCAGCAGATTCGTTGGCCTCATCAACGTCGGACAACGAGGCTCGCTCATCTGCTTCGAAAGCCGTATCTCCGGGGTCAGTGATCGTGACTTGTGGATCTTTGTCCTTTTCGAAGACAGGCATCCACCTTGCGATCACCTCTTTAGAAGCATTCAGCAGCTTGTCGTCATCTAAACTGAGATCCTTTGCCTGACTGATAATTTCACTGTCGAACCATCGACTGGCGGTAATGAAAAACTGGAGGCTTCCGAGTTTTGTGATGCGCCGTTTGATATCATTGACGGTCTGTGCATCTTTGCCCGGCACGATGACTTCGATCCGATCCTTGCCAACTCGGCGAACGGTGATTTCCGCGGTGCCGGACGGATTGATTCTCTTGATGACGGCACCAACCATCTTTTCCATGACTTCATCGGTGAGTGGCTTCTCTTTGGTCTCCATCACCTGAAACACCATGTTCGTGCCTCCGGCAAGGTCGATCCCCAGGCGAATACCCTGGCCCAGAGTCTCACCGTTGAGGGCCCTGACCATGAACGGCATCACGCCGATCGCCAGTGCGGCCAGACAAACGCCGAAGCGAAATCCCCAGTCGGTCACCTTCATGGCCTTGGCAAGAAAGGCGCCAAGGATAAACGCACCAATGAGTCCGGTAACGAAGATCGCAAACGCAGTGCCACCGCCAATATTGGCAGCCTCTGCGGCAGGGGCGGCGGCTTCAGCAGCACCTTCAGCGGCTGCTTCGCCTTCCTGCACGGCCAGCGTCAAGACTCCTGTGAACATATCAAACATCTGAGATGATTCCTGAACGTTGCGGCAGTCTGTCGGACTGCGCTCTGATTTCCGGCGACCTTCACAGTCACCAGGCATGTAGAAAATAAAAATGAGATGACCGTATTGGCCACCAGTTTTAGATCATCACCGGACCACAATTCTGCCGGTACGAGCCAGTCGAACGCCCATGAGATCAGGCCTCTGCCTCAGCGTTCTCAGAGTACGGTCCCTGAATACTGCTGCGTGTGAACTTAATTCGAGTTCCATCGTCCACTCTTAGCGTCACTCTCGATCCATCGTTCGAAAGATCTGCAATGGTGCCGATGATGCCACCAACGGTCAGAACCTTGTCGTTCTTCTTCAACTGCCCCAGCAGATCCTCCCGTTTTTTTCGTTCTCGTTGCTGAGGTCGCATCACGATGAAGTAAAACAGCACCGCGAACATCATCAGCATCGGGGCCAGTTCGACCAGCGGGTTTGCGGGAGCACCGTTGCCACCGCCTGCGCCACCCGGAGGTGCCGCCCCATCCTGAGCGAACGTAAGAACATCAAGAAATGCAGAATTCAGCCCAATAGATTTCACGTAGCTTTTCCAAACCAGGCTTGTACAGGCACGGCACCCGAGCAAACTGTCAGGATGAGAAGACGACGTGTCATCTCATTCCGCGAGCACGGATGTCCCATCCAAAGTCGTCGTTGACTGGACCGATCTTCAGGCCAACCACCGACTTCCGGAAAAACGCGGTATACTAAGGCTGCGTCTGCCAGCGAGCAAGCTGATTAGCACGGAACTCGGCGACTGTCCCGTTGTTTACTGCATTTCGGAGGTTTCGGACCAGCTTCTGATAAAATGCAAGGTTGTGAAGCGACACCAGAATGCCTCCCAGCATCTCTTTCGCCACAAACAGATGCCGCAGATAGGCTCGTGAATAACGTTGGCAGGCGGTACATTCACATTCCGGGTCCAGAGGGCTCTCGTCATTCCTGTGCACTGCGTTCCTCAATCGCACCGGCCCCTGGCTTGTGAAGGCCATGGCATTTCGCCCGTTTCGCGTGGGCATGACGCAATCAAACAGATCAATTCCGCGACAAACGGCCTCAACGATGTCCTCAGGGCGCCCCACTCCCATCAAATAACGAGGTTTTTCGCAGGGCAACTGAGGAACTGTGAAATCCAGAGTTCGGTACATATCAGCGGGAGCCTCACCCACACTCAGGCCGCCCACGGCGTACCCGGGGAATCCAATGGGCACCAGCCCCGCCGCCGACCGAGTTCGTAATTCCTCATTGATTCCGCCCTGAACAATGCCAAAAAGTGCCTGATCGTCGCGTTTCTGGGCGTCTCGGCAACGTTGGGCCCACAATGTCGTGCGGTCCACAGCGGCTCTGATTTTGTCAAGGACATCGTTGGCAGGAGGACATTCGTCCAGGCACATGATGCAGTCCGCACCCAGATCCTGCTGAATCTGTATCGCCTTTTCCGGAGACAATTCAAGCAAACTGCCGTCGATGTGTGAGCGAAATACGGCCTTTTCGTCGTCCAGCTTCCTGAGACGGGCGAGGCTGAACACCTGGAAACCGCCGCTGTCGGTGAGGATGGGACCGTCCCAGTCCATAAAACGATGCAGGCCCCCCAGCTCACGAACAACTTCAGCCCCTGGTCTCAACGCCAGGTGATACGTGTTGGAAAGGACCATCTGTGCACCGACAGCTCTAAGCTGATCCGGCAGCAGCCCCTTCACCGTGGCCAACGTCCCGACAGGCATGAAGGCCGGCGTATCCACCACACCATGCGGAGTCACCCACCGGCCAGTTCGTGCCGAGGTGTGCTGATCTGTTGCGTCCAGATGAAATGAAAACTGAGTCACGGTATCTTTCCATCGTCCTGTCGTTCAGATTTCTGCCTCACAGGCCTTCATATTCCCGATCCCGCGGGTGTCCCTGTACTGCAGGCGGATTCTGCTCAAGACCGTGCTGCACCGGAGTGTATCGACTTTCGCCACCGCTCAGCTGCAATTTTGATCACGGACCCTGCTCTGCTGCTGTGCGCTGATTATCCGCCTTCTCCCGGTTCAGACTCAGATATCTCGTCCTCCGCCACGGGTGCGGTTACCGTCAGCTCCGTGCCTTTGGTAAGCCGAACGATATTGGCACGGTGTCGCCAGATAATCAGCAGCGGAACGACGACCGCAAAGATCGTCAACGACAGATTCGCGACATCCAGTGCTGAGCCGCCCATCAGCGACAGCTGCAGAACTCCGAAAGCCAGCGCGGCCAGAATTGAGCCCAACGCGACAAGACGCGTGATTCCGGCGACGACGGCAAACACCGCTGCAGCCACCAGCATGGCTTTCGGTGCCAGAATCAGAACAACCCCCAAAGCTGTGGCCACGCCCTTACCGCCTCGAAGCTGCAGGTAAACAGGATACATGTGTCCCAGAATTGCGCAGAGCCCCGTCGCCACAGCTATATGCACGTGCATCGAAGCTGGTTCGTACCTCTGAGCTACGCAGACGGCGCCCCACGTTGGCAACAGCCCCTTCAGAGCATCAAGCAACAGGACCAGTGAGCCCCACTTCCAGCCAATCACGCGGGCCACGTTGGTCGCGCCGATGTTGCCACTGCCGTGGTTTCTAATATCGTCCCGCAGAATCAGCCTGCCGACGAGATACCCGAACGGAATTCCGCCCACGAGAAAACCGATACAGCTGCAGGTCAGAATAGTCACTTAATTTGTGCGGTCTGTCGAAAGCGGCGGAGTGAAAGACAACGAGTTCTACACACTTAGTCAGCGGCATTGATATCCCACACGCGCCACGGATACGAACGCAACATCAGAAAAACTGCTGAAATCGCCAGTATCAGTGGCCGTGCATCACAGATTGCTCTACAAACCACGGTCAGACCGTGTTGCGATCAGGATGACCAGCACGGCTGGCTGTGTGACGCTCAAGAATACCGTCAGGGACGATGGGATGACGTATCGAGAATCGCTGCAACTCCAGAGTGGCCACCTACCCGTACGGCAGGGACATCTGACGGATTTCCCACGGGATCCGCTCGGCTGCATGCGCAGTCTCCACAGCGAGTTCGGAGACATTGCCGTTCTTGAAGATCAGGGAAAGCGAATCGCGTTTGTTTTTTCACCGGAATACAATCGTCAGGTGCTTTCGGACTCCCGCACGTTTCACTCACAATTCTTCGCGATACGCGGCGGTCGGCAATCCGCTCAGCGACGAGTGACGTCTGGACTGTTGAGCATGAACGGTGCCGAACACCGAGAAAACCGGCGAGTCATGATGGACGTATTTTCCCGCCGGATCCTGCCTGACTACCATTCCGTGATTTGTGATCTGACCACGGATCTGATGAGCGACTGGGTGACCGGTCAGCAACGTGACCTGAACTGCGAGATGGTCGATTTCATGGTGCGCATGACCAGTGCGCTGCTGTTTGGCATCGATGATGCGCACGATGCACTCGAACTGGGCTCGATGATTGACCGCTGGGTGCGGCAGAATCACGAAGTGGGAATCGGGGCCCTGGTTTCTGCGCCACAGTTCCCTGACAGTTATGAGAAACTTCTGGCTGACGCGGAAAAACTTGAATCCAGCGTTCAGGAACTGATTGCAGCACATAAACGTCAGCCGACAGCTGCACACCGGTCGGATGTTCTGAGCCTCATGTTCCGGGCTCAGAAAACAAACCAGCAACTGACGGACGAGAAGCTGGTGGGACATGCCGCGTTGACGTTTGCAGCAGCTCATTTGACAACCGCACATACGCTCAGTTGGACTCTGTTCCTGCTTGCTCAACATCCGGAGGTGATGAATCGACTGGCTCAGGAACTGGCCGCAGGAACCACTGGTCGTCACCCGACTTTTGCAGAACTGGAATCGCTGACATACCTGGACTGGGTCATCAGGGAAAGCATGCGTGTCCTTCCGGCATCGTCTTATTCGCAGCGGGTCTGCGCTGAGGCTGCGCGGCTGGGACCACTCAGTCTGTCAGCGGGCACTCCGGTCATCTTCAGTCAGTATATGACGCACCACCGTCCGGACCTCTTTGAATCGCCGGACGAATTCCAGCCCGAACGCTGGTCGGAAATCTCTCCTTCTGCCTACGAGTATCTTCCGTTTGGTGCCGGACCCCGGATGTGCATTGGTGCGCCGCTGGCCATGGTGGAATTGCGCACGGCTCTGGCGGTGATGCTGAAACAGTTCCACTTTCAAATGGTGCCGAATACAGTCGTCGACGGACAGATTATTTCGACCATGCTGGGGCCTACAACCTCTGTCAATGCACACCTCCTGAATGTATCGCAGTCGCCACAAACGGTCCCGGTTGCCGGAACGGTTCACTCACTCATGCAGATGCCGGCATCCGCCCGACCAACCACATACCAACGAGCCGCCTGAGCGAATCAGGTGTAGATTTCCATCGTTTCCTGCAGGCGAACGCAACCTTCTTTCAGTACTCGGTCCATACTCGTGGTCGTCAGCCCCAAAGCAGCCATCGAAGCGGTCCGGTTCTCGGATTCCTGTTCAAGCTCGTTATTGCGAGACTCCAATCGCCATGCCAGCTGATTGGCAATGTTCAGGCCGTGACACATGGGGTGATCGAAAGCCGATGGATTGTGGTGATACTGCACAGCTCGGACAAGATCTCGAGGCAGTTCCCATGACTGAGCGACCACACCTCCCACCTCAGCATGGTTGACGCCCAACACACGAGATTCATGGTCTGTCGCAGAGGCTTCCGGATCGCCACTTCGCAATGCTTCTGAGTGTTCCGGCGTCAGATGTTTAGCAAGAACAAGCTTGCCGAAATCGTGCAGAAGCGCTGCTGTAGAGAATTCATCGCCGAAGTCAGCAACCCGCTGAGCCGTCAGCTCTTCCGCGAAAGTCAGCACAGCAACACAGTGGCTCCAGTACGTGTCAGCTGTCAGTCCGAACGCAGAAAGATCCATGCCGTGTCCCGGTCGTACACTCATTGCAACGGCAATAGCTCTGACCGTTCCGGAACCCAGACGGACAATTGCGTCCATCGTCGATCCTACCTGGCTGGTGCCATGAATGGAAGAATTGGCAAGACGAAGCAGCTTGCCCGCCAACGCCGGGTCCAGCGCGACAGCACGTTCAACATCCTTAAGTTTGTAGTTCGGATCTGCAAACAGATCCGACAACAGGAGTACGGTCTGCGGAAGCGGCGGCAGTTCGTATGCCGTCTTTACCAGCGATTCATGATTAAGCGGCGTCACGTTGATTTCCCGTTACTGTTTTTATCATTCCTGAAACTCTGTTTTCAGATCCGTGAATATCAGGCCCGCAGAACATTTCACCGGTGTTAACTTAGTCCTCCAGCATCGTCGGATTGCCCCTCATACGTATCAGTTGATCTCAGCCGATGTCGTGTGTCCTGTCAGCGGGCAGGCGCTGCACAACAAACGGGGGTTGCTCAGGGGCGACCTGGCCTTCGATCAGCAGGCGATGACGGTTTACGAATCAGAAGAGCGGAGATGCCACGTCCAACAAAAACTGTCTCAGACCACGCCACCGATAGCACTACCGAATGATGTTTGTCAGCTCTTCCAGAACCTCGTCCGTCACGGTGATAGTTCGAGCGTTCGCTGAAAACCCTCGTTGTGCCACCAGCAATTTGGTAAATTCGAGTGCAAGATCGACGTTGGACCCTTCCAGCTGTCCCGCACGAATCGCCCCCCGGTCACCTGACAGTGCCGTTCCGATCTCCGCATTCCCACTGGCAAGAGACTCTCCATAATAGTTGCCACCCGCATTCTCCAGACCATCAGGATTACGAAATGCGGCAATCGCAAGTTGGGCAATGGCAAACTTCAGTCCGTTGCTTCCGATTCCGGAGATCGTGCCGTCCGCGTCAATCTGCACGGACTGAAGTTCACCGGGACTGAAGCCATCTGCCAGGAACGAAACATTCGGCGATGTGCCAATTTCAGAGAGGCCGTCGATGTCACCCAGAGTTCCCAGGTCAATAGCGATGATATGTGCCGACGTTGAGTTGGCAAAACGCACCTCAATATTTCCGTCACCGATGCCTGTCCCCGTAACCTGAGTCAGAGACCCGTCAGCACCAAACTGAATTCCCGATACGATTCCATCAAGAATAGTCCCGGCAGCCGGATCCAGATCAGCGGTCAACGTCCAACTGTTGTCCGTCTGTTTCGCGAGTTCATACCCGAGGGTGTGCTCAGTGCCTCGCTCATCGTAAATTGGCAGACTTCCGCTCACAACGGTTCCGTCATTCCCTGCAACAGTCAAATCGAATTGCCCGGTAAAGCTGGAATCCTGAGCCCCCACATTTCCGAATTCGTCCTGGATGACCATACTGTGAGATGTGGTTCCCGTCGCATTTGCCGTGACGGTGATCGCTCCGTTGACCAGACTGACGGTGGACGCAGGGTACAGTGTGCCCAATTGGTCCACCAGATCCTGAAGTGTGGTCGTACCGTCAACACTAAAGCTGCTGTCAATCACCGTGCCGTCGGCCTGTGCACCAAACAGACGAATAAGGTCGCCCGGGGTTGGGGGCGGTCCAGCCGTCGGGCCCTCATAATCCGAGATACTGGAGTCCAGATCGTTCAGTAGGACCGCCCCAATCGCCGGTGTCCCACCGCCAGTCGTCAGACTCCCACCGGTGATTACTCTTTGAGTCGGTCCTGTAGAGTTTGCGCCCAGTTGCCCGCTTAATTCGATTTGTGTCGTGACGGTTCCCAGGATGCTGGCCCCGATGGGAATATGGATACGGCCGTCCGCCGGTGTCTGAAACGCCGGGCCTTCCCCCGAGTCTTCACCAAGGCTTCCGAATCTTTGCAGTAGATACCCTGTTGACGAATCTTCCAGATGTCCGGTTTCGTCAATACTGAAGGCCCCGGAACGCGTGAAGACACGACCGTTCCCCGATTCGGCCACAAAGAAACCATCTCCGTCAATGGCAGCATCGAGGTCTTCACCCGTGGATTCAAGATTGCCCTGTGAAAAGTTTCGGTCGACGCTCGTGACCTGACTGCCCGTTCCGATCTGTAACGGGTTGACACTTCCCAGCGTACCCGCAGTCCCCGCAGACGCTCCACGCTGTGACTCGTAGATCAGATCTGAGAACAGCGTCCTTGACGTCTTGAATGCCGTTGTATTGACGTTGGCAAGGTTGTTCCCGATGACTTCCAGCATCTTTTGATGCCCACGAAGTCCTGAAATCCCTGTCAAAAGCGAATTAGCCATGGTGTTGCTCCCAAATCCATCAAAAAGAATTGCTGACTGCGAAGACAGCGATGTCTTATGTCCCCGCGACCGCTATCGAGTTGACGTCGCTGATCGGTATCGGCACTCCGTCAACAGTCACAAGGATCTGTCCATCAACCCGACTAACAGCGTCAGCAATTCCCGACTGCGCCTCACCAAATGAGACTTCACGGCCCAACAAGCCTGCGCCAACTGCACCTAACTGGGTTGCGTTGGACTGTCGTTCCAGCTCCAGCAGTTGATCGAATTTGCTGTTGAGCTGGTTACTGCTCTCCAGTTGAGAAAACTGCGCCAGCTGCGCCAGGCTGTCCGTCTGGTCCAGCGGAGACAGCGGATCCTGATGCTGCAACTGGGTGACATACAGATTCAAGAACTTTTCCGTACCCAGTGCGCCTGTAAGTTGTTCCGGCATCACTAATCCTTTCGTGTGTCGTTAAGCGCGAATTCCTGAACGTCTGCGAACCTGACTGTTCCTGCGTGTCCCGTCAGATCTTCGACCGTGATCATCGTCGTCGGAGCCCGTTCCCAACGTTGAATCCTGATGCTGCTGCTCAGCATTTTCGTGCTGAGGACTCCTGTGCTCATATGCGGCCGACTCGTCACCGCTGCGGAACGAGTCTTCGCCGGCGATCTCCAGTTTGGAAAAATCAAGCTCCATGCTGCTCAACGCTCGGCTGATCTCATCGCCGCGGGACACCAACATCTGAAGTGTCCCCGGCACACGCGCCGCCAGTCGAAGCTCAACCCCCTGCTGCCCCTGCCGAAACCGCACCTCCATCTCACCCAACTCAGGCGGATCCAGACGAAGTGTCAGCGTACCCGACGACTGCTCCCTGACGACAGAAAGATTCTGGGCCATCGCAACCAACACCTGACTCGTCAGCGGCTGCGGAGAGCTGACCTGCGGCGACTGACCTGATTCCACGACACCTGACGGTAACGAGACCGGACTCACGCCGCTGCCCTGATGACTCGGCACGACCGACAGCTCGGCTGCCGGGGCGCGAAACAGACCATCCGCGGTTGCTGTCGGTGTCGGCATGTGAACCGAGCGGGGGTCCACGGTGACATTGAAGGGCCGCGGATCCCCTGAACCCAGGGTACCGTAATTCGGGAGCAGACTCGGCGACTCGCTGACAACGGATGCCTGGGGGCCGGCAGACACAGGCTCGGGGGCCCCAGTCGGCGCCATTGCCAAACCAGCGGGCAGCGGCGTCAGACGGGTTGATTCACGTTCTGACGAAGAGACGTGCACGCCGGGATCAATACTGGTTGAAGCGGTCTGCAGCTGAGTCGCCGCCCCGGGCAGCGTCGTCAGCACTGTCGGTACACGGTCCGCTGCGCTACTCAAAGTCGCCTGCGTGGCGTCTGACGGCGATGTCTGAGACAAGGGGACGTTCTGCTCCCGCAGCTTCATCCCCGTTGCAACCGTCTGCGCCGGTGAAGTCGGAACCAGCGGCACGTCGGTCGTTAGCATCGACCGATCGTTTGTATGCGACAGTACCAATGCCGTCTGCTCTGTCGTTGGTAAGGCAGCAGCCTGGCTCACGTGGCCGGCCCTTTGCACCGGAATCCGCGAAGATAACGGCGCCCCGGTAACAGGCCCTTTCGTGGTTCCCGCGTCCAACAGCTCTGCGGCATCAGAAACTGTGACTGAACGTTCAGTCGTGGCTTCTGAAAGCGTTTGCGGCACGGCTGCGACGAATTCAGAATGCGGTTCAACGATTTCCGTGAGCGTTTGCGGCACGGCTGCGACGAATTCAGAATGCGGTTCAACGATTTCCGTGATTAAGGGGGACAGCGTCTCGTCCCCAACGGATGGCAGGGTCAGGGCAACGGCGATCGATGCAGGCAGTACGCCGGAGTCCCCGAGCGGTTCAATAAGCTCAGCAGCGACAAATCCCTCCTCATTGATAGCCCAGACAAGCGGATCATCACTTTCGACAACCGTAGGTGTTTCGGCAAGCGGGATTCCATCAACTGGATGTGGCACATCCTCTCTAGTACCCTCGTTCACAAGTGCGTCATTCCCGTCGGACGCTACCGTTCTGAGGGCAGCAGCGAACTTATCGCCCTTCCGGGGGACGGTTGATGCACCAGGTAAATCCGATATCGTTGCTGCCTGTCCACTGGATGAAGTGGTGCCAGCAAAGTTCATAATCGACAGCTCGTCCATGAGCAATAGCAACCATTCTGGTGTAGGTAGAGACTCGACGCTGTGCCTATAAGCACACCGTGTGCCGAACCGGATACCGATTTACCCGCACGACACGATTATCGTTTTTATTTGCTGCTGATAGAATTTCTGCGGCTGTCCGGCCCGGCCACAGCGTCAGTGGTCAGGGGAAATCTTTTCCAGGTGGACGAAAAAACTACCGACATAACTCGAATGGACCTTCGTGTGGTCAGCCGAAATAGATCGTCTGATTAAGTTCCGGCTCTGATACCGCCACTGCCTGCCGTGTGTGCGGTGCCGCAATATGCAGATGAGGCTGCTCAGTCTGGCCGTATTCCGGCGAGTTGAGTCGCACGAATCGCCAGTTTGGAAAACCTCCGCACTGAACACCTTCAGTAACCGGAGCCGGGGGTAATGGATCGATGGACGAACAATCAAAATCGTCGTCATTCAGAGATCGCATGATCATCAGAAGAATTCTCCGTAGTGAAGGATTCGCAGGCGTTATCTGCCTGGTGAAGGAACGGTTTCCCATGGAACGCTGGTATTGGTGGCACAGTCTCCAGGCCCGAACACAGGCATGACGTTGGGCTGTACCCCCATTGCGTTGCTCAGGCACCAGTCCAGTCTGCTATCGTCGCAAACCCGCAGCCTTCAGCAGTCACTGTTGCTTTTCGGCATAAGTTGCCGACCACCGCGGAGTGGGCGTGAGGATCAGACTGCACCGGCGAAACAGAGAACCTCCGGGGTTACCGCAGAATGTTGCGAGTTTTCTACTTGTCCCGTTTGGAAAAATCGTGAAAATACTCTCACCTCTGGGTTGGAAAAACGCATTCCAGCATTCGGTGGCCCGGAGCAGGAAACCATCTACAGTTTGCTGCAAAGGGGAACTTTATTCTTTAGAAAGGAGGTGTCTGGTGAATGACAACTGTAGTCCCAATCGAGGTGGTGCCGCCTGCTGACGGCTGGCGGGCTGTCCTGCAGGCAGCCACCGTCTCAAATTGGATCGCTAGATCTGTTTGAGAAACAACCGACGACCCTGAGCCACGTAAGACGTCGCTCAGGGTCGTTTTTATGCGCTCCGTTTGCGCCGGCACGGGATCATTCATTACGCAGTCCGGATAGTATGGCGTGACGGTCCCCCGAAATTCCTTCAGGGACGGGGATCGTTCTCGCACCGGATCAGCGGTCGAAACTGGACGTATTCATTCCTCGCGCTGAGTCTCCACCATCTTCAGCAGCGATTCCCATCCATTAAGTTGTTGTGCGGTCAAAGAGGTCGGCTTTCCCAGACTTGCGTGATGGCGAACGGCTCTGAGCCAGCGTCGGGTTTTTCGAGGCAGTGCTGTTTTCTGATTGACGACCAGGCCCAGAATCTGCTGCCGCTGATGCCGGCGAAGGATTTTCAATTTCGAACCGCCGTGCATTGTGTAGCCATAGCTCTTCAGAATCCGACGAACGACCTGTGTCAGCCCGCGGACAACTCGGCCCGGCCGAATGTCGAATGACATCGTAATATCATCGGCATACCTCGAATATCCACCATTGTGTCGGCGGGCCAGACGCATGAGTGCTTCATCCAGCGGCGCATTAACCAGGTTGCTGAGCTTGGGACTGGTCGGGGCGCCCTGCGGAAGGTGACCGTGAAACGTCGTTAATCGTGCCAGAGTCGCAGCACTTGCAGCATCCCAGCCTATACCCTGAAAATAGGCCTGAACCCGTGCCGCTGTTGTGCTTTCAAAAAAACGACGGACGTCCATCCGGACGACAACCAGTCGTCCTTCATGTGGAGTCGCCGCATCAACAATAGACGTCCCCTGCTCGAAGCCACACGCAAATGGATGAATGTCGAGTCCTGTCAGCAGTCGTCGAAGAATTGTCCTCTGCAGCTTCTTTGTTTCTTCGTTGGGAATCTCCAGCCGACGAACTCCGCCCCGAGGCTTTGAGATCTCTGAGATACGATACCCGACTTCAAAGCGTTCCAGCACATTGCAGGAAATCCCCAGACGTTTTCCCAGTTCACTCAGGTCGTGCTGCCGGGAGCGAGGCACATCCAGTTGCCCTGGCAAATCTGCGGGCGACGTCTGGAAACGATCGGCACGGAACCGCAGGACAACCATCACACTGACAAAAACGGCTGCAGACACGGCAGTCGCCAGACCAATTAGAACAGGGACCGAAAACATGAGACTTCAGGATTTCGCTGTTTGTATGGTGCCCGCCTGATTCGGCAGGCAGGGCATCAAGCGCGCACGAAATGGGGCACCAGGCAACTCACAATTCTTCGACGCATCGAACATGAAAGAAAAAGACGAGGCCGAGGCCCCGCCGGTCCTGCCCAACGATCGAAGATCGTTGCCGAAAGGTCTTCGGACACACATGGTATCCAGGCTGACGAAACATCAGCCCGTGCAAAAGCACCGCCAGGACTGCAGATAGGTTCCCACACAAGCTCCGGGCAAGTCAATGGCATCACAAGTGCTGCGTTGACGCAGCGCGGACTCTTAACGTCTGCATCCGTCCGAATCTGCACCGCTGTGCGTTATTTCTGCGGGTGACGAACATTCGCGGACTTCGCTGTTGCCGAATCGTGTTCATGTTCAAAGACCAGAGACCGTGTCGCGCCCGCAACCCGAATGGTGACCAGATTCGTCTGATCAGGCTGAATGTCGCACAGCACGGTATCGCGTACGCTTATGCTGCAGTCAGCAATTCGGCTGGTCGCTGTAAATTCGCCAGTGCGCGTCGCAGGCACGACAAACAGCTCGTTCCACGTGCTGACTTTCTTCGGCTTCTCAGACGGTGTGGCCACAAGCCGGTCAACTGCAACGCTGCCCCGAACGTCCCCCGTCGGTTCCACTTCGAAATACAACCAGGCATCGTGCAGTTCCAGTTCCTGCCCGACCCAGTGCAGACGACATTTCTGGTCATCCGCAAATGTAACTGAAAAGTGTTCCGTCACGTACTGCAGAACCGCCTCCGTGGCCTCGCCTGAATCGATTCGGATTCGCTTTCCCTGCCTGGCAGATATTGCATCCTGCAGGTCTGCGATTTGCAGCTTCATTGCCACCTCAAACCGCTTCGATTCCTGGTTCCACTCCACTTCGGTCACTGAAGTGTGTGAGGAATGAGCTTCGGCGGCAGCAGTCGCCAGCAGAAATATTGCAACGAAAAACAGTCGGGGCAACATCGTCATCACTCCTTGTCTTTTTTCGTGTCGTCCTTCGATTGCTTTTTGTCATCCACCTTTGGACCGTCTGGATTTTTCTCATCGTCTTTCCTGCCGAGCTCTGCTTTCTGCATCTCGTTCTTCGTTTTACCTTCCTTGTACAACTTGAATCGACTCTTGCTGATCTGAGGTGGATAATGATTATTGGAAGTATCGACGTCAGCCGTTTCCAGGTGAGGATCCAGGTCAACCGAAACGATGGCCTTCTTCGACATGATCAGACGCGACGTCTTCAATGCGTTCTTGACCCATATTTCGGCCGGCAAACGTATCTCGCGCGTTGTCTTATCGCTATGCGTCACCTCCAGAATCACGGGCATTACCAGACCACCCCTATTTTCGAGGTCGACGATATAGAAGTGCGTCTTCATGCCCAGCAGGCGACGCTGATCCGGCTTCAGTTCTTTCAGATACTTCTGGAAGTTCTTCTTTTCCGCGTCTGTGACAGCAAGATCGTCGTAGCTGTTGTAGAAGTCTTTTAGCTCAGGAAATTTATCCGCCCTTTTGGGCAGAGGCTTGTTTCGCTTTTGTGAAAGAGTTTCCGGCTCAGCATTTCGTTCCTCGCGTTTGATCCTGCCGTTGGCGGCCGGATCACCGTTGTCGATC
Source organism: Fuerstiella sp. (assembly GCA_029245955.1). Lineage (GTDB taxonomy): Bacteria > Planctomycetota > Planctomycetia > Planctomycetales > Planctomycetaceae > Fuerstiella. The sequence continues at coordinate 117,594 of JAQWOH010000049.1, read as the reverse complement.
TGATAGTGACGAACATCGGTGACAGCGATGTCGACGTGATCCGTACTGTAGAACCATCCTCGCCAAAACCAGTCGAGATCAACGCCGGACGCATCTTCAACGGAACGAAAGAAATCGGCTGGATAAGGACGTTTGAACATCCAGCGCCGGGCGTACTCCTTAAATGCGAAGTCAAACAGATCCCGGCCGAGAATCGTTTCCCGAAGAATATTCAGAGCTGTGGCAGGTTTTGAGTAGCCATTGGGACCGAATTGCAGCAGCGACTCAGAATTCGTCATGATGGGCACCTGATTGGTGCTTCGCATGTAGCTCGTAATCTTTGCCGGCTCACCTCTGCGACTCGGATACTTGTCCTCCCATTCGACTTCGGCAAGGTACTGCAGAAACGTATTCAGCCCCTCGTCCATCCACGTCCACTGCCGTTCGTCAGTGTTCACGATCATCGGGAAATAGTTGTGTCCGACTTCGTGGATGATGACCGAAATTAATGCGTACTTCGTGCGTTTGGAATAAGTGCCGTCGTCTTCCGGGCGCGGCCCGTTGAAGCAGATCATTGGATATTCCATCCCGTAGATGGGACCGTTCACTGAGATCGCGACCGGATACGGATAATGGAACGTGTATTTGGAATAAACGTCCAGCGTGTGAACGATGGCATGTGTTGAGTATTTGCTCCACAGCGGTTCGGCTTCGTTCGGAAAGTACGACATAGCCATGACCTGGTTGCCGCCACTGTTATGGCCCACAGCATCCCAGATGAACTTTCGAGAACTGGCAAACGCAAAATCTCGCACATTTTGAGCCTTAAAGACCCACGTCTTCTTATCCTTTGCCTGGGTCTTCTGATTCTTTAATGCTTCTTCCGGCGTCACAATAAACACAGGCTCCTCTGCAGAACGAGCCTTCTTAAGGCGACTGCGCTGATCGCTGGAAAGAACATCTGCCGGATTCTGTAACTGTCCCGTTGACGCCACGATGTGATCTGATGGCACCGTCAGACGTACGACGTAGTCACCGAATTCCAGAGCGAACTCCCCCCTTCCCAGGAATTCCTTGTGCTGCCAGCCGGCCGCATCTGAATAAGCACAAAGCCGAGGAAACCACTGGGCGATCTCATAGACGTTGTTGCCATCCTTTTCAAAACGTTCGAAGCCGCCACGTGCGCGGATCACAGTTGCGTCCGGAATTCTGTATTCCCAACGAACTTTGAAGCCCACTTGTTCTCCTGAAACAAGTGGCTGTGGCAGATCCACCCGCATGTTGCTGCCAACGATCCGGTGATTCAGCTTTCGGTTATTGCTGCTACCGGTGACGGAAACAATCTTCGTGCCCCCGGGAAACTGTTCCGCCTGAAGCATGCTGTTCAGCTGTTTAAATTCGACGCGGCTGCTCAGCGAAGGACCTTTATGACGGTTGGCGGCAGAATCCGGCCGAAAACGATTGGCGTCCAGCTGCAACCAGAGATACCTCAGCGTGTCGGGCGAATTGTTGACATATAAAATAACTTCCGTACCCGTGATCCGCTGCGTGTCATCATGCAGTTCGACATCAATGTCGTAATCGACTTTCTGCTGCCAGTACTCATGGCCCGGCGCCCCCGATGCCGTGCGGTAGGAATTCGCAGTCGGCAGGACTTCGTCGAGTTGTCGGAATGCATCGGGAGCGGAATTTTTTTTGTTGACGAGAACCTGCCCCACGGCAATGTCCCAGGTAAGAAAAAGGGACATCGCGGCTGCGAAGAACAGAGAAGTTCGAAAGCGACGTTCGAGGGACATACGGTAGACCTTTTGTGACCACAGCAGCCCAGAAACCGCAAAACACCGCAAGGTACGCAGACTGCCTTTCTTCAACATACCGTTTCCCCGGTAAAGAGCAAACCAAAGGCGTCGGGCTGTGCCGATTCCGTGAGCGCGCGGAGATCGTGGAGCTTCAGGTCGCCGGTTTCCGTGGGCTCTGCGCAATCGGGTGAACTTTCCTGACCCGCAGAGCTGGCGATTATGCACGGAGAGAGCTGGCGATTATGCACGCAGAGAGCCGGCGATTGCTGCACCTGACAACTGTGAGCGACGGCAACCAGCAATGACTGATTTCAGGCAAAGTTCTTCGGTTGGTCGCCGGGCGACGTTGTCAGATCTCCCAATGTTCAAACAAACCAACATCGGGAAGTTCTGCGACACCGAATGGCGCGGCATTTACACTGCCGAGCCGAATCTTTCCGTTTCTGATTTTCAACGTCGGAAAGCCGGCCTCCGCCACTTCGTAAAGATCCGGATGATTGCGCAACGCCCGTTCCTGCTCCGACTGCGGCATCATGCTCAGTCCGCAGAAGTAATGATGACCGTTGCGTTCAATGTGATCTACTCCGATACATGCCGCCACTGCCAGATCCTGCAGCAGAGCCACCGGACCGACATTCGCCAGATCTTCGGCTGAAAGCACCCCTGTTTGCTGATTCTGTTGGCAGTGGAATATGTCGGCAGCATTCAAAATTCCCTTGACCACACCCTTGCAGTTCTTGTGGCTTGTGCCGACGTAGCCGCAGGACACAGCTGTCGGAAAGCTGCTGAGATCAGCATCAGATTCGTCGATGATCATTGCCGGGGGAGCAACCCATCCACTGCCCAGATCCAATGGCTGACTGAGTGCAGAATCACGATGAATGGGCTGTTCAACAAATAACAGTGACGCTGAGAAAAAGCTTCGCAGCAGCGGATCGGCCTGGTACGTGTTCCAATGCTCCTGAAAGTCTTCAACGCGGTGAAAATTTTCATTTCCGTCCAGCGTGAATCTGGCCCGGGCTCCCACCTGGCTTCGAATAATCCGGGCAAGTTGACGCAGTCGATCAGTGTCGTGATCCAGACTGCCGCTCAGCTTGATTTTGAAGTGGGTAATTCCATATTGCCGAATGTTATCTTCCAGTGAATGGGGCAGTCCGTCATGAACCCGGTCTCCTGGATCAATTTCCGCAGCCGTCAACGGATCCGCCAGCCCGATCGTGTGTCGCACAATCAGTTCGTCTGCCGGCTGCCCGGCCAGGAAGTCCGCCGGACGGATTCCGGAAAGTTGCCCCCGAATTTTGCTCGGTTCCAACTGCAGCTGATCCGTTATTAACACGCGATGCAGTGGTCGCCCGATCGCTCGACAGAACGCGTCCAGCGCAGCACGTTCCAGCAGACTGACACCAAAACCGGACAGCAGCGGCGGAATACTCTGCTCCTTCGCCCACCGTTGCTGTCTGTCATAAAGGAGCCGCCACCATGCAAAGAAACTGTCGCTGGGAACTGCATCTACAGCCACATCGGCGGCATGACGAATCACCCGCAGCATCTCGGGCAGATCGTCTTCGAACGATGTACCAGGATTCTTGGTGAACCACTTCGGTGGCAGACCGTCGGCACTCATGCCAACGGATTCGTGCCCGTCAATGTCAACCACAGCCCGCACAAACAGATGCGGCAGTTCTGTCATGCTGGCGATGCCATAGCAAAATGGAAATCGAGTCCTCATCGGCAGGCGATAGAAGTCGACACTCCGCACTTTGATTCTCATGCGACCGATTCTGGTGCGGCTCGGTCCTGTCGACAACAGTCAGCGACTTCTAAATCAGAAAACATGAGCGAAGCGATTTCCCATCACGCTTGTGACAGCAGACGGAACCGGCACATCAGATATGAAAAAATCAAATATTGTGCGAAATAGTACACCGCGTTCAATGTCACCGCTGTTCTGGGGTTCCCGTGCGAATTCTGAAGATATAGCTAAAGGAACGTCCTGCTTCCGTATATGCTTCACGACGGTGCGTCCAGACGGATTCTGCCAGCCGCAGCGAACAAAACCACGGGCAAACCCAGGGTTTCTTTGTTTCAATTTGACGATACTTGGTTGTCCCGAGTAGGATTCTTTCAGTTCCATCCGTCGGGACAACACCGCCTGCCGAACACAGCTGCTCTGTGATTGCCGATCACACGGAAAAAACGGACATTATTCGAGTTCTGTCCCCGCCCACACCAGACCTTCCTGCCTGATTCCACTGCGTTGATCTGAGGCGCATTCTCACTAAAGTGACTTTCATGAAATCTGAGATCCGCACGTTCCTGACACCAGTCCGCAGGAGACTTCGCGCCAGATCCGTCGTTGGGATTCTTGGCACTGGTGCTGTTTTCGGCGGTGTCTGCTGCGTGCTGATGGCGATTACTCGGGCCACCGCAGGCTGGTTGGTGACTGCTCCGGCTCTCCTGACGACATTCTTTCTGTGTGTCGCTGTTGCCGCCGTGGTTGCCTTCGTGCTGAAGCGATCGTGGCTTGAGGCGGCTGCCGCCATCGACAGCCACTATCAGTTGAAAGACCGTACAGTGACTGCACTGGAATTCACGAATCACCCCGCGACCAGTCCGCTGCAGCAACTTCAACTGCAGGACGCTGCCAGTTACCTGCGTTCCGTCGATCCCCGGGAAGTCGTTCCGATTGGTATTCATCCCCGATGGGGCTGGGCCGTGCTGTCCATCACAGTGGCAACGACCCTGATGTTGATCCCGAGCGGAGGCCCGATCCATGCTGATATTTCTCAACCTGAAGGCGTCGCCCACGCTGCGAGCGAGATTCAGTCTGAGCTGGATCAAATGGAACAACTGGCGGCGGAAGCCGCACTTGAAGATCTGAAAAATCTTGTCGTACGTCTCAGAGGTGATCTTGAACGGCTGGAATCACCGCAAACCGATGTCCGAGAGTCGCTCAAGACCATTTCTGAAATGCAGCAGAAGATGCAACAGATGATGGCTCAAATGAACGTCACCGATATGGATGCTCAACTGAATGCCCTTGCCGAGTCCATATCCGGAGCACAGCCATTCAAGGCCGCCGCGGAGGCACTTCAGAAGGAAGAGCTGGACAAGGCGGCAGAGGAGCTGCAAAACGTCAGCCCCGAGGATATGAACCGGAGCGAATCTCGTCCAACCGCCGAAAAGCTGTCGAAGACGGCAGCAGCGGCAAAGAAGCGGGGACTGAACAAATTGAGCGAACAGCTTTCACAGCTGTCGGAAGCAGTCAAGAACGACGACAGTAATAGCACCCGCGAAGTCAGCCAGACTCTCGCGAAGGAAATCAAACGCCACAGTCTGGCAAAGAAACTGCGCAATATGCTCAGCAGCAAGTGTGACAAACTGGGCGCATGCAAGAAACTCTGTTCAGCAGACGCCAACAGTAATGGAGAGGGCCAGGGAGATGGCGAAGGTCTGAATCTTGCGAAGGGACAATCAGACAAAACCAGCAATAGTCCCAGCAAGAAGGCGGGAGCCAAATCCGCCGGCAACACCAACGGAAAACAGACACAACTGGAAAGTCAGCGTCAAATGGCCAGCCTGACAGGCCAGATGGGCGAAGGCGGCGATTCCGAGTTCGAAACGACGACCTCCCCGGAAGCACAGGAACAGGCCCAGCGTCGGGCTCGAGAAGCCTTCGCCAAATACCAGAAGATGTCGGAAGCGGTACTGGAATCGGAACCGATTCCATTGGGGCATCGACAGACAATTCGAAAGTACTTCGAATTGATCCGCCCCGATGCTGACGAAGAGTTCGAGTGACGGCGATGCCTGGTCGTTCCAGCCGGACAGGACTCAGTATTCACGTCGCCAAATAGCCAGGGCGTGGCGTCACCCAACCGGGTGCTGTTCCGCGAGACCATCTTCCGCGTCCGGAAGACGGCACATTTGCCTGGCTGGACCACGCTAAGAACTGAAATGCCAGTCAGACTTCAGGTCGCAGTTCCTGCCAGGACCGTACTTCGTGAATAAGGAGGCTGGTTGGTCACTATTCCCCCGATTTCCGCCTGAGAACGACAGATCGGCCAGACCGCATAACCGGGCTGATGCGACGGCGGATCAATGGGGAGTTCACCGCTTTCAAGGACTATAATGCGGGCGGCACGGGAGGAGGAGCCCAGCGTTCCAGATTCTGTGCGGTTGCCGGCACGGATGTCCCGGCGTCACTTTTGTCAGCGGTGCGTATAGTTGACCGCGAAGTGGAACACCCGCTGAGGCCAACGATGACAAACAAACAAAACAATGCAAACTGAATTGACCGCATAACAGAGACATCCTTCTCGTAAAAAACCAGCAGGGATCCAAGATTATCCAGTGGGGACAAACTTCTTCCTGAAGGACTAATTCGAACATTTACTGCCGGAACTTTTCGCGTGATGGCAAATTCTGCCGCGTAATCTCAGTTCCGGGTGCAGTTTCCTGCTGGTACAGCACACATGAGATGCGCCAATTCTACCGGATCTTCGGAGGGGATGGGTCGAGCGACGTATAGCAGGTCACGTCTGGCTGCCACACGAACCTCTCACTGCCCCGGCGCCCCAAAACGTTGCCGACATTCCTGGAAGCGGACGCGAAACAGCAGGATACGAGCACAAAACACATGCGATAGAGTCGCGTTGGAAACAGGACCGGAGCGGCGGCTCACGTTCTGACGCTGCGTTCGGGAATGGCGGACACGACTGAGATCCTGTGGCCATCGCAGCGAGCTGACAGCATTGCCTGGACAATCGTGGTGTGTAGAGTGTTAAATGTGCAGAATATTTCTGAGTGACGGCTCCATGTTTGGCGTCAGTCCGTCTGTGGCAGCGAGCGAGTATCGAAATGAATATGCTGGACACGATTCGACTTGAGCAAAGTCGTCGCAGCTTCCTGAGTCGCTCATCCAGCGGAATCGGCACGCTCGCCCTGAGCTCAATCATGGCGCCGGACCTGCTGAACGCAGCTGAGAACGACAGCGCCGCCCCGCCGAAATGGGACGGCATTGTCAAGCCCCTGCATTTTCCGCAAAAGTGCAAACGCGTAATTCACCTGTGTATGGCAGGTGGTGCGTCACATCTTGAGACGCTTGATTATAAGGAACAGCTGGCGAAACTGGATGGTCAGCCAATGCCGAAGTCCTTCACGGAAGGACAGCCCATCGCTCAACTTCAGGGACAGCGCGACAAGCTGAAGTGTTTGGCCCCGCAACACAAATTTGTAAAGCACGGGCAGTCCGGTCTGGCAGTCAGCAGCATTCTGCCTCACATCGGTTCCATGGCAGATGATCTGTGCATCATCAATTCCCTGCATACAGACCAGATCAATCACGATCCTGCACATACACTGATGAACACCGGCACCAGCATTCCGGGCCGTCCGTCGATGGGTTCATGGATGTTATACGGTCTGGGAAGCGCGTCGGAAAACCTGCCCGGGTATGTCGTGATGACCTCGGTTGGCGGCGGGCAGTCACAGCCGATCGCTTCGCGCCAGTGGCACAGCGGCTTTCTGCCGAGTCGTTTTCAGGGTGTGGAATTTCGGTCGAACGGTAATCCGGTACTGTACGTCAAGAGTCCGGACGGCGTGAGCCTTGGACAGCAGCGCGATGTCATTGATGCTGTGCAGTCACTGAATCGAATTGGCAATGCAACATTCCAGGACCCTGAGGTGGCCACTCGCATTGCTCAGTATGAGCTGGCGTTCAGAATGCAGACGTCTGTGCCCGAATTGATGGATGTGTCGGGTGAACCAAAGCACATTCTGGAGATGTATGGAACGCAGGGCGGCGACGGTAGTTATGCTGCCAACTGCCTGCTGGCTCGGCGGCTGGCCGAACGCGGCGTCCGATTCATACAATTGTATCACCGCGGCTGGGACCACCACGGTGGCATTAAGAATGCGTCGGCGGTCACGGCCAGTCTGGTGGATCAGGGAACGGCCGCATTGTTGAAGGATCTGAAACAGCGTGACATGCTGGACGAAACGCTGGTAATCTGGGGCGGCGAATTTGGTCGAACGCCGATGGCTCAGGGATCCGGTCGAGATCACCACATCAAAGGCTTTTCGACCTGGATGGCTGGAGGCGGTGTCCAGGGTGGCATTCGTCATGGAGCCACAGATGAATTGGGGTATGCTGCGGTCGAGGATAAAGTGCACGTCAATGACCTGCACGCCACCATGCTGCGTCTGCTGGGCATTCATCACGAAAAGCTGACATATCGCTTTCAGGGCCGTGACTTCCGACTGACCGATGTCAGTGGCAGCGTGGTGGAAAAAATTCTGGCCTGACCCGGACGTTCGGCCCCGCCAGAAACAGGACACCAACGTCGAAAACCCCGGACTGTACAAGTAAATCAGACAGCGATTTGAAGTTCCCAGGATTTTTCTGATACTCTCCTCGACTTCCTGCCAGCTCATCATCTTCCTGACGTGGGAATGACGGCGGGATGAGTTCCCATTCGCTGATCCAGTTCCCATTCGCTGATCCAGTTCTCGTTCCCATGCCCAAAGATTTCCTCAAAGACGCCCGCGACGAATATGACGTTGTCGTTATTGGCAGTGGTCTTGGAGGACTGACGTCGGCCAATCTTCTGGCACGCCAGGGATATTCCGTGCTGCTGCTGGAACATCACTATCAGCTCGGGGGCATGGCAACATGGTTTAAGCGAAGCGGCGGACACATTTTTGACATTTCCCTGCACGGATTTCCGATGGGGATGATCAAGAGCTGCCGCAAGTACTGGACGCAGGAGATCGCGGATTCCATCGTTCAGCTGAAGGGAATTCGCTTTGAAAACCCGCAGTTTTCTGTCAGGACAACCTTCGACCGCGGCGATTTCACTCGTATTCTGACGAACAAATTCGGCGTCGCTCCGGAAACCATCAATGCGTTCTTTGACAGAGCGCGGAGCATGAATTTCTATGATGACCAGGCGCTGACGACGCGGCAGCTGTTTGAAGAGTTCTTCCCTGGCCGTGACGACGTGGTGCGTCTGTTGATGGAGCCGATTACATACGCAAATGGATCAACGCTGGAAGATCCGGCCATTACCTATGGCATCGTGTTTTCCAACTTCATGCACAAGGGGGTTTATACCTTCGAAGGCGGCACGGACGCTCTCGTCACCAAGATGAAGGAAGAGCTGATTCGCAACGGCGTGAACGTACGCATCCGCACGCTGGTCGAAAAAATTGAAGTCAGCCCGGACCGACAGGTGCAGGCTGTTGTCGTGAATGGTCGTCGTATCAAGTGCCGAGCGGTCATGTCCAACGCCAATTTGAAAACGACAATCCTTAAGCTGGCCGGAGAAGAACATTTCGACAAATCGTACGTTGAATCCGCCAGTGCCGTGCGACTCAACAGCAGCAGCTGTCAGGTCTACATGGCACTGAAGCCGGGTGAAGGCTTTAGCGAAGACGTCGGCGACCTGCTGTTCCATTCTGAGCACAGCGGCTTCGATATCGACGCCATGCTCAGCAGGAATGTCAGCAGCCGGACCTTCAGCTTCTATTATCCGCGCACGCGACCAGGCAGCAATCGCTGGATGATCGTTTCCTCCACCAATGCCAACTACAAAGACTGGGCTGATCTGTCAGACGAAGATTATCTGGCGGCGAAGAGGGACCTGGAAGAAACAACTCTGGATTGCCTGGAACAATACGTACCTGACGTTCGAGCAAAACTGGATCACATTGAGGCGGCCACGCCGCGTACATTTGAACATTACACGCGGCATATCGCCGGATCGTCATTCGGCACAAAGTTCGAAGGGTTGCAGGTCAGCAAGGATCTGCCGCAGCAGGTCGGCGGCCTGTTTCACGCCGGCTCCGTCGGCATTATCATGTCCGGCTGGCTGGGAGCCGTAAATTACGGAGTCATCGTGAGCAACGATGTTGACAAATATCTGACTCCGGCCACTGCCACCGTGTAGACAACCTGAGCAATTCACAGACCACTCCGGCGTGGCGGCCTAAACAAGTCGATCGAGATGCACGGCTGCTCCGTCCCTGGTTCTGGCCATCACGGCAGAGGAACTCGACGCCAGCCTGACCGACATCGGCAGCAGGACCGGAAAGGAAGCGTCGTCCGCCAGAGACCGCGACGTCACGATCGGCAGCTCTTCACTGTCCGACACTCGGTCTGTCACAGTGGCCCGGCCCTTAAACAGTTTCTGGTTAACGTGGCCCATGGCATCCAGCCGGGCAATCGGCTCCTGCCCCAGGTAACAGCCTTTCCGGTACGAAATTGCAAGGTCATTTCGATCGGCCTCAGGTGCCATATTGTCGCCGGTCAGGTCAGTGCCCATAAGCGGGTAGCCTTCCGTGATTCTCAGATGGTGAAACGTCGTATTCCCGGCTGCGGTGGCGTGTGCGGCAACTCTGCGCCATGTTTCCGCGCCAGTTTCATTGTTTACGGAGACGAACGCCACAGGCAGATCATCCCACGTTGTCCGGAACATTGCGACGTCATCCTGCAGGCAGCAGCTGGAGACCGACATTTCCGCGCCGCCCTCCACAGCACCAAGAACGTCCTGAATTGCCGGTCCGGCGACAGCGAACGTGGTTCGACCGACCGACAGGCACGTCAGAGTCACGTCCTCTGTAATGATGTAGCGATTCAAATGACTGATCAGTGCTTCGGCGTCACCAGGCAGCATCTGAATTTCGTGCGATTCGGCACCAGCCAGTACATACCCGTGTGCCAGAATTCGAGCCTTTACGTCACAGAAAAACACTTCGCAGGACTGACCTGGGTTCAGATCGTTAATGTTATTCGTACAGAAATTGTGCAGAAACTTTGCTCGATCATCTCCGGCAACTCGAATACTGATGTAATCCGGCAACGGACATACCACAGCCGAGGACCGTAGCGCGTCCAGTTCCTGTTTGACATCACCAAAGTGCTCAACAACCGTTCGTGCGTCCGACACTTCAGAGATTCGTGCGTCGTGCTGCCTCAAAAGATCAACCAGGTCTGGTGACATTGGAGTTCCGTTTCTATTCATCGCCGATGCATTCATGCATGTAAAAGAGGTAAGAGATTACGGTCAACGTTTTGTCGTGACATCCTGCAGTTGGTTTCAGTACCATGCCCCCCGATGGGAAAGTGAGGGATGGTTGGGGAATGGCTTCATTCAAGGCCCGCCGCCCACGACATCGAGTTTCCTGATGTCGTGCAGCAGGAGCTCAGTAACTGTTTCTACGGCCCCATTCGATTTGAAGCAATACAGCAAGCAAGTTCAGTCTTGTGTGAGTGAATCCGGGCCTTCCTTCTGTATTCGGGTGCTTTCGACCAAAACGTACCCCGACTCTCCTGCCACAGTGGCTCAGCACCTCCGACTCCAGAGTCAGACGGTGTTTCCACCTTCAGAAAGTGCCTCACTTCCTGCAGGCAATACTGCATTTCGGGCCATGCAGCGCGGCAGTCGGATGCTAAACGCGGCTGAACGCCGTGTACCGAATAACAGTGCCAATTGTGCCGCGTCACTTCAGTTCACACCACCGTCAACACCTTGCCTGAGGGCGCCCGGCGCATATCGGAGGGGATTGCATTCCACTGACAGAATTCGACACTACGGGCAGAATGCGCTTTCATGGACGTGCCCGCTATTGATTCCAGCATCTGTCTCAGTGAACCTCAGACGCATATTCCGCAAACAGTTCCGCGATATTCGTCTGGTCTACGGCACTACGATGGATGACCAGTCGGTAGCGCAACACAGTCTGAGTGGTCGTCGATAACTCAACCGGCTCCGCACCCGGGTATTGAGCATTCTGCATGCTGCGTTCGGCCCGCAGGATCCAGGACTGCGGGAATCCCGGATTTGAAGGGTGGCACAGAATGGCAAGGCCGCCTGTCTCATTGGAAATATCGATCCACGGCCCCGCTTCAACGGCCGTTTTCTGCGGTTCAACCAGACCGTTGTTGCCAACGAACTTCTGATTTTCTGAAAGCTTGATTCGCGGCGAAAAGCCCCCGTAACCTTTCACATCTTCCGAACCGCCAATGCGAACATTCCGCAGCAACGCCCTCAGTGAGATTTCGAAATCCAGCAGTCGATACTTGTTGTGGACAGGGTGAACACTAATGACGGTGCGTTCAGCGACAATGGGCAACATCTCTCCGGACTGATTGCAAATCCGCGGGGACTTCCATTCCACGTTGGCAATAAGCCTGAGACATCCGCCCGTGTCGTACTCGATGCCCTGCGATTGCACGTCCCACAAAAAGTCCTTACAGACCCAGGCATCACCGACCTTCTGATCACCGACCCGCACCTGATGCCACGCCCAGAAGATGCCCCGATGATGTCCATGGTCTTCCGGAAAGTCCTCAGTAATGACATTCCCGTCCAGATCGTACAACGGATGAATGTAGTTCGCTCGCGGCCACGCACCGTCCAGCGACTTCGTCCTCAGCTGATAATGCAGGAGCGACTGACCAGCCTCAGTCACTGTGATCCCCTCCCGCGTGACCTCAGCCTGCAAACCCGACCGTTCGGCAGACTGCCCGGCCGCAACGCCACTGGCCGTCATGATCACAGTCCAGCAAAAATGTTTCAAACAGTCCTGCATATGTCTGGCAACAGATTTGGGGAAGGCTGAAGAATTCGCGATCATGTCATGAATCCATCGTCTGCGGACGGACCGATTCGTCAAGCCGCAAAAAAACCTCAACGCCGTAACCGACGCTGAGGCCATGTTTTCAATCAACAGGCGGAACAGCCTGTCAGGCAGAAAAGCTGCTGCCGCAGCCACAGCTCTTCACGGCGTTCGGGTTATCAAAAGTAAACCCGCGTTTGTCGAGCCCTGTGTAAAAGTCAATTGTCGTTCCATCAAGGAACAAGTCGCTTTTCTTATCCACGACAACGCCGACACCGTGTTGTTCGCCAAAAACATCTTTGGAGTCGTCGTAATCATTCGTGAAATTGAAGTCATACTGGAAGCCGCTGCAGCCACCACCAACAACGCCCACACGAACATACTTCAACTCCGGACGGCTCTGCTCGTCCAGAACACGCCTGATTTCCGTAGCCGCAGCTTCGGTCAGCGTAATACCCATTTCTCACTCCTAGTCTAATTTACGTTTCCGAGCGGCCATTGACCCGCCCATGATATGATGAACGTAGAGGCTTTGGGAACCGGCACTGTACTATTCGCACTCAGATCCTACGATAGTCGAACAACAGGCTCCAGTACAGTTTATTCGACGTAAGGTAGTGAGTGTCAAGTACGTCCTTCGTACAAACCGCTGTATTTCTCACCAGGAAGCCGAACTTCTTACATTCCGACAGGTCTGCTGCAGATGAACCACAGCCAACAACCGCATTTTTCCCTACTAAACCGCAGCACCTGCGTTGTCGCCACTTTAGCCCTGATCAGTCTGGTCGGGTGTACAGAGCACGCTGTCGTGGATCCGATTCCGGGAATCAATGGCACGGCAGAGCGGCTTGCGGTGGACGAATCGTCCACCGTCACTCACAAAACGGTTAAATTCAACGAAACGTTATCCGAAGCCGCCACGTCCGGGAAAATTCTCATTGTGGACTTCGGCGCAACGTGGTGCGGACCGTGCCAGATGTTGAAACCCGAGATGGAAAAGGTATCCGCCCGAACCCGGGACGAAGCCATAGTAATTACTATCGATGTGGATTCTCAGAGTGAGCTGGCCACCCATTTTCAGGTGGGGGCAATTCCCGATATCAGATTCTTTCAGAATGGTAAAGCTGTTGGGGGAATCATTGGGTTCCACACGGCTGATCAGATCATTGCGAAGCTTCCGACAAAATAGGCCGTCAGGCAGTACAGATGTTGCCCTGCTCCGTCAGTGATACGAAGTTCACTTCTGCCCGGTACGGCCGTAACACAACAGCAGAAACACTCGGATCGCGCGTCCGGTTGCGCAGCAGCGGTGATTTCAGCGGCTCCCTGTCGCCATATCTGTGACGCGGCGCCTCGGCAAATTCGAAAACACGGTGCATTTCCAGTCGTGCTCTCGCTATCATTTGGTCCCGCGCCGTACCTTCCTGCCCGTCTCAGTTCCCACCAAATGGGCTGCCATGAACAGATTTACTTTCTGTCTTACCGTGTTGCTCTCAACGACCACGACGACTCTTGCTGTCGATCCGGAACCGCTGATCCAATGGTCGTTTAATAACGACGTTCCGGGACAGGTACATGGGGTTGCAACATCACGCGCCGCGGGGCTGGAAGAACCTCGTTATCCCGGGTTCTCAAAGCAGAATCGAGTATTAACACTGGAAGCACCATCCTGGCTGCAAATTCCCGATGATATTGCAGACGGACGGTACGACTTTGATAACGGCGATGCCGTGACGTTCGAGGCGTGGGTCCAAGTTAGTTCGCTGAACGATAACGCATACATTGTAGGCAAGGGACGCACCGAAACATCGGGAACAAAAACACTTAACCAGAACTGGGCGTTTCGTCTTCGCAGGAATAAAGGCCGTGCCTGCGTGAACTTTCTGTTTCACAGCCGGAAGACCGAAACGGGAAACGGCGACTGGCATCGCTGGACATCGAAAACTGGTTTCCTGCCAGGCAGTCGCTGGCACCATGTGGCTGTGGGCTATCGTTTCGGCGAACCCAAAAGCATCCGCGGGTTCATCGACGGAAAGGAAGTTAATGGAAGCTGGGACATGGGTGGCGAAACGACAGAACCACCGGTCGTTGATGATGACGACGTCTGGATTGGATCCACCATGGGCGGCAACAGGGGCAACTCCTTTCACGGGTCGATTGATGAACTTCGAATCCACCGTCACGAGGTCCCGTCCGACGAATTGATAAGTCGGTACAGGTGGAATCCGCCGGATGTTAAGCCACCTTTGGTTCCCGCGGGGAAGGTGGTTGTGCAGCTGTTCGGTTCCGTCGAATCGGTCAGCCAAATCCCACTCGAAACCGACGCTCCACTCACCGAATGGACTCAGGACGATATGGGATTCGTGCGTCTGCCGCACAAGTACGATTCATGGGGAATTCGTGAGGACTGGGGCACAACACTGCTGGTACGTGCATGGACAGAGATAGAACTGACCGCCGGCGACTACAGACTACTGTCTCGATCACGCGGACTTTCCCGACTGACTGTTGACGGAAAAGTGCTTCTCACCACCGCCCCGCAGCCAAATCGGGGCGGGGCCCATCACGTTGTCGACGAATTGCCGGAAGTGCCGTTTCCCGGCATGCGACCTCACTGGATGAGCGACAACGAGCAGGTAGTGGCGTTCAGCAGCGAGGGAGGGAAACACCGCGTGATGTATGAGGTCATTGTCGGCGGGCCCAGCTACCGGGCTGAATTTGGCGAAACGTGTGTTGCCATCGCACCGCCGCACGGGATGTTTCATATTCTATCGCAGCTGTCCGAATACCCACTGACGGACGATGGCTGGATGGCCTTTGTGGATCAACAGTCCGAGCAACTGGATGTGCTCGATCGCCACACTCGTCAGACAGCCAATCTGACCTACGCGGACTACTGGAACAAGCGCCATGACCACGCTCGGAAGACACTGCTGTCCACGAACGCGCACCTGTCAATTGACGAATTGATCGGCCGGCGAATCGCAGCTCGTAACCGAAAATCAGAAAGAAAAAAACAGAATGCAGACACCACTTTCTTTCAGGAACATATCCAGCCTGTTTTTGATGCTCACTGCATTCGCTGTCACGGCAGAAAGGAACAGGGCGACTTGCTGATTGTCGATCGCCGGCGACTATTGACGGGCGGTGAGTCCGGTGAACCGGCGGTCGTCCCGGGCAGCCCCGAAGACAGTTACCTGTTCCAGCTGGTCGGCGCCGCCGCGGATGATTATCGCATGCCGCCAAAAGGCGCCGGATTAACCAAAGACGAATTAACAAAAGTCGAAAAATGGATTGCGGACGGCGCGACAATGCCCGAGAGTCAGGTGACACCGGTTTCCCTGTCACCCATCGTCGATGATCACACATTTTTGCGGCGAGTCTACATCGACACGGTGGGGGTTCCACCTTCGCTGGCGGAGG
This sequence comes from Fuerstiella sp., assembly GCA_029245955.1. Classification (GTDB taxonomy): domain Bacteria; phylum Planctomycetota; class Planctomycetia; order Planctomycetales; family Planctomycetaceae; genus Fuerstiella. The sequence goes on along the minus strand of JAQWOH010000049.1, from coordinate 101,773 downwards.
CACAGGAGTTCCTGAAAGCAGATTCAGCGAATCGCCGCGATAAGGTGATTGACCATCTGCTGAACGATTCCCGCTGGGCCGATAACTGGGTGGGCTACTGGCAGGATGCACTCGCCGAAAACCCGAACCTGCTGAAGCCAATGCTGAACAACACCGGGCCATTTCGCTGGTGGATTCATGAAGCGTTGACGGACAACAAATCCATCGATCGTTTTGCGACGGAGCTTATGTTGATGCGCGGCAGCGCCTGGAACGGCGGCACAGCCGGGTTCTCGCTGGCATCGCAGAACGACGTGCCAATGGCGGCCAAGGCTCATGTGATCGGCTCAGCCTTTCTTGGTGTCAATATGAAATGTGCACGCTGCCATGATGCCCCGTACCATGCCTGGAAACAGGCAGACCTGTTTCAAATGGCGGCCATGCTCGACAGAAAAGATCTGAAGCTGCCGACGACCAGCACTGTGCCAGCGGCGTTCTTCGAAAAACAGACCCGTAAATCGCTGATCGAAGTTTCACTGAAACCCGGCGAACAGATTTCCGCCCATTTTCCGTTTGAGCACCTTGCCCCACCAGTTGACAGAGAACTGCTCACGCGGCCTGATGATAGTCGCGAACTGCTGGCTGCGCAGATTACCGCGTCCCGTCGATTCGCTGAAGTTATCGCCAACCGCTTGTGGCAGCGTCTCATGGGAGCCGGACTCGTTGATCCTGTCGACGACTGGGAAGGCAGCCCCGCGTCTGATCCCGAGTTGCTTGCGGCACTGGCGGATCTGCTTATCACATCCGATTATAACGTGAAGGAATTTGCTCGATCCGTGTTCAGCAGCCACGCCTATCAGAGAGCAGCTGTCGATCTGCCCGCCGACGGTCTCCCCTGTTTTGAAGGCCCCTATCGTCGCCGCATGACAGCAGAACAAATTGTTGATTCCGCGTTCCATGCGGCTGGACAGCAGATGGACACTGAGCCGCTGACGATGGATATCGAAGGCACCCTGACAGCCAGCCGGTTTCTGAACTTCGGACGCCCCCGGCGCTCGTGGGAATTTACAAGTCTGGCCAATGAACGTGACCGCCCGAGTCTGGCACTGCCACGTGCTCAGGCTGTGGCTGACGTGCTGAAAGCGTTTGGCTGGAGGAATTCCAGGCCAGAGCCTACGGTAGATCGCGAAGAAATGCCGAATCTGATTCAGCCGGGAGTTCTGGCCAACGGTACGCTGGGCATCTGGCTCACTCGACTTTCGGACCACAGCGGCCTCACCAGATTGATGATGCAACCTCAGTCTGTCGACGAATTGACCGACAGTCTGTTTCTGCAGTTGCTGACGCGAGTCCCGACACCAAAAGAACGCGAACAGTTCACAGCCCTGCTGACTCCAGGCTTCAGAGATCGCGTCGTACCGACCGAAGATGTTGGAACGGCCCCCGAACAGAAGCGATTCCGGTACGTTTCGTGGTCCAACCACCTGAACTCTGAAGCCAATGTCATCAAAATGGAAATTCAGGAATTGGTCAGGCAGGGGCCGCCACCCACGCGGTATCTTCGTGCTGAGTGGAGAGAACGGGCTGAGGATGCCGTCTGGTCACTGCTGAACAGTCCGGAAATGATACTTGTCCCCTGACATCCCGCGCTGCTCTCGTACCCTGAAAATGATCAGGGATCGCTGCACCGCTCCAAATCACATCAGTTTTCGCTTCGCAAAAGTTCAAATGCCATGAAACGACGCGACTTTCTAGCCGATACCACAGGCGCAACATCGACAGCTTTGTTGGCTTCCCATGCCCGGGCCTTGGACAAGTCCGGTGCTCAGACCATTCCCTACGGCAAGGTCGACCACTGTGTCATGATATGGCTCGGTGGAGGCATGGCGCAGATCGATACGTTTGATCCCAAACAGATGGGAGACGCAAAGGCAAAGAAGGCTGGATCCTATTATCCATCGATCGATACAGCGGTCCCCGGGATTCAGGTCTGCGAGCATCTGCAGCAAACTGCTCAGGTCATGGATCGAGTCACAGCCCTTCGCACCGTTCATCATAATGTAGTGGACGAACACGCCGCAGCGACGAACCGCATGCACACGGGCCGTCCCACAAGCGGTACCGTGCAGTACCCGTCACTGGGATCCATCATCGCTCACGAACGAGGTGCCGCAGCAGACGGGGTCCCTGCCTACATGCTGATTGGATATCCAAATCTGACACGCGGACCGGGATTTCTGGGACAGCAGGCCGGCTTCGTGTATATGACTGATCTGGAAACCGGTCCTGCCGGCCTGGCCCGTCCCGCAGACATCCGGTCCGCGCGGCAGCGTCGTCGCGAACAGGTCCTGTCTGCCGTACGGAATGCCGGAAAAGAGCGATTTGGAAACGATCGCCTGTTTGCAGAATATGACGCGGCTGTGGGTGAAAGCCTGAAACTGGCAGGACCGGAATTCATGAAGGTCTTTAATCTGGCGACAGAATCTGACGACCTGCGCAATGAATACGGCGACGGCTTCGGGCAGCGACTGCTGACTTCAAGGCGATTGTGCGAAGCGGGAGTTCGCTTCATCGAAGTGTCTCACAACATGAACTTCCGCAATGGGACAGGCTGGGACACACATAACGACGGACAGCTGAATCAGCATCTGCTGATTCAGGAACTGGATCAGGCCCTGGCAGCCATGATTCGGGACCTGGAGTCCCGCAGCATGCTGGACAGAACACTGATTATCATCAACAGCGAGTTCGGCCGCCCGGCACAGTTCGATTCCGGTGGAGGTCGAGGCCACCATTCCAGATGTTTCTCAATGGTGCTGGCCGGTGGCGGCCTGCATCATTGCGGAGGTTACGGCGTAAGCGACGAACTGGCGATGACGTCCGTTGAAAAGGCGATTGGAGTTCCCGATGTCTTTGCAACAATTCTGGCAGCCATGAAGATTGATCCGTCGAAGATGCTTTTTGACGGTGATCGTCCGGTGCCCATCACGGATCAGGGCCAGGCAATAACCTCGCTGCTGAGTTAGACGCGGAATCTGCAATGATTCGATTAAGTCAACCGCGGTGCTCTCTGCTCGGCCGAATCGCTTTGGGTCCTGATGCCCGGCCAATGGTCGCCGACGAGAGATTCCTGAACGCCGCCGTGCACAGATGCTCAAAGACCTGTCAGGAAACCCAGCGTCGCTGAAACAGCAGCCATTCGATCATCGTCAGCAGGAATGCTGCGATGACAAGATAGAACCAGATCGGACGACCTCCAAATCCTGCACTCAGCAGCTTTTGTCGAGCTTTAATCGCCTCAGGCATGCGAAGATCGCTCTCCTGCGGGTCTGCCACGTTGCAGGCAATCCGCAGCGCCGGTGCAGAGGCAGCGGATAACTCTTCGTTGGGAATGTGGTCGTCTCCCGCATCTGCCGTAAGTTTCCAGATACCGGTCTGCTGCAGCGGCCCGATCGTGCAGTGTCCATCCAACACCTGGATGTTTCGTTGAGATTGGTCGGGAGCCGTCAGCACCAACTGATTGTTGTGCTCTGCGGCGGCCTGTTGCAGGCCTGCTGACAACCGCCGGTCCGTTGAGTCCCCGCAGGCCACGGCTGGGATCAATTCGCCTTTTCCTTCAGCAAACCAGGACAAAGCATTCGTCAGCATAATCGGAAACGCAGTTCTTAACGGCAGATCGCCCTGATCCAGATTGACAGACAACACCAGAACATCGCCGCTGGTACGGGGAATCTGCAGATACAGCGGGTCGCCAGATATCGATTCCGCCAGAGCCGTAAAATCGACCTTCGGGGTCAGCTTCCGCGCTTCGGGCATCAGAATATTATCCAGTCGGATGTGTCTCATCAGATCGCTGGACCTGTCCTGCTTGTCGACCAGTGGCTGGGCAAGCGCACCGTCTACGTCCCACAGATCTGTCGCTGCCATCGGCTGCACGACAAACACATTTCCCTGAGGAATCTGTTCGGGCAGCACCTGGTCGAGCACAAGGATGCCGCCGGGCGGAAGATTCTGAGGAACTTCATCAACCAGAGTCAGTTCCACAACATCGTTGGCTTCCAGAACGCGTTGCAGAAACCAGTTACCCGCTGTGACAAGGGTAACTGGAATCTTCAGACGTTGCGGCAGAATAGCGCGGGCAGAATTGTCGGCCGCCAATTCATCTTCCCGCTGAATCTGCGCGGAAATGACACCTCCTCCGACAGACGTCTCTTCGAGAACGTCCGCCCGAATCTCTCCGGCACCCAGCTTCAGGGGCATGACGTCCAGCAGTTTGCCGCCAAGACGCAGGTCAAGGCTGCATTCGACGGATTCGTCACTGAAGTTCCCGACTTCAATCAGAATCTGATATGTAATCGGATCCAGCAAACTGCGTCTAACCTGAAACCGCGTGATGCCAACATTAGCGGCCGACGCTCCAACCTGGGACCAAACGACCTGATCCTCTGCGGCCAGTTCAGCGGCGCCCGCGAAACGACCGTCGCTGATAACAACGATCTGTTCGTTCCGTGCATCAGTCAGCAACCGTCTGCCGAGTTCAACCGCTTCCACCACTCGAGTCGGGCCATCGGTTGATGCTGCTTCATCCAAATGGACATGCAGAGTTCGTTGATGACCGGTCAGTCCGCACACGACCTGCGGCCGCCCGCCCGCGACAATCAATGCCATTTCGTCCTGCGGCTTAAGCGCCCGAACCATCCGGCGAATCTGAGTTTTTGCGGCGGCCAGACACGTGTTTCCGTCTTCTGACCGGGCCTGCATACTGGCCGACGTATCAAGCACTACCACCACACGCCGCTGTTCACGAACATCGCTGTCAAAGAACGGATCTGCAACGGCCGCCACAAGCAAGCCAAGAAACAGCAGTTGCAGAAGCAGCGATGCAACGTGACGCAGTTTTTGCCAGACAGACCGCGGCTGTTTTTCGTCATAGACCTGTTCCCAGAACATGACCGTCGACACGGGGATGCGGCGCATGCGGATCTTCAGGATGTAGAAGATCACGACGGGCACGGCAAGCAGTGCCCAGAGAAATGCTGCGGGGTTCGAGAAGGACATGTCGGCTATTTGGTTCCTGCGGCTCGCATCATGCCCAGAACAAGCTGGTCAAAAGTAACGTTGGTGTCTGTGATCGTGCAGCCAATGCCGTAGGCGGAACAATACTCAGTTACCGAGGTCAGGAAAGCCTGAAACACGTCGCGGTAGCTTCGCAGATGGCTTTCTGTGACTGTAAGTTTTCGAAAGTCACCGTTTTCGACGTCCTGCAGTTCCACATCGCCCAGCATTTTGGGATTCGCTTCCGCAGAATGGTGAAACTGAACGATATGTGGTTCGTACTTATGATGCCGCAGGACATCCAGTCCCACACGATATCCGGCAGGGTCGTACAAATCGCTCAACACCAGAGCAAGTCCGCGTCGCGGTGCTCGTATTACAAATTCTTCGGCGAACTGCGCCATATCCGTAGCACCACCATCCGCGTCAAGTGATTCCAGAAACTGCATAAGGCTCAGAATCCGAGCCTTGCCTCGTGTCAGGGGAAAGTGATTCAGTACACCATTTGCAAAAGCGTACACGGAAATACGGTCCAGATCTGCCAGCGCAATATATGCCAGCGCTGCGGTCACCTGACGTGCCAGATCAAATTTGGGGGGCTCGCCCGTGGACATACTGCGAGAACAGTCCAGCAACAGATAAACATGCAGGTCTTCTTCTTCCTGGAAACGTTTCAACAGAAGTTCGTCGTGCCGGGCGTACAGGTTCCAGTCAAGATATCGAAAGTCATCTCCCGGCGTATACTGACGGTGGTCAGCAAATTCAATACCACCTCCCAGCTGCTTCGTACGTCGTTGAGCCATCAACTGTCCGCGAAACACCTTGCGTGATACGATCGACAGGTATTCCAGCCTGGTCAGAAAATCGTTATCGAAAAGTGCCATGGCAGAAACCGGAGAGAGGAAAAACGAATAACTTCAGGCCGTTGCGGGTTAAAACAGTCATGGTTGTTCCGGCATGAGTTCGGACAGCAACCGAAACGTCCGGCTGCCTCGTTGCTGACCAGTCGCTCCATCCCCGCGGCAGTTGTGTCCATCACTCCGCGGCCACGTCAATCTTAGTCACGCAGCAGCCGACGAACCGTTCGCATGTCTGATGAGGTCCGCCACAACATCGTCAGGTGAGACATTTTCTGCCTGCCCTTCGAAGTTCAGGATCATGCGATGTCTCAGCACCGCAGGAGCGGCAACATTGACATCGTCTTTGGCGATATGAAAACGGCTGTCCAGGATTGCGAGGATCTTGGCGTACAGAATCAGCGCCTGAGCACCGCGAGGGCTGGCTCCAAAGCGGACGTACTGTTTCACCATGTCGGTGGCCACCGACTGGTCCGGATGTGTCGCCAACACCATATTGATTGCGTAACGCTGCACATCTTCACCCACGGGAATCTGTCTGGCGAGTTCTCGAAGTTCAAGAATTCGTTCACCGCTGATCACGGCTTCTGCTTTCGGTGTCTGACTGCCCGTGGTGCGATTCAGTATCGTGGACAGATCGTCAGCCGTCGGATACTGCACCAGTAACTTCATAAAGAAACGATCCAGCTGCGCCTCAGGCAGAGGATACGTCCCTTCCATTTCCAGCGGGTTCTGTGTCGCCAGCACCAGAAATGGTTTCGGCAATGCATAGGTCTGTCCGGCGACAGTGACAGACTGCTCTGCCATCGCCTCCAGCAAGGCGGACTGCGTCTTGGGGGTAGCTCGGTTGATTTCGTCCGTCAGAACAATATTGGCAAACAGAGGGCCCTTCTGAAATTTGAACCGGCGACCGCTGTCCGGCGTTTCCACAACAACGTTTGTCCCGACCAGGTCCGCGGGCATCAGATCAGGCGTAAACTGAACTCTTGAAAACTCCAGATGCAGGGCTTCCGCCAGTGTGCGGACCAGCATTGTCTTGCCAAGACCCGGAACGCCCTCGAGCAACACATGCCCGCCGGCGATCAATGCCGCCAGCGTGCCGTCCACGATTTCCCGCTGGCCCACAATCACTCGACCGACTTCCGTACGAAGCTTTTGAAAATCGTCACGAAATCCAACCAGTTGTTCACGAATTTCCTCAGCTTCCAACATGTCTGTTCCCTGAAATATTCTGCGATGATCGCCCCGTTGAATTGCAGACGCCGGACGCGACCTGTTTTTCACTGTGTCAGAATCCTAGACGCACAGGCCCGTGTATTACAGTGTTTGTCTCCCCTATTCACCTGAACTCACGATTCCCGCCCATGCGGCAGCTATAAGCGGCACCAGCGCCCACAGACATCCTGCAAGGTCGCAGCCACGAACAATCAGCTTGAAAACGATGGTTGCAAATCCATATCCGCTGATGCACTTAGGTTCTGTTCCGAAAACGGTCCTGTGATATAATCAACAGTCTGCCGGTTCAGCATGCGAAACCGATGTTTACAGCTTTTGCCGTGGTACGGCACAGAATACGAATCGTCTCAGTGTGATCAACAGGCATCATGAATTCCAAAACCCGACAGACTTCCGCATCCTTCAGTTTATTTCTGATGGCATGGCTGTGCGCCTCTGTCCCGGCCCTGCCCCACAGTCTAAGCGACAGCGACGATGATGAGCGAAAAGCGGCCGCAACCAACAATCGCTTTCTGAGACACCTGAAGCTGCGACCGCGTGAAGGCACAGCATTTGATCGCGTGTATGCATTCCATGTCGACAGGGGAACATTGCAGCAATATGTTGACTCACTTAATCAACAGGCGCAGGCAGAAGGCACGGATGGCACTGCGTCGCTGTTGCAGGGGATGATCGAAACGCGACGAGGACGCGACGCAGCTGCGCGAACAGCGTTCGAACAGGCTGAAAAACTTCGCACGACAGACCCCATTCCCTCATGGTATCTCGGAAAATCACTTGTGGCGCTCGGTGAAACCGAGCGTGCCGCCGAAGCTTTGGAACGTGCACTGCAACGCAACCCGGACCGCACGGAGCTGAACGAAATTTACCAGTTGCTGGGACGTATTTACCAGCGTGGACAAAAGGGTGAACAAGCCCTCAGTGTGTGGAAACGATTCGAAGCCACGTTCCCGGAAGATGAACGCGTCCAGGAACAGATTGCCACGATTCTGATTGAGGAACAGCAACTGCAGGAAGCCCTGAAGCGTCTGAACATTCTGGCAGAAAACTCCTCTGAACCGTCTCGCCGCGTGAGATTCGGCATCGAAGGCGCGGCACTGAAGATCCGTCTGGGGCGTCAGCAGGAAGCTCTGTCAGACTTTGAAACATTGACAGACGAACTGAAGCCTGGCAGCTGGTTATTCAACGATGTCCGCAGTCGCATTGAAGAAACGTTCATGGACACAGACGATCACGCCGGCCTGGTGCGTTACTACGAAGCCTGGGTCGCACAGCACCCGGAGGACCTTGATGCTATGGTCAGAATTGGCCGCAACCTGTCCGTCCAGGGACAACACGAAGCGGCACTGAACTGGTATCGCAGGGCCGTTGCAAAGGCACCGTCAGACGCAAATCTTCGCAAAACACTGATCGAACAGCTGGTGCGCGACCGACGTTACGCAGATGCCATCAACGAGTGCGAGTTACTCGCGGAATTCGATCACAGTAATTCGGACCTGATCGAACAATGGGGCATGTTGTATCTCAAAAGAGACGACCTGCCCGCATCAGAGCGCAAAGCACGGGCAGCGACCATCTGGAAGAAGCTGCTTCAGAGAAATTCCGATGATGCTGTCGGGGTAAGTCACGTGGCCGACCTGTTTCGCAAGGCATCAATGGCAGACGAAGCAGTTGAGCTCTACCAGCAGGCCGTCGACCTGGAACCCGATGAACCGCAGTATCGTGAATATTTCGGGGAATACTTACACCTGCTCAAACGCCATGATGAAGCCAGGGCGGTCTGGGAAGGCATGATCGCCGGTGATCGACGCACAACAGTGAACCTGGTACGGCTCAGCCAGGTCTACGGCGGCTTCGACTATAGTGAAGATGCGCTCAGAACAATGTCTGATGCATGCGACATTGATCCCGAATTTCGCGACAGAATCAGGTTCAGCCGGATGCTCCGAGATGCCGCCCTAATCGACAACTCACTGGCCCAACTGGAGCTCGCCGAAGAAATGGCGGAGACCTCCGAACAGAGCAGGGTTGTCCTGAACGAACGAATTAAGACATTGCTGGAGGGTGGGCTGCTGGCTGGCACGGCAGCACAGCTGGCTGCGGCACTCGATACACAGAATGGATCAGTGGAACAATGGCACGTTCTGACGCTGTATCAGGAGGCCATGGGGCTGCTGCCGGATGCGTCAAAGTCTGTCCGGAAAGCGACCGAACTGGCTCCCGATTCAATTTCCGTGTGGACGACGGCCGGACGAATTCTGGAAAAATCGGGCATGCTCGCCGCGGCCTCTGCGGCCCATGCAAAACTGGCCACTCTGGATCGTCGTTTTCGAACCGAACATCTGAAGAAAATCGCAGATCTGGAAAAGCGACTCGGACGTACCGACACAGCACTGCAGGCAGGCCGAGATTTCATCAGCACGGTACCCGGAAACCCGGAAAACTATCAGTTCTTTGCGGACCTGTGCTTTCAGCTGGGAAAACCGGACGAAGGACTGGCTGCCCTGCGACGTTCCGTACGCCTGAACCCATCCGACGTCGCCTCTCTCACCGCACTGGCAAAGGCGCTGGCAGAACAGTTTCAGACGCCCGAAGCCATCGAGCTGAACTGGAGGGCTTTCGACAAGTCAAACTCTCTGGACGCCCGCATTGCCATCATTCAGCTGCTAACAGAGTTATACCTGAGAACAAACCATTTCGACCGGCTGATTACGCGTCTGCAGAATATCGCCCGCAGAACCGACCAGCATCGCGACATGACGATCTGTCAGGCAAACGCGTACCAGGCTGCCGGTGACATCGGAATGGCGCGTGAAGTCCTGAAGAAACTGTCGGGGGCAGAACGTCAGGACACGCTGATTCTGGACGAGCTCAGCAAGCTGGCCGAACAGGAGGGCGACTTTCCGGCGGCGGTCGAATATCAAAAGCAACTGCTTCTGCTTGTCCCTTCCGACGATGGCACTGTCAGACTGGCAAACCTGCTGGTCCGCACGGGAGAACTGGACACCGCTGACGACCTGTGGGCACGGCTGTCACAAACGGACACGGAGCCACATCGTCTGATCAGGTCCATCGACAATCTGATCACTGTCAACAACCTGGGTACAGCTCGCCGAATATGTAACCAGATGCTGCAGCGAAACAAACAGGACTGGGAAGTGTTACTGCGACTCGCGGTCATCCACTGGAAAGAAGCAGGGCATACGGATGCTGTCGCGAGCTGCGATCAACTGCTGGCATTAGACATCCCCGCAGATACACCGTCCTATGAACAGGCCTACCTTCAATCGCGCAGGTCGATGTTGCCGAAAGGAACGGCAACAACGAACGAATCCAGGGCCGAAAGTTCAATCACAGCGAAAACTCCCAATCTGATTCGCGATGGTGCCCGACTCCGGGCATTGGCCCAGAGCCTGAATCTGTCTGCCGGTCGGGCGCGTTCAACGTTCAGCAAGACTTCGCTGTCGTGGTCGGCCGACACGTTTACAGATGCGAGGCACTACGTGCTGCTGATCAGAGTGGCGGCAGCTGAACGCGAAAATCACACGCATCGCCTGCTTGATAAACTCCGCCGGACCGCAACGTCGGCCATTTCGACTGATGCCGGACCCGCGTGGGACTGGTACTTCGCGGCAGCGTCGCTGCAGACGATGGGGCGTCCCTTCGCAGAAGAAATACTGGCAGCGAGTGCTCTCCTGGGACAACGACCGGAACCGGAGGCCAAACTCGCATACCTGTACGCTCTTAGTCGACGAGGCGCCGCAAGTACGACCACCGATCAAAGTTCAGTGCTGAGCCACTCACAGTTGGATTTGATGCTGAAAGCGTGGCAGGTCGTAAGCCGCTCCAGCCCCGACTGGATCAACTCTGAACTTGCGACGACAGTGATCGAGGAACTCAAACATGCTGACAGACCGGATGCTGCAGACAAGGTGCTTGCACGTCTCACGCGGGACGATTCAACTCCCGGCGAACTTGCTGCGGGACTGCAGGTGGCCTTAATACGAGATAACATCAAACAGTTTCTGACTCTGGCGAGACGTGCTGTCACGAACAGACCCGTCCGGTCACCATCTCGCATGCAGAACGAAGTAATCGGTAATATGGGCACTATGTTCGCCAGCAGCGCATCCCGAATGGCAGCACAGAAGAACACTGAAGCGATCCGCGACCTGCTGTTCACGTTCCTGGACCTGAAGGCAGAGACGCACGCCGCCGCACTACCCTCGGCCATTCGTCCACCACCCGTCACTTCACACATTGCAGTCGCACGTGTGCCGATCTTCTCAGCGGGACAACAGGCAAATTATCAGCAGGTAAATATGCTGGCGACGGGGGACTACTGGTCGGGTACAGACACCACGTTCCTGGTAAATCTGCACCACATCTTCAGGAACGGCCTGAAAGGCGGCCTGCACGAAAACCTCATTGATTACCGTGCCAGCCGTACCGATACGGCCGCCGTTTATGCCGAACTGGCTCTGGCCCAGTTCAGTTTTCTGCGAAATTCACTGGATCAGTCAGCCGTTCATCTCGTGCGCGCGGCGGAACTGGCTCCGGATGATACCCAGCTGCGAATGTGCATTGTGCGGCTGCACCAGAAACTTGGCAATGCGGCCGATGCCCTGGCTCTGCTGGGAACCATCAGAACGGTCGACCAGAACATGCTGCAGCAACGTGAACTTCTGGCACTGCAGCTGGCCGCAAAGACCGGCAACGTGGCACGAGCAAAACAGGCCGCCGAACGCCTGTTCGGGCTGCGACTGGATTCAAAGACACAAATGACTCTCTCGACGCACCTGAAGAACTTCGGCATGCATGAGATGTCTGATGCCCTGCTCTCCCGCACTCGTCATTCGACGGCCAATGACATGTCAACCCTGACAGCGCTGATGGCCCGGTATGACAACGACGGCAACACTGACGTTGCCAACCAGATTGCACATCAGATAATTCGCCAGAGTGCGAACATCGCATCTTCCAGAAAGACAACCTCCGTCAGAACAGCAAGAGACGCCGCCGTCACAGTCCTTAACAAATCGGGCCAGCTACAGAAACTGATTCAACGCGTCCAGGACCAGCTGGTGCGTGCACCGCAGTCTGTTCGGCTGCACCAGACACTGTCTGAATACTACAAGGCAGTGGGCCGTACCGCAGATGCTGCGAGCGTAGACGAACAGTTAAGGAGCTTAGCGCCACAAAATATCGACACACTTGTGAAGCTGGCACAGCAACTGGAACGCAGTCGCAAATATGCTGAAGCGAGTGAAAAATATATGGAAGTCCTGCACAGAGACGTGCAGCGTTTCACGCAGAATTATTACCAGTACCTGCGAACGTTTCAGCAGGCAGGAAAGCTGCCTCAGCTCGCAGATGTCCTGCTGGCATCTGACATTCGCAAGCTGAACAACAACTATTTCGTCATCAACGAAACTCTCGAGTATCTGTTTCGTGAAAGCACTCGGGGACGTGGAACAGCCGAACGAGAAAAGGGCCTTGAGCTGTTTGCAGCCGCCTGGAGAGCTTTTCCGAACAACCGAACATTTATGCTGAGCAATATCCGGGATCAGAGCATCTGGGAGTTGCCGGTCATGTTTGACTATGTCCGCGAGGGCATGATTCCCAGGACCGTACAGCAGGCGGCCGCCAATCCGTGGCAGGGAATCGCAGATGCATTGGTACACAGCACCAACGGGTCAGTTACAGCCTCTTTTACTCGCCTTTCGAAGGCGCTCGAAGACAGCGAAAAGCTGAAGACATTTTCGAACGAGGTTGAGGCAGCGGTGAGCAAATTCGAAACATGGCACGGCGGTCAAATAATTCTTTCCGTATTAAAGGCAAAGTCCGGTCAATTCGACGATGCCACTGCATTACTTGAACGCCTGCATGCGGACAGCACTGTCTCATATGTGCCGACCGGCGTCGTCTGGGTAATCGGGAGTGAACTGCATGCCGTCGACCCACGATATCGTCCTCACGTCATCAGGATGATGCAGCGGGCGTTGCTGAATGACAAATCGAATGCACCATCCAGTTATTCGACTTCCCCGTCATACTGGGTCGCGAAACTGCTGGCGGCTGAAGGACGGATCACAGACGCACGGCAGGCCGTCTTCGATGCATTAGCATCCGTCAGGCATCCCGTCGCCACCGGCAGCAATGCGGGCGCGGACCAGTACAGGAATGCTCAGGACTATGTTGCCGCAGGGGAAAGTCTGCTGGACTTCAATTTGCCGTTTGATGCCCTGAAGATATTCCGGAAAGTCACGCCGGAACTCGCAGCAGCCAGCGGGCGATACAGAGCCAATGTGGAAAGACTGCTGAAGCAGGCTGAAACGGGGATCACAGGAGCACGTGCCCGCATGACGCCAGAAGCCGTTCTGATTCACTTGCAGGACTACTCCGCTGCCAATCCGACAGCACAACGTCCGCCCCTGGACCTGATGCTGGTACCGCCGTCCGGGCAAATACAGGACGCGGCGGTTCGATCGATACTGGTTGACGGCCTGATCAAGATCCCGACCGCCCGGCCGAAACGGAAAACTCAGGTCGCCGAACTTCTGGAACTCATGACAAACAGTTCCGCCGACAACGATCCCGCGGCAGCAATCATGGCCGCCGCATATGCAGCCAGCACCGGCAATGAGACGCTGTTAAGAACCAGCATCCTGAAGCTTGCCGATTACACGCCGGCGACCAGCACAGCAACAGCGCGCCGTCCGACGGTCAACGACATCGCGCTATGGATCCCCGCGCGGATTGCGTTAACGTCTTCCGAACACGTTGATGCAGGGAAACAGCTGGCCGATCTTGCGGAAACCGCGGCACGGTTACACGACGAACACCACTGGCTGCAGGCAATTCTGAAAGAACGTGGAGACGTCGCTTTGGAAAGCGGAGACAAGGTGGCTGCCGAAGCGGCATGGTCCCGGATGCTTGACACCATTCTGGCGGACGCCTCCGTTCAACGTAGGCCGCCGTCGACACGTCCTGCAGCATCAATTTCCGCTTCACCCGAATCGTCGAGCTCAGCTTTGGAAGAACTGCGGCAACGACTGCTGAACAAAACATCGCCCCCTCAGACGGCTCCCTGAGCCACGACGGAGACAAGGAAGCGACCAGGTAATCCAACGTCACGACGCTCGGCGCCGATCAACTGACGACAACGGCGCTTGAACACCACCGCTGTTTCGCAGTACTTCTTGCGGTCAAAAACCGCCTCTGACTCGCGTGCCACCCCCGCAGCGTCACATGTGGGCAAATAATTCTGTGAGCGACCGTGCAATCATCATCTGTGGCCGTCCGTCAGCCTCAATAACATCTATTGTAGCAGTCAGTATGGAACCCGCGACAACCGCCGAAGAACCACTGATTCTTGCGTCTTTCGAGTTCATATAGTCGATCGACGAATTGGCCAATGCAAGAACGCTGCACTACGTAGCCGCTGTGACAGGGATTACAGCCCTGTGAGCAGCACGGGGCGGGATGACAACAGGCACCCTGATAACACATCCCCGGATACATCACACGCTGATGCGGCATCCCCTGGTAATGGAATGCCATCGGCGTTCCGGCATTACACGACGGACAGGAGGTCCCGGTACTGCCGAACGCATTGTAATTGCTCACAATCGGGCTCGGCTGAGCAATATGACCGTATCGCTGCCCGAAAGCGTGTTGTGATGAACAGATCAAAACGAACAGAATGAAACTCGCGGTAGTCGATCGCATTGCAACCTCTTTCAGTGTTCAAATAGATACCCTGAACCCACCAATCGGCAACTCCCGCCGATTAGTGAAGTAATGGCCGCCCAATGAATGCCATTTCTTGCCTCCCATGCGGGCTTGACAAGAAATGCAGACAGTAACGATGCCCCGGATGTAGCGTCTGGGGGAATCCTGCCCTGCGATCACGGCAGGATCGCAGCCCCCCGTGTCGCTTACGTGAGGATTGTAAAACAGCCCGAAGTGTCAAGAGGCCATTATCAGCTGCGAAGGCTGACTGACCTGCCCCCACTAACCGCGACCGGATCTTGAGTGGTAGACTCAGGGTTTGGCCACAGAAGAGGGAGGCATTAAATGCCACGTAAGCGATTCAAGACAGAAGAGATCATTCAGAAGCTTCGGGAAGCGGAAGTCCTGCTTTCTCAGGGGAAGGACGTTGCGTCGGCATGTTCGGCGCCGAAGATTACCAGTCTCCGGTGCCGAAAGGTGAAATCAAGCGACGGAGATGAGAGACTCTGGAGTCGTCAAAACGCCGTGTTTTACGGTGTTTTCAGTTCGGCGGAGTATTTTGACCCTACGGCAGCACGGCACGCTGCAAAGCCAGCATTCGAAACGGAGGATTGCCGGTGCTCGAAGGCGTCATTGCGCAGCATCCGCTGCGTCAGGCAGCAAGACGCGGTGTTTTCGCGACCAGAGAATTCGCCAGTTCAAATTCAGTCACACGTCCGGCTCTTCGCGTTGTCCGATCGTGCAAGAAACAGCTTGCCGAATATGCAGATCGATAACCTGGACAGCGAACGTATGACATTCACGAGCCGGATTCGTTCACGAGAATAGGTGCGTTGCTCTGACATCAGTTCGGAAAGCCTGTTTCTCCAGGCGGCCCCACCCGCAGAAAAACTGACGCCGCCTATCTGTCTGCTGACATTAACTCAGCCATAGCCCGCCCCATGGCCTCGCCGACATTCATATAGGTCTCTGCGTTGCCGCCGTAGTGGCTTCCGGAACTGCCACCTTTGGACAGCGGGTGGGTGTAGACAGAGGCAACGTTGCCCTTGAACTCCGGGTACTTGCCGGATTCGCCGTCCACGGCAAGCATGGCGTCAAGAATCTTCACACTGTTGTCGGTCGAGCCCTTTTCGGTCTGGCCGAGCGTGGCACAAACGAACTTCGCATCAGGCACCTTGAAGTCCCTGCGCAGCTGCTTGATCAGATGTACAAGATTCTTCTCGTAACGGCTGCAAAGCGCTGCACTACGGCTGTCCCTGTCACCCTGCCACCAGAAGAAGCCGGCGACCTCGTATGACCTGGCGCCGGGATAGTACTTGTCCAGTTCAGCCAGAACCATTTTTGCTCGGGCGATATCGCCATCGTACTGCATTCCGGCGTACCAGCGAATCTCCTTAGGTTCAGTGCCTTTTTCCCAGCGTTCCGGTGTTCCCCTGTAACCGGGATGAACCCAGGTAACCCCCTTATCATCGGTAAATTCGAAGCCCTCGCTGCCCGGCGGCAGCAGGTCCCAGCCCAGAGCACGGTTGCCAATACAGCTTTTGAGCATCATCACCGGCGCGTCGGTGACGTGCCCCACGTGATGACCGATACCGATCTCAGGACCGATGTTGCCTCCCGTAATGGTCAGCCACTCGTTGTTGAAATTCCTCATGCCGCCCGTGCCGCTTCCCATGACTCGCACATTGCGAACATCCTTGCGTACCGTCCATTCGCCCACGTCATCGACAAGGTACGAGTATAACTTCTTTTCTTTCACTGCGTGTTCAAGGGAGCCTTCCGCTTTGCCCTTCTTTGCGTTGACATGCCCGAATCCCAGCATATTCGACTGCCCCAGCAGAATGAAGACTTTCACCGGCCGGGTAACGTCAGCCGGTGCTCCATCCGGGTCCGGCAGTTCGTCCGGAGACTGACAGAACGCAGTGGGCGCTGTAAGCAATAACATCGCTGCGGCAACACGCGATAAAACCGCCCGATCTAAAAGACACAACTCCATGAACGCTTTCCTGTTCTATATCTTCTTGACGACACATTGTTATTCACAATCCATCGACGTGAACGCAACTGCGGTTTGGGCACCCAAACCGGCCTTCTGCAGCTCTCGGATCTGTGGCCCGTGCTGAACGGTAAGCCCAACGATCAACGCACGTGATTGTCCCATGTGAAATGAGCAGAATCAAGGAACGCGCCAGCGATGTTCCGGCAGGGATTATGCGAGTCGTCAAAGTCATCAGATACATCCAGGAGGGCGGGAGGCAGACGCGACCGAGCGAAACGCTGCTCCGGCACCCAGCTGTTCCGCTCAATAGATCAGGCGTTGCATTCATCATAATGCCAAAACGCTGCGAAACAGAAGCCTCCTGTGGCACAGCAACCTGCGTTGCCCGGATCCAACATGTCCTTCCTGCTCCGGACCTGACACGTCCCGGTTGCAGTCAGGTCCGTCCGGGGCAACCACCGCGAACAGCCGATCATCGAGTTCCGGAATGCGCAGATCGAAATGCTGCTGAAGCAGCTCGAAAAGCCACGACTTCAACTGACGAAAACAGGCGGTACAGCACTCTGACTTCAGTCATCAAGGGCCGGAGCATTCGCGGTCGCGGTCCCCGAGACGGTCAGACAGGTGCGTCTTCCGTCAACGCTGAGACGACCGGAAACCACACGTCGGATGGCTTCGGGGTAGGCGATTTTCTCCCGTTCAAACACAAGATCGGCTACGTCCTGAGGGGTTGCACCATCGGGAATATCGACACTGCTTTGCAGTACAACTGGACCATGGTCATATTGGTTGTCCGCAAAGTGGACGGTGCATCCGCTGATCTTCACCCCTCGCTCCACGACAGCTTCATGTACGTGATGGCCATACATTCCTTTGCCACAGAAGGCGGGGATCAGTGCAGGGTGAATGTTCAGTACACGGTGACGAAAGTCATCGGGAATGTGGAGCAGCGACAGATATCCCGCCAGCGTGACAAGATCGACCTGCTTCGAACGCAACGCATCAAACACGGCGTGGCTGAATTCAGAAACTCCCGCGAAGTCTCGCCGACAGATCGAGACGCAGTCGAGTCCGGCGTCAATGGCTCGCTGAATCCCCTTGCAATCCCGGCGACCGGAGATAACCAGCGGCACCTCCGCGTTCATTGACCCCTCACGTATGCAGTCCAGAAAATTCAACAGCGTTGTACCGCCGCCGCTGATCAGCACACCCAGTCGTGCCGGACGGTCCTTAATGGCGGGCAGCGGTTCCAAACGTTCGGTTTCTGTCAGAAGATTCTGGTGCGGCGTTGAACATGCGATGATATATCACACTGGCTTCGTCAGTGCTGTGAGAATCCCGAGAACACCGGCAAAGCCAGTGACCCACAACCGCTCACCTGCTCATCAGCAAAGCACTATGGGGCAGATTCGCCCGGCAAATGGACGTTAAAGTCGCTCAGCGGCAGAGCGTATCCGGCGACTGACGGATTTTCAAACTCCGGAGCAGCACTGACTCGTTTTCGCAGCCGAATTCGATCGCGTTCCTCGCGTTGATTACGTCCCCACAGGACCATCAGAGTAAGCACAACGAGGAAACACACGAAGATCATAGCCGTATCACCGATTCCAGTGCCGGCATAGGCAGCTGCACGCAACGCCTGTGGGGAACCTTCAGACAGATGCCCGGCAGCGACCAGCGCCTGAACCTGGTCAACGGTCGGCTCCCAACTGACGGTGCCGGCCAGTATCAGCGGCGCAATCCGAGCTGAATCCTGCGAGCCGTAAACATACCGCTTGAAGAAACAACCAGTGACTTTCACACGATCCAGAACCTCTGCTTCCAGCGGAAAACCATCAGGCAGGTTCGGCGTGACAATCACGGCCGGATTATGCTGTGAGTCATCGGTAAACAACCACAGCTCATGCAGCGGCCGACCATTGAACAACTTTTCGTCCCCGGGGTAACTCACAATGTGACGCACATGCCCCTCAAGTGTGACCAGATGTCCGTGCCAGACATCTGGGAACTGAAACATGTCAACGTAGGTCTGGAACGCCTCAGGATCGTCCCGATACTGGCGGTATCGCGTTATCCGATAGTTCAGCTGTCGCCGCAATGCAACTTTCTGTCGACGATATGTGGCGTCATCAATACTCCCCGACTGCAGACGCTCACCCAGGTCGCGAGCATCCTGGCCTGCCTTGTTGCTGACTGCCTGCATCAGGTCACCGATGCGCTGCCCCCGAACACCATCTGCAATTTCCCGTTGAAGCGCGGGGCTGGTCAGTTCCAGTTGCCGGAGTGTCTCGTAGTACAGCCAGGTTTCTTCGTCACGCAAACGCTGCTTGTCAACGGAATTCTGTCGCACCAGATCAAAGTGAGGAATCGGGCTGAGCTGCCGCATTGTCTCACAATAGACCAGAGGCCGACCGTCCATCTTCTTTACGACCCATCCTTTCACCATGACAGGCACGGCCGTGTCGATTGACGGCCAATCGTCATAGGCGAGCCGTTCAGAAGGAGTCAATAAGCCACCAGTATCAACCAGGGCCTTCGGTTGCAGTCCATCGAACGATGTCAGTGAACCTCTTAGCAACCGCACCTCCGAGCGGGCCGTGGGGCTGGGAAAACTTTTCTCGACAACAACGTTCAGGTCCTTTCCCGGAGCGATTCGCACAATAGACTCGGGCTTGAACCGGCCGTACAGAACAATCGGACGTCCGACGTAATCTTCAGGAAATCGAGCAATATCGTCCAGCAACTGAAAGCGGGCATGGGAACCAGAGGTAAGGTCAGCGGCGTCAGTGTCTCTTGAGCGAAACGGATCAGGCAGTCCGCCAGGCATTTGCGAAGGTAGTTGGCGGTCTCGTAAATGTCCGTTTTCCCATGCAAGTCGCCGAGCATCCGGATACTCATAAAACGCTCGTTCCCATGCCGCAACTCCCCTGCGCGATACTCGCAGGCCCGCCTCAGCGGAAGTTTCCGATGTCTGCTGCAGTAACAGATGTCGCTGGTCGGCAATGGCGTCAATCAAATCCAAATAGGCCGACTCTTCTTTCCTTGACAGGTATTCGACGCCGTGTTGAAACTGAGAAGCAGAAGCAAAATGCAGATCGGCAATTGATGCGGTGTGCTGCGTCCAGTCAAACGTCGGATTCATTGGTGTTCCTGCTGCTGCCAATTCGCCGATAGGGCTCGCCACAGACGTACTACCCGCCTCGAATGACGGACGCTGCGCCGCGGGTACCGTTTGTTGTTCCGTCAGGGAACCAACACTTCCTCGAACACCTTCAAGTGGCAACAACGATGTTCCGCTGCCAGCAGGCGGGACCGGCGTTTCAAAGGTGCGAATCAGTGACGACGGTCGAACTGGCACCGCGGCCGGAGTTGTTCTTCCCGGCAAATCCGGCATTAAAGATTCAAACGGAGGAAAATCTTCGGTCGCGTCTGGCACCTGGCCGACGACCATTGAAGCCGCCAGACAGAAAAACGCAGTCAACCCCCACAGCGATCGGACAACGAATCTGGCTGGGGATGGCGTAATCCGGCAGACAGCCGACGCGACAGGGCCAAAGTCGATACCGAGACCCCATGCCCGGCGCTGGCACCTATGGAGACTGTTGTTCGGTGTGTCATGCATCGCCAAAGGTCCCTCTTCGGAAAATAATCCTTCTGCAAAGTTTAGGCGTTCATGGCAACTGGATTCCAGTGGGGTTTCCCGACAACGCAGACTTGCCAGCGAAAAACTCCCCGACAGGGGCATTGTCTCACCGTCGGCAATGGCGATTCGCCTCAGATGCTCCACGTTGACAGTTTTGGCCGGTTAGCCGATACTCCCGTCTGTCAGCGTCTTTGCTGGCCAACGGACGGCATACCCGACCCGAATTTATCCGTGGCACTGCACAACCTGTGTAAGGTACCGGCGTGTCGGCTCGTCGTGGTGATCGTTGCTTCGGAAATGCTTTGGCGTTGCCGAATGACTGATCAATGAACCGCGAACGAAAGATTCTTGTCGTTAAACTCATCCAGTCTCTGGCTGTCGGAACCGGGTAGTTCTGAGCCCGTAGAATTTGACAGCGGCACCACGACCTTTAGGCAATCAGGAAAAACGAACCATGGCTGAAAATCTGCATGAATTCACCGACGCGAACTTCGATGAAGACGTTTTGAAGTCTTCTGAGCCGGTTCTTGTGGACTTTTGGGCACCCTGGTGCGGCCCCTGTCGAATGTTGATGCCGACAATCGAAGAGCTGGCGGACGAATTTTCCGGCAAAGTGAAAATTGGCAAAGTCAACACGGATGAGAATCAGCAAACGGCCGCTGGGTATGGAATCACAAGCATTCCCACGGTGATGTTGTTCAAAGATGGCGAAATGATCGACAAAGTGGTCGGAGCACCTCCAAAGGACCACTTTGTGACCATGTTGAATTCAGCGGTCGGCTGAATCGACCGAAGTATCTGGTATAGCTCAGACCGCCGCGGGTTTTCACTGCCCGCTGGCGGTTTGTCGTATTGTCTTTGATTCGTGGATTTCCCAGAATCTGACACGATCGGCATATGCCCCGGCAGCAGACAGGCCAGTTCCGAGCAATGAATCGCATCGATTTGTGGGCTGCCACACTCGTTCCACATTGGGAAAGGATTCCTGAACGTGACTGACTCACCTGACAACGACATTCCGTCTTCATCTGCGGATCAGTCGACAGCCGGAACAGAGTTGTCGCCGCGAACACAGGCACAGGACCCTGATCAGGATGCTCTGCAGGTCTTGCTGCAGGCCAGTGCCGCCGCGGAATCTCTGCAACAACGTTTCGGCGAACTGCAGAGTCGTCAGGCTGAAATCGTCGCCGAACGTGGCCAACTGAGTGCTGACCGCACGGCGTTCGAACAGCGAGCGCGTGAATTTGCCGAACAAGTCGCACGAGATCGCAGCACTCAGCGCGAAGTCGCGGCCGAACTCGAACACCGTCAACACGAATTCGATCAGCGTCAGACCCAACAGAAACGTCAGCAGGAGCTCATTGAGCAGACTCGTGAAGATCTCGAAGACGAACGAGCACGTCTTCACGACGCTGTCGATGATGAAATCGCCCGTGAACGCGACGGGTTGCAGCGGCAGCAGAATACACTTGATCAGGAACGCCAGCGACTGGCGGACCGAGGCGAACAACTGGAACAGGAACACCGCGACCGGACGCAGCTGAATGCAGATGCCCTGCAGGCGGAGCGGGAGGCCATGCGGGAATCTGTAAGGAACGAACTGGCCGGTGAAGTGGATGATCTTCATCGTGAGCAGCAGGAATGGGCAACTGAAAAGGACGCACAATCGGTTCAGCTTCAGCGTGAAACAGAAGATCTTCAGCAACAAAGAGAATTGTTTGGTGAGCAGCTGGAAATTGAACAACAGCGGCTTCGTGGCGAAATCGAAAAACGACGGCAGACACTGCTGACCGAGCAGAACAACCTGCAGCGCCGTTATCGGTTCCAATTCGAGCATCTGGCTCGCTCTCGGAGCGACTTTGAAGTTGAGCTGCGGAACCTGAGGCGGGAATTGCAGTTGTTCCGCAGTGAACGAAAATCCTTCGACGAACAGCATCGCCTGCGTTTCGGTCAGTTGCAGCGGATCCGCGAAACCCTGCTGGAACGTGAAGAGTCCCTAAGACGCGAGCAGAAGGTGCTGGACCGAAATCGTGTAGGCGCCGAACTGGATGTAAAGCGACGGCAAACTCGACTTCAGGAACATCAGGATGCGGTGCTGCAGGATCTGGAATCGCGAACCCGTCGCCTTCATCAGGCCGAACAGTCCTCGGCCGACACCAGCCAGCGACTTGAGCAGCGACTGCAGCATGTCAACCAGCTAAGAACGGAACTCGACTCGAAACAGCGAGAGGTGCTGGAACAGCGGCTCCTTCTGGAGGAGCTCCAGTCCAGCGTGAACCCAGGCGATCCGAAGTACTCTCAGTCCCGCCAGGAGGCCATGGCGGCGACCGAACAGTTTTTCGAACAGCTTCACGTTCAACTGAAGTCCGAACATGAGCGCCTGGCGGAAAAAGCAACCACTCTGGCAGCGAAACAGGAGCAATTTCGCAGAGATCGCAGCGACCTGGAACAGTGGTTCGCGGATCGAGCGGCGCAGGTCAGCGCCCCGACCGGCGTAGGGGCTGCAGAGGAGCACCTTGAGAAGCTGTCGGCCATGGAGGCGGAACTCGCATTAACCCACCGCGAATTCCTCAGTGAACGGAAGGATGCGGAAGCCACAATTCGTCGCCTGCTGGATCAAATCGCCTCAATGGAGACGCAGGCATTCCGCGTTAACGAACCTGTCGTCAAACATCAGTTGGCACAGACCGACAACGGCCTCGTTGCTGAAGATCAGACTGTCAACTCCCCCGACGATAACGATTCGCAGAATCAGGCTGCGTAGATTCTGCCGAATTTGGGACAGAGTCGGCATTTCCTCCGGCCTGTTTCACGCGTAGAATCAGTGTAGCAGAACACAGATGCGGCGCCGGAATCATGACAGGACGGGTTCCTGTCGCCGGGTCCTGTATCAGTCGTAGGTATCCGTGTCCGGACGTCATGCTACCAGCGGATCGCTTCTGTATTTCGCTTCAGAGCTGCTGCGTGCGAGGCTCTTTTCGTGTCGCCAGATGTGTGTCAGATTACCGTGGCCGAATCAGATCAGGATCAATCATCGGAAACTGAAGATATGCCGTTGCGGTCGTGGACTCGCCTGACGCCGCTGATCGTACTTGTCGTAGCCGGCGTTGCGGCTGGTGCGGCGATGCTGTCTCCTGGCGCCACAGTGACCGCAGCTCCGGTCCAGCCGGTCAAACTGGTCAATACGTACCCTCATGACCGAAATTCCTTTTGCCAGGGGCTGGTCATGCTCGATGGGGCAATTCTTGAAGGGACGGGACAATACAATCGCTCGCGACTTCGGCTTGTGGAACTCGCAACCGGAAGGCCATCCGTTGACATCGCGCTGCCAGGCAACGTCTTTGGGGAAGGTGTGACCGTCTGGAAGAACACGATTCTGCAGCTGACCTGGAAAAACGGGTACCTGCTTACATACGACAGCACCACACTGAAACGAACCGGCTCAGTCCGGTATCGCAACATTGACCGCGGCCTGTATGAAGGCTGGGGGATAACTCATGACGGAACTCATTTGATCATCAGCGACGGGTCGTCAACGTTGCGGTTCGTGGATCCGCAGACTTTCCGCATCGTGCGTCGCGTGCGCGTCAAGGACGGGTTTCGAGGCATCTCAAAGCTGAATGAGCTCGAGTACGTCAACGGAGAAATTCTGGCGAACGTCTGGTACAAAGATCAGATTGCAAGAATTGATGCGAAGTCGGGGCGAGTCCTGGGCTGGCTGGATCTGCAGGCACTTCGTCCGGCATCATTAATAAATGACCGTGAAGCAGTCCTGAATGGGATCGCATGGGACGCGGCGACACAGCGTTTGTTTGTGACGGGAAAGAACTGGCCCACGCTGCTGGAAATCTCGTATTAGGCGCTTCGCATTACTCAGAGTTATCTCTGACCGCTTTTGCAGTTCGATCATCCCTCCGCTGAGCTTCAGCCTCGCAACCGCCGCTTCCCCGCAATCGTGGCTTTTGGGTCCTCCGCACTCTGCCGCCGGGATCGCAGTCACGGTATGATAGGTGCGGTCACACAGGGACGCCCCAGGTCATCGCTTGAGAGCAGGTATGTCCAGGTATTTTTCGGAACCAACCGCAAAGCCGCGCTGGGTGCATGTCGCCCTGTTGTGTGTCGCGTTGATCATTGGTTTGCATACGCGACTGATTGCGGCAGGTCCGGAGTTCCCGGAGGACGTAGCTCCGCTGTTAAACGAGTTCTGTTTGAATTGTCACGACGACCAGCATTCAGAAGCCAAAGTTAACTTTACTCAACTGGTGTCGAATCCGGATTTTGCAACTCACTTCAGGACCTGGCGCACGGCCAGAAAAATGATTGAACAGGGCAGAATGCCTCCAAAGGGTGCTCCTCAGCCAGGCGAACTGCAGCGAGAGCAACTGCTCGGCGGGATTCGACGACAACTGCAACAGGTGACCACGCAGCATGCTCGCGACCCGGGCCCTGTCGTTCTGCGAAGACTCACCAGTGCGGAATACGCATATACAATTCATGATCTGACCGGTGTTGCCCTGATTCCACAGGCAGATATCACCGGCGACGCGGTCGGTGGCGAAGGATTCGCGAATGTCGGAACTGTACAGTTTATGCAGGACTCGACGCTGGAACGCTACCTTGACGCAGCAAAACATGTCGCCGCCCATGCCGTCATCGGCACCGGACCTCTCATGTTCTATAAAGACCCTGGGCGGACCGGGTTGGAACTGTCAGCCATTTCTCGAATCCAGAAAATATATCGTGATCACGGCTTTCGAACCGCCGCCGGAGAAGGTGGCGAAGCATTCGGGCTGGATCGTTACGCAAAGGGCTTCTATGCAACATGGCAATATCGCTATCGCCGGCAACATGGTATTGGTGACCGCACTCTGGCAGAGCTGGCAGCTGAGGAGGGCATCGATACTCGTTTTGCAGAGTATCTGTGGGCGCTCCTGAACCGGCCTGCGTTTTCCTTTCCGACGTCGGACATCGCGATGCGGTGGCAGAATCTTACTGCGTCCGCCGCAGGTGTCCCTGTCAGACAATTCAGCGGTAACATCCGCCGGCAGTGTGAACAGATCCAGCAGGTGATGCTTAACTGGCAGAACCGTCTGGGACAGAATCCCGATGCCAAAGAGGAAGCCCCAGTGTTGTCGGCCGGACGTTTTGATGTGGATCGCTCGAAACGTTTTGAAATGAACATCAACTGGCCAAAAGGCACAAGCACAGCCCACATTCAGTTAAAAGTGGAGTCGGCCAATCGTGATGGAAACCCCCGGGCCGTTGTCATCTGGCGCTCAGCGGATATTCA
The DNA here is from genome assembly GCA_029245955.1 of Fuerstiella sp. Classification (GTDB taxonomy): domain Bacteria; phylum Planctomycetota; class Planctomycetia; order Planctomycetales; family Planctomycetaceae; genus Fuerstiella. The sequence goes on along the minus strand of JAQWOH010000049.1, from coordinate 75,980 downwards.
GTTTCGGGACCCTGATCGTCGTCTGACGGATCCGGAGCCGTTGTCAGCTCTCATACCCGGCCAGGGCGCAGACCGACCGGACTTCGGCAGGTCGGTGGCCGGTGCCAAAGTCGGACCACATGATTTTGTGACCGTCGGTACTAAGCAGACTTCTGTCTTTGAGTTGCCTGTGCGGAAGGGCGCGACGTCTGCTCGCCTGACGGTGACAGCTGTAATCGACGTTCAGCACGGCGACGACTGCATCGTCCGCTGTACAATTGCCCAGCAGGAGGAAACTGACCAGGGTCAGCAGGTCTCTGCACTGCTGGCCAATTCAAAAGGTACCGCATTCAGGGAATGGAAAGACGGTGTGCTCGATTTTGCTCGCCTGCTGCCGCAGGTTTCTCATGGCGAACCCGCCCCCTCGGACCGCGATCCGATACCTTCCGTGTTCGACAACACGTACAACAACGCCGAACGCAATTTCTACCACTATCGAATCAAATACTATCGCAACGACAGTTTCCTGGTCGACAACGTACTGGACGACCGGACTCGCCGAAAATTGGATCAGGCGTGGATGGATCTGCTGGGCTCGTTCGAGTACCACGACACATACCTTGGATTTATCGCGGACAAACACTCTGTCGAGCTGAGGAGCCGGAGGATTGCGGAACTTGATCCGGCGTATGTCGACCGATTCAGCGCCGAACCCCGCGTTAAAGTACGGCTGCTGCAGCACAGTCATCAAGAAATCCAGAATGCATTGGTATCTGCCGAATCCGGGCATGTCGCTGACATATTGAAGTTTGCACGCCGCGCATGGCGTCGTCCACTTGTGCCGGAAGAACGGAATCGGCTGCGACTTTATTACGGACATCTCAGAGAAAGCGAACAACTGGATCATCACAGTGCCGTCCGCACATTGCTGACTCGAATCCTGACGGCACCTGAATTCCTGTATCGCACTGAACGCCAACGGGGCGACGGGGAAATCAGGTTGCCCGGTGTTCGTGCGGTTCCACTTTCGGACTGGGAACTTGCCACCCGTCTGAGCTATTTTCTTTGGTCATCGTTGCCGGACGACAACTTGCGAAGACATGCTGCAGCGGGCACGCTCAGTCGTCCTGCACAGCTGACGGCCCAGGTCAGACGCATGCTGAAAGATCCCAGAGCCCGGCGACTGGCAACAGAATTCTTCGGCCAGTGGTTCGGTTTCTACCGATTCAATCGCTATCGGGGAGTCGATCCGAAACGTTTTCCTGAGTTTACCGACAGTCTGAAGGCCGACATGCATGACGAGGCCGTTTCATTCTTTGCGCACGTCGTTCGTAACAACCGGCCTGTAAGCGACATTCTGTTTGCCGATTACACCTTCCTGAATGCTCGACTGGCTGAACACTATTCTGTCGCGGCCGCCGATCTTTCGGACCAGCTTGTGCTTGTTGGAAATCTGGCAGGGCAGCACCGAGGTGGACTGATGGGACTGGGCGCTGTGCTGACGGTCACTTCGGCACCACTCAGGACAAGTCCAGTGAAACGTGGTGACTGGGTGCTGCGTCGAATCATGGGGACTCCCGTCCCCCCCCCACCGGCCGATGCAGGGTCCCTGCCGGGCGAGGATGTACTGGCGGACGGGCTGACAGTACGCGCACGTCTGGAAGCTCATCGCAGTGACGCATCATGTTTGAATTGTCATTCCCGGATCGATCCACTGGGATTCGCTCTTGAGCAATACGACACACTCGGCCGCTGGCGGGAAACGTACCGAGACGGCCAGACCATCCAGACATCCGGAAAGCTGTACGATGACAGCCTGATTTCGGGAACTGACGGGCTGCGGGCACATCTGAAAAAGCAAGAACATCTGTTTCAGCGAACACTGTGTACGAAGCTGGTCGGTTACGCCCTGGGAAGGCGTGAATCCATATCCGATGTGCAGCTGATAGAACAGTTGATGGTGGGTATTTCCGACGACGATCGCTTTTCTGCGCTTGTGGAAAGACTGGTTCATAGTCGACAATTCCGGTATCGACGATCAGTCAGCGATCCGTCAACGGATACAGGAAAGCCAAACGAATGACGACGATCATTCAGCCAGTCACTGCGCCCTGCTTCGCCTCGCGTACTTCGCGACGCAGGTTTCTTTACGGCACCGGTGTCGGACTGGCGCTGCCATGGCTGGAGTCCTCGCCCGTCCGCTCCGATGATTCCGCCAAACTCGGCACGGCCTACGATTCATCGCAGCCCCCTGTTCGATTCGCGTGTCTGTACTTTTCCAATGGTGTTGAACCAAAGCACTGGTGGGCTCGCGGCCGCGGCTCTTCAATGCAGTTGGGCCCGGGCTTGCAGCCACTGCTGCCATATCGCGAAGATATTGTTTTCCTGCGTGGTCTGTTTAACGAGCAATCAGTCAGGAACAGCAGCGCCCATCTGGGCAGAATGCCCAATCTGCTTTCCGGGGCATGGGTGAGTCTGGATCAGAACGACATTCGCGTCGGGCGGACAATGGATCAGGCACTGGCAAAGCAGATCGGACACCGAACTGCAGTGCCCAGTCTTGCGTTGGGCATCGAACCCACAGAACTGAGGCTGGAAGACGGCCTGTCCATGATCTACGGCTCATGTATTTCCTGGGCGTCAGACACCAGACCGGCGACCAAAGAAATCTATCCCGCGCGTGCCTTCGACCTCCTGGTCGGTGATGGAAAAGGTCGAAAACTGGATCGCAGCGTTCTGGACCAGGTGCTGGCCGATGCAAAGAAACTTAAGCTTAGGCTGGGCCAAAGTGACAGAAAGAAGCTGGATGAGTATCTGGAATCCATACGCGATATCGAAAACAGAATCGACCGGGCGTCCAGGGAACAGAGACTTGAGGGCTGGACGCCAACCCTTACTGAACCGAACATGGTGCGTCCGGACGATGACCTGCCACAGAATGTCCCCGACCACATGCGGTTGATTCTGGACCTGGTCGTGCTGGCATTTCAGATGGACAAGACGCGAATCGCCACGTGCATGCTGAATAATGATTTGTCACAGATGAACTTCGGGTTTCTGGACGGTGTTCAGGGCAGTCTGCACCTGGACCTGACTCACAACGGTCGAGACCCCGCGCTGGAAGCCATGTATCTGCAGACAAATCAATTCCACGTGCAGCAATTTGCTTATTTACTGCAACGCCTGAAAGCCATCGACGAAGGCGGCCAGACCCTGCTGGACAGTTCGCTGCTGATGTTCTGCTCAAATCTGTTTGACGGAGACAAACATCAGGCTGACCAGATGCCCATTGTGCTCGCCGGACGTGGTGGGGGTTCGCTGCAGACAGGTCGGGTACTGGACTACCTCAATCGCGGCGATGAACACCGCCGTGCATGCAGCCTGTATCTTTCCCTGATGGACCGCATGGGGGTTCACCTGCCTCGCTTTGGCGACAGCAATCGCCGACTCGCTAACCTGTAGGACGATTTCGGCATCGCGTCGCCCCATCAACGATTGCAGCAGTCCTGTCGGCACCGCATCGGTTCGTACGTGGACATGCTCTGTCACGACACCGTTAACCGATTTCCCGTCAGCGAGATGGCTCCTGAACCATGTCGATGGTCATCGTTCCTTCAGAACATGTCACCTGCAGCACGTTCATTCATAGGAGAGAAGTCGGTTGACTGCGGGCAGACTGATCGCATTCGAATAATGATAAATGCTGCATACCTCTTCCTCATTCTCAATGACCGCTGTCGGCTGTTCGATCACGAAATCGGCAAAGTCAGCCTGGTTAAAGGCCACGAATGCCAGCTGCAGGCAATCGATCAGCGGAACCGATCTGCGGCTGAGATCGGGAAATGCAATTGGTCCTGTGTCAACCTGATACATCTGTTTTTCCAGACTGATGTTCATCGTCTTGACCGGGCATTCGATGGTCGCCTTCAACGACGTATCCTGGTTACTTAGCTCCGTCTGTGATACCAGTGGCAGCCCCTGTCCGGTCACTTCGCGGATTCTGTCCCAGTTGTCCAGGACCTCGATATCCTGCCCTTCATGAAGCAGAAGTTTTGGTGCGCCCCAGGCATTCGGCGATTCCACCACCTGTCGATAACGTTCAGTGTCCATCCGAGCATGGCGGCGCATGATCAGCCAGTGACCGTCACCAAAGATCGGCAGAAAATCGTAGTTATCATCCAGAAACAGATCTGACTCACCAAATGTGTTTTCGCTTTTGCAGGAAGCACACTGGTAGAAAACAGCATGTTCGCCGGTGTCGGTATCGGTGATCGTTGTCCGGCTCTCGATCCAGAAACGAACCGAATTCAAATCGGACGTACCGCAGATAAACGAACGACGATAGTCCAGGCACGATTGTCTCTCATCGGACGTGACCGGCTGCCCCTGGAGCTGTGTCATTGATGTTAATGCCGCTGTTGCCAATGATGATGTTGCACCCGCATGCTTCAGAAACTGACGTCGTGATGGTGTTGATTCTTCCATATCGGGATCCTCTCATTGGATTGCCATCGCATTACCAACGGTCTAAACAACGCCGTCCACCACAACAATAACGGTACTGGCTGGAAACGTGCATGGCAAATTATCAGAATTCAAGCGAGTGGCGACACATTCAAAACATACCTTCGAGATACCGCACTTGCTATGACAACGCACAGAATTGCCCGCAGTGGAATCGCATTGGTCCTGTACATCTGCATCGCCATCAGTGTTTCACGGTCAGTGTACGCCCAGCAGAATGCCATTGCGGCCCCGGCAGGTCTCGCGCGGCCTGATGTTGAGTTTAAGATTTTTCAATTTCCTGCTGACCGCATACCGCGGATTGACGGCAATTCGGATGACTGGTCTTTCGTACCGGATTCCTATGCCATTGGAATGGATCAGCTGCAGGAGACGGTGTTCGGGATTGGCGACAAACGCGACAAAGCGAATCTGGACGTAAAGGTGAAAGTGGGCTGGGTGGCAGGACTTAACCATCTGTATTTTCTGTACGAAGCGAGCGACAACTACTGGGACTTCATGCACGAAGATCTTCACAACGACATTTTTGAGGTCGTTATTGACGGCGATTTATCCGGAGGCCCGCTGATTCGCCAGATGCACCCCAACATCAAACTGCGAAACAAGCTGGAGACGCATTTCAAATTTCACGGCATCCACGCACAGAATTATCACGTCTTCACCCCCGCAAAAGGAAAAGACTGGGCGATGGTGTGGGGCTCTCAGCCGTGGATCAAGGATCTACCGTTCGCCAACGCTGCTTACAACTACGATTTCAAACACGGTGAAAGTGGCAAACTGATACTTGAGTTTTTCATAACACCATTTGATCACGCCCCGCCGGAACGATCCGCAGCCGTGCAGACAACTCTGGAAGATGACAAAGTGATTGGCATGTCGTGGGCCGTGCTGGATTACGACGACGAAAATGCAGAACGCTATTCAGCGTTTTGGAATCTTTCACACAAGACGACGATGTATGGCAACGCATCTGACCTTGTGGCATTCCGCCTGATGCCACTCGAAGAAAGTCTCCGCAAGCCGATTGAGGGTGACTGGTCGTTTCACGTTATCAGCAGAAAGGATCGCATTGTCGCCTTTCGAGATCGGTCCTTCGGAACGATTGAGTCATGGCACTGGGAGTTTGGCGATGGCACCACATCGACGGAGCAACACCCCGTCCATCACTACACCAGGGCTGGCGAATTCGTTGTGACACTCAGGGTCGAGGGGCCGGAAGGAAAGTCACGCCGCGCAAAGGTCTGGGACGTCACACTGCCGTAGTCGGCTGCGGTATCTTTGACTTTCGATTGCCGGGCCGGGTAACCTGTTCACGACAGGCTTTGGAAACCATGATGGCGAACCAGCACATGAACACGATTTGCAGCCCCCATGCCACATTCTCACATCAACACCTTGGTCAAAACATCACCATGGACAACCACAAAGGACTTATCGCCTCACTGATGGTTATCACGACCTGCTTTGGGCTGTCACGCTGCAGCATGGCGGACCCGCCCAAAGTGGGTATTGAGACCCGAATTCCATGGACGACATCGAAGATCACGGGATCGCCGGAGCCCCCCCTGCCTTTCGTGACAGAACAGGTGTTTCCGGCGCTTAAATTCAATCAGTGCCTGGACATAACTACCGCACCGGGCAGTGACCGCCTGTTTGTGGTCGAACAGTCGGGAAAGATCGTTTCGTTCCCCAACGATGCTGCAGTTTCAGAAACGGATCTGGTTGTCGACTTCGCCAAAGAACTCCCGGACGTGAAACAGGTGTATGCGCTGGCGTTCCATCCGAAGTTCGAAAACAATCGCTATTGCTACGTTTGCTATATCAAAGAAGCCAACCTGGACGATGGCACACACGTGGCACGGTTTCAAATGTCTGACACAGATCCGCCGACGATCGACGTCGGGAGCCAGACAACGCTCATCACATGGTTGTCAGGCGGACACAACGGATGCTGTTTAAAGTTCGGGCCGGACGGTCACCTTTATATCTCAACGGGTGATGGCGGTCCTGCCAACCCGCCGGACATCCATAAAACCGGACAGGACATCGGTGACCTGCTGTCGTCCATACTGCGCATCGACGTCGATCACGCTGACGGCGAGATCAACTATCGCATTCCGGAGGACAATCCATTCGTGGACATCGATGGGGCCCGAGGTGAAATCTGGGCCTATGGACTGCGCAATCCGTGGAGAATGAGTTTCGATCGCAAGACGGGTGACCTGTGGGTTGGGGATGTGGGCTGGGAACTTTGGGAAATGCTGTATCGCATCGAACGCGGCGGCAACTACGGCTGGGCCGTCATGGAAGGCCGAGCCTCCACCCATCCGGAGTGGCCTCGCGGACCGACTCCTGTGCTGCCTCCGACAATCGACCATCGACATTCCGAGTCTTCGTCCATCACCGAAGGAGCCACCTACTACGGCACGCGAGTGAAGGAACTCTACGGAACTCATATTTACAGTGACTACGACACCGGGAAATTCTGGGGCTTCCGGTACGAGAATGGCAAAGTTGTGGACCACCGGGAACTGGCAGATACCACTCACCGAGTCGTTGGTTTTGGTGAGCTGCACGATGGCGAGCTGCTGCTGCTGGATCATACTGACGGATCGATTCACCAACTCGTACCCAATCCCCGACAGGGAGAGGCGAGCACCTTTCCACGCAATCTGAGTGATAGTGGTCTGTTTTCGTCAATCACCGATCTCACCCCTGCTCCCGGAGTGATTCCCTACTCGATCAACGCAGAGCCCTGGGCTGATCATGCCGTCGCCGAACGATTCGTGGCCGTGCCGAACGAGTTGTCGATCAAGGCCGAAGGCACAGCGTGGACGTTTCCGGAAGGATCGGTGCTTGTAAAGACGTTGTCACTGGACATGCAGCAAGACGATCCCAGCACGCGTCGTCGCATTGAGACTCAGATTCTGCATTTCGATGGCGTCGAGTGGATGCCGTACACATATCAGTGGAATGACCAGCAGACGGATGCGACACTTGTCGCCGCATCCGGCGCGGAGAGTACGTTTGAAGTCCAGGACTCAACGGCGCTGCACGGAGTGCGACAACAGACATGGCACTTCTCCGGCCGGGCCGAATGCCAGCGATGCCACAACAGATGGTCCGGGCCGGCACTGGCGTTTAATACACCTCAACTGGCCAGACGCCACAACTACAGCGGCAATGCGGCTTCACAGCTGGGCACATTCGCCCACATCGGGCTGGTCGAAAAACCAGTGGACGCGTCGAAACAGCCATCTCTGGCCAGTCCTTACGACGCGAGCGCGGCACTCAAGGATCGCGCCCGAGCGTACCTGCATACAAACTGTGCTCACTGCCATCGTCTGCACGCCGGAGGCGCCGTGCTGTCGCACATGCAGTTTGACCTGGAACTCGACAAGACAAACATGCTCAACACTCGCCCGACGCAGGGCACATTCGGTATCCACTCAGCACAGGTGATTGCCCCGGGCGATCCGGTTCGGTCCGTATTACTGTATCGAATGTCCAAACTGGGCAGCGGACGCATGCCCCGTATTGGGTCTACAGAAGTCGACCTTGCCGGGGTCAGGTTGCTGCGCGAGTGGCTGGGCCAACTGCCTCAGGAAAAAGATTCGGATTCCACCGCAGATGCGTCTATCACCAAGCTGCAGAAGGCTGAGATGGCCGCCCTGACTCGCCTGCATGTGACGGACTCCACGATTGAACAGGCCGCCATCGTGGACCATCTGCTGTCGTCGACTACTGGCGCCATTCGGCTGCTGCATGCCGTTGACACCCAGGAACTGTCGAAATCCGTGATGGCAAAGTCAGTTGCGGCAGCTGTGCGTCACAACGACATCAGCATCCGCGATCTGTTTGAACGATTCCTGCCCCCCGAGGACCGGATCAAACGATTGGGCAGCGCCGTTCACGCAGATCAGATTCTGGCAGTAGGGGGCGACTCGGCACGCGGCAGGCAGGTGTTCTTTAATACCAACGGTGTGGCCTGTAAGAACTGCCACCGCATCCAAAAGGAAGGTAAAGAGATTGGGCCGGATCTGACAACGATTGGAAAGAAACTAACTCCCGCTCAACTGCTGGAAAGCATTCTGGAACCATCCAAACGAATCGACCCGAAGTATGTTACCTATCTGGCAGAAACGACCAAAGGCCGCCTGTTCACCGGACTTCTGGTGGAAAAGAACGATGAAGAGGTTGTGCTCAAAGATGCCCAGGACAAATCCCGACGCATTCCCGCGGAGGAAATTGAACAGCTGGTCCCTCAGCGTCAGTCATTGATGCCGGACCTGCTGGTCCGTGACATGACTGTGCAACAGGTGGCGGACCTGGTGGCGTATCTCAGTTCACTGAAGTGACCCGCACCGTGCCGGACGTCAATCCTTCTGAAGGACAAACATGAGCAGGACAACTGACATTACTCGTCGATCCTGGCTGGCTCACACTGCATCAGCCGCTGTGTGGAGTGGCATGCCCTGGGCAACGGTCGCCAACGAAGCGCAGCCCGTGAAACCAAAATATGTCGCGGCTGTGATTACAGCGTACGAACGCGGCCTGCATGCCGACGTGCTGATCGGCAAGATTCTGGAAGGCTGGGAACAGAAGGGTGGCCCAGGGCCGGCTCTGAAGCTGTCGTCGATGTATGTCGAACAATTTACGGACCGCGACATGGCTCGCGCGATGGCAGAAAAATACGGCGTGCCGATCTTCAAGACCATCGAGCAGGCAGTCACGGTTGGTGGCAACAACATTCCGGTTGACGGAGTGATCAGTATCGGCGAGCACGGTACATATCCGTATAACAGCAAAGGCCAGCACCTTTACCCACGTCGTCGCTTCTTTGAGGCCATTACGGACACGTTCAGGAAATATGACAAGGTCGTTCCGGTGTTCAACGATAAACATCTGGGTCCCGCCTGGTCGGACGCCAAGTGGATGTACGATCGAGCGAAGCAGATGAATGTGCCGTTCATGGCTGGCTCGTCCATGACAGTTGGCTATCGAAAGCCGGAGATTGAAGTTCCACTCAACTGCGAAATCGAATCGGCAGTCGGGATCGGCTACTCCGGGCTCGACATTTACGGCAGTCACGCCCTCGAGTTCTTTCAATGCCACGTCGAACGCCGACGGAACGCCGAGCGCGGCGTACAGTGGGTGCAGTGCCTGCAGGGCAAGGCGATGTGGAAAGTTCTGAACGACGGGGTCATTCGGCAGGACGTCTTCGACGCGGCGTTGGCTCAGGTGCCTCATAATGCCGGTGATGTACGGCAAAGCAGCAATTCAACGTTGTTTCTGTTTCAGTATGCTGATGGGTTGCTCGGTGCCGTTTTTATGCTGCCTGGGTATGCCAGAGGAACGTCTGTCGCCCTGAAGCTGAACGGGAAGAATGAAATAATGGGCACGCGTTTCGATGAACGCACAGAGCCACGTCACCCTCATTTTGCATGGCTGTTAAAGGGCATCGAACGGATGATGCACACTGGCCACCCGACGTACCCTGTTGAGCGAACGCTGCTAACCAGTGGTATTCTGGATCGAGCACTCACCTCGCTTGACCAGCATCAACAGAAGCTGATGACTCCCGAGTTGACGATCCAGTATCGGCCAGTCGACTATCCGCATGCACCCCGCCCGGATTTGACTTCACGTCCAAATCAGTAGACGGAGTTACTCCGCCACTGAGTCAGCAACGCTGTTTCTGCCGTCGTTCCGCCACCAGCGCAGTTCGTAGCTGCCGTGCTCGGCACAAGCGGCGATGTCCGGTCTGCCATCGCCGTTCAGGTCTGCGATGATCACCTGATTCGCGCTGCGCCAGTTGTTTTTCAACATATGACGCGTCCACGGTCCCGTGGGATCTCCGTCGTTTTCGAACCAAACGACGCGACCGGGATTCCTCCACGATGTGGCCACGACGTCGACGTCGCCGTCGCCATCAAGGTCCGCGGCGACGGCCTCGAAGGCATCATCGAAACGCGGACCGATGATGTGCTTGGTCCACAGGCCGGAGCCTGGTTTACCGTTATTCTCATACCAGACGACCTGATTCTCATCGCGCTGCAGCGATGCATCTGGCAGACCGGAACCCGGTCTGTAGTAGAAGCCGAGTGCCATCACAATGTCCATGTCACCGTCGCCGTCCATATCTGCCGGGTTGCCATGCGCCGGACACCGAGACTTGTCGTCGACGAAGTGTTTCTTCCATGTGACCGACTTCCCGTCGTGATGATTCTCATACCAGATCACCTGGTGCGATCTGCGGCCTGTCCCCAGTAAATCCTGATCGCCATCACCATCGAAATCGGCTGCACGCATCGTGCGAGTCTCTGCGACGTCCTTTTCGATCATGTGCTTTTGCCAGTCGTCGCCCGCGGGTGATCCGTCATTCTCGAACCATGCGAATTGGTTCCCCAGCAACCAACTGGATGCCGCAACATCCAGATCACCGTCTCTGTCGAAGTCGGCCAGTGCGACGTCGTAGGCGCCGGGAAGATCGGCTGTGATCACATGCCGCTGCCAAAGTCTGCCGTCGATCGGCGTGCCGCTGTTTTCGAACCACAACAGATGCCCCCGCAGATTTTTCACAATAACGACGTCCAGATCGCCATCACCGTCAACATCGCCGACCGCGTGGCGTTCCAGACGTTCCGGGTCTTCCTTTTGTATGATATGTCGCTCGAATCTTCCGTGGCTGTCGTTTTCGAACAGATACAGCATGTTATGCGGAGTGTAGTCAGCACTTGTCAAATCCAAGTCCCCGTCGTCATCAACATCCGCCGCCGCAATTCCATAGGCATAGGCATAATCCTTCGCAATCAGGTGTTCACTGAACTTAATCGCATTCAATGTGGGTGCCGCAGTGAATACGTGTGCGAGGGCGGCGGCCAGATCCAATCTTCGATAAGTAGCGCCGGTTGCGTCATCTGTCACGGCAGCGCCCGTCTTCTGCATGATCGCCATCATGGCAGCAGCAATATTGGGTGCGTCCTGTTTCCAGTCATACTGAGTCTCCTCAATCGCCTCACGTAGAACGATTGCTGCACCGCAGGCAATCGCATTTGACGAAGACGTCGCCGCTGCCGGGACCAGAAGTTCGACTTTGGCGTGGCGATCCAGATAGACTTCGTCAACTTCCGGACGCACCGCTCCAATGGCGAAACAGTTGGGCTGACACGCGGGCCACGAGATGCCTTCCGTGAAATTGTGATTGCCCGCCGGCGCGCTGACCCAAATGCCGAGTTCACGCAGTACTGCCAGCTTCTCGTCAATGTCCGTGGCGACCGGCGAATCATGTGCTTTGTCGTCTACAGGCGCCAGATTCACTGTCGTGATTCTGTATCTCTCGTGGTTTTCGATGATCCACTGCAGTGCCGCCGCGACTGTCATACCGTCAGAAACGTTGCAGTGACAGCACTCCAGTGCTCTGATGACAGCCACCTGGTCGTTGTAGGCCACCCCTCGTTTGCCACCATAGTTCAAGGAGGACGGAATCCCGATCGTAGATCCGTGATATCCACGGCCTTCATGTTTCGGGTCGTCATCTCCATCAACGCTGTCGTACGTCACAAGCACTTTCGGCTGATCTCCGTCCGATTGTGACCATTCCGGCATCGACAATTTGCAGCCGTCATCTACCAATGCCAGTGTCTGCCCCTTGCCGAACGTCAGCTTGTGTTTATAGGTATTCCAGGCCTTGACTATGCCTGCCCGTTTGAAACCCACAGGCTGCGCCGGTTCATCAGCGCAGAACACAATAGCGTCAGTAAACACTGCAATAAGAAACGCCATCACCAACGATTGGCTCACGGCCGGTTGCCAGCTGCGCATTGACATGACTTTCAGACGGGGCGAACGTTCAGACTCGAATACTTCACAAGTCGTGAAATCCTCATGGTTAAGAATACCCTAAAGTGTCGTCCACAGGTACCAACACAGCGTCTGATTCTGTCCGCTCCAGAAGCAGCTGGAGTCCACAGAGATAGTCGATGTTGCCTGGTCAGTGTCTTCTATATGGCTCTGCCGGAAGACAACATCCACCGGCGTCGTTACATTGTTCGTGCAGTCTTCACGATGACGTGCTTTAACAGCCGGGTGGATGATGCCAGGCAGGCTGACCACGTCGTTTGTCACACGATCGGATTCACCTGTTGGGGAAATTGTAAATGACGGATTTGACACGTCGACAGATGATCCGCTGCACCGCCGGGGCGTTACCCTTGCCAGCTGCTCTCGTGTCCGAAGCGTCAATCGCAGACGAACAGAACACGGCGGTTGTAGTTGATACCCATCTACATTGCTTCGGGGGACTGGATCCCAGGTTTCCCTATCACTCGGCAGCACCATATCGCCCGGAGGCAAAGGCCACTCCTGAGCATCTGATCAGGTCCATGGACAGTGCGGGCGTCGACTTTGCGGTAGTCGTCCACCCTGAACCGTATCAGGACGACCACACCTATCTGGAACACTGCCTGCGTATCGGTGGCAGTCGCCTGAAGGGAACGTGTCTGTTCTTTTCCGACCGTCCCGGATCGGTGGATCGCATGGCGACGCTTGTTCGTCAGAACCCGGACCGGATTATAGCAGCCCGAGTGCACGCCTATGCCCCCGGGCGACTGCCTCCGTTCGGCACAAAGGAACTCCGACACCTGTGGGCCACGGCGACCGATCTGGGCCTTGCTATTCAGCTGCATTTCGAACCTCGTTACGCAGCCGGCTTTGAACCGCTGATACGTGAATTCTCAGATACTAAAGTCATCATCGACCATCTTGGGAGGCCGATGCAGGGAACAATTCGAGAACACGATGTCGTTGTTCGCTGGTCGAGATTTCGCAACACGGTAATGAAGATCTCGTCGCTGCCGGATCAGAATCGCTATCCTCATAGAGACGCGGGCCCGGTTATTCACAAGCTGACAAACGTTTTTGGAGCCGATCGCATCATCTATGGTGGCGGCTTCAACTCTCAGGCGACTGGTGATTCGTACCGGAACTATCGCCAACAGGTGGCAGACGCACTCTCGCATCTGTCTGATGATGACCGATCAAGAATCCTCGGTGGCACTGCACAAACCCTGTTTAATTTCGCGTACGCATAGCATCTGAGCACCGATGAACCTGAGCAGACTTGTGTGAAATGCAAAGGACTTTTCCTGTTGATCCAACAAGTCCCCTGAGTGTCGGGGCGTGCATCCTGACGCAGCTTCGACCGGCATGAAGGAGACCGTAAATCAAAGTAATGCATATACCGGATTCGGTGACAGATAAGGACTCAGCGCATACTGAATCTTGGAAGCCATGAGTGCAGCTCTGTCCGAGATTCTGATAAACTGCGGAGGCTCCACGGCCGAACCCACACTGACATCTTCGATGGACGGTCTGTGTGCCCCGAGGCATTTGCCACGTGAACCTGATCGTCTACCCGGCCGTTGAGCATCAAATCGTCCGCTGTTGCACCTGCAGACAGCCTTTCCTTCATCAAAATCAGGAATCATATGGCCATGAAAAAACTCGTAGACGGAATTCATAGTTTTCAACGCAACTCGTTCCGAAAGGACGAACAACTTTTTGAGGGACTTGCTGCCGGACAGAACCCACTGGCTCTGTTTATCACCTGTTCTGATTCCCGCGTTGATCCCAATCTGCTGACGCAGACGAAGCCCGGCGAACTATTTATTCTACGAACGGCTGGCAACATCGTTCCGCCATATGGGTCTATCACAGGTGGTGAAGCGGCGACAATTGAGTATGCGATAAGTGCACTGAAGATTAGAAACATCGTGGTTTGCGGGCATTCTCACTGTGGCGCCATGAGTGGCCTGCTGGCGCCCGACAGCCTGAAAAACCTGCCTGCCGTCAGAACTTATCTGCAGCATGCAGAAACCACTCGACACAACGTTAAAGAAAAACACGCACAAATAACAGACCCGGCGGACCGGCTGACGCGGACCGTCGAAGAAAACGTTCTGGTACAGCTGGAGAACCTGAAGACTCATCCTTCGGTCGCCACCGCAGTCGAAGGCGGCGACCTCAGCCTTCACGGGTGGGTCTACAAATTTGAAACCGGCGAGGTTTTTGCGTTTGATCCTAAAAGAGCTCAGTTTGTTCTCATTGACGACATTGACGGGACCGGAGGCTAGCTGGACCACGTCTCACACAATCGTGTGCCCTTGCGGCCGCCACATTAAGGGCTCATACCGCCACCGGGGCTGGATGAAACGTTCGTCACTCGAGTGAAAATCATTCAATGCCGGATGACCACGGTACTAATCCATCGCTCGAGACCGTCTCGGAACCACTCTGGTACCCGGATGAGAAGACGATCGAAAAGACGCACATTGCAGCCGCAATCAAGGACCATGATTTCGACAGCTACAAACGACTCTACGACTGGTCCGTCACACAGCCCGAACAGTTCTGGACATACGTTCTGGACACTCTGAAAATCCGTTTCAACAATCCTCCGCGCCGTGTGCTTGATCTTGCAAAGGGCGCGACGGCTGCTGCCTGGCTGGTCGACGCCCGCATGAATATTGCCGAAAGCTGCTTTGGGTCTGCACCCGGCAGTTGCGCAATCATCGAAGGCGGCCCGGATGGTGCGTCACGGGAATTGACGTACGCGGAATTAAGAACGCTGGCCAACCGAGTTGCGCGGGGACTGCTGGAGCATGGAATTCAGCAGGGTGAGCCCGTGGCCATCTTCATGCCCATGACAGCGGAATCCGTCGCCGTCTATCTGGGCATTGTGCTGGCCGGTTGTACGGTCATATCCATCGCCGACAGTTTCTCGTCAGAGGAAGTCCGTTCCAGACTGCAGATCGGGCAGGCTGCGGCCGTGTTCACGGTGATGTCGGTACGACGAGCCGACAGGCACATCCCAGTCTACGAAAGGGTCGTCAATGCAGACGGGCCTGTGGCCATAATTGTCGAAAGGCATGGCACTCATCTGCCAGGGGCGCCGGACGAAATCAGCGACGCAGGCGAATCGCAGGCACTGCGCAACGGAGATCTTGTGTGGGCGGAACTGTTGAGCGACAACCCGTCGGATCTGGTGGCCCACGTGGCTCCGGACGCCGCCACCAACATTCTGTTTTCATCGGGAACGACGGGCACACCAAAGGCGATTGTCTGGGACCATACCACACCGATCAAAGCGGCGGCAGATGGATACTTCCATCATGACATACATGAAGGAGAAATTGTTGCCTGGCCGACGAATCTTGGCTGGATGATGGGGCCTTGGCTGATTTACGCTACGCTGCTCAACAAAGGCACGATCGCACTCTACAACGGCGCTCCGGGTGACGCGGCCTTTGGCCGTTTCGTGCAGACGGCGCATGTCAACATGCTGGGTGTCGTACCCAGCATGGTCCGTCTGTGGCGTGATTCCGGATATCTTGACGCGATCGACTGGTCGGCGATCAGGCTGTTCAGTTCGACGGGTGAATGTTCCAACCCGGACGACATGCGGTGGTTAAGTGAAGTGGCCGGCGGTCGCCCCATCATTGAATATTGTGGTGGCACTGAGATTGGTGGGGGGTACATGACCAGCACGCTGGTCCACCCAAATCTGCCGGCGATGTTTAGTTCACCCGCCCTGGGCAGCGGCGTGGTTATCCTTGACGAAGATGGCAAGGCGGCCGACATCGGCGAGGTATTCCTTGTACCACCAGCGATGGGGCTGTCGCGACGCTTGATCAACCGGGATCATCATAAAGTGTATTATGCCGACGTGCCGACTCATTCCGACGGCCGGAGCCTGCGGAGGCATGGTGATCAGATGCAGCGATTGCCGGCCATTCCACATGTCGACGAGCAATCCGTAAATGCTGCCAGTCAGACCGAGGCCGCACGCTACTACCGAGCGCTGGGGCGTGCCGATGACACGATGAACCTTGGCGGAGTCAAGGTCAGCACGACGGAAATCGAACGGACGGTGTCCGATGTGCCGGGAATCCACGAAGTCGCGGCCGTCGGCATTCCACCGCCTGCAGGCGGCCCGGCGCGACTGGTGGTTTTTGCAGCGATCGCCGCTGAATCCGCAGTACCGGCTAAGGAGCTACAGCGACAGATGCAGCAGTTGGTCAGGACGCGACTCAATCCTCTGTTCCGTATCCACGAGGTTGTACTCATGGAGCAGCTACCCCGCACGGCTTCCAACAAAATCATGCGTCGAACTCTGCGGAAGACGTGGCAGCAGGAATGCACGGAATAGCCTGGCCCGAAGAAAGACTAGCCTTCAGTTGTGTTCCGGCCTGTACCTTTGCAATACGTGTTGTTGGCAGTGTTTTCACCCACGGCCGGGGTCTTGCGGCTGCTTCAGCTTTCCGACCAGCCTCCTACAGGTCCATCACCGATTCGATGTCGGGCGCGATCGGTTTCGGTGCCGACAACATCGACACAACAAAAAAGAGTGTCAGGGAAACCATCAGCGACAACGCACCGCCGTGGAATTCGTGCGGCAGGTGGATATCGAACAGTTTTAGTCCGAAGTTAATCAGCAGGCCCGACACAATGGCAATGTTGCAGGCCAGCGGCGTCGCGCGTTTCCAATTAAAGCCGATGGCGACCGTCGGTACGATGGCTGCCGCAAATGTGGACCAGCCGAACGCACCCAGCAGAGCCACCAGATCTCCTGACGACAGCGCGAAAACTGCAGCCACCGCAGCAATCACCACGGTAGCGGTTCGGGCCCACAGCAATTCGTTACGCAGGGAATGACCGCGCACCGCCCGAGGAATGTCGTGCACCACAGCAGCCGCACCGATGTTCAGAAAACTGTCAGCTGTGGACATAATAGCGGCCAGCAGCCCGGCAAACACGACGCCGGACAGCAGAGGGTGCGCATAGGTCTGCAGAAATTCGGACGCCGCATCGTCCGCGTTGACGAGTTCGGGATGGATCCCCTGCAGCACGAGGGCTCGCATAGCCAGTCCGATACCGATCCACAACAGTGCTGAAATACCGTAACCGACGACCGATACCGGGAGCATGTGCCGAGCATCCTCGACTCGACGTGTCATCATCAGCTTCGTGATCACATGCGGTTGCCCGCAGGCACCCAGCACGAAAATCAAGTACCAGGATAAGCAGCCGATCATGCCCAGAGTCCCCCATGGGCTCATCGCCTCCGGATCATCGATCAGAATCGTTCTCGACATCCCGGCAAGGCCGCCATCGACCGCAAAGACAGCTGTCGCCAGAATCAGGATAGCCGCAATGACCATGATGATTCCCTGTACAAGATCTGTATAGACTGACGCAATGATGCCGCCGGTCACACAGTAAAAGACAAGAACAGCGCTGCTGATGGCCACACATAATCCAAGGGAAAGAGGCCCCACCCACGTCACGTTTGCCAGAATGCTCTGCAATACGGTCGCCATGGCCAGAATCTGAGTGGCAAGGTACCCCATGACTCCCAACAGAATCGCGACGGCTGTTAACAGACTCGTTGATCGACAGCCGTAGCGGGCATAGACTGCATCCGGTAGTGACACAGGATCTCGTAGTTCCGCCAGCAGACGCAGGCGTTTCCCCAGCAGGTAAAACGTAATCGTCATCGCCATCGACGTACAGACGATCATCCAGAACGAACTGGTCCCCATCTTGTAGACCAGTCCCGGGCCACCCACAAAACCCCAGCCGCTCATTGTGCTCGAAAACACCGCGACACCTGCCACGATGACGCCAAGATGCCGTCCCGCCATGAAAAAGTCGTGTGAATTTTTTGTGCGACGCATCGCCCAGATACCAACACCAATGCACATCGCCATGTAGGCGGCGACGCAGATCAAGACGATGAGTGAGCGATAGTTTTCCATTTTCGGTCAGCACGATCGGGTCGTCAGAAGGAAACTGCAATTCCGAGGTATTAAATCCCCTGCGGATCAACTGCTTCTGAGCTGTCATCGGCGGAGCATTCTGCAACAAGATTCGCAAAGCGACCTGCGTTCTCTGGTGGCAGGACCCAGCGATGAAAATTCACCACATACAGAACAATAAAGAAAGCAGGAAAAAGCCACACTCCGAACAACATCCAGGACACCGCCACAGGAAACGGTCCTGAAAAATCGCCTCTCGGTGCGGAAAGCGATGTCCAGTACGAATAACAAAGCATTCCAAACACAACTTCAAACAATACACCTCCGGCAACGAACCACATCAGTCGCCCGAAAAAAGGGGATGACTGAACAGGATTCGCTGCCGGCATGCCGCCTGCCTGACACACGCTGCCCCATGCAAGCAGACCCGTAAAAAGAAAAATCATCGCCGAACCGAGCAGCCAGCCGGTCACAATAAGTGACTTATGCCGCTGGGAACCGTCGCCGCCCTGATCCATGGTGTGAATCGTCGCATGCTGAATTCCGTGACCATTCGCCGCCTCCGGTGTAGACAGAGCAATCAATACCAGTAGCCACATTGCTCCCAGCACCACAAGGAAACCTGTCGCCCACGGATCTGATTCTGCATCGTCGTTGTCAGTGATATTTGTCACGTTGAGGCGTGTTTCAGAAAGTCGGATTGCTGCCAGCTCGGATCGGGATAAGTGTAAAAACCCTTACCCGTCTTTTCTCCAAGTTCTCCTTTGCCGATTTTGTCCAGCAATACCTGTGGTGGAGCGTCGGTCGGGTCACCGGACTCTTCGTAGTAGACCATCTCAATGTCGTGAATGACATCAAGGCCGATAATGTCCATCGTGCCAAGTGGTCCCATTGGCGTTTCCATCTGAATCATCCACGTCCGATCGACGTCCTCGACCGAGGCAATTCCCTGGTCGAGGACCTTCAACGCCTCCTTCTTGACGGCTCGCCAGATACGATTGAAGATAAAACCGGTGCTTTCCTTTCGTACCAGCACAGGCAGCACACCAATAGACCGCATAAACGTCTGCAGCGCTGCCACTGTCGCGTCGGACGTCGCCACCCCACGCATCAGTTCCACGAACGGATGCTTCCATATCGGTTGCACGAAATGGGCATTGAGCATTCGGTCAGGTCTGCGTGTCGCCGTTTCAATGCGAGAGACTCGAATTGACGAGCTGTTGGTGGCAAAGATCACGTGCTCAGAGCAGAATTCGTCCAGCTGACCGAACAGCTCTCGCTTGGCAGGCAGGTCTTCGCTGATGGCCTCAATCACCAAATCGACGTCCGATGCCGCTTCGGCAAGGCTGCTCGTGCGTTGGATGCGGTCAGCAATCCGCTGACGCTGATCGTAGGCGGCAAATCCATCATCGATCATCCTGTCAAGGAAGTCCATGAAAGCATCACCGCTTTTCAGAAGCACTGACTCGCTGGCATCGTGCAGATTCACGGCGTGGCCGTGTGCTGCGCACTGCAGTGCGATCTGGTTTCCCATGTAACCCGATCCGACCACGCAGATTCTGTCAAAAAGCTCGGTCATGATTCCACACAGCATGAGATCGTTGAAAACAAATGGCTGTTCAGTAGGCTTAGCATTATGCCCAAACCTCAGCTCATCGAAACACGCGAACGTTACTCCATCTTCAGTATGGTAACGACACGCTGGAAAGATAACGATGTCTACGGACACGTTAACAATGCCGTGTACAATGCCTGGATGGACACGGCCGTCACGGAATTCTTTAGAGAACACCATCCGGGGTTTCCTGACACACGCCTGATCCCGGTAGGCGCAGAGACACACCTTACTTTCCACCGTTCCATTTCTCACCCGGCTGAGGTAGAAACGGGGGTTCGCGTGGAAAACATTGGCAGTCGTTCCGCTAAATGCGGTGTGGGCATCTTCACACGCGATCAACCGGAGGCAGCCGCCTGGGGGCACATGATCCATGTCTGGGTAGACCGCAACACCAATCAGGCAGTGTCAATCCCCGAATACGTGCGACGGGCACTTGAATCAGCATTGATGCACAAACCTGCCCCGCACTGACATCAGGCACAACAAAGGTCACAGCCGTATGCAACTTGAACAGATTCGTCGGATTGCCGTCATCGGCCTGGGACGCATGGGCCATGGAATCGCCCAGTCATTCGCGATGGCCGGGTTCCCGGTTCGCGCATTCGACGCCAATACTGAGGCACGCGAGTCCACTCCGGATCGAATTCGAAGCAATCTTAACGCCTTTGTGGCGAATGACCTGATCAGCGGTAACGATGTCGAACCAATTCTGAATCGCATCAAGATTCTGGAATCAGAGGCAGACGCTGCCACAGACGCAGACTTCATCGTCGAGGCCATCGCGGAAAACCGCGAAATCAAACAGGACTTCTTCGCACGCATCGAAGACGTGGTCGAGAAAACGACGATCATTGCCAGCAATTCGTCGACGTTCACTATTTCCGAATCCTGCGCCAACATGCGAGACCCCCGGCGGGCCATTGTGACACACTGGTTTAATCCTCCGCATATTGTGCCAACGGTGGAGATTGTGCCAGGGCCCGAAACGACCGATCAAATTACAAGAACGACAATTGCTCTGCATCGAAAACTCGGAAAACAGGCTGTGCGTGTCAATGCAGAGATCCCGGGATTCCTGGTGAATCGTGTACAGATGGCGATGATCCGAGAAATCTGGGATCTGTATGAACGCGGAATTGCCAGTCGAGAGGACATCGACGCGGCGATCCAGGGCAGCCTCGGTTTTCGACTTGCAGTTTCCGGTCCGCTGGCTGTATGCGATTTCGGAGGCATCGACATCTGGTCCACTGTCTACAAACGCCTCGTTCCCGAACTGCGCAATGACTCATCTGTACCCGATTCAATTCAGCAACTGCTGAACGAAGGCAGCCTGGGGCCGCGTTCCGGTCGTGGCATTTATGAATACGATCCTGCCACGGTCGACGAAATCAGTGCGAAGCGGGACACCGCCATGCTGAAACTCGCTAAACTTGTCGCCGACGACAGCTCGTTTCAGGACGCCCCTGCGACCGGCTCGAAAGGGTGACTCAGCGGTGCCGGTAGAAAACTGCCGGTTGATCAATGCTCATTTGAACCTGGATTGTCATGTCTAAAGTCATCATTACGTGCGCTGTCACAGGGTCAATTCATACACCGACAATGTCGCCGCATCTTCCGATCACCCCGGATGAGATCGCCGCCAGCGCAATTGGCGCGGCAAACGCCGGAGCGGCGATTCTGCATCTACACGCACGAGACCCCAACAACGGCAGTCCCACACCGGACCCCGATATTTTTCGACAGTTCCTTCCCCAGATCCGTGACGCCTGCGACGCTGTCATCAACATCACAACGGGTGGTGCCGCGACCATGTCCATCGAGGAACGCATTGCCGGACCGCTGGCACTGCAGCCTGAGATGTGTTCACTGAACATGGGATCCATGAACTTCGGACTCTATCCGGCACTGGAAAAATTCCCGGACTGGAAGCACGATTGGGAACCCGACTATCTAAGCGGATCCCGTAATCAAATTTTTCGCAACACGTTCACCGATATCGAAACGATTCTGGAACGCCTCGGAAAAGGCTGTGGCACACGTTTTGAATTCGAATGTTACGACGTTGGGCACCTGTACAACCTAGCGCATTTTGTTGATCGAGGTCTGACGAAGCCTCCCTTTTTTGTGCAGACAATATTCGGCATTCTGGGTGGTATCGGACCGGATCCCGAGAACCTGCTGCACATGCGTCGTATCGCTGACAAGCTGTTTGGATCTGATTATCAATGGTCCATACTGGCCGCCGGACGACATCAAACTCGATTTGTGACAACGGGAGCGATGCTGGGGGGTCATGTGCGTATCGGTCTTGAAGACAATCTGTACCTGTCGAAAGGGGTGCTGGCCGAAAGCAACGCAACTCAGGTCAGGAAGATATCTCATATTCTGGACGAGTTATCACTGGAGATCGCCACACCCGCCGAAGCCCGCACAATGCTGGCCCTGAAAGGGCCTGATGATGTCAGATTCTGAACACGCACACGGGTGCAGCCTCCGATGCAGCTCCGCTTTTCGAACCGGCTTGCGGATCGTTTAAGCTTTCGCCCAACGGGCGGCGCGTGAGCCAACGGGTGCGCATCCCGCAACGTTTCGGATCGGTTAATCGAGACAGCCGACAAGCAGTGCAGGCAGGCTCTGTGAAACGGGCCACTCGCAACGCCATACGTCGCCCGGTCTACGGAGTCTCTGCGCTCAGCTGCCAGACCCGGACAGTTCGGTCAAAGGACGCCGATGCCAGCCGCTGTCCATCCGCTGACCATGCGATCCCGTAGATCGTATTACGATGGCCCTCAAGCCGATGTTCGATCCGACCGGTCGTAAACGCCCGCACAATAATCCGGGAGTCGGCACCGCCTGAGGCAAGTTGCCGGCCATCGTCGGAAAATGCCACCGTCTTCACAGAATGTTCGTGTCCCTCAAATGTCCGTTCAACTTTTCCGGACTTGAAGTTCCAGACTCGAACTACCGGAGATTCATCGCTGGCGACCAGCTTCCTTCCATCCGGAGAAAACGCGATGCTTTGCAGAGGTTTGGGGTGAGGACCGATTTCCATGACCTGTCGTCTCGATTCGACGTCCCAGATCCGGATCACTAAGTCGAGGCCACCGGAGGCGACAAGTTTCCCGTCAGGCGACCAGGCGACGCATGAAACCAAATCCGTGTGCCCCTGCAACACCGCCACCTGACGAGACGACTCTGTATCCCACAAAAGCAACTCCTTGTCATGCGAGCCGGTCACGGCCAGCGTTTCATCGGCAGAGGCCGCCATGCACGTCAGGTATGCCTGATGCCCCGACAGGCTCGACTTCAACTCGCCCGACTCAAGATTCCAGGTTCGCAGCGTCTTGTCCAGACTGGCAGACAACAACAACGAATTATCGTTCTGAAAGACCACAGTACAGACGGCTTCACGATGTCCCTTCAGACGAACTTTCTGGTTGCCGGAGGGCAGTTCCCAGACCCCGATTGTTTTGTCAAGACTACCCGATGCCAGCAGTTTGCCATCAGACGAGAATGCAACGGAGTACACCGCATTGTCATGCCGGAAAGTCAGAATCGGTTCAATGCTCACGAAAAGTCACAGTCCTTTGAACGAACACCCCACCCGTCGCGGCCTGTCATAAAGATCATAAAGACGTTTGTTCAACAGCACTTCAGACGAGTTCCGGCAGAGGCTGGTACTTGGCGTGGTCCACCAGATACTGCGGCCTCCCCGTCAGATCCTCGATCGTGGCTCGATCGATGTCGATTCCCAGGTTGCGATACAACGTCGCAAACACTTCCTGAAAATGCACCGGACGCCTTGTGGCGTACTCCGCCAGTTCGTTTGTTTCGCCAATGACCTGCCCGGTCCGAATGCCGCCACCTGCCAGCAGAGCGCAGCCAACCTGAGGCCAGTGATCCCGGCCCCCCTTTTTGTTGATCTTCGGAGTACGTCCGAATTCTCCCCACACAACCACCGATGTATCACGATCCAGGCCCCTTTCCTTCAGGTCGTCCAGCAATGCTGACAGAGCCTGGTCCAGCGCCGGGATATGGTCCCTTGCGTTGTCAAAGTTTGTCCCGTGTGGCTGACCATGCCAGTCCCAGCGTCCGAAAGACAACGTCACCACCCGTGCACCGGCTTCCACCAGACGACGAGCTACCAGAAAATCCTCATTGCGCAGCCAGCCGGCGTCGCCGTATCCGGCTGGCTCTTTAGAACCGCGACCGTACCGTTCACGAATCGCCGGATCCTCATCATCAACATCCAGCGCCTTAACAAGCTTGCCGGACGTCAGTATTTCGAAGGCCTGTCGGTAGAAGCTGTCCATTCCGTCGATCGCATCTGTGGCGGACAGTTGCCTGCGGAGTGATTCCATACTTCCCAGTAAAGTGCGACGATCAGCCAGGGTCTGCTGAGTCATCCCCGTCAGGACCATGTCGTTGGCCCCTGGCGCATTTGCAGCAAATGGAGCATGACGCATCCCGGCAAAACCTGGCTGCCCCGGTTGTGACCAGCCGGCGCCCCCCATTCGGGGCTGCAGACTTACAGCCACCGGCGTTTCTTCATTCACCTGCCCCTGCAACTTTGAAACAGCCGCACCGAAACACGGCCAGCCCCCGGGAGGCTGCTTAAGAGTCGGATGACCGTGCAGACATTGATACGCCGAATGCCGCCCTTCGGAACCGACAAGCGATCGAATCACCGCCAGCTGGTCCATCCGCTGAGCCAGTAGCGGCATGTGCTCGCAGACATCAATCCCGGCCACGTTCGACCGGATTGGAGAAAACTCTCCCCGATATTCGACAGGCGCATCCGGTTTCAGATCCACCATATCCTGATGCGGCGGGCCACCCGTCAGAAACACCATAATGACCGACTTATGGGATGATCCTGTACCGGCAGCCGATTCCGCCTGCAGCAGTTGAGGCAGACTCAGGCCACCCAGTCCGAGCGCACCGATCTTCAGAACGGATCGCCGAGCGACACCGTCGCATAATTTCAGCCCGGATCCCTGGATCGTCAACATGAAAGCACCCTGGAGCCATTGTACGAGCTATCGCTCGGATGTAGACATGGAGCAGAACAAATTCACTTCGTGCGTCGAACGAACGCCATACATTGTCCATTGCGTGGGCCGTCAACTCAAGCCCGTATCGTGATTTCGGTCCAGTCAGACGTGCTGACGGTCGAAACACTGCGATGCACGAAAACAATACCTGTAACCCGATTGCCCCCGAAGATCTCGGCATGAGAGCATGTTGCAGCCATACCCACCGCCGGGAATGAGCCTGCACGTAGATCAGACAGGTCACACGCGAAATGACGGATTAATCGAATAATGCTGTATCGAACACTCGCCAGACTGATTCTGCGGCCACTGACTCACTGAATTGCCGTTGATGATCGGCCGAAAACCAAAATCCAGAACCTAAACCTTCACGCCGGCGCCGGACGGATGGAAGAAGCGACGACAGGCTCAACGTACATGCCGGCGACCGCGGAAGCCTGAAGCGCTTCGCCGTACAGGAAATCAACCTGATTCGTGGCCCCCGGGACCACCGGCGCTGAACTCAAATAGTAATCTGCGTCGTACCTGCCGCCACATCAGTGCGCCCGGGATCGCCCGTGGAACGAGCAATCGATAATGATGGGTTTTGAGTCTCTGCATCGATTTGCGTATGATTCCGCGTATGAAGATTGGCCTTCTCATTATCCTTTTGATCTCCGTACACTCTCCCGTATACGGACTGGGATCTGCAGAGGATGACTTTTTTGAATCCCGCGTGCGTCCCCTGCTGGCGAAACGGTGCTATGAGTGCCATCGTCGCAAGGCCGAGGGCGGGCTGCGTCTGGATTCTTTACAGGCCATGCTCAAGGGGGGACAAACCGGGCCGGCGATAGTGGTTGGTGACCCGGAACGCAGTTTGCTGTGGCTCGCTGTTTCCGGGAACCACACAGAAATCTCAATGCCGCCACAGGAGGCGCTGAAGAACGGCGAGATCCACACGTTTGAGAAATGGATTTCGGACGGTGCGCACTGGCCTCGGGCACAACCGTCCATTCGAGCCACACCGGACGAACACGGCATCACGGCAGTGGAACGCGCGTTCTGGTCCTTTCAGCCGATCGCCAGGCCGGGGGTTCCGGACGTTGACGGTGAATGGGGACAACACCCGATCGACGCTTTTGTGGCACGCCGACACGAATCGCAGGGACTTGTCGCCGGGGAAATCACCGCACCCCGAACAATTATTCGCCGCCTTACGTTTGACCTGACCGGACTGCCTCCGACGCCGCAGGAAGTCGAATCCTTTACGCTGGCCGCGGCAGACGATTCGGAAGCCGCATACGCAATTCTGACCGACCGTTTGCTGTCGTCACAACATTATGGCGAACGATGGGCTCAGCACTGGCTGGACCTGGTCAGATATGCGGACACGGCAGGCGACGCTGCAGACTTTCCCGTCCCTGAGGCTTACAAGTATCGAAATTACATCATTGACGCGTTCAACAACGATAAACCGTATGATGAGTTTGTTCGTGAACAGATCGCGGGAGATCTTCTCACCGTTGATGACGAAGACCAACGCTGGCAAAGCGTGATCGCGACCGGATACATAGCGATCTCGCGACGGATCGGCGTCAGTCCACATGGGCAGCGCCATATAACGATCGAAGACACGCTCAATAACCTGGGCAAGACCTTCCTCGGACTGTCGATCGGCTGCGCTCGCTGTCACGACCACAAGTTTGACCCGATTCCGGCCGCCGACTACTACGCCTTGTATGGCATATTTGACAGTACTGTCTATCCACATGCGGGCGCCGAACACAAACCATATCGCAGCGACTTCGTCTACCGGATAGGCAAACAGGCATCTGACCAGCTACTCGCTTCTTATCGGAAGAAACTGGTCCCCCTGCACAAAAAAGAACGCGCTGCCTTCGAACGCTACCGAGACTTCCAGCGCAAGCCGATCAACAGGCCGGGCTACAACCGAGATGTAGCGTGGCAGGAAGTCCTGGATCTGCGCGAACAGATCAGGCAGGTAGCCACAACGTTTCCAGATCCGGACATTGCTTTCGCCGCAGCTGAGGGTGACAGCGATGACGCGCACATCCAGCAGCAGGGTGAGCCCCATACCAAAGGAATACTGGTCAGACGCGGATTCCTGCAGATTCTTGGAGGGCAGGTCCTGCCGGATGACGTCACTGGAAGTGGTCGGCTGCAGCTCGCAGAATGGATCACCGGTTCTCAGAATCCACTGACAGCTCGGGTGATAGTCAATCGCATCTGGCACCATCATTTCGGTCGCGGTCTGGTAGCGACGCCCAGCGACTTTGGTGTTCGTGGAACGAAACCCTCGCATCCGGCGTTGCTGGATTTCCTGGCCGGCTATCTTGTCGACAACGACTGGTCCATCAAACAGTTACACCGCCTGATCATCACTTCCAGAACATATCGACTGGCCAGCAACTTCGTACCCGCCAGTGCCGCCATTGATCCGGACAATGTCTTCCTGTGGCGGGGCAATCGGCAGCGTCTGGATGCAGAACAGCTGCGAGATTCGGTTCTGCTCTTCAGTGATCAACTGGATCGGTCGCCGGGGGGCCGTCATCCCGTGCCGCATCGCCTGACGTATTTCTTTCGACAGCATGAACCCTACATCGGCGATTTTGCGTCCAGTCGGAGGACCATCTATCTGTTTCGCCAACGAATTCGCAAGAACCGATATCTGGATATGTTCGACGGGCCCGATGGAAATCTGCATTTTGACACGCGGCGTCCGACAACAACGAGCCTGCAATCGCTGTATTTCATGAACTCATCTTTTATAGATGGTCAGTCACAGAGCATCGCAAAACGCGTGATCGACATCGCCGAATCTCATGATTCGCGTGTAACATGGGCGTGGCAGACAATTTACGGGCGGCAGCCAAGGACGGAAGAGCTGCAGGCCGCCTCATCACATCTTAAGCAAGTTGCAGGACAACTGTCTGAGGAAGGCCACGGCAAGGTTCATGCAGCGTGGACCAGCCTGATTCGAGCGATGCTGTGCAGTAACGAATTCAATTTTGTAGACTAATAACCATGCCACCAACACGCAGACGAATGATTCGCTCGCTGGCCGGAGGCGGCATGCTGTTGCCCGGACTGCTCGCTGAGCTAATGGCCGACAACGGACAAACGCGGCGGCTTAGCGCTCAGCCAGGGGATCGGACTCATTTTGCGCCCAGAGCAAAACGCGTGATTTTTCTGTTCATGACCGGAGGTGTCTCTCACGTGGATACGTTCGATCCTCGTCCGGTCCTGAACGCTCGCCACGACACTGAATACAGGCCGGGGTCGTTTTACAAAGGCAGTGGCTGGAAATATCGACCATACGGTCAAAGTGGTATTGAAGTCAGCGATCTGTTTCCTCACATCGGCAGCATGATCGATGACATCTGTGTGATTCGTTCGATGACCAACATCAACGGTGATCACTTTGGCGCCACGATCGGCATCCATACAGGGTCTGCGACATTTAATCGTCCCAGCATCGGTTCCTGGGTGAGCTATGGACTGGGCACAGAGAACGGCAACCTTCCTGCATTTATGGTTGTTTCGCCTGGACTGCCGTACGCGGGCGGGCAGGTGTGGGGTTCGGATTTTTTGCCCGCCGTTCATCAGGGAACCCGCGTCATTCCCGGCCCGGAACCGATCGCAAACATGCGGCGGCGGGCAAGAACCAGTGGACTGCAGCGCACGGAACTGGAGATGCTGGACTACTTTAATCAGCAGCACCTGAAGGACCGCGGCGGTGATTCACAACTGACGGCTCGCATAAAATCGTTTGAAACAGCGGCGGGCATGCAGTTGGCCGCACCGGAGGTGTTCGACCTGCATCAGGAATCGAAATCAACCATGAAACTGTACGGACTGGAGCCCGGTGACACATCCGGCTTCGCCTGGCAGTGCCTTGTGGCGCGGCGGATGGCGGAACGAGGCGTTCGCTTCGTGGAACTGATTGATGGCGACAGCGGTGTCGACCGCAATTGGGATGCACATGCGGAACTCACGAAGTACGACCGTCTGGCCCGGAACGTCGATCAGCCGGTGGCGGCCCTCATCAAGGATTTGAAGTCTCGGGGAATGCTGGACGACACGCTGATTGTGTTTACAACAGAATTCGGACGTGGACCATTCGTCCAGTCGCCTGGTACAGACGGTCGAGGACATCATTCACGAGTTTACAGTTCATGGCTCGCCGGCGCCGGCATCAAGGGTGGTATTGTTCACGGCAGCAGCGACGATCTGGGCGATCGCGTGGCACAGGACGAGGTAAATGTCCATGACCTGCAGGCCACAATTCTGCACCAGCTCGGAATTGACCACGAACGTCTGACCTATCGTCATGCCGGACGGGATTTTCGTTTAACCGACGTACACGGCCGTGTGGTGCATGACATCCTGACATGAACGGGGACGACGTACCGACTGATTCGGGAACCGAGCGCCATAGCAACAATGGACCAGGCACAGCCAACGCCCTACCGCGCATCGTTCGAATCGCCACTCCGCCCGCCCGTTCAGGCCTCGGCATTGCCGGGATCGCGCAAGCGATATCCGATGCTCCGTACGGTTTCGATCAGTCCGGCACTGTTGCCGGGTTTCTTGCGAATGAAACGAATACGTACGTCAATCGTCGAATCAAACACGAGGACGTCGCCAAGGATATTGACGAACATGTCAAAGTGCCACTCGTCACCAGACCACTGGCTATTCGCAGGGCTCTCAGTTCGCGGATCAGCGGTGACGCGCCCCCCCCCATCAGAAGGGCAGCTCGGCACAGGCGCATTCTTGGCGGTCGCTGTTGGTTGCCAGTGCAGAGCTGTTTCGCGGGAAAGTGGCAGAGGCACTCTCGGCAAGCTGGAGAGCGAGGATCAGCAGGCCGTGGTCACGGAACTACGACCACATGAGCTTTCATCTTAGAATTTACAGATCTGACCGCGTTAGACGGGAAGTGGCAGCAGGTCGTAAATTCTTTTTTCCGGGCAATCCGAGCCGCGACGAAATACGTCAACGCGACGACTCCAAGGCTGCCCAGATCTGTCACGAGCCAGATCAGACGCTGAAGGACCGCAACCTGTGTCCATACCGCCGTCATCGGCAGAGCGGTTCTGACGAATCCGTCGGGGACGCCGTTCCGGTCAACCCGCAGCGCCACGTAAAGCATTGGCTCTCCGATGGTCGGACTAATACGTTCGGATGTCCCGTCGCCCAGTGCAGCTGCCTGCGCCAGTTCAAGAAGGTCTTTATGGTTCTCCATTCCTGCTACGGCAGAGAGATCATGTTTTGTTGAATCAGCCAGTACCTGACCAGTCAGCGTGACCAGCGCGATTCGAGTATCGATCTCTTTTCCAGGTGTACGTATATGCATCTGAAGTCGGTCGGTCCGCCCGGACGAAAGCACGTCCCCCACATCACTTCGAACCAGTGCCACAGAATCGCGCAGCCGCTGCCGAATCTGCTCTATAACCTGATCCTGCTGCCAGCCTGACACGATAACCACAAAGGTCACCGTTGCTGTCAGATTCAACAACGTGTATCAGACAAAGAGTTTCCAGAACAGCCGAGAGGACCACATTTTGTGATTCCGTAATTGCGGGCAAAATTCATGTGTGCTGGTCTTAACGTATGTCAGCCTGCGGCGCCAGTGATGGCTCTGCTTCCGCCAAATCAGATTGCGACCGAACGCAAATTGGTATACGAAACTGATCGCTGCGGCTACCAAAACACCACGAAACTTAGCCAGCAACCAATAGCGACTGAGATAATCGCCAGCAGCAGCGGCGCGCCATCTGAGGCCGCCGTTTGATCATCTTCGACTTCCAGCTGCCGGAGTGCCAGTTGGCTGGTGCGCAACCAACCGGGCTGCTCAACGTGTGAAAGATTGCCTTTGGGCGCCCAGCCGAGGAACAGTGACGCCACCACCATGGTGCCCGCCGTCACCAGAATGCTGAATACGTACGCGGCGAACGAATTGGTCATAGCCGCCGGCAGAATCTGAATGCCGTGCCATTCCGCGACTGGTGCGGCCAGCAGTCGCATGACTCCATAGCCGGCCCCGGCCAGAAGACCAATCAGTCCCGTACAACTATGGACTCGCGTCAGAGCTCCCATCAGAAACAGTGTCAGCAGTGGTATGACGAACGTACTCGTCAGATCCAGATAGAACAGCAGCATGCCGCCCTTCATGAAGGGTACATACAGAAAAGAGCCGGCGATGATCAGCGGTGTAAACAGTTGTCCAACGCGCATGTAGTGTTTATCGCCGCGACTACGGACGAACAGACGAGCGTAAACGTCTCGGGTGAGCAACGCGGAAAGAGTGGAACCAATGGAATCAAATGTCGAAAACGACGCCGCCAGCACTCCTGCCACTACGATTCCCTTCAGTCCGGTGATGGAGAACTGATTCACCAGATGCGGGTACACAGAATCCGCCGCTCCATGTGGTAAGTCGCCGACATCCGGGAACAGGGCTCGTCCCATGACTCCCATCGAAAGGTTAAAAAACGACATCAACAGCATTGCTGCAGCCGCCACCCAGACAGACATTTTCATATCCCATTCGCTTCTGGAAGCAAACATCCTCATGGTCTGAGTGTGATTCACGATCGAATAGGCCACTCCGACAATGATGAACGCAAGGGCAACCAGCCAGCCCGGAGTACGACGAGTGATCATTCCGGTGGAAGCGTCATATGTACCACCGGTGATCAGATGACGTTCAATCGCTGCGCGATCGGTGTCACGGACATCCTGCAGCTGCACGTTATCATACTGCACCTGCAGAAGTTCATCCGCAAGGCCGCTCTGATGGTCCTGCAGTCGCTGGCGAATGCCGTCCCATCCGCCGGTTTCATTCCAGACCAGGCTCCAGATAATCAGCCCCGCAACGGTCATGACACCAAACTGCAGCGAATCGGTCACAGCCACAGATTTCAGACCGCCCAGGGCTGTGTACACCGTAGCCAGCGCCGCAATCGCCGCCACTGCCCACCAGGCCTCTGTGCCCCAGTCGCATACGATGGAAAGTGTCAGATACAGCGTCGTGGCGATGATCGCCAGGACCAGAGTTCGGTACTGAACCTGAATCAACGCACACAACACACGCACTGACGGACTAAACCGCGCCTCAAGGTACTCCGCATTCGTGTACATACCCGCGCGATAAATTGACGGATAAATCACGAACGCCCCCAACAACCAGCCACCGACAATGCCAACCCAGTTGGTGACAAAATAGCTGAGCCCCAACCTATATGTCCCGCCCGAATCCGCCACCAGATCGCTGGCATCGATGGCGGTTGCATACATCGAAATACCGACAAGCCACCACGGCAGAGATCTGCCGGCCAGAAACCAGTCGGCACTGGACTTAACTCCGCGACTCAGTCGGATCCCGTAGACGATGATTGAGCCATTCAGCAGGATGACAATCAACCAGTCGATCAGATTCATGTTGCCTCCGGTGTTGACAGGCAGTCCGAACGCTCTCTCAAACTCTTACAACTTCCGCCACAAACAGTTCTCGGTTGCGTCAGGGCGTTTCGGGGCACAGCAGTCAGAATCCTCATCCTAAAACCGATGCGGACTGCGACATACGTTGAGACCACATGGGGGATTGTTATCCTGTCTGCCTTCGCTGCGTTGTCAGGCCCGCTGACCCGTTCGTGCGGGATTCAGTCTAACAGTATTCTGCGCTGCTGTCGCATAGCGGTAGTGCCCCGACTGGCCCGCCTTTGAAAGTCATGATTATGAAGATCGATCGTGTTGAAGTTTTGGCCGTCGCACCAGATGTACAACGATTCACATGGTCGCACGATCTGCCTGAGCAGTTCATGACTAATACGCTGGTCAGAATCTATACGGACAATGACGTTCAGGGGGTCGGTGGCGTATCAAACTACACATCCTATGCATTCGATCGGTACACGGCAGAAACTCTGCGGCATATGCTCCCGGTACTGATCGGCAGGGACCCCTTGAATCGCGAATCGATCTGGAAAGCATTATGGTCGCGGGTATTTCCGCTGTCGCCGGGCGCATTGGCGGCCATCGACATCGCATTGTGGGACCTGTATGGCGCCTGTGCCGGTTTGCCGGTGTACCAGTTGCTGGGCGGGGCAACCGATCGTATTCGCTCGTATGCCAGCACACCACTGTTCAACGACATCCCGACGTACCTGGAGTTTGTTGAGCAGATGATCGACGCGGGTTTTCGTGCCGTCAAGTTTCATTCCTGGTGCCTGCCGGAAAAAGACCGCCAACTGGTACGGGCCGTTCGCCAGGCTTTCCCGAGTCAGGACGTGGCCTTCATGCTGGACGTGGAAAACAATTACGAATGGCAGGACGCTCTGGAGATGGCCCTGGAACTGCAGGACCTGGGCTTCGAATGGTTCGAAGCTCCGCTGATGGACTATGACCTTCCCGGTTACCGAAGACTCACGAAACGTGTCAACATTCCGATCGTTGCCTCGGGCAACTGGATACAGGACCTGCCAGCCTTCGAACACGCTCTGCATTCGAACTGCTGGTCCCGAGCCCGCACGGATGTCACGGTGTGTGGTGGATTCACACCGGCACAGAAGTACATGGCTCTGGTCAGGGCTGCCGGCATGAAATGCGAGATCATGTCGTGGGGCAACACTCTGATATCGTCCGCAAATCTGCATCTGATGCTGGGAACCGGACTTTGCTCATGGTACGAACAACCTGTGCCCTACGAACCCTACGAATACGGCATGCATCAGAGCATTCGTACAGGAGCAGACGGTTATGTCTACGCCCCGAAGGGCCCCGGACTTGGTCACAGCATCGACTGGGACGCCATGCGGGCTGCGACGATTCACCGTCTGGACTGTCGTGAGAAATGCTGAGACACTTTCCTGCGTCAGCCAGATCCGGTCCCTCAACAAAGAAATGTTTAACCTCGTCACCAGAACAGGAATGAAAACATGAGGATCACAGAAGTCATCTGCCAGGTACTGCGAGTTCCCGCGGTGGAAGCCAAGACAGCCAGCAGTCAGGACGCATGCATCGTCCGAGTACGCACCGATACCGGGCTGGAAGGCATTGGAGAAGCCGATGCTTCTCCTGAAGTTATCCAGTCAATATTTGACGCGCCATTCAGTCACAATATTGCCTGCGGTCTCCGGGAAATCCTGGTAGGTAAAAACCCGCTCGAGACAGAACGAATCTGGCAGAACATGTACCGCCGCACAATGTACTTCGGACGAACCTCAGTGACTATCGCCGCGATGGCGGCCGTTGATCTCGCCCTCTGGGACATCAAAGGAAAACACTTTAATGAACCAGTTCATCGCCTGCTGGGTGGAAAACAACACGAATCCATCAAAGCCTACGCGTCGATTCTGTTTGGCGATGACGGCGCCACAACCGCTGATATCGGACGAAAATGGATCGATGCCGGCTACCAGGCTGTCAAATTCGGCTGGGAACCGATGGGCGAAAGTGAATCCGTCGACATCGATCTGGTGCGTGGTGCTCGTGAGGGAGTTGGTGACGCCACGCTGCTAATCGATGCAGGCTGTGTCTGGGACACGCGAACTGCGTTACGACGAGCCCACTCATTCGCGGATTTTGGAATTGAGTGGCTGGAAGAACCGCTTCGCGAAGACAATATTGATGGCTACGTATGGCTGCGGGACCGTTCCCCCGTCCCGATCGCGTCGGGGGAAGGTGAATGCGGACGTGAAGCCTTCCGTCCGCTCATCGATCGTCACGCCCTCGACGTATACCAGGTCGATCTGTCTCGAAACGGTTTCACGGAAGCCAGCTATCTACGTGCTCGAATTGAGGAAATCGGAGCTCGTCCCTGCAACCACTTTTACACCTCACCAATCACGGCGGCCGCCAGTCTGCACTGGTTAAGCACGTGCCGAGATGCCTTTCTGTTCGAAGATTGTGTTGAAGATTCTCCCATTCGCAACGAACTGTGCCACGAACGTGTGCAGGCAGAGAACGGCTTTATCGCGGTCCCGGATGGACCAGGGCTGGGAGTGACCCTTGACGAGGACGTTGTTGCGAAGTTCCTTGTGTCTGAATCCTCCTGACATCAAACAAAAACGGCCTAGTCACCAAACGACACGCTGAAGTGGAGCCTGACAACACGTCACAGATCAAGTAACGATGGGTTTGGGCTGTGCATTAGACATACTTCGGTGACAGTCCGCTTTCAATCCGAAATAACGCCGCAGGTCAGGCAGCATTGCGTCGCCTGTCATCGTACTAAAATACAGGAGGGCGAACTGAACCTTGCGATTCCGCAGCGAGTGCGCCGTGACAGTAAGAACGGGGAAGTTGTAATCCTTGGTGCTCCTGAACGCAGCCGGCTGCGGCAGTTGGTGTTCGCCAATCAGATGCCGCCGCACAATCCTCTGCCTTCCTGCCCCAGAGAAAGACGGCGACGCTGGATCCTGGTCGGCGCACCGGGCTTGACGCCCGCTGCAGCCGGTGGTGTCGAATTCTGTCTGTCTTACGGGAAACCTGGCCACGTATGCGGCATAATGGCCCTGTGCGCACACAGCTGTGGCAGGGCGACCGGTCGGAAACCGGCTGCGGGTGGTGTATGATCTGGATGAAGTGTTTGCGGCAGCGTTGCAGCTGTTTGTGAGCACAGTGGATTATGATGCTGAGACCTCTGCAGAAGCCCTGCATAAAGTGAAACTGCTGTTCATAAAAAGGTAGATGTCATGCGATTGTTCGCTGTCATTGGTCTGCTGGGTGTCATGTCGAACATGTGGTCCAGGTCAATCGCTGAAGATGCAGCGTATGACCTGTTGATTCATGGCGGCCAAATTGTAGACGGAACCGGAAATCCCTGGTATCACGGCAGTGTGGCGATCAGGGGCGACCGAATCGTGTCGATTGGTGCTTTGAGCAACGCGACTGCGACTCATACAATCGATGCGACAGGCTATGTCGTCGCTCCGGGATTTATTGACATTCACTCGCATTCCGATTTTCTGCTGCTCGAAGACGGCAACGCACAGAGCAAGATCCGTCAGGGAGTGACGACAGAGATTCTGGGTGAAGGCCGATCGCCGGGTCCCTTCGTCAATCGGCTGGCGCCGCGCAAAGTCACGGTTGACGGAGACAAGTTGGAGTTGCGACGGCTGAGCGACTATTTCTCCGCTATTGAGCGTGCCAAAACGTCAACAAACATTGCCTCGTATGTCGGCATTGGCAACGTCTGGGAATCTGTCATGGGCAAGTCGTTTGACCGGCCGACAGAGGCCCAGCTGCAGCGGATGTGTGCTCTTGTCGATCAGGCCATGGCAGATGGAGCCCTCGGTCTGTCCAGTCAGCTGATGATGCCCCCGGGTTCGTTGGCGACAACCAACGACGTTGTTCGTCTGTGCAGAGTGGTTGCTCGTCATCACGGGATCTATTCAACACACATCCGCAACGAAGGTACGGAGGTCTTCAAATCTGTTCGTGAAGCCATTGAAATCGGTCGTCGCAGCGGAGTCCCCGTCGACATTATCCATTTAAAAATTGCCGACCAGCAGTTCTGGGGACGAATGAACGAAGTCGTCCAGCTGATTCAGGACGCACGTGGTGAAGGCCTGAACATACAGGCCAACGTCTACCCATACACACGTGGTAACAACAATCTCGTGAGTATCATTCCACCTTGGGCGCATGAAGGCGGCACAACGGAACTGCTCCGCCGGTTACAATCTTTGCAGGAACGAAAACGCATTAAACATGACATCATCAATGGCGTACCGGAATGGTATAACCATTACACGGCCGTCGGCTCTGACTGGAGCCGAATGCTTGTCAGCGCCAACAACAGCTTCAAAGGGCTGACAATGGACCGAGTCATGGCAATGCGGACTAACGATAATCCGGACGCGGATCGGATCGACGAACTCATGGACCTCCTGATCGAACAGAACGGTTCGGTCAGCACAGTCTTTGCGCACCACACAGAAAAAGACATGAATCTGGCACTGTCTCAACCGTGGTGTTCGGTCGGCTCGGACGGATCTGCGTACGCGACCGAGGGTATTCTCAGACGCGGCAATCCACACCCGCGAAACTTCGGAACGTTTCCACGCATACTGGGCGTTTACGTACGAGAGACCGGGCTGCTGAAGCTTGAAGACGCGGTCCGGAAAATTACCTCACTCAACGCAGCCAAAGTGGGCCTGCACGAACGCGGTCTCCTGAAGGCCGGCCACTTCGCGGATGTGACTGTTTTTGACGCAGCCACCATCAAAGACCGTTCGCTGTATACTGATCCATTCCAGTATCCGATTGGCATCAAGGGTGTCATTGTTAACGGAAAAGTTGTGCTGGAGGACGGAAAACATACAAACGCTCGCCCCGGACGCGCGCTGCTCGGGCCTTCTGATTCTGCCCGCTGAAACGGGGAATGTGATTCGCACACACGATCTACTACTCGGACACGTTGTTGCGGTTCTGATGCGTCACGATGAAATCGACAATCGCAGTCGGGTCCTTCAGGCTGTGCGGATGGTGAGCGCCACCCTTCTTCACGATCACCCTGACGGAGCCTCCGAGCTGCCGATAGCGCCGCGCGAATTCGCCAGTATGAGCTTCGAAGGGCACACTCTCGTCCGCATCACCACAAACGTGAATCACGGGCACCCCCTCGGCTGCCAGCGGTCCCAGACGATCCAGCGTGTCCTGCGTGTATTGCTTTGCGGCCTGCAGCGTCAATCCGTGGGCGTTCATCCAGCCCGTCAGCCTGTCCAGATCGGCATCACCAGCCTCAAGGTCTCGTACATACGGGCGCAGCCCCAGAGCAGGAGCATCCGCATAGATACACGAAACCTGGGTGGGATGCAGAATAGCCCAGTGATAGATAATTAAACCTCCACGACTCATGCCCAACAAAGCCGGCCTGGGAGACAGCCCATGTTGACTGGTCAGGTACTTGTACAGCCGATCCCAGCGTTCAATGGCTTCGGCGTTCCCCCATAGACTGGCGACGTCGCAGTAGGCAACATGAAAGCCTTTCCTGAGTAACGCTATTTCCGTTTGCGGTTCATGGCCCCAGAATCGGGCGCGCCAGATCCAGGGGTTGCCTCGCGCTGCCTGCTCAGGACGGACGACGCGACAGGCCAGATTATCCAGCCGGAAGTCGAACTGAACAAAGCCGTTCCATTCGGAAACGTCACCCGGAAAGTCCGCGGGAGAATCCTCAACAGCATGCGCAGGCAAGGTCCCGCTGGTCGCCGCAACGATCATCAGCAGGATGCAGCGGCCAATAGAAGTACAAATCATTATATCGTCTGTCTTGTGAATGGTATGCCGGCAGGGCCGGTGCGTCTGTGTGTTACAGTGCCTGGCACATTAACTGCAAACCAGTTCGGCTTCCTGCCGTTTCGTTGTGCAACGTTTCTTTTTTCAGGAAATGCATGATGTCGCGATCAGGATTTTCCTGCGGCCGGACCCATCTCATTCGAACCTGAACAACCGAATCACCGGGAACTCTTGAGCCATCAGGCTGCAGATCGTATAAAACCTGGCCAGTGACGTGTCTATACCAACCCAGCCAGGAGCCGCGGTATGTTCTCGATCATGTCAAACTCACAAAAGGCCCCCATACGGGGTGGCAGCACACGCCGAAATTTCCTGCAAGTCGGAGCGCTGGGGGTGGGCGGACTCACCTTAGCCGATCTGCTTCGCGCAGAGGCCGCTCAGAACACATCGTCGCACAAAGCGGTCATAAACATCCACCTTGCTGGTGGCCCCTCTCACATTGATACGTTTGATCTGAAGCCTGACGCTGCGCGCGAATTTCGCGGCGAATTCAATCCTGTCACGACAAACATTCCCGGCATGGACATCTGTGAGCACTTCCCGATGCTCGCCCAGTCTGCTGACAGGTACGCTCTCATTCGGTCCCTGACCGGCTCGATTTCGGACCACAGTGATTACCCCACGCAGACCGGGTACCCCAGAAGCAATCTGCAGGGTTCCGGCGGCCGCCCTTCCGTTGGCAGTGTCGTGTCCCGACTGCAGGGTAGTACCGGAACAGGAGCGCCACCATTTGTTGGATATAACGGCAGCTATGTTGGATACCTTGGCTCCGTCTTCCAGCCGTACCGTCCGAAAGGCGGAGAACTGAGGCTGAATGCTGCCGTGACCGCTGATCGTCTGCGTTCGCGGACCGAACTGCTGCAGGGAGTCGACAATCTGTGTCGGGACGTGGACCAGAGCGGTCAGATGACGGCTCTGGATTCCTACACACAGCAGGCCGTTGATGTCGTCACTTCAGGTCGAGTTGCAGATGCGCTCGATCTGGACAAAGAAGACCCACGCCTGCGAGAACGATACGGCAAGGACGGAAAGATGTTCCTGACGGCTCGCCGTCTGGTGGAAGCCGGCGTTCGTGCCGTGAATTTCAACTGGGGCAGTTGGGACACCCACAGCAACAACTTCGGTCATCTGAAAGGCCAGTTGCCAAAGCTTGACATCGCCATGAGCGCGCTGCTGCAGGACCTGCACAACCGAGGAATGGACAAGGACGTAACTGTTGTCATGTGGGGTGAGTTCGCTCGCACGCCGCGCGTCAACGGCAACAAAGGCGGACGCGACCACTGGCTGGAAGTTGCTATGTGCTTCATCGCCGGAGGGGGAATGACAATGGGCCAGGTCATCGGCGCTTCGAATCGAAATGCCGAGCGTGTGGTTGACCGGCCTGTTCATTTGCAGGAGGTCTTCGCGACAGTCTATCACAACCTGGGAATAGACGTAAGAAAAACCACGATCACGGACTCCTCGGGGCGACCGCAGTACCTCGTGGACCACCGCGAACCAATTCGCGAACTGCTGTAGGTTGCAAGCTGCACAAACCGGCCGGATTCGTCGATGGTCGAATTAGCAGAGACACAGCCACCCGATCCCCGCATTGCGGTTCCCGCCACGGAGTTGTCCGCACACGCGTTCAACAAACGCGCCGGAACAACGTCCGGCGTTGTCCCGGCCGTCACATCAACCTTCTATTTGGCGTCGACAGTCAGACCAGGCCATTCGTCCGTACGAAACGGCGTCAGCGGCAATCCGGAATTGTTGAACATGTTCAGCACGGGGTTTTCTGCCCACCCGTAGCGCACGGCAACGGGAGCCGCGACCTCAGTGCTGGACACCTGCAGGCGTCCATCTTTCAGAAGCTTCGCGTCTGCCCAGACGAACTTCTGATCGCCACCCGCGATAGCAAATCCACGGGCCTCACGCACATCAAACGGCCGCCAGCCATTATGCACATGATCGAACGTCAGCGTGATACTGTTCCCTGACACTTCCATTGACCTGTATCGGGGACTCTGACACGGAATGTTGACCCCATACTGCTTCGCAAGCGCCCAGCGAGCCAATCGACGACCAACAGTCTGCTTGTCT
Organism: Fuerstiella sp.; assembly: GCA_029245955.1. Classification (GTDB taxonomy): domain Bacteria; phylum Planctomycetota; class Planctomycetia; order Planctomycetales; family Planctomycetaceae; genus Fuerstiella. The sequence goes on along the minus strand of JAQWOH010000049.1, from coordinate 35,604 downwards.
TTGGGATGAATGTCGTAGCCTTCTCCGGTGTCAATGATCACCGCTTCGCCCGTGTTGTCCAGTTTGTCCATCGTCATCGTCTGAGCTTCCCGCAGCTCAGCCCAGCTGCTCTCGCCCGGGTCCTCGGATTCGTTTCGGAAATCGGCCAACTGCACCCAGTAAAACGGAAAGTCGCCTTGCCCCCACTCGTCCCGCCAACTGGAAATCATCAACGGAAAAAGATCTCGGTACTGGTAGGCGCGACTCGCGTTCGACTCTCCCTGGTACCAGATTGCTCCACGAATTCCGTAGCCCAGGTGTGACTTCAGCACCCCGTTGTAGATATTTGATGGATTGTGATTACCGCTCAGCTGTCTTTGAAGACCGGCAAGCTGTTTCTTTTCGGCGTCATTAAGAGAAGACTTGGCTTTCAGTGCAGCGTAGCTGTTCTGCATGGCATTCCAGCGTTCCAGCATTGGCTGATACGCCGGATCAGCTGTCAGAAGATCACGATTGATCCACGCTTCACATGCAGACCCGCCCCATGCATTGTTGATCAGACCAATGGGAACGTCGATCGTCTGGTAAAGCTGTCGTCCGAAGAAGTAGCCGACGGCAGAGAACTGCCCCACCGTCTCCGGTGAACACACCATCCATGATGAACCTTTGTGGCTCCAGACCGGTTCCTGAGTCCCCATACGCGGGAAGTTAATCATGCGAATCTGAGGGAACTCTGCCGCAGCTCGTTCCAGATCAGCATCGTTACTGTTGTTGACGGTCATCGCCATATTTGACTGGCCGGAACATATCCAGACTTCACCCACCAATACATCTTCAAATTCAACCTCATTGTTTCCCTTGACCGTCATCGTCAACGGATCCCCCGGGGACAGAGGCGACAGCATGACGTGCCAGTTGCCGGCATCATCCGCGACGGCCCTGTGAAACTGGTCCCCGATGGTCACGGTCACATTTTCTCCCGCATCTGCATGTCCCCAGACACGGTTCTCCCGGTCTCGCTGCAGTACCATAGAGTCGCTAAAGATATTGGGCAGCTGAATGTCAGCTGTTGCACTGCCAGCCATGGCCAGCAGCGTCACGGCCACCAGCAAACGAGGCCTGCAGGACAAGTTGCCTGAAAATTGTATCATCATCGACGTCGTTACCTTCTATGAGTAATGGAGACTATAGAGGACCGAGCGGCCTTCGCATTCAGTCTAATTGTCTGACGGGCGGCAATCCAGAAGCTACAGGAGGCTAATTGCAGAGTCCTCCCCTTGTGCCGTACTGGTGTCTACAATGCAGAAAACAGTTGTAAGTGGTTTCAATACCAGTATGCAGTGCCAGCACATGAGCTGCCATTCTGGTTACCCCGCCCGTGATATGCACTCGCTCACACTTCGTGCCTGCATCTTATGGTTGTGAAGCCACTTCTGGTGTTGGCATTGTCGGGCCGTCTAAACTGCAAGTAACGGCAGGAAATCGTCCTCAGGCCCCCTTGTCGTTCGATGCGACATATCTTTGCTCAGCTAGGAATCCGTTGACAGAAGCAGCGTTGTCCAATTTGCGATTCACTGTCACGAAATCATGGCAGGGCACGGCAAACGTCGCAGAATTGATCCGGAAATGCCGATGTGAATTCTGCCAGGCCTCTGCGGTTCATGGTAAAATAAAAAGTCCGAACGGTTCCGTGCTGCCAGCCCAAAATACTTCATCAGGAGCGACAGACTATGTCACTGGATCATCCCGATCTCATGTCGTCTTTGCAGCTTGCCTACTCAGCAGAACGCGCCGCCGCCATCGCCTATGTCGGTCACGCCAGGTCGTTGAGGAATGAATCGGAACGAGAGCACGTTCGGTCGATCGAACGTGACGAGTGGGATCACCGTCGCCACATCCTGGCGATCATGGAGGAATACAGAATTCCTGTCTCACACTGGCTGGAAATCAAACACTTCGTCATTGGCAAACTGATTGGGGCAGCCTGTCATGTGATTGGCAGATTCATGCCCTATTTCTTTGCCGGTAAACTGGAGAGCGGTAATGTCTGCCAGTATTTCGTTATGATTCAGCACTTTCGCTCGCTGGGAATATCAAAGCACGATGAACTGCTTTGGGAAATGGGAATGAAGGAAAAAGACCATGAGGTTTACTTTCTGCAAATGGTCAGCAACGAGCGATGGCTGCCGTGGTTCGAACGAGTCTTTCATTGGGGCAAAACGTCCAGCAGCAATAACGTTGATCCTGATACAGATGTTCAAATGTCGCTGGCCGAGGTTCACCGGTCCTGCGACAGCTGACTTAACGAAACAGATTCCGATATGAACAGGAACTTCCTTTCCTGCATCGCCATACTCACACTCCGGACCCTGGGAAATGACGCCACCCCACTCGAAGCGGCGAAGCCTCCCAACGTGCTGATGATTGTCGCGGACGACCTGGGTTACAGCGACCTTGGCTGTTACGGAGGCGAAATCCAGACACCCAACATTGATCGCCTGGCCACAAACGGGCTGCGTCTGACGCGTTTCTACAATACGGGCCGCTGTTGCCCTTCACGCACCAGCATTCTGACCGGACACTACCCGCACCGAGTTGGCGTGGGTCACAAAGTTGCTGATCTGGGGCAGCCTGGCTACCGTGGGAGAGTCAGCCCTGAGGCTCCAACCATTGCTGAGTCTCTTGCTCCGGCCGGTTATCGTGCCTTTATTTCCGGCAAATGGCATCTCGGCACGCCCGATCCAACGCAGCACGGCTTCGAAGAGTTTTACGGAACTCTGGTAAGTGCTCAGACATTCTGGGATCCGGAACATTACATGCGACTGCCCGCCGGGCGTTCAAAACTTCAATATCAGAACGGAAAGTTCTACGGCACAGATGCCGTAACGGATCATGCCGTCCGATTTCTGGACATAGCCCGACAGACTCCCAGCCAACCGTGGTTCGTCTACCTGGCCTATCACGCTCCACACTTCCCACTGCATGCCCCCGCAGAAGACATCGCTCGATACGCCGATAAGTATCAGTCCGGCTGGGACGTTGCTCGAGAGCGGCGACTGGGCCGAATGAAACAGCTGAAGATTATTCCGTCTCACACCAAGCTGACACCCCGATCTCTTTATCGGGACTACGGTGAAGAAAACACGGGATTGAATCCCGCCTGGGATTCCCTGCCTGCGGACCGCCGCACAGATCTGGCACGACGTATGGCGATTTACGCCGCCATGATTGACCGCATTGACCAGAACGTCGGCCGACTGGTCGCGAATCTGAAAACCTCCAGCGAGCTGGACCGCACGATCATCATGTTCATGTCTGACAACGGAGCCTGTGCGGAATGGGATCCGCACGGCTTCGACATCAGATCCAGCCCCAACAATATTCTGCACCGTGGCACACAGTTGGAACAAATGGGGGGCCCCGGTACCTATCACAGTGCCGGTTCCGGCTGGGCTAACGCCAGCAACACGCCGTGGCGCCTGTACAAACATTACACGCACGAAGGTGGTGTCGCTTCACCATGCGTCATTCACTGGCCCGACGGGCTAAAACGCAAGGGCGAAATCGACCATCGCCCCACCCATATCATTGACCTGATGCCCACTATTAACGAACTTGCAGGAACGACCTATTCCGGAAAGATCAAGCTACCCGGAACAAGTCTGGTCCCGATGATGCGCGGCGCAGCACCGCAGGTACGTACCCTGTACTTCGAGCACGAATCGAACCGTGCGATTCTTCAGGACCGATGGAAGCTCGTGGCACTCAAACAACAGGACTGGGAACTGTACGATATACAGCGGGACCGTACGGAGTTGGCGAATCTGGCATCAACACATCCGAAACTCGTCCGGCGGCTTGCAGCTCAATGGGATACATGGGCGGCCGCCAATTCCGTCACCCCGCTGCCTCGCGATTATGGAGTGAAGTACCTCAAGGCACTGGACTGATCGACTGTCAATCGTTGCATCTTCACTCGCTGCCCAGCAGTCGGGCCACAAGAGACGAGGTATTCGACTCCGGACGTGGAAACTGCCCCTGCCACGCAACAAGGCCGGCTCGATCGACAAGAAACACACCAGGCCGGGTTCGGGGAGGCTTGTCCAGCGACGGCGGTTCGATGAAGCATCCCCAATTTCGGTGCGCCGATTCCGCAGCTGAGGCTGCAGGGTCAGACAGAACGGGAAACGGAAACGGCTGGCTGGAATTGTTGCGATTTTCCTGAGGCAAGGCGGTCGACACGCCCAGGACAATGATATTTTCAGCCCGCAGCGCCTGGTAATACTCGCGCAGTGTCACCAGAGTCTCATTCGCCTCAGGCCCGGTTTGACCGTCAAAAAAAACGATCACAATTCTGTGCCGGTGCAGATAAGCCTGCAGATTTACAATCGTGGACTCCTGGTCGTACAGCTGAAATACCGGCGCCGCCTGGCGCATCTCAGGCTGTTGGCTAAGGGCGAGCGACAACCCATGTGGATTCATCATGCGCCAGCCACATAGTGCAATAATCACAGCGGCAGACACAGGAATAATAAGAACTCGTTTACGTCGAAACATGACAGTTAACAGGCTTAACGAGCGAAAGATGCATCGGACAGGTCCATTTTCGTCAGACAGACGACGTTTCGCCGGAAGTATTCGACATTAGCCGCACATGTCCAGCGCGAATGGGAAACGGAAACACAGAATGTTGAACAAGGCATTTTCAATGTCCCTGTACTCGTGTTAATTCTTCATTGGACATTCCCGGTACGACATTTATCCTACCCACAGCACAGCGTTCTTTGCTCCCACCGCGGCATCGCTGCCGCCCGATTACCTGGATTCGACAGCAACTCGAATGGCATCCGTCTGGCCACAACTCGAATTTACGCAGCCGGAATGGCTTTGGACCGTGCTGCTGCTGCCTGTTCTGGTCTTGTATTTTTATCGCAGCCTGGTCGATTTGCCGTGGCGGCAGATGGTGACTTCCCTGCTGGTGCGCTGCATCATTGTTATGCTCCTGATTCTGTCTCTGTGCGGCCTCAACCGGCTGGCCAGCACGCAGGATGTCTTCGTGGTTTTTGCTGTGGATGAAAGCCACAGTGTCGGCACGGAGGGGCGTCAACAGAGCCACGATTTTGTTGCGCGGGCCACTGCTGATCAGGACGAAAACTCGTTTGCCATTCTGCCGTTTGCCTCGGTGCCGGGAAAATTTCAAAGGGGAATCCATTCTGTCGCAGATACGTCGGACATGGACGGAAGTCCTGGGTCCGTCCGTGAGTCAGCCGTTCTGACGGGTGCTGCAGCAACTGATGCCGCTGCAGCGAAGGAGGCGTGGCAGCGCGGATCAAACCTGCAAACGGTGGTCGAAGTTTCGGCCGCCGCAATTCCGCCGCATTTCGTCCCCCACATTGTGCTGCTGAGCGACGGTAACGAAACAGAAGGCAGCGTCATGGACGCAGTTACGTCGTCCGCAACACGGATTTCCACCGTCTCACTGCCTGCTCGTGATGATCCGGAGCTTCAGGTTTCAGCCGTCAATGTGCCAGCTCAGGTGGCTGAAGGTGAACCTTTCCGCATTGAAGTTGTGATCGATGCCAATCACGATGACCGGGCAGTCGTGGAAGTCTTCAGTGGGGACTATCGCATTGCCTCTGCAGTGCAGACGATCAGGAAAGGTGAAAACAAATTCTACTTCACTCAACAGATCAAACAGCCCACCGAATTTTCCGCTGGTATTTCGCGCCCTGCTGATGCCGCCTCAGATTTATCTTCCGTGAATTCCGTCCCGTTCAACGACACGCTCCTGGACAACAATATGGCGTCCGGCATGGTGTTCACCGCCGGACGCCCGCGAGTTTTGCTGATTGAAAGCATCCCGGAGCAGGCGCGACATCTGGAATGGGCGATGAACGAGGAAGGCATTGCCGTTGAGACTCGACCTGCTGAGGGAATGCCCGATTCCCTGACTGACCTGCAGAACTACGAAGTCTTAATTCTATCCAACGTCCCGGCCAATGACCTGTCATCCGGGCAGATGGACGTCATCCGAGCATACGTCAGCCAGCTGGGTGGTGGATTTATCATGCTGGGGGGAGATGAGTCATTCGGACTGGGAGGCTATTACAAGACCGTCGTGGAAGACGTGCTTCCGGTTCGCAGTGACTTCGAAAAAGAAAAGGAAAAACCCGGTCTGGGCATGGTATTAATCATCGACAAATCGGGTTCCATGGGTGGACAGAAACTCGAAATGGCAAAGGACGCTGCTCGTGCTGCGGTCGACCTGCTGGGCGCAAAAGACCAGATCGGGGTCATCGCGTTCGACGGTTCGCCGTATTGGGTCAGCGAGATCCGCAGCGGATCACAGAAAGGTGCGGTCATGGACCGTATTGCCTCAATCGAATCCGGTGGCGGAACGACGTTATACCCTGCAATGGAGCAGGCCTATGAGGCGCTGCAGTCGACCAGCGCGAAACTGAAACATATCATTATTCTGACCGATGGCCTTTCGACACCCGGTGACTTCGACGGCATCACAAATCAAATGGCCGCTTCTCGAATCACGGTTTCCACCGTCGGCATCGGAGACGCAGATCAGAATCTGCTGGAACGCATCTCGCAGGCGGGCCGCGGCCGTTACTACTTCGCAACAGATGTGAATTCGATCCCGCAGATCTTCGCCAAAGAGACGATGACGGCCAGCAAATCTGCGATCAATGAAGATCCATTTCTGCCCATGCTTATTCGTTCCACGCCCGTGCTGGACGGCGTCAACCTGGACGAGTCGCCATTCTTGCTGGGGTACGTGGTCACGCGTCCCAAAGCCACCAGCGAAGTCATTTTAACGGCGGAGACCGGTGACCCGCTGTTGTGCTGGTGGCGTTACGGACTGGGCATGTCTGTCGCATTTACATCCGATGCGAAGAGTCGCTGGGCGGCCGAATGGCTGACCTGGAACGGCTACAACAAGTTCTGGGCGCAGGTTATTCGACACTGCATGAAAAGGAGTGAGAATGAAGGCTTTGTGGTGGACATCCAGAGGCGTGGGCCTCGCCGTAAGATTATCATCGACGCAGTGGGTTCCAATGGGCTGTTCCTGAACATGGCGGAAACAACACTTTCATTGATTGACCCTCAACTGTCCACGGCATCTATTGATGTTCAGCAAACCGCTCCAGGTCGTTACGAAGCGGAGGTGGATATGGCGATACCGGGAGCATGGCATATACAGCTGACTCAGAAAAGCGGCGGGCAGCCTCTGTACCAGCAGTCGCGTGGTCTGATCGTCGGATACAGTGACGAGCTGCGTCTGCGGACAGCCAACGAGGCTCTGCTGCAGTCGATCGCCCAGTCCTCGGGTGGCACGTTCGAGCCGGATGCAGCATCTGTTTTCCAGCCACTGAAAAGTGACACGGCTTCCACAGCCACGCCACTGTGGCCGCTACTGCTGCTGATCGCTATGACGCTGTTTGTGGCCGACGTGGCCCTGCGGCGTCTGGACATGTCTCGGCTCTTCGGCACAGAGCTGCATCGACGCGACCTGCGAGCCTGACCGTTGAGCAACGATGCTTAGTGTCCGCCACCGGGTGGTCGCCCCTGCAGCACGTGTGCCCGGGCCATCGCATCTTCGGCTTCCTGAATCTTGCCGCAGCGCTGGTAGATAACAGACAACTGAGTGAACGAAAACGGGTCCTCGGGTTCAATTTCAGTCACCTTGACCGCATGCACAATTGCTTCGTCAAGACGACCGAGCTTTTGCAGATAGACCCCCAAAGCCATATTCGTGTGCAGATGATTGGCGTCTATCTCAAGAACCTGCTTGAGCGCCGCCACAGCGCCTTCCAGATCACCGTCCTCTTTCTGTTGATTGGCTGCGTCATACATTTTGTCAAGATTCTTATCATCGCCGGACATGAAACTGCTTTCGAAAGTCATCTGAGGCTGAAAAGTCGCACACATCGCGGAGGACCGTGCGGTTGCGGGTATCGTAGAGGTTTTTTGTGAGACTTCCATGCGACTGGCAATTTGAGTGCCCTTCGTTCTTAAGACTTGTTCGAAATTCGTTTCTGAGCGCAGCTCAAGTCACCAGGACCATCTCGAAGTCATCGAAACACACGGCGGGCAGCGTGGCTTGTAACCACTGGATTCACGGATCCGTGGTTCATAGCCGATTCGCATGGTTCTTGACGACTCACGATGTTGATGTTCGTAACGACAACTTCTGTCCCACGATAATTCAGAGATTCCTCCACAGGGTTCCCCGGGAAAACGACAGTCCCTGCTGCAGCAGCAATGCAGCGACACATGCCCGATACAATAAGATGTCTTCCGGCTGTCGAATCGAAACAAGGGGTCACGCGCCCGGCAGCATCCTTGTGGCCGTACAGGACGGGTGTCAGAACCAGCGATGCCACGTACGATCAGTGCGCCGACCGGTCACGCCCTGAACCGTCGTGCATGTTTCGGGCGAGATAAGTTTACGAAGGGGCAAAATCGATTCTGGCCCGGAAGACAGGCATTCTGCCATCAAGAACCGCCAACAGCGGACGTCAGTCACCGCAATTCGCTGTCGCGGGGCTCAGTCGGCACTTTGTATTTGACCTTCCACTGGCGCACGTACGGAACTATCGACTGACGGCGGACCCGTGTGCGTCTCTCATGCAGGATCGCAGCGACATGTGCAAGTGCCGTCTGGCGGTCCCGGTCGTCACCAACATACTTCTCAACCGCGTGAGCTGCAAATCGCGCGGCCGGGGCGTCGCGGGCCGAAAGTGACGTACAGATCAGACGTCTCAACTCCACGTCCTGTGGAGCGACGTGCCATTCCGCCGTGACTGGCTTATGTGTCGGAACACTCAGGAACAACACTTCAGCAATTCCGGGAACCCGACCGCCGACCAATGCCACGACGTCGCTGAGAATCTTAATCGCATCAGTCTCCGTAGGCTGTATCAGCGCGAAGTTTCGGGTAACAACGCCTTTACTGGCCACCAGCACGGTGACGTTCACATTTCTATTCAGTCCGTAACTGCCCGGCCCCTCCGCGCCATCAACCGAGACACCAACGGGAGGCTCCACCTGCCACCAGCTCACCGCATCCTGTAATTGTTTCATCGCCCCGGACGAATCGTCGGCAAGATATGCGACACCGGCAAACAAATTCTCTTTGTGCATTTCCGCAAAGTTCATCAGTGCACGGGTCAATCTGGCTGCAGGTCGGCTGGAACCATTGACAATCACCAGCAAACTCGGCCTGCCGGCAGCACGTTCCACCAGGTCGATCGTTTGGCGCGCTTCTGTTCCATAGGCCAGCGTCACATTCAGAGCAGGTAGTTTTTCCCCCATCTGTGGACCTGAGAACACCGTGTCGGATTCACCTGAACCCAGCACTGCTGTTGCCCAGGATCCCAGAACAATGGCCGCAATCGCAAGGTTGTCCCCCATTTGAATCTATCGCCTTGAAGATTCAATAATGATTCGTTTGAGTTGTCCGCTTCGCCCGCCCACCAACAGACTTCCGTCGCCGGGATGAACAGCAAGAGAATACGCCCAACCACTGACAGCCGGAATCGTCTCAAGAACCTCGACCGTATCCGGATCGATCAGTCGGACGTAGCCGTCAGTTGCGGCGACGGCAACCTGCGAGCCGTCGGCAAGCCAGGCGGCGGCCAGGGGTATCGCATTTAACTGTGCGAAACGAACCATGCGTCCAATGGTTGGCTGCCACAATCGCACTGTACGATCATTGCTGACCGAGGCGATCATAGGGATCCCCAGGGTCGCTGGTCGCAGCGCGAGTCCATAAACCTCCTTTGTATGGTTGTTCAACGTCCGAATTACCTTTCCCGATTCAGTCTTCCAGACACGCAGATTCTGATCCAGACCGCTGCTGACAAGAAGATCATAGCCATTCAGGAAGCAAAGATCGGAAACACCGCGCGAATGCCCTTTGAGTCGTTCAGAAGGCTGCCGCGTTGTCACATCCCATACAACGATGTCGTGGTCGAGACTTGCGGTTGCGATTGAAGAATCGTCTTTCCATGCAATCGCCAGCACCGAGTCGTCGTGCCCCTGTAATTCGCAGGACGACGTGCCGTCCGGCCATGCAAAGATCTGTGCCTTGCCGCTTTCTGCGGGAGTTCCCCCGGCAACAGCCAGTGAACCTCCATCCGGAGAGAATTCCATGTCATGAATATTTACAATAGTCGTGCTTAGCTGTCTGACAGTATTTAGGTCGGGCCAGTCATGAACGGACAGTCCGGCCTGAGATGCAAGCACTACGGACTCACCATCTGGCGCGAAAGCAATCGCGGTTACAGGGGGATCTGCTGCACCTGAAGTCACAGGCAGCAGGACAAGACATGCGCAGCTGACCAGACCGGTCCACGCGAATTGCCACGGAACCATGCTGTACGCTAGATTCTGAAGAAGACCCATAAGATGAATTCAGCGGGTTTGCGAAACTATGTAACGATTTCAGTGATTACTTCAGCTTCATAGGGCGCCACGCGAACCGCACGGCCGTCGTCGGTCTGAAGCTCATGTTGCGGATCGATTCCCAGCAATGTGTAAATCGTGGCCGCCAGGTCCGCAGGTGTGACGGGACGGTCTTTCGGGCCTTCACCAACTGAGTCGCTGCTGCCAATCACCTGGCCACCAGACACACCGCCACCAGCCAGCAGAGCACTGAATACACGTGGCCAGTGATCTCGCCCGCCCGCCGTATTCAGTTTCGGCGTGCGGCCGAACTCGCCCATCACCACAATCAGGGTTTCGTCCAGCATCCGCCGATCGCTGAGATCCTGAATGAGTCCGGTCAGGGCGAGGTCCAGCGACGGAATGAGTCCAACGGGCACTTTGGCCCCCGTGAAACCTTCCTTTAGACGAGTATACATATCGGCATGCGTGTCCCAGCCTCGGTTGTTCACCGTCACAAAGGGAACGCCTCGTTCCACCAGACGCCGTGCCAGCAGACAACACTGTCCGACAGACTTGTTTCCGTAACGCCCGCGGACGTTCGGAGGTTCGTCTGATAACCGGAACGCATTTTTTGCGTCAGCGGACGTGAGCAGGCGATAGGCACGCTCAAGATCCGGGTCCCCATTCACGCTCCCGGAATTTTCCGCCTGACTCCCGAACGTGTCCAGGGCGTTGACGAACCGACGACGACGATCAAGTCGTTTCAGATTCAGACCTTTGTAGAAATTCAGGTCACGAACCCTGAAGCCGGGTTTTGCCGGATCACTGCCGACGGAAAACGGACGTGTGGAACTCGGCAGATAGCCGCTGCCCGTAAGATTGCCACCGCCAACCCGAAACTCGGGCACGGCAATGTTAGGAGGCAGGATACCGGGCTGCGAACGAACCTGGGCCAGCACGGCACCGAAAGAGGGATATTCGAGCACCGACGTTGGCTTGTACCCGGTCATCAGGTAATGAGTTCCGAAGTTGTGCTCTCCCAGTGGCGACGTCATGGAGCGAATGATCGCCATCCTGTCGAGCATCGCTGCGGTCCGGGGAAGGCACTCACTGATCCGGATTCCGGGCACGCTGGTAGCAATCGAACTCAGAGGACCTCGCACTTCGGCCGGCGCGTCAGGCTTCAGGTCAAACGTCTCCAGATGGCTTGGGCCTCCATCCAGCCAAATCAGAATGCACGATTTTGCCGACGGTCTACGAATCACCGACGGGGCTTTCGTCGCGGCAGTACGCTGCATTCGAAAAAAGTCTCCCACGCCCAGGCCGAAGGCTGTCAATCCTCCGACACGCAGCAGGTCACGTCGCATGACACCGTCGCATCTTCGCTCAGGCTCATTGTTCCAGTTCATTTCAACATCTCCATAGCTTCCATCACACATCTGTGTGTATTCGCTGTGGTCCCTAGTGATTCGTGACAAATTCCCGACATGTCAGCAGACTCCAGACGAAGTCTTCCAGAACGTCCTGCCGTTGTTCTGAATCGATCGCCGCTGCCACCTGTTCATTCCAGAATGCCAGTTCTCTCTGCGTGCAATTCCGGCTCAGAGCCAGCCGATAGAACGATTTAACAATTTCTTCGGGCGTGCGTCCGGCAGCGATCAATTTTCCCAGCCGACTGTCCGGATCAGCGTTTCTGCGATTGATAAATTCGCCATTGAACAGATGCAGTTTTCGCGTTAGTCCGCCCCCGGTCTGGTCAGCAGCTTCACACGATTCAGTGCGCGCACACCGGCCGAGAATATCCAGAGCATCCGATTTGATGTTTGCATCAAAAAGTGCCACCGCTCGTGTGCCTGGAGTTGCGTCACCATACTGATCAGCGATTCCCGTAATATCGGAAACGGCGTCGGCCAGAACTTCCGGCTGCAGCGGTCGCCTGAGCGCGTGTGAGTAAAAACGTTTGTCAGCACGATTCCCCGAGAGCATCTGCGGACTGCGACCATAGGCCGCACTTAAGGCGATTCGTCGCAGAGTATGTCGCAGATTATATCTGTGCTGGACGAAGTCATCAGCAAGTTGGGTCAGCAGTGCCGGATGCGTTGCTGGATTCGTCGCTCGAAGATCGTCGGTTGGTTCGACCAGTCCGCGTCCCATCATGAACTTCCACAGTCGATTCACGATCGCTTTGGCAAAGTACGGGTTATCCTGACTGGTCAGCCATTCAGCAAACGCTTCGCGTCCGTCGCTGCCGCTGTCGAGAAATTTCTCACCCGGAATCCGGGGAATCGCGGCTGTACCTGTCCGCGGATGGACGACCTCTCCCACACGCTTGACCTTAATCACCCGGCCGCTTTCCAGCTTGGCAAAAATCGCGGCAAGCCCGTGGTAGTCATCCTGCGTCCAGCGATCAAGTGGATGGTTGTGGCAGTTGGCACATCTCAGTCGATTGCCCATGAACAACTCACTCGTGAATTCTGCCTGCTGACGCGCCCCCCCAACCGTACGATAGAAGTTGGCCGGACCAACCTCATGCGTGTCGCCCGTGGCCGTCAGGATTTCGCGAGTAAACTCGTCATACGGTACTCCATCGGAAATCTGCTTCTTCAGCCACTTGTGATAGGCAAATGCGCCTCGGGCATCTTGGGGCTGTGAACGAATGCGCAACAGTCGGGCGATCTGCAGCGTCCAGTATTCGCTGAACTCAGCCGAACTCAGCAACCGGTCAATCAATTCCGTCCGTTGCCGGCGATCAGACGCCGTGACAAACTCGCCGATTGCATCGACCGTTGGCAGGCGCCCGGTCAGGTCCAAAGTGACTCTTCGCAGAAACGTCAGGTCATTTGCCTGTTGTGATACGGGAATCCGCAGCGTAGACAGAAGTCCCAGAACTTCATGGTCGATGAAGTTGTGTCGGGGTGCGTCCGCCAGATCAATGACGGCGTCCGAAACCGGGACGAAAATTTCAATGGGAACGACCTGATCAAGATAGCGTGCGACGACAATATGTCGGCCGCGTCGAAGCAATTTTGCTTGCGCGGTCTGTGAATCGATGACAACAGCAGCCGTATCCTCGGGAGTAAAAACGGTCCACTGCGTCACATCAATCACCGCTCCCTGCGTAAAACGAGCGGTTGCCTTCAGCTGTAATTCGGCGCCGATACGGGCAGCCACGTGCACATCCGGAGACACGCGAAATTCAATGAGCCGTTCTTTCTGAATGCGAGGCGTGCCCTGAGCAATCCACTTTGTGAGCAGATTGGCATCCGTGCCTTCATATTCCAGACGAGTTCCGCCACCGTGCTCGATTGATTCGGTTGGTTTCAGAACCAACAGACTTTTGCCTGGTTGAGACAGATTGACGCGACGGCCCTCCAGTTCAAGAACGATGGAACGAAAGTCAAAATGAGGGTCTCCCCCGTACAATGACAGCCTGAACCCGCCCCGCCCGACTGCCGCACCGTGGCAGGCGCCCGTGTTGCAACCTGCTTTGGTAAGGACAGGGATCACACGGTTATCAAAATCGACAGTGTTCAGATCAACGTGCACTGCTTCATCCCCGGGAAACAGGAATGCCAAAAGAAGCACGATTGTCGACATGAGTCGCTCCACCTACGTCGTCAGCTGCACACAACCTGACTGACCGGAGAAATGAGAAATTTTCGTCAGGGTCTGGCCCGCCTATTTTTCTGTTCTGGCCTTGCTGCTCTGTTCGGTCGAGTCATCGCCACGTTTCACCGCCGCACCATATTTCATTGCCCAGCGTTTGAGGAATTCCTGAGCGGTTCTGGTGCCGTACGTGGACAGCTTTCCACTGTTGACAACCATGTTGGCTCTTTTTGCCAGATCGCGGTGTGCAGCCCTGTTTTTGGACACGTATTCCTCGACAGCGGCGATTGCCTTCGTGACGTCTGCTTCACTGGCCTGCGGGGCAATCACAGCACGCATTAGTGAGACCAATTCGGCGTCACTTTTTTTGCTGTCAGCTTTCATACGAGCCTGACCACTGTAACGTCCACCGCCGAGCTCAGCGATGGTTGGAACCTTGCCGCCGCCGGTAACGTCAACAATCGCCTTCAGAATCTTCGGCCCGTCCGATTGCACGCTCGGCTGGACAAGTGCGAAGTTCGCCGTCACCTTTCCCTCTTTGGCCAGCAGAACTGTTAACGCCACGTTGCGGTTCAAACCATACGAACCAGGACCTTCCAGTCCACTGGCAGAGATCGCGTGGACGACATTCTGGTTCAGATTCTGTTTCACACGGCCCAGCCACACTCGAGTTTCTGTGGCATCGTCGGTCAGATAAATCACACTGCTGCGCAATCCATCCTTTTTTCGGGTGGCGGCATAGTTCATCATCATGTTCATCACACCATATGCGGGCCGGGTTTTTTCATGGAAGAAAATCAGTAATACGGGATTCTCTGCCGGGGCCCCCGCCAACTCGACATCTTTATCCGCCAGGTCACCAAACACGCCTTTCACTTTGAATGGTGGCAGCTTTTCACCGACCTGTGGTCCGGAAAACACCTGTTCTTGGCCAGACACTGCGGTCAGGCCGGAGAAGAACAGCGCGACGAGTACGATTCGAAGATAAGCTAACATCGAGAAACCTTCTTCTGCTTATGGCTAATGCTGAAATCGTATTTCAAAAACAGACATCAATGAATTGTCAGGCTTCTGCCTGTTCGCACTTTTCCCGATTGATGGATTCGATGAAGTGGATATGGTTTCGTCTGGATATTTTGTCCCGTCAGAATCAATTCTGAATCGTCGAATCAGACGTAAACAAGCTGCCTGTGAGTAAGTGAGCCGCTGCAGTGGGCTGTAAACCGTCAATCGGGAAAGGAAACATCAGAATGTTGTTCTTCTGTCGTTCAACTAAGTACGGTTAGCACGAGCTATTATGCCAGATATGACAGGGAATACGACAGCGACCAACACAAAAATGACAAGCGCCAGGCAGCATACGCCAAAGATGAGCAACGCCACTGTCTGTGTCCACCAAAGCAACTGGTTCCTGCTCAGTTGTTCACTCGGTGTTTCGTACGGGTTGGGGGTCGCTTTCATCCGAACCGGTTCAGTTCACTTTTGACAAGAGCCAGGACTTCTTCTGCCACAGAGTTTGCTGACCTCTCAAGTTCCCGCGTAATTTTTTGTCTACTTAACTGCGATGGCGTGGTGAAGACAGAATTGCGGGCACAAACCTTCCTGATGATCTGCTCTGCATGTGCTGCCGTGTCTTCTCTTGCTTCAGAGGCGATCTTCAGCAGCCACGGCAGACTGTCCCACTTGTCCATGTCAGCAAGCATACCAACGGCCCTGTGGCGAGCGATCAAGAGTCTTCCGTCCATCGCTGCAGTGAACAACTCGTTTCGGGGAACCACTTCCAGATATGGCCCGATCGCACTACAGACAGCACGAACGACACTCGGACTGTCGTCCAGCAACAAAGGAAGCACCTCATTGACCAAAGATTCCATGCCAATACGGACGAGTCCTCGAAGTGCGACACATCGGCGGCTGGGCAACGGATGTTTCAACAGATGTCGAAAGAAAGCCAGGTCCGATTCGTCAGCGGTTTCCGACAAGCCTTCCAGCGCAGCCAACGATTTCGGGGTACCTTGAACGGCAGCGCGGTAAAAAACACGCGGTAAAGTGCGCACTGTCTTCGTTACGTGCCAGCAGGCCAATTCCCTGATCGATCGGCTTCGGTCCAGCAGCGCCTGCATCCACACTTCGGGGGCAGCGTCGGGAAATCGCCTGGCCTTCTGCCGAATAGCCTCACGTCGAACCGGCATAAACCGGTCCTCTAACAGGCGATTCAGAGCCTCAGTCAGGCGCTCCGATTCATACACTAAAAACAAATAACGACAACAGCTCAACCGAATCACGGCGTCATCAGACTCAAGTCCGTAGGATACAAGACGGCGACGATGGTCTCCCGCTTTCGCCAGACCCAACCGAACGATTTGCCGCCGGACGGTGCGTGACGGTGAGTTAACTATTCTTCGAAGAGCAGAATCGTTGCCTTCTCTGAGTACAATGTCAACAGTTCTGCGAATGGTCTCTCCATGATCGTACCTTCTCAACGAGGCTAAATGAAAAATAGCCTTCAGTGAGTTCTCAAGGAACTGTATCTTTGCGTCTACCAGACGGGCAGCGACCGCAGCTTGAGCGTCCTTCGCAATCGCCTCCACCCAGTCATTCTGACGAATCAGAAGGAATCTGAATTCAGTGCCGTCAAAGAGCGTCGACAGCTGACGAACCGCCTCATGACGGACGTAGCCGTTCCTGTGAAATGTCATGAGCCCCAGCACGGCAACATGACCGTCTTCCTCGGGGTTTCCCGCAATACCCGCTATCTCCGATGGGACAATGTTGCCCCACGAATCGGCAGTGCCCCAGTGATACGGCGAACTGAGTAACTCGCCGACGTGCATCAATTCACAGGAGGAAACTTGTGACAGCAGAGTCCGAACAATGCTTCGCGCAGTCTGCTGAATCTCAGTGCTGGAGTCTGAAAGAAAGCGTGCGACACAAGGTAATGCAGCCGCTTCACCCGCGGCCCCGAGCCGCAGCAGCAGGTTTCGAATTGTCTTCTGCTGATGGGTTCTGAAGAACCAGGCTTTTGTTGTTCTTGCCTTCTGCAGTCTACTCACGAGGTTCAATGTTGTGGGGGTCAACCGCACCATTCGTCGTTCCTCAGTCATGTTTCCGGACGTTGTTACTTGCCATGACAGCAACGGCTCTGCTTTGGTTCACTGCTGAGTCAGCTGCACGATCTCGGGCCCTGCGTGCCGCAGTATCATGCAATTGCTGTATTCAATTCCACGTGTGTACAAAACACGGCCCGCCAGCCAGACTCACTTCTCACGTGCTTCGTTCATTATTGCAGTATGCGACGAACTGTATCGCAAACGGACCACGAAGCCGGCAGGATTCTAAACACCAAATATCAGGGCTGACCTGCCTCCACTAACCGCGACCAGGTTTTGAGTGGTAAACTCAGGGTGTGGTCACAGACGAGGGAGGCAGCAGAGACGATGTAAACGATTTAAGACAGAAGAGATTATCCAGAAGCTTCGGGAGGCGGAAGCTTTCCTTTCGCAGGGCAAGGACGTTGCGAAAGCGTGTCGTCAGATTGGCGTGACAGACGACATGTCTTACCGCTGCTGGAAACTCGAGTGCTGACAAAACGCCGGCGACGTCATTACAATTTCATTCGTCCACACTGTTCACCGGCCACCAACACCGGAGTCCGTGTTGTCCGCGATAAATTCATGCCGGGTGCGAGTTAGATTCTGGAACCATTCCTAAAGGCAGGTCAGTCAATATCAGCGGTAAATGTCAGTCCTGACAGTGCAGGGGGCTGACCGGTCATGCACCGTGCGACATGAGCATGACGTATCTGTTTCTATGACACCTCTGACGACGGATCTCGGAACGATGCCTCGTTCAGTGGTCATTTTTTCTGATCCCCGGAATTCAAATCAGCTTCTGCCATTGCAGAATCGCCGTAAAGTGGCAGATGACGATAATAAACTTCCAGCGTCATTGTACACAGACAGGTCATGTACAGTCGCCCGGCTCGTGCTCCGTGGGCATCCGCCGGTTTCCCGTCAGCGTTCAGAATACCCCAACTGCCGCTCTCATGACCTTCTTTGATCTGCGTTGCGACAAGGTGATCGCGCATCACAGCATTCCACTTCTGCCATTTCTCTCCACCGTAGTGCAGCATTACCTGTGTGGCGTAATAGTTGTAATACATATTGCTCTTGTCCGGCCCCCGTGCACTCAGATGATTGACCCCCATCTGCAGAATCGAGTTGTCGCGTTTCATGCCGGACAGCATCCGAGCAATAATGCCAATTGCCGTCGTAGACGGTTTCTTCTCCGGCGTGCGGTATCCAAAGTAGCCATCCGCAGTCTGAACCGAAGTCAGAAAGGTGTTGGCACCCAGCACTGTGTTGCCCGGGACAGGTATCTGAGCGTGCACGGCACTCTTCAATGCCATGATCTGCCAGCCAAGGATCGATGTGTCGCCCGCGGTCCCGGGATTGTAACCCCAGCCACCCGTCGGCTGATGCTGCGCGTTGACAATAAAACTGATGGATGCCTGAGCGGCTGGTCGCAGTTGCATGATCAAAGCCGTACGCCTGCGGTTATTTGACCGAAGCTTCCTGTCCGTGCCCGCGGCTTTGATGTTGTGCTCAGTCATCGCAAGAACTTCACACAGCGCAGTGGCTGCAATTGCCTGTGTGTACATACCGGTGTTGTTGTCATGCTTGCTGCGCATATCCAGCCCCGCCGGAACCCCGGTGGAATTCTGCAGCAGAAATCCGATCCCGTTTCGTACTGACTCCTGGAATTCACCATCATAGGGGGTATTTCCGGCCCCCAGCAGCGCCAGCAGAGCCATTCCTGTCGCGGCGTTGCGGCAATTCACCGAAAGAGTCCCGGGCTGTGAGCACTGCCCGCCGCATTCGCCGAGGGAATGATCGTAGCTCCATCCACCGTCCGGATACTGGTGCTTTGTCAGCCACACCAGTCCGGCGGTCACCGCTGCCTCACTTGCAGAGCTACCACCGCGGCGAGCCACGGCCGCCGCCCGCCCGACCTTGCTGCGCCCCCCCATTTCACCGGTCGCGTTTGTCGGCTGCGGTCCATTGGCCACATCCGTCGCCGGAACTACCTCAGGAATATTCACCTCCAGATCATTGACGTCGATTTCCACATTATTGTCGTTTTCGACTTCAAACAGGTTCATCACCTCCATCTCAATGGGATCGGATTTCAGTTGCTCCGGCTGCGTTAGCTCGACGGCCTCGAATTCCATCTTGACCGGATCTTTCGGTTCAAAAGCGCTGGTAATCTCCATAAAGATCTCGCCATCGGGTGCCGGCAGGATAATCGCCGCCAGGACCAGCAGGACGAGTCCGTGAAGCACGGTGTTCACCAGCAGCACCTGCCACGTCTTACCGCCGCTGAGCTGTCCTCCAGGCAGCAGGAACTTCCCGATGGCCGATCCATCGTCTTCCCGATCTTCTTTGACTTGGGGCTTCAGGCCACTGTCTTCGGATTCTGGCGGTGGAACACGATTCCTCATCTCACTTTGTCCGACCGTATCCAATTCTTCTGAACGGCCTGTTGCAGTGGAGTCCGCGGTCAGAACCTGATCCCGCGTGGAACGGGACTGTTCGGACGCATCCGAAGCGTCTGATCTTTCCCCACCCAGCTGACGTCTTGCCTCATTCAGCAGTTTGTGCTCACCGGCAAGTGCATCCCGAAAACCGTCAGCCTGTGCCTCGGCCAGGTCTTCAACGGCAATCTCGAACATCTCCTCACCATCGGTGACGATCGTCCGGCCCGCCAGCGCCGGAACATAAAATCCGTCCGCAGCAGCTTCCGGAAGATCGCTGAGAGGAATGCGAAAGAAATTTTCACCATCGGAAACGGTAATGGTCGACTGGCTCATTCGTCATCACCCGTTCTCATTTTCTGCCGTCGAGATTTCCAGTCACCCTTTTTCTTCGCCGGTTCTGCCTCTTCCGGTAGATTCTTGCCGTGCGGCGACTGTTTCACTTCTGCTTCCACGTGTGTTTCCTGCAGTGCCGAAAAATCCGGAATCTCAAACGTCTTCGTGGCACGTTCTTTTTCCGCAGCGGCCCTTTTTCTGACCGCCGGACCTGACTTCAAGGGTACTGTTTCTGAATGCACGATTGAAGCCGCAACGGCTTCATTGCTGGATGCGTCCGTCGCTTCACACATCGTTTCGGCAGCCATGCCAGTCGGCGGCGCTTCCGTCGGAGGGTTCAGAATGCCGTTGTCCAGCCGCTTTTTCCACCACTTGAGCATCTCCTCTGAAAGTCCGCTGCCGCGTTCTATCGTCAGTTTTGCCCGACGCTGAATTGTCGGCAGCTGCGCCAGAATCTGCAGGCGTCCGTCCTGCTTGTAGTAAAAGACGACATCGACCGGCGTTGCTTTGGGAAGATCCGGGGGCAGATCTCGCACAACACACTTCCCGATTTCCGTCGAATGCCGTCCCTGAACGTCGCCGCCTTCCACAACATTAACAGAAACACTTTCCTGATTGTCTCGCGACGTCTTGAACCGTTTTCCCCTCATCTTTGGCAGAGACGAATTACGAGGAATCATCATCGACCGGCGCGGAAAGCCCGTCGTAGTGTCCACACCCAGAATTCCGAGGTCGTGTGAGTTGATATTGCTGACTGAGATGCGGCTCTTCTTCGGCACATCAGAATTCAGCAGAATTCCCGCGTAAATGGCGGCACCATGTGCAACGGACTCGTCCGCCGAAAGTGAGCGATCCACTTTCAGCCCTGACTCAGTCTCCAGCATGTTCTGCACCATCGGCATCCGCGATGACCCCCCCACCAGCAGCAGTCGTGACACATCCCTGAACGAACGGTCGGCTTCCTTCAGGACCCTGCGAGTTGTGAACATCGTGCGATCGATCAGGTCGCCGCACAAAGTTTCGAACTCGGCCCGGTTCAGTAACACTTCTGCGCGCTGACCATCCATGGCAAACCGGATGACGGTTTCATCCCGCTGGGACAGCGTCCGCTTGGCGTCTTCGGCTTCCGCCAGAAGTCGAAGACTGTGCGAGGCATCCTTCCGGGGATCAACACCATGCTGAATCTGAAACTGTTCGGCAACGTGGGCAGCAATTCGCTGGTCCCAGTCAATTCCACCCAGATACACGTCCCCGGCAGTTCCAATTGCGCGGTAGTCATTTCCTTCGATCTCCATGAGAGTCACGTCAAACGTGCCGCCTCCAAGATCGTAGACCAGAACCGTTTCCAACTGCTCAGTCTTTCCGTCCGTATCCACAAACCCCTTCTGCACCCCAAAGGCCAGGGCCGCTGCAGTTGGCTCATTGATGATCTCGGTCACGTCCAGTCCGGCAAGTCGGCCGGAGTCCTGCGTCGCCTTTCGTCTCGGTTCGTTGAAATATGCCGGCACCGTCACGACACATTTATGGAACTCACCCAGACGATTCTGACCGTCCGCTTTCAACTTCTGCAGTACGAGTGCCTGAATGATCTCCGGAGGCAAATGCTGACCGGCCACGTTCATACTGAATGCTGCCTTGCCCAGATGCCGCTTGGCAAAGTAAGCGACCCGGTCGGGTTCGAATTCCGCAACCTTGACGGCCTCTTTGCCCACCACAACCGATTTGCGATCAAAGAAGACAACGCTGGGAGTCGTGGCATCGCCTTCCTGATTCTGAATCGTGAGTGGGCGACCGGTTGTGTCAAGGTGAGCGACGACAGATCGAGTCGTTCCAAGGTCAATTCCAACTGCATGATGGCTGTTCTGTTCAGTCATCAATATCCCTCCCACTTCGCCGATACCTTAGCGGTCGATGCATCAGGTCGGCGAAAGGCACTGCGAAAACCGTATTAGCAGACACCAATCCGGCCTGCGTTTGACTCCTGTGATACAGTATCTGAAGCCCAACACAAAAGCACTTCAGGTCACTTCGTCCGTATTTTATCTGACGTTCCAGGCGGGACACCTGACAAACCGGAAGCAACATCTCCACAGAGTGCCCTCATTGCGTGAACATGCACCCATGATTTACGTACTGCTTCAGGTTTTTCACACTCAGGAAACCGGAAACTCCAGCGGTTACCGTCGATTACCGGACAAACTCCGGTTTTTCTGAGGATGGGTCGCTCGACTTCGAAAGTGGGTCGATTATTTGTTCGGAATCCAACGCAGTTTAAGTCTGACGCGTACCTGCGAAAAGTCGATTGTCTTCGGAATATCATTGTATCCCCGGCGCCGAAACAGCATGCGATGACGCCCGTTGGGAATGTTCACCTGAATCGGGTCGGTCTCCGGTATCGGCAGCGACTCTCCATCCATCGTCATGCTGGCTCCTTCACGCTGCTCGACGGGCCATTCCACAATCAGGTTTCCGGATACGGCAGGGGTCCTGAAAACTACAACCACAACGATCAGAGCCACGATTGCCACAGCAACAGCAACCGGCAGACTGCGAATTCCTGTTTGCTGTTTCTGCCGAACTCGTTTTCCCCCAACACCACCTGCGGACCATTTATGCCTTGTTCGCAGTTCTTCGTCATATGTGATTTTTTTTCCGGGTTCCAGAAGACAGCGGCGGGCCGCCGAAACTTCGTTCAGCAGTTTCTGAGACGCATCCAGATGCTCGCTGTTGGCAAGTTCCTGCAGTGCCGACATGCGCGCACCGGCCGCCTCGTCAATTTTCCGGGGATCTGATTCGAACGGCTCAAGGCCCAGCAGAGCGTAATGGTCAGGTGAGCCTTCAGACTCAATTCCCAGCAGTTCCCGGTACGGGTCAGACTCAAGTGTCATTCGCAGGTTCTCGTTGTCCGTTTCGGTTGTTCACGATGAGGAGTACAGTGACATGAGGAAGAACACATATCTGGGATACATGACGCATCACGCCGTTCACCATTCCCAGCAGGACCGTACGACCTCCTTGCCTTTGTATTTGAGGCAAACCGCCGTGCGATTCATGGATATTCGGGGCTTGGAGGGGAACGTCCGTCCATCGGACTGGTGATCTCGCCCGGCTCCTGCGACGACAACTTCCAGCGTTTCTTCAGGCCCTGAGGGTAGGCCTCTGCTGCGGGCGAAGGACATTCCATTAAAGTCTGTTCGGCTACGAGCCCGATGGTCTGCTCCTCTGGCACCGCCATGATCTCGGCGATAGATTTCCAATCGGAATCGGCGGCCACAACGGTGGTCGCCGCGGTAAGAATGGGGTTGAAGCATACGAAACAAGTTAGGGCTTTCATCCGGTTTTCGGTCCTTTCCTTTATTCGCTGGCCATTCTCTCGTTGACATCTCTTATCTTCACTCTGAATAAACCTTGCGGGCATGTTCCGGCATGCGGCTGGCGTTTCCACCTGTTCTTCCGGCACCTCACCCGTGGTCCGCCACTTTTCGTGCTCCTTCAGACCTTCCTCGGCGAGTGCGATACAAGCTTTAGCAGGCCGCTTTTCCGTCGCCGTCCTGCGACTTCCGTACCAGCCTCATCATAATTCACAACCGCTGACTCAAGCCGGTACTCAGGCATGTTCCACCACTTTTTGTCTTGCCTTCTTTTCGTCGATGCCGCCTCCGGTGTATTCGATGTCACCGATGCATCTTTTAGTTTACAGCGTTGTCCATGAGAGTGTCGGATTGTCAAAGCGATTTCCGGCCGGTTAAGTTTTTGCCCCTTCACGATCGACTTCACTCGTTGTTACCGTCAGGACTGTGCGCCACTGCGATCAACTTCTGTTCGGTCCGGAAGAATATCACGCCCACCGAAATGGCAGGCATCGCAAGACAATATCCTGGGCGTTCCATGGCGTATGGTCAAGAAACTGTGACGACAGAAAAGCTCCTCGACAATCAAATGTCAGCAAGAAAATTACGTCCTGATTTCGGTCGGGCGTCGACCAGAAAGCGGGATAACGCGAGGTTGAGATGGCGATTCCCTGCGGTTGCCGCATACATTCATCTTAGTTTTTACCTGATGGCTTCCGGTCGTAGCCCGCCGGGGATTCGTTTTCGGACACTATCGCTGGACATGATGTCCGCATTCCTGGCAGCAAAGCCATGCGCTGTGACACGTGCGTGCCATGCCGATCAAGTGCAGTCTGCCGTGCGGTGGCATGCGGGTACTTGCACGTTGAATGGCACGCAGCAGCCGCTGCTTCCTGGTTCCATCGGAAATCCGAACTCTGTCGAAGAAGACTCCGGTCACCTTAATGGGTCCCACGAGATCAAAGACAGCAAAAAGCCGGATCACGTGACGTCGATGGAAACCACATCCTTTTGAGCCTGCTTCATCCAACTTCAAGGGAGCCCGTGACGCACTGCGAGATCAAGATCATTAGTCGCCTGGATCAGTTCTCAGAGTTGTTGATCGTACTGGTTCTGCTCACGTTTGTTCTGAAAAACCCAAAGTGTGCTGTCGGAGGCATTCTGACGGACGTCAAGTCGGGCACAGACCGCTGGAGTGTCGAATACTAGCGCGGCATGTATATAAAGTCGGGGACGTTGTGGTAAACCGCGAGGCTGAACATTCACGTTGTCGCTTACTCCATAATGCAGAGCTTTGCCGATATGCGTTCCCACGTCGGAGCCCGGGAACAAGCCTCAAAGCTGCGGAAGAGACAAACAAAGGCAGAGAGACTTTCTGATTTTTCAATTCCCTCGGCGTTCCGGTATCGTCTGCATCAACAACGCCAGCGACTTGCGAAGTGCTTCTAAACCATCACCGGAGCCTTTGTAATGTCCCATTCTCACGACGACCAGATCATGCGAGGGGACGATGATCGTGTACTGTCCGCCGGCACCGGCCATGTAGTACGCCTCTTGGGGAATCGGAAATCGATCGTTGCCGTTGATCCAGAAAAAGCCGCCGTAGATGGGCCGGCCGTCTGCGACCCATGCCGGGGCCAGCGTGCTGACGAAGTCCACAAACCCATGGGGCAGCAGACGCTTCCCGTTCCACACACCGTCCTGCAGATAAAGATTACCGAGTCGCGACCAGTCACGAGCTGCTCCGAACTCGTATCCCTGCAGCAGGAAGTTGCCATACGGATCGGTTTCCAGGACCATGTCGCGCATTCCCAACTTGTCGAACAACGCACGTTGAGGAAAGCTGTGGTAGCCCTCGCCGCGTTTATCCACGGCCAGGCGGATCAGGTAATTCGCGGTCACCGGATCTGAATTGCGGTAACGCCCCACCGTGTTTGGAACCCATTGCAAAGGTCGGTTCGCAGCCCATTTGAACGAATTGACGGCACCGGTGTAAACATAACGATGGTCGGGATAGCCGTCCGCCGGATCGAAGTCCGGATCAAGCGGAGCTCGAAATCTCAGCCCGCTCGACATGTGCAGAATATCGGCGATGCGAATCTTCTTTCGCGGATCATCATCGTTCTGCCATTCAGGAATCGGCGCCGGCTGGTCGAGCGAATACACGCCGTCTTTGATGAGAGTTCCCAACAAAGTAGCGGTCAGACTCTTGCCCATGGACCAGCTTTCCAAAGGTGTATGCATGGTGATTCCATCCCGATACCGTTCGCCGATAATTTGTCCTTTCCACGTAATCACGTAGGCCGCCGTCAGAGCTTCCGGTGGTTCAAACGCGGCGTTGACGGCTCTAGCCACGGTGGCTGCATCAAGATTGGGGGGAAGCCCGTCGACGGGCAGAACGTCACCCATCGGCCACATCATTGTTGCAGCGTCCGGCAATTCTGATTCGATATTCGGCGGCTCAAAGAAAGGCGACTGCTCACCACGAGGCAGCGTCAGACAACCAAGATCTCCGATGTACTTCGCCGTTCGAATGACACCGTTAGGCAGTGTTACATGAACGGCCTTGTTCTCTCGGTCGACACGCCACTTTAGTTTTGCACGCTCTTCGTACGGAGCCGTAAAATAGCCGATACTCTCTGCTGCGAACTCCGGATCCAGGCCAGTGACAAACACGGCCGAACAAAGAACCTTCGCGAAGCCGGACGCATGATGCTCCAGTGGGCTACCCGGCGGTGGAACAGACTTCGTCTTCAGTTCCAGGGACGCCCCCCGGGCAATCAGGGCCTGAGTCTGTTCATCCAGCGAGTCCTGTGCGTTCGACAGCGCGGCGGCAAACACAACGGCCAGCGTCAGAGCGTAAATTCTTATCATTGTTGCGTCTTTCAGAAGTACTTCCGCTGCTCCACGGCCATCGGGAGTCGAATCGGTCTCAGCAACTAAGTATTGCGTATGCTTCCAGCTTGCGATTGTCAACGATTTCCGACACGGGGCAAGCCGGAAGCTCAAATCACCCGGAAAGTGGTGATTAGCATTACCCAAAATCACCAGCACACACGACCAATGTCCAAATGCGGCATGGCCGCAGGCAGATACGAACTGACGCTCGGTTGTCGACCCGAAACGGCGCACAAGATCGTAAGAAAACGTAATCGAAGTCTCTATGAACACTCGAAAAACGGACGATCGATAGCCCGAATCGCAGACGATGGGGCGACACGGCACCGTAAATCAGGAAAAGTTCATTCACTGTAGTACCTCTGTTACTGCGTTTCCCCGACCAGCGCGTAACGTGCTCCGGCCTGCGGACTAACTAAGCGGAATACATGTTCGAGTCGCCCCCAGCCTGCGTCGGACGACGATAATCGGGAGCGGAACTTCCATGCCGACCACCACAACCTATGAGAGTTTTGGGCGCGAGTACTTGTCAGTTGGGCCGTGAGTCGGCATCCGCAGGTTGTGACACCTCAAATGCAGATCGGCATCGGTGTTCGCCTCGCCGCGTGAGCTGGAAAACCACCCGTGGTCGAAGAGAATGCTGCCGCTCTGGGATGCGGCTTGCTGTTTTCAACTCAGAGACTCGTTCAGCAGCTCGCAGGTGTCGGCAAAGTATGAACGTGGCAATGACGTTTACGGTTCCTCTTCAGTCTCGGATCCCTCGGCCGAACCTTCGATGTTTCCAGTTCCGTCCGAATGTCGTCTCTCCGTAGGATCAAAAGCTGCGACGCCAGAATAATTTTTCGACAGTCAGGTGTTAGTGAGAAAAACCGTTTACGATTTCGGTCGAATGTTGACGGTCGGATTCGACCGACGCAGAGCAAATCCGCGTCTGTTTCAACTGAGCACGCAGCTTCACCGCAGAATGGCCACTATTGGTGCGGCTCTTTTTCAACTTCTTCGCCAGGACCTCAATCTGTGCGTTCTGGAACTGGATGATCTGCTACTGACGCAGCTTGACGAGGCCACACAGCGCTGCAAGCACGATGTGCCAGGGGTGGAGCCGAAATGACATGTTCGCAACCGAAAATCGCCGGTTTCCGATGTCGAGAAATGAAATCAGGCAGCTGCGATGCGAAACTCTGGCGTGCCCGTAGTCCCTTGTTTCACAGCGATCAAACTTCAGCCGAGTTTCTTGACCTCACGGGCCAGAAAATCGCCGGAGGTCACCTGGCGACAGGTATGTCGCATTAAGTAATAACCCACGCCGGCTCAGTTGTTGCCGGGGCCTGTCGCAATCGTTGAGCGTCGGCGTCAAGCATCTTCCCGAACTACAACGCTGGTATCCACTGTGGCCTGCAGACGTTGAAGATCTGAGAACTTGATCAGGCGCAACTGCGAATCAGCCGGGCCCCTGAGTCCGGTTTGCTTTTCCCATTTCGAGTTCACACAGTGCAATGCTGTTGCTCTCCAGCGAACCTCACAAGAATGAGGCATCGGGAAATTCCTCCGATTCCATGTAACCTGAGTGTGTTTAGTGGTAAATGTAGGCATTGGTGGACGTCATGGATCAATCGGACAAGTTGGAATATATTGTTCACCAGCTTACTAAAAATCAACATCGACTCTACGGATGCGTATATTCGCTGCTGGGGGATCATAGCCGGACGGCGGACGAGGTGCAGGAAACTAACATTGTGCTTTGGCGAAAGCTTGTTGAATTTGACGCAGGAACGCCGTTTCTGCCGTGGGCGTTTGCCATTGTTCCGTTTCAGGTGAAGGCTCATTTACGGGATCACAAGCGGGACAGGATACTGTTGGATGCAGAACTGGCCAGGACGATCAGCGGTGAAACGCAGCGACAGGCGGAACACATCGACCCCGGCCTTGCTCAGATTAAGTTTTTCTGTGGCGCAACGGTCGTTGTCGAAGCGCCGGTTGACCTGGATTTACGTTCACCGTTGCTGGCACGTGTACGAAGCGGTCGGATGCGGGCGCAGATGCCTCCCGCGGCCCGCGAATTTTCATTGGAAATTGACGACATGAAAGTCGTCGATCCGGGAACGGAATTTGGGCTGTCCGTTTCTCCGGAGGGTGCCGGCGTGCAGGTTTTTGGCGGCGAAGTCGAACTGCAGCAGACCACAACTGAGATCAGGTTACTCACGTCGTGCACGGCTGTTGTCCGCTCGCCTGACGGTACCTACTCCGAGGCCGAAATGACACCTGGCCGTTTTCTCGATATCGCAGCGTTTGAGGCACGTGCCGAGGGCCACCGGGATGAACACTGTGAACGGTGGAAGACATGGTCCGAGCAACTGCGTCGCGATCGGCGGCTGATCACGTACTATGCTTTTCATCAGGACGGTGACTGGCTGCGGCGACTCAAGAGCAGTCTCGTGCCGGGAAAAAGTGAACTCGATCGGGCCATCGTTGGTGCTCACCGCGTGGCAGGCCGCTGGGCGTCGAAGGACGGTCTGGAATTCAAACAGCCCGGTGATCGGGGCCGCGTGCAGATTCAAGGTGAGTTCAATTCGCTGACGTTCACGTGCTGGGTAAAGATTGACAGCCTCGATCGCTGGGACAATTCGCTGTTCCTCACGGATCATTACAACCAGGGTGAGCCGCACTGGCAGATTCTGGATACGGGTCAGTTGTTCTTTACGGTTTGCCATCAGGAATCTAAATGGCAGCATCGACGAATTTGCAATATTCGCCGCCGCACTCTCGGCCGACGAGATCATGGAGATATATAACAATGGTAAGCCGTAACAATCGTCCCCTCGTCGCAGTTCTGCTCGGTTTGACCCTGGTGAGGAGCGCATCGCAGATCGGTCGCGCCGATGAGACTGCGCCGGTGCTGTCGGAAACCCGTGCCAACCGGCTGTTTACGCTCAAGATCCTGCCTCTGCTGAAAGACAAGTGTTTTGGCTGCCACGGCCGGGATCCGGAAGATATCCGAGCCGACTACGACCTTCTGACTCGTGCTAAGATGATCCGAGGCGGCGAGTCTGGAAAAACAGCTCTTGTGCCTGGCAAACCGCAGGACAGTCCTCTGTATCGGGCGCTGCTGTGGGATGGCTATGAGATGCCGCCCAAAGAAACCGATCGTCTCAGCAAAGAAGAAACAGAGTACTTCAGCAAGTGGATCGCCGCCGGGGCCCCCTGGCCCGATGCAGAACGTCAGCTGGCCATTCAGAAAACAGAATGGTCGGTTCGGGAAAATGAGGATGGCGTCATTGCCCACACGAGTGGTGGTGTCGGAGATGACTGGACGTATCGTCGATATCAGAAGAATGACATCTGGGCTTTCCAGCCGGTGAAGCACGTCACCGTTCCGGACGGTGGCGGACACCCGGTCGATGCGTTCGTTGCTGAGCGTTTGGCGACAGCTGAACTGCAGGCGGCACCCCAGGCAGACGTTCGGACATTGATTCGTCGAGCGACGTTCGATCTTACCGGATTACCGCCGACACCGAGGGAAGTGTTTCAGTTTCGGAAGGCGTGGGATTCCGATCCGAAAAATGCCTGGAGCGATCTTCTTGAAAGACTTATTACCAGCGACCGCTATGGCGAGCGCTGGGCACAACACTGGCTGGACGTCGTGCGATACGCCGACACTGCCGGATTCTCAAACGACTACGAACGTTCCAATGCATGGCGCTACCGCGACTATGTGATTCGGTCCTTCAACGCAGACAAGCCCTTCAACGATTTCATTATGGAACAACTGGCCGGCGACGAGCTTCGACCGGATGACGCAGAGGCAACGATAGCAACGGGATTGCTGCGGATGGGGCCGTGGGGGACAGCAATGATCCCTCAAGAAGAGGCGCGGCAGGCGTACCTTGATGATCTGGTCCATAGTGTCGGTCAGGCATTTCTTTCGTTGCCTATGAGATGCTGCAAGTGCCACGATCACAAGTTCGATCCGCTGCCGACCCGTGACTATTACAGTATGTATTCCGCATTTGCGACAACCCAGCCGGCAGAGGTGGATGCCGCGTTCCTGCCAAATGAGAACCGTAACGGTTTTTCTGAAAAGCGAGAGCTGGTGGAAGATTTGCTGGCATACGCGAAGGGACAGCAGAAGCTGATACAGGACAAACAGGAAGCGGCCGCGAGATTATGGTATGCCGAACACAAGCTTCCGTACAAGAACGAGAACGCGCGGAAGAATGATCCGGAAGATCAGAAACCACCGCGGCACGTGGGGCTGAGTCCCGAAGAAAAAGGCATGAAGAAAGTCCGCGAACAGGACGTCTGGATCTGGCAACGCCGACTGGAACGATATGAGCCCATGGCGCAGGGAGTTTATAGTGGGCAGGACGACTTCAAGAACGGGCGAAAACTGCGTCTGCCGAAACAGATCAATGCACAGTGGCGACCTCAGAACTTTATTCTGGCCGGCGGTTCGCTGGAAGCCCCGGCAGATGCCGTGAAACCTGGTGTTTTGAGCGCCACGGGGCTTCACGCGACCCCGAACAGTGACAATCCGTGGAGCATCACCGACGAGTTGAAGGGGCGGCGACTGGCGTTTGCCGGATGGGTCGCTGATGACAGAAATCCACTGACGGCGCGATCAATCGTCAACCGCGTCTGGCAACATCACTTTGGCAACGGCATTGTGAAGACCGCCAACAACTTCGGGGCGACGGGCAGCAAGCCAACACATCCGGAAATGCTTGACTGGCTCACGAAAAACTTCATTGAAAATGGCTGGAAGATCAAACGTCTGCATCGCCTGATAATGACATCAGACGTGTATCGCCGGTCCGGAATGCCGGTCGATGCAGAACAGCAGGCTGCAGCCGACCCCGACAACAAACTGTTGGCAACCTACCCGGCTCGTCGCCTGAGCGCCGAGGAGCTGCGCGACAGCACCTTGCTTGTCAGTGGTGAACTCAACCAGGAAATGGGCGGTGTACCCATCATGCCGGAGATCAATATGGCGGTCGCGCTGCAGCCTCGTATGATTCAGTTTTCGATTGCCCCCGCCCATCAGCCATCGCGAACACCGGCCGAACGCAATCGCCGCACAATCTACGCCTACCGCGTTCGGGGGCAGGCCGACCCGTTGCTTGAAATCATGAATCTGCCGAATCCCAACGAGTCCTGCGAGATGCGGGATTCAGCTGCGGTGACGCCTCAGGCATTTACACTGCTTAACAGTGATGTTATGACCGATCGATCGATTGCCATGGCATTACGCGTTCAGAAGGAAAGCCCGGGCGACACTGCCGAGTGGATTCGACGAGCTACGCAGTTAACATTCAGTCGAGTTCCGACGCCGAAGGAACAGTCTCGTCTGCACACCTATCTGCAGCAGATGCAGGCTTACCACCGCCAACACAAACCGGAAGAAGTGAAGTACCCGACTCAGGTCGTGCGTTCACTGGTGGAAGAGTTGACCGGTGAACCATTCGAGTTCATTGAGAAGCTGAATGTGTACGAAGACTACGTGCCTGACGCGAAGCCGTGGACAGTCGACGCTGACACGCGAGCGTTAGCAGACGTCTGTCTGGTGCTGCTGAATTCCAACGAATTCGTTTACATCTATTGATCAATATTCGCGTAAGGCGTATCACCCCAGTTATAACGAAATCGAGATTGCAAATGGCCACGATTCCACGTCGCGACTTCCTGTATGGACTCGGCGCATCACTGGGAGCTCTCGCGCTGACTGATCTGCAGGCTGCTGAAAAGTCGCTCGGTCCGCTTGCTGCCCGAAAGCCGATGCATGATGCCAAGGCCAAGGCCGTCATTATGTTATTCATGGAGGGTGGGCCGTCACACATTGACACCTTCGATCCAAAACCAGAGCTTAACAGGCTGCACCTGAAAGCATCCAAACGCACAAAAGGTTTGGCCAAAGGAAAGCGATTTTACGTCGGCAGCCCGTTCAAGTCTCGCAAGGTTGGCAACTCCGGCATCGAGATGTCCGACCAGTGGCAGTTTCTCGCTAATCCTGATGTGGCCGACGAACTCTGTGTCTATCGTGGCTGTAAAGCGGAATCGCTCAATCACCCGGAAGCGCTGCTGCACATGAACACCGGTAGTCGGCTGGGAGGAGACCCGGGCGTCGGTTCATGGGTAACGTATGGTCTCGGGTCGGAAAACCAGAACCTGCCGGGTTATGTCGTGATGACGGAGCTGGCATTGCCCCAGGCCGGCCCGGCCAACTGGACTAACGGATTTCTGCCAGCCCACTACCAGGGTACACGGTTGCGTTCGACGGGGCCGCCAATCCTCGACCTTAATCCACCGAACTTCAAGACGCGAGAGCATCAGCGCAAGGCGCTCGATCAGCTTGCCCTGCTGAATGCCGATCATGCGAAAACGCATCCTGAGCATGCTGACTTGCAGGCTCGCATGGAAAGCTATGAGCTGGCATATCGCATGCAGATGGCCGTGCCCGGTGTCATTGATATCGCCAGCGAACCTGAGCATCTGCAGAAGGCCTATGGTCTGGAACGGAAGGAAACGGCCGACTTTGGCCGGCAATGCATGATGGCGCGGCGGCTGGTTGAAGAAGGTGTTCGGTTTGTGCAGATCTTCTCTGGTGGCTGGGACAGCCACGACTATCTGGAAAAAGGCCACTCGTCCCGAATTTCCAGTGTTGATCAGCCAGTGGCGGCGCTGATCAAAGACCTGAAAGATCGAGGTTTGCTGGAAGATACTCTTGTCGTCTGGACCGGGGAGTTCGGACGGACTCCCGACAATAACTATCGCGGTGGAGTCACTTCGCTGGGCCGCGGCCACAACGCCGATGCCATGAACATGTGGTTCGCGGGCGGAGGCACCAAAGCCGGAACGGCAGTCGGAGCAACAGACGAAATTGGCGCGGAAGCAGTGGACGTCGTGCACCCGATCCGCGACGTTCACATTACGATGCTGCACCTGTTGGGACTGGACGACAACAAGTTAACCTACTTTCACGCGGGCCGCTACAAGCAGCTCTCACAGTTCGGCGGAGAATTGATACCGGAAATCATCGCGTGACGGAAACAGAACATGGCGACACTGAGTCAGTATATGGCAGTCAGAATGTATTGCGCGTGGCGGGCAGATAGTGCGGCGTTCCGGCTGGAAGGAATCTTCGCTGGAGCGTGGTTGACGGTTCACGAGGAGGCGTTTGAGATTGACTTTGCCCTCTGTCAGTTACATCGTCCATGTCACGGTCTTGTTTGAACGTAACGTTGCTTTCAAATCCCCGTGCCCGACGACTCCGATGTATGCCCGTAGTCATTTCGCATCATTGATCTGATCCGGGGAGTAATTTTACGATGTTTTGGCGGCGTGCGTTTCCGCGACAAAGCTTCGCCGATCGCAAAACCACTTAAGCCCCCACAGTCCGGCCAGACCAACCGCGGCAACCCCGCCCTCAACTTGAGAAAGCCCGGAGAGGCGTCGCGCATGTGACAGATTGAGGTTCGCCAAAACATCAGCGTTCTTGAGTGTGCCACGCATTTGCAACCGGTGCACAAGAGCGTCTGCCGCAACGATACCGCGACTGCCGGAAATGTCGCAGAAGTTGCCGGCAGTCCATTTTGAGCGGACGTATCCCGTTGCGGCGTCGGCCACTAAACGTGTTTGCTGCTTGTACTTTCCGCAGGCTTTATCAAATTCAGGGGCCTGCAAGAATAACGTGTGATCAAAATGTTC
The DNA here is from genome assembly GCA_029245955.1 of Fuerstiella sp. Lineage (GTDB taxonomy): Bacteria > Planctomycetota > Planctomycetia > Planctomycetales > Planctomycetaceae > Fuerstiella. Next base: position 1,800 of record JAQWOH010000049.1, on the reverse strand, counting down.
TCGATCGTGCACTTCGCCGTCGTGAATATGGACAGTCGGAAAAAAGACAGAACCGCCTTGCGGATCGTTCAGCCGCGAACGAAACTTAAAAGCCATCGGGTGAGGCTTGCCTCTCAGCGACTTCAGTCGAAATACTGCAAATCCAAAGTCCGAGTATTGAGGAATCTTAGCCCATGATTCCGGTGGAATTCGAAACCGCTCGTCCAGTCGATCAAAATCGGGAATGCTCGGGACAAATGACGCTATGAATTCACCCACGTCATGAACCTGCAGGTTTGATTCCTGTACGTCCACCTGGAAATCAATACCGCGGGAAAAGGACTCAGGCATGGGCCTTTCCAGCGGAAACCCATCATTCAGATCCGTGAAGAATTGTGTCTGCCCTGCAAGCGAGATGAATTGAAGCGAGTTTTCTTCAGTCACGGGAAGCTGAACCGGCAAAGGCAGGATAATCGCGTTGTTTTCTTTCGTTTCGAATTTCATCTGGTAAACAACAGACTGCCATCCATCCGGCAGCAGTCTGGCAAAAATATTGGTGTCCGTGACAGAAACGACCGGCTGAGCGAAAATACACATTGGAAACCTTTCAATTGATGTTTACTCACGCCATGGCACCCACACAGAAGATCATAACCGAACATCGCGGGCACACAGTGACGTCTGGCATAACAGCGTGAAACCGACAGGCTTGACGTGCCCTCAGGCAACATTTGATCAAGTGTACGCGCCATGTGGTTCGTTCATCGCATCGCTCACTATTCGAGTATTTATGGCAATCCGGCTGTATTCACAAAGGCCCGGGCAGCACAACAGTGAAGAATTACTTTCTGGTGATGGTCGGTTTCAGATCGCTGTACCAACCAAAAACAGGTGATCTCTCCCGCCCCGAATGAAAGAATTCGGGGTCCGCGCGAGGATCGTGACGTGAAGGCTCCAGTGCCGTGGCGTCCTGCAAAACATGATCAGCCCGAAACGCAACTGCGGGCTGATCGTCCACGGCGCAAGGCCATCGCTGCTGGTTGAGTCAAGACGCCAGAGGTGGATGACGTGGCGAACATCGTTCAGGCCCCGGAACAATTCTCGATTGAGCATTTCGTCGATTTGTTCTTGACGGAATGATTCAGCATCGCTGTGTTGCCGTGAACGACGTCTGATATTGAACAGTGCGTTCTCACGTCGGTCTGAAACCGCCAGCGTTCCACGGTGTGAGCATGCAATTCCGCCCCTCCAGCATCTGCAGTTGTTCCGTTCTTTCTTGCTTATCTTCCGCTAGTTACGCGGTGCCGTCGGTTTGTACTGCCCGGAGCATGTGTCCGATTTTCTTCAGTCGTGTGGTGTCCGGCTCGTCTTCCAGACGCTTGTCGTCGCTGTCCCGCTGTGAGTACCACGCAAGGCTGTGATTGACCAGTTCAGGGATGAGGAACATCTCCAGCAGTTGGACCGGCGGTCCGTCGTACTCATGCGATTGGCTTTCCGGTATGCAATCCGTCTCTCGGAACTGCTTTCTGAGTGCGCGGTAATTTGTGCACGGTCTGACACTCCGAACCACTCTCGGCTGATGCTGGTAATCCCGCACCATAATTCTCACCGCTGGGACCGCATCACGGCATACCCCCAATATGCGGGTTTGTCACCATCCCTTCTTCAACCGTTTTCTCTGGTCGACTGTTAAAAGCGGATATCATCAACAGACAGTACGTGCAAATTGAATCAGACAACACGTTGGTCCTGAAGCGATACGACCACTCACCCACCATACGGCCACTCACCCACCATACGGCCACTCACCCACCATACGGC
>JAQWOH010000036.1 GCA_029245955.1 Fuerstiella sp. | reverse complement strand
ATGTCTGCACACGCACGAACAACCCGTTTGTCGAGTTATCCAGCAGCGTGTTGCCGTAAATATCCGGACCAACTCGCTTGTAATCGCTCGTAAATGCAGTCAACCCCCCCTGATATCGCGGCGTATTGAACGTGACTTCTTCGAAGCTGTCGGGGTCCGCAGACATTGCGGAATCTTCGTTCATCGTGATTCGGTTATGCACGATGGTCGGCTGTGCCCGCGTGATGTGAATCGGATTGACGGTCTGCAGCGTGTTGTCAACGACGACCTGGCCGCCCCCGTAACGAATGTCGGAATGGGCGACGTAATTCAGAAAGATGCCCTCAGTCTGATAATTGAACCGGTTCTGTGCTCGATCGGTATCGTTGCGAAAAACCAGCCCGCCCCAGTTACCGATATCAGGTGATGTCGGTGTTCCCAGACTCGTGTCGGTACCTATCGATTCATCCAGCCATGACGTAAAGATAACGTCGCGACCCGGCGTACCCAGCACCTGCAACGCACCACGACTGCGGTCGACAATCGACGATGAGCTGCCAACGCCCACCCGGCTTTTCTGCAGTTTAAAGACCGCACCCGCGTCGATCATGACAGTCACGCCCTGAGGCACCTCCAGCTCACGACCGTCTTCCAGAATCTGGTTGCTGTTGTCAAAACCAATCTGATACGACAAATTGTCGTCGATGGTGGACTCCATTCCGTCAAGGCCACCATTCCCGACGATTCGAATGATATCGATATCGCCGGGCCCGGAAGCCTGAATCGCATCGTCAATAACGCCAAACGGTGTCAACAACTGGCCGTCGGAAGCCGTATTTCGAATAACACTGCCAAGGCTGTGAGCGGCCGGCACGCCGCGTGTCACAGTCACAACGTTTGTTGTCGTGTTGATCGCAGTAATCGTCATCACTTCCGAGTCGATGAGAATACCGTCACCGACGCTGAAAGTGGTTACGTGCTGGAATGGAAGGTCCGTCTGCGTACTGTCAATGGCCGTCAGCAGATGACTGGCCGCTGCCTTGTCCACGAACAGGGTATCGACTGTTGCAGCGGCGCGGAACCAGAAATTGTAGACACCGCCCGCGACGCCATCACTGTCACCGTCAAACGCAACTCCGGTGCTGTCAATAATGGTGTTGTCCACATTCGGACGGAAGTTTGTCCGAATCTGATACGGACCATCTGAGGAACCGTTCAGCCCCGTATTTGCAATGGTCGGGTCGTACGCGTCGTTGCCTGTTGACGAAACACCGAGGTAGTAGTGCGGGTCAGGGGACAGCAGGGTGGGGACCAGCGGTTCCAACGCCAGTTCGATAAATGAGTCTTCGCTAAAGTAATCGTCGTTCTGAGCGATCAGCTCACGAGTGCCGTCAGGATTGTCGCGGTACAATCTCAGGACGGAATCCAAGGTGCTGGAATCAGCCAGTCGCTCGGCCATCACTTCCGCACTGAACAGACCGGCATCCATCACATCGAATTCGTACATATCGATGTCGATGCTGTCCAGCCGGTGCAGGTGTCTGCCATGAATGACGTCTGCGTCACCCGGAAAGCTCGGTTCAACGAATACGTCTCTGCCGGCATTGATGCCGCCATCAGCACCCTGGACGGTTTCCGGAGGAAGCTCGTACGAATGACCCAGGCCCAGCAGGTGCCCGATTTCATGCAATGCAGTTTCGAACCAGTTGCCACCCGTGTTGTCCGTCCAGTTTTCGGCCATGTCCATAATGGCCATGGTACCACCTGCCAGACCAGCCACACCGCCAGGACCGGTCGGAATGGCCGGGTCCAGTGCTCGCAAGTCACCTGTGACGATGGTCAGACCGGAACTGTCCGTTTCCGTAAAATCGATGCCGAGCAGATTGGAGTAGAGATCAAAGATCTCCCGAGCGCGTTGTTTTTCGTTCTCGGTGATCAGATTGCTCAGGGCATTCCCCTGAGGGTCGAAACCGTAGTCGATTTTGAAGTTATAGTTTATCTTGGAAATACCACTCGCACCGGTATCAGCGCCACCGTTCAGATGCGTTTCCACTTCGATCTGCCGGTGCCCCGGTTCGTCATTGGCTCCCGGAAATTCAAAAGGGAATAACTGCGGATCGATGCTTGAGTTGATAATTTGACTGTTGGCGACCGGATCACTGATATCACCGAGAGTCGCATTAGCCGTGTCAAAGCTGGAGCCCGGATCAGTTCCCGGTGTAAATTGTGTTGGTGCCAGCGGCTTGACTTCATCGTTGCCGATTCGCAGCCGATAGGTTCCGGAGCTGGGCAGCCCGGGATTGTTCAACAGGTCAATATCAGCGGCAAAAGTCAGCGTGGCCGTGTTGGTCACGGAATCGTAAACAACCACGGTAGGACTGTGATGAACATCATCCGCATTGGAAACCGTGTCATTGGTAAAAATCAGTTGGTAGAAGTCGGTGTTGATCGCTGCCACCGGGTCCAGCTGATCCTCGTTGAAATATACGACAATCTTATCGCGTGCCTGGGACAGGCTGCCGTCCAGCATGCGGGTGACGGGTTGAGGATCAACCGCGACAACACGCGCCCCAAGGTCCAGTGTCAGATCGAAGCTGAAGTCCTGGCTACCGTTGAAGACTTCACCCTGAACATTGGCCAGTGGCGCGCTGCTGGCACCGTCCAATGTGATGCGATACGTGTCATCAATCAGGTTTTCTGCAAACCTGACAATGACTTCTTCAGGAGTATCACCGATTCCAACGTAACCGATTGTTACGGGAACTTCGTTGCCTTCGGCAAACTGTCCGTCGTGACCGGCTCGCTGGACCTGGATGGTATTGACGTTAACTGTCGCTGGATCAATGATCTGCCCGGGATTAAACTGCAGCGTCAGTTCATTCGGGGGTACGTCCAGTGTCGTTGTCGGCAACGCAGGATCCACGTTGATAAATGTTCCCTCGTTGGGCAGGACGGCGATCAACGTCGGATCCGGCAGATCGACGTCAAAAAAGAATGTCTGGTCAGCGCCATCGTTGATCGCTTCGCCACCGACGTTGGCCATTGCTGTCACGGAGGCGCCGCCGACGTCAAGGCCGTCACCTTCCATCGTCAGACGATATTGATCCGTCAGCAACTGCTGACCGAACTGAAAGGAGACAAGGTTCTGATTAGGCAGCGGATTAACGCCAAAGCCCGTCAGTGTGACCGACAGGTCGTCCGCCGTGTCAAACATGCCGTCGCCACCAGCGGCATCCACGACCAGTGTCGTCGCATTGACGGTACTCAGGTCCATGACCTGAGTCGCATCAAACTGCAGCGTGACCTGCGCAGGCGTGGTCTGAAGTACCGTATTTTCGGGAAACGCTGCCCCGGCGGGAAGCATTGCCCCCTGGAACATCGGAGACGTCAGCAACGTCCTGGATTCCAGATTTTCTGCCTGCTTTGACGCACGTTCGACTCGACGTGTGACTCGACGTGGACGGGACTGAAGGTGGTTACGAAACGACTTAAGCCATGAAGAAATCAGCATTTTGCGTCCTTGGGCACCAATGAACGTGATCGTGTGTAAATTCGGGTCACGCAATCCAACCCGAACGGGTCAGACAGGGTCAGACAGGGTCAGACAGGGTCAATGGGAACATTCCTGGACCTGGTCGAAATCGATCAGATCGTATTTCACAAACAAAATTTCAATAAATGAGAGGACAGATCACCTGTCGTAAGGCGCATATCCGTACACGGACAAGACGGGCATTATCCATTAACCAAACAGTCCAAAGTCCAGCGAAAAAGTCAGAAAACCCGGGAACCGCTGTAGTTCGTGTGGTCAGAACTGCAACAACTGGACTTTCTCTGAAAACGGACGCGGCCAAACCGCCCCGAAAATATCTTAACCGGATTTGATGATCGGCCAAACCCGGAAAAACACACACATAATCGCGAAAAAACCACGACCGCCGACCAGGACGGCCTCGAATTTAACTTTGGGCCTCCTTTGACACTCCACGGCCACGGCAGCAGGATCTTTTACCTGCATCAGTGCGAATTGTTCGTTGAATTCCTGCGCAAGTAAACCGGATTGCGGTGAAAGTCGGCACGTGTCCCAAAACTCATCAACACCGGCAGATTCACGACAACCACAACACGTAAGAACAGGGCCACCAAGAACCGAAGTGCTGCGTATGCCGGTACCACGGCGTTCCGTGTGTCGATTTGTCCGCCTCAGGCAGCCAAGGCGGATGCACCCCTCGTTATCTGGTTCAATCAGCAGCATTCGTGGCGTAGTCACGGTAGCCTGCAAAAAGACTCGATATCGCTGTGCCGGGACAATCGGCGTATTCGACCAGGGGCGACGGTGGCCGGGTGATGCTGATGCCCGCGCGGCGTCACGACAGAGAACACCCACTCAGACCAGAAAGCCCCCGTCCAGTCACCCGGCCCCTCATTGGCGTGACCAATCCCTGACACTTTGGTATGGTCTGAAGTGCACCGCAATCACAGTCAGAAATTCACATTGTGGCACAGGCAGCAAACGGGGCTTCTGACCGCAACGATAATGTTTCTCACGGAAGGTCGTTTCAAAACGCGTGTTGTCGACATCAGGGAAACCCATGCCAGACAGAACACCACAACCCCCTACAATAAAACAACTTACAAACAAACGTCGCAATTTCCAGAGCTACTGTTAGTAGTGGCTAAGGAGTGTCTCTTGGATTCAAATTGTTCGCGCAGGTCATTTCTTACAGCTTCTGCAGTTGGCACGCTGGCTGCGGCCGGCAGAGACCTTTACGCCGCAAAGACAGACGGCATGCAGTGGCATGATGTCCGCGATTGGGGCGTGGAAGGTCGAGGTTTCGGGGATACGCAAAAATACTTCGATCGTCTCCCGGCACGGGCCAAAGGAGTGGTACGCAACGCAGTCTGGAATCTCAGTCGTCATTCGGCCGGCATGATGGTCCGGTTTCGAACCGATGCCACTGAAATACACGCGGACTATGCAGTGACCTCCAGCAATCTTGCCATGCCCCATATGCCGGCAACCGGCGTCAGCGGTCTTGATCTTTACGCGAAAGACAGCAGCGGCAACTGGAGATGGATAGCCGTCACGAGACCGTCTGCCCGGCAGATGAAACTGTCGTTAATCAAAGGCATGCGGCCGGGCCTGAGAGACTATGCTGTGTACCTGCCTCTGTATAACGGGACAGAATATCTCAAGCTTGGTGTCGCTGCAGACGCCGGCTTCGAGCCTGTGGCTCCACGAACTGAACAGCCTGTTGTATTCTACGGAACGTCTATTACTCACGGTGCCTGCGCGTCGCGTCCGGGCATGCCGCACCCGGCGATTCTGGGACGGCGGCTTGATCGGCCGGTTGTCAACCTCGGATTTTCCGGCAACGGTAAACTCGAACAGGAAGTCGGACAGTTTCTGACGGAACTGGATGCGTCTGTGTATGTGCTGGACTGTCTGCCAAACATGGTGGCCAGCGAAGTCGAAGCGCGAACGGAACCCATGGTCAAACAACTGCGTACCGCCCACCCCGGTGTACCGATTGTGCTGGTCGAAGACCGAACCTATCCCCAGGCATGGATCCTGCCATCCCGCAGGGATCGCAACGATTCCAGCCGGATTCCATTTCGTGCAGCATATCAAAAACTGCAGGATGCCGGCGTCGACAACCTCTTCTATATTGACGGAGAAAGCCTGCTGGCGAAGGATCGTGATGACACCACCGATGGTTCGCATCCGTCAGACCTGGGCTTCTTCAATCAGGCAAATGCGATCGAACCTGTATTGCGGCAGGCGTTGAAGATCTGACCTGAATCACAGGAGATGAACGATGTCTTGGGGAATCGGAATCGCCGTTGGTCTGCTCGTTTTGATCACGCTGTACGACGTCGTTCAGAAGAAGCATGCAATTCTACGAAATTTTCCCGTGATCGGACACTTCCGATACCTGCTGGAATTAGTCGGCCCGGAACTGCGGCAGTACATCGTTACAAACAACAACGAGGAGCGTCCGTTTACTCGGGACCAGCGAACATGGGTTTATGCGTCGTCGAAGAGGCAGAATAACTACTTTGGGTTTGGAACTGACAACGACCTTGAGCAATCGCCCAATTATCTGATTGTCAAACAGTCGATGTTTCCGCTGCCGGAAATTCGCGCGGGCCAGCCCGGCTACGACGAAAATCACACCGTCCCGTGTGCCAAGGTGCTGGGTGAATCACGCCACAGAAAACATGCTTTCCGACCGGAATCCGTGGTCAATATCTCCGGTATGAGTTATGGCTCATTGAGTGCTTCTGCTGTGGAAGCGATCAACAAAGGGTGCGCGATTGCCGGTTGCCTGCACAACACTGGCGAAGGTTCTATCGCTCAGCATCACGGGCACGGCGGTGATCTGATATGGCAGATCGGCACAGGCTACTTCGGGTGCCGTGATGAGTTCGGACGGTTTGATCTGTCCCGATTCAAAGAGGTGGTGGACAAACATGCCGTCCGGGCCATCGAAATCAAGCTGAGCCAGGGCGCCAAACCAGGAATGGGCGGTCTGCTGCCGGCAGCCAAAATTACGTCAGAAATCGCCGCCATTCGAGGAATACCAGAGGGCCGGGACTGTGCCAGCCCCGCCAGTCACTCGGCCTTTCGGGACACGGATTCGATGCTGGACTTCGTGGAAATGCTGGCCGACGAAACCGGTCTGCCTGTCGGAATCAAGTCTGCTGTTGGTGAACAATCGTTCTGGACTGAGTTGGCGGAACTGATGGCGACCAAAGAACGTGGCGTGGACTTCATTGCCGTTGATGGCGGCGAAGGTGGTACGGGGGCGGCTCCCCTTGTATTCTCTGATCACGTCGCACTACCGTTCAAGCTGGGCTTTGTTCGAGTCTACCAGGAATTCTTCGCCCGCAACCTTCAGGACAGAACCATCTTTGTAGGAGCAGGCAAGCTGGGTTTTCCGGCTCAATCAGCCATGGCGTTTTCACTGGGCTGCGACATGATCCACGTGGCCCGCGAAGCTATGCTGGCGATCGGCTGCATTCAGGCCCAGCGGTGTCAAACGGGACATTGTCCGACGGGTGTTGCAACACAAAATAAATGGTTGATGCGTGGACTCGACCCAACGCACAAGGGGGCTCGTCTGGCCAACTACGTCGTGACCCTTCGCAAAGAACTGCTGCAACTGGCACATGTCTGCGGCGTACCGCACCCGTCTCTGATCACTCCCGACCAGTGTGAAATCATCGACGAAAAATTTGGCTGCCGAACGACGCGAGCCGTTTTTGGAGTCTCCGCAGATGCTGACTCGTGGGGCCTGCCGTCGCCGAAGCAGTCAGAGCAGATCACTGCCCTGATGAACGTGGCTCGCGATGCCGGCAGGCTGCAGTAGGCAATATCGCCGTCACGGTGGAACCGTTGCCCGACATCACCGAGCCACCGGACGGTCCGACTTTCCACTGTGTGCCCCACACCTTCGACCGGTCAGCAGCGTCGGGAACAGCAAAGAGCTGTGACACCCGTCGGAATATCAATATCATCAATATCAATAAGAAAAGCCGCAGCGTGACACTGCGGCTTTCAAAAGCGAGGCCGAAGGGACTTGAACCCTCAACCCCCGGATCGACAGTCCGGTACTCTAACCAATTGAGCTACGGCCCCTCGCTAGATGATGCAACACTATCAATCAACAGACGAATAATCAACCATCGGTAAGCCAAATATTCGGCAACGGACCGGGGAGATCTTCACTTATTCCTGGCTCACAGGCGGAATTGCGCCGTCCGCACAATTGCACAACATACGATCGCGAAAATCCCGCCCCACAGACAACGGACGACGCCCGAACGGTCCGACTGACTTGCAATGTACGGCCAGCACCGGATGAATCGTCCTGCGCTGCCCCGGCGATTATCGATCGCGACCACCGTCTCTTGAACCGCCATCTCTGGAGCGGCCGCCGCCACCTTTTGAACCACCATCCCTGGAACCACCATCCCTGGAACGACCCCCACCGCCTCGATTGCCGCCACTTCGGTTTCCACCGCGACCACCACCCCGGCCACCGCGGCCACGACGACCACGCTCAGCATGGTTCTTGCCCGGGGAACGCACATCCAGGCAGCCAATTGCCTCTTCCCACGTGGGTACACCCTCAAATTCGGACGACGCCTCCCTGGGTGCAGGTTTACGACGTCGCCGGGTTCTTGGAGCATCGTCATCCCGTCGTTCACTGGAATCGCCTTCATCGTCGGCTGACTCTTTCTGACGAGTAGACCTCGCAGGCCGCCGTTCGCTTCCCGATTCCTCTTCGTTACGAACAGGACGTCGTCGCCGCCGGCTCGTCCGCGCCGGTCGAGGAGTTTCGGTTTCCACGTCAGTCTCTTCTGCCCCAAAGATCAGATCGTCAACATCGTCGTTCTGTTCATCAGTACTCCGGTCATCTGAAGTTTCCTCCACAACCGCTGGTTTGCGGCCCCTGCCTCGTCGTCCGCGTCGGCTTCTTCCTCTCCTGCGTGGTTTCTCTTCTTCGTCGTCTGCAGCGCCGCCGTCGGTAGCTCGATCTGTGTCAACAACTTCGTCGCTGCCAGGCTCGGTCGGCCGCCGCGACACGCTGACAAACTTATCGGATTCGTCGGACTCGTCGCCGAACAGAATATCATCGTCTTCAGACGCCCGGCTGACGTCTTCCGAGCGGGGCTTTTCAGAGGCGTCGTCGCGATCCCGCGACGAACGTCCCCGACCACGACGGCCACGACGGCCACGATTCCGTCTGCGAGGCCGCTCTTCCTGATCGCGGGGTTCATTAGAGGTTCTGGACACGTCGTCTTCGTCTTCAGTCGACGCTGCGGACGCTGTCTGATCCTCTTCAGCAGCCTCAGTGTTGTCGTCCCAGACCCATTCATCCAGCTCATTCCAGACGTCATCGTCGTCGTCAGTGCGGCGAGGCGGCGACTGGCGAACCGGCGTCGGCTCGGAACTTCGTCGTCGCACAGAATCCAGCACAGGCTCTTCCTCTTCTTCCTCTTCTTCGTCCACTTCGTCCACTTCACTGAAGACCAGGTCATCATCCTCAAACGTCAAATCGTCGTCGTCGTCGTCGTCGTCGTCGACCGATTCCAGCTCTTCCACTTCGTCATCAGCAAACGTCACATCATCATCATCATCAAAAGTCGCGTCAGCGGCGGCCCCAAACGTGACATCGTCATCATCGTCGACGTTCTCTGGTTCTTCGTCCTCGTCTTCGTCTTCATCTTCGTCTTCGGAAAAAAGAATCAGGTCGTCGTCGACTTCGTCAGCATAGGCCTCGGCCTCGTATTCGGGCTCCTCGTTCTCTGGCGAATCAAAATCGACGTCATCATCGTCAACACTTTCGTCTGCCTCATCGTTTGCACTGATACCCAACAGACTGTCCATCGAAGACGTGTCGTCGTAGTCGTCGAACAACAGCTCGCTGCCAACGTTTGTGTCATCTTCCGTCTTGTTGACATCGATACCAAACAGCTTTTCAGCAAGATCGTCGGAACCGGATTCATCTTTTTCGTGACTGCTCATCTGATTGCTTCTTCTTGATTACTTCCAGGTCAAAAGTTGCACAGCGGCCGAGGTCTCTTCCTCGATCGAGCAACTTCTGCGGACAACTCAACATTTGAGGAGCCGGCGGCGTAAGTTGCGAGAGGCTCAATCGCGCCCGAAACAACCCTAAAGACTTACCCTTCAAGGGGTTACAGTGATTCCAGACTACGGGCGTCTTCTTCGGCGGACTGCGGAGGCTACTTGCCTCACGGTACGAATGCAAACCCGAATGCCCGCTGATGTTCTGTCCCCGAGAATCAACAAATTCATTTACAACATTCCCAGTGTTGACGTAGCTCCGGGGCATCATGTTGAGCCCCACCATCGCGGGCGTTCGGTCCGCGAGACCAATCGCCGTCAACAACATGCAAAGATGAACACTATGCGATGTTCAGAAACATGTAACAAGTCAAAGTTTCGAAACCTTCATAGAGGGCAAAATCACCAAGAATCATGGTATTTCCTCGCGTGTCTTCATTCTGCAATACGCTGAATGGACTGTGTTTCGGTACGCACCGTGCCCGGTTTGCCAACAAGGGCAGACAGAAGACGCTGCCATTTTACATATTTGAGTAAAAGGCGTGAAACATGAAGACTCTCCGGAACGACGAAGACGGTGTTATCATGTCTGCCGAAATCGGACTTATTGGCACCATCCTGGTCATCGGCATGATAGCCAGTCCTGTCGAACTGCAGGTTGCGGTGGCCGTTGGATTGAGCGATCTCGGCGACGCAATCGGCAATCTTGATCAAAGCTGCAAGCGGTCTTGTGTCCTACAGGAAACATCGAGGGATCAAGGCACAAACAAAAGGATCCCGGTATGCCGATCCCGCCGACGAGTGCGACTGCAACAGAATCGTCGTGTGCTCCCGATCCAATTCTCGTGGCGAAAAGAGATTGAATCAGGGAAGCACTTCACTCAGATCAGCGAATAAATGCTGCGGTTCTGACGTTGTTCGCCGCAGTTTTTCAATGCGCTGCAAGCTGTCCGGCAGAAACTGCCACAACCAAAGTGGCCCGCATCAAGCTCTCCCTGTGAAATACAGAAATCTCAACAGGCAGGAGTGATATTGCGGGATCCGCTGCTTCTGAATTAGCTTCCCGAACTTGATAGACTTCATGCCATCCGACCAGCGACCGAGGACGTCACGTGACGACGACTTCCGCAAACATCAATATCGGACTGTTGCTCCACGATGTTACCGATGACTTCAGCAGCAGTGGTTTTCAGCAGCCAACGGCTCAGCGGTACAAGCATTCCGTGGCACAGTTCGTTCAGTATCTTGACGACGTTGAGCTAACCGGGCTGCCTGTCGTAACCCCCCAGGCCGCACACTCGGTCTCCGGACGGCCGGTAGTCACGTTTACATTTGATGACGGAGGTGCATCCGCTCCAGTCGCAGCGGAACTGCTGGAAGAACGTGGCTGGCGGGGAGTGTTCTTCGTTACGACAGACCTGCTGAACCGTCCGGGGTTCATGAGCAGTCTTCAGGTGCAGAATCTACGGCGTCGGGGACATGTCATTGGCAGTCATTCCTGCAGCCACCCGGACGTTTTTCGCAGTCTTTCCCGGCGTCAAATGGCCGAAGAATGGATTCGAAGTCGGGACGTGCTGCAACAACTGCTGGGCGAACCGATCCACACTGCAAGCATCCCTGGCGGCGATTGCAGTAACGCCACCATTGAAGAAGCGTCCGCCGCCGGACTGACTCAGATATTCACCTCAGAACAGATTACTCACTCGTGGTCGCAGGCCGGTGCCACGTGTTTCGGCCGGATGATGATGCTGGACAATACGTCCCGAGACACGCTGAATCGGTGGTTGACCCACCCGACGGTGGGCATCCTGCCCGAACGTGCTCTGCGTTTTACAAAGTCACATATTAAGAAGCTGATGGGGCCGTTGTATCTGCAACTCGTGCGACAGCGGAGAGCGATGCATGAGCAAGGCTGATGATCAAAGGGCAATTCACTCAGAGTCGCTTGACCGTTCTGCAGTCGGTGGCTGCCGCGTTCTGGCACTAATTAATCCCGTGCTGCACTGTCGTGCGACGTGTGCGAAATTGATCGAGGCGGACATCAATCTTGTCGGTATCGTGGAAGCAGAAACCAAATCCGCTGGATTGCCGCTGGCCACTTTTCGGCGACTGATGAAGAAGCAGGGACTTGTCTCGACTGCCTCTCAGATTGCCGCAAGGCTCGTTTACCAGACGGCAAACCGAAAGGCGGATCGTCGAATTTATGAACGGCTGTTCGACAAGCAGCATGTTGAGCAGATTCTGACGCAACACAACACTCCGGTCATCCGATGTCGGTCGTATTCGGAACGGGCCGCTCTCAAAGCGATGGCGGATCTTCAGCCCGATGTGCTTGTCGTTCACTCACAGTCATGGGTACCGAAAGACGTTCGACAGCTGCCGACAACAGGTCTGGTACTGGGAGGTCACCCGGGACTTACGCCGTTCTATCGCGGCAGTCACTCGTCGTTCTGGGCGTTGCTGAATCAGCAGCCTCAGATGATCGGCTGGACTGCATTTCACGTTGACAAGGGTGTCGATACGGGAGACGTGGTCATTCAGGGCCGTCTGAACGTCGAGCCGGGCGACAGTTACATGACTCTGAACTGGCGGGGGATGTCAGAGATAGCCAAAGCACAGGCTGCCGCGATCCGGAAATTTAACAAAACGGGCCACATACCTCGAGCTCCGCACCGCAGTATCCCGCCCGAATCAAACTTCGGACTTCCCGGTCTGCGGCAGTACCTCAGATACAGGTTCTCACAGGACCTGGCCCGCTGAAGTTCCGGGCGCCGCGTGAGTCGCAAAACAGAACTTGACCCGAATCGCAAGAATATCATACAAACACGGCAACAGAAAAAACTGACGCGTAATGTTGCGCAATCTTCGCTGATCTCTCAGGCTGCAGCGTTTCACAACGGCTGATAACGCCGATCCTGACGTCTCGTGCAGATCCCTCGGGCATCTCTCTTTACTCGTCCCTCAAGAACTCACCTCTCTCTTCACTTCTCATCCTCGTCCATTGCCATCCCCCCTTCTGCGGAATAGTTGCGCGCAGTGAGCGAGACTTCGGGAGCCGAACTATGCAGGAAACTACGTCACTTCACAAAACCTCAAAGCGTGGAAATCGCGGGACCATACTGGTTAGCGGAACGTTGATTGCCATTCTCGCAGCCGGTATTGGCATGCAGGTATGGCGAGCTGAAAACAGCAAAGCCGCTGAGCAGAGCAATACCGCCGCTGCCACCGCCCCGGTCAGCACGCCGGACAAACCAGTCGCGCGAGTGAACACGCAATCGATCTCGTATCAGGAACTCGCTCGCGAATGCGTCGAACGTCATGGGCGGGAAGTGCTGGATAACGTCATCAACCGCACGTTGATTCAGCAGGCGTGTGCCGATGCCGGCGTCTCCGTTTCCGTTGATGAAGTAAACCGCAAGATTGTCGAAATATCCAAGAAGTTCGGACTGCCTGTCGATCAATGGGAAAAGATGCTGCTGGCCGAACGCGGACTGTCACCGATTCAGTATCGCCGCGACGTCATCTGGCCCATGCTGGCGCTGGAAAAACTGGCGGGCAAGGAAGTCACAATTACTCAGAAGATGATGAGAGAGGCCTATGTCGACAACTATGGCCCACGCGTGAAAGCCCGCATGATGGTTCTTGATAACCTGCGACGGGCGCAGGAATACTACGAGAAAATCCGGCAGGCTCCGGATGAATTTGAGAACTTTGTCCGCGATTATTCCACCGAACCAAACAGCCGGGCGCTGGGAGGGACCGTGCCGCCGATTCGTCAGTACTCCGGCGCTCACGAAGAACTTCGCAAAGCGGCATTCAAAATGAAAACACCCGGAGAAATTTCAGGGATCATTCAGGTTGATCATCAGTACGTGATTCTGAAGTTTGAAGGTCGAACCGAACCCATCGAACATGACCTGGACGATGTGAAAATCCAGCTGGACCAGGAACTGCGAGAACGCGAGGTTCAGAAAATGGTGGCCACCACCTTCGATGATCTGAAGAAGCGAGCCCGCATCGACAATCACCTCACAGGTGAATCCAAGGCTCCGGTCACACAGGCCAGTGGCACTGTGACTGAGGGCACCGGAGTCCAGACAGCCCTCGGGCAATAGTTTCCGGAACGGACTCTAACGCTTCGGTGTTCCTGCCGAAGCGCGACGGACTGATGCGGCAGCAGCAACATTATGCTGATACGTACCGCTGGCACTGCCAGTACCCTGAGGCTCAGGACAAGAATGGCAGAGCCAGTGGCACTTAAGCCGTCACCGTAGCACACTGATACGACGCTAGCCGATGACCATCCAGACGGCTTTCAGGTATTCGGTCTCCAGGCAGTTACCACCGACGGGGTGACAGGGGGCGGCACCGGTCCTTGCGATGATCTGCATGGGTCTGGCAGCGTGCCGAGCACCTCGACCTTCACGGGCCGGGGCAATCTCCTCGCCGCTCTGACGTGCGGCCGCGCACAGCAGATTCGTGAACTCGGACTCCGGAAGCAATCCGGCACAGCTGCAGCTCAGCAACAGTCCGCCCGGGCGGACCAGACGCATGGCAAGTCGGTTCAGGTCGAAGTGTTTTCGAGTCCCGTCTTCAATCTCCATCCGTGTGCGGATCAGCTTTGGCGGATCCAGTACGACCACATCAAACTGCCGACCGGCACTGATCATGTCGCGCATGTAGTTGAACGCATCGGACTGAACAAATTTTGCTCGCACCTGATTCAGGTTCGCATTCTCTTTGGCTACCTGCAGCGGCCCTTCGTCCAGGTCCACACCGATGGCCTCCTTCGCGTTGCCCAGTTTCATGGCCTGTACAGCAAACCCACCGGTGTAGCAGCACAGATCCAGCATACTCCTGCCACCGCAGAATTCGGCCAGCTTGCGGCGATTCTCTCGTTGATCGCAAAAGAACCCCGTTTTGTGGCCACCGGAAAATCGTACTTTGAAACGGGTACCATACTCCTGTACCGTTACTTCGGCGGGACAGCCTGGTGATGCAACACTTGGCGGGTCGAAACCTGTCTGAGAAAGAAACCGGGGACTGGTCTGCACCATCGTATGCTGTGTACCCAACTGATCCGCGAGTCGCTGCAACAGTGCGTTCGCTCGCTGGTACAGGCCCAGACTGAAAGCTTCTGCCGACAGGACATCGCCGTATCGATCCACCATCAATCCGGGCAGGCCGTCCGCTTCTGCATGAACAACGCGGTATGTGTCGGCACAGTCATCAAGACTCAGAACATCCCGTCGCAGCCCGACGGCCGGCCGCAGCTTTTCGTCCCATGAAGCTTCTGTCGGCAGCTCTTCCGAACGCCAGAGCATTCTTAACGCCATTTCGCTGCGAGAGTTATACAGGCCGTATCCCAGCAACTGACGGCTCTTTGAATACACGGCAACAAGGTCACCAGGTTTCGCTCCGTCCGTCGAGTCAATCTGTTTGCGAAACACAGCGGTCTGGGAAATCCGCGTCTTCACCGTGACGATGGGTATCGGAGCGGCTGGATCCGGAGCCAGATGCTGCTTCTGCTCAAGCACGGACGGATGGTGTTCAGTGTCGGAAGACGTGTCTCGAGGTGGACGCTTCTGTCCGGGCGAATGTTGTCGCCCGGACCGTTGGTGTCGTTTTTTCACCTTGTGCTCCGCTCACTGTTAGCTGCCGCCTGAAGTCGATTCAGGAAGCGCTGCATATCGGCGGGCCATGCTGTTTTGAAATGCATAGACTTTCCGGTCACAGGATGATCAAACTTCAGTTCCGCCGCGTGCAACGCCAGTCGACGTGTCCCACTTTCGTCGGTAATCACGGGGCCACCGAATGGACCGGAGTACTTGATGTCACCGCAGATCGGATGACCGAGTTCCGCCAGATGAATACGGATCTGATTGGTCCGTCCGGTTTCCAAACGACATTCCACTTCGCTGTAACGGCCGAGAGTACGCAGAGTGCGGACATGAGTAACAGCCTGCTGTCCGACGGAGGCCTCCGTCGACCTCTTTGAGGCTGTGCCTGCCTCCGCAACACCGGTCGCAGCCGCGGTGGACTCCGTCTGTTCATCTGCGGCTGCCGACGCGGTTTCGTCCGCAAGGCCAACCGCTGCGGAGATCTGTACGTCAGCCGTTGTCGACGGATGATTTCCGCCGACGGTCGTATCTCTGATACTGCCGCGAAGTCCGTCCCCACGGTCGCGGATGAAATGCGATTCGATGGTCTGATCGGGAATCTGACCGGGAATCAGAGCAAAGTACAGCCTTACGGCATGGTGATCCGCAAACTGCTGGATGATCTTCTTCTGAGCCGCTTCGTTGCGTGCAAACACCAGCAGGCCGCTGGAATCACGGTCAATGCGGTGGACGGAAAACAGTTTCATCAGTCGTTGATGGACTTTTCTGGACTTGTTTCGCCTGGCTGCATGTTCTCGAATCAGACGTGGTACACATTCATCCAGAGTCGGCTGCTGCATCCTGCGTGCGGCGGACCACCCACGTTCTGAGTTGCGCCGCAGCGTCGTCATTCCTGACGGTTTTTCCACCACGATGACGTCCTTGTCGACGTGACATACAGACACATCTTCGTCCGTCGGCGGCGGGGGAACGGGCACATCCGAAATCGTAACAACCTCACCCACCGTCAGCCTTCGCGCCTCATCAATGCACAACACGCCGCCGATGGCAATTCGCCGCTCATGCTGGATCTTCCTCACGGCCGACCAGCTCAGGCCACCCGGCAGTTTACGACGCAGCGCGGCCAGCACGGTTTCGTTCGTGTCTTCAGTGATGGTAAATTGGTGACTGGCGGCCATGAGACCTTTTCGAACGTACAGCTTTTGAGGGCGAAGAACAGGGACCTGACGCCACGTCCGTATAAACACGCGCGTCCGTAAAATGCGGTAGACTTAATTATCCCACATAACTGGCAGCGGTAATGTCGTCATTTCGGCGACCAGCGGGAGACACACCCCGCATTCCCTGCGGCCACTCGAATCCACCTGCGGCCGGTAGGTACCGCAGTGTCATGGAGTGGCGATCAGCCCATGATGCAGACTCAATGCGAACGATTTCGGCACACGTTACCCGCCATTTCCGACTCATCAAAGTACTGCCCAATGAAACTTGTGAACTTGTCAGTTGTTTTCTGTGCATTGGCGGAAGCCGTATACAAACAGCTCGTTGCAATGAATTGCGGCGAGCTGTTTCTCGTTTGGTGGGTGCGAGTTACGCGAATCACGAAGCTCAACTCAGTCGGTTCAGACAGGCGACACTATTCGGGGTGCGACGAAGGCCAATTGCTCGAAGCTGTTCGTAGATTAGAAGTTACGGAGTTCAAATTCAGTCGCCATCTTCACAGGCTCAATAACCGGGTTCGAGTCCTACTCGGGCAGTCTTCGGACGGTCATACAAACCAAGCCCTCAGTCACACTACTTTGTGGCCGAGGATTTGGTCGTTCTGGCAAGCGTCAGAAACACTGTTCGGATTCGGTTCATGGACAGGGAACGCCGTACCGTGCATCAGTTTCGGACTGTTTTCAGTTCGCTTCGGCCAATGCAGATTCAATGCGACTGCGGTAGAGAACGCATCGGATGTTATCAGCGACGTGATCAAAGCATTCATGCAGCCATTGATGTGAATCGGGAAGGTCGGACGTTCACTTCGCGCCGATGCACACCACTTCCTTAAGCATCCGAGCGTAGAGCTTCCCATCAATGGTGGCGTACCAGCAATCGTCGAATTTGCGATGCCACGGAGCTCCGTTCGCTTGTCGTTTTCGTTGTCGAGCCATGAAAAAGTTCCTCCAGTCTGTGTCTGGCTGCAACCAGGCGATAAAATGAAAGTGACGCCGGTTTCCGGTGTCGAGCCAGCCAGAGGGCACATATGGGGCTGCAACCCCGTGTCCTCTGGTCTTTTTTTTGCATCGAGATACCGCCCTGAAATACCCACGGAGCTTCCACGCAAAGCATGGTGGAACGGTGGCAAGAGAGGTTGCCCAGCATGAAAGTTTTCCAATTGTGTCGCACCTATCGAGGTCGGCTGCAACCGATGTGTCCTCGATACTTGGTGCAAGTGTCAAGTACAATCGCCGTTACGCTGGTGATGAGCCACTTGCCACAAACACAAGTCTATGCAACGACTTCCGATGATTCACCACGCCGCCCGAACATCGTATTGATATTAGCCGACGATATGGGCATGGGTGACACCAGCGCATATCAGGATTTCACCGGCAATAGTGACAGTGATCAGGTGCACACGCCAAACATGGAGCGACTGGCTCGCATGGGAGTACGATTCACCGATGCCCACACAGCGGCATCTCGGTGTTCGCCGTCCAGGTATGGATTACTGACGGGCAGGTATCCCTGGCGCAATCGCCTGAAACACTGGGTCCTGTTTGGTGCTCAGGGTGACCCGATGATTGAGGCAGATCGCCCGACGATTGCAACCCTGCTGAAAGACAATGGGTATCACACAGGCATGGTCGGCAAATGGCACGTTGGACTCCGCTACCGTCAGACTAACGGATCAAGGGCGGCAGAATTCATAGATGCAGATCTGAGAATGCCGCTGGCCGACACGCCGCTGGATCATGGTTTCGATTTCTGCCGACTGACGTCCCGCTCACATGGTACATCGGGACCCGAACCGGGCCGGAAGAACAAACCGGGCCAGACGATCGGGCCTGGGCACATCCACGGTCGCACGGTCATCGGCGCGACAGACAACGGTCGTCAGATCGCCAGCGAAGGAGATGCGGCCTACATCCTGAAACAACTCGGGGGCCGACATTCGGACAGCGCAATTAATTTTCTGAAGGGTCACATCGCAAACACGGAGACGAAAAAGAACCCGGTCTTCCTGTATTACCCCAGCAATTCCAATCACGGCCCGCATACGCCCGACGAATATATCGCGGATCAGCCAGTCGCCGGAGCAGCACGCAACGTGGCGTCAGAACCGATGGATAAACGCAGCGACTACATCCACGAAAACGACGTAGCACTCGGTCGAATCATGGACTGGCTCAGGGATACAGATGATCCCAGAAATGCCGGTCAACGGATGATTGAAAACACAATCGTCATCTTCACCAGCGATAATGGCGCAGAAAAGAACGACGACATTGCCACCGGTCCGTTTCGCAGTCACAAGGGTTCGTGTTACGAAGGAGGCCATCGTGTTCCGTTCATCGCGGCATGGCCCGCCGGGTCCGTAGGCGATGGAGATGATCAGACACCGGGCCGCACCAGTCACCAGTTAATGGGCCTTACGGATCTGTTCGCTACGTTTTCGGATGTGCTTGGTGTCGATCTGCCGGAGAATGCGAATGGCCAAAAAGGAGGTGAAGACAGCCTCAGCATGCTGTCCGCACTGAACAGCCAGACGGAACAGCAGCGACCACTGTTCCTGAACGACCACAAAGAAGCTAAGGCAGACCATGCGGTCGCTGTGCTGCGACTGGATAATCCTGTCGTTGGTGCACAACCGTTCCCGGGACAATGGAAACTGTTCTTCGACGCCAGACTGCTGCGTGCTGGTGAAACCAATCCGGTGGAGCTGTACGATCTGGCGACTGATACAAAGGAAACAAACAATCGTGTCAGCGAAACCGGTCTGCAGCCACTTGTGACACATCTTTCGGAAATCGCCCTGCTGCACCGTACATCAGGTAGCCATCGACTGGCGGAATCTGCGTCCACCAATCGCCTGACGTTTCACTGGAAACCGGTATCATCTGCCCCTGCCGTTCGCACGACCACTGACCACAGCGAAGTCAATCTGGCAGAACTATTTCACGCGGCTTCCGTAGAGGCCCTCAGTGTCGACGCGGGACGCATTCGTATGACAGTGTCAGGAAACCAGGGGGACAAAACGGCGAATGACGTGAAATTCGATACCAATCAACGAGGCCTCGGTATCAGCAGCGGACAGGTTCGCCAGGTTGACGACGGTGACGCTTTGTTGATTCACTTTGATCGCGACGTCATCGTGGAGTCTGCCGCGATTGTTGCGGGAAATGGTGTATGCGGCGGTTATTACAAGGTCGGCGAACATGCACCACTGGCCATCTATTGCATTGATGGTGATATCGATGCGAATGACCAATCAGGAATTCTCAGCGACATCGGCGTTGTGAAAGCCGGCCAGACGCTGCGACTGGACAGCAGTGCTCACTTCGGAGTGGAGACTCCCGGTCGCTGGCGTCTGGCGTCGTTGACCGTTCGACTGTTGAAGTGAACAAGAACTGTTCATCTTTCAGACCGCTGAAGTCGGCGTTGCTGAGACGCTCACCCGCTGAACACATCCCAACCAGGACCTCACCACTATGCAGCAGCTAAAGACAATTCTGGCATTGAGCATCTTCTGTCTCTTCCCACTCAGTTCCGGGGCTCAAACGACGCAGTCGGATGCACAAATCCTGATCGTTGTCGGCCCGAGCAATCATCCGCCCGGAAGCCATGAGGTTGCGGCCGGCGCGCGATTGATGCAGCATTGCCTGAACACCAGCGGCAACATGCGGCAGCTGAAAACCGACGTTGTTTACGAATGGCCCACAGTTGAGACTCAGCTGGACGCAGCCGATACGGTCGTGTTTATCGGCGACACGTTCCCACCGAATCGGTTTCCCGGCTCAGATGCCATACTTGCAAAACTGGGGGCCATGATGAATCGGGGCTGTGGAATTGTCTGCGTTCATTACGCAACGGGATTACGGGCCGCAGACGTCGCCGAAGATGGCGAACACCCGCTGCTGCACTGGATGGGAGGCTACTTTGCGACGCGCTGTCCTCATCATCAGTCCATTGCGAAGATTTACCCTGCGGCAAGAATTGCTCCGGCAGCACCGGATCACCCTGTCTCGCGGGGCTGGAAGCCGTTTACTCTGCATGATGAACCGTACATCAACAACTACTTCGGCAAAGACGAAAACCGACTGGCGGCGAACGTGACTGCTTTAGCAACATCAATGCTGCCGCCTGACGCTCCGCAACGGGAAGTGGTGTCGTGGTGTGTACAGCGAGACGATGGTGGTCGAGGATTTGGAATCGTCATGCCCCACTTTTATCGCAGCTGGAAAATCAAGGACCTGAGAACGTTTATCCTGAATGGCATCGTCTGGACAGCGGGACAGCCGGTACCGGAATCCGGTGTGCAGTCAGGACTACCCGATCTGGCAAACTTCCGGCCGGATTCGGTGGAACCGATGACTCGTCCGAAGAAACCCTGACGCAGCAAGTTCCTACGGCTTCATCCAGGCCAGGTCGCTCCACCATTCAGCGTCATTTCTCTGAGACACACCAGGGGACGATCGACCGTTGCGAACGATTTCGGTAATTGTCTGCTGCAGCCGTGCAGCGACGTCGGGATGGTTCGATCTGACGTCGTTCTTTTCAGCGGGATCGGCTTCAAGGTCGTACAGTTCCTGAGATTTTTTTCTCCACTGCATAACGAGCTTCCAACGGCCGTCGCGAACAGCAAAACGGCCATTTGAAGCATGATGAATCACGGCAGGGCGATGATGCGTCTGTCCCAGCAGCGACGACAGGAAGCTGGTACTGTCCTCGCCCGCATTCCCGGGCAGTTCTGTCGTATTGATTTCAGCCAGCGTCGCCAGCAGGTCTGTCTGACAAACGGGAACGTCGCAGCGACTTCCGGCTTTGACGCGGGTTGGCCAGCGCACAATGAACGGCACGCGATGCCCACCTTCATAAATCGATCGCTTACCATCGCGGTAAACACCGGAACTGTGATGCTCGAAAAGTTCAATTCGTTTGGAAAACGTGTTTTCGGGGCCGTTATCGCTGCTGAAGAAGACCAGAGTATTTTCGGCAAGGTGCTCATCATCCAGCAACTGCAACAGCCTGCCGATATGCCAGTCTGTTTCCAGCATGAAGTCGCCGTAGGCACCGGCTTCGCTCTTGCCCTTGAAACGGTCGACCGGGATGACGGGTTTGTGGGGTGACGTATATGGCAGATACAGGAAGAAGGGGTTTCCACCGCGTGCGGCTTGGGCTTTGCTCTGAACCCAGTCTATGGCCTTGTCGGTGAACCGTGTCAGACATTCACTGTCCACAAAGTCAGGCGCCGTCTCCAGATCGTTCGGTTTCATTGCCGCATCTTCGTAGGGCGGCATGATCCGGTAGTCAGAAATTGCGATTGCGTTGGGCTTCTTGCGAGTAAAC
>JAQWOH010000015.1 GCA_029245955.1 Fuerstiella sp. | reverse complement strand
AGACGTGCAACTCGACATGCTGTACGCCGGCGAAGGAACTTTCTGGACAGATCTCAAAGGTTTCACCGACGTCATGGTCGGCCGCCAGGCACTACAAGAGCAGAAGGCTGGCAAAGAGAAATAGACGCGTGAGCCGATCCGGACCGGCACGCACACTGCAGAGCTTAGAGCAGTTTACCGAATCATGCGGTCAGGTATCCACAGTGTTCGAAGCAGGCGTGGATATCTTCAGTGCTGATGAAGCTGAGAGCCGTACCGGTCGCATCGACGATTTTCGAGAGACATCTGGGCCGCTGCGACCGAACAAGTTGTTTGAGTTTCGAGAAGATCATTTCAATCGGATTCAGGTCAGGGCTATACGGGGGAAATAAGACAACCTGTGCACCGGCAGATTCAATGATCAGGCGAGCATTCTCAGATATGTGGCTGCCGAGGTTGTCCATCACGACGAGATCGCCGGGGTTCAGAGCGGGAGCCGGAAACGTCTCGCAGAATCCGGTGAAGCCAACACCATCCATCGGGCCGTCGAGTACCATTGCAGCACGTATTCCATCCAGAGAGACCGCATGGACAAGCGTGCTGGTCTCCCAGCGCCCCGCGGGAACATACTCGACAAGTCGTTCACCAGCGAACGCCCATCCTCGAAGACGAGTCAAGTTTGTCTTCAGACCGGTTTCATCAAGGAACACAAGTTGTTCAGGGGCTACGCCCGGCTGACACTTGAACCAGTCGGCGCGTTTGAGAGCGACATCTTCGCGATCCTGCTCTGCCGCCCGCTGTGACTTTTTCTTGAGCTTGCCTTCAGCCGTTTCAACGACACCCGGACCGTCTTGGCAGAACATGTCAGGCCCAGTGCATCTTTGCGTTCCTGCAGTGTTGCATCAGGACACTCGCGAAGGCTCTTCTCCAGGACCTCTTCTGCCTCGCCAATGATTGCCCGCTTGCGACCGCAACGGTCGTCATGTGGTTTGAGCGAATTTTCCGTTCTCCACTGCCGGATAAGCTTGCTGACCGTACTCGCAGCCACACCAAACCTCGTACCAACGGCACAACAGGAAACGTTTCTGCGTTCATAAGCTGCCACAATGCGTTCACGTAAATCCATCGACAAACTCGCAGCCATCCGTCACCATCCTTGATGGAAGGCCATATTGGAGCCCACTCCAAAAACGTCTACAACTTTCCGGAAATTGCTCTAAGTATTGATACTCCGGCGTCCGGTTGTTTCTCGAGCCGGATTCTCCGGCCTTACCGAGATTGCGAGACAGGACGTCCCCCGTTCTGAAGACGGCCTGCTGCCCGCTCCGAACTGCGTGACTACTCACTCTGAATGGTGGTCTGCTCATTTTGATGTTGCGAAACATGGCCTTGTTTTCTGCTGCCACCAAACAGCTTCAGTAGCGCCGGCAGCAGAATCACATCACCGGGTAATGCTGCACACATCGTAACGGCCGTGAGTTCAGCGAAGCGACGGGTCGGCACAAAGTCGGAGAACACCAGAATGCTGAGTCCACTCACGACCAGCACGCTTGTCAGGACGATCGCTCGACCGCTGGAAGACAACGCTTCCTGAACGGCCTGTTCTGAACTTAATAACTTACGCTGGTCGCGGTAACGAGCCAGAAAATGGATCGTGTCATCCACCGCAATGCCAAGGCTGATAGCGAATACGATGACATTACCAGCCGTCAGCTCGTACCCTCGCAGATTCATATAGCCCAACGTCATTATCAGCGGAAACATGTTGGGAACTGCTGAGATCAGACCGATACGGAGTGAGCGAAACAGCGCCGAGATTAACAGAAATATGATTCCCGACGCGGCAATCAGTGAGTAGAACAGGTCACGTACAAATACGTCCATACACACGGCATGCAGATATGCGTCGCCTGTCAGCGTGAACTGAATGTCGGAGGGCAATTCTGACCGCAGCGTATTTTCCACGTCATGGAACAACCGCCTCATTCTGGTGCTGCCAACGTCCTTGATCCGCATCATGACACGAGCGACAGGCTCACTTCTACCCAGAAACGCCGACGTCGTTTTCGACGTATCCAACTGCTTCAACGCCAAACGTACTCGCCGCAACGAGGCGGCTGCCGCCACGGGGTCACGCGTGAGCGTGCGATTATTGTCAAAGACGGCAAGGAATTCGATATAGTCACGGTAAAACGTGACAGCGTTGTGATGCGGTATTGTCTCGCGCATTATGAGCAGTGCCGCTGCGACGTCTGCGTCAAAAAACCGGCTGCGGTTGTCGGCCCGCAGCTGGACCTCCAGAGAAATCAACCCCGACATCCGTTCGTCCATTGTCCGAACGGCCTGCATTGTCGCGTGGTCGTTGTCGTAGGTTTCAAACACATAAGAATTGATGGGAATGTTGCGGCAACTCCACAGCGTCCAGGCCGCCGCCAGCAGATGAAGTGTCACGATGGGAACGGAATAACGTGAAATCCAGTGGCCCAGAGGAGCTCGGACGGTTGCCAGTCTGGGCGTCGTTGCACGTTTACTGCCTGCAGTTACCAACAATAAGTCAGCACGACCGCCGGTTAACTCGCCAGAGCCATGTGCGTTCAGCAGAGGACAAAGTTTTCGTCCGCATAATATTAACATTGGTGGCAGGACCAGCATTAAGCTGACGTAGCAGCACGCCATTCCGATGACGGCCTGAATGGCAATTGCCTTTAATACATCTGCCTGCGCGATCAGCAGACTGCCGAAGCCGATGCCTGTCGTGGCCAGGGTCAGAAAACAGGTGTGGCTCATTTCGCGCATTGTGTTTTTTGCACACATCGCGATATCCACATCGTTTTGCCGGCGACAGGCTCTGACTTCGACCTGAAAACGGCTCAGAATGTGAACGTTGTTCGCCGCTCCGATGATCAGAATCAGAGTCGGAATCACGTTGCTCATGATGGAAAACGTCACGCCGCACCAGCCCATCAGGCCGACCGTCAGCGCGACAGCCGTCAAAACGGAAAACAAAGACAGGCCGGTAATCAACGGGCTGCGAAATATCAGCAGCGACACCACCAGAAACAAAGTGCTGCACAATGGAACCATCCGGATCTGGTCTCTCAGAATACTGCGGATGACGTCCACGCGAATGGCGGGAACGCCTGAGACGAAGGTTCGTGTCCCGGCAGGCGGTGCTGTATTCTGCAGAACCTGTTCAATGCCGCCGACTCGTTGAGTCGCCGTCATGATGGATCGGTCATCCGGATCCAGATCCACCAGTGTCATCAACAACCGCTGGTCATTGCTGATCAGCATATCGTTTAACAGGGGCAGCTGCCTGATTCTTTCCTGCAGCAGTTCAGGGTTGGAATACTGATCCGGGGCAACAAGCGGCAGCCAGCTGACGTCCTGACCTGATCGAAGTGAAACGCGAGGGCGTTCGAGTGTGGTGATGGACGTCACGTCGCGCACTCCGTCGACTGCCCGGGACTGCTCCGCGAACTGACTCATCCAGTGCAGACAGTCTTCCCGCAGCAGCGAGCGATCATCCGTGGCTTCCAGCAGCACAAGAACGATGCTGTCTTCGAAGCGAAACAGTCTCTTGTGAGCCTCACAGAATTCAACGGCTGAGTTGTTGCCGACGTAAACCTGTTCCGGCGAAAAATCGACTCGCAGTCGCAGTGCGCCGGAACTGACGATGACCGTCAGAACAAAAACGACCCCCAGTGCTGCCTTTGGTTTTGCAGTCAGCAGATTAAAAAGACGAGTCATCAATGGCGGGCAGGAGTGAACGGAACAGAAGGCGCCTCGCGCAACGACCGTCGTCTGTACCGAAATTCAGGCATTTGCGGAGACCTGAATCCAACACATTTCCGGTGTCAGTCGAATACCCCGGCGATTGTGAACAGCTGCGCACGACCTACATGCTCTCGTTTTTGTCACTGGCGTCAACTTCAGGCAATGAAAAATACCGATCAACAGGAATCCGAGCAGCAGCTCTGACAGATCGCCCGATAGTGTGGACGAATCCGGCCCCTGCGTCGTTCAGGAACGTAAACGCCAGAATGGTCGTCATAGAGGCAACCGAAAGAAGAAAGAGTCGCAACGTCGCATGACTGGCCAGAGTCCTGATGGAACTGCTGAATAGTGACGGTTCCGTCAGCTTCGTTGAAACGTTTTCCTTAGGTTCAGTATAGCCGAATAACAGCTCGCCGCTGACGGGGATTAATTCCGAAGTTCCATCTTCTTGCTGCCGATCCTCCCCGGCAAGGCGACGAACAAATTCCGGATCCGTCCGAAGTGCTTCTTCCACACGTTCGAGGTATTCGACGTCCTGCTCAAGTGCGATCAGATGGCGAGCGTTGCCACTGTATTCATGTCGTACCTGAACCCATACGGAAAACTTTGGAGCCAGTGCGACCATCGCATACATACAGGCCGCAAAGGTCAGCGCAAACCAAAAGCACAGAGAAACAATCCACGTCGGCGACGCAGCCGTCGGTTGTTGAAGTCGTGAATATTTCATTGTGGCATTCGCCTGCCGCCGGTAACGCAGACGCCGCCACTGAACCTGTGCCAGGGCAGTGCCGTCCGCAAAAAGAAGGACGCCCGGCTTCTCTGAAAAGCCGGGCGTTCTGTATTATCTCAGTCTCGCTGACAGCGTAGAAACTCTGCCGCACCGGTACTGGACAAAGTCACTACGAAATTGTGCCGCCGAAGGCGGCAGTGTCACCAAGAATCTCTTCGATTCTCAACAGCTGATTATACTTGCAGATTCGATCCGTTCGGCTGGCCGAACCAGTCTTGATCTGACCGGTTCGCAGCGCCACGGCAAGGTCTGCAATAGTGTTGTCTTCTGTTTCTCCGGATCGATGACTCATCACAGCCGTATAACCGTTCTGATAGGCCATCTGAACGGCTGCAATGGTTTCGGTAAGGGTACCGATCTGGTTTACCTTGACGAGAATACTGTTCGCAACACCCTTGTCGATTCCTTCGCTCAGACGTTTTACGTTGGTTACGAACAGATCGTCACCGACAAGCTGGCACCGATCTCCAATGGTATCGGTCAGTTTCTTCCAGCCATCCCAGTCGTCTTCGTCCAAACCGTCTTCGATACTGCAGATTGGGTACTTGTCGACCCACGATGCCAGTAGGTCCACCATTTCGTCAGAACCGATGGATTTGCCTTCCAGCGTGTATCTTCCGTTGTCGTGAAACTCGGAAGCCGCACAGTCCAAAGCTATCTTGATCTGCTCACCCGGCGTGTAGCCCGCGTTTTCGATAGCCGTCAAAATGACTTCGATCGCTTCCTGATTGGTCTTCAGGTCAGGCGCAAATCCACCTTCATCACCAACGGCCGTTGACAGTCCTTTGTCCGCGAGCACCTTCTTCAATGCGTGAAACGTTTCTGTGCCGGCTCGCAGCGACTCACTGAAGGAGTCGAAGCCCAGCGGCATGACCATAAATTCCTGAATATCGATGCCGTTGTTGGCATGTTCTCCGCCGTTGATAATGTTCATCATTGGAGCAGGCAGGCAGTTGGCCCCAACACCACCAAGGTATCGGAACAGCGGTAGAAAACTGACTCGGGCTGCCGCGTGAGCAGTCGCAAGTGAACAGGCCAGAATCGCATTCGCACCAAGCCGAGACTTGTTTTCTGTGCCATCCAGATCCAGCATGATCTGGTCTATCGTCGACTGATCCGTCACATCCTGATCAATGATCGCGTCACTGATTTCTTCATTGACGTTGCGGACCGCCTGCAAAACACCTTTACCAAGGTAACGGCCCTTCTCGTCAGTGTCTCGAAGTTCACACGCTTCGTGAGCTCCTGTGCTGGCACCGCTGGGAACGGCCGCGCGTCCGATACTGCCGTCTTCGACCTGAATATCAACTTCAACTGTTGGATTGCCGCGACTGTCAAGAATCTCGCGAGCGTGCACGGCCGTGATCGCCATACTCATGGAACTTTTCCTTTACTATACTGGTTAGGTTATCCTGTTGTCGTCAATCAAACGCCCGGAGCCGTTTGACTTTCATTATGAAGATGACTTCATCGTCCGACCGTTTCTTACCGGCCACGCGATCCTCTGCGACCCCGCATCTGCTCGAAGTCAGAGCTCCTTAATCTCTCTCGACTCGTCGGCCAACGAACGTCAAACGATCTGACCGTCGTCGAGCCAAAACCCTCATTCAGCCACTGTCCCCTGCAGGATGGGATGACATGAGGACAACTATTCCAGGTACCGCCTGTTCGCAGCGGCAACTCCGGCACCTGGTTCAGCATTCTGTCCCTGTGCGCCGAGGCATTGCTCAAGCGCGGCAAGAAACAGGATGACGTTTGATTTTCTGGCGGCTTCTCCCATAAGACCGATCCGCCATGTCTTGCCCTTCATTGGACCTAGTCCACCACCGATTTCAATTCCGAAATCGTTAAGTAACTTCCGGCGGACTGCAGCGTCGTCGACCCCGTCCGGAATAAGAACGGAATTCAGCATTGGCAGGCAGTGGTCAGGGTTACCCACTGAGTATCCAATGCCCATTGCTTCCAGCCCGGACTTCAGGGCTTCATGGTGCAGCTGGTGCCGACCGAACCGAGCTTCCAAGCCTTCTTCAAGAACCAGTCGCAGCGCCTGGTGCAGACCGTAATTCATGTTGATCGGTGCGGTATGATGATAAGCTCGGTCAGCGCCCCAGTAGTTGCGAAGCATGCCGATGTCGAGATACCAGCTGGACACTTTCTGTTTTCGAGCATCCATTGCTTCCAGAGCCTTCGGACTGAAGGTGACGGGTGACAACCCGGGCGGACAACTGAGACATTTCTGCGTCCCGCTGTACGCAGCGTCGACACTCAGACTGTCGATTCCCACCGGCAGGCCACCGAGTGATGTAACACAGTCGACCAGCAGCAGAGCTCCCGCATCATGCACAACCTTACTGATTTCTTCCAACGGCTGCAGTGCGCCCGTTGACGTTTCGGCATGAACGATGCCCACAACTTTGGGTTTGTGCTGATCAACGGCAGTGGCAATATCTTCGGTGGAAAAAACTTCACCGAATGGCCGTTCCAGCTTCAGGACGTTTGCACCGACGCGTTCGGCCACGTCGACCATGCGGCCACCGAAGACTCCGTTCTGACAGACGATCGCACTGTCGCCAGGTTCAATCAGGTTAACGACGCAGGTTTCCATGCCGGCACTGCCCGTGCCACTGATGGCCATTGTCATCTGATTTTCCGTCTGAAAAACCTGCCGCAGCATGGTCTGTACTTCGTCCATAATCTGCAGGAAATACGGATCCAGGTGACCGACTGTTGGCGCTGCCAACGCTGCCAGAACGCTGGGAGCGATATCGCTCGGACCGGGTCCCATCAAAGTGCGAACCGGCGGTTGAACCGGTTTTGGACAGCTTGCAGTCATTTCCAAACGAATTCCTGGATTTTGATGTACTCAGGGTCATCCTGACGGCTATTTCCCCATGGCCCACCATAACAGAGTCCGGGTATGGGGCAAAACGCCTCGCGTTCCCGCTGCGTACGATTTCGCACAAACGGGATGCCAATTCCACTACTCCCGTGCCATTGCTCAGTTGTCGCCGCATTATCGGGCGATGTTGTCCCAGGATGACCACCGGAGCTGCTCGGCACTGTCGAGGTCATCACGTCAATGACCGAGAGTGCCACCGGCGCGGGATATGCTGTCTGAGACGATTATATCTGCGGCGGATGGTGGGGTGTTTCCGGCGAGTTGACATTTTGCAACGTCCAGTACTCGCTTGCTGTGGCATATTTGAGGGCTTACGCAAAGTCGTCCAGACGCGTTGCAATCTGTAACTCCCTTTCCAGTGGCGTCCGGCAAAAGTGGATCCCCACCCCTCACGGCATCAGTTCGAAGACGACATAACGCAAAAATGGCTGCCATGTTGAATGAAATGGAACGACACCGCTGGTGGGTTTATGTCTCGCTTGCGATTGCAGGTCTCACGGCATTCTGGCCGTCCGTCTGGTTCGACTTCGTGAACTGGGATGACCCGGCATATGTCCAGTACAATAAACTGATCACGAGCTGGTCACCGTCGAACCTACGGGGCGTTGCTACGGAAACAGTCACTCGGAACTATGCTCCTTTGACAATTCTGTCGCTGCTGATCGATCACACAATGTGGGGTATGAATCCCAGCGGGTATCACGCAACCAATGTCCTGCTGCACCTTGTCAACGGACTGCTGGTGTTTGTCCTGGTACAGCAGCTGACCGGTAAGCAGTTTGTTGCCTGGCTTACGGCGACGTTGTTTCTGGTTCATCCCGTGCAGATCGAAGCAGTGGCATGGGTCTCGTCGCGCAAGGGGATACTGTCTGCCTCGTTCATGCTGGCGGCACTGATTGCCAGGCTGAAGCGTGCACCAGACGCAAAAAGTGATGGATGGTATACCGTGTGGCTGGCTGCAGCATTGTTGTCGAAGGCACTGGCGATCGTGGTTCCTGCTATCGTGCTGACATACGACATCTGGGTTCGCCGACAGAAATTTGCAGATGCATTCGCTCGCCAGCTCATTCCCGGCGTAATGTGCCTGCTGCTGTTGTTCAAGACCATGGCAGCTCAGCACTCGATACTTGGCGGTGTTCGCGGACACATGGATTACAGTCTCTGGAAAATCATGGCGATCGACACGACCATCATGTGGCGATACGTCGGCATGCTGCTCTGGCCGACCGATCTGTGCGTGCTGTACGACCCACCAACAACCGGGATCTGGAAGATGGTCGCGGTGGCGACAGCCGGCTGGCTGGTAATCGGGACGATCATTTATCGCTTGCGGACGAATGCCCCCATCATCCTCTGGGCTGCAACAACCTGGCTGTTGCTGCTGTTGCCCGTGCTGAACTTCTTCAGGATTACGACGTTGATGAACGACCGTTACCTGTATCTGCCGTGCATTATCTTCTTCGCGACGGCGGCCGCCGGACTCCAGAAACTTCTGGAATTGGTTGACGATCGCGGCGAAACGGTTCTGCGCCACCTGACCATCAGCGCGAAGTGGGCGGTGGCCCTGACAGCCGTGTGTGCAGCACTCACAGCGACGTCCCGACACCTGCCCGTCTGGCGAAATCCGGAAAGTCTGTGGGAGCACGCGATGACGAAGGTTCCACAACTGCCTGTCGTTCGCATCCAGATGGCGCTCACCCGATATAACAACGGGCAGCGGCGCGAAGCCGTTCGCACCCTGCAGCAAGCATTGCTGGAATGCGATCCGGATGACCTTGATCGGCAGCGAATGGCATCCGCGATCAAGTCATGGTCAGAGGAACTGCAGCTACGTCCGGCCGACGCTTCATTGGTAACTCGCCGCTAATTTCAAACGCGTTCAAGACAACCGGATGCAGTCTGCCGCGCTGTCACCAATGGGAACTCCCCGCACAGGATAGTCATCCGCCGAGGCTCATAGTAACAGTCTTCAGTTCGGTATAATTCTGCAGACCCGCTTCGCCCAGTTCGCGTCCCATGCCGCTCATCTTGAAGCCGCCGAACGGGGCTGCTGCATCAAACACGTCGTAGCAGTTGATCCAGACCGTTCCAGCTCGCACGCTGGCAGCAATCTTGTGGGCTTTCTGCACATCACTGGTCCAGACAGCGGCCGCAAGCCCGAAAGTGGTATCGTTGGCACGGCTGATCGCTTCGCCAATATCACTGAATTTCAGAATGCTCATAACGGGCCCGAAGATCTCGTCCCGCGCAATCTCCATTTCATCAGTGACGTTGGTGAAAACGGTCGGTTCGATAAAGAACCCGCGATTGCCGACGCGCTGTCCTCCGGTGGCACAGGTGGCGCCTTCCCGGGAGCCACTTTCTATGAAACGCATAATCTTGTCGAACTGGTCCCTGTCGACCTGCGGCCCCTGAGTTGTTTCGCTGTCAAACGGATTGCCGAGCACTCGCTGACTGGCCTGAGCAACAACGCGTTCCACGAATTCTTCGTGAATAGCGTCTTCGACGAACAACCGGCTACCAGCGCAGCAGCACTGACCCTGGTTGAAGAACAGTCCAAACTCGGCTCCTTCGATGGCCGCATCAAGGTCAGCATCCGCAAAGACGATGTTCGGCGATTTGCCGCCGAGTTCGAAGGTGAGTCGTTTCAGCGTCGTGGCTGCGTCTGCCATGATTCGCTGTGCCGTTTCTCCGGATCCGGTGAATGCAATCTTGTCGATCAGCGGATGTTTCACAATCGCCGCCCCGGCTGTCGGTCCGTAGCCCGGCACGATGTTGATAACACCTGGAGGAAAACCTGCTTCCAAGGCCAGTTCTCCCAGCCGCAGGCACGTCAACGGCGTCTGCTCAGCCGGTTTCATCACAACCGTATTTCCGGTTGCGAGCGCCGGCCCCCACTTCCATGCAACCATCAGAATCGGGAAGTTCCACGGAATAATCTGTCCGCAAACACCGATCGGCTCTCTTCGTGTGTAGCAGAAGTAGTCGCCGCGAATCGGAATGGTGTCGCCATGGATTTTATCAGCCCAGCCGGCGTAGTAGCGCAGGCAGTCGATGGCCAGCGGCAGATCAGCAGCTCGTGCGTCGCCGATGGGTTTTCCGTTGTCGAGTGTTTCCAGAGCGGCCAGTTCGTCCAGGTTGTCGTCCATCAGGTTCGCCAGCTTCATCAGCAGGCGACCTCGATCACGAGCATCCATTTTTGACCACGGCCCGGATTCGAATGCGGCTCGCGCGGCATGTGCAGCCAGATCGACGTCCTCCTGACCTCCTTCCGCCACCTCACAAATGACTTCTTCGGTAGCAGGATTAATTGTCTGAAAAGTCCTGCCACTAACGGCGGAGCGCCATTCGTCACCAATCAGAATTCCCGTCTGCCGAATAGCGGGAGCAACGAACGCACCGGAATCAGTAGTCGCTGACATTTCAACTCTCCTCACAAAGACAACAGTAAACTGACTTCCAACGAGTCAGGCCAATTTCCGCTTTTCGCCGACCCACGTGACGTAAAAACATGAACAGGAATGCCCTGCCCTATTCGAAATTACGCCTCAGGAAGAACACGAGGAACCCCGGTCGCGGAGGCCGGCGACGCAGGTCTGCACTGTCGTCAGTGTGCACTGTCGCGACTCACCGCCGTGATGGGTCCAACTCCATCCTGTTCCACAGCGAAAGTATGTCAACGTTCGATCCGGAATTCGAGCGTTCGGGAAAAAAGGGGCGAATCGCGGCAGAAACCGGCGTGGCAACCAGCCTGGCTGACAACTTTGGGCGGCCTGTGTAGAGTTTATTGGCATGATCGTACCTGCATAAGTCGGTTGTTCAAATCTGATCCCGCGGCGCTGAAGCAATGGATTCCACCAGACCTTCAGCAGCAACTGCATTATTCCGGAGTTTACATTGTGAGATACGTTTTAACGTTGCTGTCGTTTTTCGCCGGCGCTGCGGCATGTGTTCCGCCGCCTGCATCCGCCGATGACCGGGCTCAGGCCGCGGCCGCTCGAAG
The DNA here is from genome assembly GCA_029245955.1 of Fuerstiella sp. Taxonomy (GTDB): domain Bacteria; phylum Planctomycetota; class Planctomycetia; order Planctomycetales; family Planctomycetaceae; genus Fuerstiella. The sequence continues at coordinate 197,550 of JAQWOH010000015.1, read as the reverse complement.
AATTCTCGACACCTGGCATGCGGCGGAACCGGAAACCGATGAGCGATTGCTGCACCTGGTCTGCTGGACGCCTTCCGACAGAAACTTTCCGAGAGACTACAAGTCTCGACTGACACGTATCATGAGGCACATCCAGGACTTCTACCTGCGCGAACTGGAACGACTCGGTTTGGGAGCTCGCACATTCAACCTGCAGTATGACGGCAAACAACAGTTGGTCCTGCACGCCGTCCGCGGGCATCACATGGCCAGCCACTATTCTGTACAGTCCGGCACTGAGATTCGAAAAGAATGTTTGGCGGCGCTGCATGCGGCAGGAATTGAAGCGGATCGTGAGACAATAGTGATTCTGTGCAACCTTGCTACGTGGGATGAAGAACAACTTCGTTTTACTCATAAGTCTCCCTATTACGCGGGTGGTTCCTTTCGCAGCGGCACCGCATGGCAGCTCGATTCACCGGAACTTGACACCCGCAATCTGGGCCGTACGAAACCGATGATCCGAGATGGTCAATACGGCCGTATTTCTCTCGGTAAACACAATTCCATCTTCATCGGCGGGATCGCACACGAACTGGGCCACGCCCTCGGACTGCCTCACTGCAAGGCCCGACCGGACGAAGCCGCCAGAGGGACCGCCCTGATGGGATCAGGCAACCGAACATACGGCGATGAGCTTCGTGGTGACGGCCGGGGCAGTTTTCTGACGCTTGCTCACGGCCTGCGTCTGGCATCGCACCCGCAGTTTTCGGGCTCTGTCAGGGGCATGCGGCAGACCGCCAACGCATCGATTGAAGAACTGTCGATCACGGCAGACGATAAAGCGATTCAGGTTTCCGGTGTCGTCAACGGTGATCCCCCTGTTTATGCGATGATTGCCTATTTCGATCCCGCTGGAGGGAGCGACTACAACGCGACAACGGCAACGGCCGTTCCGGCAGCTGACGGTCATTTCACTCTAAGATCGAACGCTCTGGCTGCCGGGAAACGTGGCCAGTTACGTCTTTTTCCGCTACACGCAAATGGTTCGGCTGGCGGCCAGATGGCGCGTACGAAATATCGATACTCCTACGATGTTGCAGACGACGGAACTCCTGATCTGTCTACAATTCATGTGCGCCAGCAGTTGGCGCCGATCGTGGCCGCCCTTGTCAACGGCGATCGTGACAAAGCATTCTCGCTGGTGGCCGACATCAAACTGGCGAAGGCTGCGGCGATAGCCATGCGACTGACACAGCCATCCATCCCGACGCAGGATCCGGCAGAATTCGATGGCGATTCAAATATAATCGGCCTGACAGAATTCAAGACCACAGCGGCCACAGTGGGTTGGGCCCGTCCTGCGTTCAATCTCGTTCCGGATAACACAATGCTGCTGGAATCCGGTGGACAGATTTACGAAACGGGAATCTACGCCCACTCCCCTGCCCGCCACATGTATCAGCTTGGCGGAAAATGGAAGTTACTGACCGGCAAAGCCGGTCTCGCGTCAGGGCATCGCGGGTCTGTGCAGTTTGAAGTCCGGGGCGACGGCAGGACGTTGTGGAAATCCAGAACTGTTATGTCGGACGACATCGTCGAGTTCGAGGTGAAGCTTAATGACGTCCGGCAACTGGACCTGCTGACTCACCCAACGAACGACGGTCCCGGTGCCGACTGGGGGCTCTGGCTGGCCCCAATGCTGTCGCGGCACTAAACGGGCAGCCCCATACCGCCACCCTCTTTCAGTCCCGGGTTCCGCAATGGTTGCCTAAACGACTTGTGACCTGCAAGAATAACGGGGCAAAGTTTGAACGGACAATGTGTTCCACGTTTCACCAGCATAAGAAGCAAATAATGCGAATTTCTCTTCTTGTTCTTCTGACCGCTTTGTCACTGACAGCGACGTTCAGTTCGGCGATGGCAGCAGACACGCAGACTCGGCGTTTTATCGCCGCAGATTCATCTAAACAACGAATTGCGGTCATTGGCGAAGACGGCAAAATCGAATGGGAACGGAAGATCGGGCCGCTGCATGATCTGCATGTGCTGCCCAACGGTAACGTTCTGTTCCAGGACACGTGGACTCATGTGCTGGAAGTGAATCCAAAGACGGATGATGTCGTATGGGAATACGAGGCAAAGACGGCAGACGGCAATCAGGGACGCCGCATCGAAATTCATGCATTTCAACGCTTGGATAATAGCAACACGATGGTGGTTGAGTCCGGTCGGTCACGGATTCTGGAGGTGGACGCTGACGGCAACATTGCCGCCTGGATTCCGTTGAAAGTAGAAAACCCACACCCGCACCGTGACACTCGCCTGGTTCGTAAGCTATCTACCGGAAACTATCTGGCCTGTCACGAAGGTGACGGTGTGGTCCGCGAATATAATCCGACAGGGAAGGTGGTCTGGGAGTACCGCGTACCACTGTTTGGCCGCGAACGGGCCAATGGTCACGGAGTAGAAGCCTTCGGAAATCAGTGCTTTTGCGCCATACGACTGAAGAACGGAAATACGCTGATCAGCACTGGCAACGGCCACGGTATTATTGAAGTCACACCCGCTGGTCAGGATATCTGGAGCATTCATCAAAACGACCTGCCCGACATTCAACTGGCGTGGGTCACGTCACTTCAGGTCCTGCCGGGCGGAAACATTCTGATCGGCAACTGTCACGCCGGCCCGGAGAACCCTCAGCTGATCGAAGTGGATCGGCAGAAACGGGTCGTCTGGAGGTTCAAGGACTTTGAACGCTTTGGAAATGCGCTGACAAATTCACAGATCCTGTCCAGCAACGGTAAGCCAGTTCTCGCAGGATTGAGGTAGTTTGCGCTGTAGTTCCGGGTCGGCACTGTGTTTCGGAAGCCATGGCGGGAATGAACTGGTCGCTCGAGTATATTCGGCATAAGTATATTCGGCATAATCGGGGTGTGTTTCATGCAGTGACTTTTCCAGCAGCGTGACCTCAAAGATTCGAAACAGGAAGACAAACATGGTCAATGAACCACTGAAGGTCCGAAGCCCACCACGTGAGCGATCACATACAGGCCCCACACACCAGAAAGTCTCCAAAGTAGTTCGGGTGACGAGCGTAACACCATAGTCCCTTGTTCATGATCATGACTTTTTCATGATTCTCTGTAACCGTCTTAAACCGCCCCAGCTGAAGATCGCCGATCGCTTCGAATAGAATGCTGACCGTCCACAGAACGATGCCAGCTCCATGCAATGGCGTCCGGCCGGATTCCGCGAGGGTAATTCCGGTATGCTGCGGGAGCGAGACGGTCCACATCACGGCGCCCTGCAACCGGAAGACAACATATATGCTCGTAAAGGCAGAAACCTTTCGAGCAGCTCGTGATGGCTGGCAGGGAATGAGCCCGCAATACTCAGCATTTCTGGACCTGCTCATCACATGCCGTGAACTCGGATACAACATGTGCTGGCAGCAACACAACTACGACAGATACGCGTCCCTGCCGGAATGGGCTCAGCGAACACTGGTTGCTCATTCGTTCGATCCACGTCAGTATCATTACGAAACATACGAGTTTAAAGCTGCCGCCACTTACGACGATCTCTGGAACTCTGCTCAAACTCAGCTCGTTCAGGAGGGACGAATGCACAACTATCTGCGGATGCTCTTAAGAAAAAAGAGCCTCGAGTGGTCAGCGTTCCCGCGCGATGCTTTAACGACGATCGTCCACCTGACCAGCAAATATTCTGTTGATGGACGCAATCCAAACTCCTGTTCGGGCATCATCCGGATGCACGGTCGCTACGACCGTGCCTGGGGGCCGGAACGCCCTGCCTTTGTGAAAGGCTCGATACATGAGCAGTAAAAGACAAGGCGAAGGCTGAATGTGAAGAGGTACCTGGAACAATTTTTCTCAGAAGCAGCGCGATAGACAGCTCTGCAATCAGGCAATAATTTCTATTGACTTGCGAGTGTTTATGGAGCTGGTCACCATTCATTACAGAACAGAAGCAGATAAAAAACCCTGCGACTCATGCAGCCAGACAGAAAGAATCGTCGTGAGTAAACGGTCCATTGCTCAGTTGTATCGGGTAACATTGCTGCAGCCACTGCTGATTGCATTTGGCGTTGTCGTCATATTCGTCCCAGTCGCAGTGAAAGCATCAGAATCAAAGCCGAAACTCAAGCCGCACCCTTTGGCGCTGCCCAACACTCACGACCCCGGTGAAGTCGACAAACCGGAACTGGTTCCGTTTGTGGTGAAGGACACGACACAGCTCCCCGGCATTGTCGTTGACGAAACCGAAGCAGAACTGGTCGGTAAGTGGCAGTATTCAACACACACGCCGCCATACGTCGGGCTTGGTTATCTGCATGATCAGAAACAGGGAAAGGGCGCCAGTTCGGTCACGTTCACTCCTGAACTGCCAGCGGCCGGGGTTTATGAAGTTCGCCTGTCGCATTGCTATAACGTGCGCCGGTCGACAAATACGCCGGTGACCATTCATCATGCGGACGGGGAAAAAACAGTCCGTATCAATCAACAGGACATTCCGCAGCACGATCGTCTGTTTCGGTCGCTGGGGCACTTTCGGTTCGAATCCGGCAGGCATGGCTGGGTGCGGGTGTCGACCGATGGCACCGACGGGAAATACGTAATTGCCGACGCCGTACAGTTTCTTCCTGTACAGAAGCAGGCCCTGCGTGCGCACTCCCCCGACGCTGCTGCCGATTCAAAACCGCGACACTACAAACTGACTGCAAGGGCCAGCGAAATTGATTCGCGAGTAAAATCGCACCCTGAAATCGGATTCCTGGTCGATACGAAAGACGGAAAGCCCGCAGACCTGCAGCATGCGGCCGTGGACACGCGGGTAACGCCGCGCGGCAAGCTGGTCATCTGGTTGATGTCGCACAATGAACAGCTCTTTGATCGCATTAACAGCTATGGAATTCACGTTCTCCGGCCACACTACGCAAATCGATGGTTTTCCATTTGCTGCCGTGAAGCTCCCGTTGGTGAACACTGTCGCGGCAACATCCGGCTGGAAGCGGCCACCGGTATGGATTTCAGTGACGATGTCATGATTCCAGAACCGGATGGCATGATGGAACGGTCTTTTCAGTTTGTGAAATGGCTGGAATCGGAAAACCCGGCGGGCAACTGGGGCCAGTTTCTGACGGGCGACAACAAAGGTCTGCGCTGGGAAGACATCATCATCTCAGGCAGTTCACACGGATCGACGACGGCTGCTCGGTTTGCCAAACACCAGAAGGTCAGTCGGGTTGTGGCGTTCTGCGGCCCGCGTGATCAGCTTCAGTCGTGGCAGAGCCTGCCTTCGGCGACCCCGGAAAACCGCTACTTTGGTTTCTCACATGTGCTGGACGGAGGCTGGACCGGAGATCACTACTGCCGAAGCTGGGAGCTTCTGGGCATGCACAGATTTGGGCCTGTCGTTAACGTGGACAACACGAAATCACCATTCAAGAACACGCGACGCCTGATCACAGACTTCGACGTAGGTGGCGATGCTCGTCGAGCCCACAGTTCCGTTCAGCCCGGCAGTCGCGCTTACAGGAATGAGAACACGAAGGCCTATATGCACGAAGACGTGTGGCGTTACCTGTTTACTCATCCGGTCAACAGCGTCGGTCGGGCCGTACCAATGGACGCTGACTGTGAGAAAAATCAACGATAGCAGGTCGGTTTTCTCTCAGAGTCAGCCACCAGGTCTGCGTGAGCGGATCGTCGCACATCGTGAACCGAACAATTATTTGTTATTGCCTGTACAGACGACTTGCGGCCGAACGCTTTGCCACAACAATTGCCTCGGTACCGCTGCATGTTTCTGGATATTCTGCAATGCTCCGATGCTCTCACTTGATTCTCGTTCTGCTGTCGGTCTCAGCAACACAGGCAGACGAAATCGATTTTGCTCACGACGTCGTTCCAGTCCTGAAGAAACACTGTGCCGAGTGTCATGCAGGCGAAGAATCCGAAGGTGGATTTTCGTTCAATACACAGCGTCAGCTGCTGGGGTCTGGTTACGCGAAAGTCCGCCAGCCGGACAAATCTCGAATTGTGGAACTGATCCAGTCCCACGATGCAGAAGAACAGATGCCTCCGAAGGAATACGACCGACTGTCGGCCAGGGAGATTAAGACATTGCAGCAGTGGATCGCTGCTGGCGTTCCGTGGGAGCCGGGATTTCGATTCAGCGCCAGCGGTTACGAGCCACCGTTGCTGCCGCGAGACGTCGTGCTGCCTTCCGCTGCGTTTTCCGGTCAGAATCCCATCGACCGTATCCTTTACGGTGGTCGGAACGGGGTGACGGCCGAAGTCGTCGAGAACGACGTTTTTCTGCGCAGAGCCTACCTGGATCTGATCGGTCTGCCTCCATCGCTGGAAGAACAGACGGACTTTCTGAACGATGCCCGCCGCGACCGTCGCCGTCAGTTGATTGAATCATTGCTGGGCCGTGATCGTGACTATGCCGAACACTGGATAACGTTCTGGAACGACCTGCTGCGCAATGACTACGCGGGTACCGGATATATCGACGGAGGTCGTCGGCAGATCACAGCCTGGCTGTATGAAGCCCTTGTGAAGAACAAGCCGTACGACCAGTTCGTGCGTGAGCTAATTGCTCCCACAGCGGCGTCGGACGGATTCATCAGCGGAATTAAATGGCGTGGCACTGTGAATGCCAGTCAGGTGCGTGAAATTCAGTTCGCTCAGAATGTGGCGCAGGTTTTTCTGGGTATTAATATGAAGTGTGCGTCATGCCACGACAGTTTCATTGATCGCTGGACACTGGACGAAGCCTACGGACTTGCAGCGATCTATTCGACTCGTGAACTTCAGGTTCATCGGTGCGACAAGCCGGTCGGCCGCATTGCTAAAGCGGCATGGATTTTTCCGGAAATCGGTGACGTTGATCCACAGGCTGAACAACGTGTGCGACTGCAGCAACTGGCGGCTGTGATGACGTCACCTCGGAACGGCCGATTTTCAAGAACAGTCGTTAACCGCCTGTGGCACCGCCTGATGGGGCATGGCATTGTCCATCCGGTGGATGCCATGCATACCGAACCCTGGAATGCCGACCTGCTGGACTACCTTGCCAATTACCTGGTTGACCAGGAATACGACATGAAGAAAGTGCTGCAGCTGATCGCGACATCTCAGGCTTATCAGTCGCGATCAGCGCCAGCTCAGGATTCTGCAACGTCCGGAGAGTTCACCTTTCGCGGTCCTGTGGCGCGACACCTGACGGCCGAACAGCTGATGGATGGTGTGTGGTCACTGGCTGCGACATCACCCAGCTCCATCGACGCGACGTTGCCGGCAGAATTGTACTACGGTGATGATGCTTCTGATATTACGGCGAGCGGTCAGTGGATCTGGACCTATGCGAACACTGCCTCGGCGCCTGCGGGAGAGCGGGCTGCGTTTCGAAAACAGCTGACCTTCGCTAAGAAGCCACGTGGGGCAGTGATGGTGATTACCTGCGACAACGAGTATACCGCGTGGGTCAATGGAAAAAAGGTCGGTGGCGACAAAGACTGGAACAGTATCGAGGTTCTGAACCTGTCACGTCATCTGAAGAATGGTGCAAACGAGATCCTGATCGTGGGGCGGAATGCGGGGGCAGGTCCCAATCTTGCCGGATTGTATGCGGAAATCGTACTCACGGAGGGTGCCAATAAATATGTCCGGATTGCGACCGACGAGACCTGGCAGGCAAGTCGCCAGGTGCCCAAAAGTCAGCAGACTGAGACTGTGCCGTGGCAGGCTGCGGTGCCGGTTGATCAGCAGAACACGTGGGTTGCTGGCAGTGCCGCCGCCATCAAGGCAGAGTTAGCATCGACGACAAACACCGTCCGTCGCAGGGCGCGAGCAGCGCTATTGAAAAGCAATATGCTGATGCGGTCGCTTGGTCGCCCCAATCGCGAGCAGGTTGTGACGACGCGTCCCGCATCACTATCCACATTACAGGCAATCGATCTGGCTAACGGAGAACTGCTGGACAACATGCTTTCAACGTCTGCTCAGAAATTGCTGCCTCAGTTCGATAACCCAGAATCGTTTGTTCGGGATCTGTTTCGACGAGCGATCATGCGTGAACCTTCTGTCGAGGATCAGCGTCTGGCTGAGTCGATACTGGGGGAGGCACCCAGTGCCGAGTCTGTACAGGACCTGTTGTGGCTGCTTGTGATGCTGCCGGAATTTCAGTTTGTACAATAGTGCCTCTTCGAGGTCTGGAGGTTGGTTTCCGACGTCTGTTCTGCTCCCTACCCCAGTTCACGGACTGACGAACCAAGCAATAGAGCAGATTGACCAATCGACAAATTCGTGTCGCCCCTGACCTTATCATTGCGTGACGGCCAGCGGCCCCGCCGGATGAACAGTTATGAATTCGAACAAACTTCGACGACGTATCTGCTTCGACGCGGCGCAGCTGTTGCATTCGCGACGTGAAACCAGCTTTCGGACGGCCAAATGGCATGCCACGCGGGCCATTACCCGCAGCTATGTCGCTCCGGAATCTGTACCGACCGACATGGAAATTCGTGTGGCACTGCAGCAACTGGTGTCGACGGCCGTACCAATTGATAACAGTGAGGACGCGACGGAACTCGGCTCAGACATTTCGGTTTCCCGCTTCGATCGATATTATTCATTATTGGAGCCACTGGATCGAGTGCGACTGAATCGCGGCACACATCCGGAGGGTGACCTGCTGTATCACAGCCTGCAGGTCTTCGAACTTGCCAGAGAAGCTCGTCCCTGGGACGAAGAGTTCATGACGGCCGCACTGCTTCACGACGTCGGCAAAGGGATCGATCCGTTCGATGCGGAAACCGCAACACTCAAGGCACTCAACGGCATTGTGTGGGAGCGAACGCTGTGGTTCGTGGAAAATCTGCCAACACAGCACCGACTGTACGACGGCACGATCGGAGTCCGTGCACGTCGGAGACTGTCACGGCACGAAGACGGAGAAGAATTGACAGTGTTGGCAAAATGTGACAGGGATGGCCGAGTACCCGGCAGACGTGTCAGTAAGCTGGATGAAGCCATCGACTTCGTAAAGTCACTTGCCCTGGAAAATTCCGGTCAGAGTTCGCAGCCCGGATAAGTACAAACGGCCAACGCGAGACAGAACAGGACCGAAATTCAACATGACTGACGCAGTGAAATCTAAACACTTCAGCGACCCGGTCGATCTCAATACAATCGAGTACGATTGCTGGCACATGCTGCGGGCTGCTGTACACGACAGGTCGTGTGGCTGGCGATTACCGGTCCTGGCAACGTGCTCGAACGGAGAAGTTCGGCAGAGGACGGTCGTGCTTCGGAAGGTTGAACGCTCGGCCCGCCGGATTCTCGTCCATACAGATCTTCGGTCGCCGAAACTCAAGAGCATCAACAACAACCCTGATGTTTCATGGTTATTCTACGATGCGGTTTGTCAGGTTCAGCTGCAACTGACGGGATTGGCCACAGTGCACACCGACGATAAAATTGCCGAACAGTTATGGCAGCATGAAACGGAATCAAGCCTCCGCGGTTATCTGGCACCGTACGTACCCGGAACAGTACGGTCAGTGCCGGAATCGAATCTGCCCGACGATATGAGACAGCGAATCCCTAAGCGTGATCAGTTGTCGGCAGCTCGTGAGAACTTCGCCGTAATTTCCGGTGCTGTCAAAATCGCAGACTGGCTGCTGCTGAGACCGGACGGAAACCTGCGCGCACGCTTCACCTACGAAGACGGTTCTGTTTCCTCTGGCAACTGGCTGGCACCATAGGTCAAACATGCAGACGTTCAGTCAGAACGAATTGCTGGACTGTAGAACATCATTTGTCATAATCACTGAGCAACCGGAGTCTAACTCTGTTGCGAGGCGACAGCTGACCTGTTGTTTTTCATGCAAACTGTTGCCGCGAATTCCTTCCTCACGCACACATGCCTTTCTGGAGTACCACTGATATGACTCGTCTGATCACCTGCAGCCTACTGACTGCGTTCGTCTGTTCCTGTGTGTGGGCGGAGGACGGCAAGGAAAAAACATTCCTTAGCGTGGCAGATGCCGGAACGGATTATCTGCTTCAGGGTGAATACAGCGGCATGCTGGAGACGGATGGTGACAACATGAAGTTCGGGCTACAGGTCATTGCCCTGGGCGATCACAAGTTTGACGCAGTATGCTATCCCGGCGGCCTGCCAGGGGACGGCTGGGAGGGCGAAAAGAAATTCAAAGCGTCCGGGGAAACGGTCGACGGTATGACAAAACTCACAGCGGATGGAGTCGGCCATGCCATCATCGTGCGTGGTTCTGCTCAGATTTTTTCAGAGAAGGATCGTGAAGTCGGCACGTTGAACAAAGTCGAACGCAAGAGTCCGACTCTGGGGGCCAAACCGCCAGCCGGTGCTGTTGTGCTGTTCGACGGTTCAACCGCCGAACATTTCGAACGAGGCGAAATCACGATGGGCAACCTTCTGGCAGCCAACTGCGAAAGCAAAGAAAAGTTCGGGGACCATTCGATGCACCTGGAATTTCGTACGCCGTTCAAGCCTCACGCACGTGGACAGGCCCGGGGTAACAGCGGTGTCTATCTGCAGGGTCGGTACGAATGTCAGGTGCTGGATTCATTCGGGCTTGAGGGCAGGAACAACGAGTGCGGTGGCATTTACTCAATCGCCGAACCAGCCGTCAACGCCTGTTTTCCGCCTTTGACATGGCAGACGTACGACATCGACTTCACCGCCGCTCGTTATGAAGACGGCAAGAAGGTCGTCAATGCTCGAACGACGATCCGGCACAACGGCATCACCATTCACGACGATCTGGAACTTCCTCACGGTACTCCCGGCAAGCTGCCTGAAGCAGAAGGTCCGGGCCTGCTATACCTGCAGGGGCATGGAAATCCGGTTGTTTATCGCAACATCTGGTTCGTGCGAAAGTAGGCTCAAGCCGCCAGCCGAAATGCCGGAGTCCGGGGCTGACAAAAGCCCCGGACTCTTTTCCTGCGCTTGCGGTTTTCCAGCCGGGCAAATCTGAACGTGAAACGCCTGGCGGCGAGGGCTATGCATAGCCGATTCGAATACAGCGACCAGCGAGAGCGGATCAGCATCTAGCGAGCGTCAGCTCGCGTCGGCCTGCGGTCCGACGCGCACTAAGGAATCAGCAGCACAAGTGCGGTGACCCAGAGAAATTCTGATGCAACCGCTTCTTCGTTGAAGGGGATCTGATATTTCTTCTTCGGAGCCCATTCGCCGGGCTGATAATATCCCAGAGCGTACTCCCGTGAATGGAACGGGTGCAGGGCCACCTGATACGGCAGGCCGACAACCTGACCGAAGAATCGGCCTGTGGAAGCAAACGGTTGTATGACCGGATGCCGTGTGTGTCCGTAGCGTTCCAGTCCGGGATCCTCAAAGTACAACGGGTGATACCACAGGTTTGATGGCGTCCACTGTAGCACTGTTCGCGGAGCAAGCTTCGCAACGTACGTACCGTTGTCCATCCGCTCATGAAAATCGTCCGGCAGCTGCGCATCGGTATATGCGCCCCATGCATAATCAAGTGACGGCTTAATGTCGGATATCTTGCGGGACAGCAGGCCGCTGCCCTGTGATTCGCTGGCAGTGACCTGCTCAGATGATTCTTCTTCTCCAGAGACCACGAGAATTTTCATTTCGTAGTCCTCGGTATCATACGGTTCTTTGAAATCCGGGTCATAGAATTCGATCATGCCGGCTGTCCAGCGCGTGATTCTGTCATGGAAGCTTCGAGATTTGCGACGTTGCTTGCGCAGACCGGAATCTGTTTTGTACCTGCTTTGAGTTCCTGACTTCGCCGGGAAATGTTGGGGCACGATATTGCGATGAGAGGCTTCACCAGAATCTTCCACAGTTGTCTGCTGCGGAGGCTCCGGCACCGAAGTCAGAGGCACAGGCACAGGTCGGGTTTCACCGGGCATACCTGGAAACGAGGCGACGCCAGCGAGTCCGTCTTCTTCTGCTGTCAGCAGGATGTTGTTGGTCTGCAACCTTGAAGCTCTGGCCTGCGACGCGGGGACTGTTGTTGCGTTCCGCGAGTTTCTGAAGCCATTTAACAGAACGCGGCTTTGGGTTATCGCCGGGCTTAACTGGGGTGTCGGGACGGGAGCGGTCGGCCCGGCGGACTTGACCCCGTCCACCGGAACCGGCTTCAACACCGGCCCGGAACTCTGCTGAGCAGCTGAGGTGCTGATCAGAAAGACACTGCAGATGCTCAGACGAAGAATATCCGACAGCGAGGTCCCGCCGTCGAATCGCTTAGGATTGTTTGTCGCCGGAATGTTCCACCGAGTAATTCGGTGCTTCCTGAGTAATTGCGATGTCATGTGGATGGTTTTCCCTAACCGATGCCGCAGAAATTTCGATGAAACGAGCCTTCGTGCGGAGATCCTTTATCGACCCAACGCCTACGTATCCCATGCCTGACCGCAGGCCGCCCGTCAACTGATACACAACGGGTTGCAGTGCACCCTTATAAGCGACTCTACCTTCCACGCCTTCGGGAACCAGTTTTGAGCCGTCGCCGCTGTCAGCGTTGCCCTGGCGGTACCGTTCACTGCTTCCCTTCACCATGGCTCCCAGCGATCCCATTCCGCGGTAACGCTTGAAGCTTCGACCCTGGTAAAGAATCATCTCACCAGGACTTTCATCAACTCCGGCCAGCAAACCACCAACCATTGCGGTCCATGCTCCGGCAGCAAGAGCTTTTGTCATGTCTCCACTGTATCTGATGCCACCATCAGCAATGATCGGGACGCCTGACCCGTCCAGTGCCTTTGCAGCATTGGAAATGGCCGTCAGTTGTGGAACGCCGATTCCGGAAATGATCCGAGTTGTACAGATCGATCCCGGTCCGATGCCCACCTTCACCGCATCCGCTCCGGCATCTGCCAGTGCTTTTGCGCCTTCTGCCGTCGCAATATTGCCAGCAATCACATCGATATCAAATTTGTCTTTAATGGCTCGAATGGTCTCAATGACATTGCGTGAGTGCCCATGAGCACTGTCCACGACAAGAACATCGACCCCTTTCTCCACCAACTGAGCGACTCGATCCAGGTCGTACATACCAACAGCCGCGCCCACGCGCAATCTACCGCGAGGATCCTTCGACGCCTGCGGAAACTGCAGGTTCTTGTCGATATCCTTGATCGTGATCATGCCTCTCAGTTGATAATGATCGTCCACCAGCAGCAGTTTCTCGACCTTGTTTTCCAGCAGAATTCGTTCTGCTTCTTCAAGATCAGTATTCTCCCTGGCCGTGACAAGATTGTCCTTCGTCATGATCTCGGCAACCGGCCGTTCCTTCGTTTCCAGAAAGCGGAGATCTCGACGTGTCAGAATGCCCACCAACCTTCCATCGACAGTGATGGGAACGCCTCCGATGTTGCGTTCGTCCATGATTCGTGACGCCTCACCGGCACTGGTTTCCGGTGGCAGAGTGACAGGGTCGACGATGACACCGTGCTCACTGCGTTTGACGCTGTCGACCTGCAAAGCCTGCTGGTCGATGCTCATATTCTTGTGAATTATGCCGATGCCGCCCAACTGAGCCATCGCAATGGCCATGTCACTTTCTGTGACGGTGTCCATCGGGCTGCTGACAATTGGCACACTCAACGAGATATTCCGTGTCAGCATGGAATCCAGCGAGACATCTGACGGCACGACCTCACTGTAGCCTGGTTCCAGCAGAACGTCGTCGAATGTGAGTCCCTTGTAAGTGATGCGATCGTGCATTGTTTTTCCCCTATCCTCCGTGGGCGTCTCGGACCGCCGTGCAGAATTTGTTTCCGAGCTTTACCAGTGTGGGCACATCCAGTGCTTCGGCCCGTGTTTCACGGTCGTGCCCCTGTTCTTCAAGGATGGCATCAACTTCCGGCTTACTTAACTGCTTGCTGTACATTGCCACCAGAACACGTCGCAACAGCTTCCGACGGTGATGAAAGAGTCGCCGCAGAAAATCCAGAAAGAACTTCCTGTCTTCGATCCTGTCACCGCGTCCATCATGTCGCCAGATGCTGACAATGGCCGAATTGACTTTCGGACGGGGCCAGAAAACTTTCGGGCCCAGTCGGCGAATGATGCGAACGCTGCACTGTGACTGCAGCCAGACGGACAGTGCCCCGTAGCTGGATGTGCCCGGTTCCGCGATCATCTTCTCGCCCAGTTCCAGCTGGATTGTGCAGACCATTTTTTGCCACGGCAGATCCGATGCGACAAGATTTGAGATAACCGGGGTGGCGACACTATACGGCAGATTTGCCACGAGTTTAAGATTACTCCCTGGTCGAGCCTCCAGCACGCCATGCAGCAGGTCTGTAACCTCGGGGGCGATCGTATTCTTGTTCTTCAGGATGTCACGATTGATCAAGGTGACGTTATCGCAGTGCTCAGTCGCCTCCGTAGCCAGAGCGAACATGTTACGGTCAACTTCCACGCTGATGACTCTGCCTGCCTCAGCCGACAGAAATGTCGTCATCCCGCCCGTACCCGGTCCGACTTCCAGCACAAGATCGTCTTTCGAAAGCTCAGCAGCCCTGACCGCAAATTCGATCAGGTTGATGTCGATCAGAAAGTTCTGCCCAAGATCTGAGCGCGGATTGAAGCCGTGCTTCTTGAACAGCTCCATCAGGTAGGATCGAGTTTGGCGGTCTTTGTCTTTCACTCAGTTGCGCTGCCCAAGGTCGCTGTAGATACTGTGATCACCTTCTCCACTCAGCAATTTAGCCACGTACTTACCCAGAATATCCAGCTCGATATTGACGAAGGCACCCACGGTTCGCTGCCCCAGCGTCGTGACGTCCAGAGTATGAGGAATCAGCGCGACGGAAAAACGTTCTGATTCCACATTGACCAGTGTCAGACTGATGCCGTCTACGGCCACCGAGCCTTTCGGCACCATCAACTGAGTCAGCTCTGGCGGCAGTCGGAACCACATGTCGATCCAGTCCTGGTTGCGGTCAATCGAATCAACCGTAGCAACGCCATCGATATGTCCCTGCACAAAATGCCCGCCCAGCCGTGCCCCGACAGCTAATGATCGTTCGAGATTGATTCGGTCGCCTTCTGTGAGCTGACCGAGACTCGTCCTGGAAAGAGTTTCTTCCCCCGCCTCAAAATCCATGCCCTCAGCGGCAACTCGGACAACAGTCAGGCAGCAGCCGCAAACAGAGATGCTGTCACCGATATTGACGTCAGCAGCTGGAAAACAATCGCGGTCAGGAGCAATCGTGAGGCGCAGCCCAGCCGGCTCCTTCTTAAGGACTCTGACTGTCGCTTGTCCTTCAACGAGACCGGTGAACATCTAACGTGGCAGTGCAACAAAGGCGGCGTGTGGGGGAAACGTACCCACGAAATCGATACCGCTGCTGAGCGGTTGTTTGTTGCACGGCAATTCTAGCGGATGTCAGAAAAAATGCACGACCGCGACCAAAGTTTGCATAGATTCGCTCCGCGAACACGGGCCACCGCCTCATAAATTACCGGGATCGGTATCTGTCACTTCAGCCCTGCTGAACAGGGGCCGCACATACCTGCCCCAGACCGCTCGAATCGGTCCTGCGAAGGCGAACCAGCAAAACAGAACGGGAACGACCATCCCCCGAGCACGCACCATAAAAATAAGTGCGAGTGCGAAGACCAGTTGCAGCAACTGTTTCCGGCCTCGGTTGCCCTTCAATATCTGATTAAAGATGTGCGGGTAGCGGATGCGGCTGACCATGAGCACGGCCGTGGCCAGGGTGATGAACGGCAGCAGTACTGCCAGAGCGGGCAGAGCAATCCCGGCCACCGGTTCAGCCCATTCGGGACCACCCAGCTGTCGGAAAGTATTTATTCCAATGGGAAAACTGGCAATCACCCCTGCCGCCGCCGGCGAAGGCAGGCCACTGAAACCGTCATGATCGTCCTCTTCGTCGGTCTCGACATTGAACCGCGCCAGACGGAGAATGGCACAAGCCAGAAACAAGGCCGCAATTGGCCATAGGAAATCAAGGCTATAACCAAACGGCATGGGAATCAGATTCTCACCCTCGGCAGGTTTTGTACCCGGGACGCTGAGCGTCTCCATCAGACGGTGGGCCGGGTTTGTGAGTTTCAACATCATGAACGCCGGTGCAACTCCGAAACTAACCACATCGCACAGGCTGTCCAGCATCGCTCCGAATTCACTGGTCTGGTTTGTCAGCCGGGCGGCACTGCCGTCCAGCGCATCAAACAGCATCGCCAGGAATATCAGGTAAGCTGCGAAGACCATTTCACCAACGGGATCGAATCCGGTGGGCAGATCGGAGGGAACAACATCGAATGTCGGGCCAACACGCGCCAGAATTGTGATGGCACCGAATCCACAGATGGCATTGCCGAGCGTCAACATTGTCGGCAATACGGCGAACGCCTTCTGTCGACGCGTTTTCTTCGGAATGTCGTCGGATGTTGCCAATGAAGTATTCCAGGTACGGCGGTCGCCGAATTGTCTATAAAATTTTCCTGACCGACGGCCAGACAGCAGATCACTCGGGAAGAATCCATCCGTGGTGACGGATGAACCGCCCCCGGCTCAGTTGCTCTCGCAATCTGCTGAGTAACTCGCCAGGATCGAGATTCCGGCTTTCACTTTGCATCCCAGCTGCGTGCGAACCTCAAAGCCAGCCTCACGGGGCAATACCAGTTCTGTGCGCGACCCAAGTTTGATCATGCCAAATTGTTCACCTGCCTCCAATTTATCACCTGGTTTCACCCAGCACACGATCCGTCTGGCGATTGCACCTGTAATCTGCCGAATCACCATGCCACGATAGGGGGGTTCTGACGATTCCAACAGCACCGCCAACTGCTCATTTTCTCGAGCCGATTCAGGACGGAGTGCGTTCAGGTATTTTCCGGGACGATATTTCAGACCTATGACGCGACCCGCGATCGGGCTTCGGTTGATGTGCACATTGAAGATTGACAGAAATATTCCGATCTTCACGGCAGGACCACCCACGAATTCATCGTAATCCAGCTCCTCGATATCAACGATCTTTCCGTCAGCCGGCGACACGACGACACCGGGCTCGGTTGGAATGGTGCGATCAGGATCTCGGAAAAACCACCCAATCAGAACTCCGATTACACCTGCAGCAACCGCCAGCACGACGGCAACAATCTGAGCGGTTCCGATGGCTGATGCTGCCCATATTCCAAATCCGCCTGCCGCGGCAAAGAAACCGCCTCCCATCAGGAGCAATTCTGCCAAACCAACTCGAACAAACGGCAGCTGATCTCTCCATGTAAACGGATCATCGGCCTTGTCCCAATAGTACCCGCCTTGATTCTGGTGGAACTTCAAGTCGCGAGGATCCAGCACCTGATGCGGACAGGGATTGAATTCTCCCCGGCGGCACGCCGCCATTCTGCGCACGTACCCACGGCGGAATACGTTTAACCAACAACGTCGAATTCGCCCCCACGCCTGTTCCAGATGAATCACGACACCACTTCCCGGCTGAATATCCTTCAGCTGAGGATCCATGGGCAGCTGATCTCGCTGTTCGCCAGATGATTGTGCGGGGGTACTTTCGGAGTGATCGTTCATAGAAGCGTTCTCGTCCTGCGCTGCGTGACAGCAACTGTTAAAAATCGCAGCTGACCCCGTGTGAAGTCAGGGAGAAGATCGGGGCACATGTGTCTTCACGATTTCAAGTCGGGAAATCGTGGCATCACAGGACACAGGATTCCAGCAGCAGGCATGGCATTCACTCAGAATGCCAGTGATAACAATTCTCAGGCAGAAATTGGCAGAGAAAGATCGATTCTAAGTCCGTCGTAACCGGGTTCCACGCCGTCCGGCAGTTCGCCAACCAGGGAATCATAGTCCAGATCATGCGCCATGTGGGTCAGAATCGTGCGTCGAGGCTTCAGTCGCTCGGCCCACTTCAGCGCTTCAGCGAGGTGCATATGAGTCGGATGTGGCTTGCGCCGCAATGCATCAATCACCAGGGTGTCCAATCCGGTCAGCATCTCTCGGCTGTCGGCTGGTATCGTGGACACGTCCGTACAGAACGCAACGTCGCCGATGCGATATCCCACGATGGGCAGTTTGCCATGGTGCAGGCGAATGGGAACCAACTGCAGTCCCAGCAGCTCAAAAGCGTGACCTGGCTCAATTCGCCTGAACGTGAGTCTTGGAACTGCAAAACGATGAGCCTGCCGGGTCGGATCCGCAAACGCGTAATGAAAAATCTGACGGATGTCTTCTTCCACATTCTCTTCACAAAACAGCGGAATACTTCCTGCTCCCGATCGACGAAACTCATCCTTGTCGAAGGGCTCACCGTTAGCCGCCGCAATCCGTTCCGCGTCCGCCAGAAGCTGCTTCTCAAGACGGAAACTGAAAATCCGCAGATCATCCAGCCCCATGACATGATCGGCATGAGCGTGCGTGAAGACGGCAGCCCTGATACAGGAAGCCCTGTTCTGCAGCAGCTGCAGGCGAAGTTCCGGCCCGGTATCGATGACAAATTCGCCGTCAGGTGCGCGGACCAGGACACCGGACCGAGTACGCTGATTCCTGGAGTTCTGCGACGTGCAGACCGAACAGGTGCAACCCACAACCGGAACGCCGACGCTGGTACCCGTTCCCATCAGAATCAGATGAGGCAGATCGGACTCTGCATCGCACCTGTTCACGGGTGCGGCATCGGAAGGGTGTTTGGCGGCGGACAAAGACAAACGATCTTTCTGCTGTGGCGGACTTACTTTTCGCCGGAAACGACTTCGGCAATGTTGTGTGAATGATCTCGCACACGGGCATAAGCATTCAGTGTTGCCATATAAGCCACACTGACAATCGGTGCGATCGCCCCGCTGGAAAGATCTTCCAGGTGCTGCCGACGCAGCTGTTTAATCTCAGTCCGCGCTCGCTTGGACATCGCGTCCGTCTTCGTAAGAACACTGCGGTTCTCCTGAATCAGTGCTTCGTTAACCGCAGCAAGATAGTCCGAGATGTGACGATTGAGCTCCGCCAGCCCTTCGCGCTGTTCTGTAGTGAAGCGATGTCCGTCTCGGCGCAGTTTGCGATCAAACTTGTCCAGATTGACAATGTAATCACTGACCGATTCATACTCATCGGCCATCCGCAGTTGTTGCCGTGCTTCATCGGCGACCGAGTGGGGGACATTACCAGCCAGCAGATTTGTGATGAATTCCGCAATTTCGTCCTGCATCGAATCCAGCACCTGCTCGCGCTGTCTCAGGCGGTCCCCAAGCGCTTTGTCAGGCTCATCCTGCTGCAGCAGTTCAGCGAGCCATTCGAGCATCCTGGAACACCCCATGCTCATCTTTTCGATCTCTTTGCGAGATTGTTCGATCGCCAGCAATGGAGTTTCAAGAATACGAATGTCGAGGTCGGTAAGCCGTGGCTTCTCTTTGAATTCCTTGGACGGCACAAACCGGTTCAGCATCTTCACGAACCACGGCAGGAATGGCAGAAACAGCAGTGTGTTCACGACGTTGAAGATAGTATGCGTTGCTGCGATCATTATCGTCGTGTTCGGAAATGTTTCCTTTCCGTCCACCAATGTCACATCAATAATGGAGATCGAGAAAAACCACACGTACCAGTCAAATATCCAGTAGATCAGTTCGATGTACCATTGAAAAATCAAGGTGATCCAGAAGACTCCAATCAGATTAAAAACGACGTGAAAGTAAGCGGCCCGGCGAGCATTCGTGGTTGCTCCCAATGACGCCAGAATGGCCGTTATCGTCGTGCCAACGTTTTCACCGAGGACAAGCGCTGCTGCCGTTTCGTAAGGAATAATGCCCTGGGACGCCAGAGAAATTGTGATGCCAAGCGTGGCTGATGACGACTGCACAAGCGTGGTCAGCACACAACCAGCCATTGCACACTGCAGCACGCCAATATAACTGTCTGCCCGGAACCTCTGGAACCATGATTCGAACGCTGGAATTTCTTTGATGATGGCACAGGCATCCTTCATCAGTTCCAGACCGAAGAAGACCATGCCCACCCCCATAAACGCCATCGCCCAATACCGCCAGCGGTCCCCTTTGGAGAACAGGTAGACAAAGGCGGCACCGCCCAGCAGAGGGAGTCCGTACTTTCCCACTTTCAGTACCAGAATCCAGCCGGTGACCGTCGTGCCGATGTTGGCCCCCATGATCACGCCGATACCCTGCGCTAATTCCATGACACCGCTGTTGACGAATCCCACCACCATCACCGTGGTAACCGAACTTGATTGCACCACGGTGGTGACAACAACCCCGACAATCGTCGCGGCGAATCGATTGTTTGTCACGGCGCTGATCATGCGTCGCAGACCGGCACCAGCGACGGCCTGCATCCCCTCGGACATGTTCTTCATGCCCAGCAGGAACAGTCCGAGTCCTCCCACGATTCCGCACACCAGATTAACAATTGAAGAAATGTCCAAAGGATTCACCGTCGATTGAGGATTCCACCATTTCCAGATAAAGCGACGCGGGCATATTACGGTGTCACGGCGGTCTTTCAACGGTTGGGGCACACCGAATCTGATTCCGTCGCAGACCGACCTGAAACAGGTCTGACCGGGACCAAACACGAGTCGAACTGCACACCCCGAATACGTCAAATTGCCCGGAAAACCGGACCAAAAGCCAACGGGGCCTGTCCATATGTTGTTCTCCGAAACACTCCGTTCCCGAAACAGAACAAGATGTTTCGGCATTTCTATTTCTGTGTCTTTTTACCCAGAGCCTATGAGCGGGCAGAAGCTGCTGTCTCTAAGCTGATCCTCCGCACGAAGCGCAGCAGCAGGGGGTGTGCGGGCGCGGCCATTTGACCGTGGTTGAATCCCTCCAGCTCAAATAGCTCAGTATCGGGATGCCCGACGACCTGCATCATTCGCCAGAGATATGCATTTTCCTCATAGCGTCCCAGCAGTTCAAGGTCACGATCTCCCGTAATCAAAAGCAGGGGCGGCGCATCATTGCGAACGTGAAATAACGGAGCCATGTCGTCGACGATGGGCTGTTTACCATCAATACCACGTTCTGCTCTGACGGTGAAATGAGTTATCGCATGCCCGCTGTATGGAATCAGCCCGGCAATCTGATCAGCGTCGACCCCATGCGGGGCCAGCCAGCGTTTGTCCAGACCGATCATGCTTGTCAGATAACCGCCTGCCGAATGCCCACTGACGAAGACCCGCCTGGCAGATCCCCCATATTTCTCGATGTTCTTAATCGTCCACGCCACGGCTGCTGCCGCATCTTCAATATACGCGGGAGATTTGACTCCGGGATGCAACCGATAGTTCACGGCGACCACCGCGATTCCCTGTTCTGTCAGTGCTTCCGGTACTGACCGCTTGCCTGCCTTCAGTCCTCCTCCGTGAAACCATACGACTGTTGGAAAGTCCTGCGCAACAATCGGATGATATACGTCCAGCCGACAGCGTTCAGTCATGTATTCCGTAAGATCGTTTCCAACACGATATTGAATGTCGTGAACGGTTCGATACTTCTGTGCGGAAGCGGCCACCTGCTGAGCGATCGTTAATCGCGGCAGAAAGATTGCGATCAGCAGAATAGTCGTGAATCTCGAAACGGCGTGGAACATATCACCCATCTTTCGGACAGTGTTTTTCTGCATTCGTTGAGGCGTCCTGTGTTGCTCACCACCATGTTATGGTCCATGTGGCGATGGCGGCACCGTCTTGGCACAGAATCAACGAATTCCAGCGGTTCCGACACTAAGTGCAAACAGGGAGCTGAACAACCGGTCCCTGCCCCGTCTGCGTACGGCCATCTCATCACCTGGAGTTCATTCCCGCCGGTAGTTGTCCATGGAACCAGTCCATCGAAGATCCAGATTTTTGAACCTGCCGGTTGTCTAGCCTGTCTGCTGAGAGTAGCATTCGGCCGATCTGAGCTGTACGGTTGCAGATCAATGAGGCGGCAACGCTTCGCCATCAGCCCTGGTGGCGGAATTGGCAGACGCGCATGATTCAGGTTCATGTGTCCGTAATGGACGTGGAGGTTCGACTCCTCTCCAGGGCATCAAGCACGGTCTTCGGGCCGTGCTTTTTTATTGCCTGCTCGCAAATTTCCAGTGTTTTATCGATTTCCGTTGCGTCAGCCTGCGACTCCGTGCCACCGCCCGCAACGCTTTGCTGGGCCACCATGTGGGCCACCTCCTCCTCGTCGAATGGTCAAGAAACTCAGCCACCAGAAAAGCTCTTTGACAAGCAGGAATTAGCGACAAAAAATGAGTCGCGATTTTGGCCGAACGTCAACGATCGGGTTCGAGCAAAGGCGAGAAAATGGGGTACTGTTTTGACGGAGCGTACACCTTCGCCGCAGAGTGGCACAGTTGGTACAGGTCACACCAATATTTGCGGCACTTTCCGAACGGCATGAAATGCAAAAATGCTGGTGTGTGGTTGCCGATATGTCCCCGGAACCTCTGTCGGATTTCGGGGAAATTATCACGCGACTGACAAGGTTCTCGTGAAGAACTTTCCGCTCAACCAAACTACCCTCGCCGCCCGTGTTCCTGTGTTGAGCCATGCCGAATTACGTGTTGAATCACGACTCGCTCGAGGGTTAATGGTTTCCGCTCAAATGGCGGCTGCGGAGGAGCCGCGCTGCTCGAAATGTCAGTAGTCGAATCTCGGCTTATATGGACGCCTACACAATTCAGCCACAAGTATGAGTGAAGGCAGATACAATGATGAATCCACGAAGCTGGTTTACGACATTCGCGCCGATCTGGTATTTATCTGATTGACGTGCTTCCCTGAGTATCGATCATGAAGAGGCTGTGATGACAAAAAATGCGTCATTCGGAGGAGAGTATCAGCTTTGGAGACATCAAACGTGAACCGATTGACGAAGTCTGATGTTGTTTATGGAAACAGAACTTTTGGAACGGCTTGAATTCAATAATCAAGTTATCGGCGACATCTCCGTGAAACAAACTGACCGCCGCCAATACCCTCAACACAGCGATACTTTAATCGTCCGCTTACTTGTTCTGGCCTGCGCCGCAGTTTCCAACGGGTGCAACGATCAGGTTCAGCAGTCAGCATCTGAATCGGCTGCCGAGCGACCTCGCAAGAGTCATGCACGAATGCTGATGCTCCTCGATCAGATTAAAGAGGACCGGATTCATCAGCGTCTTTATTTTGGTAATCGGACGATCCAGAAGGAGGAGCACGACCTGGAATGGCTGCCTCCGAATCGCCCTGACCTCCGTTTCAAGCTACTCCACCACGTTGGAAGACGTCGTCTTTGGCTAGGCGATACAGAAAAAGCGATCGAACATCTGCATCACGCATTGATCCTGGCCGAAACTCAGGGCTGGCGGGAGTCTTCGACCGATCGAAACGATGCCATATTTCAACTGGGCCTCGCGTATCTACGGTTGGGAGAGAATGAAAACTGTGTGAATTGCAACAATGCCGAAAGCTGCCTGCTTCCCATCCAAAATGCCGGTGTGCATGAGAAACAGAACGGGTCGCGTAACGCGATCAAATATTTCAAAGCCTATCTGGAGCATGAGCCGGATCACGTGGAGGCCCGGTGGCTCTTGAATATTGCATATATGACGCTGGGCGAATATCCTCACAAAGTGCCCGATCAAATCCGAATCGACCCGCACCTGTTCGAATCGGCCACTGAATTCCCACGTTTCCAGAACATCGCGTCCGATGTGGGAATCGCGACATTAAGCCTCTCGGGAGGTGCCGTCATCGATGACTTCGACGGTGACGGTGATTTGGATCAAATGACCTCATCCTGCGGGTTTGCTGACCAGCTGCGCTTCTTTCGTAATGTCGATGGATCATTCAGGGACGCTACCGACGAGGCCAACCTTACCGGCCTTTACGGCGGGTTGAATCTGGTTCAGGCGGACTACGACAACGACGATGACATTGATGTGTTCGTAATGCGTGGCGCATGGCTGGGGGAAATGGGGCAGATGCCCAACTCACTTCTGCAAAACGACGGGACCGGAAAGTTTCAGGATGTGACTTTCGCAAGCGGCCTGGCAGACCAGAACTTTCCAACTCAGACAGCGGTCTGGGCCGACTTCAACAACGACGGCCACTTGGATCTCTATGTGGGGAACGAAGACTACCCTTCACAATTGTTTGAGAACGATGGACGTGGTCGATTTCGCGATGTCGCCGCCAAGGGGAACGTCGAGAACAGACGATTCACAAAAGGCGTCACCGCTGCGGATTTCAACGATGACGGATACCCGGATATCTATGTGTCAAATCTCGGTGGCAACA
Source organism: Fuerstiella sp. (assembly GCA_029245955.1). Taxonomy (GTDB): domain Bacteria; phylum Planctomycetota; class Planctomycetia; order Planctomycetales; family Planctomycetaceae; genus Fuerstiella. The sequence goes on along the minus strand of JAQWOH010000015.1, from coordinate 173,224 downwards.
ATCGCCTATACCAGAACAACCGAGATGGGACATTTATTGATGTTGCGGAAAGCCTGCAAGTGACTGAACCTCAGAGCAGCCTGCCGACGTGGTTCTGGGACTATAATCAAGACGGCGTGCTCGACATTTTCGTCGCATCCTACTCTGACAAAATGGCCTATGTGAGTCACAAATTCTATCAACAACCGCCTGCCATGGAATTCGATTGCCTGTACGAGGGAAACGGGAACGGAGGATTTCGAGAAGTTGCAGCGTCACGCAAGCTCCTGGACCTGACGCAGGCTATGGGATCTAATTTCGGAGACTTGGACAACGATGGGTACCCCGATTTTTACCTTGGGACCGGCTACCCGCAGTATGAAGGGCTGGTTCCCAACCTGATGTACTGGAACCGTGGAGGGCGAGCCTTCGCTGATGTCACAACCGGCGGAGGGTTTGGGCATCTGCAGAAAGGACATGCGGTCATCTTCTCCGACATCGACAACGATGGTGATCAGGATGTGTTTCAGCAAATGGGAGGAGCTTACCCAGGCGACCGCGCAGCCGACTGTCTGTATGAAAACCCGGGGTTGGGGAACAGCTGGGTTAAGATCAAGCTTGTGGGAATCAAGTCGAATCGATCTGGTATCGGCGTCCGAATTCGAGCTACGATAACCGAAGGCGACCGGTCGCGAAACGTCTACAAGTGGGTCAACAGTGGTGGTAGTTTTGGCGGCAGTCCACTGCGACAGGAAATTGGACTCGGGAAAGCCGACTCCATCGATCACCTTGAGGTCTATTGGCCGACAACGAATCGCCGTCAATCGTTTACCGATGTTTTGGTCAACCAAGTGATCGAAATCACCGAAGGTTCGGCGCGTTATTCCATTCTGAGCCCGTAGTGTCAAAACACTCCGCCGAACTCAAATCGCCGTGAAACACGGGACGGACGGCACGCCGGAGTCTCTCATCTCCGCCGCCTGATTTCACCTGTCGGCATCGGAAACTGGCGATTTTCGACGTCAACCATGTCCTTCCTGCTCCAACCCTGGCACACTCTGCTGGCTGCCCTCAGCGGCATGGTCAACCAACGGCAGCAGCCGATCATTGAGTTCCAGAACGCATAGATCGAGGCTTTGCTGAAGAAGCTGGGAAAGAAGCGTCTCCTGCTCGAAGACGACCAGCGTCGGTTACGCGCCAAGTTGAAACAGACACCGATTGACTCGCCTGCGTTCCAATCCGACCGGCGACGTGCGGCCGCAATCGTGACTCGATTCGCTTGCTAACACCTGATTGTCATAGAGCTTTGCCGTCGGTCTTGTTTCTTGACCCTGCGGGGACAAACATTCTTCGCCACGCCATATCGGGTCTGAATGAAACATTCTGTGCTGGCCGAATTTTTGCGTGAGTACGAACGGACTGAGACACCATCAGGACAGTTTGGTACTCCGCCCCGATTCCCCGGAAAGTTTGAACCAATCTCCTGCCGCCCATACTTCAGAGTTATCACCAACGAAGTGTGACCGGGAGAATTCGAATGCGACCGCATTTTTCAGGACTGTCCACCAGCGTCTGTCCACGCCACGCCGTCTGCTGTGCATTTATATGTATTGCACTCATGCTGCTGGCGGGAAACGGGGCTGGAGAGAGAACTCCGACTTTACTCGCGGTGGCATCTGCACCCGCAAAGCCCGCGGATTCGCTGATCGGGCCTATTCCACTGATGAATGTTTCGGAAACACATCATGCAGGACGCGCAGAAGCTCATCCACATGGCGATCGTGTCTGTGCATCGGGCTGTGCACTCAGTCGTCATCCCACGAAGCGTCTGACCGATCAACATTTTGAAGAACTCATGCAGCGACTTGTCCGGCATCCGGCAGACGAAGGGGTGCACGACGAACTTCTTTACTACGGGCCGCAAACAAAAGTAAGAATGTTGGCGGACAACTCCCGGGCTGCGAATCATGTCCCGCAGACCATAAAAACTGAGCTGCTGGGGGAATTGAAGAAAACACACGTGACCGTTGCTATACGGCTGACATCTGAAAGCGGTGTCATCCTTGCTGAACTTCCGGAGCAGCTGATTCCGCTTGATCTGCGGCATGAATTTGATCTGCAGGAAGACGGAATTCCCCCGTTGCTGGCGAGTGGCACGATCAAACGTGTCGGCAGCGACCGGCTTTGGAGTCGCTTGTGAATTGAAGGTGTCCACTTTGTGGCAGGACCGTGGTTCACGGTTCAGGAATCAGGTCGCTGGCAGCGACTGGACTCAATCTGGATCAGTACCGGCACAAGAAATGTTCGAGCCATACTTGAAATGAAAGCTGAGCTTAAGGAGCCATATCATGAACAATGAACTGAATCGAAAGAGGGATGCCCTTGGCGCCCCGTGGGGCAGACTTGATGTACGAAGCACCGTGCTTCGTCTCATGTCTGCCGGTGTCTGTCTGCTGGGTACGATGAGTGTGTTCGCGGATCCGTGCGGGATGGTGCCACCGGTTTATATCGAGGGTAACGTGCCGCTGGAGAGAATCGGTCTGCAGAAGACATTCGTATTTTATAAGGACGGCATCGAGACGTTCGTCATTCGACCCGGGTTTCAGGGGAAGGTTGCGGAGTTTGGAATGCTGATCCCGTTTCCCAGTCCACCCGCACTGCGCAAAGTGGCCGATGACACATTCAGCCACATTGCCGCGGCCGTTGATCCGCCGGAGGTCGTCGTTGATCTGACACCAATTCTTTATAAATACCGCAGTCCCCCAGCAGGTTCCATGGCCACTGACATGGCGCTGCCTGAAAAATCACTGGAAGTCAGTGAGGTCAATGTCGTAAAACAGGAAGCTGTCGGGATGTACGAAGTTGCTGTCCTGGAAGCCGGCAGCGCGGACGCCCTCAGTGCATGGATGAAAGATCATGGATACCGCTACCCTGACGGTATGGATGGCGTCTGTGAGGAATACATCGAAGACCAGTGGTGCTTCGTTGCCGTCAAGGCTCGGGTTGGTCAGAAAGATGGCGTCGACCCAAAGCCAGGCATGAAAACCACAGACTCCTCCCTGCCGCCAGGAGCCGCATTTGATGGGCACGTTCAGGGGATGGGATTTCGATTTCGTTCCGATGAACTTGTGGTTCCAATGCGGCTGTCTGCGTTTAATGAAGGCGACCTGCACAATGTTGTTTACCTGCTGACGGACAGCCCCATGAAGGCGCGTGACCTGCCAGCCGGGCATGTCGTGCGTCAGGTCACAGGCACCGACCTGCTGCACAACCTGACAAAGCCTCTGCCGCTTCGCATTATCGGCGGCAACTATGATGATATCCCGGAGAATCGAAAGCAAAGCCTTGTCGTGGAACGCGACCCGACTCCACACAATGGCATTGCGAAGGACCTGTTTGCCGGAGACCTTCTGACAGCCCGGACGGACAAGCTGACTCATGAGCACGAAGAAATGGAGAAGGAACTGCTGAACATCGGTGAACGCCTCCGCTTACGCGGTGCGGAGATCGACCGCATGCATGATGAAATTCTTCAGGCATCCCGTGACAAACTCACTGCCGATGCCATTGCGGACCTCCAGGACATGACGCTCACAGTGATCGACGGAGATTTTGACCGAGAAGTCGTCGCCGCCGAGAATGTGTACTTCACACGGTTCGAAATCAACCCGGCCCGTAACACACCGCAACGCTATAACGCCCGGGTGTTTGGTCCGTCCGAAGAAGGATCCGCTACAACGGTGGATGCCGACGTGATTTCGAATGCAGCGGCGAAGACCGTGGCCGTGCATCACCCGGATCATGGCAGGCTCCTGCTGCAGGCATCCGAAGGCGGAAGCCCATCTCAGAAGTGGCTGATCGCGGCAGGCCTTTTCGTCACGGCGGCTTTTCTTTACGTGCTGTTCATTCGCCGCGGCGGACGCACTGCAGCGGGACTGATTCTGCTGACCTTATTTCTGGCTGAAGGTGCGGCACAGGAAACCGGAACCACGGATGAGGCCACTGTCGCTGCCGTACTGAATGAAATCGAGGACACGTCTGATCGAAACGCTGCGATCAGCCAAATCAAATCACTGGGAGACGCCGCGATCGAACCGCTTCTGAAAGCTGCAAGAAATGACGAAGCCATCACTCGCCGTGGATGGGCCATTATCTGTCTGAAGGAAATTGGCGGGCCGAAGGCAGCCAACGCATTTGATTCGCTGATTGGTGACCCGGGAACGCCGCATATCGTTCAGACATGGTCCGCCGCCGCCCGCGTCGATGACATCACTCACTTCGAAGACCTGGAACGATTTGCCCGGCTCTGCGGTCAGTACCCTGCTCTTCGACGGCCACTCCGAATAAAATTACTGGAAATCACGGCGAATAAAGAGAACACAACTGACATTGAGAGTCTGCTGAAACTTACGCTTGCGGACTATCAGCTTCAGCAGACGCTCGCCCCCGTGCTGTTGAAACTCAAACCCGCCGCACTTTCTGATGTACTCGTCAGCAGTGATAACACTGAAGTTCGCAGGCACGCCGCTTCCTGGCTGGCGACTCAGAAGACACAGGGTGTGCAGGGTGTGAATCAGGCCGTGTCGGCCGCCATCGCATTTGATCCGGAAGCAGAAGCACCGCCCTGGGGAACAGGCCCACTGTTTGTGCCCGGCGTCAACTGGAATAAAGAGGAAGCCGTCGAACTGGTCAATGAACTGACAGCGTGGTATGTCTGGTGCGTCGCAAATGATCAGCAGGAACAGGTCTCGAAGATCGTGACAAATCTGAACACGAGGCAGCTGATGAACGCTGCGGGATTTCATCAGGTTCCGGGCACGGTGACCCAATGGCTCACCGTGTGGGAACAGGTAATCGGGGCGGGAGCGATGGAGACCCTGATGAAGGGAACCGGCTTTCGGTATTCACCTGCAAAATTTGAGCGAATCTGATCCGAGCCGAACGGTTCCTGCGCAAGGCTGGTCCATTCAGGATCAGCCTTTTTTGTGCCTGGCAGAGCTCGTAGGGTCCGGAAACTGTGCGGCGAACTCGAATCACTGCAAAAACACTCAACTTGCGGCTCACCCGAGTCTCGCATCTCAGCCGCTTGATTTCACCTGTCGGCATCGGAAACTGGCGATTTTCGGCGCCGAACATGCCCTTCCTGCTCCAACCGAGTAGGGTCGGCTGTGCGGACCAAGTCTGATTCTGCCAGTATCATCACGTGAGATCGCGGCGCACTGTCGTGTTGGCCCGATCGGTTTTCCGGTCGGCCATGCCTGCCGTTGTTGAACGTGTGACCACGACCGGCGTTTTCCGCACGGTGTTGGCGTTTACTGGGCGGTCCGCACAACGGACCCTAAGTGTACTGCGGGATAAGGCTTACCATTGAATTCACCTGTACTCGTCCCGTTCTTCCTTCGACAACTTCCGCCAGTCCCATGGTGCAATCGGCTTATGACTGCCGCCCCAGAGCCCGACCTTTTTCAGCCATGCGTTGTTCTCTTCATCCGCCAGTCGTTTGAATGGACGCGCTATCGCGTGCATTCACAACGCTTCCAGCGATCCACCGCCTTACCCTGATCACTTGCAGCCAGCCCGCGTTTTGACTTCGGCGTCAGCCCGAACTGTGCCAACAGGTATACGGAAGTGACGATCTCGCCGCTCAGAATCGCGTTGCAGTCGTAGCCAATGCACGCGGCATGGTTGGGAGTGAGATGCAGGGGATGTAGACTCGTCAGATAGCTTGCATGGCCCAGATGCCCAAATCAAAACGGAGGTACTTCCATGAAACAGATTCTTGCCGGACTGTGTCTGCTGTCGGTTATCGGCTGTAATTCCAGTGGTGCCCCTGGTAATCCACGTCAAGGGATGGTTCCCGCTGGTCCTCGCGGCGAGATTCTGGCGGAAAACATTACAACATGGGGCCGCGAACATGTTGGTACTGGCGACGACACGTTGATCGACTGGCATATTCTGTCCTCACGTGATGAGGGTCACCTTTCATACGTCGAGGTCGAACCGACACCCCAAGAAGTTGGCTATGACAAGTTCGTGTTTGTCGTCTCCTTTGCTGACGAACCCGCTACGCTCATCGCTACTTACTGTTTCGAAAATGGGAAGTATTTAATGTTCAGTTCCAATGCAGATTTAGAAGATGAATTACCAGATACACTTCCGTGGTGATGTCCCAGCACGTAACAGAAATGATGACAGATCGTTCGGCCCCCCTACATTCACCACGCATCCAGCGGATCCACCGCCTCACACGCAGCCAGCCCGCGTTTGAACTTCTTCTGTGCCCAGCACGATGAAACTGAAATCGTGGTTGCCCTGCTCCTCTGACATCCGGCTGAGTTTACCGTCCACCTCGCGCAATGCGATAGCGGTACCCAGCAGCGCCGGGCCCATTCAGATGGGAAACCTGCTTGTCGAAGATGTTTGCGGGATTCCACCACTTCGAAAGGAAACAACGGCCGCGTTTTCGACAATTATAATCAACGGTTGCCTGGCGGTCAGCATTCGTTGCTGCAGTCTGCACTTCAGCCAGCGGGCCACCGAGTCACTACTGAATACGTTTTTGGCACGCCTGCGGCAGACTGCTGCAGCAGGGGGACATCCTGATAAGAATTCGGTTCAGGCGGCAATACCTGTATACGCGTCGACGGAGTGACAGGAGGGCGATGAACTCGGAAAAGTTTGGTGAGGGGACACTGCCGACTGCGCATTGAGGGGAGAACATTTCGGGAGCAACGGGCCCCTGTGACCCAGATTGTCTGCACAACCGGAACAGTTTACCTGATTTGCGCAGGCTGAATTCTCTGAAATGTTGCAGGTGGTTGACGGTGACGATGTATTGAGATTCGTTAGATTTCGAGTGGCTTTGGTGGGGATCAGCTATGAGCGTGTATGATCCGATGTTCACGCCGAAACAGCACGTATGCTATGACAACTCAAGCAGTGCGCGCATGTTCTGTCAGAGTCTCGCGGACGACGACAGCAGCACGATGCGGGTTCTGCCCTGTCACGTCCCGCTTGTTGCCCAGCGAGGGATGTGTTCACGCCTTGGGGACAATGAGGATATCGATCTCAACATGGCGTACGGTCCGCTGATTGAGAACCATCTGAGTGCCAGAAAGCTGTGCGTTGTCGAAACGATGGACATCACGGCTGCCGACAGTATCATCGCTTTTCCGCCAATGAGTCATGCTTACGGTTTCGGAATGTCTGTCATGGTTCCGCTCTTAAGCGGAGCAAACATTCTGACGACTCAGAGATTCACAGTCCAAAAACTACAGAAAGCGATGCAGGATTACGTCGATCGGTTGATTCGTTCCGCTAACGCACTTCGGGTTGGTGGTGGCCCATGAAACTGCTTGCTAAAATCTGCGTCGACCACCGTCTCATTGGGTGGATGTTCGTTTTTGCACTTGCAACGCCACCGATTCTGGGATTCCTGGGATATCGTGTCGCTGACCCTCTGCCCGAGGGCTGGGTGTCTCCCGAGACTCTGGCAGAACTGCATGAGGTGCAGGGAAAGTTCAAATCCAGTGCACCATTAGTGCTTGTTCTGCAGTGCGATGACTTCTTTCGTCGCGATCAAATTGCGGCAATGCAACTGACAGCTTCGGCACTTCGCGAAATGGAAGAAGTGAAGCATCTGACCTGGATGGGCGATATTCCTGAGGTCACTTTACGTCGAGCACACCGTTTGCTTTTACCCGAAGTTACAGACGAAGTTACAGACGAACAACTGGCAGACTCGAAACTCGCGCTGCTCAGCCATCCTCTGGCCGCAGAGAATCTGATTTCATCCGACGGTCAAACGGTCTTGATGCTGGTCGATACTGACGAAGCGTCATATGTCCAGGATATTCGGTCGGTCGCAATACGAATTCTTGAGCCGACAGGGATTCAGACAAGGGTTACCGGCACACTCGCTCTTTACGATGTTCATGATCGAGCGCTGGCAGAAGATCATATTCGAATTCAGCTCATGGCCTACGGACTCGTTGGCGTATTGTTGATTTTGATTTTTCGGCGGCCGATGGCGATCATTGTTGCGGGCTGTGGACCCGTGGTCGGTGTCTTCTGGACTCTCGGTTGGTTGCAGCTTATCGGGCAGTCCGAAAACGAACTTGCAAAAATTATTCTTCCGGTGATGGTCATGATGATTGGATTCACCGATGGAGTCCACCTGGTGGTACGACTGCAACAGCTTCGAGCTGGGGGTGCGAATGCTCGTAATGCCGTCTTCAATGCTGTTTTGCAGACAGGTCCGGCCTGTCTGCTGACATCGATTACGACGGCGATTGGATTTGGTTCGCTGATGTTGTCAGATTCAGAAATGATTGCTGGCTTTGGCCGAACTTCCGCGATCGGCGTTGTGGTGACGTTTTCCGCTGTGATTCTTATCAGTCCACTGCTGGCTGCTTCGTGGATCGGGCAGCGAATGCATGTCAGTGAGTATCACAATCCTTTTCACCGAGCCATGAGTCGTCTGATTTCAGTTATTCGGTTTTCATCGCGCCATGCAATGGTTGTAACTGTTATTGGCGTGTTGCTTACTGCGGGGTGTCTGGCAATCTGCCTGCGTCTTGTTCCCGATGATCGTGTCAGTGATCGGGTTCCCCGTCAGTCTGAAGAATTGCAGGCGATGCGTCATTGCGACACGCATATGGCCGGGGTTCGTAGTGTGCGATTGATGGTTCACTGGGGCGATCAGGTTTCTCGCAAAGACGTCTGGGTGGTGATTAAGGCGTGCGAACGGCTGATTACAGAAGAACCGCTGCTTGGGCGGCCAATGTCAATCCGTACGGCACTTACGGTTATTCGTGGTCCCAATCGCCAGGATCAGCCCATACTGTTGAAGCAACTTCCAGAGGACCTCAAAACACAATTCTACCGTCCGGATCTTCGGTTGGCGCTTGTTGCCACACGCTCCCGGGATTTGGGTATTGCGACGTTCGATTCCATTTTTGAACGGCTGGAGTCTCAGTTAAGGCAGCTGGAATCTGAGAATCCAGGTGTTGACGTGAAACTCGTCAGTGATGTGCTTGTTGAGGGAAGAGTCGTCAGTCAGATGATTAATGAACTGATCAGCAGCCTGATGATGGCCGCAGTTGTAATCTTCGGAGTGCTGGCGATCGCTTTCCGTTCACTCAGAATTGGCCTGATATCAACAATGCCCAATTTGATGCCTCTGGCAGTTTCAGGTGCGGTACACTGGTTATTCAGCGATTCACTGGGAATTGCCGGCGCCTGTTCATTTGCAATCTGCCTGGGAATTGCCGTTGACGACACCATTCACTATCTGGTTCATTTCACCGAGGAGCATCGTCACGGTCAGACCGCCCTCGCCGCAAACGAAAAAACGTTCATCACCGTTGGCAGCGCATTGATGCTGACGACAGTTGTCATGACCGCCGGACTCGGCACTGTCATGACCAGTCAACTGCCACCTCATGTCAGCTTTGCCGTTATGGCGTGTACGACGCTCGTCGTGGCACTGCCCGCGGACTTGCTGTTTCTTCCTGCCTTGTTGACTCTGTTTCCCGGGAAACGTCCGGAAACCGCCCAGATCATCTCGGAAGCGAAAGTGCCCGCCGACACCTGAACTGCTCGGTCGCTTCAGACAGGTACACAACTACGCATCTCAGCAGGATTCCCTGGGCAGGGTGGCCGGTGTGTCAGCGGTTACGGTGCGGCGCGGACCATGGTTTCCGGCTGTCGATGGATGTTATTCATTTCACGTCGTTGTATTTGCCAGATGAAACGATCTTCAGTTGTCTGAATCCGGAGCCCGTTCCGACTGACGTTTATCTGCCCTTCGCCGCGGCCTTCTTCTTTTTCGCCTCCGCTATTTCCACTTGAAAGCCACGCCAGGCGGGTATGCATTTTCGATGCTAATTTAAGATACGACTTCTTCGGTTCCTGAGCGGCTGCAGCAGTCGCCTCAAGCAATGCCTGCATCTGGCTTCTCAAGAAGCCTTCTCAGACCACAGGCGGCGATGCTGCCAGAATTTCCTCAAGCGTTTTGTCACGCTGACTGCGTATCAGGACAAGCAACGGCCCAACGTTGATCGACCATTGCTCGTCCTGGCTTTTGAGGTACGGTGCGGCAACTCGTATAATCCGCTCTGCATCTTCGGCTGTCGTCTGCTGCAGCGGTGTCAGCAACGAGCGTGATGCCTCACGGGAAAAACAGGGCTCACTGATAAGCGACGCGATATCGCGTTCAGATTCGGCCGTTGAGAGTATTTTCAGTCTCGCCCTGGCCATACGCCCTGCCGCTTCGTTCGTACCAGGCGTACGGGCCACCAGCAGGCAGGGAACGGCTCCCTACTGTTTGCTCTGCATGAGCTCAAACAGTAAACCGTTCAGGAGTTCCGACTTTCCGGTTGCCCGGGCTCGGCTTAACAGACTGACGAACCGATCAGTGTCAATGGGTGGAACAGACCGAGACCAGCGTTTGCTGGTGTCCTTTGTCAATCGTCGCCGTGACTGCACCGTGTGAAGGGGCGGTACTGACGACAACTTTGACGTCTGCAAATCCGCTGTGCAGGTAGCCACGCATGATGCGTGGCGCTAAGCATTACATTGTACTGTTCAGACGTCACATATGGCGATGTCACCTCCGGGGATCGAGCGACAGGGCAGTCCGGACTGCGTCAGTATTGAAGTACGAATTACTATGGCACTGAAGCTGCCATGTGTCACGACGCACAGGTTCTTCGGCGGAAGTTGTGCCGACCCCGACATAAATCAACATGGCCAGTATACACCTGGGAAAAAACGCATTGGCACAATCTCCATGTTGCCGGCGTTGAACGATCAGGACGGAGCAACTCTTCGATTGCTCTTTCCCATCTCACTGTGTTGCAACGGGCATTCCACCTCTGAGATCTGCCGTTGGGTCTGTCAAGCAGGGTCGTTACGAATCATCACCTGCGTAAAGGTCAGCATTGGAGCGACGAGCTGTGACCGTATCCGGAGGAAAGTTCAGAAATAAGGCCATAATTCCGGATGTGGAAGCCGCGGACCTGCGAGCCAACATGCCGCTTCTGAGACGAATTGCTGAATTCGCGAAACCGACAGCCTGGGGCTTGCCGTTTTCTGACTTGTCGCAAATATTCAGGAACAGGCCGTCGATGATTCGCTGTGCCGGATCACCGCAGGCGGAACACCAACAATCAGGAATTAAGTCCCATGAATGACACGCGTTTTACTGTGGCCGCTGCCAGGTTCGTTCTGACGTGCCTGATACTTTCCGGACTGGGCGTTTCGACATGTTTTGGGCAACAGGCGTCTCAGGCAGACGGCTTCCTGAAACGATCGCATACAGATGAAGACGGAGCCCATAAGTATCAGCTTTTCGTTCCGACTGACTATTCGGCGGACAACCAGTGGCCAATCGTCGTCTTCCTGCACGGAGCAGGTGAACGTGGAAACGATGGTGTCGCTCCCACTCAGGTTGGTCCGGGACCATTCCTGCGAGCTCGACAGGACACCTTCCCCTTCCTGGTACTATTCACGCAGTGTGAAGACCTGAACTCTCGACTGCTGCGAGGGTGGCGGGCTGACGGAGCAGATGCCAAACGCATGCTGCGAATCCTGAAAGAAGTAGAACAGGAATACTCAGTGGATCCACAGCGTCGAATTCTGACGGGCTGGTCAATGGGCGGGTATGGTGTATGGAGTATCGGCGCCGCCACGCCGGATCTGTGGTCCGCTGTGGTCCCGGTGTCTTCCGGCGGTGATGCGGCACTGGCCGAACAGTGGCCGGATGTTCCAGTGTGGACGATTCACGGTCAACGAGACAACGTAGTACGGCCATCCGCTGTCACCGGGTTGATTGATGAACTCCGAAACCACGAACGTAGTCCGTGGCTGAGCATTGTTCCGGACGCCGGACACGATGTCTGGAAAATAGCTTACGGCAGTGATGCATTGTTCAACTGGATGCTGGCGCCGACGAACGAAGGACACCCGCCGGAGTTGACGGAGACGCCGAAATCGAAAGAAGCTGCCACCGCAGAGCAGAAATTCAAGACGGTTCTTGAAATTCCGGATGCCGTGGCAATACGTCTGGGAAACCGCATGCTGAACGCGGTGTCGTACGCAATCCCCGGACGAGTACCGGACGACGCGGTGTCGGGCGATATTCCCAACATCCGTGATTCGACATCGGCGGAAGGCATTACGTTTGCCGTCACATTTTCACAGATCAGATATCGCGGCAAGGTGTCGCGTGCCAATGTTAAAGCGGTCGGCAAAGATCAACTGAGACTGCAACTCGGACTCACCGATGTGTCGTTGACGATCGGGTCGACGTACATTCGTGGCAGAGGTCGTTCGGCAACTGCCGGACAGATCACAATTGGTATCGGCACTCGCAGGCCGGTGTGGCTGAATGTTCATGTCGAACCGTACGTACAGGATCGTCGGTTGAGGCTGCGGGCGTTGAGTTCCAGTTTCAGGATCGAATCAGACAACTGGCACGTCACAAGACCGCGTGGTATTTCGACTCGTGGCCTGGGAATGACTCAACGGCGCGTGTCCGACGCATTGGTGCAGGGCCTGTATGCCAAGAAAAGTCGTATCGAGCATGAAGTGGTGGCAGCGGTCCCGTCAATTCTGAATCGCGTTGAAGACATGCTGGATCTGAGTGACGCTGGTCAGGCCACCGACGCTGTCTGGCCACTACCCGTCTATCACCCCGTCGCCAAAGCATGGCCGCAGAAAGTTTTCACGGACAGCAACGGGGTTTCCATCACGATGGGGTTGAATGTCGCCGCACCGACGAAACAAAGCCTGCCGTTCCGGGTGGCGGATTCCAACAACGAGCCATTGCTCACGGTCGGCTCTGAAGAGACTCTTCAGGTGGCAATTTCGCCGCATATGCTGGGTTCACTTACACAATTACTGGTGGAAAGCGAAGTCGCTCAGATCAACGTCCTGGATATCCCCGGTGATACGTTTGCGGATCTGACACGTCGAGACCGTCTGATCGACGTGATCCCGAACTTCGCCAACTACCCGGAAGACGCTGAGATTCAGACAGAGTTGGTCCTGACAAAACCCATGAGCCTGCAACGGGAATCGTTTCAGGCGAATCTGCCTCAGCCGGCTTCCGGTGCAGCAGCGGCGGCAGATGTCTCGACACCGTCCGGACTTCTGCATCTGAACGCACCGGAGGCAGTGCTTCGGGTCGCGGTTCGTGAGTCCGGCGACAACAAGTGGACACCCGTTGCCGAGTTCGAACTGAGCATTAGTCAGCGAATCACCGTGCAGGTCACAAAAATGGAGGAGGCCAGCGACGTGAGATTATTGCCCGCCGGTAACGTGCAGGTGACCGTACCGCAGGGACGCCTGATGATTGGCAAACCCATGGCTGCCGACGAAGCCGCTCGAACCGTCGTCGCGACGTTGTTCTCAGATGCGTGGAATACATGGATTGCCGGCGAGACCTTTACGGAAACTCAAATCGCTGCCCTCGACTTCCAGCAAACGAGATTGCAGTTACAGGACATACTGCTGGCGGACGACTCGATTGTTGCCTCGTTCGACATCTCACCGGTTCACATCGCAAATCTCAGCGACGAAGTTCACATCTACGAATTGAAAGGGCCGGCATCTGACTGGCGCGGCCCCTACACACTTGAGCCCGGAGAAAGTCATCGCTACGACCTGGATTACAGCTTCAGCTATCGCTGGACGTCAAACGGCAAGACCACAGTTTACACGCTGAAGCCGGGTTCGGAATCTGAGTTTCGAGTTCCATCCGGCGGTGGACCGGCGACTCTGTTTCGCAAGCCGACTGAATGACCGGACAAGTTTGCCCCGCTGCGTGCTTCGAACATCATTCACTTCGAAGGATTCGCGGAGTGTGCTCACCAGTCCTGAAACAAAACAGTGAATTCACCGTACGAATCAGAAGTCGGTTGCCGGCAATGGCGGGGGTCGCCATGACCACACCACCCAATTGGTTGCTGGCAACCTGGCGGAACGCGGGCCCGGCTTCAATGACCGTAACTTGCCCGCGTTCGCTGGTAAAATAGACGTGGCTGCCGCTGGCAACTGCGGAGGCCGAGAACGTACGGGTCCCCGTTCCGACTCGTTGCCGGTAGATCAAATCGCCAGTCATTCCGTCGTGAACAGCGAGCCGACCGTTGTCGTTGCACGTGTAAAGCAGTCCTTCCAGTGCCAATGGAGTTGGCATGTAGGCTCCGTTTCTTGCTTGCCACCAGGCGAGACCATTGTTGCCGGTTTCGCTTTCTGACGGCGTGATATCCCCCGTGGCCGCAGGTGTAACAGCATAAACCGGGGACCGCCCGTGTCCGTTGGTCAGATAAATCAACCCATTGGCGAACAGTGGCGTGGGAACCGGAACGTCGCCGCCGTTATTCAGATGCCAGAGCGTATCGCCAGTAGCCAGATCATATCCCGCCATTTGTCGGTAACCGTTACAGACAATCTGTGCGCGGTCCTCCGTGATCACCACCAAAGGTGTCGACCAGGTCGCAACTTCACCCTGCCGATCGATGCGACGAATCTCATCGCCGGTATCGATATCAAGGATCACTACGAAATTGGTGTTCAGGCAGTCGCACTGCAGGATGACATTGCCATCGTGAATAATCGGCGAACTTGCAAAGCCCCATTCCAGATCTTCCTGGTCATAGGGCCCGGAGTGCAGTCGGCCAAAATCGCGTTTCCAGATCAGATCGCCATTTACGTTGAAACAAAACAGACCTTCCGATCCAAAAAATGCGACCACATGTTCTCCGTCCGTTGCCGGCGTGCAGTTCGCGTGCGACGCTTTCAGATGTCGTTTGATTGTCGGCACACCACGACGGGTGGATTCGGTCCAGAGAGTTTTCCCCGTGTCCAACTGCAGGCACTGAACCTGCCATGTCCATTCTCCGGTGTCATCTGCAGACTCGCCAGCCCCGCCTGCCCATCCGGTTTCCACGGCTGGTTTATCAGTGTCCGAATTGATCGCCGTTGTCAGAAAGACACGGTTGCCCCAAACAATCGGACAGGAATGTCCAAGTCCCGGAATCGTCGTCTTCCATTCGACATTCTGTCCGGTTTCGACGTCCCAGTCGACAGGCGGATCGCCGCTGCCGATTCCCGAACCCGCATAACCACGAAACTGAGGCCAGTTGTCGTCAGCATGTAGTGCGACCGGAATCAGGCCGCCAATGAGCGTCAGGACTGTGAGTAATGAACGCATTTGCTGTTTCACCGGAAGAAAAGGCCCGTTAAACGATGAGTTCATCATACGGGAGCCCCGCAGTCAGCTTCAAACTGTGAATGGGAACACAAACGATGTTCAGGATGGTACGAAGTCGTTCTCACGGAGTTCAACCCACAGAACTCGCCGAAACACGCACGAGGTCGGTATTATTCAAATGGCATGTGCAACGACAGCACGGTCATAGTCGTTTAAGCTACTCCGACAGCAGTTTTTCGGTTGTACTGAAAAGGACGTATCAATGATTCGCATGGTTGTTTTATGCGTGGTGTTGCTGGGGACAGCAGCGATCGCCGACGAAAAAACATCGTACGCACTGGCAGCCCCTGCAGGATGGGGCGGAGAAACGATTTCGTTGCCTCCGGGTTTCGCGCCGGACATGAAGCTGAGGGGAGTCGAACATATTCGATTTGCCCCCGGAATGATGCGACCGGAATCCGGCTCATTTTTCTGCTACGCGTTTGCGTTCGAACTGGCTGCGAAACCTGAACTGAAAAAAACTGTGGTGCACGATGAGTTTCTGAAGTACTACGGCGGACTTTGCACAGCAGTGCTGCGCGGCCAGGGACCGGATGTCGACCCTTCAAAGTTCATACTAAAACTCAAGCAGTCAGATCCCGCAGCAACGGTTTCTGAAGCGACAGCTGAAGCTACTCGGCCGGCTCACTATCACGGCACGTTGGATTGGGTCGAACCCTTCGCAACAAAGAAGCCGCAGAAACTACACCTGGAAATCCAGACATGGACGCAGCAAGGCCACAACTTTATTTTCGCCTGTGTTTCGCCACAGATGAAAGATGCTGAAGTCTGGAAGCAGCTGCACAGAATTCGTGATAATTATCTGCAAAAGCAGAAGGCTGACCAGGCGAAACCGGAATGAAGATGGAAGGCTTGTGAGCAAAAGTGCGAGACATTTTCTGAGCCATCCGATAACAAACGTTCGTCAACAGAAGTGTTCACCTGATGAAAAGAATCCTGCCACTGCTTGCCATCGTTACGTGCTGTGGATCCGTCACCGCTGAGTTGCCCAAAGTCCTGATCATCGGCGACTCCATTTCGCTGGGCTACACACCTCACGTCGTACAAATGCTGCAGAACGAAGCCAACGTCGTGCACAATCGAGGTAATGCTCAGCATTCCGGCACGGGAATCCAGCAGATCGACAACTGGCTGGGGGATACGAAATGGGACGTCATTCACTTCAACTGGGGACTCTGGGATTTATGTTATCGACATCCGGACTCAAAAGTGCAGGGTCGGCGAGACAAGATTCGCGGGTCGCTGACAACATCGCTGGAACAATACGAGCACAACCTTGACGCGCTGACATCACGGCTCAAAACAACAGGGGCCACGCTGATCTGGGCGAATACGACCGTCGTACCGGAAGGAGAAAGCGGCCGAAAAGTCGACGACGATCTGAAATATAACGCAATCGCCGCACGAGTCATGAAGAAGCACGGCGTGAGCACAGACGATTTGAACAGGCTGACGCGTACGTTCGCCCCGGAACTATTCACAAAGCCTGGTGATGTTCACTTCAAGACAGATGGATACCAACAGCTGGCAGCGCAGGTTGCCGCTGAAATCCGCGCCGTTCTTTCATCGGAACGTGAATCAGGTGTCATCAGTCGCATCATGTTTGGTTCCTGCATTAAGCAGGACAAGCCGATGCCGATTCTTAACACAATGGCCGAACAGGATCCCGAACTGCTGATTTTCCTGGGGGACAATATTTACGGCGACACCGAAGACATGAATGTGCTGAAAGCCAAGTACGAAAAACTTGGCAGCGACTCAGGTTTTCAGCAGTTACGGGCGGCGTGTCCGACACTGGCAACGTGGGATGACCATGACTTCGGAGTCAACGATGGTGGCGCCGACTTTCCGAAACGAAAACAATCGGAGCAGATTTTCGAAGATTTCTGGCTACACGAAACCGATGCGAATGCACGCACTCGGCCGGGGGTCTACGACGTTCACGTGTTTGGCCCGGCGGGTCAGCGAATCCAGGTAATCCTGCTGGACACACGCTACTTTCGATCCCCGCTGAAGCGAGGCGAAAAGCGAGTCGGGGGGCCTTACGTGCCTGATGACGATCCGTCGAAAACGATGCTGGGCAATGAACAGTGGAAATGGCTTGAGACGCAACTGCTTCAGCCTGCTGATGTTCGGATCATCGCCAGCAGCATACAGTTCATCGCAGAAGATGCGGGGCAGGAAACCTGGTCGAATCTTCCTCGTGAACGACAGCAAATGCTGGATCTGCTGACTGCCACCAAAGCCAACGGCGTCATCTTCATCAGCGGTGATCGCCACTGGGCCGAATTGTCGTCACTGAATCAGGGGACGACAGATCGTTTGTTTGACCTGACGTCCAGCAGCTTCAACCAGCTGCATTCTCGTGGCACACCGACAGTCAATCGTTTTCGCAGACTTCCGACGACCTACCACAAAGAAAACTATGGCGTCATCGATATTGCATGGGAACAACCGGCACCTCTGGTCACGCTGCAGATCCGAGATCTTGCGGGCGACGTACAGTTGTCGCACAAGGTACGGCTTCAGTAATGTAATTTATGAAACCGGCCGTCATCGTGAACCGTCATTCACAGCGGCATCCAGGTAGTTCCTGTAGGCCGCATCAATCGCGGTTTTTTCATCAGCACTGCCAGAATGGATCCAGACCGCGTATCGCAGCCGCAGATCTTCGCCGGTTTTGACGACAATTCTGCTGGTTGCACCCTTCTTCATGGCCTCGCGACCAAAGGGATTCGCTGCAACGAAACCGTAATCCCGCGCGTGCATCCAGCTATTACGAAAGTTATCAGGATGGCACATCAGAGTCATCCCGACTCGCTTGCCATTAATATCGCCACTGTAATCACACCATGCAGCAGACTGGCTCCAGATATTCTTTGCACCTGAACGGTCCATTGAATCTCGCAGTGATCCCCCGTTCATCTGATTAACGGGAGTCGCCACACGAATGCCGATTCCCATCTCTTCCTGGTCACCAAAATAGAATTCGTCGTCTGCAGTGAATGTGGAGTCCCATGTCAGCAGATAGCCTCCGGCCTGTACGCTGACGGAGCAGCGAAACACCTCCCGACAGACCACAGAATCGTCCGGCCGGAGATAGTGTTTGAGTTCGACAAACGAACCGATTCCCGTTCCACCGAACGGCTGCTGATCGAACTTCACATGTTCGACTCGCGCCTTGTTCCGCCAGAAGTCAGTGCCGTCCAGATCTCCGAACGCCATCCAGATCCCCGGATGCATGGTATCGTGATCGATTCGGTCCTTTCCGGGAACAGGCGGATGATTGCGACTGACCTGAGTACCGCAGGGAGCTTTGATGTGCGCAAAATATGGCCTTGGTATCTTCTCGTCCTGATAGACGTACGACGTAACGGGCCGGTCATTCACCGTAATCACAAGTTCGCCGGGCAGCTGACGAAAGCCGACGTAACCGTCCGCGTCCCGGGCGTTTGTGAGTGATGTTGTTGCCGTCAGCAAGAAGAAAGTCAATATCTTAAATCGCATGAATATTTCCTGTTGCGGAACAGCCCGCAGCCAATGTCAGCTAGATAATGGGCCGTTCCCGTCGTTTTCCGGCTCTGCCTGGTGTCGTCGAAACACAACATCCGGGGTATCATATACATTCCACGGCACAGGTCGTGTTTCACTATTCCTGGCTAACCAGTCGCGGCCGGTACTGACCAGTGCCCACCGTCTCGATAATAGCGGGTGAGCATCTTGTTAGAAGCATTGTCGTTCACAATCGTTTCCTGGCCTGGGTCGATCTGCAACGACCGGCCGCTTCGGACAGAGATGTTGGCCAGGTGAATCAATGCTGCAGAGTCATGACCAATCGCGATGTCTGCGGTTGGCTTTCGATTGTCCACTATGGCCTGCAGAAAATCGACCTGATGATTTCTCGGCGTGAACACAGGATTCTGTGGTTTGGGATCTGATACGGGGTGGTTCGAATCATCCCACACCTGCAATTTACCTCGCTTGCTGACAAACAGCATTCCTTTCGTTCCGTAGAATTCGACGCCGGTGTCACAGTTATACGGATAATTCTTTGACCAGATCCGCATTTCAAAAATGAGTTGTTTACGTCGCCCGACAGTTCCATCTCCCGGCCATTCAAATGCACAGGTTGCGGTATCAGGAAACTGCTGGTTGTCGTCGAAGTAGTATTTTCCACCCACGGCCATGACTGACGACGGCAGGCCTTCCACGCCAAGTCCCCAGCGCGCCATATCCATTTCGTGGGCACCGTCGTTGCCAATATCACCCGTACCGAAGTTGTGCCACCAGTGCCAGTTATAGTGGAAGCGGTTTGACTGAAACGGCATCATTTCGGCTGGTCCGACCCATGTGTCGTAGTCAACACTGGCTGGCGGATTTGACGGAGCAGCGTGGCCGATGTTGTTGCGGCGCTGGATATTCCAGCCTTTGGCCATCAACACCTCACCAATCATGCCCTCACGCAGCATTTGAATGGCGTTGGCAATGTATTCACTCGACCGACTCTGCGTACCATGTTGCACAACGACTTTATTTCGTCGAGCCGCCTCCACCAGCAGCCGGCCCTCCCGCAGGTTGTGACTGCACGGTTTTTCTACGTAGACATGTTTTCCGGCGTCACACGCCATGATAGCCGCCGGTGCATGCCAGTGATCCGGCGTTGCCACAACGACCGCGTCGACCGATTTATCATCCAGGACTCTGCGCAGATCACTGGTGGATTGCCTTGCTTCTGACTGTTCCTGCAGTGCGCTGGCGCGTTCTTCGTCCGGATCACACGTCCACGCGACATCTGCATCACCCGTGAATCCCCGTGACAGCCCCTTTGACCGACCACCGCAGCCCACGAAGGCGACCACAGGTTGAGGGGCACTGATCGTGGCGCGTGCCACTCGACGGTAGGCACTTGCTGTCAGGCCCATGGTCGCGCCAGCTTTGATAAAATCTCGACGTGTTGTATTTGACATCATCATTCCCTGGAGAAGTACGACTTATCCGTCCGCA
Organism: Fuerstiella sp.; assembly: GCA_029245955.1. Taxonomy (GTDB): domain Bacteria; phylum Planctomycetota; class Planctomycetia; order Planctomycetales; family Planctomycetaceae; genus Fuerstiella. The sequence goes on along the minus strand of JAQWOH010000015.1, from coordinate 152,964 downwards.
AACGAGAGGTTATTTCACTGAGTATGGGCTGCCCCGTTCGGACGTTCAAGTTGACTGGCCAGGAATGTGTTTTCACTCAGGATGCGTCTTGTGGATGGCGTCACGATTCCGGCTGCGGAACTTCATCAGCAGACGCCAGAACTGCTGATCAAACTGCGGTTCGCCGGTCCTGTCCGGCACATCACCAAGTCTGACCATCACCAATTGCCACGACGGACTGACGCTGCAGCGGCGTCCCAGAGCTCCCCGGGCAGAAAACAGATCCTTCGGTGCCGTCTGAACAAGTGAACCCGTCGCACGACGACTGCCTCTGAGCGCAAACTGCTGACCGTTCAACCACCACAGATATCCATAGGACGGATTTAACTTCTGTGATGGCGACGTAGCGGACTTCAGGAATTTCTGATCAGACAGAATGACTCTGTTCTCCCAGTGACCGTTCGCCAGCATCAGTAATCCGAATCGGGCCAGATCACGGGCCGATGTTGCAAATCCGTATCGATTTGCCGCAACTGTCGAATCAGAAGGCAATTTGCGATCTACCCATTTGGAATTGTTCATTCCCAGTGGTCCGGTCAACCATTTTCTGGTGACTTCATTGGCTGTCATTCCCGCCACTTTTGCAACCACTGTCAGACTGCGCGAGTAGGCCGTGGTGTTATACGTCCACTTTGTTCCCGCCGGTGCGACGTACTTCAGACGCTCGCTGAGTCCGCTGCTCATCGTGATCAGATGATGCAGTGTAATTCTGGATTCCTGTTCAGGCGTGGCCTGTGACCAGCCTGTTCCAAGATGCTGTTGCACAGTGTCACTGAGTGACACTGTGCAATTCCCACAAGAACACAAGTCACACTTTTCTGACAGGAAGCGACGTCTTCGACCACGTGAGACAATGCCGTTTTTCCATGCAGCGTGCCCTGATATCGACGTGACGGCGACACGACGTCCTGATGGCGCTCAGCCAGAATCCGGCCTTTGTGCAGAAGAATCACACTGGAAGACTTCCAATCCATCGCGAACTCAAGGGCCGTGTTCAGCGCTGCTGCGTCCAGGTTCAATGATTCCGGTGAAACTTTTTGCCACTCGCCTTCTGCTGGGAAATAGAACGACTTTTCCCTCATTTGCTGCCGGGCAATGACGGATTGAGACAGCATTGCAAAAAGTATTGTCAACACGCAAAGTTTCATGTCTACATTCTTACGAAAGCGTTAGACCGTTCCTCTTGAATACGAGCCGCAGGTCCGCCAACTCCAGCGATCAACGGGAGCGACCTGTCATATTCCCGGCGTCAACCTGCATCGGCTCGCGGGCCGATGCAGGTCTGAAGGTATCGGGCGGTTCGTGTTGCGGCCGATACCGAATGGTCACGGCCCTGTTCTGACCCCGCCTGATGTACGGTAACCACACCGTCGTAGCCAATTGAACTCAGGCCCTCAAAGATGGCGTCAAAGTCGATGCCGCCGGCTTCGTGAATCTGAAGAATGTCAAATGACACGGGACCTCGACACCATGTCTGCAGAGTGACCGTGCCGTCCGCACAAAGTTTTTGATTCTGCAGATAGACGTTAAAAATCCATGGTGCCAGTCGCCCGATGACCTCCGGACCATAGGCCTGGCCGCATTCGTCCAGATTGGCTGCTTCGAAGATGAGACCGAAGTTGGGGCGATCAATTTTCTGCAGTGTATCGACGATCTGGTCCGGGGTTTCAAACAGGCTTTCGGCATGGCACTGATGAGCCAGTCGTATGCCTCGTTCGGCAGCTTCATCGGCTGCCCGCCGCGCACATGAAATATCGGCGGGAGTCTTGATGCAGGTCCGAATCAGCGGGGCACCCAGATTTTCGGCAAGGTCAAGGTGTGACCTGATGTTACGCAGGCACTGCGGACCGTTGTCATTGTTGTAGACAATGTCGAAGTCACCGGTCACCATACTGACACTCAGTTTTCGAGCATCGAGCAGCTCGCGCGCCGCCGTAATTTCATCCGGTGGCGAGTGAACTCCGATTTGCGATGCGCGCATGCAGACAGCGTCATAACCGGCGGTTACCGCCAGATCGGCAAGTTCTGACAACGACAGCGCGGCGGCTTCCTTGGAAAGAAAGGACTCTGCAATGCGAGCTGAAATGGAGAGTTTCATGAAGAGCCGTTCGTCGTACCGGCAGGAGGCAATGCCGGACGCCATTCAGATATTGAATTAACCAGCGCCGCAGTTCTTTACACGCCGCGCATGTTGCCAAACTGAGCAATGTGCAGCCGCGAAGAAAACCGAAAGCCCAGTGAGTCTGCCTTCGCCTTCACCCAGTCCGTCTTCTGCGCCAGCTCTTCGGGGGTTGTCGCCTGAGGCATTAACCACACATCGTCGGCCGAAACACCTGGAAAGTCATGGACATAACTCACGACTTCGGAAATGTCTTCCTGCACATCAATCACGAATTTCAGAATACACTTATATCGGCGAAAAAGCGACTCAATCACGGCTGGCTGGTGACGCGTCTGTTCATGGCGAGCCGCCCACTTCCCGTCATCCGGCGTTGAATTTCTCAGCTTCGGACTGATGGCCATCAGATCGCATTCGACCGCGCGATCGACAGTTCCGGCCGTTTCGATGGTGATGAACTTGTGTTCGCGGCGACAGATATCGGTCAGTTCAGTCAATTGCGGGGCGAGCATGGGCTCACCACCTGTAATCACGGCATGTGGTGACTTGCTGTTCGCGACCTGCTCTGCCAGTTGTTCCAGTGACTGCTGATCTCCCTGGGGGTCCCATGACGTGTACGGCGTATCGCAAAACCAGCAGCGCAGATTGCAGCCGGACGTTCTGACAAACAGAGACGCAGTGCCGGCCCAGGGGCCTTCCCCCTGAAAGGAATCGTAGATTTCGGAGATGAACAATTTTGAAACCAGGTCAGTATCGGGTGCCGATGCGGGATCAGACATGTTCTGCATGCCGACTACAGCGTTTCACGCTGACTTGTGGCCGCGAAGAACGTTATTGACAGCAGTTTCGTTACTCCCACGAACCAGTATCGTCTACGACAATACGTAAACTGCTCTAAAGCTCATTCACAAGGTAGTTGCGCACCTGTTGTTTTGTCACGTCGTCCATGGGCCCCACGAAGGTCAGTTGTAACTGACCATTTCGGTCTGTTCGTCCGCGAATCGTAACTTTTCCTTCGACGAATCTGGTCCGCTGAAACAGGCTTAACAGACGACGCTGCTGTGGTGTCCTGATACCAGCATGTGATTTTACGCCCGTGTTATCAACAACGATCGTAAATGCCCAGCGGGAACGCAGCAATCGCCATGCGACGAGGCCCATGATCGCGAGAACTGCAAGACGTGCCCACATAGTCAAACTGGCTTTCTGATCTCGACGACACCGGTGACGGCCCGTCATCTGACCGTCGCCATGGTCTTCAAATCAGCTGAGAAATTTTTCGAGTGCGTCCAGCCCGGCTTCAATCACATCCCTGCTGGTTGCAAATGACAACCTCACATAACCAGGAGCACCAAAGGCATCGCCTGTCACCAGAGCCACATGCGCATTTTCCAGCAGTGCTGTGCAGAAGTCGCTGCTGTTATCGACGGTTTTTCCGCCGGGTAATTCCCGGCCGAAATGACTGCTGACATTGAAGAACGCGTAGAACGCTCCGCCGGGGTCAGCGAAACTCAGTCCCGGCATAGCCCGCAGGCGTTTCAGAACGTATTCCCGACGTTCCTGAAACTGCTCCAGCATTTCTCCGATGCAATCCTGTGGTCCGTTGAGAGCGGCAATCGCAGCATGCTGGCTGATGCTGCACGGATTCGATGTCTGCTGACTCTGCAACCTGTTAATGGCAGCGCTGACTTCCGGCGGAGCCAGTGTCCAGCCGATTCGCCAGCCGGTCATGGCATACGCCTTGCTGACCCCGTTCACAATGATCGTGCGGGCCTTTACGTCTTCGCCGAATGAAGCAAAGGACCTGAAGGCAAAGCCGTCGTAGATCAACTTGTCGTAGATTTCATCGGACATGACGATCACATCCTTTTCCACCGCAACTTCGGCCAGAGCTTCCAGTGCCTCAACGGGATAGACAGCCCCCGTCGGGTTGCTGGGGCTATTCAGCATCAGCAGCCGCGTCTTGTCGGTGATTGCGCCACGAAACTGATCGGCCGTCATGCAGAAGCCGGCATTCTCCGGAGTGTCGACCAGAACGGGAACGGCACCAACCAGCTCCACCAGGGCGCTGTAGCTGACCCAGAACGGTGTTGGAATGATGACCTCGTCGCCAGGTTCACACACCGCCGTCAGCACATTATGAATGGCGTGCTTCGCGCCGCTGCTCACGGTCACTTCGTTCGGCTTGTAGGTAACACCATAATCACGTTCGAAGGCGCTGCAGATGGCTTCCTTTAACGCAGGAATTCCAGTGGCCGCGGTGTAATGCGTGTGGCCTGCTTCGATCGCCGCTTTCCCCGCTTCGCAGATGTGCGCGGGTGTCGTGAAATCGGGCTCACCCAGAGTGAATTCGAGGACGTTCACTCCCTGAGCCCGCAGTTCACGCGCTTTGGCGGCGGCGGCAATGGTGGCGGAAGGAGCGAGCTGATTGACGAGCTTCGATGTATACATGGGTTTGGCGGGGCTGAACTACGTTTTCGAGAAATAATTCTGGTCGGATATCAGAGAACGTCTCCGATACTGCCAGTGACACTGATTTCATACTGCACTGCGATTTTGCAGTCGGTCGTGCCGCTGGTCAACCATCGAGAACAGCCCTGCTCAAACTTCTGATTAACGTCTCAGGAATGGTGATGTCCGGCCGGCCGCCCGACAGCCCCGCAGAGAACCTCTGTTTTTCCCGGCACCAGCATTTTCGCTGGTCCGTATACTACGCCTCTGACCGCAGACGCCCCGAAATCTTCCTGTTGCTCCGTATTCGGGATCGTGAATACACTTTTTCAGACTGCTGGTTTTCGGGCGGTGTGGTCTGTGGCGATGACGGGGTTTGAGGAATGGGGTTCTCAAATCGGAGTCTGGAAACCTGGGCTGCGATCGAGAGAGAACAAAAGTGTTCATGTCATCTGCAAAACTACGTCTATCTCCGGCATCGCGATTGCTGGGGGCGCTCGTCTGCTGGCTGTATGGAATCGCTCTGGTCGCCGCCGCAGTCGCATTTTCTGTGTCCGGTGGCATCGGCACCAGGCTTATCGGCGGTGTGGTACTGGCAGCTGGCAGCGTGACTTGTGGGCTGGCACGATCGGCGTCGCCGCCAATCAGACTGCGTTTCGCCGCATTGATGGTGTCCACCAGCACGATGCTGCTGTCCGGCGAAGTCCTGCTGCGGTGTTTGACTCATTTTCCGGTCAACATGGCGTCGAATCGGATTCCACACGCGGAGCTTGGATATGTCCTCGACCCTGACCTGCACGATGTTGATGCAAATGGATTTCGTAATCCGTCAATTCCGGATCGAGTTGATATCGTGGCCATTGGTGACTCGCACACGCAGGGATTCAATGTCGCTGCGGACCAATCATGGCCGGCCGTGCTGGGTCGGCAATTGAACAGGTCTGTGTACAACGCCGGTATCGGAGGCTATGGTCCGCTGCAGTATGAGATCCTGGTGTCACGTGCACTGGAAATGCGGCCCCAACAGATCGTGGTTGGAATGTATGCCGGCAACGACCTGGGCGACGTCATCCGCGGCATCGTGCCGTATGACACTTCAGCTGAAATTGACAACCATTTCCGGTATGGAATCAAATATCACACGGCGTTAGGAAGCGCGGCCTCACATCTTTGGGCGCAATCCCGAGCCGCACAACCGCCCGGATTCGCGATTGAACATTTACTCAATCCGACTTTTGTGACGGATCGTCGCCTGCGATACCGACTGGCCGAACTCAACACCAATGATCCCGACATCGGCGCGGCTTTTGCCCGGACGCTGAGGATCCTGGAGAACATCAAGCAACGATGTGCCGATCATGGAGTCGATCTGCTGGTGATACTGTTGCCGACTCGGGAGTCAGCCTATTCGCTTGCCGTGCAGCACGACTGGCCAGCTGAGTTTTCATCAATTGTTGAACATGAGAAAATCGTGCGAATCCGTCTGCAGCGTGCCATGCTGGAACGCCGTATTCGTTTTCTGGATGTGTTACCGCATATGGTATCGGCCGTCAGGGACACGCCGGATGTCTATCCGAACTATGACGAGGGACATCCACTTTCGGCCGGGTACGAAGCATACGCCAAGGCTGTCGCAGGTGCGCTGACGTCGATTGATCTCGCTCAGCGGTAACCGCCCCTCTGTTCTGCAGCCGCCTTATTTGCCTCCGCGGAACACATGACCTTTGACGTGAGTTTCTACGGAATAAAGTGATTTGCGAGCGGTCACAAACAGAGTGCTGCGATCTTTACCGCCGAAGGAAACATTAGCAGGATGTTCCGGAACCGTGATGATGCCCAGCTGCTTGCCCGATGGGGCGAACACCTGCAGGCCGAGTGCAGAGGTGATATACAGGTTTCCATTTGTGTCGATTGTCAACCCGTCGCCACCTGTATTGTCCTTGCCTTTTGGCTGAGTCAACTCGCAGAACACTTTGCCGGGACCGACCCGGCCCGGCGATACGACCGGATACGACCACATTTGTTTTTCCATGCTGGGAATCACATACAGCGTTTCCTCATTCGGAGACAGGATAACGCCGTTTGGCGCTGTTCGGTCTTCGATCAAACGTGTTACCTTCCCGTCGGCAGCTCGATAGTAGACAGCTTCTTTTCCCTGAGGCCACGGATCAGGCGCACGATAACGGGGATCGGTAAAGTAGATGCCCTCTGTCTTGTCGATCACCAGATCGTTCGGGGCGTTGAATCTGGCACCGTTGTATTCTGTGGCCAGAGACGTTTCCTGTCCTGTCGTCAGATTATACTCTTTCAGTTGCCCATCCATTTCGCAGGCCAGCAATCGATTTCCGACCACCATCAGCCCATTGCAGTGTCCGGACGGTTCGACGAACACGGACAGCGTGCCTTTAACATCGCGTTTGTGAATTCGGCTGTTGGGAATATCAGTAAAGTACAGATTTCCGGCAGTATCTGAGGCTGGGCCTTCGGTGAAGGCAAAATCTGTATTCAGCCGCCGCACTTTGCCAACGGTTCCAATTCCCGGAATTTCCTCCGCAGAACACGTCGGAATGAACACAATAAATATCAGAACACGGTACGAAGAACGAATTCTGGACATAACTTGACTCACTGTTCTGTCTGCGCAGGAATGTCAGGACGGCTCATCTATACACTCATCATTTCCACGAATCCCTGGATTATCAAGCGTTTGCGGGGCTGGCCTTGATCGTTGCCGTCAGGAAATCCACACGGCCAAACAGGCGGGGTATGGGTCGTCAGATGCCGAACGTAACAGGTCCCCCGGCAAACTGAACGATCCATTGATCCGGGAGATAATTCGCGATGAAAGCTCTCCAGACGCATCTTCGTCCTCTCGAAACACATGATTCTCGAGACCGGGGCCCCGAACCATCGCTTGAAGTGGCCCTGAAAATATAGGGCATGCAGGAGAATGAGGAAGGATTTGACAGCGATTTGAGCTTTTGCCTGTACAGAACGGGCTGACAGGCCGATCATTCCGAGATCTCGATTGATCGAGAGGCAGACAGCGGTACAATCCGCTGCTTCGAAAGTGGAGTCATAGTGATTTCACTGTTTTCTTGTTGGTCCAGCTCCGTCGTTTCAGGGCTTCAGAGGCTGTTTGTCGAACTAAACCACCCGGTTTTTGTTGGCGAATCGTACACTGATCACCCCGTCGGATGGCCTGCGACGTCTTTTCGTCGCATCAGTAAAGTACAGTTTTAAGAATGGCAATTTCATCAGAGGTGAAGCAGCAGCTTCGCAAAGACTTCGGACAGAGCGATAACGACACAGGATCACCGCAGATTCAGATCGCCTGTCTTACTCACCAGATCAATGTTCTTACTGAACATCTGAAGGTCAACAAGAAAGACCACTCATCCCGACGTGGTCTGCTTCGGATGGTCAGTCGCCGTCGCCGGCATCTGGATTATCTGAAGAACACAGCCCCCGATCAGTATCTGGAAATGTTGAGTCGTCTCGGGATTCGAAAGTAACAAGTTGCGGCGTTGGTTTCCTGAGAAGCCAACGCCTGTTTTGTTGGACTGCAATGTTGTTCGGCGCAGTCCTGTGTTATCAGGAGATCTCTGTAGCTGCGTCCGACAGGACGCGGGCCGCACTCTGACAAGTATCGTTGCGAATGAGTCCTGCCCAACGGGCGGATGTTTGTCGTACTTGTTGACAGCAGATGAGGTCTCATTGTTTGTGGGTTTGAATATTTCATTGTTTGTTTAACTGCTGCCGCAGGTTCGTCGCGGATTGCCGCCACCTGGGGTGACTTCAAATTGTCGGAATTTGCAGGCGTATTGTTTGACGGGTTGGAAGTTCGAAGACGTTGTTGACCCTCAACGCGTGTCTGGTGTGGTTAAGAAAGTGTCATTCGTCGGAGCGTCCTGTTCTGACCACTGCGGCTGGAAGGCCTGCCACTGACCACCAAAGAACGCGTGATATCGCAGGCCACCTACGGCCTGCGGCTTGCTGTTTTGATGCCGTGAAGTTGCTGCACGTGCCGAAAATCTGACTTTCGAACTGCGATCAGTGGTTGCTACACCGGCATGCCCGGGTAAGGATTGATCGTGAAGAAAGTTACCGTTGAATGTGAATTCGGAGGCCGTACGCTATCACTGACCTCCGGGGAAATGGCCAAGCAGGCCAGTGGCGCCGTCTTAATCCAGTACGGCGAAACCAGCGTCTTTGTCGCCGCACAGACGGGGCCGTCCAGACCTGGTACCAACTTCTTTCCGCTGACCGTCGATTACCGCGAACGTCTTGCCGCGGCTGGCAAATTTGCGGGGGGATACCTGAAGCGAGAAGGACGTCCGACAACCAAAGAGATTCTGACGTGTCGCCTGACAGACCGCCCGCTTCGCCCGCTGTTCCCGAAAGGGTACCGCGAAGAAGTTCAGGTGATGTCCAACGTAATGTCATGTGACGGAGAAAATAACCCGGACGTGCTGAGCATTACCGGTGGCAGTGCCGCACTGCGAATTTCCGGCATGCCGTTCAAGGGGCCAATCGCCGCCGTACGAATCGGCATGATCAACGACGAGCTGATCGTAATGCCAACCGTCCAGCAGATGGCGGATAGCACCCTGGACCTGATTGTCGCGGGCTCGAGCAAGTCGATCCTGATGATTGAGGGTTTCGCGGAACAGCTTCCTGAGAAGGAAATGGGCGATGCCATCATGTACGCTCATGACTTCATCAAGCAGTTGTGCCAACTGCAGGAAGATCTCGCGAGCGAACTGGGCGTGGCTCCGCCGGAAATCCCGGAACCAGCAGAGAATCCGTTTGAAGCGAAAATCGCCGATGCGTTTCAGCAGATCAAAGATGCCAAGGCCACTCGCCAGAAGCAGGAACGAGGCGAAGCACTTAGTGCTGTGAAATCGGAATTGATTGAAAAGCACTTCCCGGGTGAAGCCGACGAAACTTCGGATGGTCTGACACGCGGTCAGTTCGGCGATGCTTTCTACAAGCTGGAAGCCCAGGCTGTTCGCGAATTGATTCTTAGCGGGACTCGCCTGGACGGTCGTGGTCCAACGGATCTGCGCGGTGTTAACTGTTCAGTTTCAAACCTGCCAAGAGTGCACGGTTCTGCACTGTTTACACGTGGTGAAACGCAGTCACTGGCGACCGTGACACTGGGGTCACCCCGCGATAAGCAGCGTTCGGACGGGCTGTTCGGTGAATTCACCGACAGGTTTATGCTGCACTACTACTTCCCGTCATTCTCTGTTGGCGAATGTCGTCCGATTCGTGGACCAGGGCGTCGTGAAATCGGTCATGGCTGCCTGGCAGAACGGTCAGTGGCTTCTGTGATTCCATCGGATGAGAAGTTTCCGTACACCATTCGGGTGATTTCGGACATTCTTGAATCCAACGGAAGCAGCTCAATGGCGTCCGTCTGCAGTGCGACTCTGGGACTCATGGACGCAGGTGTACCGATTCTGCAACCCGTTGCAGGGATTTCGATCGGTATTGTTGACGAAGGTGACAAGTGGACGTTGTTGACCGACATCATGGGTGACGAAGATCACTTTGGTGACATGGACTTCAAGGTTGCCGGGACCGGTCGGGGTATCACGGGTATTCAGCTGGACCTCAAGAACGAAGGTATCAGTGAAGAGATCATTCGAGCAACGCTGGATCAGGCGTTGAAAGCTCGCAAGGATCTGCTTCGCGAAATGCTGAGTGCTATCCGCCGGCCGCGGGCAAGCGTTTCGGAGTCCGCTCCGAAACTGGTGCAGACGTCCATCAATCCGGAAAAAATCGGTCTTCTGATCGGACCTGGTGGCAAAACGATTCGGGCCATCCAGGAAGAATCCGGCGCAACGATTGACATCCAGGAAGACGGCGTGGTGACGATTTCTGCTGAGAACGGGACCGCTGCTGATGCAGCACTGGCTCGCATTGAGGCGTTGACTGAAGATATTCAGCCAGGCCGGGTGTACACGGGCAAGGTCACTTCGATCAAGGACTTCGGAGCATTCATCGAAATCGCGCCGGGCAAGGACGGACTTTGTCACATCAGCGAATTGTCAGATGGTTTCGTTAAGAACGTCAACGAAGTCTGTAAAGTTGGCGATGTCATGGAAGTTAAGGTGATCGCCGTCGACGATCAGAATCGAGTGAAGTTGTCTCGCAAAGCTGTGCTGGCAGAAACCGGCGGCAGTGACGCAAAGGATGAAACTGAATTCGAAGACGACTAGATCCCTGTCGTTGGTCAGGTAAGGATGTGTGTGCCACTGGCTTTGCCAGTGGCGCACATCAGCACAGAATTGATTTGGAGTGAGGTCTGTGTCAACGATTCTTGAATCGTTGTTCTGTTTGCTGTTACGACGTCCTTTCTCGCCCCTGCGGGTAGTAGGTGACGGGGCAAGGGCGTGACCACGGGACGTGGGTCGCCTCGCCCGGGACCAGGCGTTCAAACTTCAGGAATTCAGCCATAATGACCTCAGCGCTGAACACCAACGAACGCGAACGTCTCCAGGCTCAGAACACCGAACTGGCAACTCTGGCGGGCGGTCTGGCCCACGAAATCCGAAATCCGTTGTCAACGATTCGGATGAATCTGGAATTGCTGGCAGAGGATCTGGAGGAAGAAGATTCTGCGCGAGCACGCAGGATGATGGATCGTATTGGCAAACTGCAGGGCGAGTGCCTAAGTCTGGAAGATGTCCTGAATGAGTTTCTGCAGTTTGCCAAAGCTGGTCAACTGGATCTGCACGAATGCAGTCTTAACGATGAGGTCGATACGTTTTTGGCGTTCCTCACACGTCAGGCAGAAGAACAGGGTGTCGAACTTCGTCCCCACCTTGACGCCAATCTTCCGCCCGTGAAAATTGACCGGGCGTTAATACGGCAGGTGTTGTCGAATCTTGCCCGGAACGCTCTGCAGGCCATGTCCGACGGTGGCACTCTGGAGTTTCTGACGATGGCCCAGGACAACGGGATTGCTCTTCAGGTAATCGACACGGGTGAGGGAATGGACAGCAAAACCGTTTCGAAAATGTTTCAGGCCTTCTATTCGACCCGTTCAGGCGGTAGTGGGCTGGGATTGCCGACAGTTCGGCGTATCATCGAAGCACATGGAGGCACGATTGCCTGCGAAAGTGAGCCGGGCCGAGGCACACGATTCACAATACTTCTTCCCACAACCGTCGCATCGTAGACGATTATTTCCAAAGAAATGGCTGACGACAAGAACGAACCACCCGATCTCAGATCAATCCCCGTCCGCGTGCTGGTTGTGGACGACGACGAAAGCCATGCGCAGGCAGTGGCTGAAAGTCTGGAACGTATCAACTGCGAATGCAAAGTGGCGGGTTCCGGCGAACTCGGCGCCAAAATGATTTCCAGTGAATCGTGGGACGTCGTTGTGACGGACCTGCAGATGGGAGAAATCGACGGACTGGAAATTCTGAGTCAGTCCAAGGAAGAATTGCCGGACGCAGAAGTCATTGTACTCACCGGACACGGCTCGATTACGTCGGCCGTCACGGCCATGCAGCATGGCGCGTACACCTATCTGACCAAACCGCTGGACATTGGTGAACTTCGGTCAGCCGTCGAGAAAGCGTCTGCACGATTGCGATTGATCCGACGCAATGCGGAATTGCGGAGATCCCTGGAGGAACGTTTTGGATTTGAAGGGGTCATCGGCAACAGCGCGCCGATGCATCGCATCATCGAGATCCTGAAGAACGTTTCACCCACGGACACAACCATTCTGATACGCGGAGAAAACGGTACTGGTAAAGAGCTGGTCGCCAAGGCAATTCACCAGAACAGCCTTCGCAAGAACAAGCCATTTGTCCCGCTGAATATTTCAGCCCTGCCTGACAGTATCCTCGAAAGCGAACTGTTCGGACATGAGGAAGGTTCGTTCACCGGAGCGGTGGGTCGTCGGATTGGCAAGTTTGAACATGCCAATGGTGGCACCTTGTTCCTGGACGAAGTGGGTGAAACGCCGCTCGATACGCAGGTCAAACTGCTGCGGGTTCTGGAAGAACGCAAAATCACCCGACTGGGAGCCAATGAAGAACTGGATATCAATGTTCGGCTGGTGGCTGCAACCAACGCCAATCTGAAGAAGCTGGTCGAAGAAGGCAAATTCCGGGAAGATCTTTACTACCGTCTGAACGTCGTCAGTATCGAACTGCCTCCATTGCGAGAACGTCCCGGTGACATACCGCTGCTGATGGAGCATTTTCTAAAGGATCAGTCGAAAAAAACAGGTCGCGAGGTTGAAGGCTTTTCCCGGACGGCTCGACGGGCACTTCTCAGTCATCAATGGCCCGGCAACATCCGAGAGCTGCGGAATACCATCGAACGGATGGTAGTGATGGATACTGACGGACTGCTTGACGTCGATGGCCTCCCGCCGGAAATTGCACCACTTGCCGCCAACGAAGAGGCCCTTGCCGAAGGTGAAGGCGTGTCCGGAGCGGACTCACTGATCGGCCGCCCGATGGATGAAGTTGAAAAGTACTATATTCAGCGAGCCCTGGAACTGACCGATGGCAACCGCGAAGAAAGTGCTCGCCTGCTGGGCATCGGCGAACGAACGCTGTACCGCAAAATCAAAGAATACGATCTGCGAAAGTAGCGCATAAAGAGCGTCTGAAGCTGCTGTCGAAAGGATTTGATCGTTGAGATGCCCGGTGCCAGACTCCGATTTGGGACCGGGCATGTCCGAAGCTCTGCTTCGGACATATGACAGTCGACGGCACGCGGCTAAGCGGAGCTTCACGGACTGGCGCGCCCGGGCCGCAGCCTGGGAACAAGAAGAACAGAACCAGTCGTTTGGTCTGGCGCAGTTACGCGACTTTCGCGGCCAGACCTTCCTGCCCAATGCGTGCGCAGTAGTCGCCGAAGGACTCTCCGTCACTGCGTTCGGCCTTATACGCACCCAGCAGAGGTGACACCGTGAGCACAATTTCGTCCAGCGGGACCATGTCCTTGTAAATGAAACACAGTCGCGTGCCTTCGGGGTTGCCACCCAGAAACAGTGTGTACTTGCCCACGGCCTTGCCCACCAGACCGATGTCCGGCGTGTAAGGTCGGCCACAGCCGTTGGGGCAACCGGTGATGTGCACGGCGATTTTCTGTGATGCCAGACCGTGTTTGGCCATTTCCACGTCCAGCTGATCAATCACTGTCGGAAGAATCCGCTCAGATTCCGTGATGGACAGACCACACGTAGGAAAGGCAGGGCACGCAACGGCGTATCGTCGCGCCAACGACAGTTCGTCGGCGTTTTTGATTCCGTGTTCCGCCAGCAAGACGTTGATCTGCTCTTTGTCAGCCGGATCAATGTCACACAGAATCACGCTTTGCAGCGCCGTCAGACGTGTGTCCATGCCAAATCTCGTCAGGATCGCTCGCAACCCCGACTTGATCCGCAGGTCACCGTCGTCTTTGATGCGACCGCTTTCGAGGTTGATGCCAAGGAATAACTTGCCGTCGCCCTGTTCATACCAACCGATGTGGTCCTCAACCCCGGTGACGTCAGTGGCATGCGGTTCGGGCAGTGACTGGCCGAAATACTCTTCTACTTTCTGCTTGAACTTCGGCAGGCCCCAGGCTTCGATCAGGTACTTCAGACGAGCGATCTTGCGATCTTCACGATTACCGTGATCTCGCTGTACCTTGACGATCGCTTCGGCGACGGCAACCACCTGGTCAGGCGTTGCGAACGTCAGCTTGTCAGCGATTCGAGGGTAGGTTTTTGCAGCGGAAGGTGTCGTTCCCATACCGCCACCCACAAGCACGTTGTAACCCGCGATCTTTCCATCTTCGACAACAGCTAGTAGCCCCAGATCGTTGGTATATACGTCGACGCAGTTGTCGGCAGGTTCGGCGATCGCCATTTTGAATTTGCGGGGCAGATAACGTTCGCCGTAGATCGGTTCTACGACCGGCTTGAAATCTGCAACGTTGGTCTTTTCGCCATCTTCATCCGACAGCCAGATGTCAAAGTAACCGGTTGTTTTAGGTTTGAAGTGATCGGCCAGTTCCTGCGACAGAGCCTGCATCTCATCGTGCACAGGATTGTTCTTGTACGGTGCCGGACAGCACATCACATTACGATTTACGTCTCCGCACGCGGCAAAGGTTGTCAGCTTTGTATCATTGATGGCACGGATCGTTTCTCTCAGGTTACTTTTCAGAACGCCATGCAGCTGGAAGCCCTGTCGAGTAGTGATGCGTACGGTGCCGTTACCCAGTCTGTCGCACAGATCCAGTTCTGCGAGGAACTGCGGCGCTGTCACTCGACCACCAGGAATCCGTGTGCGCACCATGCACGAAAACTCTTTTGCCTTCCTTGTGCCGTCTTCATTCTTTTCCTTGCGGACGTCTCGATCATCCTGCATATAGCTGCCATGATGTTTCAGCAACTGGCTGGCATCGCCGCTGAATTCCGGATTTTCGTTCAGTAGTTCTTCGGGAATGGTGCCACGAAGTTGATGGCTGCCTTCTTTGAGATGTTCCAGCTTGCTGAGTTTGACTTCTGCCGTTGACATGAGATCCTTTTCCGAGCCATCAAGTTTCGACGAGTACAACAATTATCAGGAGAACCGCTGTCTGGATTTGAGTATAAGGCGATGGCAAATTTGTGAACAGTCGTCTTGCCCAGTTTGCGTGTTCCAGGAAGTGAAGATCTGGTGAGTTCCCGCGACAAAGTCATCCTGTTTGCTGCCGAAGGCTTCGGTCTGGGAAGAATCCGGTTTGCACCGGGAACCTGGGGCAGTCTCTGGGGGATTCCGCTGGGCTGGGGGCTGGGTTACTTTGATACAGTATGGTGGGTACGTCTGATCGTGGCCGCAGCGATGTTCGCCGTCGGAGTTCCGCTTTGCAACGTGGCTGCCCGGCTGCGAAACACCAAGGATCCAGGCAGCGTGGTCTGGGACGAAATCGCGGCGTTCCCACTGGTCTATGCTCTTGTGCCCCTGAACGGACCCCGCCCGTGGATCGTCCTGATTGCCGGTTTCATTCTGTTCCGGGTTTTTGACATTTGGAAACCGCCTCCGGTACGTCAGTGCGACAGGTTGACCGGCGGCTTTGGCATCATGATCGATGATACAGTGGCTGCTTGCTACGCCGCGGCATGCCTTTATCTGCTCACGCATCTGATTTGAACATCTGCAGCTGCCACGTCGCGCTGCAATCTGCGGAATTCAAGTAACGGGGGCTTTCTATCGCTGCCCGTGTTGCGATGGCTTTTTTGAACATTCTTACCCAAGTCCAGGCGAAGACTTCCGGTGTCAGGGAAAAACCGGGACTCCGGGCGCCAGGTGCCTGATTTGTTTGCATCACTCGGTCGACAACTAATATCCTGTCAACGACACATCGTGTGTCCTGTTCGTTTCCTTCTGCCACCATTCACAAAATCATGACTGATATCCACACACTCACTCGTAAGCTGCAACGCAAGAACGATTCGAAGATCATCCTGTACGTGGGCGACGGTCTTGGTGGACTTCCGCTGGAACCCGGTGGTAAGACGGAACTGGAGACCGCCAATACCCCAAACCTGGACGCTCTGGCCGCAAGGTCATCACTGGGGATGAGTGTCCCCGTATTACCGGGCATTGCTCCAGGCAGCGGACCGGGACATCTGGGCCTGTTTGGCTATGACCCGTTGCAGTACGACATCGGGCGCGGAGTGCTGGAAGCTCTCGGAATCGATTTCGAGCTCGGCCCCAACGATGTTGCAATTCGCGGCAACTACTGCACGATTGACGGTGAGGGCAACATCACCGATCGTCGGGCCGGACGTATTGCCAGCGAAATCGGGGAAAAGCTGTGCGAGAAACTGGATACGATCAAAATCCCCGGCGTTGAAGTCTTCGTCCACCATGTGAAGGAATACCGATTGGTGATTGTCTTCCGGGCCGAAGGTCTCGGTGGCAACGTCGACGATACAGATCCGCAGAAGACCGGTGTCCCTCCCCTCGCGCCAAAAGGCAATGACACTGCGTCTGAGAAAACAGCTGAAGTCTGTGCCGAGTTTCTGCGTCAGGCAGCTGAAGTACTGAAGGATGATGCGCCCGCCAATCTGCTGACGATGCGTGGCATTGCAAAGATGCCGCCGATTCCGACTTTCGAAGAAGTCTACGGTACCAGAGCCGCGGCGATTGCGGTTTATCCGATGTATCGAGGGCTCGCACGTCTGGTGGGGATGGACATTCTGGACGCCGGTCAGACACTGGATGACCAGATGAAGTGCCTGGAACAAAACTGGGACAACTACGACTTCTTCTTTGTGCATTTCAAATACACGGACAGCACCGGCGAAGACGGGAACTTCGACGCCAAGGTACAGCGAACGGAAGAACTTGATTCTGCAATTCCACGAATGACCGTTCTGAAACCGGATGTTCTGGTTGTGACCGGCGACCACAGCACACCGGCCAAGATGAAAGCTCACAGTGGACATGCCGTGCCCACATTGCTGGCATCCGACATCTGCCGTTTTGATGGATCAACAACGTTCGGCGAAGCTGCCTGCCGAATCGGTGAACTGGGCCAGTTCGAAGCGAAATACCTGATGCTGCAGGTACTGGCACATGCCGGGCGCCTGGAGAAATACGGCGCATAATCGATTCGTGCTTTGTCGGCTGTCGACGGGCAGAGACGGTGTGAACTGCGTTTGCCGCTGCTGTCCGGCACCGCAAAAGTCACTGGCAGTTCCATCAGCACACGCAGATACGTGACCGTCGCGGCGTTATGTGTTACCACCGCTGATCAATCGGTGAAGTGTCGATGGGTCAAGGTTCCCGCCTGAAACAATGATCCCGATTCGCTGATCGGCGAATCGGGATTTATTCTGCATGACTGCGGCCAGTGGAACTGCTCCCGATGGTTCTGCGAAGATCTTCGCCTGAAACATCATCGCCAGCGTGGCAGTCGCGATCTGTTCTTCGCTCACCAGCAGTACCTCGTCCACGAGTTCCTGGATGACCGGGAACGTCAGTGTGCCCAGACAAGTGCGCAATCCGTCGGCAATTGTGTCATGACGCACGGGTGCTTCAATACTTCCCGATTCGAAGCTGCGAAATGCGTCGTCGGCCCATTCCGGTTCGGCGGCGAAGACCTTGATGTGCGGGTTCAGTGACTTCGCTGCGATCAACGTTCCGCTCAATAGTCCACCGCCGCCGACAGGTACCACAATCGCATCCAGATCGGGAACTTCCTCAAGCAATTCGAGCGCCGTGGTGCCCTGCCCCGCGATGACTCGTTCGTCGTTGAACGGATGGATAAACGTGGCCCCGGTTGCAGCGATCACCTTGTCTGCGGCAGCCTGACGCGAATCCGAATCGGGCTCGCAGAATGTCGGTTCCACACCGTAGCCGCGCACGGCATCGATCTTGACGGTCGCTGAGTCGTGAGGCATAACGATGTGAGCGGTGATGCCACGCAACTGCGCGGCCCGGGCCAGTGCAGCTGCATGATTTCCGGAAGAGTGGGCAACAACCCCGGCTGCGGCTTCATCTTCCGACAGAGAGAACACAGCGTTGCAGGCACCACGTGATTTGAACGCACCAATGTGCTGCTGGTTTTCACACTTGAAAAAGACCTCTGCTCCCGCCAGATTGCCAACGTTCAGTGACTGAACAACAGGCGTGCGAAGAACGTAGCCATGAATGCGTTTTGCCGCTTCACGTATCGTTTTCAGAGTAATTGTTGAGTTCCGTGTCAATGAAGGTTCCTTAAAACGGCACGCCGGGAAGGAGGATACGAACCCCGCCTGATTCCGCGTGCCCGTGTGAATGGCTTAAAACGCGTCAAACACAGTGGCCGCAATCAGAAAAAAACAGTCACATTTCATAGACACAAGATGCGGTGTGTTGCAAACGATTCCAATTCTTGATTTCCTGTTGGCCGGGACCAGCACCGGATGGTCTGAATCAACAGCCCGGATATGTTATCTGAGCTGGCTCGCCTGCGAAGATTAAAGGTACGCTGATGTTTCGACTTTCACTGATCCTGCTCACCACAACACTGACTTCTGCGTCTATGGCCCAGGAGGTCCCGGAAGGTGGACCACAACTGGATGCGGTGTGGTCCGTTTCTGCCGGGCTGAAAGCGCCGGAAAGTGCGTACCATGACCCGGCGACAGGATTCCTGTTTCTGTCGCAGATTGGCGAAGGCGGCGGCAAGGGCAAGGATGGTGACGGCTGGATCTCCAAGCTGACCATCGACGGAAAAATGGTGAAAAACAAATGGGTGACCGGCCTGAATGCCCCCAAAGGGATTCGCAGTCATCAGGGAATTTTGTACGTCAGCGACATTGATCAGATCGTCGCGATTAACATCGCGGGCGCAAACATTGCGAAAGTTATTGATGTCAACAATGCAGTTTTTCTGAATGACCTCGCAACTGATTCAGAAGGGACGGTCTATGTGTCTGACCTGGCGGCCAGCAGAATCTATCAGTACAAGAACGACAAGGTTTCAGTTTTCGCTGAGGGCGAACAGCTGGAACATCCCAACGGCGTCCTTGTGGATGGAGACTCCCTGGTGATCGGCGGCTGGGGAACCGGCTTCAGTCAGGAAGACTTTTCCACGAAGGTGCCGGGCCGTCTGCAGAAGATTAATCTTCGCACAAAGGAAATCACCGCAATTACGCCGCAGCCCGTTGGACATCTGGACGGTATCGAGACCGATGGCAAAGGGGGCTACATCGTGACCGACTGGCGCAACGGCAAATTGTTCGGAATCAGTAAGAAAGGGAAAGCTCGTCTGCTGATGAACTTTCCTCAGGGCGTGGCCGATCACGCCTATCTTGTAGACAAACAGCTGATTATTCTTCCGGAGATGATGGAAGGCAAGCTGACTGCGTTCAGGTATGCTCCGGGAAAGAAGAAGCTGAGCGCCAATTAAGAAAACGGGATGCGTCTCGTCTGTTGTCACGCTCGCAGCTTGCATTCGCCGTTTCGGTTCACACACGTCATACGCTAGTCGGGTACTGATTGCCTCTTTCAAGTTTCACATAGGAAAATTTGTGCCCACAATTGAATCCAATAGCGTTCCGCCGGTCATTCGCAACCGTAAGATCACTGGCATGTCGGCCGTGTTGCTGCCGTATGCGACAGACGGCACAGTTGACTGGTCAGCCTTTGAACGTCATGTGGAACGCACGCTGGAAGCCGGTTTGATTCCTGCGGTCAATATGGACACCGGGTATGTCAATCTGCTGGACGATACAACGAAGCTGGAAGTGCTGCAGCGCACCAACAGGCTGGTGTCCGGCCGTATGTATGTGGCCGGGGCTTTTCTGGCGGATGGTGAGGGTGCGAGCTTTAATCTGGATGAATACTTGCGTCGAATGAACGACATCGAGCAGAACGGTGGAGTGCCCGTGATTTTTCAGTCGTACGGACTGACACAGCAGCCTGACGACGACATCATCGTCTCGTACCGGCAGATTGCTGAACGGTGCAACCGCTTCATCGGTTTCGAACTGGGAACCGTCTTCCTTCCGTTCGGGAAGATCTATTCGCTGGGTGTCTATCGTGAAATGATGAATCTGCCCAATTGCATCGGCGCCAAACACTCGTCGCTGCGGCGCGACCTGGAATGGCAGCGTCTGGCGCTGCGGAACGAAGTACGACCGGACTTCATGGTCCTGACCGGCAACGATCTTGCCATTGATATGGTCATGTACGGCAGCGACTATCTGCTGGGGCTCAGTAGTTTTGCACCGGATCTATTCGGTAAGCGAGACAGAATGTGGGAGTCCGGCGATCTGAACTTCTGGCAGCTGAACGACGTGCTGCAGTATCTGGGTTTTTTTGCCTTCCGCGCACCAGTTCCGGCGTACAAACACACGTGCGCACAGTTTCTGCATCTGCGGGGCATGATCGAATCCGACCGGACTCATTCCGACGCATCGGAGCGACCGACGTCAGACGTGCCGATCCTGGAGGCGCTGCTGGATCAACTGACAGAGCGCACGTAGTGCAGCACCGTGACTGCGTTGCGACGCTGTGTCTCACGCGACCTACGTTTTGATTTCCTCAACCTGTCGATGAGTTTGGGCAGCGGTACTTTGACTGATGCTGTGCAGTGTCAAATATGAGGCATGCCGGCCTGTTACTTCTGTTTCAGTTGCCATTGCTCGTCAAAGAAATCTGCCGCCACAACTTTCCCTGGCCAGACACTGTCCGGTGGCGTACGAAGATCGATGACTGCCCAGTCCGGCAGCATCGAGACCTGTCGAGCGTTGTTCAGATAGGCGAATTCACGAAACGTGAAACTGCTGTTGAAGACGACGTACCGGTCGGCATTCAACGGGTTTGGATAGATCAGAACCGGTACGTGGCCGGCTGCGTCAAATGTTCGTTCACCAACGCTGATCTGTTTGCCCGTCCATTTGACTGGCAGCTTTCCCGCGACTCGGGACATCACGCTGTTAGACGATGGATCGCCCCACAGGATTAGATTTGCTGACTGAATATGTTCGTCCGTGACGTCCGTGTCTTTGACCACTCGAGCATCACCACGGAAGTGCCGCCGCCAGTGTTCGATGGCACGATCGAGCTCCGATGCAGCCCAGCGTCCTGCAGCTTCGTTGGCAGCTGTGCCTGTCGGGCGGACAAACACAAAGGAGTCCATAAATGCGTCGTCGATCGGACCCTGCAGATGCTGACGCTTGCGCAGCTGATCGCCGAGCGGGCCACTGACCCACTTGCCCTTCGCATTGCGATGAGCGCGGACTTGTGCTGACCCGTCAGAAAACGGGTTCGCGGTGATTCGAAACCATGGGCCGCTTTCTATGTCGGCGTCGGCAGAAGAGACATCGTCCGGAAGATCTTCAGCCGAAACAATGGTAGCGGAGATTGTCAACGAAGCGTCAACGCCCGCTGCCTGTTCAATGAGAAACGTTCCCGGAGGAAAATCCAGTGTGAATGCGGATACATTCTTCGTTCCGATTCTCAATTCGACTCGATTTGCGCCGGGACTCGTATCCAGTTTCCAGTGAACGATGTCCGCTCGTGCCGGCTTCCAGTGTTCGAGTAAACCATCAACCGTCAGCCAGTGCATACGGTTGTATTTGAGCGTATGCGTTTCGAAATGAACGTCTCGTGGAATTGTCGGTCGCGGTCGACTTGCAAGTGCCGTCATTCCATCTTCGATGATGTTCATTGAGACCTTATCGATACTGTGGCCCATATTGGCTCCGATGATATGACGGAGCCGGATGCCATGCTCCTGAAGAGCTGTTTCCATCACGTCAGCAGCCTGCTTCTGAATATCTTTTTCACCACTGTAGGCGATGGTCGGGCAGTGGCTCAGATTGAGGGCGTACTTGTCACAGTCATACATATTCCACAGCGCCTTCTCCCACGGTGCTGGATTCAGTATTTCCTTCTGAAAAAATCTCAGAAACTCGGGAGTCTCAGAAAAACCGGCACCGGGATTGGCAGCGAACCAGCGGTCGGGGTAATGCACGGCAAACTGCCAGCACGCCGCTCCGCCCATGCTGAAGCCTCGCACACTGATCCGATCTTCGTCGACCCGATAACGACGCTGTACGTCGCCCAGCGCTTCCAGCACATCCACTTCCCCCGCAAACTTGAATGCGTTGGAATAGCGACCGTACGGATGCAGTACGATGGTGTGGTCAGGCGTGTAACGACCGGCATTCTTCATTCGGTCCCACAGGAAGTTGACTTCGCTGAGGGTTTCACCACGGCCATGGAACCACAGGTCGCAGCGAGTCGGGACGCTGTGATTGAACGCGTAGGTCTTTGGCATGACCAGGCCATACGGCTGCACCGTGTGGTCAATCCGGCTGATGTAACCTCGAACAACAAGGCCACTTTGTTTGGGCCAGTCAGCTTTGCCGGACAGAAGCTGATTCGCTCGGGAATTTCCTTCAGCCAGCAGCTGATCGGCCTTATCGATGTCCTTCGGCGAGAAGAACTCGTCGTGGTCCAGGGCACATCGTACGGCTCGTTCAAAGATCATGACGTCAGGCAGCAGCCCCTCTGCGGGTCCGTCCTTCAGCCGCCTCAGCCGAGCGATCTTCTGTTGAAGCAATTTCAGTTCTGACTGCAGTGCAGCTTCGCGACTGGCAGGTACCGCGACGCCTTCACGTGGAACCCGCCGCACGTTGTCGGGGTGATTGTCTTTTTCACCGTCAGCAAATGATGCGGATGTCAGTGCAAGAAGAAAAATCAGTGCGAGAAGCAACGCAGTTCTGGGCATGTGTCAGTTTCCGGGGCTAATGGTCAGCAGCAGGTGACGCTGCCCTGCTAAACCAGAGAGATAGCGTGCATTTCACCGAAGTGAGTCCACTTTCGCCACCGTTCAGCTGCAGAATTTCCTGCTCGAACTGCTGCACATTCGGGTGATACGCATCAAAGATGCCAGACCCGCATCAGTCTTCATCGTCGTCGACAATGTCCCCGAACTCATCGCCACCCTGGATTTCTTCCAGTCGTTTCAGCACATCGCGGAAATCATAATCAACGGACAGAATTTCTGTGTAGTGGTTTTCGGCGTCTTCATTCTTGCCGGTTTTTTCATACAGACGACCCAGCCAGTAGTGGGCCTGTTTGAAGAAATCCGGTTTATCCTTGGCATTCAGTGTTTCCAGGGCCTTGATGAATTGACGTCGTCCGAGGTCCGCCTTGCCGGCTCGCACAAAGCACTCACCCAGCATAACCAGTGAATCTTCTTTCATTCGTGAGTCCGCAGACGCCTGCTGGAACAACGGAATTGCTTTTGGGTACTGCTTGATCTTTCGATAGCGATCAGCCAGTTCAAACCGCATCTTCATATCGTTCGGATGTCGGTCGATGCGAGATGCCAGGACTTCCACTTCGCGAGTCATTAACTCTTTTTTCATCCCATCGGACTTTTCCTTTAGTCGTTCTTTCTCGGGATTCTTGCGGGCTCGTTCGGCAGCTTCGCCGGATCGTTCTCGCATGATCTCCAGTTCGACGTCTTCCTTTTCTTCCAGAATGGAACTGTCGTTGTTGGATAATTCCAGTGCTTTGTCCAGCTGCTCAATGGCCTGAGGCAGCTGACGGTCCGTGCGCAGGAACTGCGCCAGCTTCATGTAGTTGTTGACGTTCTCGGGATCCTTACGAATGGCGGCCCGCATGTCCATTTCTTCCGATTCGCCTGGCGCGACAGATTCGTTTCTTCCTTTTGCTCCTCGACGAGCCTGTCGGTCAGCTTCGTAGGCGTTGGTTGGTGCTTTATCCGCTTTGACGTCCTGAGTGCTGCCGGCCTTGTCGTAGCCGCCGCGGTCCATGACGGAATCTGCATCGATGCGGCCCATCATGGATCGTGCGTCCCCATCCGTCGGGTCGGCTTCATAGATTCGTTTGAAGCAGTTGCGAGCTTCTTTGTATTCACCACGTTCGTGCAGAATATGGCCCAGACCGCGATTGAAGGCAATGTTTGTCTTGTCGCTTTCAACAGCCTTTCGATATGCGTAAGCGGCGATTTCGCCGCGGTCCTGTGCGGCACACGCTTCGCCAAGATCGGCCAGCAACTGACCGTCCCAGGGATTGACGGCCAGACCTTCTTCAGCATGTTGATCCATGGCCGCCCAGTCTTCTTTTCCTCTCGCTTTCTTGATCTTGCCGCGAATTCCCATCAGCTTCATGCCTGCCATCTTCGCGCCGGTCCCGTTGTCGCCATACAACTTGCGGCAGCACAGGTGCCTGGTCTGCCGGAACAGCACGACGTCAGACTTCATTTTTACTGCATTGCTGAAGCATTCGACCGCAAAGTCCCAATTCTGGCGGCCCATCGCCTCATTTCCCTTCTTGAACCATTCCTGGGCGGCGGTTGCTAAAGGATCACTCATATGAAGTCTCTCAGAATTTCTCTTGTCTCAAATTGATCGGGATCACCGGCAGGCGGATGCCCTGGGCTGTTGAGTCGCTGCTGTTCACCTTGTTCGGTGACTTTAGCATAGTCAGGAATATGACCATAGCCAACGATTGATCGGGCTGGATATCACAATCGCATCATCGCATGCGCCACGGGCTGTATTTTCGACGTGATCAGACGCGGGGTGATGCTCACGCGCCCTGGTGTGCAGCTCTGCGGCACTGTTCGACGTTCCTACCTCGAGCGCGGCCCGGTAAGGCACTCGGTTAAACGATGCGTCTTGGTCCCAGTCCTTCTCTGCCGGGCATCGGACAAACGTTCAATCAGCGTTCACCAGCTGGTGATTCTGCGGCCCTGACCAGGGCAGTCTGCAGATGTGATTCCGCGATGGACCGTTGCTGATAAAGGTCCAGAGTATCCAGACTCAGCCGAATGTACGCTCGCTGAGCATTCAGCAGGTCCAGATAGGTCGCTTCACCAAGAGCGAAAGCTCGCTGAGTTGTCGTCAGATTCTCGCGGGCCAACGCCTCCAGTTCGCCTTTGATCGTCTGCAGCTGGCAGTCAGCCTGTTGCAACTGCCCCACCGTTGTCAGCAGCCGTTGTCGCAGCGACCGTTTGACGGCATCAACGGCGTGATGTGTTCGCCAGGTATCAGCACGTGCTGCGTTGATGGCTCCTGTATTGTCATTTCGCACGGGCAGCGTGACGCCCAGCTGAATGCCAACGACGGCATAATGAGTGGCAGCATCCTGCTGGATGGACCATTGAGTCTGCAGGTCCGGAACAGGTTCCGCCTGTTCGCGCCGCACCTTGTAATGGCTGCGGTCCAGTTGCGACGCGGCAACGGCCAATTCAGGACTTGTTGCCAGCACATCTGTCCATGCCTGCGCCATGTCGATGTCAGATTCCTGTGGCATCAGGACAGCCGCTGCGACAGGCTGATCCAGTGTGTCTCGTCCAAGGGCTGTTGCAAGCTTGCGGCGTGCCACTTCAAACTGATTTTCTGTCAGATGAAGCTGCATCGCGTTCCGCTGAGCTTCCAGCCTGGACTGCAGAGACGCAGACAGACTTGATTCTCCCGCACTGACAAGACGTTTTACTGTTCCGGCCGCACGATCCAGCGATCTCTGCAGACGATTCAGCAGCTTGAGACGTTCCTGAGCGACTGCCACTTCAATGAAAGACAGTCGAACATCTGCTTCCACGTGGAAACGACGGACCTGCAGCTCATGGACGGCGATGGCGACGTCGCGCTGCTGCACCTGTCCGTCAAGACAAAGCTTGCCGCCACGGATAATGTTCTGAGAAAGAAAGACGCCCTGTTGCCCGGCCTGCCCTTCGTTGCCGACTTCTGATGCCAGGTAACCGACTGTCGGATTCGGACTGCGCGTCACCTGGTATACCAGGTGCTGTTGTCGGATCACCGACGTTTCGGCAGCCCGAACCGCGGGGTTGTTTGTCAGGGCCAGACTTACGGCCTGATCCATAGCCAGCACGCCGACCTCCGTTGATCCCGGGTCAGCGGGGACTTCTGGCCTGACCGGAAGCATTTCATCCGCAGAAACGGAAACACAGCATGCGAAGAGCAGAAAAATATTGGTAACGTTGAGCTTGCACACAAATGTGGACCGGAAAACAGAAAATGGTGTTCCCCTTCTATCGGCGAAAGACCGTATCTGCGACGAAGCGGGTTCACGAAGTCGCTCGGTTGTTCAGCGAGTCGTGCGGCCAGTGACGCATGCATCGATTGTCGAGTTTCGGCATGTCTAACATATGCCGAGACTGTGGCTGAATACTCTTATTCTGCGTATTCACATGCAAAACCTGCCGGTGTCAGGGTCTGTGAACTCACCGCCGCAATTCTATGAGAAGGATTCTCATTCCTCAGTGACCTCCATATTTTGCTGAAACAGCCGATGTTTGGTCACTGCAGACACGTATGATTCCGAATCAAGTGAGAAAATCCGAACGAAGTCCGCGTGGAACTGCCCGCAGCCTACCGTTCATAGCGCAGCACAATGTCGACCATAACGGGAATTGTGCGAATCAGATCCCAAAATGCTCTGTCCGCAGCAGCATTCGAAATCTCGGGGGACCGGTTGATGACCAGCGAAACCAGTCGACAACAATCACAAACGGCTGCTGAACAGGAATCGGTCAGATCAGCGACCGGCAATTCCAGATCGCATTCGCGCGCAGCAACAGCACTGCTCATTGCTGTTGCGGCCGGTGTCGTTGCCGGACTGCTTATTCCGCCTAATGGCGTTCGCTCTGTTGCGGAACGCTGGCTTCTCAGTGACTCTCGACAGGTCGCTGACGATTCGACATCAGGCTCAGACGCTGAACAGGATGCTCACGGAGGCACTTTCGAAGTCTCCATCGCTGCTCAGAAGACGTACGGACTTGTCGTCGGTAAAGCCAGCCGGGGTTCGTTTACACAGCATATTGACGTTCCCGCTTTCATACGCGAGCGACCTACGGTCAGCAACCTGCAGGCGTCCAGTCGAATGCAGGGCATTGTGCGCCGAATTTTTGTTCAGGTCGGCCAGTCGGTTCGCGACGGCGATCCACTGATAGAACTGGAATTGACAGGAGATGAGCTGGCATCGGCTCAGTCCGTTCTGCTGGATTCGGTACAGCAGCTGCAGATTCTGGACGACGAGATCGCTCGACTGGAAGTAGCGGCCGAAGAAGGAGGCATTGTTCTTAGAAGCGTGATCCAGAAACAATACGAACAGCGCCGCATGAAGTCTGTGATTGAGGCAAAACGGCAGGAACTCCTGATTCGAGGATTGTCCGTCGATGACGTTAGTGGCATCATCAAAGATAAGAAACTGGTTCGAACGGTCGTCATTCACGTTCCAATGGGCATTCGCCCGACAAATGACGGCACCACAACACAGTTTCATTCCGATTCGAACAGACACGTTCGCCTAGTATCGGAGGAAAATGCACCGGCGACCGGAGAATGGGTGTATTCCATCGAAGCGATGAATGTCAGCCCCGGAACCGTCGTGAACACCGGCGACGCGGTTTGTGATCTGGCGTATCACGAAACACTGCTTGTGGAAGGCCAGGCTTACGAACGTGATCTGCCTTTACTGACGCACCTGATTAACCAGCGTCGCGCCGTGACCGTCCAGCTGGGCGACAGTGACACGCCGGAACTGATTCACGATTTGCAGATCCTGTTTATGGACAATCACGTTGACAACAAAACTCAGACATATCGCTTTTATGTCGAAGTTCCGAATACGGTGCTGACCGAGAACATTACTGCGGCTGGTCCGCGATTTCGCACGTGGCGGTTCAAACCTGGACAACGAGGCCTGGTTCGTCTGCCACAGAAGGAATGGTCGGACCGACTGGTCTTACCAGCCGAGGCCGTTGCAGAAGACGGTGTCGATCACGTGATCTTTCAACAGGTCGCGGTCCACGATCACTTTCACGGAGACGCACCGCCTCACAGTGAATTCAGAAAAATCGTCGTAAAAGTGGACTTTAAGGATCAGCACAATGTTGTGGTGGATGCTGAAGGTCAGCTGAAGTCACGGCACAACATCGCAACAAACAATGCGGACATGCTGACCCGCGCCATGAACGATGGTGAGGGCGGTGGCGGACACGCCCATCATGGTCATGAACATTAAGAACTAACGCGGCCTGCCCGCGAACGATTTCCAGCGATCATGCTGTCACCGACGGCAGAAGGACGCTGCCAACATTTCGGCACGCGAACATTACGATTCGCTGATTATTCTGAAGCCTCTGAGCATGCTGAATCTGATCATTAAAACGGCACTCAACAACCGGCTGGCGGTTGTCGCTGTCGCGGTTGCCATGATGATTTACGGGGCAATGCAGACTCGAGAGCTGCCGATTGACGTGTTGCCGGATCTGACGCGTCCGCGAGTGGTGCTGATCACGGAATGTCCCGGTCTGGCACCGGAAGAGGTGGAGTCTCTGGTCACGTTTCCGATGGAAGCGACCGTGAACGGTGCAACCGGCGTGACTTCTGTCCGCAGTTCATCAGACATCGGCCTGAGTGTCATCTACGTTGATTTCGACTGGGGACAGGACGTCTATGTCGCTCGACAGATTGTCAGCGAACGAATTGCCAGTGTCCTGGGAACTTTGCCGGAAAATGTGAAACCTCGCATGGGGCCGATTTCATCACTACTGGGCCAAATCATGCTGATCGGCATGTGGAGCGAGGACGGAACGACTGATCCGCTGGAACTGCGTACGCTGGGTGACTGGGTCGTGCGGACGCGGTTGCTGCGAATTCAGGGAGTTGCTGAGGTGATCACCATCGGTGGCGGACGGATGCAGTATCAGGTTCTGGTCGATCCTCATGCTCTGCAAAAATATGACGTCAGTCTGCATCAGGTGGAGACTGCGCTCAGGGATGGAAATCTGAACGTGTCCGGCGGCTACGTCAATCGGGGGGCGAGGGAAATTCTGGTACGGGGGATTGGCCGCATAAGAGATCTAGCCGACATTGAATCGATCGTTATCGATCATCGTTCACAGCGGCCTGTGCTGGTTCGTGACGTGGCAACAGTGGCCCGACGCGCTCAGGTCAAGCGAGGTGACGCCGCCATCAACGGCAACGACGGCGTGATCCTGACAATTCAGAAGCAGCCGGGAACCGATACGCGGCAGCTGACAGACGAGATTGAGAGTGCGATCGCGGAAATACAGCTGTCGATGCCCGCGGATGTACACATTGAAGCGACGTACAGACAGCGGGAATTCATCGACTACAGTGTCAGGAATGTCGTTGAAGCGGTTCGTGACGGTGCGATTCTGGTTGTCGTCGTCCTGTTCTTGTTTCTGTTCAACATTCGTACGACCATCATCACACTCACCGCGATTCCACTTTCCATCCTGACAACGGCTCTTGTCTTCCACTTTATGGGGCTGTCGATCAATGTCATGACACTGGGCGGCATCGCAGTGGCTCTGGGTGAACTGGTGGACGACGCGATTGTCGATATCGAAAATATCTTTCGGCGACTGAAACAGAATCGTCAGAGCAACTCACCTCGCCCGGTATTGACTGTCATTTTTGAAGCGAGCAGCGAAGTCCGCAGCGCAATTATGATGAGTACGGTGATGGTCGTCCTTGTCTTTGCTCCGTTGTTCGCCCTGTCCGGCATGGCCGGACGAATGTTTACTCCGTTGGGCATTGCCTACGTGGTATCGATTACAGCCTCCACTCTGGTCTCGCTGACGGTCACTCCGGTACTGAGCTACTATCTGTTGCCAAAGGGTTCCGGCACCCGCAGACCGGAAGGCGTCGTGCTGCGGGGAATCAAGACAGCAGTGCGACCGCTGTTGCGTCTGAGCCTGACTCGTAGCGGCATTCTTGTGGTTTCGGTGGCATACATCGTATCGGTCCTGATGGCCGGCCTGACGGTTTCCCGCATGGGCATCAACTTCCTGCCGGCATTTGATGAGGGTGCGGCGCAGGTCAATTTGTTTCTCACCCCGGGCACGTCTCTGCAGGCTTCCACTAAAGTTCGCCGACTGGCCGACCGCAAATTTGCGAAACTATTGAAAACAGAATCCAATCCAAAGGCACCACTGCTGTCGTTTACGTGCAAGACCGGTCGAGCAGAAAATGATGAACACGTGATGGGGGTGAACACCAGCGAATACGTGATGTCGCTGAATCCCGACAGCGGTCTGTCACGCGACGAGGTCATCGATCAGCTGGACAAAGCAGTTGAGGACCTGGCAGGTGTCGAAACCGAAGTTGAGCAACCGATTTTTCACCTGATCAGTCACATGTTGTCCGGTGTCACTGCAGAAATCGCGATCAAGATTTTTGGCGAGGATCTGCAGGAACTCGAAAAAATCGCCAGACGCGTTAAGACCGAAATTCAAAGTGTTGACGGCCTTGCAGAACCGATGGTCGAGCAGTTGACATACATTCCACAAATTCGAATCGATCTGAAACGCGAACAACTGGCCAGCTACGGAGTAACGCCGGCCTACATCCATGAAATGGTGGAGACCGCTCTGAACGGCCGAGTCGTTTCTTCGGTTCTGGACGGGCAACGGACGTTCGATCTGTTGGTGAAGTTTGACGATCAGTTTCGCAGTGACTTTGATTCGCTGGATCGCACGCCGATTGAACTTCCCGACGGTGCCCGCGTTCCGTTATCTGAACTGGCAACGATCCGTCAGTCGATGGGCCCTAACAAAGTTAACCGTGAAGACACTCGACGGCGCATCGTCGTGAGAGTAAACACCCGTGGCCGTGACCTGAGAACCGCGGTGGACGAAATTCGTGATATCATCACCAGCAACATTTCGCTGCCCAGTGGTTACTCTGTCATTTACAGCGGTCAGTTTGAGGAGCAGGAATCTGCCACAAATCGACTGCTCATTTTCAGTGCTCTGGCCATCGTGGGGGTGTTCGTGGTTCTGTATTCGTCGTTTTCGTCCGCAGGTCTTGTGCTGCAGATTCTGGCGGCACTACCGATTGCCTTTGCAGGTGGTGTTGCGGCACTGGTGCTGACGGATCAGTCGCTGTCTGTGGCCAGCATGGTCGGCTTTATATCGCTGGGCGGCATCGCGGCTCGGAACGGAATTCTGCTGGTTGAAACATATCTTGCCGGTGTGGAAGAAAAGGGGCGTTCCCACGAAACAATAATTCAGGGAAGTCTTGACCGCGTGGCTCCCGTGTTGATGACGGCACTAACCACCGGGATTGGCCTGGTCCCGCTGGTTATCGGCGGCCATCTGCCCGGGAAAGAAATCCTGTTTCCTGTGGCAACCGTGATTCTTGGCGGACTGACCGCGTCGACGCTGGCGGAATTTCTGCTGCGTCCCGGGATGTTCTGGTTTCTGACGAAAAATGATGAGTCGCAAACATGACGCATGGCGAATGTGTCGTGTTTGTTGCAGTGCTGGGCCGTGATGCTGAGTTCCATCTCTGAGAACCATCGTATTACGGTCGAGAACTCGCCCGCCAGTCGTGACAGATGTGATGGACCATCAGGTAGTAATGCTGCAGAATAAATCGCGGACTGGGCGAACAGAATTCTCCTGAAAGCAGATTTGTGTCATCTAAACCTGATTTTAAGATTACGCCAGACCAAAAACAGCTCGACATACTGTCGCGCGACCTTCGATTTTACCCGTGTCCCGTCGACCAGCCCGTGTTGCTGACAGAAACACAGGTGGAATCGTACAATACAGATGGTTACGTCAAACCGATTGACGTCTGTTCGAACGACGAGATAACGGATCTTCGAAGTTACTTTGACCGGTTGCTGGAACAGACAATCGCAGCAGGTGGTAACAGTTATTCGATCAGTACGGCTCACATGAAATACGGTGGCGTCTACGACATCCTGACAGACTCCCGCATCGTCGATTGCGTCGCGGACATACTCGGCGACGATGTGGTTGCATGGGGGTCACACTTTTTCTGCAAGATGCCGGGTGATGGGAAAGCTGTCGCCTGGCATCAGGATGCGAGTTACTGGCCACTGTCTCCGTCAAAAGCCGTCACTGTCTGGCTGGCGATTGACGACGCGGATCTTGAAAATGGCTGTATGAAATTTATAGCCGGAAGTCAGCGCTCCGGGCACCTGACCTACCGCCAAAGCACTCCGGGTGAACACAGTGTGCTGGAGCAGGCAGTGGACAATCCGGAGCAATACGGTCACGTTGTTGTTGACGACCTGAAAGCCGGGCAGATGTCGATACACAGTGATCTGCTGCTGCACGGGTCGGACGCCAACAATTCGACGCGGCGCCGATGTGGGTTGACACTCAGATATGCCGCCGCAGAAGTGCGTGCCCAGATGGGCTGGAATGCGAAAGGCGTTATTGTTCGCGGCACAGACGCAGCGAAACACTGGGGAAATCCGTCCCGCCCCGTCCAGGCATAACGGCGTACTCGGACAGTCGCGTGGCGAATCCGAGTCTGCGGCGAAGAACGACAGCGCCGTGTAACCGGCTTATCTGCTGCTGTATGGCGGACGAGGCGAAGAATCTGACCGTTTTCAGCGGACTCACTCTGCCATCCTGACGGCCCGGGAGTATATATTCAGGCTGTCTTATCACTCTGCTGAATTCGCAGCGTCCGCATGCCGTCGTCATCAGATCTCGTCCGTCATGAAAATCCAGCAGTTACTTGAACATTACGGCATCAGGGTTAATCCGTTCAGTCAGGAAGACGCTCAGTCGGACCACATTTTCCAGCAGCATTGCGCCAGCACAATTTACCACCCTGCGTGGGACAAAGTACTTGGTGACTGCGCCAACCCGTCGACGGCTGTCGTCTTCGGCGAAAAAGGTGCCGGCAAGACGGCAATCCGTCTGCAGTTGATTAACGCCATCGATGCATACAATCAGACGCAGCCTCAACATCGTGCTTTTGTGATCAGTTATGATGATCTGAATCCGTTTCTGGATACCTTCCGCGATCGGCTGCGTGGAAAAAAACGCCATCCTGATAACGCGCTTCAGGAATGGAGATTATGGGATCACATGGATGCGTTGTTAACGCTGTCCACTCGACGACTGTGTAACGTGATTGCCGACGAAGATACGTCCGACCCGGACATTCGTCTGCAACAGCTGAAGGAACTGCCTCGTCTGCGTAAACGTGATCTGCTGATGCTGGCAGCGTTTTATGATCAGTCATCCGATCAGTCGCACTGGCGTCGCTGGAAACGGATCAAGTGGCGACTGGGATTTTTTGCACCGGGCGTGCATTGGCGGATTATCATCGGTGTTGTTGTAACACTGGCAGCACTATGTGTGGTTCTCCGCGACCTGCCACAGGACGGCCTGACGGGGTTGTCTGTACTGAAGACGCCGTGGCTGTATGCAGTCATTGCCGCGGGCTGGCTGCCATGGGCCAGACGAAACCTGTCGTTGTGGTGGCGAGCGCGACGGATTACCAGACAGGTCCGTATTCTGGAACACAGTACAAGTACAATGCGTCAAATCCTGTCGCGGTTTCCAGACAAGGAAGTGGACGGCCAGCCCATGCCGTCAAGGGATCGCAGCGACGATCGCTACGAACTGCTGGCCAAACTGCAGCGTATTCTGAAGCCTCTTGGTTTCACCAGTATTGTTGTCCTCGTTGACCGCGTTGATGAACCACATCTGATCAACGGATCCGCTCAGCGAATGAAGGACTTTCTGTGGTCGATGTTTGACAACAAGTTTCTGAAGCATCCTGGCATTGGTTTCAAGATGCTGCTGCCACGGGATGTCGTCTTCTACCTGGAACGTGAAGAGAAGGAGTTTTACGAACGGTCTCGACTGGACAAACAGAATCTGATCAAGGGTCTGGAATGGACGGGCGAGTCATTGTACGACATGGCGACCAATCGTATTCGCGCCTGTCTTGACGAAAACGCCACACAGCAGACATCCATTCGTGATCTGTTTGCCGAGGACGTCACAGAACAGAAGTTGATCAACAAGTTCGGCAAGCTGCGTGTTCCCCGGCATCTGTTCCGATATCTGTATCGACTGATGACAGAGCACTGTAACAACTCCACCGAAGACAGTCCGGTCTGGAAGATCAGCCACGAGACACTCGAAATGAGTATTGAAAGCTACCAACGCGAACTCGAAGCAATGGACCGCGGTCTGGGTACCGGGTAGTTTGCTGAGCGTGAGCGGGTCTGTTCAAAACGCCGTAATCCGTCTAAGGATTCGATTTTGCCGCCGAATTACGATAGTCTGCGAGTCGCTGACTTTGGGGAACGTTCCGTGACGTCACTCGGTTCCCTTACCAGGTGAGGCATAAGCCATGATCAGGCAGAATCGTCGAAGATTCTTGACAACGTCCGCGGCCGCCTCCAGCGTGCTGACCTTCGGTCAGCACGCACCTGCCGTTCTTCGGGAGGCAGCGACCCTCAGCAACAGCGATAGCCGCATTCTTGTGGTCGTGGAAATGGCTGGTGGCAATGATGGCCTGAACACCGTAATACCGTACAGGGATGACAAGTATCACGAAGCTCGTCCGAAACTCGCTGTACCAAAGTCACAGGTGCTGCAGATTGATAATCAGCTTGGCTTTCATCCGTCCATGAAAGGATTTGCGGACCTGCTGGAAGCCGGGCGACTGACGGTTGTGCAGGGGGTTGGTTATCCCGATCCCAACCGCTCTCATTTTGAGTCAATGGATATCTGGCACTCGTGTCAGCGGAAGGACAAAAATCGTACGGACGGCTGGCTGGGCCGTTACCTGCAGCAGGTCGGTGCAGCGAATTCACAGGACCCTGTGGGTCTGCATCTTGGAGAAGACAAACAGCCATTTGCTTTGATGTCGCGCGACGTGCGGGTGCCGTCGATTCGATCGCTGGATGAATTTCGACTGGCTGGGAATAACAGCACACAGTTTCGGCAGGCGATAAAAGAGCTGGCGGCTGCTCGGCGCGGTCACAGCAATGACCTGCTGGGATTCGTGCAGGCCAGTACCAGCTCGGCCATCACGGCCAGTGAACGGATCGAGTCTGCCGGGATGAAGTACAAGCCGTCGCAGGCGTATCCGCAGAATGCGCTTGCTCAGAAACTGCAGACTGTTGCCAAACTGATTAATTCCGGACTGCAGACATCTGTCTACTACGTTCAGATCGGTGGATTCGATACGCATGCTCAACAGGCGGACGCACATTCGGTGCTGCTGCGTTATGTCAGTGAATCCGTCAATACGTTCGTCAACGACCTGAACGCTCATGGTCACGGCGACCGAGTATTGTGCATGTGTTTCAGCGAATTCGGCCGGCGAGTGAAGGAAAATGCCAGCGAGGGTACAGACCACGGTACCGCGGGGCCCGTATTCCTGGTGGGTTCCCCGGTCAAACCCGGCCTGACGGGCACTCATCCCAGTCTGTCTGAACTGAAAGACGGTGATCTGCAGCACCACACAGACTTTCGCCGGGTGTACGCGACGGTTCTGGAACAGTGGCTGCAAACGGATTCGCAACGCGTGTTGAAAGGCCAGTTTCAACCGGTGGATGCGTTGCGTCCAGTATGACGCACTATGTGCCCGGCCCGGCCCACGCTCACTCAGTCACAGCCGTTCGGCCGGTGCGTTTGCGTGCCTGTTCGTGCAGCTCAACAGGAACGTGTTCCAACAGACGTTCGATGATGTCATCAGGTGTGACTCCCTGACTGTCGGCCTGGAACGTGGTCATGATGCGGTGTCGCAGGACGGGTTTCGCAACATACTTGATGTCTTCGGTCGTTACATGAAAACGACCTTCCAGAAGCGCCCGGGCCCGTGCCCC
Source organism: Fuerstiella sp. (assembly GCA_029245955.1). Lineage (GTDB taxonomy): Bacteria > Planctomycetota > Planctomycetia > Planctomycetales > Planctomycetaceae > Fuerstiella. Next base: position 117,204 of record JAQWOH010000015.1, on the reverse strand, counting down.
CAGGATGAGGTATTGCCCCGCGCGTGGCCCGGCTCCCCAGTTGACGAGTTCCCGAACAAACGGCGGCGCCTCGTTTTCTCCGGGCCGTGTTGCACGGACGAGGTCTCGCGCATAGATAAAGTTGTATTCAGCACATGGAACTCGCCGAACCACTTCCTGCAACGCCTGAATCTGTTTGCCGGTCAGCACCGGTGTCAAATCCGGTTTTTCGTTGCCGGTCGTCTGCTTCAGAATTCGCAACTCTTCTGCGGAAGTCGGGTACTGTACCAGAACGTTAAACATGAAACGGTCGAGTTGGGCTTCCGGCAGCGGGTACGTACCTTCCTGCTCAATCGGGTTCTGAGTGGCCAGCGTGAAGAATGGTTCCGACAGACGATAAGTACTCGAACCAACGGTGACGTGACGTTCCTGCATGGCTTCCAGCAGTGCCGCCTGAGTTTTCGGAGGTGTGCGGTTAATTTCATCAGCCAGTAACACGTTCGTGAACAAGGGGCCCTGAATAAATTGAAACGTCTTGCGGCCGGTCTCGGGATCGTCCTGCAGCACGTCCGTACCGGTGATGTCTGACGGCATCAGGTCCGGAGTAAACTGAATCCGTCGAAATGCCAGTTGCAGAATGGAAGCGATCGTGCTGCACAACAGCGTCTTTGCCAGTCCGGGAACGCCCACCAGCAGGCAATGACCTTTGCAGAACATGGCGATCAGCAGTTCATCTACGACTTCGTCCTGTCCAATGATGACTTTCCCGATTTCCGAGCGCATTCGCTGGTAGGCAACGGTAAGCCCTCGGATTGCCTGTTCTTCCAGCTGTTCCGGTGCGACATTTTCTGAATCGTTGGTACTCTGTTCGGAATGGCCGGTCATTTTGTTTGTGTGACTCCGGTGGGCATAAGCAGGTGAGCAAACGGGCCACATTGAAGCGTGATTTCCGGAAAATTGCGAGTCGATCGACCGGGTTCACGTCCTGATGCCGTGAATTCTGCAGTCAGTGTTCTCGTTTTATCCGTTTATGCGTGTCGTCTTTGAGTTATGCTGAGCGGTCTGCGGGAATGGCACCATAATTCCCTGCAGGTTGCTCGTCTTTTTTTGCTGCGGCCACGCCGCATAACAAGCAACGCGGAAACACATCATGAGCGATGTAGAGTATCTGATCTTTGACGTGGAAGCCGTCGGTGACGGCGATTTGATTCAACGAGTACGATATCCGGACGAAGACCTTCCGCCTCGAGACGCAGTTGAACGTTACAGCGCAGATTTGCTGGAACAGACAGGGCGAGACGTCATTCCGCCCACGTTTGTTGTCCCTGTTTCGGTTGCTGTCGCGAAAGTTTCCGCACGATACCAGCTGCTGGATCTGACCGTTCTGGACGCGCCGCTGTTTCGTCCGGAACAGATCACTCGAAAGTTCTGGCAGGGGTGGGAACATTACGGCCGTCCCACGTTCGTCACATTCAACGGTCGCGGCTATGACATGCCGGTGCTGGAACTGGGCGCGTTTCGACACGGTATCAGTCTGCCGGCCTGGTTTAACGTGGAATCGCGGTCGTTCGAACAGGCGCGTAATCGCTACAATATCGATCGCCACATAGACCTGCAGGATCTTTTTTCCAACTTCAGCGCCATGCGAGTCAACGGCGGCCTGAATCTGGTGTCGAATCTGATTGACAAACCCGGAAAGTCGGGCATTGACGGTTCTCAGGTGCAGGATCTGTACTTCGACGGACACGCCGACCGTATCAACGACTACTGCCGCTGTGACGTACTGGACACCTATTTCGTTTTTCTACGCACTCGTGTATTGATCGGCCGCCTGAGTCTGGAAGACGAAGAAGCACTGGTCACTGAAACGCGTGACATGTTGGAATCGCAGGCTGACGACCACCCGGCATACGCCCACTACCTGGAATTCTGGGACCGACGGCTGGAACAGGCACGGCGTCGACAGTCCACTGTCGACGGTGCCGGGATTTCCGTTGAACAGGTTGCCACTGTCAGTGATACAAAGTCAGATGACTCCTGACGGTCCAGTTCGGTGTTCGGTGAACAATCATGAGCTTGTCTGCCACCGGCAGGCACCGTTGCGGAACGGACGTTGACCTGACGAAAATCAGATGCCGTTTTCGGATTCATGACGACTACGTCAGAATGTCTCGCAGCACATGTCCGTGCACATCCGTGAGGCGGCGATCGAACCCGTTGTGACGATATGTGAGTCGAGTGTGGTCAAGGCCCAGCAGGTGCAGGATGGTTGCGTTCAGATCGTGAATCGACGACACATCTTCGACCGCCTTGAACCCCAGTTCATCGGTTTGTCCATAGCTGGTGCCACGTTTGACTCCTGCACCACCCAGCCAGGCCGTGAAACCCTGAGGGTTGTGGTCTCGCCCCTTCGCCCCTTTCTGGAACATCGGCATGCGCCCGAATTCCGTACACCACACGACCAGTGTGTTTTCCAGCAGTCCCCGCTGCTTCAGATCGTTGAACAGAGCAGCGGCTGGCTGGTCTAGAATTTCTCCGTGGATGTCATACTGATTGCGCAGATCAGAATGGCCGTCCCAGTTCAGACGGCCACCGCTGGCATAGGACCCGTTGAACAACTGCACAAAGCGAACGCCATTTTCGATCAGTCGTCGCGCCAGGATGGCATTCTTCGCGAAGGAGGCCTTCGTTTCGTTCGCTGAATCTGCTCCGTACGTTTTCAGCGTGTGGGCAGTTTCCGTCGACAGGTCGGTGATCTGTGGCACAGACAGCTGCATTCGGGCAGCCAGTTCGTAACTGGCGATACGAGCAGAAAGGTTGCTGTCGTCCGGGTTTCGTTTCAGGTGCTCGTCATTCAGCACAGACAGTAGAGATCGGGCAGCACCATCCTGGTCTATTCCGATTCTGTCGGGGGGTATCAGATTCCGAATCGGCTGGCTGCTGCTGAACGGAGTGCCCTGGAAGACGGCCGGAAGAAAGCCGGGGCCCCAGTTGTTGACGCTGGCCTGCGGAACGCCCCGCGGATCCGGTATCGAGACAAATGCAGGAAGGTCCTGATTCTCTGTGCCCAGCGCATAGGTCACCCAAGCTCCAATACTGGGAAAGCCATCCAGCACATTGCCCGTTGACAGAAAGTTTTCGGCGGGACCGTGCGTGTTCGACTTGCTCGTCAGTGTATGAACAAAAGAAACGTCATCGACGATGCCCCCCAGATACGGAATCATATCGGAAACCATCTTGCCGCATTCACCACGCGGACGGAAGGCGTATTGCGGTCGTGCCAGGTTACCCGCCGGCCCCTGAAACGTCACCGCAGGCCCTCCTGCCAGAGGCTGCCCATCGCGTTTGATCAGCTCTGGCTTGTAGTCATACGTTTCCAGCTGGCTGCAGGCACCAGCGCAGAAAATAACCACGACATTCTTTGCCTGTGCCTCCCGATGGCCACAGCGTGGTGCGTGCGGTCTGCCGGGGTCGATGCGTACTCTGTCGCTCGCGAGCAGTTGATCCTCGCTCAGCAGACTGGCCAGCGCGATTCCTGCAAGTCCCGACACGGTCTGGCCAAAAAGGTCTCGTCGCTGCAGCAGATGGTGTCCGACAGGTGAAGGTATGTTCGTCATAATTACGGGATGAAGAGGAACTCACTGCTGTTAAACAGGACTCGGCACACGGTGGCCAGCCCGTGAGTATTGACGACTGCCCGAACCGAAATTCTTTCCGCTTCGGAAACGGGGCGTCCGAAAGCCAGACGGAACGCGAGGTCAGTCTGATCTTCAACTGATTCTCCGGCTTGGGCCTGCACGGATTTCGCAAACGCTTCAGCCTGATCGATAACGAATGAGCTGTTGAACAGGTTTAATGCCTGAATCGCGGTCGTCGACTGGCTGCGGCGCGGCGCCGGCAGTCCGGCGTCCGGGCAGTCAAACGCGCCGAAAATCGGCACCGGTTCCATGCGAATTTTATGAGCGTAAACCATTCGGCGCATTTCGTTTGCCGTGAACTTTTCCACGGGCGGGAATCCGCTCAGGCCGCCTCGTGTCTTGAAGAAGTCGAAACCCGGACCTCCCGTTTTAAGATTCAGCTGCCCGCTGACCTGCAGCATGCAGTCACGGATCGCCTCGGCTTCCAGGCGGCGGCCGGGAAAATGCCAGAGCAGCCGGTTGCTGGAATCCACAGCCACAGCATCCACTGCCTGCAAATCCGTTTTACTGACTTTGGCCGATCGCGACGACGCCTGCTGATAGGTCGCTGAAGACATGATGATGCGATGCAGTTGTTTCAGTGACCAGCCGCCTGAGATGAATTCGCGGGCCAGCCAGTCAAGCAGTTCCGGGTGACTGGGAGCCACACCGTTTAGGCCGAAATCACTCGACGTCTCAACCAGCCCGATACCAAAATGATATTGCCAGATGCGGTTCACCATCACTCGCGCTGTCAGCGGATTTTCGGGCGACGTCATCCACTTCCCCAGTATCGCCCGGCGTTGTACGTCGTCGGAATCCTGTGGCAGACTTACTGAACCGAGTGATGTCAACACGTGTGGCATGATCTCCGCCGTTGGCTGTTCCGGATCACCTCTGTTCAGAACAAAGGTCTTATCAGGTTCCCTGAACTTTCCTGAAAATACCAGCTGCGGCTTGCGAAAATTTGCCACCTGCTTTTCAAGTCGCTGCAACTGAGCCGCCAGAGCCGAAACATCTTCTGCACCTGCTGATGAACCGTTGCGCAACAATGACGTTATGGTGTCGTGAGGCGTGCCGACAGGAAGGCGGTCGGCCGAATGTGTAACAGCAGTCCAGCTTTGCCCATCCATAGACGTATCTATCCGATAACGGAGCGGCAGGCGATCACTGAACTTTCCTTCGCGGTCGCGGGACCACTCGATGCGGTCGATCGATTCAGCCTTCGAGAATCCCAGCTGAACCCACCCCCTGCCGTGTTCGTTCGAGATCCAGCTGTGGCTGTTACCGTAGTTTCCATCATTGATGTGCTTCAACTGATGTTTACCACTATCCGAATAATTCCCCGACGAAGAAGCCGTTGTGCCATTGTCTGCCAGAGCGATATTGGCCGGGTTGTGACCAGCGGTGAAGACTTCGAGTTCGTCGATGCAGGGCTCATGTTTGTCGTCGTCGATTGTCTCGAAGGATGTAAAACGGACAAAGCGGGCAGTGACCGGTTCGAAGTGTTCGACAGTTTTCAGTGCATTGACGGGAGAACGCAGGCGAGGCAGCAGTGTCGACGGGACCACCTCTTCCTGCATCATGATCACATCTGCCGTGATGCCTGTTCCCGTATCGCCACCGCGAAGAATCAGACGTGTCGTACGGGTGAAGTTATGAATTCCGGCATTAAACAATCCGCTCCACAGTGGCTTCTGTTCTGATTCGCCTTCAGCAACACCGGAAAAATAGTACTGGTCTCCCAGTGCAACCTGCTTCTGATCATTCTTTGTCGTAAGGTCGCCGTCGCTGTCCAGCACGTAGCGAGCGTCTCGCGTGTGCACTCCGCTGCCGTGTACACCCCACGAAATCCATAGCCGATACCGACCTTCGGAACCGGGATTCCAGGTGAACACGTCTTCGCCCGACTTGTTGTCCCACCATGTGTAACGGCCTCTGCTGAAATTGCCGTAGCGTGACTTATCGCCGACGTCGTTTCGATAGCCGCGAGCGGCCCCGTCCGGATTCGTGCCGTGGCCATTTTTCGTCTTAAGCAGTGTTACCCGATCGAGATCCTCATCGTCAATAATAATCGTTCGCCCGGCGAAAGCCTTCGGCTCAAACTCATTCAGACGGTTTCTGAGCCCGGAAATTTGTGGCTGCAATTCGTCAGCCTTTGCCATTCGACGTTGAAACTGCTCACCGCGAATCTCGCGGTCGCCATAGTCGACGCCGGCAAAGAACGCCTGCATCGCGTAATAATCTGATTGAGGAATGGGATCGAATTTATGATCGTGACATCGAGCACAACCGACCGTCACACCAAGAAAAGTGGCCGTTGTGCCCACGACAATTTCGTCCAGTTCGTCCTGTCGAGCCAGTCGTTTGGATTCGTCGTCCTTCCCGATCTGTCCAGGCAACAGCGCCGCAGCGGCAACCATGAACCCCGTAGCTGCGTCTTCGCCGACAGTGTCTCCGGCCAATTGTTCAAAGACGAACCGATCGTACGATTTGTCCTGATTGAACGCATCAATGACGTAGTCACGGTAAGGCCATGCGTGGGGACGCGGTGTGTTGACTTCGAAACCATGAGTGTCTGCGTAACGTACGACGTCCAGCCAGTGCTGAGCCCATCGTTCACCGTACCGGGGACTGTCCAGTAATTGGGCAATCAATAGACGCACTGCTTCCGACACTCCGCTGTTCTGCTCCGCTGTTTGTCCGGAGCGTGAGATCCGCTGCGTCCAGTTCTCAATTTGCTGTGGTGTTGGCGGCAGACCGTGCAGGTCCATGAACATACGTCGAATCAATGAGATGGGGTCTGCAGGTGGCGATCGTCGAAGTCCGACGATTTCAAGTCTGCGATCAATAAACGCATCAATAGGATGGTCGCCGACCGGCGGCACGACATTCTGCAGCGGCTGAAATGCCCAGTGTGTCTTTGGATTCTGCTGCGGCTGTTCGTCGGCCGGAGCTGTGGCTCCGCCTGCCAGCCACGTTCTGATTTGATTTATCTGTTCTGTTGACAGCGGCTCGGCTTCGGGCGGCATCTGCTCTGATTCGTCGGTTGCAGTGACTCGCACCAGCAAACCGCTTTGAAGTTCAGCACCGTTCATTAGTGCAGGTCCGGAGTCGCCGCCCATGTGCATGAACTCGACGGTATCGAGCCGCAGGTTGGCCTCCTGCCTGATTGCTCCATGGCAGGAATAACATTTGGCCCTCAGAATCGGCTTGATGTCGCGAACATAGTCAACGTCAGCGGAGTACACGACATCAGCGATCAGAGTCGTCACGGCCAGCAAGCAAATGACCTGTTGAAGGGGAGTTCGGAACATGCTGCACATCATAACAGCAAGGGCCGACGCAATACACTGCGAAAGCAATGGACACTCGAAGGCAAAGACCTATTACTCATTTGAGATTAATTCGGCGACGGCCGGCGATTTTTTTACTGCCTGTACGGCGTGATGCAGTCGCGACTTGACCGTGCCAAGCGGAAGTTCCAGAGCTTCAGCAATTTCCGGTTGAGTCATGTCATCGACGAATCGCATCAGCAGAATTTCACGATGGGCATCCGACAGAGCCGCCAGCATGACAGCGAAATCCTCGCGTTCCAGCGAGTCACCTGGATCAGCCGCGGGAAAAAGATCGAAGTTTTTGTTGTGGCTCGTGGATCGTTGTCGTTTCTTTCGTGACGCAATCGACAGGTTCCGTACCGCGGGATACAGAAACGTTTTCATCTGAGCAGTCAGTTCGAAGCCCGGAAATTTTCTCACCAGGTAGGAAAATGTCTCCTGCAGAACATCCAGAGCATCGTCGTGATGACCTGTGAAGCGGAACGCCAGGCCCAGCACCCAGTCTTTATAACGATGATACAGAACTGCAAACGCATCGTGGTCGCCGAGATTAATTGCGGCAACTAGCTGAAGATCTGTCTGTTTGTCTGACTCCTTGCTCATTCATGTGCCCCAAACGCGGCACCGGCCACCAGGCTCAGGGTGCGGCCGGGAAATCGCCCGCCAATTGCTGCCGGGCTCTGGAACTGCTGTCGTGCCGGTTGGACGATCATACTACTGAGAAGTTCCCGATTTGTGTGAACTGATTGTTGCTGACAGCCTCTTCATTGACCGAATCGTACGTCATGTTGACAACGATCAGGCTCAGCACAATGACGGCCGCATTGGTGTGACCATGCAGATTGAGAGTGCTGAAGCTGCAGCAACCGTTCAATTGTTTTTCACGGTTTTCGAGTTTGTCAGCAGACGATTCGGCCTCGGGACAGGTGTCGGATGCGCTGAGGACGTTTTCAGGGCCTTTCAAAGTGGTGCCAGCTGTCCGGTCGCGAGTTCCACTGTTCTGTAGAATTGATTGAACGAATCAGGCGGGTAAGTGGCTGAAGGAAGCGGAGGTTACGAAACATGTCGGAATCAAGCATGTCAAAATTGCCGGAAGATCAATTACCACAAGAGGTTGTGGCCGAATTTCACAAACAGTCTGCGGTGCCAATTTCCGTGCCGGACACGTTGGATGAGGCCATTCTGCGCGACGCCCGATCCGTTCTGCTTAATGCGGCGACAATGAGGCAGGTACAGCCGGTACGGCGAAAATGGTCGGTGGGACTGTTGTCGGTCGGCAGCCTGGCCGCGGCATTACTGATTGCGATGTCGTCTCAGTGGAACGCCCGGGAGCTCCGGCCGCAGCCGGCTCGATCTGTTACGGAATACGAAGCCAGCGACGATCAGTCGGAATCTGGTCGGAGTACATCCAGGTCAGTGGCGACTGCGTTTCAAAAGGAAGATTTTGATCAGAATGGCAGCGTCGACATCCTGGATGCGTTTGCGCTGGCTCGGCAAGTTCGTCAGTCCGATGCTGACCTGGCGACAGGGGATCAGAACGGGGACGGTGTGGTGAATGATGTGGATATAGAGCTGATCGCGATGAATGCAGTGATGTTGTAATCGTGGCAGTATGCCGAGGCTTTCAATTGGGACGTTAAGTATGTCCCTTGTGCTGTGAAAAACGAAAGGCGACGAATAATGAACGTTGCATTTGATAATCGAAGCAACTGCGAGCGACGGCGGCGTGTGCCGCTGGCGTGGACAGTGCTGATTGTTTTGGATCTGTGTCTGATGGCCATAGTGTGTGCTCAGGATGAGGCAAAAGAGGCAGTCGTTGAATCGAAAACGGTGAATGTTGTGGTCGATAAACATGAATCCGGGACGCAGGCTGCTGCAGTGGCGGAAAATGCCCGATCTGCTGCCGCACCGCGTGACAAAGTTCCCGGAGTGTCTGTTGTTCAGCTGGAAGGCCCCAATCAGATCGAGGCGAATGCCATGCGGTTTGAAGCCATCGACGTGTTTGTTGATTCGGGTAATCAGCCTCTTGCCGCCTATCAGGTTGAGCTGGCCAGTAAAACACCAGGCGTTGAAATCGTGGGCATTGAAGGAGGTGAGCATGCTGCCTTTGCAGACCCTCCCTACTACGATTCCAGGGCGATGAACAACAACCGAGTGATCATTGCAGCGTTCACGACGGGTGAGAATCTGCCGGCAGGTCGCAGTCGAGTGGCGCGGATTCACGTTCAACTGCAGGGACCAGGCGTAAAAGAGTATGAAACGAAACTGCGTGTTTCGGCAACCACTGACGGGAAACGTGTTCCGGCTGAGTTATCGATTGAAAAGTCAGAGGCCTAGAGCGAGGCGATGCAGACTTCACCACGAAGTCTGCATCCGGCAGTTACAAACAGAAAACGAATTACGATCGTATCGAAAGGTGAATGACATGAAATTCGCACGCGTCGACGCTCACTGGATTCCGGCCACAGTACTTATCCCGGTGGTCTGCTTTGCGTTTATCGGTTGCGGTAAAAGTGTCGATCGAACGGTAGACGAATCACACACGTTACCTTCGCAAGTGCCGGCTGCCGATGACCAGGTGGACACAATGTCTCTAACCGAACTGGATTCGGAAGTCAGCGACATGCAAGAACCTGCTGCACCGGGCGGTCTTTTTTTTGGAGGCCCACCGACGGTCAGACTTGGTGAGTCGTCAGCTGCCGAAACTCTTGGTTTGCAGCCAGGCGACAAGATGAAACCCTCGGGACGGATCCGAGGCAGTCAAGTGATGACCATTACGCCCGAGCCGTCACCCGCCGCGCTGCCGGAAGGGCCGCCCACTCTCCGTAAGCCGAAAGGTGCCGGGGTGCCAATTGCTGATCGGCCCATGCCCGGAAGCAGGCAGGGAAAAGAATCTCAGTCAGAGAATGGCGTTGCCGAAAATCAGCCGACACCAGCCGGGCCCCCCGAGTTGGCAGATGCCAAACTGCAGAAGCCGACAGCGGACGGCAGATCACGCAGTCGGGAAAGTACTGCTCAAGGGTCACTGCGTGATCGGTGGTTTCAAGGTCCCGCTTTGGCAGAATCAAAGAAGAAGGCCCTGCAGCTTGATCTGCAGCCGGGCGAAGAACTCTGGGTTATTGCAAGGGCTGTGGACACAGGTATTGTTCCGCCGAATCCTGACGTTCCCGGCTGTGGTGCTTTGATGGCGATTCTGCCGAATCAAGCGGAACAGGTTCCCGTGCCACTGAAACACACGGCTGTCAAAGGAAACATCGACGGCTACATCGCAACTGTTGATGTGACTCAACAGTTTCACAATCCCTACGATTCGAAAATTGAAGCAGTGTATGTGTTCCCTCTGCCGCAGGACGCTGCGGTGAACGAATTTGTCATGACTGTCGGAGACCGAAAAATCCGCGGCATTATTCGTGAACGTGAAAAAGCCGAACAGATTTATGCCGCAGCCAAATCACAGGGGCACGTGGCGGCACTGATGACTCAGGAGCGGCCAAACATCTTCACTCAGAAAGTAGCCAATATTGAACCTGGTAAACAGATCGACATCAATATTCGCTACTTTAACACACTCCGATACGATGACGGGGCTTACGAATTCGTGTTTCCGATGGTTGTTGGTCCTCGCTTTAATCCACCGGCCACGGCAGATGGCGTGGCCGCAGTCGCACGAGGTGGTCGCGGGGCCGACGGACAGAAGACAGAAGTACAGTATCTGGCGCCACGCGAACGCAGTGGTCACGACATTTCTCTGTCACTGAATATCGTTGCGGGGGTCGACGTGGAAAATGTTCGCTGTGTCAATCACTCGGTTGACGTGGAGGATATCTGCGAATCACAGCGGCGGGTTACGCTGTCCTCTCAGGCTTCCATTCCAAACAAGGATTTTGTGCTGCGTTACAAAGTAGCCGGTGATCAGATCAGGACGGCTATGCTGACTCACGAAGATGACCATGGGAAGTATTTCACGATGATGCTGTATCCGCCTGCAGATCTGGCTCAGGTGCAGCGGAGCCCCATGGAAATAGTCTTTGTGCTGGACTGCTCGGGAAGTATGCGCGGCAAGCCGATCGCTCAGGCCAAAGCAGCCATTTCATGTGCTCTGCAGTCACTTACGCCACGGGATAGTTTTCAAATCATTCGGTTTTCCAACAACGCATCTCAGCTGGGTCCCGAACCGGTGCTCGCGACGGAAACTAATATTGAGCGAGGTCTGAGATATGTCACGTCACTGAATGGCACCGGCGGTACTCATATGATCGAAGGCATTAAGGCAGCACTTGATTTTCCCCATGATGAAGGTCGTTTTCGGCTTGTGTCTTTTATGACGGATGGCTACATCGGCAACGAACAGCAGATCATGAGCACCATCCACGATAAAGTCGGACCATCGCGAATTTTCAGCTTTGGTGTTGGAAGTTCACCAAACCGGTTTCTGATGGACAGGATGGCGATTATCGGGCGTGGTGCCGTGGCTTACCTGAGCCTGAACGATAACGCGACGACGATCATGAATCGCTTCTATCAGAGCATCAGTCATCCGGCGATGACAGACCTGTCCATCGACTTTGGCAATATGGACGTTGCCGACGTCTATCCACAGAGATTACCCGATTTGATCGTCGGCCGGCCCGTGGTCGTTACCGGTCGTTTCAGCGGTGAACCGGATACAGTCAGCGTGACGGGGCGAGTTGACATGGAGGCCACGTCGTTCACCGTTTCACTTGATGAAGAAGATGCGTCGAAGGATCATTCGGGTGTTGCAGCTGTGTGGGCCCGGCTGAAAATCAAGGATATGGTGAACTACGCCGTACACCAGCCGGCAGCAGCTGATGAGATCAGGCAGGCCGTGACTCAGACGGCTCTGTCGTACAACCTGATGAGTTCGTTCACTGCCTTCGTGGCCGTTGATTCACTTACCAAGACCGAAGGGGATTTCGGTACAACCGTGGCTGTGCCCGTACCTGTACCCGAGGGGGTGAAGTACGAAACAAGCGTTGGCGGATCAAACTGAGTCGTTACTCCCGGTGAGTTCAACCCGGCGTGCTGCGTACATCAATCCGTTAACAGGGTGCCGTTCTCAGGTTCACGGCCGTTTCTGTTCTACGGTGGTCCTTCCGGTTTCCTGTTCGCACCACCAGGAGCTTTACTATGGCGTTCCGGAATCAAGGTGATACTGACGGTCGGACTCAGTTTCAAAGACTTAGCCAAAGCCGACTGTTCAACCGCCGTGTTCGGCCACATTAACGAAGCGGTGGAGCAAAGGATCAGGTGTGCTGAATTGGGGGGCGTGCCGGATCAGTTCTTTCAGCAGGTTTTCCCCCTTGCACACACCTGACGGCACGCCCCCTTCTTCAAATAGCCGTTCTCATGTCATCAGTACTCGTAACAGTCACGCTGTTTACTGTCTGAGCGATCATCAGATTGACGGTCACTTACATAGTCAGAACAGCCATATGAATCATATGGCTGTTCAACGTTGCGCCTGTTTCCGACCACGGGTTGGGAACTGTATCTGCCATGATGTCGCCGGCGATGAACAAATCAGTTACTATTACACTGGAAGGCTCACCACACCTTGCTGCCTTGTGTCTCTAAACGGCAGAAATTCGGCGAATCGGTTCAGTCTGACAGTGAAATCCCTGATTCAGGGTCCTCAATACTGACTCAGACGACCAGCGATCAAACCAGAATAAATGCCTGTATTTCAGGAGGGAAACTGTATGCAGCTGCAAACCATTAGAATTGGATTTCTTGGAACAGGTCGAATGGCGACCGCGCTGGCAACCGGGTTTACTCGAGACCTGTTGTCAGCAAGTCAGATTCTTGGCGCCGACCCGGTAGCGGCATCACGTGAACACTTTCTTCGGACTGTTGGTGACGATGCGGTCGTTGGCGAGACTGCAGATCCGAGCCTGAACGACGCGGACATTATCTTTCTGGCGGTCAAACCGCAGGTCATGAAGGCGGCACTGGCGACACTTCATCCTCCGACTTTGTCTTCAAAACTGGTGGTATCTGTTGCCGCCGGCATGACGATCTCAACGCTGGAGTCAGGGTTGCCATCAGGAACGCGGCTGATCCGCGTGATACCCAATACTCCGAGTTTGATCGGCCGCGGAGCATGTGGCGTGAGTCGTGGCAGGTTCGCCACTGAGGAAGATGAGAAGATCGTCAATGAATTGCTGGAAACTGTTGGCGTGGTGGAAAACGTTCCGGAGAAACTATTGGATGCCGTGACCGGACTTTCCGGCAGCGGACCAGCGTATGTTTTTCAGATTATCGAAGCGCTCAGTGACGGAGGCGTGGAGGTTGGTCTGCCCCGCGACATGGCCACTCGACTGGCTGCCCAAACGGTTGCGGGAGCAGCCGAGATGGTCCTGCAGACCGGGGAACATCCTGGCATGCTGAAGGACGCCGTGACCAGCCCCGGCGGAACGACGATCGCAGCGATTCATGAAATGGAAAAGGCGGGTGTACGAGCTGCACTGATGAACGCCGTTGTGGCGTCAGCGAAACGTTCAAAGGAACTTGCTGACCCGTGACCGGACTGTCATTCCGCGAAAACAAGCGATCCCGCACCACAAGTTCCGGAGGTGCCGTTCAGGTTCGAATTGAAATGGTCGAAACATGCAGAACTTCGTTCCTGACCGACTTTAAACGGACTTTTTCTTCTTAACCCACGGAGCTTTCAGAGTGGCAGTGCGGTTGAACACCGGTCTACCCGGAGTGCTGTCCTGGTCCACGCAAAAATATCCCTTCCGTTCAAACTGACAGCGATATCCCTGAACCGGCGCCGACAGAGACGGTTCCAGCTTCGCTGACATGACCTGAAGTGAGGCTGGATTGAGGTTACTCTGCCAGTCCTGAGACTCATCTGTCACTTCATCCGGGTTCTCTGTGACGAACAGGTGGTCGTACAGCCGCACTTCCGCATCGATGGCGTCTGCCGCACTGACCCAGTGCAGCGTCGCTTTCACTTTTCTGCCATCCGGAGCGTTGCCACCTTTGGTTTCCGGATCGTACGTACAGTGAATCTCCGTAATATTGTCATCCGCATCTTTCACCATATCGTGGCATTTCACGAAGTACGCCCAGCGCAAGCGCACCTCGCGGCCCGGGCCAAGACGGAAAAACTTCTTGGGCGGGTCCTCCATGAAGTCTTCTCGTTCAATGTAGATTTCCGGCCCGAACGGGACATTTCGTGAACCGGCTGATTCGTCCTCCGGGTTGTTGACTGCTTCCAGAGTTTCGGATTGATTGTCCGGATAATTCGTGATGACAACTTTTAGCGGGTCCAGCACAGCCATGCGACGATCGGCCGTTTTGTTCAGTTCTTCCCGGATCTGATTTTCCAGGACGACCATGTCAGTGGTTGCATTATGTTTGGTGACACCCACGTGCACACACAGACTGCGAACGGATTCCGCCGTGTAGCCTCGGCGACGCAGTCCGGAAATTGTGGGCATGCGTGGATCATCCCATCCCGTAACGTGCCCCTCGTTGACCAGCAGCAGAAGCCGTCGCTTGCTCATCAGTGTATACGTCAGATTCAAACGATTGAATTCAATCTGCTGCGGATGATGAATGCCGATGTTTTCACAGAACCAGTCGTACAGTGGCCGGCGGTTTTCAAATTCCAGCGTGCAGATGCTGTGGGTGATACCTTCTATAGAATCAGACTGTCCGTGCGTGTAATCGTAGGTCGGATAGATACACCACGTATCGCCCGTGCGATGATGAGTGACATTGCGAATGCGGTACATGACCGGATCACGGAGCAGCATCACCTGATGCCCCATGTCAATTTTCGCCCGCAGTACGTGTTCGCCTTCGTCGAACTCACCGGCTTTCATGCGACGAAACAGATCCAGGTTTTCTTCTCTGCTGCGGCTTCGATGCGGACTGTCGATGCCAGGCTGCGACGGTGTCCCACGGCCGGCCCGGATGTCTTCAAGAGGCAGGCTGCAGACGTAGGCTTTGTCTTCGTCAATGAGCTGCTCCGCCCATTGATAAAGCTGTTCAAAGTAGTCAGAGGCGAAGAACAGTCGGTCTTCCCAGTCAAAACCCAGCCAGCGAATATCTGCCTTGATCGATTCCACGTATTCCACGTCTTCCTTTTCAGGATTCGTGTCGTCAAATCGCAGATTGCACGTCCCACCGTACTCCTGAGCAATACCGAAGTTCAGGCAGATGGACTTCGCGTGGCCGATATGCAGATAGCCATTGGGTTCCGGGGGGAAACGGGTCTTGACGATTCCCTCCCATTTGCCCGTGCGGATGTCGTCTTCAACAATTTGTCGCACGAAATCACGATGGTCTGAGAGGTCGCTGTCTGTTCCGGACATGGTCAAAGTGCTTTCAGGTAGATTAATCGGCCTCACCGTTGAGGCACCAATTCTCACAGATAACTGCTCAGACGGGAATTTATCTGTCCACGTCGACTTCACGAAGCGTACAGGGCCACTTGATACAGTGTTTAAGTTAAGCTTTTCTGTACATCTGCTGAAACGCCTGCAAAGTCAGTGGTTCGCTGTAAATTGACTTTTGTGGTCGCTTTTAATTGCTCCTGACAGGTACCCTGAGGCGGCTCGGCGGCAGTCGGGATGCCGGGATGTCGGGATGTCGGTTGGGGATTATGCTGCACCGGCAAAGCGTGCCGACTTCTGTGAGGCAAATAATCGGCATATTCGGAAATCTCCAGACTACCCATGCCTTCCGTTTTGATCTGATCCGAAGGACCGAACGACAAATCAGATTTGTTACAAATTCGGCGGCATCTGTTTTATTCTGTTGGTTTTCCCGCCAGTTCATCGTCCGATAGTTCTGAGAGACCATTCTGCTCGTTCGGCAATACGTTGGTACATGCCCGCTGCCGGGAAATGGTTGCTGTTCGAGTTGTTCAAAGAGGCTGTGATCAATGAAGTCAGTCAGCGAAATGATGAGGTTTCTGAACCGCTGCTTCTCCACCGAGACGCGAAATCGTCGCTACGGAGTCCGTTCGCGGGATTGTGTGGCCGGTCCTGAGTTGATGGAAGCCCGGTTGCTGCTGGCGGCAGACCTGAGTCAGGTTCTATACGACCCAATGGTCCTGCCTCTGTTGGGTGAAGACCAGGCGATTGACTCGTATTTTGTGGCCTTTGATGCACCGCAGAGTCAGGCAGGGCTGCAGCAAATCACCGGCGCGACTTCCGTGACAGAATCAGCGTTTGTGCCGAATGCATATACACTGGACTTCAGTCAGGACGTAACTGTTCAACAGGCAGCAGACGCTTTTTCTATCCTGTCGGGATTTGTTTATCTGAATCCCAATGTTTCGATACAGCATTCCACGCGTGCCGTACCCAATGATCCGCTGTATACGAATCAATGGCACCTGAACAACACTGGCCAGAATAACGGGACGGCAGGTGTCGATGCTAATATCGAGACAGCATGGGACACAGTCACTGGTCAGGGGGTCACGATTGGGATCATTGATGACGGCCTTGAGGTTGATCACGAAGATCTTGCTGCCAACGTAAATACGGCCATTGATTTTGACTGGAACGGCGGTGACAACGATCCCAGCCCTGGCGCAAACGATTTCCACGGAACTGCTGTGGGCGGCGTTGCCGCTGCAGTTGGTAACAACAACCTCGGAGTCACGGGTGCTGCGTGGGATGCAGAACTGGTTGGCCTGAGGCTGATTGCCGGGCCCTCTTCAGATCAGGACCAAGCAGAGGCACTGACGCACGAAAGCCAGGTTATTGATATTTACAACAACAGCTGGGGACCTGCAGACAACGGTCGAATTTCAAGTATCGGACCGCAGGCTCTGGCAGCTCTCGAACAGTCCACCACAAGCGGTCGTGGGGGTCTCGGTACGATTCACACTTGGGCTGGTGGGAATGGCGGCGACAACACAAACGACAACGTTAATTACGACCCGTATGCGAATTCCCGGCACACGATTGCCGTCGGAGCACTCACCAACGGCGGTGTTCGTGCCAGTTATAGTGACCCGGGAGCATCTTTGGTCGTAGTGGCCCATTCTAATGGAGGCACGCTGGGGATTACGACCACCGACCTGACAGGAAACCCCGGTTATTCCACCACAAATTACGCAAGTAACTTCGGTGGTACTTCATCCGCGACACCATTGGTGTCAGGCGTCATCGCGCTGATGTTGGAAGCTAACCCAATTCTGTCTTACCGTGACGTGACGGACATACTGGCTACCACAGCCGAGCGAGTGGATCCGACTAATGCCGACTGGGTGCAAAATGGGGCAGGACTTTGGGTAAATCACGAATACGGCTTCGGTGGCATCGATGCCACCGCTGCAGTCAACTCAGCTGTGAGTCACGTGTTACTGGGTCCGGAACAGACCTTTTCCACTGGTGTACAGACGGTTGATCAGGCGATCCCCGACGCTGGTGGCGGTTCGGTCACTCAGACAGTGAATGTCGCAGCAGCGGATGCTGTTTCGATTGAGTATGTCCAGGTCATTTTTAGCGCAACGCATACAGGCAGTGTCGGTGAACTGGATGTTGTTCTGACTTCGCCGTCAGGCACGCAGTCGATTCTGGCGCAATCTCGCAGCGAGGAAAATGCCGCGGCCTACAGCAACTGGAGCTTTACTTCAACGCGTCACTGGGACGAATCGTCCGAGGGTGACTGGACTGTGACCGTAACAGACAGTGTTGCGAACAACACAGGTAACTGGGGCTCTTTCGAACTCAATTTCTTCGGTAGTGAAGTCGAGATTCTGCCGCCTGTGGCCCCGCAAATCACAGCTCCGACCGGCACGATTGGGGACACAACTCCCACAATTCAGTGGACGGCGGTTCCCAATGGCGCGACGTACAACCTGGAAGTCAACGATGCAGCCGGGGCGGTTGTGATTTCTCAACAGGCCATCGTCGGAACATCGTACTCGTCGCCGGTACTGTCCCAGGGAACCTACAGCGTTCGAGTGCAGGCCGTTAACGTAGAGGATGAGGCAGGACCATTCAGTCAGCCGTCAGCATTTACCGTCGATGTACCGGAACCAGCCTCACCGACGATCATCTCACCAAAGGGGGTTGTTCAGAACCTGGCACCGTTGGCCGAGTGGTCGTCTGAAGCTTTCGCAACAACTTACGACCTGCAGGTGTCGGATCAGGCCGGCAGTGTCGTCGTCGATGAGACCGGAATCACCACGACGTCGTTTCAACTGCCACAGTTGCTCCAGGGAACGTATCAGATTCGAGTGTCGGGCGTGAATGAAGTGGGCGAAACGTCACCTCAAAGTCTACCCACGACATTCCAGATCGACTTCCCGGACCCCCCAAAGCCGACGATTCTCAACCCTTCCGTAGATACGACATCAAACGCTCAACCGGAATTTCGGTGGACCACTGAGAACGCGACAACAAGTACTCTCTGGGTGGGTAAGGTTCGTGCCGGCACCGGGACTCCACAGGTCCACGCGATATACGACAGAGTCATTTATGTCACTGAACATTATGGCAGTAGCTACACATGGTTCAGTCAGTTACCAGGTGAGGGGCAATACGCTGCATGGGTACGGACGTTCAATGCAATTGGTGAACGCAGCCCATGGAGCGACCCGGAAGTTTTCACGCTGGATGTGCCTTCACCAACAACGCCTGTGCTGGCCTCAATCGGTACAACAGACGACTTAACGCCAACGATTACATGGGATGCTCAGACGTTTGGCCACAGTTATCAGCTGTGGGTAAACAATCTCAGTACGGGGCAGCCACGTGTCATTCATGAAGTTGGCCTGTTGGGCGTAAATTCGTTTACACCAACCAGCGAATTGACACAGGGACGTTACCGAGCGTGGGTGCAGGCCACAAACGCTGCCGGCGAAAAGAGCGCATGGAGCCAGGCCTTGACATTTGAAGTGGATCTTTTGCCTGCCGGTCGACCAACAGTTACAGGTCCGGTAACGCTGGACGACGACGGGATAGTTCTGGCAAAGGTGTTGACGTCCGTTCCTGTGTTTACCTGGACAGCTGTTAACAACGGAGAGACATATGAGTTGTGGGTGAACCACCTGGATAGTGGTACCAACCGGATCATTCACGAGACAACTCTGGAAGGCACCAGCTTCACGGCGACGACAGACCTGCCTCAGGGAAACTATCGGGCCTGGGTTCGAGGGTTTAACAAAGTCGGGGAAGTTGGAGAATGGAGTAGTGTCTACAAATTCTTCGTGGATGTGCCAACACCAGCCAAGCCCACAATTACACAACCAGTACGCAACGCTGTGGGCAGCGTTGAGACTCTGACTCCAACCATCGTCTGGACGACGCCCGATCCAGACGCCAGGTATCATCTGCAGTTCGAAGCCACAACATCCGGCGAACTGTTAATCGACACGACAGGAATCTTGACGCAACAGTACACAGTCGACCTGATACTGCCCGAAGCGGGCTATCGCGCTCGCGTCCGCGGAGAGAATTCTGTCGGAGAGTTGGGCGAATGGAGTGATTGGTATGACATAAGAATCGATCTCCCGAATGCCACAACTCCTGTTGCCTTCGGCCCCGTTGGCACCGTCACCGATAAGGACAATCAGGTTACGTTTGAATGGCTGCATTCGCCGGACAGTGTCGGATACCAGATTCTGGTCCGCGATCTGCTTCGACAGGAATCTATCGCGATTCAGGTCGCGGTTAACGAACTTAATATCGTCAACAACATTGCCCTTTCGACGCACACGCTGCAAAACGGAACCTTTCGGTTCTGGGTCCAGGCATTTAATGCCGCAGGAACTGCCAGCGGCTGGAGCAACTCTCAGGCATTTACCGTCGACTCCAACTTCGCCAGTCTTGACACCTCAGAGCAGACCAACGGACTTCAGGTTGCTCTTACGTCCCTGAATGTCACGTTGTCGGCAAAGAACGCGGAAGCCGATCCCGCCGTACGTCCTGAAGCACAGCGGCGGGATGCCCATGACGTTTCTCAACCGATTTCCCAAAGCGACGACACCAGCCGTGCTGAATCGCCTATATCTGTTTCTGCTACTGGACTGGTTGACATTATTGAGACCGTGATGGCCGAGTTCGCTGACCCGTCCGTAAAGCCGGTCTTTGACAATGACAATGCCGGAGCATCGGAACAGAAGTAGAAGCGAAAAAACTACGGTGTACTGCCGCTGACGTGCCGTCGGCACCACGACACCGTTCAATGTCATGGCGTACCCCGAATCGTCATACTGCTGAGCGCCGGCGCCCGTCGGGCTCAGGCCACGTGACGGCGGGTCAACGTGTCTTCTGACGTGCCAGGCAGCCCGCAGGCGTCCGACATTTCGGGCGGGTCGGGAAACTCTGCTTGACCAGACATGACGCGTACAATGGCGACCACCGTACGAATGATCAGCGTCACGTCATAAATCATCGACGCTCGTCGCAGATAAACGGCTTCAAGAGCCAGTTTGACGGGCAGCAGATCCCTCGCATAGATCTGTTCCGGGTCGGGCCCCGTCAGCATTTTTTCGCCGTGTGTGTAGTAGTAAATACTGCCGACTCCGGTCAGTCCAGGGCGAACGGCCAGCGTCGACATGCCGATTTCGTCGTAATGCTGTGCAACGATCTTCAGATCTTCCGGACGAGGACCAACAATCGTCATGTCGCCCCGCAAAATATTCCACAGCTGTGGCAGTTCGTCAATCTTTAGTTTTCGCAGCACGCTGCCAAAGGCAAAGACACGCGAATCGTTGGCACCGGTGACGACGCTGACGTTGGCGCCGTGGTTCAGGTGCATGGTTCGCAGCTTGAACAGTGTGAATGGCTGGCCTCGCAGACCACCTCGCTTTGGGCAGTAGAACGCCGGTCCCCGGCTTGACAGGCGAATTCCGGCGGCCGCGAACAGAATTACGGGCCCCAGCAGAAGCAGAGCTGCCAGCGAGGCCAGAATGTCAAACAGGCGTTTGGCCATTTCGAAGAGTCCTGCGAACGGTCATAAAAACTTCTGCATGCTTCATGCAGCATTGATTTCCCCAGGCCGCAGATCGGTTAGCCAGCGCGTCCAGTGACCGCGGGTGAGGATAGGCGCGTACTTCGCTTTCGTAACAGGCCATGGCGTCCAGCTTTGTCTGCAGTGTTGACGTGATATCGACCCAGACATCGGGGATGAATGTGCGCGGATAGGCCCATTCTGTGCTGCTGGCGGTGTCAAATGCATAAACTGCTTCGATGAAATCTTCCGTCGGTCGGGAAGCGACCAGCATGGCCTTAAACAGTAATTCGTGGTCGCGATTGATGTCGCCTCCATACTGCGTGTAGATGATGTGCGGTCTGGTGTCCTGGACAGCCTGTTCCAGCGGAGTGATAATTTCCGTCAGAGTGAATGTGTCCAGTTTCTGGTCCGGAAACTTCAGAGTACGTGCTTCCTTCACTCCAAGGACCCTGGCAGGTTCCTGGATGTGGTCTGTTTGACCGACTCCGTCTTCACCGTAGCGCAGAGATTCGCCTTCGCACACGATGACAGACGTGACTTCGTCTCCGGCCTGTGTGTGCAGCGCGACAGTGCCGCCACAGCCGAGCAGTTCATCGTCCGGATGAGCAGCGATGACAAGAACCCGTTTATGCGGCATTGCTGAGTCTTCTTCCCGTCCAGTCCTGTTCGCTGAGCTCCGGTCCCTGCAGCACGTTGCCCGATGCGTCTTCCACCTCAAGAACCAATACCGCACCATCGGCCGTTGCGACCATCTGTCCACAGGCCTTTGGTTCCGGACTGTGAACAGGGCCCATGACAGTGCCGGCCTCTGCGATCGACACTGTCATGGGCGTCCTGGCAGCGGTCCAGATCCGATAGGGCTGATTGTTCAGAAACGCAAATGCGCCGGGATAAGGACGCGTCAGCGCCCGGACAAGGTTGTAGATTTCTTCGCTGCTGCTGTTCCAGTGAATGACGCCGTCCTGTGGACGCCGTCGCGGCAACACGGCTTCGTGAGTAACCTGCTGTGGTTGCCCTGGTCGTTCGCCGGCCTCCAGTTGACGTAACAGACTGAGCAACATATCACGATTGCTATCAGCAACTTTGTCGTACACACTCGTACAACTGTCGTAAGCAGTAATCGGAAATGACTGCTGGTCGATCAGGTGTCCCGCGTCGACGCCTTCTTCCAGCCAGATCAGTGAATTTCCGGTTTCGTGTTCGCCACGAATGATGGCCCAGTTGACTGGTGCACTACCGCGGTTATGCGGCAACAGCGATGCGTGGGCACCGACAACACCAATCGTCACCTGCTGCAGTGCCTCAGGACCAAGAATTTGTCCCCAGCCCAGGACGACAAGCACATCACAGCACCAGGCCTGCAGCAAGGCAACGCTGCTGGCATCGTTAATGTTGTCGACTTCATGGTACGGGATGTCGTACCGCAGGCTGATTAATTCGTAGTCCGCTGATCCGCAGCGTTTGTCAGCTTTGTCCCGGCGCAGCGTCATCAGACCAGCGACGTCGTATTCTGCGCCACAGACGGCTTTCAATGCCGAAATTCCTTCTGCGTGAACTCCAACCCAGCCGATTCGCACTCCAGAGACTCCATTCCACTTCGTGATTTCGGTCGTTCAACGCGAATTGAATCGGGAAACAGCCAGGGGTGTCAATGTCGATCCTGCGCCAGTCACACCCGTTGCCCTCATCTACAACGACGGTGGCTCCGTAATTTCGACCGAATAACACCACGACAGGCTTTTATGGCTTAGAAGCGGACGTTCTGAGAGTCCGGATGGAAATTCAGCCACGCGTTGCGGAAAGACATAATGCCGACTCGTTGTTCCAGCATTTTACCCCGCAATTCGCCTTTTACGCAACTTCCGTCCAATCGGTTCCAGTGACTGGACGTCTGTTGGTCCATCATCGTCAAATCGCTCACCTGTTCAAAATCCAGCACGCGACCATCGACGCGTCGCCCAAACAGGTGAGTCACAGCGCCAGCTCTGTCGAATGTGGCCAGCAATGGTGTTTTCCCAGTGAAAAACTGATGCACAGGATTTGCCCTCATGTCCGTCATCGGCAGAGCAAAGGCCTGGCCGTTGACTTCAAATCCAAAGACAAACCGGTCGGGGTCACGGTAGAACAGCCGGGTGTATTCGCGAGAGGTTCGGCTCATGTCCAGCACCGTCGTGTCCGGATACTGATCCTTCCAGACAGACCACGTTACCATGTCCGTGATGACCGGCTTCAGTTCACGCCCCTTCAGCTTTCCAGCCATTCCTCGGCCCAGCAGATGCGACCATTCCGTCTTCGTTTCCACATCCGACATCACAAGGCTTCTCATCCATAGTTTTCCGGACACCTGCAGTGTGAGTGACCGGCCATCAACTTCTCTGACGTACACGACGCCATTGTGGCACAGGTGTCACCATGTCGCGGCGATCGCCGTGCCCCCCAGCACGTCGTTGATGATTTCTCGTTGTGGCCCCGTCAGCTGGTTGATCGGATACGCTCGGGCAGCCCCGTTAACCTCCACGCCGATAACCAGCTCATTCGCGGCCGTATCTGTTTCTGCAGCCGCAACGATCACCGGATTAGTGATCGGACGAATCGGCTGCCGGAGCACCTGACGAGGGGCATAGCGATCCGGATCTGCCGCTTCGGATATCCCGCCGGGGTTCGCCAGGGGAGCTGTGTGCCACACTGCAAACCCTGGCGCAATAACCACACAGCCCGTCACGATTTTCAGCCATTTCAACATGATAATTTTCCTCTCGCGGCACAGCCTCGCGGCCGGTACAACGTGACACAGAAAAACTGCCGAACGACTCCTGTTGGTCGCTACCCTGCTGCACACAAACTGGTTCGTGTGTAATCCCGCAATATATTTCATCGAAACGAGAATCGGCAGGGTAACACCAGATGACGTCAAATGCCCACAGGGCTCGGTCACGTCATGTCAGAATCCGGCGTCCACACGATGGCGAATTGCTCAGCATTCAACAGAAGCCCCCGTCGGATCTTCTCAGTTAGCTGTCTCACCAAATTGGGGTATCGATGGCTCAAAGAATCTCATTGTCGCTGTCTCACAGCTAAACAGTTGCAGAACAGGCCCATTGTGCACCCCGATGGTCAAATATCGAGAATATTGCCTTGGCTCCGGACGGGGCATTAGTTACCGTCGAGTAACTAACACTCTTAAAAGCAACGACAATGGCACGACCCCGTACAATTTCAGATGACCAGATTCTGCAGACAGCCAGAGAGTGCTTTCTGAAACATG
The DNA here is from genome assembly GCA_029245955.1 of Fuerstiella sp. Lineage (GTDB taxonomy): Bacteria > Planctomycetota > Planctomycetia > Planctomycetales > Planctomycetaceae > Fuerstiella. The sequence continues at coordinate 92,995 of JAQWOH010000015.1, read as the reverse complement.
GTCCTTCCGTGCCGACCGATGTCATCGCTGATCAGCTGGGAGTATCTGCCCAGGCCCTGTTCAAGCGATTTCACAGCAAACAGGATCTGTTGCTGGCGGCAATCGCTCCGGACAGTCCAGCCTCATGGATTCCGATGGTTGAAGCTGGTCCGGATGAACGGTCACTTGATGCTCAGCTGACTGAGATTCTGGAGGAGCTGGCCGATTTTTTTGTGGACATATGCCACCGCATGTCTGTACTCAGATGGAGCGGAGTTGACCCAAAGGATCTGTTTGCCCGATATGACGAAGCTCCACCGCTGGTGGATATCCGAGTGCTGTCCGGGTGGCTTCGGCGAGCAGCGGCTCGCGGAATGATCCGTGATGTCGATTTCAAGGCAACTGCGATGTTGATTCTGACGTCGATGCACGGCCCAGCTATGTTAACGGACATGCTGGAAAAACATCCCACCGGACATACACAAAGCGAATACGCAGCGTACATGGTGAACGTGTTGTTACAGGGGCTGATGCCTCGACACAAGAATTCATAAGGCTGGAGAACTGTCGGTGAAACCTGTTGTTAATGTTGTCGTGTCGATTCTTATACTGGCCACCGGCGTGGCGGGATTTCGTTTCTTTGGACAAAAGCCGGATGTGCCGACACAGAATTCGGACGATGGTGATGCCGCAATTATTGTGGAAACGAAAGAGATCATCGGCGGGCTGAAACACTTCGACGTCAAAACGGACGGCGAGGCTGCCACTTATCGCGTGGTCACAGTTGGTGCAGAGGTCGAAGGTCGCATCACTCACAAGTCTGACAGGGCGCGCGGAGGCACATTTGTTGGAAAGGGTGAGGTGTTGTTTGAAATTGACCCAACCAACTATTCGCTGGAAGTCAAACGATTGTCTGCGGAACTGCAGCAGGTCCGGGAAGAAATCAAGGCCGTTTCTATTGACGTGGAGAATACCCAGGCTCTGATCAGGCTGGCGGAAGAAGACTGGCTGCTGCAGAAGAAACATCTGGAACGAATGCAGTCGTTGCTCAAACGTAATACAGCCAACGAGACGGAAGTGGAATCCGCCATGAAGCTGGAACTCACGGCTCGTAATTCTCTGCAGACGCTTCGCAACCAGTTGATGACGCTTGGCCAGCAACGAAAAACGCGGGAAGCGACCAAGACATTGTTTGAGGCACAGTTGGAACGAGCAAAGGTCGATGTAGAGCGATGCACAGTGAAATCGCTGCTGGATGGTCGCATCGTGGACGACCTTATTGAAGAAGGCGATTACGCCAAGTCGGGTGATGTGCTTGTCCACATCAGTGACGGCAGCCGAATGGAGGTAAAATGTCAGCTGCGAGGTGAAGAGCTGGCCTGGGTCTGGTCGCAACGTAAACAAGCCGGGGAACAGCACGACAACATGACGCCGGCGGCTTCTGTCGATTCAGTCGACCTGATGCAATTTCCGCCCGATCCCGTCGACCTGCCACCAGTACCGTGTGAGATAGCCTTTGTGTTTGAAGGCGTCGAAACCATCTGGGACGGATACACGTCTCGACTTGAAGGCACAGGAATCGATCGTGATACGCGAACCTTTCCATGCCGAATTCTGATTGAGCAACCACAAAAGTCACGCGTCAACGACAGCGATGGCGGGCGAGCCACCATTCGTCTGCCTGCGCTCCTGAGCGGCATGCACGTTGCTGTCCGGATATCCATCGAGTCGCCGGTGCCACTACTGCTTCTTCCCGTCGAAGCCGTGCGTCCCGGCGAACAGATCTGGGTCGACCGCGATGGCAGGCTGGAAATCAGACAGGTCTCTCTGGTTCATACTGAGGGTCCAGCGGCGTTTGTTCGGGCAGCCGGTAGTGGTCTGCAGGCGGGTGACCAGGTTGTCGTGTCGCCTCTGCCTGCAGCGCAAAACGGCATGTTGCTGCAGAGAGCGAAGGGGCCCACCGAATGAGGTCTGTAATCACGTGGGCCATTCGCCAGTCACCGGCCATGAATACGATCATGGTCGCTTTGCTGGCGCTCGGGCTGTTCGCCGGAACTCAGCTGCGCCGTGAGGAGTTTCCGCAGTTCGAACTTGAAATCGTTCTGGTCACCGTCCCCTACCCCGGGGCCAGTCCGGAGGAAGTCGAAAGTGGCATCTGTCAGAAGATCGAAGAAGCTGTGCGTTCGGTCGACGGCGTCAAGAAAGTGACGTCAGTCGCCGGTGAAGGTGGCGGAAACGTTGTTATCGAAGTCAAAACGGACGTGCCCAGCGTTCAGAAAGTGCTGAACGAAATTCAGTCCGAAGTCGACCGCATCCCCAGCTTCCCGGACCTTGCCGAAGAGCCCGAGGTTCAGCAGGTGGCGATTCGTAATTCGGCGATCACAGTCGGCGTCGTCTACACAGGTTCAGATACCGCTGCGACGGAATTGCGGCTGCGCGAAATCACCGAACGTGTGCGAGCGGACCTGTTGCAGATATCGCAGGTTTCCGTCGCGGAGATTACGGGCGAGCGCAAGTACCAGATCGATGTCGAAATCCCTGAAAAGACGCTGCGGGAATACGGGCTGACGCTGACTGACGTCGCACGCCGGATTCGTATGCGCAACCTTGAGCTGCCCGGCGGCAACATCAGGGACCATGGCGAAACATATCTGCTGCGGGGAAAAAACAAGCAGGTCCTGGGCGAGGAAATCTCACGCATCCCCCTGATCACTCGACGTGACGGCATTGCACTGACAGTCAGCGATCTGGGAGTTGTCAAAGACGAGTTTGTGGACACAGTCTCCGTCAGCCGCATTAACGGCCTGCCGGGACTGGCAATCTCAGTGAAGGCCGCTGCACGGGAAGATCTGCTGTCCATGGCCGATTCGGTGAACGAATACATAGCCACGAAGAAGCTACCGCCTGGTTATGAATTTCAAACCTGGGGTGATGCGGCCATCAACGTTCGTGACCGCCTGGATCTGCTGAAACGTAACGGTGCCCAGGGACTGGTACTGGTATTTATCGTGCTGGCACTGTTTCTGGAATTCCGTCTGGCGTTCTGGGTCGCACTGGGAATTCCGGTTTCCGTTCTTGGGGCCTGTGCCGTTCTGTGGCAGTTCGACCAGACACTGAACATGCTGTCGCTGTTTGCCTTCCTGATCGCACTTGGCATTGTCGTCGACGATGCGATTGTAATCGGTGAGAACATTTACTCCCACCGGCAACAGAACAAGTCTTTTGTGCAGGCTGCCATCGACGGGACGCTGGAAGTTGTTCCGTCCGTGGCCACTTCGATTGCGACAACTGTATTTGCCTTCATGCCGATGTTCTTTGTGACGGGTATCATGGGTAAGTTCTTCGCCGTGCTGCCACTGGCTGTTATTGCGATGCTGATCATCTCGTTGATCGAAAGTATTTTCATTCTGCCCTGCCACCTTGCTCATGGGAAAAAAGAACCCTTCTTTCTGACAGCTGGACTGAATCGCTTCACCAATCGAATTCTGGACTTTGTCGTTTATCGGATCTATACACCGATCGTGAAGTTCTCACTGGAAAATCCTGCAATCACGATCAGCTCCGCCATCACTGTGGTACTGCTGTCGGTCAGTCTGGTCCGCAATGGCACGGTTCCAAGCATTTTCTTTCCCAAACTGGACGCACCGGAAGTCATCGCCAATGTCATTTTTCCCGACGGGACTCCCAGCCGAATTACGGAAGATGCAACGCTGAACATCGAAGAAGCAATTCAGCGTATTAATCAGAGGCATTCGACCGAAGGCCACCCGCTGGTCAAAGTCATGCATCGAATGGTTGGGCAGGTGACCGACGGTGGTGGCCCCGGTGGTGGTGAGACGTCCTCCGGCGGTCATGTTGGCAAGGTTCACGTACAACTGGTCGACAACACAGAACGGTCCTCCAGCAGTAGTGAGATTATTGACGAATGGCGGAGAGAGGTCGGACAGGTTCCGGGGGTCGAAACATTGACGTTTGGGTCGCAGAATCGAGGCCCCGGCGGGAAACCGATCGAATTCAAGCTGCTGGCTCCGACGGAGGACATGGAAGATCTTGAGAACGCCGTGGAAGAGGCAAAACTGGAGCTCAGCAAGTTCAAAGGCGTGTTTGACATTGCGGACGATTCACGTCCCGGCAAGTGGGAACTGCAACTCACGGGCAAGCAGAATGCCCGATCGATGGGCATTCCTCTGGACAACATCGCACGTACCGTGCGGGCTTCCTATTACGGCGAAGAGGTGATGCGGCTGCAGCGCGGTCGGCATGAGGTGAAACTGATGGTGCGATATCCGGAAGAGGATCGTCAGTCCCTGGCGAAATTCTCTGACATCCGAGTCGACGCAGGTGATGGTATCCAGCGCCCAATTACGGAACTCGCGGACGTGAAGGTATCGCGAGGATACTCGGAAATTAATCGGATCGACCAGCGACGGTCAATTACAATTTCCACAGATGTGGACGAAACAGCAGCAAATGCAAAGGAAATTGTGGGAGCTCTGCAGGCGACATTTATTCCCGACTTACTGGATCGCTATCCAACTCTGCAGATCCGCTGGGAAGGGCAGCAGGAACAGGATACGGAGTCCGTCCAAAGTCTGATGATTGGCTTCGCTGTGGCGATGCTGGCGACCTTCGTTCTGCTGACCGTGGAATTTACGTCATACGGTCAGCCGCTGGTCGTCATGGCCGTGATACCGTTTGGGATCGTCGGCGCCATCTGGGGACACGCATTCATGGATCTGCCGCTGACATTGTTCAGCATTCTGGGTCTGGTGGCACTCACCGGAGTCGTCGTGAATGATTCGATCGTTCTGGTTGACTTTATTAACGCCAGAATCCAAAGCGGCACACCACTCAAAGAAGCCGTTCTGGAAGCGGGGCAGAGGCGGTTTCGTCCGGTACTTCTGACATCCATGACAACCATCGCCGGATTGCTGCCGATCCTGAACGAAACATCGTTTCAGGCACAGCTTGTGATCCCCATGGCAACCAGCCTGTGCTTTGGTCTGCTGTTGTCAACACTGCTTGTCCTGGTTCTGGTTCCCACGTTCTACCTGGTGTACGCCAGTTTATTCGGGACACATCCGCCCAAGAAAAATACGATGACCGGAACTCAGCCAGACAAAACTGAGACTCCCGCCGCTCCTTTGTTATAGAAATGGCACTGGCCTCCGATAGACAGCATGTAGAGCACGAAATGGCTGATCTCACCAATCCACGTCTGATCTGTATCAAAGGATTTCTGTTTCTGCTGTGTGGTCTGATGTCGGCTGCGCTGCTGGTACTGTCGATGCCGGGCTGGCGCAACGCCTTCCTGTTGTGCACGACCGTCTGGGGCTTCTGTCGTTTCTACTTTTTCGCCTTCTATGTAATCGAACGCTATGTGGACGAGCGCTGCCGTTTTTCCGGGCTGATCGACTTCATGAGATTCTTCATGCAGCATCGTGGCAATTCTTATGCAGACAAACCACCGCCGCGTGAAGAGCCAGGAGTTCGCATTACCGACTGCTGACACGACGATCGAAACAGACGACCGCCGTTCACGCCGAACACGTCGCAGTGCCTGCCTCCATTAACCGCGACCGGACTTTGAGTGGTAAACTCAGGTTTTGGTCACAGCAGATGCGACGTAAACGATTCAGGACAGAACAGATTATTCAGAAGCTCCGGGAAGCGGAAGTCCTGCTTTCGCAGGGCAGGGACGTTGCGACAGCGTGTCGGCAGATCGGCGTCACAGACAATACCTGTTACCGCTGACGTAAAGAATGCGGCGGGCCCCGGACCGGTCAGACGAAGCGTCTTAAGGAGCTGGAGAAGCAGAACGCACGATTGAAGAAGCTGGTGCCCGAGGCAGAGCTGGACAAGGCGATTCTGCGGGAAGCCGCGTCGGGAAACTCCTGAGCCCGTTGAAGCGTCGTCGTACGGTCGATCATGTGCGTGACACTCTGTGGCATGACCGGGTCTCAGAACGTCGTGCGTGTCGTGGCCTCGGTCCACTCAGCGTCGTCAGACTCCTGTTGCGGAAAACGAACCACGTCTGGTTCGTCGGATGACCGAGCGAGCAACGTCATACGGTCGTTATTACAGCAGGGTGTGTTCGAGACTGGCTGGATCGCGTCGGCGTACAGACATTGTTTATTGAACCCGGGAGTCCATGGAAAAACGGATCTATCGAATCCCTCAACGGAAATCTGCGTAACAAGTTGCTTAACGCAGAGCGGTTGGACACTCTTCCGGAAGCTCGAGTTCTGACAGAACGCTGCAGGCGTCATTACAATGTGGTTCATCCACACAGCTCATTGAACGACCGGCCACCAGCAGCGGAAACCGTATTATCGGCAATAAATTTCACGCCGGATCCGAATTGGAATCTGGCACCTTCCGCGGAGGAAGGTCACTTCAGATGTCAAGAACACTCTGCTGACAGAGTCCGTGCTGTAGGTGATCGAAACCACCAGAGTTCGTCACCTGCGCTCGTAAACGCGTTGCTGGTCTGTTTGCTGACGTCGTCCGGCTGAACCATCTGCTGTTCGAGTATTACGGAGTCGATCCTTCGACTTCACAGGACGCTGGTGACGGCGTCGACCAGCGCTCTGTCGCACGCGGAAGAAGACAGTCACGCCGAGCGGTCGCTGCGTCTCAGATCACTGCGATGCCAATCACCGGTCCTCGAAATGCACCTTATCCTCACCGGCCAGACGTACAAGGTCCGGCAGATCGTAAATTCGAAGCGCACCGTGGACGGTACTGTCAAGTTGTCCGGCTGGGGCATTCTGACGGACGACGGACGCCCATGTGCGTGGCATGTTGCGGAGAGTTACGGTCGTGAACAGATCCGGATTCAGCGCCGCTGCATGTAATGCGACAATGCCGGCCTGACCGACGCCAACAAGATGAACCTTACGCGGAGCGTCTCGCTTTTTTTGATAGTACGCCACGAAATCGCCGGCAGCCAAAGCATCTTCAACGCGAATGCCGAGCAGTGGTTTGCCCAGCAGGTAACTGAGATAATACGTCTTCCAGTCCGTCAGCAGCGGGTCGCGTTTGCCGAAAGCGGTTTCGCCCTGTCCGCTCAGGTCGACCGTCACAACAGCGTATCCTTCGTCGATAAGTTGCTCGATGGGGCCGTCTGCACCGGAATCTCCCAGCTTGCCGCTATCGTGCAGATACAGATAGGCGTCGTCGACGGGTACCGGCGGATGAAACGTAAGCCCCGGCAATGGCACGGCGGAATCGGTGCGGAGCACCAATTTGTCGATGTGATAGTGATCACGCTGAAGTCGACCCAGGTCTTTAAACTGCGGTGGCTCCAATTCAGAATTCGGGCGAACGCCAAGAAGCTTTCGAATTTCGCCTGTCATATCTTCGCGACGTGCCGTCTGCCACACCTCTTTCCGCTGCTTCGCCAGCTTTGCTTCGTATTCGGCATTCAGGTCAAAGACAGACCGTTCGTTCGGCAGAGTCAGTACCTGACCGGATTCGAGACACAACAGGTCGCTGGCGGGCCGCGTCGTCAGTTCGACTGCCGCGACAGGTTCGTCGTTGTCCAGCAACCAGCGTTTCATCCAGTGAGCAATCGTCGCCAGGTTTTGCGGATGCACCCCGTGTTTACCTTCGACTTCCACCAGATCTACTCGTTCGGGAAAACCCAGTCTGGCATAAATGCGTTTTGCCTGGCGATAGTTTTCCCATGCTCCAGCAATACTAAAGTAGTCACCGGTCGTTGAGCTGATCAACGTTGGCCGGGGAGCACGCAACAACACATAGTCCGGATGATCCAGCCCGAAGGCAATTTGGCCAAAGACGTTCTGTTCAGCATCCTGCGGGCCGACAGTGTCAATCAAATGCCGAAACGTCGTCAGATAACAGGCGGGTGCGGCACAGGCAACACGGTCGTCGAGCGCCATCACATAGCTGGTGACCGTTCCGCCCCCCGAACAGCCACTGAAACCTATGCGTTCCGAATCGACTTCCGACCGACTGGCAAGATAGTCGATCGAGCGCATCGCATCCCAGACGCGATATCGAGCGGTGTTACGTCCGACAAGAATAGAGCCGACGCCGACCATGAAATGTTCAGTGGTTGTTCCCTGATACTGCGGCTGGCCGCTACCGTTCAGAATCTGCGAACGCTCACCCTGTCCAATGGGATCGAAACACAGTGCCGCCATGCCCTGTCTGGCCATCATGATGCCGAAACGCTGGTTGTAATCGGCTGTCTTGGCAGTACGACTGTGTCCACTGGAAACCACAACACCAGGAACCGCAGATGCGCTGTCAGGAAGATAAAGATTGGCGGTGATGTGATGATTCGCCTGACTGTCGAAAATCACGTTTTCAATGCGGTAACCGTCGGCCAGAATGGTCCGTACCGTGCGTGCATTCAGGGGTGTTCGTTCCGGCAACCCACCCAGCTGGGTGATAAAGAAACCACGCAGTTTCTCCTGATACGCATGAATCTGTTCCGGCGTCTTCAACTGTTCGTACACAGTGGCACGACGCTCAAGTGCCTTATAGGCCTGCTGTTGCAGCTGAGTATACAACTTCGCACTGGCCCTCTGATCGTCCGACAGGCACGTCAGGTCCTGAGCGATAACATCGTGACCGCAGAGAACGTGTGCAGTCAACAGCGTAAGAATCATTCGCTTCATGGTCAGCCTCCTGTTGTCTGCCACCGTTAATTTGTCGTCGCGAATTCAGTATCACAGTATCAGTGACAAATTGACCAGAGGCTGCTGAAAAACAATCCCGGAGCCTACTCGTTTTGATTCGGCACAGTGATGCAGCTGGCAGACCACCGGCATGGTGAACGGAATGATTCCAGCATAACATGACAGGAGAAAAACGCACGCCGGCCCCACTATTCGGGCATGTGACTGACATCGCTGTGCGACAGCAGAGTACAATGATCACCTATTCAATCAGTCAAATGCAGTGAGCAATCGCCATGATCGGGACAAACCAGTATCAGACGTTTTTTTTCTCCTGTCTGTGTATCACCGGCATTTCACTGCCGGGAACAGCAGACGACTGGACGCAGTTACAGGGAGATGCGCAGCATTCGGGAAACGCACCTCACGTTGTGTTGCCTGGGCAGCTCGGACTGGTCGCCGCCGTTCCGCTGACCGATGCTGTTCTGGCCGCACCGGTAGTAAGCAACGGAAAAGCGTTTGTGGTGGATGCGTCGGGCGTCGTTTTCGCCATCGACACGAATACGCAGCAGGTTGTGTGGAAGTTTGCGACACATGGAGGCTCAGGCAACTGCAACAATATTGCGGCCCCGGCGGTCGTCGGCAGGTACATACACGTTGGCACGATGGCGGGAAAATATTATGTACTGAACTGCGACAGCGGGGCAGTTGTCAATGTAATTGATTGTGCTGAACCCATATTTGCAGCCCCCGTTGTGGGAGCAGACCGCGTTTATTTTGCTACGCTTGGCGCGCAAGTCTACGCGGTCACCAAAGAAGGCGACGTCACCTGGACCTGGGATTTCGTGAAAGAGGTGGTGGGGTTTGACGGCGATCGCTGGAAGGGCGAAGACTGGGTCGCGTTTCGCGGCGATCGTGTCACGTGGCGTGATCACTTCGTATGTTCACGTGATATCTGCCTGGCAGGCAAAACGATCGTAATGCCGGCTGGCGGACGCACAATTTTTCTGGATGACGCCGGCGACAGCCCGAAGTTGCGCACTGTGGCTGAAATCCCTTCGTACGCCGGCAAAGAGTTTCCTGCAACATTCGGCCAGTGTGCCGACGCCGCCGGCAATGTGTACGTGCAGTGGCATCGCCGTGACAACGCAGGCCGCGTGGAAATAATGAAGCTCGCCGACGACGAAATCGAAACGAGTTTTGTGGCAGGGACCGAAACATCAATTGACCGCCACGGACTGCTGAGCTTCACGTCGGTCGCCGTTCGTGGCGACGACGTTTACCGTATCCGACCGGAATACGGTGTTGGACTCTGTCGGCATACCGCCGGAAATGAGCAGCCTGAAGCCTTGTGCGCAGCCGGCGCCATTTGTCCTCCTGTGTTGACTCGCCACCACGCGGTGTATGGTGGACTCGACGGCCAGCTGCACATCGTGCCCCTGGGTGACGGTGAGCCGACGTCATTTGCGACGGCATTCGGTGCGCCGATTACGGCTCCCGTTGCGATCGCGGACGGTCGGATTTACGTACCGTGTGAAGACGGGTATCTTTACATTCTCGGCACAGGCGGCAGCGCTCTACTGCCCGACACCGATCTGCAGGTGTCACAGATCCGCAGTCCTCTGAAAGGCCCACTGTCTGCCGCAAAGTTCGACTGGTATACAAACTACGGGGACTTCAGCGGCACAAACGCCAACGATCAGGGACTGGCACCGCCACTGCGTATGCGATGGGCACGGCGACTGGAAGGCACTGTCAAGCATCTGCCGGTGTGCGGCGGAGGACGACTGTACATGCACACCGCCGAGGGTCAGATCATTGCTGTTGAACAGGACACCGGCCGCCTGCTGTGGCGACGCTATTGGCCCGACGTCTACCTGTCGTTTACCTCGCCACTGTACATCGACGGCAAGCTGATTGTGCCGCAGGGTGGACTGAAACAGTCGCAGATGCGCTGCCTGGATGCGTCCACAGGAAAGCTGCTGTGGGAAGCTCCGTTCACAGGATCACCCAGCTGGAGCCGTCAGTTTCCACCGGTCGTACACGGCAATGTTGCCATCTACGCATCGGGTTCTGGTGAGTACGCCGCTCAGGGAACAGAAAAGCCGTTCGTATTCCGCGGACAACCCGTGGAACGCGATGGTCGCGAGGTGATGAGCTGGATCTATTCGAACGACAACCCGTACTACCCGAAAGACCATCATCCGCGAGTTTGGGCGTGGGACCTGGACACGGGTAAGATTGTCTGGGAAAAAGATTTTTCGGAATACGGCCGGGGCGGCAACGATTGTGGCATCTGTATTCTGGATGGAAAACTCTACTATTCGGTGTTCTTTGGTTACGCTGCCAGCCAACGCAGACGCCGCGGGCTGCCGGACAATAACAACGGGCTGACGGCCTGCATCGAACCGGCCACCGGTGACGTCATCTGGCAGACGACTGACTATTACGTCACGTCGAAGTGTACGCTGAGCGCTCGTGATGGACGTATATACATCGGCGGATTCAACCGTGCCAAAGAAGGGACCGATGATCGGTTCGTGTGGTGCCTGAACGCCGACGACGGGTCGCTGGCCTGGCAGTCAGATCCAGTCACATCGGCTTTGAACGTGGTCACCGTCGGAGAAAAATTCATCTTCTCCAACGCACTTCGTGGTAAGGGCAATGTCTTCGATCGGCAAACGGGGAAAGTAGTCGACAGCATCGGACACAATTACGCCTGCTGCCGTTTTACGCTGTCAGAACCATACGTTCTGGGCGCGAATATGGACATGATTGATCTTTCCAGCGGTGGCAAGCTGGTTTCGACCGGTCCGGCGATTGACTCTCGAGAGTGTCTGGGAGCTGTCGTCTCAAATGGTCGCATCTTCTACATGTCTCAGGCCAGCGGATTTGTCGTTTCGCAGACATACGGACAGGGCTCCAGACAACTTCCGGCTGTGTGGGAACGCCAATAAGGAACCGGAAATTGCAGGCGATGTCAGGTCCTCTGATAACGTGCAGAATAGGGGACGGGGGGTCTCGTAAATTGTGTGGAATTGCGTAGACTCCGTCGCGAATACTAGATATCGCCGCTGAACCCGTCTGACACGTCAATCCGGTTCGCGCGGTAATGTTTTTGGTTATACGATGTGAGACAACGCATCGTTTCGCTCTTTGTTCTGTTTATCAATTTCATATTTCCGCTTCGAGCCGTCGATCTGCCTTTGGAAGCAACGGAATGCAAAAGGTTGTTTTTGACGAACCCTACGAATTTGTGCCACCCTACCGGGGTCGGTTCTGGTCGTGGGCCGTTGGTCGCTATCTGCCTCGACTGTTGCGTAATCGCTTTGGTATTACCGGCTGGAAATGTCACGGACTGGCCCATCTGCGTGAGTCACTGGACGCCGGACGCGGGATTATCCTGTGTCCCAACCACGCGCGACTGTCCGATCCTCTGATAAGTGGCGCCATCACAACGGAGGCAAAGTGTCACGCCTTCGCGATGGCCAGTTGGCATGTGTTCAAGCAGAACTGGCTGGAAGCTTTTGTGTGCCACCGCGTTGGCGGGTTCAGCGTGTACCGCGAGGGCCTGGACCGTAAGGCGCTGGACACGGCCATCGGTATTGTTGCAACGGCGGAACGTCCGCTGATTATCTTCCCGGAAGGTGGCATTTCAGCAGCAAACGATCGTCTGATGTCACTGATGGAAGGCACGTCCTTTGTCGCCCGAGCTGCGGCGAAGAAACGTTCCAAAGCTCATCCCGAGTCAAAAGTCGTCATTCACCCTGTCGCTTTTCGATACGAACATCGCGCCGATCCGCAGACATGTCTGAGCCCGGTCGTCGCGCGACTGGAGCGACGGCTCTTCTGGCAGACGCAGCAGCAGCTGCCACTCATTGACCGCATCGAACGCATTCGTCGGGCGCTGCAAAGCACTCGTGAGGTACAGTGGCTGGGACACGCAAAGGCCGGAGATGTGGAACAGCGGATCGCGGATCTGGCAAACCTGATCCTGCAGACCTACGAAGCCGAGTGGCTGGGGAAGACTCGCACGGGCGACATTATCGCGCGAGTCAAAGACCTGCGGACCGCTATTCTTGCCGACATGGTGACCAATAAAGTGGACACACCTGAAAAGCAGCGCCGCTGGCGACAGCTGACAGACCTGTACTATGCACAGTCAATGTCATTGCACCCGAAAGGCTACCTCGATCCCAGCACTGACCCGGATCGTCTCAACCATCGACTGTTCGAAACGGTTGAACGTCTGGAAGAAGAAATCACCGACAAGGTAACGCTTTACAATGATCTGCACGTTGACATCCACATTGGTGAAGCCATTGAAATTGACCCTGGTGCCCGACGGAGTCGAGGCAGTGACCCGCTGATGGTTACCCTGCGGACAAGGATGCTGGACCTGCTTGGTATTACAGATCAGTGGCGGCCCGCGCCCGTAACCGATTGCTGACCCGAGTGTCGTCGTAAAACCTGAGACAGACCCTTCTGTCATTGCCACTGTGTGAAAGTCCGGTCGCACGTCCGGACAGACACGTCAGTCGCTTCCAGGCGTCCGCTCGATTATCGGGCCTTGTCCACAAAAGGATGGTTCGTTCAGTGCCGTTCTGAAGTACTCCCTGCTACGCTGAATCATTCGGTAACGCCGAAACGCACCGATGTTTCGCACCCCGGCAGGCTTCCTCAGTTGCAGTCCTCTGACACAACCGTTTCATACCCTCTGTTCAGACCGATTAAATCATGTGGACAACGTATGCCGGATTCCACCGCAGGTATTCCGTGAGACAGTATTGCGCCGTTTGGATTCTCTGCTGCAGCGGACTGGTGAACGCCGCTGAGACGATTTCGTACCACGGCTACGCAAATGCGATTGAGCTGAAGAATGACAACATACGAGTCGTACTGTGTCCGGAAGTGGGCGGGCGAATACTTGAGTATTCATATCGTGGCAGCAACGTGCTGCATCTGTCGGACGCGGAAAAACAATGGAAGCCGGGTGACAAACGCCATTCATCTGCAGGCCGGTTCGACATCGGGCCCGAATTCATCATTCCCCGTCGGGAAGTTCTGTGGAGCGGAGAATGGCACGCTGAAATCACGGGGGAACGCTCTGCAAGGCTGACAAGTCAGCAGGACCCGGCCACCGGCGTGCAGCTGATCCGTGACTTTAACCTGCACAGGAAATCAAGCCTGCTGGAATGTCGTCAGACCATCGTCAACGTGTCGCAGCAGCCCCGGGAGTGGTGTCACTGGAGCCGAACGTTTGCAGTCGGCAAAGGAATCTGTGTGATTCCACTGACTGCCCCCGGTCATCCACCACACAGCCGGTTTCCCGAAAAATATGTAATGTACGAGGAAAGCGGGGTCATCAATGCCAAACCGGAAGATCCCAACATTCGACTGAAGAACAATTCGCTGGAAATCCACCCCACACCACGCAAACCAAAACTGGGGTTCGACAGCTACGCCGGCGAGATAATCTATCTGGCGCCAAACAACCTGTTGTTTCTGAAACGCTTCAGAACATACCCGGACCGGGTGTACAACGAAGCGGCAGGCCTGACAATTTCTGTCTGGTATCCGGACCGGGAAATGGTAGAACTGGAACCCATCGGACCGCGTGAAAGACTAGCGCCGGGCGAATCGGCCAGCTTTACCGAAGAATGGTGGCTGGCACCGTTTTCGTTTCCGGTGAACGGCAGCGCCGTTGACCACGCTCAGGTGAAACAGACAACAAATTCATTTCGCTGACCGCAGAGGCGCCTGTCACAGCGGTTTCGTGCAGCCGCGCGGTTGTGCAACAGAGATTCAGGCACGAATTCTGTTCAATCTTGAATCCGAATCAGGTGCGGGATAAAGTCGAAGCACCTGCTCAACGGCAGCGGGCTAAATGCTCCCACTTCGGACGCCGACAATCCCTATGGCCATTCGTGAAGAAATTCAGCGACGCGGGCGCCCGCTGCTGCTGTGGAAGAAGCTTCTGTTCTCACTGACAGCCACGATCGCGTCACTTGTTGTTGCGGAAGCGGTGTTGCTGTTCGCGGGAGTCCAGCCGATTTTTTACGAACAGGATTCGTACGTCGGCTTTGCCGCATGGAGTCCGCTGTTCGAAGAACAACAACAGTCTGACGGAACGGTCCGGTTTACAACTTCGCGGAACAAGCTTAATCTCTTCAACAAACAGTCATTCTCACAGCCTAAAGAGACCGGCACGACACGCATCTTCTGCCTGGGCGGTTCAACAACATTTGGCCGTCCGTACGACGACACAACGTCATTTGCTGGGTGGTTGCGGGAGTTTTCTGCTGCAGCGGACCCGAAAGGAAGGTACGAAGTCATCAATGCGGGGGGAGTCAGTTACGCCAGTTACCGCGTTGCACGACTGATGGAAGAGCTTGTCGACTATGAACCTGACCTCTTCATTTGCTACACCGGACATAATGAATTTCTGGAACATCGCACGTACCGGAACATCCACGCCACCCCGGAATTGATTCGCAATATCGGCTCATTGCTGAGCCGCACTCGAGTCTACTCAACAGCACGTCGACTCTGCGACACCATCGCAACCAGTCAAACTCTGCATCGCGAGAATGCGACAACGATGTCGTCCGACATTGAAGCCATTCTTGACCGGACTGTTGGCCCGCAGTCGTATGAACGAAACGAAGTTTTTCAGACACAGGTCGTGGTGCACTTCGAAGAATCACTGCATCGGATCGTTGACATCGCCGCATCAGCCGGAGCGGACGTGATCTTTGTCGACCCTGCGTCAAATCTGAAAGACTGCTCACCATTCAAGAGTCAGCATCGATCAGACTTATCTGAAGACGAGTTCCGGCGCATTCATGAACTTGTCACCCAGTCGCTGACCGCGATGACGTCTGGCGAAACACAAGCTGCGCTGGCACTGCTCGATCGGGCCATTGAAATTGACGACAGATTCGCACACCTGCATTACGAACGTGGACGTGTCCTGTGGGCGACGGAACAGCGGGACCAGGCCATGGCAGCGTTTGTACGGGCACGCGACGAAGACGTCTGTCCGCTGCGAGCCCTTTCGTCGATTCAGCAGACTCTAATAAATGTCGCCAGCGAACGCGGCTGCAGACTGATTCCGTTCTCAGCGGTTTTGGAATCGCACAACGAAGGTGGAGTGCCAGGGGCCGAACAGTTCCTCGATCACGTCCACCCGACAATTGAAGGCAACAAATTACTGGGCCGGCTGCTGGTAGACGAACTGATTGACAGGCAGGTTCTTAATCCCGGTGTGGCATGGAACCAGGCTGCACGACAGGAAATCGCAGATCGTGTTGAAGGTGGTCTCAATCTGCGCGACCATGCGCTGGCACTGAGGAAACTCTCTCAGGTTCTGGGTTGGGCCGGAAAGTTCGAAGAAGCAGACCGGCTGGCTCTGGAGGCTCTCAAAAACCTTCCGGACGACGCTGAAACTCATTACCTGGCGGGCCTGGCTTTCCACAGGCAACACGACAACACCCGGGCAAAAGATCATTATCAACAGGCGACTGAATGCGACAGGTTACACTGGCAGGCCCACTATAATCTGGGCAATTGTTTTCTTGCAGACGGTGATTTTCAAAAGGCCGCAGAAACTTTTGAGCAGTCAGTTCGTGTAAATCCACAGTACGCCAAAGCACACCAGAACCTGGGTGCCTCATATCTCAGAATGGGCAACGTCCGGAAAGCAGTCGAATGCATCAACCAAGCATTGATCACGGATCCCAATCTCTTCGAGGCCCACGCTGCTTTGTCTGAGATATACCACCAAGAGGGGCGACATGCAGATGCCAGACGGCACCTTCAACGAGCACGGGCACTTCGGCCTGACGACCCTAACATCAGACGAGCCATGTCACGTGGGATGTAGAGCCAACATGTTATGTCCCGCAGACTGACCATTTCAAGCTCGACGACTACCACAGAGGGGGAAAGACGGTCACGCAGGATTCCGTAGCGCCGTAAGTAGTCGATCCACCTCTTCAAGCGTGTTGTAATGAACCACTCCGACGCGAATCATACCGTCCGGTTCCAGTCCAAGCCGTTCGGTCAGTGGCTGAGCATAATAATTTCCGTGCCAGACAAAGAGTCCCTGACGCCCCAGTTCCTCAGCGATGTCGACCGGCTTACGTTGTGAGTGAGTGATCGAAATCGTAGGCAGCCGTTCGGCGTGTCGGAGTGAATCATCGATGCCCCACAAGCGATACGATTCCAGTGAACGTAGACCCTCGATCAAATGCCAGATCAGTTGCTGTTCGTATTCCATGATCGCCTGATAGGCGTATACCAGCGAGCTACGACGCGACAGCGTTTCATCATCGGCCACCGTGCGGCCCAGATCGGCCAGATATTCGACGGCAGCCAGTGTGCCGGCGATACATTCGTGATTCTGAGTGCCCGTCATCCATTTGTCCGGCAGCGTGTCTGCTGCCGGACGCAGCTTGTACGCCGACAATTCTTCCAGCAGTGGCCGCCGCCCCCACAGGATTCCCACATGCGGACCGAAGAACTTGTACGCAGAACACGCCAGAAAATCACAACCCAAATCATGGACGTCAATCAGGCTGTGCGGAGCAAAATGCACGGCGTCAAGAAACGTCAGTGCGCCGGCACTACGCGACAGTCGGCAGATTTCCTTCACCGGATTAACGGAGCCAACAGCATTAGACGCACACCCGACCGCCACCAGCCGGGTCCGATCGTTCAGTTTCGCCTTGAAATCGTCAAGGTCCATGGTGCAGTCAACGGGATCAACATCTATGTACCGCACGGTTGCGCCGGCGTCAGCAGCAGCAAGGACCCACGGTGTGAAGTTGGCGTCATGGTCAAGACGACTGACGATAACCTCGTCTCCGGAACTCCACGTGCGGGCTAGAGCACGAGACAGCGACAGCGTCAGCGTTGTCATGTTCGGACCGAATGAGACGGTGCCCGGATCATCGCTGCCCAGCAGATCCGCCACGGCCTGATGAGCTCTGGCCAGCACGGCATCACTTTCTCGGCTGGTCGCAAACAGGCCTCCATGATTGGCGTTGTGCTGAACGAAGTACTCGCTGACAGCATCGATCACACATTGCGGCACCTGAGTCCCGGCCGGACCGTCGAAAAAAGCAGCGGTCCGTTCACCCGCTCTGCGAGCGAGCGCCGGGAACTGGCCGCGAATATTGGTAATGTGATCGTGAAGTACTGCGGACATGAGCTTCATTCTCCGAAATACGAATGGGAAGGAGTACGGCGGAGCTTTTGCCGTCTGCTGAAGATTTACGTGAACATCACGCCCCTGCTTACGATAACGACCAGATCCTGCATCAGCTCATCGACGTAACAGCGTTCAAGAAAAGTTCGTCACTTCGCCGCTGCCGTAGTTTCTCCGATGCAGTACAGGAACTCCTGACGTGGCGGGCCGTTCCCGGCAGCGACTCGCGCGAATAGCTGTTCGTTGCAGACAGCGAAGGACGCAAACGCTTCCGATCCCAGCCGATTCTGAGCCACCTGTCTGTACGCTTCGGGATTCGCTTCAAAAACCCAGGTCGTGCCGGCTTCGTTGGTGGCATAGATCAGATTGCCGACCAGTACCGGTGAAGCGCTGACCGGACCGCTCAGTCGCTGCCGCCACTGACGAGCTCCCGTCGCCGCCTCCCAGCACATCGCAATACCGTCGTCCGTCACCGCATACAGGTGATCACCAACGATCAGCATCGACTGCTCGTAACACTTCACACCGTCCTCCCAGACCTTGTTTCCTGATTTCCCATCAATACAGATGGTCTGCCGAGCCGGATAGCCACCGCTGGCGAAAACCAGATTATCTTTCCAGACAACCGTGCCGCAGGTCGCCGAAGCGGTGCCAGGGCAGCTCCAGAGATCCTCGCCTGTCAACGGATCGTACGCCGCCACCCGGTCATCGCCGCTGATAAGGAGTTGAGATTGGCCACCAATGTCTGCGACGATGGCCGACGAATACGTATCCACATCGTTACGTGCCTTTCGCCAAACCAGGTCTCCGGTGTCACGATGTACAGCCGCCAGAAAACCTCCGCCGCGATTGTCACCCGAATAAATCACCAGAGATTCGAACAGACAGGGTGATGCCGCATATCCGAACTTCGGCACAAAATACCCGACTTCCGTTTGCCAGCGAATGTCTCCGTCCAGAGTCAGGCTGGTTGCCTGCACGTGTTCGCTGTGCAGAAACCCGACAAACAAGGACGTACCGTCACAGGCGACCGTGCAGTTCGCATGAGTACTCTTCGGATGCATGCCACCTCGATCCGGCAGACCGCCCGAATGAACTTCCGTCTGCCACAGTTGTTTACCCGTCTCGCGACTGAAACACACGACGTACTGCTTCGCGGCCGCTTCATCAGCCGTACACAGGAAGACCCTGTCAGCAGCGACAGTGGGCGATCCGTGACCTCGTCCGGGAACAGATTGTTTCCAGACAACGTTCGCGGATTCGCTCCATTTTGTGGGAGCGGTCTTACAGGCCGCGACATTACTGCGACCAGCTCCCCGCCACCATGGCCAGTCGTTCTGGCCAACTGCCATTGGAGCTGCTGCCGGAATCTCCTCGGGAACAGTCGTGATTTCCTCAACAGGTCGAGCTGGTGGCCCGCAGCCGACGACAAAGACAGACAGAACAATCGCAGCAGAAAACACGCGATGCAAAGTGGAGCACACCATTTCAAGCTCTTTGTAAAGGACTTTCGTCAAACAGACTCGCCGAATGGCATGCGACACCAGCCTCATCAGATCCGTGCATGTCCGGACAGTTTTCGAAATAATTCAACACAGTAACGATCCGTCATACCACTGACTTTGTCTGTGCAGGCCAGCAGTTTTTGATAGATGGACTGTTCTCCATCAATCCGAAGATTCGTCAGCTTTCTGATGTGAAGATCGAACCCGCTGGCTGAATCCGTCAGGGCCGCCGTTACAAGAATATTCATCAATCCCTGAATAGCCTTATAGCCGGCCGCTTCCAGTTCCAGAACACGTTCACTGTTAAAGACATGCTGCAGCGAAATTTTCTTCGCAGCACTGTAGTCAGTCGCCGCCGGAGTCCGGTCGATTAACGACCCGATAAAGCTGCCATCGAGAATATCGGTCATGTAAGTCTGAAAGACTTCCGCACATTGGTTGACCAGCTCGTTGATCACCATCGCGCGCCCCATCGACAGACGATCGGCGCCCGGCATGTGAGATGACCCGGTCGCTCCCGACTTCAGATTTTCCAGAATCTCCATCGCGTCCGGCTCGCCAATCAGACCCGCTTTGCAGCCATCTTCCAGATCAATGATGGCATAGCAGATGTCGTCCCCGGCTTCAGATAACAGCGCCAGCGGATGTCGCCCATATTGTCCCAGCTGATCGGCAGAGCGGCCCGCTGTTTCAAACACTTCGGCAAACAGTTCGCTGTCATCATGAAAACAACCGTGTTTTTTGTAACACGAGGTCCCCTCGACATGACTTCCCCGGGGATATTTCACCAGTGCGCCGAGCGTAGCGGCTGTCAGCCGCATGCCACCACGACGATTACTCATCTGCAACCGAGTCAGTACTCGAAAGCTCTGGGCGTTGCCTTCAAACAAAGTCAGATCGCTGCGTTCGGCGTCAGACAGCGAATCAAATCTCGCTTCCCGCAGAACTTCCCTGCCCCAGTCCTGGATGGCCTTTTCGCCAAAGTGGCCGAATGGCGGATTGCCGATATCATGGGCCAGACAGGCGGCCGCCACAATGGCTTCAAAGTCCCCCTGTGAAACGAATTCGCCGATCTCTCCGCGAACCATCTCATACACATTTGTCGCCAGTGAACGGCCAACGCAGGACACTTCCAGACTGTGCGTCAGTCGCTGTCGCGTGTAGTCCGACTTGGGAAACGGTACGACCTGAGTCTTGTCACTCAGCCGGCGAAACGCGCTGCTGAATATGATGCGATCGTAATCTTTGTGAAACTCCGACCGCGACGCATCGCGTTCAATCGTTGCGGGCCGCGAACTGCCAATGCGTTTATTGGAAAGAAACTGGTACCACATAACTTTGTAAACAGAAACAACACGTCGGGTAAGGAAATGCCAAGACTCGCGGCGGAAAACAGTCGGTCCTACCGTGCTGCCTCCGTAGCGGCCAGACTCACTCGCACCAGTGCTTTGTCGTTCCGTGCAAACACACTTTTCATGGCGAAGGCCGGGTGCGACCAGATGGTCATTCGACGTTGCACCTTGCGAGTCGGCTCGACAAGCCTGGCGCGGCTGAGTTCGTTGTAGCCGTCTGCTGTGAGTTCAGCGATGATCAGATCACCCTGCTCGTTGTGCAGAAAAAATCTGTTGCGAGCTGGTTGCCCCTGAGCATCAGGTTGATGAGGAATGATAAATGCATTCCACCATCGCCCGCTGCCCGTAGCATCCAGGGTCTCCCACAGACGATCACCCGTTTTGGTGTTAAGGCCTCGCAGCTGACCGTAGCTGCACACACCGAATATGTTATTACGATCAACCCACGGTGTCGGCATGATCGAATGCAGTCCGTCCGTATCCTGTTCGCTGGTCCCCTTGCCCCGCCAGACGACCTTTGCGGTGTCAGCGCCGACCTTTAACATCATTGGGCCGTCGTAAAACGCGGTCAGAAAAAGATGATTGTCCACTTGGCGCGGCATCGGAATGCTCAGACCATACCTGATCGTCCAGGGAACTTCCCAGATAACGCCGCCTGTCTCCGGATCCAGCGCCGAAATGGCCGTTGGATGCCAGATGATCAACTGTCGTCGTCCGCCGAATTCCAGAATCACAGGCGGACAATACCCGACCGCACTGTCGTCCAGCGAACGCCAGATCTCTTTCCCAGTCACCTTGTCGAACGCCACGACAAGAGCTCCGTCACTGCCTCCGACCAGAGTGATCAATTTATCACCATCAACCATCGGCGACGCCGCCATGCCCCAGTTCGGCAGTTCCGTTCCGTAGTCGGCCTGAAAATCGGACCTCCAGATCTGGTCGCCCGTGGCTGCGTCCAGACAGAACATGTGGCCTACCGCTCCAATCGTATACACTCGACCGTCGTCAACAACGGGAGTTGCTCGAGGTCCCGCCGGGTAACTGACGGTATACCGAGCGGGATATTCCTGCATCCACAGCTGCTTACCGGATTCTGCGTCGAAACACAAAACGCGTTCATTGCGGTCAGCAAGGATTCTGTCTGTCAGGTAAACCTTGCCATCAGCAACTGCCGGACCGGAATAACCTTCGCCCACAGGCACCGACCAGGCTCGCGGCAATAATCCATCCGTTGGCAGCGTGTCCACGATGCCGCTTTCTCTCCAGACGATATCCCCCTGAGGGCCTCCCCATTGAGGCCAGTCATCAGCGACCGCGCAGGTCATCAGAAAAGAGACAATGACTGCTGTTCGCGATAGTTTTTTCATATCGAATTTCCAGCAAGCAGGCTGCTGCTCGCTTAGCCAGTTGATTTCAGAGAAGACTTCGGTAGAAGAGAATAACAGTTGTCACCCGGATCGTGTCATCTGCATTCTGCCACTCAAAACACCTAAAGCGGTGTCGCGTTATACCTCATGTCAGTGAGAATCACTATGGCTCGCCAATTCTTCGGAATTCTGATTCTGGTCCTGTGCACTGCCCGACATTGTGCAGCGACTGACCGCCCCAACATTCTGTTCATTTTCACGGACGACCATGCGTATCAGTCGATCAGTGCTTACGGATCGAAGCTGAACGTCACACCCAACATCGACCGCATCGCTGAAAGGGGCATGCTGTTTAACAGATGCTACGTGCCGAACAGCATCTGCGGACCCTGTCGAGCCGTCATTCAGACTGGCAAATACTCGCATCAGAACGGATTTCTGGTGAATGGAAATTCCTTCGACGGCCATCAGCAGACCTTCCCGAAGCTGCTGCAAAAAGTGGGATACGAAACAGCCGTGATCGGGAAATGGCATCTGGGCGAACACATGCCGCCGCAGGGTTATGATTACAGCGAAGTCCTGATCGGTCAGGGACCGTACTACAACCCACCGATGCGCAAGAACGGCAGGTTCGTCAAACACACAGGCTACACGACAAACATCATCACGGATCTGGCACTGAACTGGCTGAAGAACCGCGACGAAGACAAACCATTCATGCTGATGTACCAGCACAAGGCGCCTCATCGTAACTGGCAGCCTGGCCCGAAGCACCTGACGATGTTTGACGACGTGACAATTCCGGAACCGGAAACGCTGTTCGACGATTATTCAGGTCGAGGCACACCGGCGAAGACGCAGGACATGTCCATCGCCAGAACGATGACCGACAGTGACCTGAAACTGGTCACGCCCAGGAATCTGACACCTGAGCAACTCGCCACATGGAACGCCGCTTATGAACCGAAGAACAAAGCCTTTCGAGAAGCAAATCCGGCCGGAAAAGAACTGGTGCGGTGGAAGTATCAACGCTACATCAAAGACTATCTGCGCTGCGTTGCATCCGTCGATGACAACATCGGCCGCGTCCTTGACTTCCTTCAGGAATCCGGTCAGGCCGGAAACACGGTCGTCATCTACAGCTCGGATCAGGGCTTCTATCTGGGCGAACACGGCTGGTTCGACAAACGCTGGATGTACGAAGAGTCGCTGCGCACACCGCTGCTGGTGAAGTGGCCGGGCGTGACAGAGCCGGGCAGCGTCAACAACGACATCGTGTCACCACTGGACTTTGCCGAGACCTTTCTGGACATCGCTAATGCTGACGTTCCCGGTGACATGCAGGGACGAAGTCTGGTGCCGGTACTGGCGGGTAAGACTCCCGACAACTGGCGCAGGAGCTTTTACTATCACTACTATGAATTCCCCGGCTGGCACGACGTACGGCGACACTACGGTGTTACCAATGGCCGCTACAAACTGATGCGATTCTACGAACCGGATGTCAACGAGTGGGAAATGTTCGACCTGCAGAACGACCCGAACGAGATGCAGAGCATCTACGGACACCCGGAGGTCGCGCAGACGCAGCAATACCTTCTGGCAGAACTGAAGAGACTGCGTAAAGAATTGGAGGTTCCGGAAGCCGACCCACCCGCCTCACTCAGCGGTGGCAAAGACAATCCGACGTCGCGGACGATTCGAAAACAAAAACCAAAGAACTAGGGGCAGGACACCGCGTCGGCCGATGCGAGCATACGCTCGGAAGCTGCGGAACAGTGTTTCCGGTACCGGCAGAATGCGGTTGTCAAGAACTCCGCATAACTCGCTCACGATGTCCCCTGGCTGGAGACCCGAATATCAGATTTTCAGCGCAGGTAACACTACTCGCGCAGGCACTTTCCCGACCTGTTCATTAGTTGAACAGTACCGTATACAGCCCCTCAAGCAGCGGCTGCTCGGGTTGGGGCATAATGTCCAGGTAATCAAGCAGCCGCAGAATGAAAGCCATATCAATCAGGCAGAACGTGTACGGCAGACGCATTTTGCTTAACGAGCGAACCTTGCCATCCGCGTTCTTGCGTCGATTCATGCGCTCAGCCGCACGAACCCATCGTTCCTTTGCGACTTTCGTACGCCTGCAGCAAACGCAGCTGCTGGGCGTAATCAAGCGGTCGCCCGAAAGCGACTTATTCGACCTTACAGCTTGATTCCAGTTCCCCGAAAGCTGTTTCAGCATACTCGTACGCATTCTGCGTGCAAGCATGCTTCCACTCTGCAACTCGACGGAGGACCGCCGAGATGCTGTGAAAAAATCCGTACAGCAACATCACCTGGTTGTCTCCTTTTCAAGGGAACCGAAACATAGTCAGCAGACATGAGGCTGACTGAACGTATCGGGCAGGAGACGTACCGCGATTCTAAGGTTCGCGATTTTCTGAAGAATGCAACGTGATCGCCGTCGGCCTTTTTTGCGGTCGCCACGCAGCTACGCGATGATCTCCTGAACAACTCGACCATGCACATCTGTCAGCCGGTAGTCGCGGCCGGAATGACGATACGTGAGTCGCTCGTGATCAAGTCCCAGCAGGTGCAGAACGGTGGCATGCATGTCGTGAACGTGAACCTTATCGTGGACAGACTTGAAACCAAACTCGTCCGTTTCACCATAAGTCATCCCCCCTTTGATTCCACCACCCGCCATCCACATCGTGAAGCCGTGATGATTATGATCGCGACCGTTACCGTTTTCGGAAGTCGGAGTACGCCCAAACTCACCTCCCCAGATCACCAGCGTATCGTCCAGCATGCCGCGTTCCTTCAAATCATTCAGCAACGCAGCGATCGGCTGATCAATGTCTTTGCACAGCTTCGGCACTTTTTCGTCATGGCCGGAATGAGTGTCCCAGGGTTGCCCGTTGCCATAATACACCTGTGCAAAACGAACTCCGCGTTCCACCATGCGCCGAGCCAGCAGGCAGCCATTGGCAAAATGACCTTCCCCATACGCTGTACGGGTTTCTTTTGATTCTTTCTTCAGATCAAAAGTGTTGCTGGCCTGAAACTGCATACGAAATGCCGTCTCCAGCGACTGCAGTCGAGCATCAAAGGCGGCATCAGGACCACGCTGGGTCTGGACCTGGGCGTCGAGCTGACGCAGCAGGTCCAGCTGACGACGCTGAGTTTCTCTGTCCCATTTCGTGTTTCGCAAATGCGGCACCATGGTAGACGGTTCAATCTTTGAATGATTGATGTACGTCCCCTGGTGAGCCGACGGCAGAAAGGCGCTGTTCCACAGAATGGAGAACCGCACAGGTCGTCCGGGACACAGCACAACATACCCGGGCAGGTTTTCGTTTTCCGTTCCCAGTCCGTACAGAAACCATGCTCCCATGCTGGGACGAGTCGGCAAAATCGTCCCATTATTCATCTGCAATAACGCCGGCCCGTGATTGGGGTTATCAGCATGCATGGATCGCAGCACGCAGATATCGTCAATATGCTGCCCCAGTCTGGGCAGCAGTTCGCTGACGGGTACACCACTTTCACCGTGAGGCCGAAAGCGAAAGGGAGACGGCAGCAGACCGCCGGTCGGTCGCTCCGTCACCAGATCCGCGCCCTCAGGACGTTGACCGGCATATTTATTCAGAGCAGGTTTCGGATCAAGCAGGTCGGCCTGAAAGGGCCCACCGTTCATAAACAGATGTATGACGCGTTTGGCCTTGGGGGCGAAGTGCGGCCGGCCGCTCGCAAACAACGGTGTCGCGTCCGCTGCACGACCTTGCTGTGCCAGCATGGAAACTGCACCCAACATTCCCAGACCGCCACCCAGTTGATGCAATAGCCGACGACGATCCACCAAAGGTGGCATTAGTGGTGACGGAGAAGTCATAGAGTATTCCACGGTAAGATCGTTCAGCCAACCTGCTACTGAACGGTTAATCAAATGGAAAAAACTGAAAAGGCGACAGTTCAAATAATGCAAATTGCCCGACGAAACAGAACACGGCTCCCGCTGATCGTAAATCCGGAATTAATTGCGAGATGTTTCCACGAAAAACGGCTCCAGACTGATGATGACAAGACACTGACGGCAACTGTCGTCATCATAGTGAGAAAACAGACGCGCCCTATGATACCCAACGTTTGCCACTAACCAAACGCGATTCGGACACAATCCGCCTTGGTGTGGGCCCTAATGAACTGATGAGCAGGCGTTGTCGTGAAGACTGACGCCAGTGTGCGGCCACAAACTCTTAAGAAACCACGCGCCATGAAAGCTATTCGACTTCAGGAACCAAAGCAGTTTGAACACGTCGAAATCGATGATCCGGGACAGCCGGGCCCTGGCCAGGCTCTTGTTAGAACTCATCGTATGGGCATTTGCGGCACAGATATCAGTGGTTATCTGGGGAAAATGCCGTTCTTCAGTTATCCCCGCATTCCCGGGCACGAACTGGGAGTGGAAGTTGTGGCCGTCGGTGAAGGAGTCACCAAAGTCAAACCCGGTGATCGCTGCAGCGTTGAACCGTACATGAACTGCGGGGAATGCTATCCCTGCCGCAAAGGCAACAGCAACTGCTGCGAAACCCTGAACGTCATCGGTGTTATGGTTGATGGCGGTCTGTGTGAACGCTTTATGATCCGTTCCGAAAAACTGCATCCGTCCGAAAAACTGTCCATGGAACAGCTGGCTCTGGTTGAGACGCTGGCGATTGGATGCCACGCCAATGACCGAGGCAATCCCCAACAGGGTGACCATGCCCTGATCATCGGAGCCGGTCCTATCGGCCTGGCAACTCTGGAGTTCGCTCGGCTTACCGGTGCATCGATCACCGTGATGGATATAAATCCGGAACGCCTCGAGTTCTGCCGCAGGACTTACAACATCGATCATACAATTCAGTTCAAAGGCGACGGCAGCGAAATCGGACAGGCGATGGATATCACCGGGGGCGACAGATATACCGTGGTAACAGATGCCACCGGCAGCAATAAGTCAATGTCCAGCGCATTCAGTTTTGTGGCGCACACCGGCAGTCTGGTCTATGTCGGCATCACGACGCAGGACGTAACCTTTCTGCATCCAACGCTGCACAAACCGGAAATCACCCTGAAAGCATCGCGCAACGCACTGCCGGCTGACTTTGGACGGATCATCGGATTGATCGAAGACGGTACGATTAATACCGGTCCATGGATCACTCATCGCACAAGTTTTGACGATGTGGTGGGCGACTTCGAAAAACTGACAAAACCGGAAACCGGTGTCATTAAAGCCGTCATCGAAGTGGCCGGCTAACCAGCCAGCAGTCGACTATGACTGCGGGGCGTACAATCTCGTCTGCACATTCTTTTTTTCACCGACATTGCGTCAGACACAGCCTGACCTGTCCGATCAGAAACGACCTGAACATGAAATGTGAACCTCTGGGCCTGGCTCCTTCATTTGGTTTCGGTGACCGCATTGGCCTGGCAACTCCAGGTCACGTGGAATCAATGAACCGCGCAGGGAGCGGCATCGAACCCATTTATCCGCAGCAGTCCATCCGCGAAATGACTCGCACACAGCGAACCGCGCAAAACGTTATGGACGATGCACTCAAAGGAGCTCAGGTCGCGGGCTGGACCGGTAAAGTCGGTGCAGATGCAGACCATCTGAAAACGCCTGAAGACGTGGACGTGACCGCCGCTGTCGACTTTACGTTTTTCACAATCGACCCTTCCGACGATGTTGATCAGGCCGCAGATGATTACGACGAAGCCACAGTCCGAGCAAAGTTTGCAGACGTCAAGGGACTGACCGGCTGGTACGACGGCTACGTTGGCAAAAGTATAGGGCTGTCAACCGGCACGACCGTCGAATTGACAGAAGCCGCCTGTATGAGAGCTGCCGTGAAGTATGGCAAAGCGATCGCTCGAGCACTGACGATGGGCAACTACATCAAGACAGTTCACGACGAGGCCGACAAGGATTACGAAATCGAACTGTCCGTGGACGAAACAGAACAACCAACCACGCTGGCAGAACACTACATTATTGCTGACCAGTGTCTGCAGGGCGGCATGAAGCTGGTCAGTCTGGCACCTCGTTTCATCGGTGACCTTGAGAAAGGTGTCGACTACAAAGGTGACCTTGACGCTCTGGAAGCATCACTGGGCGAACACGCCGCGATCGCCAAATTGCTTGGCGGCTACAAGCTCAGTCTGCATTCCGGATCCGACAAAGTGTCAATGTACTCGCTGCTGGCAAAACAGACGAAAGGACAATTCCACGTCAAGACAGCCGGCACCAGCTACCTGGAAGCTCTGCGAGTTGTCGCTCGTCATGATGAAGCCCTGTTCCGACAGATCATCGACTTCGGCCGAAGTCACTACGAAGTCGACAAAGCTACATATCATGTGTCCGCCACACTTGATTCCGCTCCTGCCCCCGCCGACGTCAGTGATGTACTGGAACTGGAACGGGAATACCTTGAACTGTGGTCGGAAGTTCCAGAAGGCAAAGGTTTTACGAAACCGGGGCGTCAGATCCTGCACTGTACATTCGGCTCCACGCTGACCGACGCCACACTGGGTCCCGCCGTCCGTTCCGTGCTGGAATCTCATCCGAATACTTACACGGAAGTGCTGGCCGACCACTTCGAACGTCACCTGCGAGCGCTGCAGGCAGGCATGTAACCGGCATCGTCGGATTGTTCGACCGGCTGCGCCGGTTGACGTAAGCTGCCGCTCGAAACCTGCTGGCCCTGTTCAATGTGCACGTAAAATCCGGGTAAGTGAACGTGCTTACCGACCATATGCTGGAAATGAATTCCAACGTTGGTCTTGTACGGCGTCTTATCCTTCGAAAACCGCGTGTCCCGGTGTACACGATTCAATGAAGGCCAGTGCCGGTTCCCGCACGTGCGATTCATATCGCGGCTTGTTGTCATAAACCAGTCACATTCATTATTCCGCTTCAGGAACTTCATCGTTCCTGCGGGGAAACCATCGAATGTGGAGTTGCTCATCGGCCGGAGTCTTTACTAATGCTGAAAGAGAAATTCATTGGAATTCAGCAACGCCCAGTAGAAATCCTCCAGTTTCTCTTCGACGGATCGTTCACCGGGAGCCCTGATGAAACTCACAGCAGCGTTGGATTCTGCTGCCGTCGGTACCCGACAAAAGGCGGCCAGATAAGACTCAGCAACGATTTCCCTGATCGAACGTCCTGCATTAAGCAGCTGGCGAATACGACTGCCGCCGTTGGTCAGCTTGCCGTGAACGTACGACCCGTTCGCAATCTGTAACGCCTGCGACAGATTCAGGTCATCCGAACGTTCACACTGACAGACAGACGTGCGTACCGGCTGGCCAAAGACAGTTAAGAAGTCTTTCCCGAAATCCGGACTGGGCAACTGGGTCGCGCGTATCCCGGATGGAAGCCCGCTGAACGATTCAGGGACCATGGTAACATCGCAGATCGCGTCCAGCAGTTGTTCGGCCGTCAACAGACGCCGTGTGTACCGGGAGAAGAAACGATCATCGCCGCCGTTTGAAAGGTTCGCTTCCGAACGTCGCTGATATGTCTGACTGTTCAGAATGAGGCGCAAGATGTGTCGGCGATCAAAGTTGTGTTTCACAAAGTCTTCTGCCAGAGCATTAAGCAGTTCAGTATTCGAAGGTGGATTCGAAGCGCGAAAATCATCGGCCGGATCCACGATGCCTCTGCCCATGACACTGCGCCACAGTCGATTCACTTCGACCTCTGCAAACAGCTTGTTATTAGGCGACGTCAACCATTCCACAAGTACGACTCGCCGATCCGCGTCGTCAGCGATCTGAATATCTCCCTGCCCCGGCAGCCACGGCTTCATTTTCTCACCGGTCCGTGGCTGAGTGACTTCACCGGTGTCGGCCACAGACACAAAGATCTCGTCTTTCCGCAGCGTGGCGTCCCGCTGAATTCTGTTAAAGAAAGCGGCCAGACCGTAGTAGTTATCCTGAGTCCATTTCTCGTGGGGATGATTGTGGCACTTGGCACATTCCAGACGGGCTCCCAGAAATATCTGAGCCGTGGACTCCGTGCAGTCATTGGTGCTGGCGGCCGTTCGGAAATAATTGACGGGCGGATTTTCGAATGAACTACCGGACGCAGTCAGCAACTCACCGGCAAACTGGTCATACGGCATGTTCTGCTCAAAAGCTCGGACCAGCCAGCGGTAGAACTTGAATACGCCGGGCGAAGAAATGCTGGCTTTGCGGATCCGTAACGTGTCCCCCCACTGCAGTGTCTGAAATTTAGCATGCTCGCTGGACGCCAGCAGTTCATCAATCAGACTCGTTCGTTTTTGCTCAGACACATCCGCAAGAAACGACTGGGTGACGTCGGTGGGTGGCAACAGCCCCGTCACATCCAGATAGACACGGCGCAGAAACTCACCGTCCGGCGTTCGACGAGACGGAACGTACTCCAGCTGCTTCAGCCGTGCATGCACCAACTGATCGACAAAGTTCGACTCAGCAGGATCAGGCCACGTGAATCCGGTAGTTTCCGACACAACGGTCAGAAAACTTGTTTCCATCTGGTCCAGGTACCGGGCCGTAATTGCAGTCTGGCCGCGTGCTGTGTCATCCGCTCGTTCGACAAGTCCGTCAGCAGACACTGCAGCAACGCCGGCATCAGAAGTGGTAAAGACAGCCAGATCCGTTACGTCCCTGAAGGAGCCATCCGAAAACTCCGCAATTGCCAGGAACTGCTGGCGTGCAACATCACGGTTAAGCTGTCGGCCGGACGGAGGATGCAGCATCAGCCCGACGCACGACGGTGCCGTCGCCGCGTCTGTATGGCGACCTTCAGCAATCCAGTTCCGAAGCACTGTGTGGGCGATCGAATTCGCCAGCAATCTGGGCCCGCCCGCGTGTGGCACCTGCATCAGAGGCTTTCGCAGCAGCAGACTTGTGTCCGCGTCAAGTACGTTAACCCGTCGCGCAAAAAACTCACCCCGCAGGGTCGCTTCGTCCAGCGTTGGG
The DNA here is from genome assembly GCA_029245955.1 of Fuerstiella sp. Taxonomy (GTDB): domain Bacteria; phylum Planctomycetota; class Planctomycetia; order Planctomycetales; family Planctomycetaceae; genus Fuerstiella. The sequence continues at coordinate 61,918 of JAQWOH010000015.1, read as the reverse complement.
TCAAAGCCACGAAGCGACAATCGAAACCCACCCTTGCCCTGCGGTGAACCATGACAGGCACCAGCGCTGCACCCCTGTCGCGACAGGATCGGAATCACTTCATTTCGCAGCGACACAGAACCTGGCTTATTGCCGGAGACAACAACAGAAATCGTCACAGACTGTCCTGCCACATTCACCCGAACATCGGTGCGACCTGGAGCAACGGCGACAAGTTGCCCGTCCCGAACCGTGACGACGGCGGGATCAGCTGACTCGAACTGCGCAACTCGCGTAGCATCGACCGGCAGGCCCGCCCTGTCGATCAGCGATACCAGCATATGATATCGCTGTCCGACGGACCGAAGTTCCACCTGCTCCGGATGAACCTCAAGTCGCTGACCCGCAGACGAAATCGTCTTCTCATCTGCGAGCACAGCCGTCGCCGATACGAACGACACCGCGTACAAACAGCAGATAATTTGACAGCCGTTCTTCATGTATATCCTGCTCACGTCTACAAGACTGCTGACCGGTCTCATGAATGTCCTGCACTACTGCGGAACAACAACCAGCGGAAACGAATCACTCAACACCGTAAACTCGTGTCCTGCAACTTCAGTGGTCGCCTGCAGAATCAAATTGTATCTTCCAGGCTGCGCATCTGCAGCAACCTGTATTTTCACCTGTGATTCGTTCTTCGCTGCCGCGATCACAGCTCCCAGCTGCAGAGTAATTCCCGCAGGCGCGGCCGTCAGCTCTAACTGAATCTGCTTCATATCACCACCGGCACGCGGCACAAAACGTTGTGTACGCACAGTCAGTTCCTGCTCGCCACCTGGCTGTACCGGGCCCGCAGATTTCCCCCCCACGATCAGCGGCTCGATAACGCGGAAAGGCAGCTTCTTCAACGCCACCTCTTTTGTCTGACCTTTAAACGTCGCTTCACCGATAATTCGAATCACACTGACTCCGGCAGCAGCCTCAGCGGGACCATTCAGCTGAAACCGATATTCATTATTCTCGCTGCGACCAACAGCGTTTTCGCCGCCACTCACGCGGAATCCTTCCGGCAGACCTTCCACACGCAAAGCCACGGGAGCGGTAAACCCTGCGGCACGCTGTTTTACTCGAACGGTGAAGTAAACTTCCCCGACGTAACGAGGAAAAAAGACAGCTCCATTATCCAGACTCAGATTAAAGAACTCAGGGATTGCCGGACCTGTGACAGCGGCCAGAACGTTTTGCAATTCAACAGGTGGATGAGGAGTCTGCGGCACTGACTTCCGAAACAGGCCGACCGTTGAAGCGACTCTGTGAAGCGATTCACCGGCATCATCGTCATTGGGTTTAACACTCGCCCCCGAAACGGTCAGAGACATTGCCTGTCCAGGTCGCATGTTTTCAGGAACGTAAATCTTGAGTCGAGTGTCTTTCTTCTTTTCCAGGATCAACTCGTTTGCCACCGCAAGAGGCCCGTCAGGACCAGTCACCTGAATTCTGATTGGTCCGTTGTATCCTTTCCGGTCAGCCGTGACCTTGACGATGGCATACCCGTCGACAGGCAGGATGATGCTGGCCGATTCGAGCACCAGTTCGAAATCGGGACTGTTGTGCCGCAACTCGGCGTAGTAAACATAGTCCGACCCACTCCGGTTTCCGATCTCAGATACCTCGGCCAGATAATTTCCGTCCTCAGGAATGCTGACAGTCAGTGTACCACCGGCTGTACCAGGCCGCCGATTCACGCCAATAGCCCTGCCGGATTCGTCCCGAATCGCCAGAGCCAGCATAGCGGCCGCACCTGACTGGCGCGACATGTCTGACAGAACAATATGGTCCCCTTTTTCTGCGGCGAACCGGAACGAGTGAATTTCACCGGACTGAGCGATCACACCACTGAGTCCACAGGGAAACGGCACGTCGACAGCAGAACCGGCGACAGCGACAGACTGAGCAAGGTCAGACTCAAACACTTTCGCGTAACCGGACCCCGCGTCCTTACGGCCGCTGATTGAAATGCGATTGGCTGCACCGTACAGGATGGAGCCAGGTTTGGCGACGTCGTCAATATCCGGACCGATGAGACGCAACAGGGATGACCGGTCTCGCTTCGCGGCGGCCGGAAGTGTGCCTGCAACGAGGGGGAAATCACCAACCCTCAACCGGTATTGATACGCCGAACTTCCTCCCAGTGATGCGTCTTCGATTGACACAACAAACGTGCCGGACTCAGGTCGTTGGAAACGCACTCGACAGTCACCCGACAGGCCAGGTGAATCATCGACAAAAATGAGCTCTTCACCTGCCGCATCCAGTATTCGGATCAGAGGATCCAGCCTGGTTCCAAGTCGAGTGGCAACCGCTTCCACGGATACCCACTCACCTGGACGGCCCGAACTCTGATAATAATCTGCCTGACCGGATTCAGTCACTCCGTCAATTGCCGTTGGTAATTCAATCGTCTGCGCCGCTTTCAGCGAGTGGTTATCTTTTGCTCCCGGCACTGTCGGCAGATCGTCAATCATGAACAGCAGTGGATTCGAAATTCCCTCGACAGTCGCCACACGTACACTATAGATTCCCACGGGACAGGTTCCGGCAACTGATGTACTCAGCAATGTGACTCTGTCAGACGGCTCCCGGGACGGACGCTGTTTCGTTAAGCGCTGACCGGCCAGTCCGACCGTAAGCCCGTCGTTGTCCGCCCCTGACGATGACCAGACATCTGTTGCATCGGCAAGATTCAAGCCATGAAGAACAAGTTCGGACGTCTCGCCTGGTACAACAGCCAGAGGCTCAATGCGAATGGCTTTGGGCGGGTCTGCTGAAACAAAGTGGCTGTAAAACAGGACAGCCGTAAAGGCGAACAGAAAGCAGCGTGGATGAATCAAGAGTGCAGACATGGGTAAAGCGGACAGAAAAAACGACGGTGCGGGAGGGAGAGTCAAACTTGTGGCAGGGGTCGGAGGTCAACAGCGAGGAGACACTGAAATCGGACAGAATTAATGCCGCGGGAGGCCTTCGTTGAAACGCGTGGCTCCCCGCGCTCGGTCGCTGGCGGTCAGACAAACGTCAGATCCAGCACACCATCAGAACACTTCATCAATCGCCTTTCCTTTGTGAGCGAGGAATACGGGACGATTGGACGGGGTATAAACCGGCTGCGAACGATCCAGGCCCAGCTTTTCATAGATCGTGGCAGCGTAATCATCGGGACGCAACGGTCGATTGGTCACGTATCCGCCTTCAGCGTCACTGGAACCAACGACCTGGCCACCCGGCACTCCGGCTCCCGCAAGAGCGATGGAATAAGCATTCGTCCAGTGGTCTCGACCCTCGAACCGATTCAACCGAGGCGTTCGACCAAACTCGGTCACAAATGCGACAAGCGTTTCATCCAGCAATCCTCGGTCTTCCAGATCGGTAATCAAGGCTGCAAACGCCTGATCCGTGCTGCCCATCATGACCCAGTGACCGATGCCATAGCGTCCCTCGCCTCCGGCCGCATTGCGAATCGTGCCGCACGAACCTTTGTTGTAGATGTAATCGTGATGGTCCCAGTTCATATTGAAACCACCGGGAGTTTTGTCGGTGAGCGGCTCGCGCACATCGACAGTCACAAAGCGAACGCCACGTTCGATTAAACGTCGCCCCAGCAGATAACACTGGCCACGGTGACCGCGACCGTATTGATCGCGCGTAGCGTCCGCCTCTTCGGCAAGATTGAAAGCCCTTTGAGTCTGCGGATTGGTCAGCAGATTAGCTGCCTGGTCGGCAAGATCTGAAAGTGTCCGCACAGGACCACTTTCGCCTGGAGCCACACCCACGTTCAAGTTGCTGAGCAGATCGCGTCGATCGCGGAACCGGCCACGATCGACCCCGGTTAACAAGCCCAGGTCGTTGACTCTCCAGTTCGGATCAGACAGATCACGGCCTCCGGTCTTAAACACTTTTGCCGATGCCGGAAGGAACCCCAGACGCGTCTGCTTGGCCTGCTCATGATTCCCCGGCACCATGATGTATGGCGGCAGGTAGTCACATTCCGTACCCATTTTCTGAGACACAATCGACCCGATGTCGGGCATCTCCAGAGGTCCGCCCGGAAGTTCTCCCGACAGGGCATACTGTGTTCCCAGCGGATGCCCATTAGCACCGGCACGGTCATGAAACATGGACCGAATCACCGTCAGACGGTCGGCCACGCGAGCCGTCTTTGACAGCAACGATGTAAACTGCAATCCGGGAACAGCGGTGGAAACGGGTCCGAACGGACTGCGATGCTCGGTCACGACATCCGGCTTGGGGTCCCAGGTGTCCAGGTGAGAAAGACCTCCCTGTTCCAAAATGACCAGAACATTCTTCGCCCGCGCCTTGCGACCTGCTGATGCCGCTTCCGCAAGCGAAGAAACTCGCACAGTCAGACCGCCAGCAATTCCGACGCCAAGAAAACTCCGCCTCTGCATTGCTCGATCCAGATTCATACCAAAGTCATTTCTTCCGGGTGACGGGATTTTAATTGGCCGGCGTCGCCACGACCGAGCGTCTTGATGTGTGACACTGGGGGGCTGTCTGCGACCGCAGGCGATCAGCTCCTGTATGCATTAGTTCATGCTACCGTGCATACGGGAAACGACTCAACACTGAACGTTTGATGCAGTCACAGATTATGGTTTTCCGCCACAGGACGGGACCATCGTCCCGTCCTGCGAATTGGTCTAACTTGATACAATCATCCCAGGTGGCCGAGCTGCCATCCGAAAAACAGAATGCGCTGACTTTCGCAAGTCCTGAAGAGAAACTCAATCACGGAACAATTCGCGTAAGATCAAGTGAACTCTGAATTCGCTTAGCCATTTCGCCTGAACCGCACCTGTCACGTCACCCCGCCATTTTTCGTTCTGATAACCATTTGTCAGTTGGTGTACGTCCGGAATATCGGGTAAACTGGTTTACCGGAAAGTCACCCACCATCACCTCGACTTGCCCCGCCCATGCATCTGCGTCCTTCCAGGAAGACAATGTTAATTAGTCTGACGATGATTGCCTGCTCGGCAGCATCATCAGTTGCGGACACTCCGTTGCACAAGTGGGTCGACATGGCGGTCGGTATGGGGAGTGTGGGATTCGAGAACGTCGCTGCCGACGACGCCGGAGATGCGGCCTTTGCCAGACGACTCTATCTCGATCTGACGGGTATGATTCCCAGCGCCGAACAGGCACGCCGGTTTCTGGCAGACAGATCCACTGACAAGCGTGCCAGACTGATCGACCAGTTACTGACGTCGCCTCAGTATGCACGGCGGATGCAATATGAATTCGATACGATGCTGATGGAACGTCGCCCGGACAAACATATCAAGTCCGATGAATGGCGGAATTATCTGCGGCAGTCGTTTGCACAGAATAAACCATGGGACCAGCTTGTCTCCGAAATGCTGACGGCCGATGGTACCGACGAAAAAACTCGTCCTGCAGCGAGGTTTCTGCTCGATCGCGAAATGAAAACGGACACCATGACGCGCGATCTGGGACGCATATTCCTGGGTCGCGATCTGCAGTGTGCACAGTGCCACGACCACCCGAACATCGAAGGTTATCTGCAGCGTCATTACCACGGACTGGCGGCATTTCTGAACCGCAGCTACCTGTTTACCGATCCCAAATCAAAGCAGACTTCGATTGGTGAAAAGGCAGAAGGAGCCGTCAAATTCACATCGGTGTTCACCAGCGAATCCGACGAGACAGCACCTCGTCTGCTGGACCTGCCTCCCATCGAAGATCCACCCGCGGCAGAAGAACCCTATACCGTCAAACCGGATAAGAAGGTGCGGTCCGTGCCGGTTTACAGTCGACGACTTCAGCTGGCCGCAGCAATGACGGATCCCGCGAATGTGGCGTTTCGACGGAACATTGCAAATCGGTTATGGGCATTAATGATGGGTCGCGGCATCGTCGAGCCGCTGGATATGTGGCACGCAGAGAATCCACCGCTGCGTCCGGCGCTGCTTGATCTGCTGGCTGACACACTGGCAGATCATGACTACGACATACGGTATCTGTTACGAGAACTGGCACTGACAAAAACCTACCAGCAAAGTAGTCAGTACAACGGTGATGCTGAAGACAGCGATGCCGCTCATTTTGCGGTGTCAATGCTGAAGCCGCTGTCCCCCGAACAACTCGCATGGTCGATGATGCAGGCAACTTCTCTGACAGAGACGACGCTGAAAGACCTTAAGGCAAAACATCTGGCCGCCGGTACAGAAGACGCCGAGAAGCAGATCGATGACCCACTGTGGCAGGAAGAAACACTGCACAACGCTCTCAAGGCGCACGTCGACACTTTTGCGGGTCTGTTCGGCGTTGTGGGAATTCAGACTTCTCGATTTGACGCGTCGGCAGATCAGGCATTGTTTGTGCGGAATGGAGCCGCGTTGCAAAGCTGGATCGCTTCCGGGAGTGGCCAGCTAACCTCCCGTCTTAACATGCTGCAACCTCCGGATTTGATTGACGAATTCTATTTTTCCGTGTTCTCACGACCACCCGCCATCGGAGAGATACACTTCGTAACACAGTTCCTTGAACAGCAGCCGGACGACCGGGAGTCGGCGATCCGAAAACTTGTGTGGGCCGCTCTTTCCTCGGCCGAATTTCGATTCAACCACTGAAGCGAACAGCAGGACATGTCATGCGACGAAATCAAGGCTGCAATCCGCTCGAACATGAAATGGCACGACGCCGGTTCCTGACGAGCACAGTGGCAGGTGCTGCGGGAATTGGCCTCGTGGACACCCACGCGCAGGCAGATCAACTCAAACATCAGCAGAAAAGAATTCTGCAGGTCTTCCTGCAAGGGGGTGTCAGTCAGCTGGAATCATGGGATCCGAAACCAGGAACCGTCCACGGCGGACCGTTTCAGGCCATTCCCACATCCGTGCCGGGCATCCACATTTCAGAACTGTTGCCGAACATCGCCCAACGCATGCACCTGCTTTCCATCGTACGCAGCATTAACATCAAGATTAATGACCACGAACAGGGGCGACAGTTTATGGAAAAAGGCCGCCGTGTGGGTCAATTCCCATACGTCGGTGCGGTGGCTTCAAAATACCTGGCCACACCAAACAGCAATCTTCCCGGATATGTTCACGTTTCCAGTCGAGGACTTTCCGATGTGGCTGGCGGCGCGGCCTTTCTGGGAGCGAAACACGGACAGCTGAAACTGGAAGGCATTAAGCCTCCCGGAAACCTCAGCGCTCCGGCCGGTATCGATGCCGTTGCCGACGCGAGCCGCGACAAACTGCGACTTCAATTCAACCAACGCTTTGCCGATCGGCGTTCGAAGGCGATGACCGAAGCCTACGACGCATCGTACGATCAGGCGGCCGGACTGATGGAACGCAGAGCGATGTTCGAAGGCACAGCGTCAAAGAAGGATCTCGAACGCTACGGTACTCACGACTTCGGCCGCTATTGCCTGCTCGCCCGCACGCTGCTGGAAAACGGTGCTGCATGTGTGAAGGTCACCCATCACGGGTACGATTCTCATGCAGAGAACTTCAACTTTCATCTTGAGCAGCTGGGCGAGTTCGACAGACCGTTCTGCATGTTGCTGGACGATCTTGAAACCCGAGGAATGCTGGAGAGCACACTGGTTGTGATCTATTCCGAATTCGGACGCACCCCCAAAGTCAATGTGCGTTACGGTCGTGACCACTGGGGTACCGCATGGTCGATCGCACTGGGCGGCTGCGGCATTCAGCCCGGTGCCGTAATCGGCAGTACTAATGAAACCGGGACGGAAGTGGCCGACCGAGAAGTCGATGCCAGCCATCTGTTTCACACCTACCTGCAGGCCGTCGGCCTGGACTCCACCGCCGAGCATGACCTGCCGGGCCGATCAATTCCGATCGGTGATCCGGCCACCGAATCGATCCAGGAGTTGCTGGTATGAATGCAGATATCGCTGACAAGAATACGATCGACCGCAATCTGCTCGACGTGACGCAATCACATCAGGTGGCTGAGTTCAAGCACGAGATTGCCCTGACAACACTGCGAGTTGACCCGACAGACCGTTTTGTCGCCGCCGGTGCCGAAGATCCGGACGTACAGCTTTGGGAGCTGGCAAGCAGTGAGCGACGAACGCTCAAAGGACACAAAAGCTGGGTCCGGTCAATCGATTTTTCTGCCGATGGTAATCGCATGTTCACTGCCTGCTGGGGTGGCATTGTAAACGTCTGGGATACCTCACAGTCTGAACCGAAACCGCTGCGGACAATACATGCGCATAAAGGAGCCGCACGTTTTGTGCGCGTCAGCCCGGATGGACAGCAGCTGGCCACCTGCGGTAACGACCTGCGGGTCAAAGTCTGGAATATTGGTGATGGCAAAATTGTGCATGAATTCTCAGGTCATGAACGGCATGTCTATGGCGTCAGCTTTCATCCTGATGGCACACATCTGGTCTCACAGGATCTGATGGGCGGCATCAACGTCTGGGATCTGCAGTCGGGCAAACACAAGCAGAGCATCGATGGCAGCGTGATGACCGGCTACGACAAAAAATTTGCTGCCGACATGGGTGGTTCTCGCGACCTGCAGTTCAAAGCCGATGGCAGCCAGTGGGCCAGCGCAGGCATCACCAAAGTGACCAATTCATTCGCCGGCGTGCAGGACCCGATCGTTGTTCTGTTCGACTGGACGACTGGAAAAGAAATTAAACAGATCAAATCAGACGACAACAATGTGAAAGGGATTGCCTGGGGCGTACGTTTTCACCCTGACAACTTCGTTATTACAGCCGTTGCTGATCGTAGTGGCAAAGGCGAATTGTGGTTTTACAGACCGGAAGAAGAAAAAGCATTTCATACAATGAAGCTGCCCAGTGCCGCTCGAGGACTGGATCTTCTTTCGGACAATCTTCGAGTGGCTGTCGCCCACGCCGATGGCCACGCCAGAATCTACCGCATGACTGCTAAGCGACCTGCTGACACAACGACGCCGGCAAAGGCCGCACCGGAGACGGCAAAGTAGTACGTCGCCTGTGCCTGCGTGGCATACATCACGAACAGGGCTCACGCAACAGCAGACGCCTGCTACTGATCCGACTTCCCGGAGTTGATCTTCGCTTTTCGTGCCTTCGCCTGCTCTTCTCGCAGCTTGATTTCTTTGGGATGCTTTGAGAACGATTCAAAGACGTCACCCACCACACGGTCAGCCAGTTGTCCCAGCTCCGTCAGAATTATCAGCTCGGCTTCCGGCGTCAGCTTCGAAGTGTTCGGCTCATAACCCCCGACATCGAATGCGTCAGCCGTAGCGATATAGCCCAGATTCCCATTCGCGTATCCAACGATAATGGGAATCGCTCGATCCGCGATCGCTTTTTCCAGCTTGAATCCGTACTCAACCATCGGTTCGCCTGGCATTGTCAGCAGCAGATACGGACCTATTTTCAACGCGGACAATTCAGCCGCTACTCTGCCCTCTTTACCCGGCAGCGACACAACTGTGCTGGCCGCACGAATCTGATAGTAGGACGGTCGCTCTTTCAGCTGTTCACGCGTCACAGAACGAGCGAGCGAACGAACGACCGCACTGCCGAGATCTCGACCGGCCCATTGGATATCCGCTTCATCGGCACAGCGGTACGGAAACCCGGGCAGGTTAGGTCGAATGTCTCCCGCACATCCCTGCAGAAACATCGCGCTTGTGTTCTGACCGTAACACATCTCAACAAAACTCTGCGCTTCGCCGGGAAAGTCAGCGCTCATCTTCGGAAATCCATTGGGGTATGGCTGCGTACCTTTGTCTCCCCAGGTAAAAAAGCACGGATGACAAACCGCATGCATCAGTACGGCCAGAGGTGTCAACGACTGACCGTCATCGAACCGCAACACCTTGACTCGCTGATCATTGGGCCCTTCCGGATTGAGACGAACGACTGCACGGCCGTCGATCACTTTGCGGCGGTTGATGCCGAATCCAATCCGGTCTTCGTCGTAACCAACGGTGACCGTCCGCATGCCGTCCGCCGCCTGCTTCGCGGCACCCCCCAGTTTGTCGATCAGCTCGCGACCCCACTTGGAACCGGCATCAAAGTTCGGGCCGGAATGGTTGTGCGACGCGGCAACGATAATGTTCACTGACGGGATCGTCGTTTCCCGCTCGATGCGCGCCCGCGCCAGCTTAACCATTTCATCCCACGCACCGATCGTGTCCAGCGTTACAATGGCAGCTTTAGTGGAGCCATCGCTCAGCACCAGAACACCGGCGCGCAACGGATCGCGCACACCGTGGACAATTCGACGATGACCGGTCACTTCCATGCCTTCGACATCGTCCGGCGTGATATCGACTTTAGCGACGCCGGCCAGAAGATTTGACTCCACATCAAACTGCCCGTCTTTCGCTGCGGCACCGCGAGAAGACAACGAAAGACAGATGGAAAGACCAAGTATTGCAACAAAGCTTATTCTCATGATTCTGTATCCCTGGTAGTCGCGTCACAAAGAACACAGTGTACGACGCCCAAATGCCTGTGCACAGCGCCCGTGGGCCGCCCCGGACAGACGGAATCAAACTTCATCAACAAAAGACGGGTTTGTTCCCGCTGTGTTTCGAGTATGCTGAACAATCATCGGCGGTCTGTTCGAGCTGCTGCTCGAATACAGCGCGTCCGCTCCGACCCGCCATTCCGCCAATATTCTCTGCAGAGGCCCTCACAGGTTCGCGTTCATGACGTTTTTTGCTCGCATGTTTGGTGCGTATATACTGACATTGCTGTGCGACACAGGAACAGGCACGGTCACCCGGGCCGCCCATCCGATTTCTGTGACAGAAGCGCAGGTCTTTGTAACGCGGACGGCCGCTCGCGTCAGAATCAAACTGTTTGCCGAAGACCTGTTTCTGTTTCAGGACCTGGAACCGGACACAATGGACGTGATCCCGGCGAATGAACTCAGCCGCGGCCTGGAACAGCACAAACAGTTCCTGCTGGACAAGTTCAATCTGCGTAATGCCACAGGCGACGCGTTCAAGGGCAGTGTCACTGATGTACAGCGGTTTGAAATTCCTGACGAAGGAATCCCCGTTGACGATCTGATGCTGCACACAGCCACGTATGAACTGGAATATCCATTTTCAGAACCGCCAGAGTTTCTGACACTGCAGCAGGACATCAGCGATGAAAACTTCATCTTTCCGTCCGAGATGAAACTGACTTTGCATCAGGCCGGCACGGAAATGACCTACACCGAATCTCTCAAGCCGGGGACCGCAGAGACGTTGCGTTTTGACTGGGACCAGCAACAACTCACGGACGAATCGTCTGACGAGGACTGGGATGCGTGGTTTGAAAAACAGCGAGAAGCAACTCTGGGAATTACCAGCTACAGCAGCGTGTATTCATTCATCTACGTTGAGCCCGCCGAAGTGCGGCACGAAGTACTGATTCCACTGGCCAGCCTGCGCACCATCATTCCGATGAATCACAAGGACCCGGCATTCATCGAAGTCAGCGAACAGGACGGTGTTCGAGCACTGATTCGTGACTGGCTGTCAGACGTGAATCCCACGACGATCAATGGCAGCGCCGTTAAACCGGAATTCACGCGCATCGACTTCTACGGGCTGGACCTGAAAGACTTCGCCCGCCAGGCGGAACAGCGCAGGGTGAGTCTGGCCAATGGTCGAGTTGGCGTCATCATGACCTATCGGACAACTGACGATTCTGTCCGCGAAGCCAGTCTTACGTGGAACAAATTTCACGCCTCGCTTCGCAAAATACAGTCCGTCGTATTCTCTTATCCGGATACGATACAGCGTTTCGAATTCTCCCGATTCAACGAACCTGCAGACAACATGTTTCGGTTCGCCGCAGATGAAAGTGTCCTGCCACAGCCGGTCGCCGCAGTAGCTGCGGATCTGCCTTCACTGCCGCAACTGGTCGTTCCGATCGCCACCATCTGCGCAGTTGTGCTGGCTTTGGCGTGTGCGATTTTCGGAAAGACTCAGGGCAGACGGTTTGCCGCGGCATTCTGCGTGATGGGTGCCGTAACCTGGCCGTTCGCACGAATCGTGCTTCCACATCCATTCGCGCCACCGCCCGAAGTCGCAGACACCGACGGCATTTTTGAACGACTCCACTCCGGTGCCTACCGTGCCCTTGACTTTGGCACAGAAGACAGAATTTATGAAGCGCTGAACCAGTCAGTTGACGGCCCGTTGCTGGAAACGCTGTATCTGCAACTGCGTGAAAGTCTGCAGATCCGTGAACAGGGCGGCGCCGTCGCCCGCGTGCGAGCTGTCGAATACGACGATGGCCAGCGGTCCGTTGAGCCGCCGACTGCAATGTGGCCCGGCTTTCGCTATCGAAGTCGCTGGACCGTCAGTGGGACGGTGGAACACTGGGGGCATGTCCACGAACGACAAAACCAGTTCGCAGCATTGTTTTCGGTCGAGCCTCGCCAGGGGCAGTGGAAGATCACGGGCATGCAGATCGAAGATCAGCGGAGTATCGCAACGAAGACTCGGCTGAGAAAATTTTGAAGAGTTACGTGTACGGAACGTAAGCAAGAGAGTTTCGTGCGTTCGGAAAACTTACCTGCGCTGTACGCTTGTATCCAACACGGTCGAGGCTTACTTCACCAACTCAAACACGGCGAAAACGGGACAGTGGTCGGACGCCATCGGTTCATCAATAACACGGGTTTCGACGACACGAAACTGCCCTGTCGGTCGAAAGAAAATGTAATCGATGCGACTGCGCGGCTTCCTGGAAGGCGCGGACGGAGCGGCTGATTTATCGATCGCATTCGTCCACCGCTGTTGCAGAACGGTGACCGGTTCTGCAGCCGGAGTCGCATTCATGTCGCCGGCAAGAATTGTTGGAATGTTGTCTGCTTCGTTGGCAAACAGTCTGTTAATCGCATGTGCCTCGGCAACCCTGTCTTCTTCCACATTGTGCTGAAAATGGGTGCTGATGAACCGCAGCGGTTGATCGTTCGGGTCACGTACAGTCACGGCGATTGCCCCGCGAGGATAAGTCGTGCGTTCGACCGTGCTTTCGGTGTACGGCAGCGGCTGGATCAACACATCCAGGATTGGCAATCGACTTAAAACGGCATTGCCGTACAAACCGCCCTGGTAGTGCTGAGTCGGCCCGTAACGAACCGCCATATCCGTTAGTTGTCCGAGTCGCTGCGCTTCGTGAATGCGCCCCGACCGTTCGACACCAACGTCGACTTCCTGCAACGCGACCAGATCCGGTTTCAATCGATTGATCACCTGTGCCAGCCGAGGGATGTCGTAGACACCGTCGTTTCCCTGACCATAATGAATATTGTAGCACAGTACTCGAACTGACGGCAGTTCCTGACCAGCAACTGTCACCGCCGTAGCACACACGACGATCGCAAGCCGCAGGCAAACTGACACGGTTGACGTCAGGTCTTTGAAAGTTGAATAACGCCGTTTAATAATCGAAGAATAACACATTTTCCAAGGTCCTTTCAGAAGTCGTCCTTACGGCCACATCGTGCCAGAACTTGCTCCGGTAATGATGCTGTAAACAACACCGTCCACAACGTCCATCAGAATTTTCTTCCGTGTCGCACCGAACCGGATATTGGTCGACATGAACGGGAAGCAATGAGCCAGAATAGCAACAGTTCCGGTGACCTGAACCACTTTGCTGAAGTCCGCTCCCGAATTCAGCGCGAACGTTCCAGGATAAGCGATAAACACAGCCGTCACAAAATAGAACAGAAACGTCAGACCAGGCTTGCGCACCATATTCGGAGCACTGCCCCAGAGATTGATCGTGCCCCACGGGCCGACGACGACAGCCGCCTTTACCGTTTCGTCTTCCCGTTCTTCCTTCGAGCGATCACAGAAACACACACAGCGACCGGACTCCAGGTTCAGTTCTCGCGGCTTTCTGATGTTTTCAGCTTGGTTCGGCAGGGCAGCCCAGTCCGGATTGTGATGACCGATGATCACCCACGACATAAAATTGACAAAGAAGATGGGGACAGCGGATACCATAATCAGTACCCCGAGTGCGATCAGCTCACTCGGGACTTTGTCCCTGCGGCGAAGGGCCCGTACGTTTTGTTTCCGATTCCGCGACGGGCATCACACCGTAATTCTGACGTCCGTACCTCATGATGACCAGCCCACTGAGAATGAGTCCACCCCCAAACAGTTGAGCTCTTGTCGCGGATTCTCCTCGAGTCAGCCACGCTGCGACGATCGCGATCAGAGGAATCACGTTCTGAATGATGGCCGCATGTGCGGCGCCAGCATGACGCACGCCGAAATTCCACATCGGCAGGGCCAGTCCGCTGGAAAGAACACCCGCGTACAGAATGACCAGCCAGACATCGACGGATTGGAGCGAGGGAACACTTTCTTCGTATCGTCCCATGGCAAGCAGCAGATGCAGTGGCAGCGCGATTACGGCGGCTGTCGCCGATAACCGCAGGGGCGAAATCGACTTCAGCATCGGCCGACTCACAACAGTGGCACCGGACCAGACGAGCGCAGCACCCAGAATGCAGAGATTGCCGGCAAGGTACTCTGAGCCGGTGGTGACGTCACCCTTCTGTAACGCCACAATTACAGTGCCCGACAGCGCCACCAGTAACCCGCACCATGCTATCCGCAGCAGCTTTTCACCGATGAACAATCGTGCCAGCAGGGCTGTCCACATCGGTACGGTGGAAATGATCAGAGCCGTGTTCCCCGATGTTGTTCTTTCGATACCCAGCAAAAACAAGAGCTGGTAGATTCCGGATACAACAATGCCGTAGATCAGCATTCGAGTTCGCGACACACCTGGCCGGGAACGGTGCCCCTGTCGATACTCCGTCAGTGCAAAAGCCCCCAGCACACAGGCTGAAATCGTGAGGCGAACAGCATTGAAAACGTATGGGTCCAGCTGATCCAGCCCGGTCTTCATGATCGGGATGTTGATTCCCCAGATCAGGGCGACTCCCACGAGTGCAGCGTCCGGCCCGTAGCTGACGCGACAGGATGCTGCAGGAGCCGTGGGTGTTGAGGTTGCCAAGAGAAATTATCCGAATCGCGCGCTGTGTGGAAAGTTCGTGCTGAGGAACCATTCCCTGAACGGACACGCAGGTCAGCGATATGACCCGCCCCTTCTGAAGATTTTTCCGGGATTCGCGATCATGCGACAGCAGCAAACGACCCGGAACCCGGCCACTGTCCGGGACCGTTTGCTGTTCTCTTGAACGACTGCGGCTCCCGAGTGCGCATGTGCCTGAGCCTGAATGACGTTCGTCAACGTAGTTCGCGGCAGCAAATGATACCTTCCCAACATCCAAGTGACTCCTCATCCGGTGCTTCATCGTGCAGAATATCGGAAGTCCGGAAAGTGATTCGTGCGGCCGTGAAAATTGAACGGAGCTTAGAATGGTGATTCGAGCATTGATGTTGCTTGTCGCTGCGGCGCAGACAGCAGTGGTAGCCGACGACTGGCCTCAATGGATGGGGCCTGAACGCAATAACGTCTGGTACGAATCCGGAATCGTCAGAAAGTTCCCGGACGGCGGGCCAAAGATTCTGTGGCGGACCCCCATCGCAGGTGGATTCGCGGGCCCCGCAGTGGCGGACGGAAAAGTTTTTGTCACCGATTATGTGATCGACGACAACGTCAGGATCGCCAATTTTGACCGCAAGGAATTCACCGGTACAGAACGAGTATTATGCCTGAACGAGTCGACTGGAAACGTGCTGTGGAAACACGAATACGCAGTCAGATACACAATTTCGTACCCTGCCGGACCGCGTTGCACACCCAGTGTGGATGGTAACCGAATCTACACGCTGGGCGCAGAAGGAGATCTGTTCTGCTTTGATACTGCAACCGGCGATGTCGTGTGGCAAAAGAACCTAAGAACCGAGTACGGCGCGAAGACTCCGTTGTGGGGATATGCAGCGCATCCTTTGATTGACGGAAACAAACTGCTGACGCTTGCCGGAGGCCCCGGCAGCCACGCGGTCGCATTGAACAAAATGACGGGTGTAGAAATCTGGCGCACGGGAACATCGCCGCAGCAGGGTTATTCGCCGCCTGCAGTCATAAAGCACGCGGGCGTGCGCCAACTGCTGCTGCTGCGTCCGGACGCAGTCACGTCGGTAGATCCGGAAACCGGAAAAGAATACTGGTCAGTACCGTACAAAGCATCCAGCGGTTCAATGATCATGTCGCCTGTCGTTGCCGGTGAGTACGTATACGTCGCCGGGTTCAACAAACAAAGTGTGATGATCAGAATGGCATCCGGCAAACCCTCCGCCACGGAAGTCTGGCGTGGCAAGAAAGACATCATCTGTCCGGTGAATGTTCAGCCGTTTCTGGTGGATGACGTGCTGTACGGCTTCGATCAGAAAGGAGTCATGCGGGCCATCAGTATTCCCGACGGCGAACGACTGTGGGAAACCACCGACGTACTTGGACAACGCCCCGCCGATTCCGCAACAGCCTTCATTGTGCAAAACAACGATCGCTTCTGGCTGTTCAACGAACTCGGTGAACTGATCATCGCCCGGCTGTCTCGACAGGGATTTGAAGAAATCGACCGCGAAAAAGTCATCGAGCCCAGCAACGTTGCGTATGGTCGCGACGTCGTCTGGAGCATGCCGGCCTTCGCCAGCATGCATGCCTACATCCGCAACGACAACGAAATCATCTGCGTGGATCTGGCTGATCCCCAATAGCCACGCCTTAACGCCTGCCTTTACAGAAATGGTACTCCGATGAAAACAACGCTCTCATTATCCGTATTACTTTGTGTACCTCAGTTAATCCTTGCCGCCGACCCTCTTCTTCCCGGAGCACGGCCGGTTATTGACGCCAGCCAGTTCGCCAGTCTGCAGGCGGCGTTCGATGCCGTTCCGGAAGGTGGAGGTCTGTTGAGACTTCCGGCAGGTGACTTTGAGATCACTGAGCCTTTGCTGCTGCAGCGCGGTGATGTTCGAGTCGAAGGTGCCGGGTCAGCGACAAACCTCATCAACCGGAATGAAGACAGTAAACCCGCGTTAATCGTACAGCACCCGGATGGCCAAAAGGTGAACAAAGACGACCGCCTGTGGCGGGTTAATCTGTCGAACTTTCGTATCACCGGCAACGCCAGGAGCGGACATGGCATAGAGGCCATTCTAATAGAAGAAATTTTTGTGCAGGGTGTGTCGGTGTCGTACTGTGGCGGCGACGGCATCAGACTGGACCACTGTTACGAAGACCCTCGCGTCAGCGACTGTCTCATCACCTACAACAAGGCTGTCGGCCTGAACCTTCTGGGTTGCCACGACATCGTCGTGTCTTCAAATCAATTCGAAGAAAACCAGGACGCCCTGCACTGCATCGACAGCTTCAATATCTGCATGACCGGGAACTGTGTGGATGACCATCTGGGTAAAGGCGTGCTGATCGAAAACACGTACGGTTCGGTCCTTTCCGGCAACATGATTGAAGAATGCCGGGGGACTGCAGTAACTCTGGATCGCGACTGCTATGGCATCACCATCAGCGCCAATGTGATCGCTCATAACGGCGAAGGCGTCGACCTGGTCGATGCGCACGGGTGCGCCGTCAGTGCAAACACATTTACGCTCATGAAAAACCACGCGCTGCGAATCGGCGAACACAGCGGGCGGATCGCGGTGACGGGAAACAGCTTCTGCAACAGCTACCTTGGAGACGGTAAGATTAAACGCAAAGAGGGCGATCGTCTGGCTGGCGGACTGGTGCTGCATTCCACCAGCCACATTTCAGTGACCGGCAACGTGTTCTCCGGACTCAGCACCGCAGCGGTGGCGATAGAAGGAGAAACCGCAGAAATCACGTCATCAGCCAACGTTACTGTGGAACGAGCGAAAGAGTAATCGTTTCGTGGCTGATTGATGCCATTGATTCATCCGGCAACTCCGCAGGATATCTCATGCCAGCCAGCGCTGGTGCCAGACAGCGGTTGTTGACATGTCTTTCTGTCCGGCATACGGCCGGTTTGGCGGCGAAAATTCGATGATTCGCGCTCGCGCGGCCCGCCGGTCAGGATTCGGTCGATAACGTCATTCGGTTACGTGATCCGCAACAGACTATTTCACAAAAGCTCAAAATGTCGTTCGGTGCACGTTTGTTTACTGCAGTCTCCCGAGTCACTCCACTGGTCGTCCTTATAGCCATTGTGGCCATCCTGTTACGCAGAAAGAACGACTCACATGCAGATCTCCTGACCAATGCAAACTTTGTGGACAGGAATGAGCACGGTGAAATCAGCGTGGCTCACTCATGAAAGTACGAACCATCGGCGCAGCAATTCTCAGACCTTATCTCCCTGCGACAGCTGAGCATCGAAGACGCGTCGATAACAGCAGACGTTGCCGACGCCGTTGGCAATGTTGCCACACTCAGGAGTCTGTCTCTGGCAGGCAGTGAATTCGGCAACTCCGGCCTGTCCGTGCTGGATCGATTACCCGAACTCTACAGACTGTGTCTCAGTCGAACCCGCACCGCCACTGGCCTGCTGCGTTCGCTGAAATTGAATGACTGCCCCTGGGTGAATGATGATGTTCTGCTGCGCCCGCAAACATACCCAATACTTCAGTCGGTGAATCTCTCCGGCACTCAAATCACTAACGACGGAGTTCGTCTGCTGTTGAAACTGTCCGACCTTCGCTGGCTGGATCTGACCGGTTGTGCAGGCGTCGGGACCGAAACTCCGACTGTCGGCGCGGAACGGTTGTATCGACTGCATCTGCATGGTGCCACGGACCCGGACCTCGAACGAAGAATCGTCGTTGACTTCACACACGTCTACGAACTCACCCTCATCAACGGTAATTTCGAGAACGACAGTTTTCGGTATCTTGTCACAAACCGTTCTCTTCATTCGCTGCACCTGGTCAACTGGACACTTAGTCGTGATGCGGTCGTCTGTATCGGACAACTGCCGTCCCTCGTTACTCTGCAGGTCTCCGCTTCCAGGAAGATATGAGAAGACATCGAACAACTGCTTCCTGATCCTACGGGACAGAATCCGGGGTTCCAGATATCCATGTCTCCGATCGACGATTGACAGAACAGTTCTGGTTGAAACGCTTGTGAACACCGACCGAACACACCTCGCCCTTGAATTGATTCATTCGCGGTGGGTTGTCGCCCTCCCTTATTCACGACAGGGCCGACATACGCACACAGCCCAGCCGTTTTACGGAAATTGAAACCTACCGAGACGTGACGACCTTCCGAGAAGCATACACGGCTCGAAGAGGACAGGATGTCAGCATTTGCTGCCGGTATTTCGGCAAAATCACTGCAACAACCATCCGTCAACAGCTGAATCTCTGGGGGGAGATCCGAAGGCAGATCGATCACGCTCTGGAGCCGGCTGAATAATTGTAAGAGCCCCCCGGAGAAAACTCGCAAATATCGCGTTGGCCTCAGGAACAGAGTCCTGACTTATTGCCTCGGCTTCTCATTGGAAAACGCTGCGACGGTCAGTTCTCACACGCATCATGCGCCTGTCCCCCGTTCACGCGGTCGAAACTGAATCGCTCGCACCCCGAGTCTCAGCCGTCCATAACGCGTTAATGTGGCAGAACAGCCCAATCCCATGCCAAAAGTCAAACACAACGGTTGAGCTATCGGGACGCGGCCTGATCATGACGTGAAATCACTGAGACAGAACGAATCATGTCTGATAATTACAGAAAACGGGTGTAATTTGGCAAGACACTCACCCTCGTCCGCGGCATCATTTAGTGTTCCGCACGTCTCATATGACGTGACATTTGCTTTGGCACTCTGCCGGAGCTCGACGGGGATCGCGGCCGGAGAATCTCACTCCGCTGACGTATCCGCTCCTAAACTCATACAGAGGAACCCCATGAAGCGACTGACCGCCTTATTGCTGCTGTTCACACTGCTATGTGCCTTTCAGATACCTTCTTCAGCTGCAGAGCTGCAACTGAAGAAGGGCGATCACATCTGCCTTGTCGGTAATGCCCTCGGTGAACGTCTGCAGCACCGCAATTACTGGGAAACGTCACTGCATCAGTCATACCCGGAACTGGAACTGACCGTTCGCAACCTGTGTTTCCCAGGCGATGAACCCTTCGAACGAATTCGCTCTATGGACTTCGGTGACCCGGACAGTCACCTGACGCACAGCAAGGCAGACGTTGTGGTGTACTTCTTCGGCTTCAACGAATCGTTCGACGGAGATCAGGGACTGACCGAGTTTGCGGAGCAGATGTTCAAACTGGTCAAGGAAACTCAGGACAAGAATTACAGCGGCAGCGGACATGCCCGGGTCGTCCTGGTCTCACCAATCGCATTCGAAGACATCGGCAATGCCAACGTGACCGACGGCACTGAGCAGAACGCCAACCTGTCGAAATACACGGCGGCTCTGAAGAAAGTGGCTGAAGAATCGGGCGCAGCGTTTGCCGACATTTACGCTCCGACAAAGGCACTGTTTCAGACTTCCGACGAACAGCTCACACTGAACGGAGCCCACCTGAACGACGCCGGTTACAAGGCGCTGGCGCCGTTGCTGATGAAAGCACTGGGACTGAAGGCAAAAGCGTCTGCTGCTCCTGCAGCACTAAAGGCAGAAGTCGACGATAAAAACTTCCACTGGTGGCACCGTTATCGAGCCGTGAATGGTTTCTCCATCTATGGCAAACGAGGCCTGGCCGGTACAGACGGTACGTATAACAACCGCGACGTGATGGAACGTGAACGAACGATTCTGGACGAAATGGCGGCAAACCGCGATCAACGCATCTGGTCGGTTGCTCAGGGCAACGTAGTCGCTGACAAATGTGACGACAGCAACACTCTGCCCTTTATCACAGTAAAGACCAACGTCGGCGGAACCAACGACAAGCAACGCAAAGCCGGAAAACTTGGCACACTGGATTACCTGTCCGGTGCTGAGCAGCAAAAGCTGTTCAAGATGGCCGATGGTTACGAGATCCAGCTGGTCGCATCCGAAGAAGACTTTCCGGAACTGGCGAACCCCGTCTCACTAAACTTCGACAACAAGGGCCGATTGTGGGTCACAACGATGCAGTCGTATCCACACTGGCAGCCGAAAACCAAAATGGAGGACAAGGTCCTGATTCTGACCGACGAAAATGCGGACGGTCGGGCCGACAAATGTACGGTTTTTGCCGACGGACTGCACCAGCCGACCGGTTTTGAAATCGGCCACGGCGGAGCATACATCGCTCAACAGCCCGACATCCTGTTCATGACAGACACTGACGGTGATGATGTGGCTGACACCAGCATTCGCAAGCTGGTTGGTTTTGACACTGCGGACTCACATCACGGCATTTCTGCCTTTGAATGGGGACCAGGCGGGGCCCTGTACTTCAACGAAGGCACGTTCAAGTATTCACAGGTCGAAAGCCCATACGGTCTGACGCGAATGCATGAAGCTGGTGTCTGGCGATACAACCCTCGCACCGAAGAATTCAGCACACACGTTTCACTGCCATTCGCCAATCCGTGGGGACACGTCTATGACAAATGGGGACAGGATTTCATTTCTGATGCCTCACCGGGTTTCAACTTCTGGGCAACTCCAATCAGCGGCAAAATCGATTATCCGGCCAAACACGCCGGAGGTTCGTTCAACGACAGCGTCAATAACTTCAAGGACACGTCTCTGCGAGGTCGTGACGCTTACCCGCGTTTCATCGTCAAGCGCACACGGCCTTCGGCGGGGAATGAGCTGGTATCCAGTCAGCACTTCAGACCGGAAGATCAGGGGGATTTCCTGTTGTGCAACGTGATCGGAGATCGGTCGATCCTGCAGCATTCGGTACAGGAAGTCGGCAGCGGTTTTGAAGGGACTGAAAAACCACCGTTAGTGTTCTGCGAAGATGGAAACTTCCGCCCCATCGATATTCAATTTGCTCCGGACGGCACGTTGTACATCTGCGACTGGCACAACGCCCTGATCGGACACCTGCAGCACAACCTGCGTGAACCCAATCGTGACCATCAACACGGTCGCATCTGGCGAGTCATCTGTACAGGTCGTGATCTGGTAAAAGCTCCGGCAATTGCCGGCCAGCCGATTCCTGCCGTGCTGCACGCCCTGACCGAGTACGAAGACCGTACTCGTTATCGGGCACGCCGTGAACTGGCAGAACGCGCCAGCGACGATGTTGTTCCTGCCGTACAGAAATGGGCGGCAGGACTCAACAAATCCGACGATGGCTTCACGCACGCAGTTCTGGAAGCAAACTGGGTGCTGCAGTCACACAATACTGTCGACATGGACCTGCTGACGTCTTCCCTGAACGCCGATGATCATCACAGTCGAGCGGCCGCAACTCGGATTCTGTGTTACATGCGTAACAAAGTACCGAACGCTCTGAAGCTGATTCACGAGCGAATTAATGACGACCACGGGCTTGTGCGTCTGGAAGCCGTGCGAGCCTGCAGTTTCTTCGGCAGCGAAGAAGGCATTGAAACGGCACTGGACGTGCTGAATCACGACGTCGACGAATACCTGCAGTACACACTCGACGAAACGATGCGGCACCTGGAAAGCCTGTAACCCCGCAACGGCTGCGGAAGTTCACAGAGGAAAACCAGGAAGCCCGGCGTTGATGAAATGTCGGGCTTCTGCTGTCTTAATCACGATGATTTGTTGGGAATGTTTGGAAATGTCCTGGTACATACTTATCACCCTGATGCTGACACCGACCATCGTTGCGCAGGACCATGCGCACGAACACCATGAATCCGGCGAACAGAAGATCGAACGTCCCAGGATCCTGCTGGACAAGAGTGCCCGTATCGTTGAATACCAGCTGAAGCGACTGGACAACGCCCGTCTGCTCCTGGTGGAAACAGCGACCGACGATCCGAAGTACGCTCCGGTCTTTAAAGCCATTCTGCTGCGGCCAGGCCTGTCGCGGCAGAATCGCGAAGAATCACTCCACGGCCTGGTCGCCATTAACGGCACGGACACCGCCACCGAGCTCCTGGCGGCACTGGAGTCGCTTAATGATGACGACAAAGATCAGCAGCGAGTTGGCCGACAGCTGTCAGGAATTCTGCTGACTCATTCCAGAAAGGTTCTGGCAGCACGAACCGACGATCTGCAAAAGGCCATGTCAGCGGAAAGCAGTGTGTTGCGCGCCACCGGATACGCAGGATTGATTGTGGCAGACCGGGCCGAAACAGCGTGGCAGCAGGGTGAAACGAATGAAGCAGCACGACTATCATACCTTTCGGCCGTCTCACTGGTGCCCGCCGGAGAAACTCGAAACGCGTTACGTGACAACGTCGTTGCCTCGCTTGATGCGTCTCAGCCTGACGCAGTGCGATCCAGTGCCATCCGGGCCCTGGCAGCGATTTCCGCAGACCAGGCAGACAGCTTCGACAGACTGGCGCACTTTGTTTCGTCAGACAGATTGCGCACACCCGCTGTACGCAGCCTCCTGAAAATTCCGAATCCGGCTCGCAGCGCGATAACAGCAGGGCAACTTGTCGACGTGCTGGTGAAACATGCTGAAAACACTCCAGCAGCGCAACGGACGACCGGTGAGTTTCTCGATGCCATGCAGCTGGCTGACGAACTTCTGCGCAAACTGCCGGCAGCGGATTCGAAAACTTATCGGCAGCGTCTGCGAGACGTCACAGTCCGGGTCGTCCGCCTGCATACGGTTGAAGAGGAGATGCGATACCACGAACCGTTCTTCGCTGTTGAAGCCGGGCGATCTGTTCAGGTCGTGCTGGAAAACGAGGACCTGATGCCGCACAACCTTGTGATCACCAGAACAGGTAAGCTGAAGGAAGTGGCCCTGGCTGGTGCCGAACTCGGCACAACACCGGGACTCGATGGAAAACTCTATGTTCCCGACAGCCCGGATGTGCTGTTTTCAACAAGCATGGTCAACGCCGGGAAACGTGCAGTGCTGACATTCACAGCCCCAACGGAACCTGGCGAATATCCATACGTCTGCACATTCCCTCGACACTGGATGCGCATGTACGGAGTTATGGTTGTGGTTCCGGATCTTGACACGTGGCAGCGAAATCCGACCACGCCCGGGGACCCGCTCGGCAACAATCGCTCGTTTGTGAAGAACTGGAAGATGACAGACTTCGATGCGAAGAAACTGACCGAGAGCCTCCGGGGGCGCAGTCCGCAAATTGGCGCGAAGCTGTTCAAGGATGCGACCTGCCTGGGCTGTCACAAAATGAAGACAGAAGGCGGAGCCGTTGGCCCCGACCTGACCGACCTGATGAAGCGATGGAAAGGGGACCGCCACGGAATTCTGCGTGAGATTATTGATCCGAGTTACAAGATCGATCCGAAGTATGCGGTCAAGATCGTGATTGACATCGACGGGCTGACCACGTCAGGGATCGTGACCGCCGAAGACAACAAGTCGATTTCGATACTGGTAAATCCCGAGGTGCCGGAACCGAAGGTCATTTTGAAGGATAACATCGAAGAAATCATCCCTTCCACCACGTCGATGATGCCGAAGGCACTGCTGGACAAGTTCACCACTGACGAAATCATGGAAATTCTGAGCTACATCACAACCGGCGAATAAGAATCAATAACATAGCCAGACCACCTGGAGGGCTGCGGTGTACGAAACAGCAGCCAGCGACGTCGATGAGAAGAGCGATGCCCTTACAGTCGAACGGACAGAGGCAGCAACGAGGAGTCCGGTGCTCGTTTAACCGCGTGTCGAACGGGCCGCGATTGTGTGACAGACACGCGCGACTTTGCTCTTTGGTTCTTCCCGATGACCGTTCGTATTATCGCACAAACCGACGCGTTGTGATTTTTTCGGCGGCCCTGTCCAGATTAAAGGACAGTCGTAACTGCCTGCCTTCGCACTGAATGCGGTGAATACGGAAGGCGGGAATTCGTTTGTCCATATGGCGCAAGTCAAGTGTGCGGGGAATTTGCAACGGTGAAATACCTGCGACGATCTTTGTTGCCTGGTCACCGATCAGCTTTGTCCATGTATCTGGAGCTGCGCTGCTGTCGACAGGTTCGACCGCAATTTTCTGCAGAGCAATCGCCCAATGTCCATCGGCTCCACCCTGCCCCCTCAACACAATCTTCATCTGATGCATCTGACTTGGTGGCGTTAGTTTCGCAACCACCTGAAACCGGACTTTCAGCGTCAACAGGCCATTCTCAAACGCCAAAGACACGGGTTCAGATTCGGCCAGCTTCAGGGAAAAGATAAGCGGCTCAACGGATGATCCTGCCGACGACAGCAGCGATTGCAACACCGCCTGAGAATCCTTCTTTACGTTCTGAAACGTCAGGACCGCCTGATGCAGCGCAGTATCGGATATCGTCAGTCCACCTAATGCCTGTTTATTAAGCCAGTGGTTTGTGCTGTCCTGCGAAATAGTCACAGCAATGGCTTCCTCGTCCTGCAGATCCGTCGTGAGAATCACTCCGGAGGACGCCGCCCGTTGTGTCGTCAAGGGGCCGGATGCCGACAGAGAAAAACTGTTTTCGGTCGTACTGGCTGCCCACGAAATCCGTTGATCGGCTGAGACCTCGGCGATTGTCCGCCGAAGATTGGTCCACTTCCCGTTGAGCTCAGCCAGGTGGCGGTCCACCTGCGTATTGATCTTCCGCAGCACGTCGTCAGCCACCTGCCGCACAACGATGGCATCGGAAGTCGGCATCCGCCGCATAACTTCGTTCCGAGCGATTTGATCGCTAAGGCGGCCCAGCAACGGCATACCGGAAACAACGCTATTGACGACCTGGGGAAACTGCCGGGCCTGCAGATTCCCGTATGCTGGTTTCGTCAGTAATTTCTTGCCATCAAAGAACACCGGTTTAGTGACGCGGAAAGTGTGATTCCCCAATGTCGCCACACGCGCCTGTGGTGTCAGCCCAACGGTATTACTGGAAACAACACCGGTCGAAACAACGTGCAGTCGAGCCGTCCCGCGGCTTTCTACCGACGTCAACTGAACCGATGTGGTCGTTGTCTGAACGCCACGGACGTTGGCCTCCATAACCTGCGTGGTCACGTCGTTGCTTTCGACAGTCTGCCGCTTGACAAAGTGACTCAGCACATTCGTGCGAACCGTCAAAGAAAAATCGTCGATAAGCTCGCCCGCCACGCCGGAACGGGGAACGACATCATGTGTCGGAATCGTAAGCGAAGGTACGGCCTCAAATGTCTGAGCACACGATAATGAAGCCAGAACACCAGACAGCATCACGCTGAGTCCTGAACATACCTGTAATGGAGATCCTATGTGTCGCATCAGACAAAAACATGTCAGCAGGGGGCGTGTGGGAAGAAACCCCGAACGAAAAAATGCCGCAGAGACCTGAAAAACTGAAGCTTCCCGTCAGACCGCATTTCGTCTGACCGAGTGCCTGTTACCAGCTTACGCAACATCTCAAAAGCGGGCTACAATTTTCCCGTTGGTGACCCGGAATCCACGCAGACCTGCGCCGCTCGTCCTGAAAATTCAGATTCACCCCAAGCCAGACCACCGCCACACCCCCTTAAGCACTAATAGTCACGCAGGCAACCTATCTTCCCCCGGACGCGTAATATCAACATTGGCCCCTCGCCCATATTCGAGTACAAGCCAGTAGCCCGGATGTTCGCATAGAAGCTCGCGACAAAGTCGCCACTGACTCAGCCAGTGTTTTTGTGACCCGTTTTCGCAATTGGTCGAAGGAACGACTCATGGCATGGCTACTACTGGCAGTTTCAACCGCCGTCCTGTACTGGATCTATGATGGCTACGGCCGCTTCCTGCAACTGTGTGTCGCTGTCCGGCGTGCCGTCATCCGCCGCGGATCTGTGAAATCAGATGTACAGGAACCGTGGCCGGAAATGACTGTCCTGTTAACCGTGCATAACGAGGAAGCCGTCATATGCCAGCGAATCACGAATACGCTGGCGTGTGACTACCCAGCAGACCGTGTAAGAATTCTGGTGGCTTCGGACGGCTCAACGGACCGCACATGTGAAGTTGTGCGGTCGATCGCAGATGATCGCGTCAGCTTGATGGAAACACCGGGGCTGGGAAAAACGGGAACACAGAACGAAGCCTTGAAAAAGGTGACTTCCGAGATCGTGGTATTCACGGATGCAGACATTGTTTTCGACGTCGAATTCCTGAAAAGGGTGGCACAGAGATTTCAGGACCCTCATGTCGGAGCGGTTGATGGTCGGCTGATGTACTCACCCGGCAACGGTGATGCAAACACCGCCAGCCAGGGATTTTACTGGAATTATGAGATGAAGGTGCGTCATCTGGAATCTCAGCTGGGCTGGCTGGCGGTGGTCGCGGGAGCTTCCTTCGCCGTCCGCCGTGAGCTGCTGCTGACAATGGACCCGTCAATTGGCGAAGACTGCATTGTGCCCCTTGACGTTGTGCAGCAGGGCTACCACGTCGTACACGAACCGCTGGCAAAAGCATTTAACGAATTCGAGGAAGGGTCCGGAATCACGTTGCGAAGACGTATTCGTCAGACTCTGCGAAACTGGCAGGGTACCTGGTCTCGTCCGACTCTGCTCAACCCGCTGCGTCACCCCTGGTACGCGCTCGCATTGTGGTCTCACAAACTGTTGAAGTGGCTTTCACCGGTGTTTCTGCTGATCGCACTGGCCGCGTCCTGCTGGCTGCTGTTCGCTGCCCCCGGCATGTTTTCAATCCTGGCGGCCCTGCCCTACCTGGTTCTGTTTGCCATGGCCGGACTGAATTGGCTGGCAAGTGCGTTTGGCCGCAATCTTCCTGGTACGGGCATAGCTTTCAGCTTCTTGCTGGCGAATACGGCGTTTCTGGTTGGAATCATTCGCGCCACGCTGGGGCGTAGAATTCACGCCTACCGCAACGCCTGAAGCCTGCCCGGGGCAGGAAATCTCGACCGGCAGAGAGTCAGGACGGCTCTTAAGTCTTGGTGGTTATGTAACTTGGGACCATTACCCTAAGCAGAATCAAAGGACAGGACGCCACAACAGTCCTGCACTGTGGCGACAAACGCGATCCGCGACGCCCCGAACATCCCAGGTCTGCTGATTGGTGTTGGCCCGATTTTCCGTGTGGGATATCCTTCGCGACAGACTTTTTAGGGTCTTGGCAGGCACGGCACACCCTGCTCTGGCCGGATTCACTGAAATCAACAGGGAAGTTGACTTCATGAGTGCGCTCAAAACATCCGTCAAACACGCGTTTCGAACCTTCGGATTTCGCGTCAATCGAGTTCCGCGAACAACATCGCTGGCCTACGAAGACCTGTTTCCGCTGGCTACGTATTCGCCATGGAACATCGATCAGCATTTCATCAATGCGTACGATGACATCCAGCATCACACGCTGGTTGACAAATACCGCTGCTACGAACTGTGGCAGTTGACCGAGCAAAGTGCAAAACTGTCCGAAGGCGCCATTCTGGAAGTCGGTGTCCGGCGCGGTGGCACAGGCGCTCTGATCGCTCGCAAGGCTCAGGAATGCGGCATTACGGACAATGTCTACCTGTGTGACACGTTCACCGGCGTCGTGAAGACCGGTGAAATGGACGAAACGTACGGTGGTGATGAGCACGACGATAGGTCACCCGAAGTCGTGGTCGATCTTGCCCGAAACATGCAGTTAATGAACGTCGAAATCCTGCAGGGGATCTTCCCGGACGAAACAGAAAATGAAGTGCAGGATCTGACGTTCCGCATGTGTCACATCGATGTGGAAGTGTATCAGTCAGCCAAAGAGGTGACTCAGTGGGTCTGGGACCGTCTTGTTCCAGGCGGTATTGTCGTGTACGACGACTACGGCTTTCAGTCCTGCGATGGCATCCTGAAGTGCGTGGATGAGCAACGGAACATGAACGACCGCATCATCCTTCACAACCTGAACGGCCACGCGGTCGTAATCAAAATCTGAAACCCAAGATTCGAAATTCTACTTTATCCAGCACATCACGAACGATGGTCCTATGAATATCCGAACGGTTAATTCGATCGACGCTCTCACTGAACTTCTTCAGGACGGCGACGTCCTTATCAATTTCACGTCAGAGGCCATCGCCAGCCTGGCACCTGCGGTATCAATCTCTCAGGACGGCAGGGCAGGACTGATCCAGGGCCCGGCCTATCCTGTCGACGGTAACATAGACACGAAGGCGGTCAGCAATCTGGTGAAGGACGATCAGCAGCTTGTGGTCGTTACGGACGGGATCGACAAATCGGCAGAAGTCGTGGCGCAGCTTTTCAAACATGAAGTCTCCCACGTGGTTTATGTGCTGGATCAGGTCTGTGCCGCGGACGACTTTATGGATGAAGAAGATTCGGAAGCCGTCGCAGAGCGACTTCGACAACTTGGTTACATCTAGAGTTTTTTCCTCGGGATTACGCCCCTTATATTCACATTTACTCAGTCGGCGACCAACGGCAGCGGGCTATTATCTTCCGAGCGTCAGCTCAAATCAGCATGCGGACCGTCCCGCACAAGGACAAGGCAAAGGAATGCCTGCACTATTTTTACTTGGGATCGATGGACTGCCACGATGGATGTGGCAGCAGTTTGCTGATTCAGGCGTCATGCCGAACAGCAAACCACTGCTGTCGTCCGGCACACTGGTACCGATGAAATCTGCGCTGCCGGAGGTATCGTCGGCAGCATGGGCGTCAATCGTCACGGGCGAGAATTCCGGCGGACATAATGTCTACGGCTTCACGGACCTGATCGACGGCAGCTACACGCTTGGCTTCACCTCATCGCGCACGTTTCGGACAAAACCGTTCTGGCAGCGGGAAGACAGCAGCCCGTCCCTGATCATGAATGTGCCGCAGACGTATCCCGCACAGCCACTGGATGGGATGCTGGTTTCCGGCTTTGTTGCTCTGGACCTGAAGAAAGCCGTTCATCCTGCAGACCAGTTGCCGTGGCTGGAAGCCGTCGGTTATTCCATCGACGCAGACATGTCACTGATTGAGACCGGCAAGTCGGAATTCGTGTCCGAACTGCACAAGGTCATGGCCACTCGCTGCGAAGCGCTGCATCATCACTGGGACCGTGAAGACTGGCAACAGATCATGTTTGTGCTGACCGGCACAGACCGACTGAATCACTATCTGTGGGAAGACTATGAGGACGCCTCTTCGCCACACCACCAGCCGTTTCTGGATTTCTATCACGAAGTCGACGTTCAGATCGGTCGAATCCTGGAACGACTGGACGACGACACAACCATTGCCGCCGTATCCGATCACGGCTTTGCGGCTCAGAAGATGAGCGTCAATCTGAACTGCCTGCTGGCCCAAAACGGATATCTGCAATTGCGTGAATCGGATCGGCCGTCGTACATCGACATGCTGCCCGCAACACAGGCGTTCGCCATGGATCCCGGACGAATCTATCTGCATCGTGAGGGCCGGCATCCCGGCGGAACGGTGACGAATGAACAGGCCGAAGAGCTGATGCAGCAGTTGACGAGGTTTCTTTTATCAACCGAAGTTAATGGTGTGAAAATCGCAAC
Organism: Fuerstiella sp.; assembly: GCA_029245955.1. Classification (GTDB taxonomy): domain Bacteria; phylum Planctomycetota; class Planctomycetia; order Planctomycetales; family Planctomycetaceae; genus Fuerstiella. Next base: position 31,394 of record JAQWOH010000015.1, on the reverse strand, counting down.
GGACGTCCATCGCGGCACGGATATCTACACCGGTTCGTTTGCTCATCGGGCACCCGACCTTGTGGTCATGCCTGCTACAAACGTAGCGCTGTCGGGACGGATGAATCTGTCACAGCTGATCGAACCGACGGCCATCAACGGCAAACACACGTACACAGAATCATCGTTCTTCGTTCGAGGCAATAACCTCGGACAGATTCCGGACGACATGAAAGTCGAAAACGTCCTGGATGTCATCATGCCCGCAGCACAGGAACGTTACAAAGCCGCTTAGACCACGACCACAGAGACGCCCGCTATTCCGCTTAGTGCTGTATGTGACTGCCCATTTCAGTTCCTCCAGAATCCCATCAAATCCATGTCTGAATCCACTGCCTGTCACAACGCCAACCAGACCTGCTGGAGCTGTCCAGCTGTCGAATTCAAAGGACACGTCGATTTCCGGGCGTGCGGCCAGGCAGCCTTTCGCAAGGCGGCTGAAGGTCAGTTGGTGGTGGAATGTAAACGTCGTCCGGAGATCGGTTACTTCGATCCCACGTCGATCACGTTCGAACACTGTACCGAATGGAAGAAGACGGATTCAGGGTATCTGCTGGACGGCATGCGCGTGCTGATTCTTGGAATGGACGGTTATCTCGGCTGGCCGCTGGCACTGAAACTGGCGAAGCTGGGCTGCAAGGTCTACGGCATCGACAATCTGCTGCGACGAAAACTGGTGTCCGAACGCGGCGCGCAATCGGTTATTCCCATCGAAACGATGGAGAATCGAGTCAAAGCTGCCAACGAAGAACTCGGCGTGGAGATCAATTTTCAAGAAATCGATCTGATGGATCGCGACGCGTTATTCGCGTACATCAAGGAAGTTCAGCCGGAATCCATCGTTCAGTTCGCCGAAATCCCCAGTGCTCCTTACAGCATGGCGGATGTCGACAAAGCCGTCGACACCATTCAGAACAACGTCGTCGGTACGCTCGGTCTGCTCTTCGGCGTTCGCGACCACGCGCCGGACGCATCCATTATCAAACTTGGCACAATGGGTGAATACGGCAGTCCACTCACCGGTCGCCCACTGTTTGAAGGCCTGTTTCCCGGCGACGCTGTGCTGCAGTACAAGGGTGAAGAATGGAGTCTGGGTGGCGAACTGACGCCTCGGGATCCCGTCAGCTTTTACCACGTCAGCAAGGTTCAGGGTACATTCAGTGTGTACGAAGCCTGCAAGTACTGGTGGCTGCGCAGCTACGATGTGATGCAGGGCGTGATCTATGGCAACCATTCCGATGAACTGGCTGCTCACCCATCGTTAGCGACTCGTTTTGATATCGATGAATGGTGGGGCACAGTGGTCAATCGCTTTGTTGCTCAGGCAGTGATCGGCATGCCACTAACGATTTACGGCAGTGGAAATCAGCTTCGCGGTTACATCACACTCAAGGATGCCATGCAGTGCATCACGCGACTTATTGCCGCCCCGCCGGAACCTGGTCAGTACGACGTGGTTAATCAGGTAACGGACGTCATGTCGGTCAAACAGATTGCTCAGACGGTCGCCACGATTGGCGCCGAATTCGGTCTGGACACCGAAGTTCAGCGGATCGAAAACCCACGCGTTGAAGCGGAAGAACATCCGTACGAAGTCATTCACGACAAGCTCAGTGAAAACTTCGGCTTTGCATCCGAATCATCGTTCGAAGACGAAGTGCGAGGCATGTTCGAGGTACTGACAAAACCGGAAGCAGTCGCACGTATCAAGGAACAGGAATCGAAACTCTTCCCCACCACCAAGTGGTCGGGCGAATCGGCCAAGCTCAAAGTGCTGGAGACCTGGAAGCCGGAGATCAAAGACAAAGCCGCGTAGACAGAACACAGATGAAGCCCCGCAGGCTGGCATACCGAATCATAAGATCAGTTGAGCGAATCCCTATGCAAATCAGCGACGAAATATTCGCAGACAAGGTGCTGAAATCAGAGCAACCCGTCCTTGTCGACTTCTGGGCGTCATGGTGTCCGCCATGCAAGATGATGCAACCGCTGGTTGACCGACTGCATGACGAACTCACTGGCACGGCGGAAATCGTGTCGATCAACATCGACCAGAACCCTCAAACCGCAGCGGAATACAAGATCGCAGGTGTTCCAACATTCGTGAGTTTCCGTAATGGCCAGGAAGTCACACGAAAGACGGGAGCACTCACCGAAAATCAGTTACGAAAAATGATCGACACAGCCAGCGAACAGAACCAGGCTGCCTGAGTTCAAGATATCCAATAAGTAGTGACAAACCGTACGAATGTCCGTGATTAAGGAAAATCAGATTGTCGTTGTCACCGGCCTGCCCAGGTCCGGTACGTCGATGATGATGAAGATGCTGGAAGCCGGTGGAGTCCCGCCCCTGTGCGACGGTCAGCGCCAGGCGGATTCCGACAATCCCAACGGCTACTACGAATTCGAACCCGTCAAACGAACAAAGGACAATCCCAACTGGCTGCAGCAGTGTTGCGGCAAAGCCGTCAAGATGGTCTACAGCCTGCTGTACGACCTGCCTGCCGACCGCCGCTATAACGTCGTCTTTATGCGACGCGATTTGGACGAAATCCTGGATTCTCAACGGCGCATGCTGCAGAACATGCAGCTGGATTCGAGCATCGATGACAATCGCATGGCCCGATTGTTTCGCGGAGAAATCATTCGATTTCGGAAATGGATCGCAGAATCGAATCACATCAACTGTCTGGAAATTCCCTACAACGACATCGCTGCCGGCAGCGATGAACCCATACACCACATCAACGCCCATCTCGGCGGCAGTCTCAACACCTCAGCGATGGCCTCCATCGTTGACCCGTCTCTCTACCGAAACCGTGCAGCCACAAGGGCTGCTTGAAATTCTGTTCCCATACTCAGGCCGCATCGTCCGTTTGTTCGAACAAACAATTCGAACACGAACGTTGCCGCGCCCTGATGCGGGACTCAGGTCACATCTCCAATCTCTCACCAGGGTAAAACACAATGGCATTTCTAACCGGAAAAACGGCGCTCGTCACCGGTGGGTGCGGCACTGTCGGTCGCGAACTGGTTCGCCAGATTGTTTCTCAGAATCCTCGCGAAGTCCGCGTCATTGACAGCAACGAATCAGAAATCTTTTTCCTTGAACAGGAGATCGAAGCACAGATCACAGAAGAAAGTCGGGAAGGCGTCACTGCCTTGTGCCACGTGGGTGACATTCGCGATTCGGACCGCCTTGACATGCTGTTCGAAGGCGTCGACGTGGTGTACCACCTTGCGGCACTGAAACACGTGATTCTGTGTGAGAAGTCTCCGTTCGATGCGACTCAAACGAATATCATCGGCGTCAAAAACGTTATTCAGGCGGCACTGAACAACAACGTCGAACGAGTGATCTTCACCAGCTCCGACAAGGGCGTCAATCCGACCAACGTGCTGGGCACGTCGAAACTGATGGGTGAACGACTCATCACGGCCGCCAACAGCCTGAAAATCAACAAACGTACTGTCTTCAGCTCCACTCGGTTTGGCAACGTACTGGGCTCCAGGGGGTCTGTCGCAACGGTCTTCGAGCGTCAGATTGAAGCAGGCGGACCGGTCACGCTGACAGATTCAGAAATGACACGGTTTGTGATGACGCTGCAGCAGGCATGTCGTCTGGTTCTGCAGGCCTCCGAATTAGCTCGCGGTGGTGAAGTCTTTGTGACAAAGATGCCCGTGATGCGAATTGAAGATCTGGCCAAAGTCATGATCTACCGACTGGCACCTGGCCACGGGCATGCTCCCGGCGATATCGAACTTACAACAATCGGTTCCAAGGCGGGCGAAAAATTCTATGAAGAGCTGATGACCGACGAGGAAACTCGACGCACATGGGAACTGCCGGACATGTTTTCCGTACTGCCGGCGTTTCGCAGTGTGTATCAGGAAATTGAATACGACTACCCCGAGGTCCTGCGGCGGCAGGTGACGGAACCGTACAACAGCGCAACCGGAAGCGTCATGTCCTTCCCGGAAATCGAAGAACTGCTGGAACTGTGTGGCATCCTTGAACCTGCTGAAAGTGAAGACGCAGACATTCGTCCGTTTGTCAGACGCGCTGCGTAGTCACGGGAGTCACAGCATGACATGGTCACCAGCATTCATCGGCATCGGCGCAGAAAAAAGCGCGACGACGTGGGCATGGACGGTACTCAACGAACACCCGTCGATTTGCATGAGTCAGCCGAAGGAGCTGAATTACTTCAACGACGACGACAACTTTCGTCGCGGCGAATCGTGGTACCGAAAACACTTTGCCGTCCAGACTTCCTGTTCGGGTGAAATATCGCCGCTCTACATGGACGATGACCGGGTGGCCGAACGAATTCGCGATGTGTACCCGGACACCAGGATTCTGGCGATGCTGCGAAATCCGTTCGATCGAGCGATATCGCACCTGTTTCATGATGCGTCAGTGATCTACGGCAACGTGGCAGGACTTACCCCTGATGATCTGCTGACACTAGCCCGAAAGAACGAGAAGTATATTCGTCGAAGTTGCTATGCCTCACAACTAAAGCCGTTCCTGAAACATTTCCCACCAGAACAAATCAGATGTTTTTTCTTTGACGACGTCAAAGCGGACGGTTTATGCCTGGCTCAGCAACTATACGAGTTTGTCGGAGTTTCACCGAATTTTGTGTCAGAACAATTCCATCGAAAGGTCAATCACTCTCAGGATCTCAGGCCTTTACACAAGGTCATCAAGGCGATGTCGCAAACCGCCCGGACGTTTCCTCCGGCCCGTGCAGCGATGGAGTGGACCTATCGGCGGACTCGAATTCGCGAGAAAATCATTCAGTTTATGATGGTCGACCGCGGTCGACCTGAAATTCTGTTTGACCAGGTGTTTTCAAAAGAAGCGGCTGAGATTCTGAGCGGCGATCTGCACATGCTGAATCAACAGCTGGACGGTGCTGTACCGGGTGCCTGGCGGGCGCACGAGTCCTTTTTGCCGTCAGACGATTCCCATGACTGCGGTCCCCTGAAAGCTGCTTAAAGCCCGTAGACAATCATGTATTCTTCTTCTCTGAGACAAAACACCTTATTGAATCCGCTGGCGGCAGGTTCGCAGCGGTCAGTAGCCTCTGCGGAAGTCATCAAAGGTATCGTCCTGTCGGCGGCTTATTTTGCATTCGCCCGACTTGGCTTGCAGACACGATACGATGGTCCGATGTTTGCCGTGGCGGCGGCCCTGATTTTTCCACAGTGGCGGCCCTGTCTGCTGCTGCTGGTGCTGTCTGTGCAGGACGCACCAGGGCAGGTCGTACCCTTTGATTATCTGGGGGTCGCGGGAATTTCTGCGCTGATGATTCTCACTGCCGCCCTGCAACGATTCGGTGCGCCATTGACAATGGAAACCAAAGAGTTCCGGGGGCTGCTGCGATTGGGACTGGTCCTGGTGATATACGGGATCTGCAGTTCTGCCGTGCAGCAGCACTTGGGTCTTCACCAACAATCGCAAACGCGTCCGTATGCGATCGTCGGCAGCCTGATGGCAATGATGATGGTCACCGGGTATCTGACTCATCGAGAGTTGTCTTCCGATCCGCTGTCATCCATCCGCGTACAAACGGTGACCGCCTGCATTCTCGGACACATCTTCCTGATCGCCGGCCTGCAGGTCGTTATGGGGCCGATGTTCGGTGCGTCACCACAGGGAGCCGAAGAAATGAAGCAACTGTTTCAGATGATCAACGGTGGCGCGCGAAGTATGGCACGGCTGACAGGACCGTTTCTGTCTCCCAATATCCTCGCCTCGGCGCCGGGTCTGTTCATGCTGATCATTCTGAGATACAAAACAAATCCGCACATTTCGCCGCAATTTATTGTCTGCTTCTTTGTCATTGGTATGACAGCCGCATTTCTCGGCGGTGCCCGAACGATGCTTGTGTTTTATCTTGCCGGGACCGCGGCAATGACATGGACACTTTCGCCACGTTATACCATCCTTGCCGGTGTATTGATGGTGCCTCTGATCATCCTAATGGACATCCCCTGGGGTGAACTGCTGGTGATAATGCGACTTAAGGATCTTCACAGCCTTGGTGTTCGGGGAGAATTCTGGCAGGCGACGCTGCAGTACATGGACGCTGGCGACTGGTTGTTCGGCTATGGACTGACACACTTCCCCGTCTTCGTGAAAACAGTGCTCGGCTACTACGGTTCAGATCCTCATAACTGGATTCTGTCGGCGGCCGGCATGTTTGGCCTTCTGGGTCTGTTATTCTATGCTGTGCTGATCCGCAAACTGGTCAGGAAAAGTTTTTCGTTCGACAAGAAAGAGCGGGCGATCGCCGCCTGTCTGCTGCTGTTCTTTATTGGACGTGAGTTCGGTAATACTCAGTACCTGTTGAACAACAATCCCCTGTGCTGTCTGTACTGGATTTCGATTTCGCTGGTCTTCTTCAGCCCGGCGGATCCAAACGCTGACGAACAGGCGGTCTGACATGAAAATGCCTGGGCGCTTCGGCCGAAATGTGATCAGCAATGCGGGTGGAAACGCCATTCATGGCGTCCTGCAGATCGTGCTGCTGTTCGTCCTGTTTCAGCTGCTGGACGACACTGGGTGTGCGGCCTTCATCACAGCCACGTATCTGATCGGCCTGCTGGAAATGGCATCGGACTTCGGCGGAAGACTGTGGGGCGTGCGCGAATTTTCAGTTTCTGCAACGCCGCGCTCAGTGCTGTCTCAGTCGCTGCGCTGCAAGCTGTTCTACACACTGACTTCCGCAGTACTCTTGCCGCTGCTGCCTCGCAACACACTTTCGGCAACAGGATTCCTGCTCAGCGTTCTGGTCGCGGCAACGCAGCCGGGCACCGATCCGTTTCTGTGGTTCCTGCGCGCGAAAGAACGACTTGATACAGAAGCCATTGTTGTGCTCATTTCTCGTGTGGTCATGGCGGTAGGCATGATTGCGGCCGCCCTGCTGGGGTTTCATCTGACAACATTGTTGCTCATCTGGCTCACCTGCAACGTGTTAAGAATACTGATCGAATCGCGACTGAGAATTGTCCAGCCATTGTTCGAAAGCGGCGTTGCCGCAGATACTCGACCACTAAGTACGCTTGGTAAGACCATCGCGGCGACATTTCCAGTGGGGACAGGCCTTGTACTTGTCTGCCTGTTTCAACGGGCTACTCCGTTTCTGCTGGAAGCGTTTGCGACGCCACGTGATATCAAGATCTACGGCACGGCGTTCAAACTGGTCAACACGTCCGGGCTGATTGCGACCGGCGTCTTTGTGTCGTCCTTTGCGTTACTGGCCAAAGCCATCGAATCAAACGATCTGAATGCGATCAAAGCTGTTGTCCGACGCAAACTGATGCTGGTCACGATTGTCTTTGTGCCGGTGTGCCTGCTGGGAATCCTGTTTTCCGTGCCGGTTTCGGGCATCTTCGCCCATCGAGGTCTTGATGAAGTGGCTCAGATCACCGTTCTGTTGATGCCCGGACTATATCTATCGTGCATCAACATGGGGCTAAAATACACCCTGAACGCGTACGCTCTGAACTGGCACGACGTTGCTGCCGTTGTCCTGGGCCTCACTGTACTTACTCTGGTAACGGTCTTTCACGGAAGTCTGTCATGGCAGGTGGCCGCGGCACTGGGATGGGGACTGGGTGAATCCACGCTGCTGGTCGCGCGCCTCAGCCTTTTGTGGCAGCAACGAAAGCATCGAGGCGTCCCGGTGGGGATCATTCTGGGATCGGTGGCGGCGTTGATGCTGATGATTGTCGTGAGTCGCTGACAAGGGATGACAAACATGACGGAATGCGTGAAAACAGAATGTCCCGTCTGCGGACCGGCGTCCAGAACACCGGTCGGCGAATGCCACGATCTGCCCATCGTGCGCTGCAATGTCTGCAGCCTGATGTTTGTCGGCGAATGCAGCACCGTCGATGAAACAGAGGAATTTTTTCGGACCGAACACGTCGACGCAGAAGAAACGACTCAGCTGCATTATGTGAGCTACCGCAGCGACAGCCTGCAGCGCGAGGCCGCCGTGGTGCAGCGACTCGTTCCGGACGGCGGTCGCTTGCTGGACGTGGGCACGGCATCCGGGTACTTCCTGAAAGAGTTTCAGAATGCAGCAGGCTGGGACGTGGAAGGTGTCGAACCGTCAGCGGTTTCCACGAATTTCGCTCGCGACCATTTTGGGCTCAACGTACATCGGGGTTATCTGTCTGAGCAGGACTATGTCGCTGAATCCTTTGATGTCGTCACGTCGCTGGACGCATTCAACTGTCACCGTACGCCCAATGAGGACCTTGCCGAGATATTTCGTGTGCTGAAACCCGGCGGCATTTTCGCTCTCGAAGTACCCGGGCAGAACTACCGTATGCTGACCGGATCCGGACTGTTATGTCAGCTGCTGTTCGGTGTGCCACTGCGACTGAACGCAGGCGTGAACTTCTACTTTTACACAACCGCTTCATTGGTCGTGATGGCTTCCCGAGTTGGCTTTGAAGCTGTCGAATCCCATCCCGAGGCAATGCCGTCTCATGGCAGTCTGCCTGCACGTTTTCTCAAGGGCGCGTACTTCCATGCGACGTCCCTGCTGTATCGCATGACGTCGGGAGCATGCCATTACGCGCCAAAGGAGTTTCTGATTTTTCGCAGGCCGGCAACGGCAGCGACACAGGAAACTTCCGAAGACACCACATCGTCGCCACCCAACAAGTACGCGCCGCTTCGAAAAGTAGCCTAGGACTGATTGAGAATTGCACATCGCACCTGATGTAATCGCCACTTCAGATACAGCGCACGTCCGGGCTCCAGCGTCAAATATTCAGCCGTTCGCTGTGGCGGATGATCGGCACTGTCAGAAGCCCCGGTGAACCGTCGCCTGTGGCGTGCTGCTGCGATCACCCGTTTCTGCTCGATCCTGCTTCCCTATGTGCTCTGTTTCTTCCTTGCGAAGATCAGCGTCGACGGCGCTATGGAAACACCCAGTCCGTGCCACAGAAGTGTGCCGACATGGTGTGCCGCTTGTGTATCCAGCGGCATTTCCCGAGTATCCCGCGTCCCACGTGGCGATGCGGAAACAATTTCAAACCCCACCTCCTCAACGGTGTTCAGGAGGCTCTTCAGTGGCATCGAAAAACGATGGTCAGAGATGGCGCGACGAATCAGTTTGCGAGAAATGCCGGGGGAAAAGGAGCCCACAAAACGTCCGGCCGTAACAAGCGCGGATTTCGTAATGGCTCGAATAACCAGCAAGCCGTTCTCACGCAGCAGATCGTAAGCCGCTCGCAATTCTGCAGGCTGATTGGGCCAGTAAATATGAGCGTCAAGAACGGAAATGACGTCGGCCGGGGACTGGCGGGAGAACAGTGTACAGTCGTGAAGCGACGAACATTCTTCGGCCGAAATTCCGAGCCCCTGAACGTAGGCAACGGCTTCAGGTACGATGTCGACGCCGGCACATTCAAATCCTCGTTTCTTCGCTTCCAGAAGAATACCCCCAAACGAACAGCCAACATCAAGAATTTTTCCGCCGCCATAGCCGAGTTCCTCAATTCTGTCCAGCGCTGCCACGAAGCCATATCGCCGTCTTTGGTTGAGAGCCGCCCCCTCGTCTTCGTTGCCCCATGCCATATGGCGGGTATGGTCGGTTTCGACCTGCGGGTCGTATGTCGACGTCAAGAAATAGGTGTCGCAGTGGTTGCACCGGGCCCACGCAGTGACACCACGTCCGGAATCGAACTGAAACGTTCGGGGCTGCTCGTTCTGAGTACCGCAGGCCGGACACAAAAGTATTTGGTCGACCGGGCCTGAACGGTGAGTCGACGTTGTAACCGTGTTGGCCATGGATCAATCCCCGGAGCAGAAACCAGCTTGCGGTAATTTCGTGAATTCAGCAGCGCCGTCTTGCCCCTGCCTGCGGCAGGGGCAAAAACAAATCTGAACGCCGCGCCTTGTCTGCGCTGCCAGTGCGGGCAGAAACGTGAGACATCAGTGACGCACCATGAAAGTATCAATTCATGCCGTCCTGCTCGATATCAACTGACAAGCATTAACGCGGCAAACGATCTTGCAGACGATAACTTGACACTTCACCGGCAAAATCTGCAGCTATGCACCGCCGCACACCGTCCAGCCTGCACGTATGAATTGCGGGGAATGGCTCTGGCAGTGACAGCGACGGCCACTGTGAAATAGCATCCCATGTGGCACAACAGCCAACTATCTCAAGGAATTGTATATGAACAAAGCAGCATTTCGGCGGCAAAGACTTCATAAGTGGCGAAGCAAAGAGTTCCCTGAATTCGATCCGTGGCATTTTAACACCACAGTCGAAAAATGTGTTTCAACAGACAGCAAAGTGCTGGAAATCGGAGCCGGGTCCGGCACAGGTCTGCAGACGCAAATGCCATTGAAATCGCGAGTGCTGCTGTCCGCAGGTGTCGATGTCGATCCTCGCGTCCTGAACAACCCGACGCTGGATGAAGCACACGTTGCTGATGCCGTGACACTACCCTTCGAGGACAATACGTTTGATCTTGTTTTCCACACTATGGTGGCCGAACACCTTGAAGACCCGACGGCCTGTGTACGCGAATCGCTGCGGGTGTTGAAGCCAGGGGGTCTATTGATGTTCCATACTTCCATACTGTTTCGTTCTGGTACTACATATCGCTGATTGCAGTGGCGACACCACACTGGTTTCACACGTTTCTGATTCGTCATCTGGGAATGGGACGTATTGACGACGACGTCTTTCCCACGTTCTATCGAATTAATACACGGTCAGCGATTCACCGGATAGCTAAGGAATGCGGCGCAGAAGTTGAGATCGAAAATGTCCCGGTGCCACCGGCGTATCTGGCCTTTAACAGACTGGCTTGGCGCTGTGGCGTACTGTTCTCACGCACGTTTGAAGCGTGGTTTCCGTGGTTGCGAGCTCAGATTGTATGCCGCATGTACAAGCCGGATGTGGTGACACTGTCACGGACGGATTCCATCGGAGCTGATAATTCGGAAACTGGTCCGCACGCAGATGTGTCAACTCATAAACAGCAACAGGCTGTGTAATGCAGGCACCGTCACAATCAGGGCGTTTTCCTGAACAGAACGTGATGGTGTCATGCACGATCCGTGCCGTGGATGATTCGGACGGTATGTGCTGACAGAGAGTGCCGGCTGTTTCCTGCCAGATTGGTTTCTGGTAATCACGGCCTTGTTCGGGGTGCGGACGTGACTCATAATCCATGCCGGAACTGGCGAGCGTCCAGATACGAACAACAAACCGTCTGTCGTCCCGGCAATGCTGCTGTCGTCCGGACGCTTCCGCAATCCAGCCTCTGCTCATGCCTTCTGCTTCACCGGACACGACTGGTTTTTACGACCAGCTGCGGCAACATCTCCTGCTTCTTTACCCGGACGGCAATGCTGATCTGCTGGCCGGAAAAGTTGCGGCGGTCTTCGACGGTTTCGATAAGCGAGTTCCATTGCCTCTTGACGAGCTGTGGTCTGAGGAAGACGGTCTGCTGATCACCTACGGTGATTCGATCACCGCGCCGGACGAAAAGCCGCTGCAGACGCTCGCAAGATTCCTGAACACTCGTGTGGAGGACGCATTCTCGTCGGTACACATTCTGCCGTTCTGCCCGTTCAGTTCAGACGATGGATTCGCGGTGATTGATTATGCCAGCGTAAATCCGGATTTGGGTGACTGGGCCGACGCAGCCGCAGTCTCCGACCGTTACCGGCTGATGGCTGATCTGGTGATCAATCACGTATCGTCGCAAAGCGAATGGTTTCAGAATTACTGCGAGGGACGTGAACCTGGAGCTTCGTATTTTGTGGAGGCCGCTGCCGGCGATGACCTGTCACAGGTTGTCCGACCGCGGGCATCCGCGTTGCTGCGTCCTACGGAAACACCAGATGGCATCAAACATGTGTGGTGTACGTTCAGCCACGATCAGATCGACCTGGATTTTCGAAATCCACAGGTCCTGCTGGAATTCCTGCACGTCATCAGGCTGTACATTGAACAGGGAGTCAGCATCTTCCGCCTGGACGCGATAGGCTTTCTGTGGAAGGAACCAGGTACCGCCTGCATGCATCTGCCACAGACTCATGAGGTCGTCCGACTGATCCGCACGGTGACCGACTTCTTTGCTCCCGGCACACTGCTAATCACTGAAACAAACGTGCCGAATCACGAAAACCTGTCGTACTTTGGCAACCGCAATGAAGCCCACGTTATTTACAACTTCAGCCTGGCACCATTGCTGGTGCATTCGCTGCTGACCGGCAGGACCGAGTATCTGAAACGGTGGATGATGAGCATGCCGCCCGCTCCCGTCGGCTGCACGTATCTGAACTTTACAGCATCACACGATGGCATCGGCATGCGACCGGCTGAGGGCCTGCTGTCCGACGAAGAACAACTGCAGATGGTGGAAACAATCCACCAGTTCGGGGGGCGTATTTCGACCCGGCGCGGTGCCGATGAGGCGGAACATGTGTACGAACTCAACATCTCTCTGTTTGACGCCTTAAAGGGCACGACCGAAGGCGAAGACAACTGGCAGGTAGATCGTTTTCTGTGTTCACAAACGGTCATGCTGGGACTGGAAGGCATCCCGGCGTTCTATATCCACAGTCTGCTGGCAACTCTGAACGATGCAGAAGCCGTGGCACACAGCGGCCAGAACCGTTCTATTAACCGACACAAGTGGGACTATGATGACCTGCAGGCGGCTCTGAATGACGAACTATCCGACCATAGCCTGGTATTTCATGAACTGATTCGGCGTCTGAACATTCGGCAGCGACAGCCGGCCTTTCACCCGAATGCAACTCAATTCACGCTGCAGCTGGATGCCCCGTTTTTTGCGTTCTGGCGCCAAAGTCGCGAACGTAATCAAAGCATCTTTGCGCTGCACAACATGACAGCGGTAGCTCAGCAACTGCGTCTGGCAGACTTGAACCTGATTTCGCTGGACCGCTGGCAGGACCCAATTGCCGAAATCTATTTCGACGACCTGACAGCGACGGTTACCATCGAACCCTATCAGTGTCTGTGGATCATGAACGTCCGAATGTAAAACCGGATCTCCGACAGACAACGCCACCTCAATGCTGCCGGCCCCGCAACGCAGGGAAACTCAGACATGTTCCGAGTAACGTTCACCGCTCACTGCGCAGAGTGAATGCGGGTTCGACAAAGATCACGGAAAAGAAAGCACTGCGACTTAAGCGACAGCTAACCGATAAGCGACATCAGACACACAATGCAGCATCAGGCTGTTCGTTACAGGTGGTCAAAGCTGGTGTCCGCCATGGGAGTGTAGTCTTCGAAACGCATGAATTCCTTGCGCCAGGTAAGGCGGATAAGCCCCGTGGGGCCGCTGCGATGTTTGGCAACGATAATCTCTGCCTCTCCGGGACGGTCTTCCGGGTCGTACTGATCGGGACGATGCAGAAACATGACCATATCTGCATCCTGCTCGATCGCTCCACTTTCTCGAAGGTCCGCCAGTCGCGGACGTTTGTCTTCACGAAGTTCAACACCACGATTCAACTGAGCCAGTGCAATAACGGGCACGCGCAGTTCTTTTGCCAGGAACTTCAGGCGACGTGAAATACCGGCGATCTGCTGTTCGCGGGGAGCATTCTTGTCTTCAGGTTCCACCAGCTGCAGATAGTCGATGATGACCACACCCAGTGGACTTTTGCGGTGCAGCCGACGAGCAAGGGCCGCGATCTGGCCGATTGTCCGTCCCGGTTTGTCGTCGATGAACATCGGCAATCGTGCCAGTTCGTCAGATGCCACCATCAGCTTATCGCGCTGCTCGGACGTCAGATTTCCGGCACGCAGGTCGTGGCCGTTGACCTTGGCGACGATACACAGAAATCGTTCCGCCAGTTCCAGATTAGACTGTTCCAGACTGAACAGCAGAACACCCTTGTTATCCTTCCGAGCAATGGCTTCGGCAACATTACAGACGAAGGCTGTCTTGCCCATACTTGGCCTGGCCGCCAGAACAATCATCTCCGTTGGCTGCAGTCCGGTAGTCTGAGCATCCAGATCCGTGAACCCGGTCGTGACTCCGGAAACGTCACCTTCGCTGTTCATGCGCTCATCGATCCTGTGGAACGCGTCCATCAGGATGTCGCCGATCGCGATGTTGGCAGAACCTTCCTGTTCTTCCACGATGCTGAAAATCTGTCGCTCGGCGCTCTGCAGCAGGTCTTCGATATCTGTGGAAAGATCGTAGCTTTGTGCCAGAATTTCCGTACATGCGTAGATCAGAGTGCGCTGCATCCACTTTTGTCGCACAATGTTTGAGTAGTAGCGGACGTGAGCGGCATGAGGAACAGCTTCCAGAATTTCTCCCAGATAGGCGGCGCCACCAACATCTTCCAGCTCGTCCCGGCGGACAAGTTCTTCGGCCAGAGTAATGCCGTCAATTCCGCGAACGTTGTTTTCGTAGAGATCACGAATCGCCGCAAAGATCTTTTGATGGCCGTCACTGTAAAAGTGATCAGGCTTCAGAATCTCACCAACATCGTCGATGGCTTCGTTCAGCAGCAGGATGCTGCCCAGCACGCCACGCTCAGCATCAAGATTCTGAGGTGGGACTCGAAGTGTTTCCTGTGCCATGTTTTTGCCCGAACCTAATGCGACATGGCCGCAACCAAAATCGAGCCACTGCAGGGAAGCCACCTGTGCGCTCCCGTGGGTCGCTTCAATATTCGTAAAGCAGCTGATTTTTGTTTCGAATGACGCTAAAAAATCCTCAGGCAGGTAGTCCCTGCCTGAGGATCAGAACTAATCAACTTCTACGCGCCGAATTGCGCTGCATAGAAGATCACGTGCCACCGGCAGCAGGCACGACCCAGACCTTGACCTCAGTCTGGACCTTTTCGTGAAGCTTCAGTTTAACAGTGTACATACCCAGTTCCTTGATCGCACCTTCAAGACGAACGTGCTCCGCTTCAATCTTGTGACCGGCGGCCTTAAGAGCATCACTGATATCTTTAGCCACAACAGAACCGTACAAAGCGTTGTCAGGTGTGGCATTCGCTTCGATGGTGGCGCTGTACTTGCTGACCGCATCTGCAATTTTTGCCAGCTCACGAATTCGGCTGGATTCGATGGCCTTCAGCTTCTCTTTGTGAAGCTCGACCATCTTCTTGTTTTCCTCACTGGCCACAGTGGCCACACCGTGGGGCAACAGGTAGTTGCGAGCGTACCCGGGCTTCACTTTGACAATTTCGCCTCGTTTACCGAGGTTTTCCACGTCATGAACCAAAAGCACTTCTGCAGAACTGTTTGTGGAGCCGGCGACGCCGCGCGGACGAGTTGTGTGAACCATGATCGGAATCCTTGATTTATCCAGCATCGGGACACGTGGTCGTGTCCGAAGTATTATGTTGTGTTCTTAGAAGGGAACTTCGTCGTCAGAGGGAGCTTTGGGTACGTCGTCGTAAAACGCCTGGTCCGGAGCACGAGAAGGAACGGACTCCGCCGCTGGCTGGGATGAAGACGTGTCACGGGCCGCCGGCCGGCCGCCGGTACTTTGCCCTCCGCCATCACCGCGACTGCCCAACAACTGAAGAGTATCGCCGACAACTTTGAGCTTCGATCGCTTCTTCCCGGTCTCCTTATCTTCCCACTGATCCAGCTGCAGTCGGCCTTCGATCAGACAGGGTCTGCCTTTGGACAGATATTCACCGGCAATCTCGGCAGTCCGTCCCCAGAGCGTTACCTCGACAAAAGTCGTCTCTTCTTTGCGCTCATTCGTGGAACGATCTGTCCACTGACGGTTGACCGCCAAACTTACATCGGTCACTGCGGTTCCCCCGGTCGTATACCGGACTTCCGGGTCGCGCGTCAGGTTTCCGACCAGAATAACTTTGTTAAACGAGGCCATGAGCGACTCCGTAGGAGGTGAGACTCGAACGCAAACTTTGGTGGCACCAGTGCCGCAGATCTGACGAGCTTTGCTTACACTCGAAGCTGAGACCGCGACCCGCTGGTCAGCAAACGTGACCCAATTACAAAAACATTTCGATCAGAAAAAACTTACTCGGCAGCCCCTTCCTTGGCAGTCGCCGGCGCCCCAGCCGAATCCGAAGAATCATCAGAAGCTGAGGAATCTCCCGTGAGTGCTTCCACCATCGCATTAAAAAGCTGAGGAGTATGCTTGATAACCAAATGCCGAATAACAACGTCGCTCAAGTGGCATTGGCGTTTCACGACTTCCATACCCGCTCCCGGCATGCGGAAGCAAACAAGATAGTGCAGCCCCTTACGATGGCCACTGACTTCGTACGCCAACTTTCCATCCTGCCACGGACGCTGAGCAACAACTGTTGCTCCCGCACGTTCAAGAATAGCCATAATGGCACCCGACGTACCGTCGGGATCGTTGGCAAACTTGGCACTGTTGACCAGAAACATGCCTTCGTACAGGTTCTCTTTTACCGTTTTGGCTTCTGCGACTGACACAGGCACAGTACTCCCAGATGTGTTTTTGATTTGGCTTTGCAGTACGGACGAATACTGTTCGCCGTCTGGATTAACTTAACTTATTCAACTCGAACCCGAGCATACCGGCTCAGAAAGACTCAGTCCTCTGTTACTTGTCGATTGAACTCAACCATGGTCGACTCAATCCCTTCGGTGATCCATTTTTCCACCGAATCTGCCGCTCGCACAACAGCGTGTTCCATGTCTTCCTTCTCGTTCTCACAAAAACGACCCAGCACCCAGGCGGTAACATCCATTCGCCCTGGTGGCCTCCCCACGCCAATTCGCAATCGAGAAAAAGCCTGGTGCCCCAGACGCTGAATAATATCATTCAGCCCCTTCTGGCCTCCTGCCGAGCCGGAAGGTCGCCAGCGAAGACGGCCTGTCGGCAGATTCATGTCATCACAAATAACCACGATATCGGCAGGTTTGGGCTGATAAAACCGAACAAACTGCCAGACTGATTCGCCACTTCTGTTCATGAACGTCTGTGGAGCAATCAGCAGAATCTTCTCACTTTGAATCAGGACATCCTGATATTCACCCTGAAACTTTGCCTGCGGCTGACCAACGCCATAGCGTCTGGCCAGTTCCCTCACGACGTCGAAGCCGACATTGTGTCGAGTTCCGACGTATTTTGAACCGGGGTTTCCTAGACCAATTACGAGTTTCACGATGCGGCCGTCTTGGACAGATTAATACGAGCAATCACCCGACACTGAAAACGACCGTCAAACACAAAACCACACACGCGGCAAGGCCGCGACATACTTCCAATGACCGCACAAAACTAAATAATCCATTTCACCGCCACTTATGAAATGACAGAAATCGGCGAAATTTCAGCCACAACTCTATTCACTCGCCGGGGCAGGCTTCTTGGGATCGAACAGCTCTGCCACTACGGTATCCGACGCTGTGTTGATTTCCACGGAATCCGGAACCGCCAAGTCACTCACCTTAACCGAATCACCCACCTTAAGCGGCGCAACACGGACAACGATATTCTTTGGTACCCGGATCTCCGGACAGGTTACCGTCACCTTCTTTTCCAGCTGCCGCAGCTGCCCGCCGTCCTTCAGACCGATAGGCTCGCCCCGTAGAACAAGCGGAACGTCAACGGTCGTTTCTGCTTCCGGATCAACCCGCAGCAGATCCACATGCTTCACATGGGTGCTGTAAATGTCCCATTGCAACTCTCGCACAACAGCTTTTTCGACCGAACCATCGACCGCCACGTCCACAACGCGTGACCCTGCCGCAACCAATTTTTCTATGTCTTCAGCCAAAACGCTGACGTTTACTGACTCCTTCTGGAATCCATACAGATTTGCCGGCACGCGTCCCTGCTTTCGCAGTCGACGTGTGTTTGCAGAACCCAGAAGTTCGCGATTTTCTGCTGACAGACGAAAATCCTCCGCCATGTCTTTGTTTCCTGATAAGTAGATATTTGAACGAGCTGCCCGAAACATGACATGTGCCAGCTGTGGCACCATCAAGGGACAATAAAGCTATGTTTTCGGCTGAAAATCGGGCAGTCATCAGCCCGATATGCGCAGTTTGTAGCGCAGTTTGTGCCGCCCCGGCAAAAGCCGAAACGCGGAAGGATACCGAGGGAAAACCGCCTCTTCAACACCAATGCGAGGATTCCTTAAGATCAAGTCAGGAAGCTGGCTGTGGACTGCCGGATCACAGTCGGGACCGGGATCCCAGGTCCTTACGGCCCTGCCTTCCAGAAACAGCATCGCATGTAGATACGCCCTGGGTTCGTCTGACACGATTGAACACCTTGAACCCGGGATCTGAAGCTTATACGACTGCGGATAACCTACCAATCTCAGGGTTTCTGCAGGCAGGCCATGCTTTGGCAGAACCTGGTATCTGTATGCTGTCGAATGCGTGCTGCATAGACCGCGCCCCCGGAGCGTCGTAGAATGCGGAAGCCGTCAATAAGGACTATCCCATCGGGAATGCATACCTTTTTCTCTGCAATTGGAATTTGAGGAAGCATTCGGCGGGTTCTGACCAGGCCCGGGAACAATTTCGGCACATAAACATTTGCCAACAGGACTTGCCATGCTGCGTCGGGGCCTGAAATCGCACCTCAAATCAGGCTTCCAGCCGGACATCCGGATTGCGTGGGCTGTCATGACAGGGTTTCTGGTCGCGGCTGCAGCAACAGTGACCAGCGGCGCTGTTCCTGACGAATCGTCAATCGGGTTGGACGAGACCGCTGATCCGGACCCGGACGACAGGGAACTGCTGGCCGCCCAGACGCTCAATTCCGATCGAAAAACCATTCTGACACTGCGTTCACTGCGAGAACGACTGACGTCAGGCCAAACCGACGGCCTTGGCGACGACTTCACACGTCTGCAGGCGGCTGACACTTTCTCAATGGTTCCGGCAACCAAAGGTGGCACGCTGTTCGTCCCACTGTATCGAGCATTGTTTGACTTGTTTCAAACTTTTCCGAAAGCCCAGGCTCGAAGTATCGTCGAAACGGGTTCGACGACTGCGCAGCAGTGGCTGCAGACCGCCATCAATAATCGATCGATAGAAGATCTGCCACGGCTGATTCATCGATTTCCGGGGACGGACGCTTCGTTCGAGGCACATCTTGTCATCGCAAAACTGCATCTTCATCACGGTCACCAACTCGCCGCTCAAAAATGGCTGACACCGCTGACAAAAGCACAGATCGATCATCCGATTCGCCAGGTTGCGATGCAGATTCTGCGCACAATCAACCACCCGAACGCGACAATACGCACAGCCCCGCAACAGGCCCCCGACAGCGACAGTCAGCCGCGTGACATAACGCAGGGACCAACGGGCAATACTGTGCCTGAACATTTTGCGTGGCAATATCGGCCCTTCGTCTCGCCAGTTGTCAGAAAACAGATTGCAGCCTTTCATGGCGCATGCTGGTCCTCCGAAATTGCCCCCCAGACGACCTGGAACTCAGTTGTTGACGGAAACGCCCTTTTCCAAAGGACCATGAGAGGCGTCGCGGCTATTGATCCGGTAACCGGCAACGCTCGCTGGCACTCTTCGCAACTGCCGAATCTGAACACTGAAATCACAGAAAGCTCAATCAACTCAACAGCGTTCAGAGAACTGCCGGTCGGCGCCGAGGCTTTTGCAAAACTGGACAATTCTCTGTTGGCCACCACCTTTTGTCGTGACAGTGTTGTTGGACGACTTTCCGCGGATGAGGAGCGTATCTATGTCATAGCAGAGGAACCGCGCAGTCGGCCCGCGGCTGCGGTAAATAACTTGTTTTTCAAACCCCTGTCCGGCAATTCTTTCTCCAGCACAAAACTGGTCGGACTTGAAAAGGCTTCCGGCCGTCGTGTCTGGACGACAGGATCATCGTCCCTTGTGCAGTACCTTGGGCCATGTCCTGCCGGTAGCTGGTTTGCCGGGCCGCCTCTGGTCGTCGGTCGACAGCTACTGAACTCTTTCGAATGGAACGGTGAAGTTCGCCTGGGATGCTTTGCTTCAAACACGGGCGAACTGCTCTGGAGTACGCTTCTGGCCATCCCGCATCAGACAATCGACAAGGACGCAGCTCGACGGCAGTGGTCCGCGAAACCACAACGTCACGGCGGACTGATCTGGATACCAACCACAACCGGCAACGTCTGCTGCATCGACGAATTGGCACGATCAGTTCTGTGGTCAACATCCGTCGAACGAAGCACGCGGCAGTATACGAAATCTATCTTCCCGGCCCGTCGGGGCCGGCCAACCGTTTTCACCCCTTCCACTTCTCTGCGCAATCGCTGGGCAGTATCGGAGTTATTCCACACGGCGCTGCCTGCCCGTACCGGAACTCCACACACAGAATCCACACCAGACAGAGATGGCTGGCAGGAATCAACAGCACAGCACCGCCTTGTGGTATTTCCGGAACGGTCGCACGACATTGTGTTTGTGGACGCTACCAACGGAACGGTCGACGGAAAACTTTCAGCAGCCCCGGGTGCCGTGCGCGTTCACGTCGATGAGACCCACATCGTCCTGGCGGAAACAGATCGGTTACGATGCCTGACATGCAGGGACGGCAGCGAAGTGTGGAGCCAGCCTCTGACTGCAATAGGGGGCCGACCAACAGGCCACGGCGTCCTGCAGACTTCGCTGCTGCAGATTCCGGTCAGTAACGGAACGATCGTCACACTGAAGATGCAGTCGGGTGAGGTCGTGAACCGTACACCGTCAATTCTGCCGACTCGCGGATGGGGACATCTGCTGGCGACAGGCAAGTCGGGCAGCAGCGATCTGTTTTACGTGGCCCCCGATCGTGTCATGAAGCTGTCGCAACAAGCGGCTTCTGCAGACGCCGGAAACACGCTGGAACGTGCACAGGGCCTGATGGCGTCTGAGCGGTGGACGGAGGCGATTCAGACGACAGACAGTATCGTGGCGACAGATCCGGATTACAGGGCAGCTCAGGACGTCCGATTTCAGTGTGCCCTGCAGCTATGCCTTGTGAATCCTGCAGAGTATCTGCCGAAGCTGCGGGCGGCAGCTCACACGGATGAACAGGTTGTCCATGTCAGAGTCCTGCAGGTTGCTCTGCTGCTGAAAGACAAACGCTACCGTGTGGCCACTGACCAGCTGGTCGACATATTGCGACTCAGTCCTTCCACTCTGGCAATTCCAACGCCACAGATCTGGAGGCAGTATGGTGAATCGTCGGAGCCGGAGACTGATTTAACAGGCAGCCACCCGACCGCTGTCCGCAGCCTGCAGACATGGGCGGCATCAGAGCTTTCACGACTGCTTGAGAGATCGCCGGACGTGTTGGGCTCCCTGACAGAAGGTGAAGCCCTTTCGGTCCCGGTGCTGCTGTCGATTCACCAGCCATTGATTCGCAGCGTTCTGCATCAGCAGATTAGAGAGGCCGATTCTGACGAAACGGCGATCCAGCTGCTTTGTCACAGTATTGACCTCTCGAACCAGACAGGTTCGGTGACACACGACGATCGATTTGCGACTGAACGAAAATTACTGAACGATCTGTTAACAGCTCGGAAGAACCGATCGCCACACGAAAGCGACGCTCTTTATGCGGCGCAGGAACTGCTGCTGACCACACTGATGCATGAGCTTCCGGTCGGATTCCTGGATGCGGATCTCAGGGCACATCTGCCAGACGCCGGCAATATGGACGAACAGTTTTCCACGGCGATGAACTCTCGATATGCGGAATGGAAGGTTCAGCCCTACGAAGCGGTTCCCGTAACACGGTCACAGACATACATTCGCAACAGGACCTTACTGTCCATGGCAGAACTGGATGATCCATTTCTGCGACACTTCGAGTGGGCAGTAACGTCCGGCGAATTTGGCCGCCTGCAGGCTCGTGATGTTCTTTCGACGGACAATCGACACTGGTCCATCCCCGGCAGACTTCAGGTGTACGGTGCGTATTCCAACCGCAGCGATCTGCTGCAGAGAACCGGCAGTATCCTGTTGCTGCAGACTTACCGTGAGATCATTGCGGTATCGGTGCTGGATCAGAAGATTCTGTGGCGCCGCGCGGTGGCGTCGACTTCAGCCATAACGGTGCCGTCCAACGAGAATTTCGCGCAGTACGACGTTGACCGAGATCTGCTGCCGTCTCATACAGCCAGTAATCCGTTGCGAGTCATTGGCAGCGATGATCGCTGGTGTTGTGTACTGCATGGCCGACAGATCGAAATGCTCGACACGTTCACCGGTTCGGTGTTGTGGACGGTGGAACTGCCGGCCTCATACACACGCGTCAAGGCCGGTGATATGGTTGTCATCGCCGGGTCTGAAGCACATCAGGGTACGATTTGCTTCAACCGACGGAGTGGCGAAAGAATCGAAATCGAAAACGCCGCCGATCTGGCGGCACGAACAATTTGCAGCGTTGGAAATCTGATGGTTTGCTGGACTCGAAAGCCTGCTCAGACAAGTGCGTCTGTGCAGTGGATTCATCCCGTCACAGGCAATGTTAAAACCGAAGTATCGCTGGCCGACTTTCAGCGGTTTCAGTTTCTTGACGATCGGACACTGTGCGGATTTAACGACAAATTCGAGATGCTCGTGATCAATCTCAGAACACGGAAACAACAAATGTGTTCTTTCCATGCTGACGGCGACACTTCACAGGCAGACGGCAGAAAAAAACGCGAAGCCACGGAACCTCTCCCGCGCGAAATTCCGCTGTGGGCCCCGCGCAACATGCAGGTTGCCGCTGACAGGCTGAATTTCTACGTTTCCAATCGCGTGGGAATGGCCGCCGGAGCGTTTCGGCAGCCATCCGGCCACAAATTCACAAGGTTCAGATCCAGCCTGCGAGCCGTCAGTCGTCAGGATGGCCTGTTACGCTGGTGGATTCGCAATGACGGTGTGCTGCTGGCTTCAACGGATCAGCCGAATCTGCCAATTCTGGTGCTCGTGGACGATGCCCCCATGGTTGCAATTCCCGCGACGCGCAATGTTTTTCGAGGATTCGCAAAACTGTCCGGCGATAAACTGTTCGAGCAGCCGGTGCCGTCGAAACAGGGTCTGCGTTACACATGGCTGGATTCTTTCGCACCCAATTCTCTGGACATTGCCGTTCATGGAATGAGGGTCCGCGTACGTGCTGCACCGGCGACGACAGCCGTGCCGTAATTGCGCAGGACATTCTGTGACGTCCAGTCAACCGGCAGCGAACGGCTTCCGACGACAATCCGAAAACCAGGCTGTCCGCTGAGGAACCTGATCATCGAGTATTGAAAGAATCAACAATGCGAATCGCCACAGGTGGAATTATTCATGAAACAAGCACGTGTGTGGACGCACCGACGACGATGAGTCAGTTCGAGTACGATCGTGGAGTCATTCGCGGTACAGACATGCTGGAACGGTTCCGTGGAACAAACGTCTGCACGGGCGGCTTTATTGATGGAGCGGAAATAAACGACTTCGAACTTGTGCCGCTGCTGCGGGCATCAGCATTTCCAAACGGATTGATCGTTCGAAGCGACTACGACTCACTCCTTCAGGAAATGCTGGACCGGCTGGCGCAGGCTGAACACGCAGGAGGTCGCGTTGACGGCGCGTTGCTGGATCTGCACGGGGCGATGGTGGTCGACGGAATTGATGATGGCGATGGCCACGTGATCGCGGCGTTTCGGGAATACCTCGGGCCGGATCGTCCGATCGTTGTGACACAGGACCTGCACGGTAACCATACGAAGGCACGCGTGGCCGCTGCAGATGCGCTGGTCGGCTTTGACACTTTCCCGCATGTGGACATGGCCGACCGAGGAGTCGAAGCCGCCGGGATTATTGCCCGCACAATACGCGGAGAACTAAGCCCGCGAACCGCCATCCATCAATTACCGCTTTTCTGGAGCACACCCTGTCAGGTGACGGCTCACACGCCGATGGATGATGTGCTGAGACAGGTGCATGAAATCGAAAACCGTACCGGTATCATCTGCGTGACAATCGCAACGGGGTTCCCGTGGGCCAATGTACCGGAGGCAGGCAGCTCCGTGATCGTGGTCGCTGACGGTGACCAGCAACAGGCTCAGCAGACCGCCAAAGAACTGGGGCACTGGATCTGGGAGCGTCGTGATCGATGGTATGCACCGCCGCTTGCGGCTAAGGCGGCACTGCAGCGTGGCGAAGAATCAAGCCGATACCCGATCATTCTCGCCGATCACACGGACAACACCGGTGGCGGCTCGCCCGGGGATTCCACAGAAGTTCTGCAGACCTTTCTGGAGCTGAAACTACAGGACGCGCTCATCCTGTACCTGGTCGACAATGAAGTCGCCGTGCAGGCTCAGCAGTCGGGCGTCGGCAACCGCATCCATGTAAGTCTGGGCGGCAAGTCTTCGCCGGTTCAGGGTCAGCCGGTCGTCGCAGAAGCCGAGGTCCTTGCAGTATCGGACGGAGCCTTCGCTTATGACGGCCCCATGTTCGCAGGACTGACCGGCTCGATGGGCACTTCGGCATGGTTAAGAATCGGTGGAGTCAACATTGTCGTTGTCACAGCCCGCGAGCAGCCGTTCGACATGGCTTTCGCACGGTCTTTGGGTGTTGACTGTGCGACCATGAAGTACATTGCTCTCAAATCTGCCGCCCACTTTCGGGCCGCCTTTGAACCCATCGCTGGCAGCATTCACAACATTGACGCCGCCGGGATTCACACTCACGATTTCAACAAACTGCCATTGAGCAAACGAACTCGAGACATGTTTCCCATTGAAATCAAACCGAAGTGTCCGCCACGGAAACCAACCGCTGACAGCTCATCCCCCGGCTGCGACTGACACCTCATAGACGCGGCAACAATCAGAACGCCCGATAGAGCCCAAACCAGAAGACACCTGTTTCGTTCGTCACCGAGTAGCCGTACTCCGTTCGCACGGTCAGGTTTTCCACGAAACTCAGCAGTGGGATCTGGAAATAAAGCCCTGCCCCGATCGCATGATCCACCTGACCCTGGGCCTGTTTCATCAGATATGAACGGCCGACATCATAAAACACGGCACCATCCACTGCATTCAGCGCAGCGGTGTTATCCAGGACTTCATAGTCGATGTCTCCGGCAACCGGGAAACGCCATTCCAGCGAACTCAACCAGAACGCATTGCCCTCTGTTTGTGTGGCGCTGCGACCTCGGAAACGGCCCGGTCCGCCGAATCTGAAATGTTCGCCGTTATCGGACCAGCCATACCCGCCGGCTACTCGTGCAGCGACCTTGGTTTCCGCCAGCCAGCCGTCTGCACAACACAACCGCTGCACGACTCCCATCTGTCCGGAGACGCGACCATAGTCTGCACCGCCGCTGAACGCTCGCACACCCTGCTCAAAGTTCGCATCCACACGAAAGCCACGATCGGGGTCCCAGTATGGCATCTGCGAGTCGGCGTGAAAGTCGACACCGAACGCCCGGACATTGTCATACTGCTCAATATTCGGGTTTGCCGAAATCGTGTTGTCCTCGTCCGGAAAAAAGTTGTCCCCAAATCGAGTATACAGGTCTATGTAGCTCAGATTCGGATAGATCAAGCTGGTGGAATAGTTCAGCACACGTCGCAGTGCGATTCTTGCCTGATGACCAGGATCGTTCGCTACCGTTGACAGTAATGCGTACTCATATCGACCCAGCAGCTGCCAGTTGGCGGACGGCATGTTGTAGACAATCGCATCGATGCCTGCGGACAGATAGTCTGTGTTGCGCGACGCCGTGGCAGCGGTGTAAGCGATAAATGGTGAAATGCGGTAACGATCAGAAGAAATGAACGCTCCTCGCAGACCGAATCGTCCGTCACCGTCAATGCCGAATCCGGCAACCATGCCATGCTTCTGCCAGGGCTGCATCAACGAAGCTTCGTCAACCGGTGTGTAAAACGGACTGACACGAGCGCTCCATTCGGGCTTCCACAGGTTGTTGTACGGATCTGAATCCATCACCACGCCGTCAGGGTCGACCCGCACCTGTGCCGGTTCTTCGTCAGACACAAGCGTCACCAGCCAGTCGTCTGCAGACAACTGTTCGACGTGCATGCCATCCTGTTCCACTCCGGCGGCCTCAGACAGCGTTGCCAGTCGAAACGGCCGGCTGCTGTCTTCAAAACTGACCTCCACCTCGACCGGCTCGTTGATTTCACCGGCCTGCGATATTATTGCCTCAGTTCGATACCCGGTTTCTGTTTCAGTGACCGACACGTCCTGCACGTTCCAGTCAGTATTTCCGGAGCCATTCAGCCACTGGCTGAAAAATGGTTCCCAGCTTTCGCCGGTGAATTCTTCCAGCTCACGCTGATAATCAGCCACGGTCAGAATCCGAAAGCGGTAGGCGTGATACAACTGATTCATGAATGCGAAGAATCTGTCGCGCCCCATGCGATGCTGAATCATTCCTGTGATCCGCGAACCACGATCGTACACCAGAAAAAACAGATTGTGCAGGTGACCCATGTCGTCCAGCGATCCCAGCGATGCACCGTCTCCACCGCGGCCTCGGTACAGTCCATAGCCACTGTGAACCAGACTGCGGTACTGCACATTCGGAAACTGAAACGGCCCATACCCGGAAAATTCAAGCAAGTCAGCATTCTGGCCGTACTTGTCTTCCATCTTCACTCGCGTAAACCATGTC
The DNA here is from genome assembly GCA_029245955.1 of Fuerstiella sp. Lineage (GTDB taxonomy): Bacteria > Planctomycetota > Planctomycetia > Planctomycetales > Planctomycetaceae > Fuerstiella. Next base: position 4,718 of record JAQWOH010000015.1, on the reverse strand, counting down.
ACCAGCCCTTCGTCCATCCACGGCTCGTGATAGCCGTCGGTCCCCACCGCGGAATACCACCACTGGTGGCAGATTTCATGACTGACAAGGTGCTCGACATATCGAGCCGCATAGTCGGGAGTATCAAAAATACGTTCATCGACCATCACCACGCCTGAGGATTCGTTTCCGTTCCAGCCAAAATAAGATTCTGTCAGCTCGAATTCCTTGTACGGGTAGGCGCCAAACCATTCGCTGTAGATTCGAATCGAATCCTCGGCCGTCTGCAACGCGACCGTGGCATGATATTTGTGCTCCGGAAAGTACAGCACGCGAATCGGCACGCCCTCAGAGACCGATGTCATCTCATCAAATCGTCGACTGGCGACAATCGTAAAATCTCTCAGGCCGTCGCCTCGGATGTGCAGCGTCTGGTATCCATCATCGCCCATACTGCTGTTCGTGATATGACCGCCCGTGACAACTTTATGGTCCGCAGGAAGCTTCAGCCTGACGTCATAGTGTCCCGCTTCGTTGTGCCAGGGCTGGTGCCATGGGGTGTAAGGAACGGGAAGCCATTCGTTCTTTCGATAGACCGCCAGCACGGGATACCAGTTCAGCAGATTCGTCACGCCTTTGTGCTGACCCAGTCGTCCCATGATCTGAGGAATGTCAATCCAGTAACGGAGCGCAACCTGCACAGATTCCCCAGGAGCCACGGCTCTGGTAAGCGTCAGATGCAGGTGCGTATCGTGTTCCTGGTCAAACCGCCACGCAACGTCCTGGTCTTCAGATGTCGCAGATGTCAGATGAAACCGACGGCCCTGTTTGTCGACACTGTATCGAGGATCAAGCCGCAGTGATTCGACCGTTCGCTCACCGGCCACGATCATTTCCTGCGACAGCTTATTATTGGCAACAACCTGAAACACCAGCTCTTCAGTGGCTTCGCTGCCTGAATTTGTCCAGACAACATCCTGCCTGACGATTACGCGACGCTGCTGAGGATGCAGCTCAATATTCAGTGCGTACCGCGGCAGAACAATGCTTGAGGCAGAAGGACGAACCACGGAGATGGCAGACGCCGGCGCAGAAAGCGTATGAATCGGATCGTCCGCGCGAATGGATTGAACGACGAACAGAGAAACGAACACCGGAATCGGCGTACTTCGCATCAACCTGTGGAACAGGCCGTTAACGATTCTGTCGATTGCTCCGGTCATTGAAGATAGATACTCCTTTACCAGCAACGCCTGCACCACGATCAGCCATTCGCGGCGAATGTCCATTGCTCACCATCGGTCAGAAAGTGATTTTGATTGGGCCTAATCGCGCGCGATTCGGAACTGTTCCCAAGACACCCTGCAGACTGGCGTCAGTCCCGCTGCAGGATTCCAAATCCGCGACGCAACATCATCAGGATCACTTACACTCCGAAGTAGACGAATCCGAAATCCGGTCAACAGCGGCACAAACGGCCGGTTCCCGCAGTCCGCAGCAGGCAGCATGGAACCGATTGCATTCCCGTGTGTCAGAGTGCAAACCCGGCGCCCGAGCATCTTCAACAGCTATTTTCACCGACTCCTCGCATGAACTGACCGAATCCGCACAGCTGAGGCCGCTGCGGCAACGATTTATCAGAGTCGGGGCATGTCAGTGGATTCCGGAAATACACTTGAATTCAATGGCAGGCGACGATACCTTTCCGCACTCGCTGGCCACTCATGCAGACTTTCCGCCAGCTACCACTTTTCCCCTGTAGCTCAGTTGGTAGAGCAGGCGGCTGTTAACCGCCTTGTCGTAGGTTCGAGTCCTACCGGGGGAGCTCGTTTCTGTTCTGCGTATTTGCAGTACAGACCAGTTCACAGAAAACGCCGTGAGGTTCGCCTCCCGGCGTTTTTGCATATCCGCCTTTCACGCAACGATTTGCGCCGGATTGAGTCGCCTGCCGCGACTCTCCGTTTCGAGAGAGACCAACCGGGGTCCGAGAGGAACCCTCAAGGTCCCTTCCCCACGCTGGAATCTCGCCACAAAACTCTCTGAGTCTCTGATTAACAGGGGTCTCGGAGTTAACAACCCGGTCCATTTCGGACCCCGCAAGTTCGTCACTTCGAACTCGAACAGGGTAGCTCTACGAATAGGGCCTTGAGTCAGCCTGACTCCCTCCGCTCAGTATTGACCTCGGCTCCGGCCGATCGGTCCCGCGAAGCGGCCCCGTCACCCAGATTGTGGAAAAATCATGCGCCGATCCGACGACACCGATCAACCTCTGGAAAACAAACGCAGGTCCGAACTCGCTTCAATCTTTGCTGCCGCCATTCTGCAGCTGCAGCGGAGGATCTCGCTCACCGGTTCCAACGTTTCAGAAAAATCCGAGACATGCCTTGAGGTTCCTGCGGAAACCGTGCTCAGTGGTCACCACGGTTAACGGTTTTCGAGACCGCGATGAGCGGTCGAGTACTTCAACAGGGAGAAACGTATGTCACTGAACGTCGGGAAAGAGGTCGCCACATTGCAGCGGATGACCGTCAAGCAACTGCGAAAACGCTACGCCGAGGTCTTCGGCGATGAAACACGGACCGGCAATAAGGTCTGGCTCGTGAAGCGAATTGCGTGGCGATTGCAGGCCGTCGCACAGGGCGGCCTGTCTGAACGAGCGCGTCAACGAGCCGCAGAACTGGCCAACGAGGCCGACATCCGTATGACGCCTCCGAAGGCAAAGCCTGTCGCCACGACATCGACGGAGCGAGCGGTCACCAGCGCGGTTCGATTCGCCGGCGACAATCGATTGCCGCTGCCAGGCACGGTGCTCACCCGCGAATACAAAGGCGACACATTTCAGCTCCGCGTGCTGGAGCACGGATTTGAATACGAAGGTGAGGTCTATCGATCGCTCAGCGCGGTCGCGAAAGCAATCACCGGTTCGCACACGAACGGCTTTCACTTCTTTCGCCTGCGGAAGGGAGGCCAGCGATGACCAGAACCAAAACACGAAAAGCCGCCACAGTCAGTCCGACAATGCGGTGTGCCATTTACACCCGCAAATCGACCGAAGACGGACTCGAACAGGAATTCAATTCACTCGATGCCCAGCGTCTGGCTGGCGAAAACTACATTCGCAGTCAGGTGGATGAAGGCTGGGAGATCATCCCGGACGAATACGACGACGGCGGCTTCACTGGCGGCGACATGGACCGCCCCGCCCTCCAACGCCTGATGTCTAACATCAAAGAGGGCAAGATCGACTGCGTGGTGGTCTACAAGGTCGACCGCCTCAGTCGTTCGCTGCTCGACTTCTCACGCATTCTGGAGACGTTTGATCAACACAATGTCGCATTCGTTTCAGTGACACAGCAGTTCAATACCGCCAACTCCATGGGTCGGTTGATGTTGAATGTTCTCCTGTCCTTCGCCCAGTTTGAACGGGAGATCATCTCGGAACGAACGCGGGATAAAATCGCCGCCGCACGCCGCAAAGGAAAATGGGTTGGCGGGATGCCTGTGCTCGGTTACGACGTCGACCCGCGTGGCTCAAAATTGGTGGTCAACGATGACGAAGCGGTTCGTGTTCGGACCATCTTCGACCTGTACCTGCAGCATCAATCGCTGATCACGGTGATCCGGGAACTCGACAACCGCGGATGGGTCAGCAAACGCTGGGTGACAAAGAAAGGAGTCGAGCGTGGCGGGAAAACGTTCACGAAGACCAGCCTCCACAAAGTGCTGACCAACGTCACGTACCGTGGCAAAGTTCGTTACAAAGACGAGGTGCACGAAGGCGAGCATGAGGCCATCGTCGACCCTGATGTCTGGCAGCAGGTGCAAACCGTAATGCAACGCAACGGCCGCACTGGCGGTGCAAAAGTCCGAAACAAGTTCGGTGCCTTGCTGAAGGGACTACTGCGATGCGTAGCCTGCGATTCCGCGATGACGCCCACACACACGACAAAGAACGGGAACAAGCGGTATCGGTACTACGTCTGCTGCCACGCTCAGAAACGGGGATGGCACAACTGCCCGTCCCCATCGATCCCCGCCACAGAGATCGAACGTTTTGTGGTGGACCAAATCCGTAGCATCGGCCGTGATTCCGATCTGATTCGGGAAACGGCGTCGCAGGTGCACGAACAAGCCAACTCACAGCTCGTCGTACTGGAGGCGGAACAGGCCAGTCTGGAACGGGAACTGGCTCGGTCCCGACATGCGCCAAACACTGACGGTGTTCTTCTGGAAGCATAACGACCAGCGCGAGAGTAAACGTTGCCGCGCTGAGTTTCTGCCCAACATGTGTCATTCAATTGAGAGAGTCTGATGGACGGCAATCATTCGGAACCAATACTGGCTGAGAACGCAACGCCCGAGCCGCTTCAGGAGCAAATGGACCGTCTCGGTCCGTGGACGACGCGATTCTCTATGGACGGCACGGCTTACGGCGGCGGCTACGTCATTGAACGCGACGAACCGTTGCAGCGAGTGTTTCGCGAACACCTGCCGTTTGCCGAACGTGTGCTGGAACTGGGGTGCATGGAAGGTGGGAGAACGTTTCCACTGGCGCGTCGCGTTGGGCAGGTTCTGGCGATTGATGTGCGCCGGGAACATCTGGAGCGGGCTCGGTTCATGCAACAACTGTTGCATGCGGGCAACGTGACATTTCTGGAGGCGGATCTGGAAACGTGCGACCTGCAGACGCTGGGTACTTTCGACGCCATCTACAACGTTGGATTGCTTTATCACCTCGC
>JAQWOH010000012.1 GCA_029245955.1 Fuerstiella sp. | reverse complement strand
AACGGTGGCGGGGACGCGACGGGTGTGAGTGCGGATGGCCCGGGCGACGTTCTGCTGGAATCTCGTACCGGCGGTACGGCGGGCAGCGACGTGGTGATCAACGCGGGCGTGCTTTCGGGGACGGGCCATATTACGCTGAACGCGGCGGATGACGTGGACGTCAACGCCGTGCTGACGACCGGCGGTGGTTCAGTATATTTGCGGGCGACAAATAGTGATATGGATGCGGTGAGGGGCATCGACATGCTGGCCGGCACGTCGATTATTTCTGGTGGAGGTAATGTTCGATTTGCGGCTGACAACGAAGGTGATATCCTGGTCAGTCACGTTGACGCGGGTAGTGGAAATGTGAGTTTGTTGGCGGAAGGCTCAGTACTGGACAGTAATGATAGTGTTTCGGTCAATATAACGGCTAATGGTCTGCGGTTGATGGCAGATGCGGTGATCTCGAATGCCGCAGACGGCAACGGAGGCATTGGTAGTGTGGCCTCTGTTGTCGGAGGTCTTGATACCGATGTCAATGTTGTAGCCGCGTTCGCGGGAGGTGGTCCCGTTCACCTTGTCGAGACTAACGATTTGATCGTGGGTGAGGTGTCAGTAACGTCGACTGTTGTCGCCTTTGATTCGTCGATTTCGGAGATGACCGACGTGACATTAGCCGGAGTTAACTCTTCCTCGCATGACATGTTGTTGGTGACTGGTGGTGCATTGACACTGAACAAGGTGTTAGACGTCGGTACAGCGGATGCCAGAATTCTGAGTGGCCAGGCGATTCTGCAGAATGCCGAGGGCGTAATCATAGCCGATGAATTGGGCTTAATTCTTGATTCGCCCCTGATTGGGCAGAACGTGACGCTGAGTGCCGCAGACAACACAATCAACACTCTTGCGGTTCGGAACACCTCAACGGACGGTAACGTCGTCTTCTTGGACTCAGACGGCACGGGACTGGTTATCGGCGAGGTCGGGCCTTTGTTGACCTTTGTTACAACGGCTGGTGTGGACACAAACGCAGGCGATATTAACGTTACTTCCAGCGGTGATCTCACAGTCTCGCAGAACATCGAGGCCGCTCACAATACACTGACGACAAGCATTGATGAAGCGATTACGCTGATTAGTCGAAATGGCGATTTTACGTTAATGGATAACACGATTATCAGCAGTGATGAGAATACCTCCGCGGGTATATTTGATGACGTTACGGGTGACAAGTTGACTATCATTGCCGGGTCAGTCAGTGGCAGTGGTGACGTCACTCTGGGCAATAATATTGAGGTTCGTACGGACGGTGGTGTCGCCAAACAGATTGTGCCTCGTCCGACCGCGTTCGCATCGATGGGGGCAGTTGCCGACGCTGCTTTCGTTTCGTTGGCTGACAGCGTGAACATGAGAAGCAGTCTGACGTCGGTCGGTGGCGATTTTCTGGGATCACTCAATTTTCTGTTTGGTGTTGTTGGTGAGGAAAATCTTGAAGTTGTTGTCGATTGGGGCGTGGTCACATTGTCAGATCTGACAGCGTCCGGACCGGCCGGAGATGCGACGCCAACGGCCAATCCCGACGAATTTGCGTTCTCGCTCGATGATGCTGATAAGACGATCTTCTACATTGACGATGGTGGCAAGGATTACATTATTCCTCACCTGTACGCCGCCTTTGATTTGATCGTGACGCCAAATGATCGCAATGGCCGAGAATTGAACCCCGGGCTTATTGGCGTCCGTTTCTCAGTTGCCCAGCATGAATCAATTAATGTTTGGGGAGGGGCGACGCCCGATGTTCCGTCCTTTGACCCTCTGGGGGCGCCGGAGCCATTTGTCGTCTCAGATGCGAACGGGCAGTTGGTTACGCCGACCGCAGTCGCTCTGGCTCTGTTGAGTTCCACAGACACAAATCCACTGCATCAGCTTTCACAGGAGGCGGCTCAGTTGCCGTTCAGTAATCTTGACGCGACGCCTTCCGGGACGCCAGTGGGCCTGGCAGAATGGGAGTTCCTGACCGGACCAGCGCCAGGATTTGTGGCATTCGCGCCCCAGGAAAGACCGACGACGGACATACCATTGGCTGAGTCTCAGGAGGCGTTGGTTCTTGTCTCCGAAATTTCAGGAGACGTCGAATTTGGTGCAGGGGCTGCTTCGGAGGCCGCTGTTGGCACTGAGGTGTATCTGCAGATCAGGCGTCATTTTGAACTGGACGCCGATGCGGAGATCGTTATACCCACAATTCGAAACAACACTTTCATTTCCAATCGTGACAGCTTTGAAACGTTCATTCGTGATAACCCGGAGCTGAGCGATGGTTCCGGGTACGAAGTGTGGCTGATAACCGAAACCAGTGGACAGAAAGTTGAACGGCCGATTGTGAAGTTTGAAATAACAGGGGGGCGTCCGGGGCCGGCGACTGAAGAATTGCCGCAGACCTTTGAACCGTACGAACTGAAGGAACTGGAATTCGAGCAGCCGGTCGACCCTCTTCCGTCCGGCGAAAATGGTGACGACCGTCCCGATGCAGAAACGTCACAAACTCGAGTTTCCTCGGACGGCACAATGCCAGTCGGTCCGCAGCAGACCGACTCGGGCGACATGACTGACGACTCTGATGAAGATGAAGATGTGCAGGACGAAGCCGTGGAACAGGCTGTTTCGGGTTTACTGCTTACCGGATTCACGAAGGCCGCCCGCTGGCGGCGTCAGGTGGAGAGGAAGCAGTTAGAACTGCGTCGTGTGGCCCGTGTTGTCCGAAAAATGGACGACGGAAGTGGCATAGAATTGAAGAATGAACCTGAAGCAACGTCGCAGATGGCGGCGCTGTATTCTGCAACTGACGGTGAATGATATGGTCAGCAATCATGATGATGGAACAGATCGTTCGAATGAACATTCCAACGAAGATGCGTCCCCCACAACACCGGGCGGGGAAATGGCTCCGTCTTCCAGCGAGCATGATGGTGCCGACAGTGCGCGCAGCGCAGATACTGATGCAGCTTCAGTAGACGATGTTGATCCGAATAGAACCTTCGTCCCGTCGCAGACTCCGACTTACCAGGGTTCAGATTCGTCTGTCCGCCAGAAGAATGAAGAAGCGGGGAATCCCAACAGGACCTTCGTGCCATCTGAAACGCCAACTGCTGACGGACTTGATCGCGGACTTGAAGATAATAACACGAGTGCCGCTGCGTCCGATGAAGACGACTTTAACAGCACGGTTGTTATGGGCGACCGTCCGGCTGCGGACGATTCGGAACCTGTGCCGTCTGCTGCCGATGATTTCGAAAGCACGGTTGTTATGGGCGACCGTCCGGCTGCGGATGATTCGGTGAAGGCCGGTTTCGACACAGTGGTGATGCCGCAGGGGGGTGAGGAAACTGGTGAGTCCGGCGGTGATAACTTCGACATGACCGTGGTTATGGGCGATCTGCCGCCTGAAGACGATTCTATGAAGGCCGGGACTGAGAGCGATACCGTGGTGATGCCGCCAGGCGACCTGCCGTCGGCGTCGGACAGCGCTGTTGCAGGGGGTGTCGAGTCCGGCACGGAGCAGACGCAGGTTTTCTCCAGAACGATGGGCATGCGGGGACTTACGGAAGACGAGTACGACGAATGGCAGCAGGACGTGGCTGCAAAGTCCGTTTCCGACACAGACCCTGGGCCAATGAACGAGCTCCCGGATACAGGAGACTCTGCTCTTGGTAAACGGACACAGATCTGGAGCAAACAGTCGGGCGACGGACTTGACTTCAGTCTGAACGTGTGTAGTCGTCCGGTTGCCGGTGACGACCAGTTCGGAAGCCGATCGGGTTCCGGCAAGCCGGACTATGATGTTGTTGAAAAACTGGCCGAAGGCGGCATGGGAGCGATTTACGTAGCCAAACAGACGTCGCTGGATCGCGAACTTGCGATCAAAACACTGAAGCCACTGAAGGATCGCGAAAAGAAGAACTATGAATCTCAGGGCCGGATGTCGCAGGTAGACAAACAACGTCGAGAAATGTTTTTGTCTGAAGCGCTGGTCACGTCGAATCTGGTTCACCCGCACATAATTCCTATTCACGACTTGTGTCAGACGGTCGACGGATCTCCGTTCTATTCCATGAAGCTGGTGAACGGTACACCGTGGAATGAACGCATTGTGGAGATGTCTCAGGAGGATAACCTTGAAGTTCTGCACAAGGTGTGTGACGCGATGGCGTACGCTCATCACAACGGAGTGGTGAACCGCGACCTGAAGCCTGAAAATATCATGCTTGGTGAATTCGGAGAAGTCCTTGTGCTGGACTGGGGGCTTGCCGTTCCGGCGTTGGAGGCTGATAAGAACCGATTCACTTCGCCTTCTGCATCGTTTGGCGCGGGGACTCCGGCATATATGTCTCCGGAACTCTGGACCGGACCTCCCGACGCAATTGGTACCTGGAGCGATATCTATCTGCTGGGTGCCATCCTGTATGAGGTGATCACGACGAAGGCTCCCCATACGTTTCCGGACCCCGATTCCAGTGCGGGACGTTCGGGATTGTGGGTGGTCATAGACAATGTTGTACGCACGAACCAGATTCGTGAAACGTCGGCAACGGGTGAACTGATGGACATCGCTGCAAAGGCCATGTCCACAGACCCCAAAGGCCGCCACCGGACGGTACTGGAATTCCAGGAGGAAATTAAGAATTTTCAGAACCACGAAGAGAGTCGTCGTCTGGCCGATCGAGCAACACAGACGCTGTCCGAAGTCGGTGCGAATGGTGGAAACCGGGGCTATCAGGATTACCAGACGGCTGCTGCGCTGTTTGACGAAGCACACGTGGCGTGGCCCGAAAATAAACATGCCAGAAACGGACTGCGCGAAACTCGACTGGCGTACGCGGAGCTCGCGCATGAAAATGGCGACTACGATCTGGGGCTGCAGATTGCCGAGCAGGAACAGGGGCCGGATTTTACAGAGTTGGCAGGAAAGCTGACGCGTGCTCGTCGATTTCGCAACGGACTGAAGTATGGGACGATTGCAGCTGTGCTGATTACAGTGCTTTTTGGTTCTTTTTCGTTTCTGCAGTGGCGGCAGATCACGGCCCTGGTCGGGACAAAAGCGACGCTTGAAGGTGAAGTGAAGGACGCGGAGAACAAACGAAAGGACGCCGAATACAAGGCGACGCTCGCTGACCAAAAGGTGGCTGCCGCTGATCAGGAGTTGAAGGCCGCAACCATAAAAGTGGCAGATGCTGACGCAAAGCTGGTGGCGGCGAAAGTGCGGCTGTCGGATGCCAATACAAAGGTTGCAGAATCGACGGCTGCTGTCGCGGTGCTGGAACAACAGAAAACATTGCTCGACGCTGACAAGAAGCGGCTTACCAAAGAGCGAGTCAGGGCTGAGGTTGAACTTCGCAATCTATCGATCGCCAGCCTGATTCGCAGTGCCGACTATGCGGCTGCACTGCAGCGAGTTGAGGAGCTGCTGACGGCGCTTGACGAAGAACCGGCGCTGGCAGACCTGCCGGACATCGAAAAGAAACAACGAATAGAAGAGCTTAAGGCGCGTCAGCGCCAGCTGATGAAACGAGCTCTGCCAAACAAAGTACCAGTGCAGTCGCAGGTTATCAGTCCGTCCGGCCGGATTGTGGTCTGGGGTGACCGTGAGGGCTGGCTTGTGGTTTGGCAATTAGAGCTTGAAGCTGACGAACTGCCGGAAAAACCGCTTCTGCGGATTTCCCTCGGAGCGCCCGTGTCGCGGGTATGCATCGGTAAGGACGACGATTTGATTGCCGCTGCGGCCGGACATACGCTGCACCTGTATCGTTTGTCTGATCGTGAACACACGAAGATTGAAGGCCACGATCAGGATGTGACGGCAGTTGAGCTGGGGAACGGGTATCTGCTGTCGGCCGACAGCGGAGGAAGTATTCGGGCATGGGACCTGAAGTCGTTACAGCAGCGTTGGTCTATTCGCAGCAGTTCGGACATTCGAGACCTTGCGATTCTGCAAACCGAGGGCTGTTTTCTGTATGCCGGATCGCGCGGTGGTGAGTCGTCTGATGTCCTGGCCTATCGTTTGCCACCGGATTCAAGCCCAGAGGAACGACCTCAGCGGCTGGGACAGCTGCGTTTCCCTCGTAATCGAAACTTTCCGCCAAAGCGGATTGCTGTTTCGCCCGACGAAAGTCTGCTGCTGATCAGCAACAGCCGGAACGGTGATGTCTTACTGCTGCCCCGTGCAGCAATGACGGACCAGTCGGGGCGGAATCAGTTCCCATTCATTCATGCTGCGGATCTGGATCTCTCTGCAGTCACTGGTAGTCCGTTGGCGGACCGCAGGCATCAGCGGCCGGTTAACAGTATTGACTTTTCCGCAGACGGGAAGCGAGTTGTTACGGCTTCTGACGATCGATCCGTCGGCGTCTGGGATGTGTCCCCTGGCGGAGACAGCAGTTCGGGTTCAGTCGCGATGACACTGCTGCACAGACTGGAAGGGCACGGTGCTCGCGTCAACGCAGCCGGGTTCCTGAACGCTGCCGGAACGCGAGTGCTGTCGGCGAGCTCCGACAGATACTGCCGTATATGGAATGTACTGGAATATAAAGACGACCGTCGTGCCATTGAAGCCGCGTTTGATTTGGCCCGGACGTCGGCAGTGCCTCACTTTTTTCCCGGTGATCTCTTACCGTCGATGATTCCGGGCAGTAGAAATGATGTTCCCGGACCGGGCGCTGAAAATCTAACTGTTGCTGTGCGAACCCCCGACGATTTATCGTTTGCGCAGGGTGACGGGCTCAGCTCCAGCCGCTATTTTCTGACGGCAGCCAGACCCCGTCGCGATCTGAGTAAAGTTCACGCGGACGATAGTGCACCTGACTACGTAGTGCTTAACGCTAACGGCTTTATTCAGCGAGGCGCCCTGAATTCCGTTGAGCTGAGTTTCGACGGGACCAGAGCAGTGACCGGTGCCAGTGACGGAACTGCAGTGATTTGGGATACGAAGACGGGCCGCCCGGTCACGGGAGCGTCCTCTCGTTCCCGGTTTGCGCCAAAATCGGGGTCATTTGAAGAGGGACACCATTCCAATGTGTCTCGCCTTCGTTTCCTGCCACCGGATGGCAAGGTGCTGCTGACGACCGGCTTTGATGGAAATCTCTGCCTGTGGCGTTCAGACCTTGGCAAGTCCGGGGTTGGTGCTCAGCAGGTGAGAGTTCAGGGACTGGGCCTGGTAAATGCGATTGCCGCGTCCCCTGATGGACAGTTCATTGTGACTTCTGCGGCTGCGGACGATGACCGTCGTGTCGGACAAGCTGTTATTTGGCGCACCAGGGATCTGCTGGAGAGTTCACAGCCGCAGCCGACAGCCACTCTGCAGGGATTTCACCGGGGTGAAGTTTCGGCCGTGGCAGTAGGTCCAGACGGTAAAAAGATCGTTACAGGTGCCAGCGATGGTCGCGTCGCATTCTGGTCGGCCGACTCCGGTCAGTTGATCGCGGGTGACAGGATTCATGCAAAGAACACAATCGTCAGTCATCTGGAGTGGGTCACCGACGACAGCGTTCTTTCCACCGGATTTGACGGTCGCCTGTTGACTGTCAAAGTTGTCAATGACTTCGGGCGGCAGGGCACAGGTTCCGCTGAATCACAGGATGCACTGACCTCCATGCAGGTCGTAGGTTCGTACAAACACGACCGGATTCCCATTGAACGAGTCTGCTTCTCTCCGGAATGCGATCAGTTCGTCACCGTCAGCGTCCGCACAGACAAAGCTCAGAAGACCACGTCTTACGAAATGCAGCTTTGGAATACAGGGGATCTGAATGCTGTCAGAAATATTCAGCCGGCAACTGTGCAGGATCTTCCGCCGCAGCGAATCGCGACGGTCGACTGGTCGCCTGATGGCCGACGACTGGCAGCGGTTGTAGATGGCAATCTGCAGGTGTTTTCCACAGCGACGTGGCGGGTGCAAAAAGTTCTGGAAGCTCCCGGACTTGGAATTTCCGACGCCGTGTTCGCTCCGCAATCAGTTGCTACGTCTGCAAACGAGCAGATAACATCGACGCCGGAGACGGGGCTGTCAGATGTGATCGCGACTTTCGACGGTACCGCCGCTCATCTCTGGGACCTTGAGAATTACACTCATCTGGCGGATTTTCGTCCATTATTTGCGGTGCAGTCAACTGCGTTATCCGTCGGACCTGATCAACCGTTGCTGTTGACCGGGGATCGCGCTGTACGCATCTTTCAGGCTGACGCTGATAGTCCGGGCTACGGCCATACACTGTCAAAAATCAGCGACCCGCATCGGGGCGTCGTGACCAGTCTTTCTTTTGCCCGGGGGAATCGGTTTTTTGTAAGTAGCGGTGCGGACGGGTCCGCAGCACTGTGGGAATGGAAGGCGGATATCAGCGAGTCGCGTCTGGTAAGATGGCTTCGAACTGAAGGCGCCGCTGTTGTGCACGTGGCGTGGTCGTCTGACGGGGCAGATATTCTTCTGGTGTGTGCTGATGGCTGTGTCAGTGTTCTCAGCGCTGAAGATTCAGAACAGAATTCCGTTGATATCACGATTTCTGCCGCAGGTCCGCTTCGACTGGAATGCGGTGACTACGCCGCTGATGGTCGCTCCATCGCAGTGGGCGGACAGCTGACAGAAAGTGGTGCAAGTATCGGGTGGATTTACACCCTCGATGATGATGATTCCATTCCGCCACAGCTGCACTGCAAAATCAACGGACACGACGCGGGCGGCATTCGCACCCTGGCGTTTCTACCCGATTCACCTTACGTTGTAACGGGTGGAGCGGATGGAGCTGCCATCGCATGGAACTGGCAGCCGCAGCGAACACAAACGCCCGGCCTGCAGGCATACGAAGCCTACCAGTTTCTTGTGGATGGCGACGTTCGCGCACATCGCGCCCCGATTAATTCGCTGGCGGTGTCGTCAGCCGGAAACATCGCGACCGCCAGCGACGACGGTACGTCCATCGTCTGGAAAAATCCATTCAGGCAATAGTTGCGCCGGTCGGTTTGCTCAGTACACAATCGCTCCTTCTGTTCCGTTGCTCATCACCGATGAAGGGCAGTTGTCAGACAAAGCCGGCGTGACCTGGTTACAGGTGTACGAGGCAGAGCGATACTGTTTGTGACTTCGCGCACGACGACGATAACAACATCTGCAACTGTCTGCGTTGGGTTGCTGCGAACTGTTTGAAGACGGCGTTACATTGCATTCGAACGTGATGATTTGCGGGCGGAAACTGTGCCTCCCGCGGGTGAGTGGAACACGCTGTGCTGCGCGAAGAATGTCTGAAAGTGTCGCAGTGGACTAATAATGATCGGGCTTTCGACAGGCAGGGTGAAAAGAGAACAAAACGTGAGACGTTCGGATGTGGATGACTGGGAGGAAACAGAAGACAGAGATTTTGTCGACGGACGAATTCAGGGAATCTCAGATGTTTTTCTGGTCAATTCATTCTTGTGTTCCGATCTAATAAGCATACAAGATTTAGTGTTGACAGTTTTGTAAAGCCCACTATATTGCGAACAGACGCGGAAAACTGATTGTCTGCCACAATGGCATTGACCGTCACAAAGTGTTGTCGCTGGCCTACTTGAGTGGGTGAGCGGCGAGTGGTTTGACAAGGTTGCAAACGTTAATATCCTGCCCCTGCATGGACGCCAATTTTCGACAGGAGGTCGACCTCACAAGCCAGCCGGAAATCTTCACACCGACTGTCAGACTTCGGTGTTCCTTCTCAACGAACCAGTGTGCCATTGGCGTGGTCGTTGAGTACCCCCCCCCATGGCAGTTTCTTTTCTCTTTTCGCTGCGCTGTTTGTGATTGTACGGAGTTATGGAGTCGTCCTTGATCAGGCGACTGTTTTCACTTTTTGATGGAACATCTGCGCAAGATGCGCAGCTTTCACCTGGACGAAAGATAGGAGAAGCATCGAATGATTCGTGCACGATCGGAATGGGTTGTCCGCAAACGAGATGGTCGCGTGGTACCGTTTGATGACGGTTTAATTGGCCGAGCAATCGCCAACGCATTTCGCGCAGAATTGAATCTTGCCGATGGTCAGCCACTGGATGAAAAGACGGATCGGGAAATTCGTGAGATTACTGAGGAGATTTCCGGGACTGTCGCTGATCAGGCAGCGTCAGACGACGGTATTGACGTAGAGACTGTGCAGGACACGGTAGAATTGCTGCTGATGAAGCGGGAGCATTACCGGGTTGCTCGTCGATATATCGTCTACCGTGCTGAACATGAAAAGATTCGCGTACTCATGCAGCCTGAAGGGCCGGAGGACGAGGCAGAAGTATCGCGCCCTCGGGTGTCCATTAAGCTGGAAGACGGGGTTTCCGTTCCGTTTGATGCCACACGAATTCGTCGCCGATGCGAACTTGCATGTGCGGGACTGGATGACTGTGATCCCGAAGTGTTGCTTCAGGAAGTCGTAAAGTCGACCTTCGACGGTATTTCCATAGCGGAAATCTATCGAGCAATGATCCTTGCGGCCCGGGCGCGTATTGAGATTGATCCGGCTTACGATATTGTTGCGGCTCGATTGTTGCGAATGGTGATCGCCAACGAAGCGTTGGGCAGCGCACCGGCTGATGCCGCCGACTTCGATAAGCTCTATCGCAATCAGTTTGAGCACTATGTGATTGACGGTATCGTGGCTGATCGGTTGACTCCGGATCTGCGTAAATACGATCTGACACAGCTGGCCTCAGCGTTGAAACCGGATAATGACAGTTTATTCAAATATCCCGGGATGCAGGCCGTCTACGATCGGTACCTGCTGCACATTGACGGTCGGCGGATTGAGACGCCGCAGTACTTCTGGATGCGAGTGTCCATGGGGCTGGCCATTAATGAGGAGCACCGGGAAGAGCGAGCGATTGAGTTTTACAACATGCTGTCGAGCATGCGGTTTACGTCCGCGACTCCTACGCTGTTCAATTCGGCCACCATTCATCCGCAGCTGAGTTCGTGTTACCTGTCGACGGTCACCGACGATCTGGACCACATCTTTAAGTGTGTTTCGGACAATGCGAAGCTTAGTAAATGGGCCGGAGGACTGGGCAATGACTGGACCAGCATTCGTGCCACTAATTCCTATATTAAGGGAACTAACGGTCGCAGCCAGGGAGTCATTCCGTTTCTGAAGGTCGTCAATGATACGGCCGTCGCCGTTAATCAGGGAGGCAAACGAAAAGGCGCTGTCTGTTCGTACCTTGAAACGTGGCACATGGATCTGGAAGAATTTCTTGATCTGCGGAAGAACACGGGTGATGACCGCCGTCGTACTCACGATATGCATACGGCAAACTGGATTCCCGACCTGTTCATGAAGCGTGTTCAGCGAGAAGGGGACTGGACATTATTCAGTCCGGATGATGTACCGGATCTGCACGATCTGGTGGGCAAGGCGTTTGAAGATCGCTATGAGCATTATGAACGGCAGGCTGACCAGGGAAAAATTGAAATGTTCCGTCGGATGCCGGCCGTGGAACTGTGGCGTAAGATGCTGACTCGCGTCTTTGAGACAGGTCATCCGTGGATTACATGGAAGGATCCGTCCAACGTGCGGTCGCCACAGGATCATTGTGGTGTTGTCCACAGCAGTAATTTGTGTACTGAAATTCTGTTGAATACATCAGCAGACGAAACAGCAGTCTGTAATCTCGGGTCGATCAACCTTCGTAAACATGTGGTTGCCGGCCAGTTGGACATGCAAATGCTGGAGGACACGGTTCGGACAGCCATGCGGATGCTCGATAATGTTATCGACATCAACTATTACCCGACCGACGAAGCTCGTAACTCCAATCAAAAGCATCGACCTGTTGGTTTGGGTCTGATGGGTTTTCAGGATGCTCTGGTGGCCATGAACTACAGCTATGCCAGTGAGGCTGCTGTGGACTTCGCGGACCGAAGTATGGAAGCCATTTCCTACTTTGCGATTCTTGCATCCAGCGATCTGGCAGCAGAACGAGGAACGTATGCCTCATACACCGGATCGAAATGGGATCGCGGACTGCTGCCGTTCGATACGATGGAATTGCTGGAAAGTGAGCGAGGAGTTGCCATCGATGTGGACCGATCGTCGCACATGGACTGGGAGTTTGCTCGGAAGTCGATTGCCGAAAACGGCATGAGAAACAGTAATTGCATGGCGATCGCTCCGACTGCCACGATCTCCACGATCATCGGCGTGTCTCAGTCGATTGAACCGATCTACAAGCATCTGTATGCGAAGAGCAATCTGTCCGGCGAGTTTACTCATGTGAACACCACTCTGGTCAACGAGCTTAAGGAACGTGGCTTGTGGGATGCCGAGATGCTGAACGATCTGAAGTACTTTGACGGAACTCTGACGGATATTCCGCGAATTCCGGCAGATGTTAAAGCTCGCTATCTGACGTCATTCGAAGTCGATTCGAAGTGGTTGATTGAGTGTGCTGCACGACGTCAGAAGTGGATCGATATGGGACAATCATTGAATCTGTATATGTGCGAACCCAATGGTCGTAAACTGCATGACATGTACATGCTGGCGTGGCAGAAAGGTTTGAAAACGACCTACTATCTGCGGACTCTGGCAGCGACACACATCGAAAAATCGACTGTCGATGTTAACAAATACGGTGTTCAGCCTCGCTGGATGAAGAGCAAGAGCGCGTCTGATGACATTCAGGTGAGCCGGGGAACTGACAATCAGCTGCGTACTGACGCTGCCGCCGACGCCAAGGCGCCACATCCCGTTCCGGCGACTGATATGACGAATGTGCAGGCCTGCAGTCTGGATGATCCGGATTGTGAAGCCTGCCAATAATCAAAGTTCCTGGCCCAGGCGAAAGGGAGTCACCCCTGATTTTCTTTCGCCTGCGTTGTTGCTGCCCCTGCCGACGATAATTCTGAACTTTTCAAATCACCATATCACAAGGATGAATAGCTATGGCAACTGCCCCAACTCCTGCCACTGAAGAAGAAATACTGGTTGGTGCTGATGGTCGATTCAAAGCGACCGAAAAACGACTGATCAACTGTGCTCAGGTTGATGTTAATCAATTGATGCCGATCAAGTACAACTGGGCCTGGGAGCACTATCTCAACGGTTGCGCCAATCACTGGATGCCAACTGAAGTGCCGATGAATCGAGATGTCGAAGTCTGGCGGTCCAGCAAACTGACAGACGACGAACGTCTGGTCATCATGAGAAACCTGGGATTCTTTTCGACAGCCGAATCACTTGTCGGGAATAACCTTGTCCTGGCCATCTTTAAACACGTGACCAATGCAGAATGTCGCCAGTATCTGCTGCGTCAGGCCTTCGAAGAAGCGGTACACAGTCATACGTTTCTGTACATTGTCGAGAGCCTGGGCCTGAGTGAAGGTGAAGTCTTCAATATGTATCGTGAGATCCCCACGATCGCGAAGAAGGACGCCTTTGAAATGGAACTGACGGCTGAGGTGCTTGATCCCGAGTTTACGACCGATACGGTCGAGAATCAGCAGGTGTTCCTGAAGAACCTAATTGGCTACTACGTCATTATGGAGGGGATCTTCTTCTATAGTGGCTTCGTGATGATGCTGTCATTTCACCGCCGCAACCTGATGTGTGGTGTCGGTGAACAGATGCAGTACATTCTTCGTGACGAAACGATTCACCTGAACTTCGGTGTGGATCTGATCAACGGCATTAAGTCTGAAAATCCGGAATTGTGGACTCCTGAATTCCAGCAGGAGACGATCGATCGCATCAAGACCGCCGTTGAACTGGAAATTGATTACGCTGAAGAGTGTCTGCCACGTGGCGTGCTGGGACTCAATGCCGGGCTGTTCCGGGACTATGTGCAGCATGTTGCTGATCGTCGGCTGGAGCGAATCGGTCTGCCGGTTCAGTTCAATTCACCGAATCCGTTCCCGTGGTTGAGTGAAACTATCGATCTGAGCAAGGAAAAGAACTTCTTTGAGACTCGGGTTACTGAATACCAGACCGGCGGCGCACTGAGCTGGGACTGACGAACGGCCCATGAATGCTGAATGTCGGCCATCAGAAGCCCGGCTCGGGGCCCTTAACATGGGCCTGGGACGGGCTTTTCTGCAGTGGCGGCATGCACCAGCGATTGCGGTGTGATGAGCGACGGCATTTTTTTCGTGTTGGCCTTTCATTACTACGCGGCAGCGACGGTGCACAGGCCGCCGGACTGTGGTTACCTGAATGCGGCGAACGTCTGACGTGGGACCGGTAACTTCAAATCGACGTACCTCTTTCATGCGGTGCGTCTTTAAGTCCACCTCTGGAATGCAGGTGCGTCGCTCAGGACGCCGGGGCTGCAGTCGAGGACAGTTCTGGCGATTATGCCGCATGCGTCACATCTGCTGAACACTTCTGTTGCGCCTGGCAGGTGAAAAAACGCAACGTCATTGTATCCGTGAGCTATCCGTTAAGTCGTGGAGTTCTGCGTTGCGATGTGTCCTGCACCGGAACTCGGACGTGCAGATGATTTCTGTCACGTTGATTCACTTCTCCTGGAGTTCCGGAGTCCCCATGAATCGTCACCAACTGACAATCGTCGCTCTGTTCGTGGTGGTCGGAACCATTCAGGTCTGCCCGATCGCCACTGGCGCAGATAACACTAACGTGATGTGCCCCGTCCTGCAGGATCGCAGGGCCAGCACTGACTATGCCGTGACGTATAAGAGCAAGGAAGTTCGCTTCTGCTGCAGCGAATGTGTCACCGAATTCAATCGAAACCCGGAAATCTATGAAAACGTTCTGCCGCAGCTGCAGAACATTCCACTGCGGGCGAAGGTTCAGCTGTTCTTCAGCGACTATGCAGGACCGGTGACCGCCGGTGTCCTGCTGGCGATTCTGATCGGTCTGCGAATCTACCGGTATCGTCATTCGGTGGTTGTGGACAGTGAACCGTCAACGTTGGGTCGCCTTGTACAGAAGAAGATCTCTCCGGCGGTTCCCCTGTTCCTTCTGGTCGGATATCTCGGCTGCGAAGTTTACTCGCTGCAGTTGCAGCTTCATGAAACGCAGCTGGAGGACGAGATACATTTCGCTACGTTTTACGACTTCGGCTTTCCTCCGTCTCCTAAGCGTGCGGCGACCGAACCTCAGCTGAAGGCGTCGTATTATCGCGGCAACGACGAACGCAGTCCGAAACTTTTCAACAATGGCAACTATCGAACGGCCACGTTTCACGTGTCCCTGTGCGACGGTGATGGCCTGGAGTTTGGTGCTGGCGCGGACATTTCAGGACGCGACATATTCCTGAAGTTTGAAATAGATCGGCCGCCGTTCACACCGGACTTTCTGTACGACCGGCAATTGATGGACACCATGTTTCTGACGGTCCAGTGCGACCGTTTTCTGGGCGCAGACGGGCCGATCTCTGACGCCGTTTCTCTGACGGAAACCGAGACAATGCAGCACTGGGAGGCTTTGTTTCCGATTCGTGCTGCCGATGCCTGCTCGCAGTGTGCTGAGTGCCGAGGCACCGTGTACGTCTGCGAGAAGTATTTCTATGATTCGAAGCTGAAGTTTCTTGGGAAACGTCGCGGCGGATCCCGGTTTCACTACGGTATTCGTTACGACCTGAGGATCAGAGACGGCGTTCTGGTGGCTGATTCGGACATGTACATGGGTGCCTTGTATCGCACTCGCAAGCTGCCCACGTGGCGAGTTCCCATGACACAGTGGTTCAATCACGAACCGATCCCTGTACTGCCGAGGGAAAACGTTCAGAATCCTGAATTGCTTGGGATTCCGGAACACCAGGCCAAACGTAATGTCGCAGTAAGTCATGTTCCGCCAAGTCATCGCTGACTCAAAAAAGAGCCCCGGCCTTTCCAAGGACCGGGACTCTTTATGGGCTGTTCTGTGACCGGCAGGCTGACTACTGTTCGGCTATCAGATTGAAGTCGCCGGCCAGATTTCGCCAGATGGCATGCACGTGGTTGGCGCTGTTCTGGGTGTTGTTGTATTCAACAATAAACGACTTACCCTGCAGCACATAGTGATGGGGTTCGTTCAGTTCTGAGCCTCCCCACCAGCCAAAGTGAACGCCATCCAGGCCGTCACTTTTGATCTGTTGCATGCGTTCACGGACGACTGTCGTCGGCATGGCTGTGAGATACTCTGCAATCAGTTCCTTCAACAGCGTTTGCTGTTCGATTGTCATGTCCGCGTACGCGAGACCCTGCAGTTTGTCAACAACCGGCTGAGCCACGCCACCGCCGCGGATATCCTTCGGTGCTTCTTTTGAAAGCCAGAGTTGTGCCATCTTCCCCTCCGGGCAGGTTTTCAGAATCTGACGAGCGATATCTTCGCGTTTACCAAGGACTCGCAGAGACCGTCCCGGGCCGGCATCGATCAGTCCAGGATTCGCTCCGAAGAATTCCGGCGTGCTACTGACGATTTTTCCGTCCTTGATACTGTAGTTCAGCGACAGATGATGTCCCTCAAAACGCCAGCCCCACAGACCTTTCGCGGCGGGAGTGCCAAATATACTGATGTAATACCGGTGCGGATGACGTTTCGCCCGGCGTTCGGCTTCGTCGCCGCCTTCGAACAGGTACAGAACTTCCTCCAGGCTGCGAACCTCCAGAACCTTGTGATAGCCCGCCGCTGTAAGTCCGGAACTGACCAGCGCCTGAGCGGCGTCAGCGGTCGCTCCATCCAGATCCCAGAGGCCGACACCTTTGCGATCTCGCGGGATAAAGTGCCAGTTGATGCGTTCGGGATCGTCATACTTGAAGGTTGCTTTCAGTTTCTGGCTGTGATCCAGCACTTCAACGAATCTGGTCGCTGCCTGAGCCATTGCGGCACCGGGACGAGCAGAATCTTCGAAGGCCTTTGCGTCTCTGGACACGCCCGTGAGCGTAAGCGACGCCAGGACAAGGAATGTGAAACTGTGCTTTTTGAAATTTTGCATGTGGAATGAGTCTTCTTGTCTTTCAGGACAGTACGAAGCGGGTGGTGAGTTAACCTGGTGGCCACGTGAGGTTGCGGCCGGCAAGGATATGAATATGTAAATGAAAAACGGTCTGTCCCCCGTGTTTGCCCGTGTTGATGATGGTGCGATAGCCATCGCTGATACCCAGTTTTCGTGCGACTTCCGGCACGGTCAGCATCATGTGCCCCATCAGCACGGAATCATCCGCCGTCAGGTGATCGAGCGATTCAACGGGCTTTCTGGGGATCAGCAGTACATGGGTGGGCGCCTGCGGATTGACATCCCGAAACGCCAGGCAATGTTCGTCTTCGTAGACGATATCCGCGGGGATTTCGCCATTGATGATCTTTGCGAAGATGGTCAAATGCGAAGCTCCGGGCTGTCAGTTATGGGCCACTACATTTCTGCGCGTTGGAACGGAGAAACCGCTAAGGCCTCAAAGATTAGCAATTGGCCATAAAAACTCCAGCGGTCGGCAATGCGAGGGGCAATCACCAATTCATACAAATCAGGGTGGCCTGGCATGATCATAGGCCAGGCCGCCCGTGTTGCTTCAAACGCGTCAGACTTGATCGGCCGTCGGACAAACATACGGCGCACGGTATTCACGCGTGAGGTACTGGTTGGCCGCGGAATTGTTTGTGAACAATTCCTTTTCCGGGTCGAACTTCAGCAGCGGTCCGAGTGCGATCGGGTACTTGCTCAGATCCACGCCGTTCTGTTCAAGATGTTTGACTGTACGGGTCATTGTTGCCTGGTTGTCGTCCAGTCCCTTCACGTTGCTCAGCTCGGCACTCAGTTCTTCGACAGTGACCTTGTTGTTCTCGCCCATATAGTAAGAGATATTTCCAAGGTGGCTGATCGCTGCCGACAGATGTCCTTCACGGACATCGGCATTCAGGTCGGACACATTCCGGCTTTCGCAGGCATCCAGGAAGTTCTGGAAGTGGTTTTCGCCACCTTTGAATTCCTTGATGACGTTCATGTCCTTGTCATAGGCAATGCAGTGGGTGTACGTCTTCTGAACCAGGTACCCTTCTGATCCGTAGAATACGACTCCGATCTTGTTGCCCTTTGTACTTTGAAACAGCGTGTTCAGTTCTTCGTCAGCAGAATTGGAAACGTCCAGACCGCGAGTTTCGAACACAAGGGTTTTGTCGCCGTAATCATAGATGGACACTTCCGTATTGCCGGTATCGCCTGCGTCCACATAGTTCGGGTCTTTGCGTTCTGCCTGGTATCCCAGCCGACCGCCGTAGGTCAGGATGCTGTTCGGATGAGTGTCAACACCCAGTCCCCAGCGAGCGATATCGGTCTGGTGTGGTCCCTGATTGCCCAGGTCTCCGTTTCCATACATTCGCTGCCAGTGCCAGTCGTAATGAAAGCGTTTGCGCGTCAACCTGGGATCCGTGTATCCGGCCGGACCACTCCACAGGTCGAAGTCCACGCCGTCCGGCAGAGGATAGTCGCCGAGTGGGTTGATGGATGCCCGACGTTTGTAACACAGGCCACGTGCAAAGTTGCATGTGCCGATGCCTCCGCTTTCCAGAAATGCAACTGCATCCTGGACAGCTTTGCTGGAACGTGACTGCGTCCCCACCTGGCACATTCGTTTGTATTTGCGGGCGGCGGCGATCAGAGCCGTGCCTTCGTGTACGTTATGGCACACCGGTTTTTCAATATAGGCATCTTTGCCGGCCTGCATGGCCCAGATGCCGCACAGGGCATGCCAGTGGTTGGGCGTCGCTGTGCTGATTCCGTCGATGGCGTCGTCTTCAAATGCCTTTCGCATGTCTGTGTACAGTTTCGGCCGCAGTCCCTGTTTGCCTTCAATCTGGTCGCAGCGTTTGTTTCCGACGGCTTCGTCCACATCCACGATGGCACGAACTTCAGATCGTTCGTCATTCAGCCAGCCGCCAATATGGCTGTTGCCGCGACTGTTGACTCCCACGACACACATGCCGATCTTCGCATTGGCGGAAGTGCCGGCTCGCCCAATCGCGGGCGCCGCAGTAAAGGCAGCCGCAGCAGTCGCTGAGGTTTTTACAAAGGAACGACGAGTGACTTGCGACATTATTTGACTCCTGGTGGATTTCGGTTGCAGGGTGGGATGATTGGAGGAGGGCGGATGCTGTAGGTGCGGCAGCAACCGTGAATGTGCACATGGGACTCAAAACGTCAGCGATATTCAAGCGAACACATATTGTCAGCAATTTTCACTGACATCAACAAACGGCGCGAGAACATCACGACAGTTTTTCCCATCGCTGAAAACAGCGTTCCAGTTCCTCAGTTATCGCCTGAAGATCAGTTTGCAGGGCGGCGATTGTTTCGCCACCGGATTTGTAGAATTCGGGATCGGCCATCACAGCCTGCAGTTCTGTCTGACGCTGTTCGAGCTTTTCAATAACGTCCGGCAGTTCATCCAGTTCTCGTTTTTCCCGGTAGCTCAGCTTTCGTACCTTCGTGACCACTGCCGTGTCTGCTGGCGAAGTGAGTGCCGGGGGACGCTGCTGTGTGGATGCCGGTGCATCTCGCGCCTTTTTCTGCCGTAACCAGTCATCGTATCCGCCATCGTATTCGTTGACGACACCGTTGCCTTCAAACACGATTGTGCTGGTCACGACGTTGTTGAGAAATGCCCGGTCGTGACTGACCAGCAGGATTGTTCCGGGGAATTCCGGCAGTGTATCTTCCAGTAGTTCCAGAGTTTCAGCGTCAAGATCGTTGGTGGGTTCGTCCAGCACCAGGACGTTGGTGGGCTTTGACAGCAGCTTGGCCAGCAGCAGCCGATTGCGTTCGCCACCGCTCAGGAAACTGACACGCGTGTGAGCCCGGTCCGGAGCGAACAGAAAGTCCTGCAGGTAGCCCATGACGTGACGCTTACGTCCGTTGATCAGCAGTTCGTCGGTACCTTCGCTGACATTTTCGCGTGCCGTTTTGTCGGGATCCAGTTGTCCTCGGAGCTGGTCAAAGTAGCCAATCGAAATTTTAGTGCCGATTCTCACATGTCCGGACTCCGGCGGCAGTTCTCCCAGCAGGATTCTCAGCAATGTGGACTTGCCGATGCCGTTCGGGCCGATCAGGCCAACTCTGTCGCCCCGGAAAAGCGTTGTGCTGAAGTCATCGATCAGTATCGGTCCGCCAAAGCTGTGCGATACATTTTGCAGCTTGGCAATCAGTCGCCCGGACTTTTCCACATCCTGTATCTGCAGCTTCGCTGTGCCCAGTTTCTGCCTGCGTTCCTGACGCTCGGTACGCATTTTCTTCAGTGCTCGTACGCGACCTTCGTTGCGAGTGCGGCGCGCCTTGATTCCCTGACGAATCCATTTTTCCTCTTCTGCGAGCTTGCGATCAAAATGTGCCTCAGCGACGTCCTCTGCGGCCAGCATGTCGTCACGACGTTTCAGGAATGTTGCATAATCGCATGTCCAGTCGAACAGACGCCCACGGTCGACTTCCACGATTCGATCCGCGTTGTCCTGCAGAAAAACGCGGTCGTGAGTGACAAATATCAGAGTCCCGGTAAACCGTTTCAGGTATCCCTGCAGCCAGATGATAGAATCGATGTCCAGATGGTTAGTCGGCTCGTCCAGTAACAGGATGTCAGGCCGTTGAATCATCGCCTGAGCCAGCAGCACTCTGCGTTTCATGCCGGCTGACAGATCGTTAAAAGCCGCATCGGGCGGAAGCTGCATTTCGGTCAGCAACCCTTCAAGGCGGTCGCCGGCATCCCATAACTCAGCGTGGGCTAGTTGTTCACTGGCCTGTTCATAGGTGCCTGCATCGTCAGCAGACAGGTCTGTACCCTGCTGCATGATCAGATTGAACTTCCGATATTCATGAACCGCGTTGCTGTGCGAGCCGAATGCTCTGGCGGCCACCTGAAATGCCGTCTGTCCTTCCGTGGCCGGGACTTCCTGAGCAAGTTTGGCAATCACGATGTCTGCATCAACTTCGATTGATCCGTCATCGGGCTGTAATTCACCGTTCAGGATCTTCAACAGTGTGGACTTGCCCGCACCGTTTCGGCCAACCAGTCCGATACGCTGTCCACGGTCAATGTGCAACGTGACCGAATCCAGAAGGGCGGGGTGAGAGTAGGTAAACGAAACGTTATTAAGACTAAGAATGGCCATGCGGCGGACTGTAGGTGTCGGGCTCTGTCGATGCGACGAATCGTCACCTGTTTGCGACGGAAGAAGTGAAATTCAGTGGAAACAGGAAAACCGCGGCGACCGTTCGATCGTCAGCGTGTTTTAAGTCGAGTCAGGCGGGGCTTGCCAACGGGGTTCGGGTTTCCAGGGAAACAGAATGGCGGAAATGCAATTATTCAGTTGAGCGGCTTTTCGGACAGTTATTAGGAATACTGAGACCATGGCTCACGGCAGGGCATATTGAGGATCGAGACGTCTTTATTGTCTGCGATTCCTCACGCGTACTTCAGTAAACCACATCCACGCCAGAATACGTACAGCCCGGCGTGACCGTGCGTCTAAACAGGTTCCCGGGCCTGAGAACTGCGTTTTTTGGCACTTCCTCCTTCTGAGAAAAGAATGCGGGGTTTTTCCATCCCGCTTGCCAGTCCCGATAAGCAACTACAGAATCCTTCGCCGGAGCACAATGAATTGGTCGTGATCAGTACGGTTGATTTGTCATCCTGTCTTTTGCTCCGACCCATCGATTTGTCTCCATCGGTCGTGCCTGGCGGGCGCCGAAACTGGAGTTTTGGTTCGTCACACTTCTCACCAACTGGTGGAAGCTGGAAATGAGCGGTCAGAAACTTTCAACGGCAGAGATTCTCGCACAGATTCGTGGTGGTGCCAGCGCACCAGCGTCGCAGCCTGCTGCTGAAGAAACATCTGCTCCCGAACCGGTCGCAGCTCCCGTGGTGGAAGACGTCGAGTCAACACAGCCGTCTGCCCCGAAGTCAGCACCGTCAGGTACGGCGGATATTCTGGCGTCGATCAAGTCAGGCGGAGGTCCGGCCGCCGCAGCGAAGCCTGCAGCTGCGGCTCCGTCCGGTACATCTGATATTCTGGCATCTATTAAGGGCGGTGGAGCGGCCAAGCCTGCCGGCGGCAAAGCGGCCGCTCCGTCCGGTACATCTGATATTCTGGCGTCCATCAAAGGTGGTGGCGCTGCAAAGCCAACGGCTGCAGTAAAATCGGCCCCTGCGGCGAAGGCTGCGGTTGACACGTCAGCGGCATTGGGGATGTCAGCTGCCGAAATGATTCAGGCGGCGAGAAAGGGTATTGGCAAGCCTGCTGCGGTCGGTGATTCGGCAGAGACGGCGAAGAAGCCCGTTGCTCTGCCGAAGAAGGCGTTGAAGCCGGCTGGCAAGCCGAAGCCCGGAGCCAAACAGGTGGCTCGGCGCGGTTTTCTGGAAACGTGCATTGCGACGATTTGTAGTCCGATCGTGGTTGCTTGGTCGTCTCTGGTGGCTGCGACGGCCGTGTCCAGTCTGGCTATGGCCCGCTTTATGATGCCCAATGTTCTTGTTGAGCCGCCCACGAAGTTCAAGATCGGCCCGCCGACGGATTACGGTGGCGGAACAGTTTCGACGAAGTGGAAAGCTCAGTTCGGGGTCTGGATTGTCAACAGTGATGTTGACGGCGAACAGTTGATTTACGCTCTGTCCACGGTGTGTACACATCTGGGGTGTACTCCCAACTGGCTGGAAGGTGAGCAAAAGTTCAAGTGCCCGTGTCACGGCTCAGGATTTTATAAGAGCGGAATCAATTTCGAAGGTCCGGCTCCAAGGCCGCTTGAGCGGTACGGGATTCGGCTGGCAGAAGACGGGATGTTGGAAGTTGACAAGAGTGTCAAGTTTCAGCGTGAGCTGGGGCAGTGGGAAGTTGCGGCTTCGTATGTGCCTGTCTAGGCGGCGATTTGGTGTATGGCAGTCAGGGTCTGGTGCCGGTTCGGCGAGGCAGCCATAAGTCGCTGAGTGGCGGGGTTGTTTAAGCAGAGTGCGGTGTCAGGCTCAGCCTGGCCTACTGAATGAAGGAATCTCGGCAGTGTCCGTAGGCGATTACATTCGTAACTCACAGATCTGGAAGAGCGTCTTCCGGCATCCGGCACCGACAGATCGTCGGAATCGGGTTGTCGTGATGTTGACGAACTTCTTTCTGCACCTGCACCCGGTTTCGGCCAAGCAGCAGGGGATCGCTCTGTCCTACACCTGGTGTATGGGTGGGATTACGTTCTTTCTGTTTCTGGTGGAAACGCTGACCGGCGTGCTGCTGATGTTCTATTACCGGCCGACTTTGGAGTGGGCCTTTTACGATATCCAGGCTCTGCGCGACGTACAGACGCTGGGTATCATGCGTGAGATTCACCGTTGGGGGGCTCACGCAATGGTGATTACAGTGTGGCTGCACATGTATCGCGTCTTCCTGACGGGAAGTTACAAGCCTCCGCGAGAATTTAACTGGGTAATCGGGGTATTGCTGCTGGTGCTGACGCTGTTGCTGTCCTTCACCGGATATCTGCTGCCGTGGGACCAGTTGGCGATCTGGGCGATTACAGTGGGGTCGAATATGGCCCGCGCTCATCCGTTTCTTGGTGGCGAAGGTCCGGGTTTTCAGTTGCTTAATATGGGCGGCTACGACCTGATCACAAATGCCAGTGATGCGAAGTTTCTGTTGCTGGGTGGTCGTTTCGTTGGTGAAGCCACTTTGAACCGATTTTACATTCTGCACTGTGTGGCTGTTCCTCTGGTTGCCGCTGGTTTGATCGCGATTCACTTTTGGCGTGTTCGCAAAGACGGCGGTATCAGTCAGCCGCTGTAGTGTGTTGTTCGCTGTAGTGTCAGGATGGCATTGCAGTGTGAGATTGTTTGTTTGCCGGCCGCCTACGCGGTTGGCTGGGGTTACTGACCCTGTTTCACAATGAAGTGTCACCTCCGCATGGCGTTGACATTTCTTTATTAGATATCTCCGAACGGTTTGGCAGATGAATCCTCATCCCGACCTGACATCCAGTGTCCTGCATGGCCTGGGCTGGTACTACCTGATTCTGTTCACCATGAATCTGCTGTGGACGGTCCGCAGCTTTAAGGTTGATGGTGAATTCGATAAACGCACGCCGGTTGTCGGGGGCATACCGGTGGCCGCAGTGTGGGCAGTTCTGTCTGCCATTCTGTTAATGCTGTCTGCTGCACATTTCACAGGCGGCAGTGATCCGGCCAAGTTTGTGATTCGACTGCCGGAATGGTTTAAGAACCCGGTCGACGCGTTTTTCGCCGATCCCGTTGTCTACTTTGCCGGCTCCGTCGGTTTGTTTTGGGCGATGATTCGGTTTCGTGAATGGTGGATTAGGGAATCTGTGGCATGGAGCATGCTGCAGGCCTCGTTGATATTCATGGGGCTGAGTCTGAGTGACTACGACTTTCGTCAGATCGTCGGAAAGCCCGACAACGTTCCGATCGTGGCGATGCTGTTTATCGTTTCGTTCCTCACCTGGATCTATTTTAAGCGCGCAGTGGAAAACGATAAGCGAATCGCTGACGGTCGGCCGTTGGTGGGAAGTGACGATAACGACAAGGTGCTGGTGTGGCCGGACCTGGTTTATACAGAATTGATCTGTATGGTCGTGCTGACAGCCGGTTTGATCTTCTGGGGAGTTGCTCTGGAAGCTCCTCTGGAAGAACCGGCGTCATCAGTCAAAACACCGAACCCATCCAAAGCACCCTGGTATTTTCTCGGTCTGCAGGAAATGCTGGTGTATTTTGACCCGTGGCTGGCTGGCGTCGTGCTCCCCGGCATTATTCTGGGCGGCTTGATGGCGATTCCCTACATCGACTTCAATAAGGCAGGGAACGGTTACTACTGCTTCAAACAGCGTTCGTTTGCCATCTGCACATTCATGTTTGGGTTCTTCCCGTTGTGGATTGCCCTGATTGTTCTGGGCACGTTCCTGCGTGGTCCGAACTGGAACTTCTATGGCATCTACGAGGTGTGGGACGTTCACAAGGTGAAAGCCGCCAACAACGTGAACCTGTCTGAGTTCTTCTGGAACGCACCGGTGATGAGCAGTTTCTTCGGAGGACTTCCGAAAGGCAGTTCGGTGCTCACAATTCTGGTGCGAGAGTCGCCGGGAATCGTCTTCATTATCGGTTACTTCGCACTGTTGCCACCAATTCTGGGACTGACCATTCTGCGGAAGTATTTCGTCCGCATGGGTGTACTTCGATTTCTTGTGTTTTCGAATCTTGCTCTGTGGATGGCCATTCTTCCTCTGAAGATGCTGCTTCGCTGGACGTTCTCGCTGAAGTACATCGTGGGGATTCCGGAGTGGTTCTTTAATATTTGATGAAACGGTCGCGAGCCGAAGTTTGGCTCGCGACATCAGGAACTTTCTACAGTTCCGCAACTGACTTTTCGTGTCTCTATGTGACACAGAATCAAAAGGCTGGAGCCTGATCTGAAATGCCGGCAACCGAACATTTCTTTAGAAATCAGAACAAGCTGCACTGGGTCTTCGCGCTAAGCTGCGTGGCGCTGCTTGCGTCCGTCTGGGTAATGATGGTCGAAGATTACTCGGATGAGTGGCGCGGCTATCAGTCCACAGCCATCAAGCTTGAGGCTGCTGTGCGTGACCGTGACATTCAGGCAATGGAAACTGGTCAGTATGAAGCTCAAAAAGCGTCGCTGGAAAAACAGCAGCGGGACATCGAGAAGCAACTGGCAAAGTTTGCAGATCTTCAGGAACAGCTGGCAAGTGAAGAAAACACAGCGACGCGTCAGTTTGAGGCTCTGACGCTCAAGCTGAAAAACGCAAATGCCGAGCGTGACGAAAAGCGAGCTGACTATGACCTGTCGATTCGTGACAATCTTGATGCGGAAACACAGTCTCAGCTGAAGCAGTTATATGTTGAACAGCAAAAGGTCTGTGACGACATACAGCTGGAACTGGAGACAGCACAGAAAGCTGTAAATGCGGTCGGCGACCCCGAGCAGGCGGCCGATTCACAAAAAGTTCGACTCTCTGAGTTGAACCGGATTCTGCAGCAATCTGACGATGTCGATACCAGCCTTGACAAACTTAAGGCAGATGTTGTCCTGGCGAAAGCGGCACTGCAGAAAATTAAACCAACCGACGACTGGGCAATGCAGTTCAAGCGTTCCTTTATGGAACTACCGATCGTCGAAGGATTCAATGGGCACCTGAAAGTCACTCAGGACTGGCTGCCGGACCTGAGTGTGACACTGGGCATGACGTCCATCGCCCGTTTCGACCGCTGTCGGACGTGTCACCTGAACGTCGACAGAACCGCGGCCGGTAATGTGGCGGCATTTC
Source organism: Fuerstiella sp. (assembly GCA_029245955.1). GTDB lineage: Bacteria > Planctomycetota > Planctomycetia > Planctomycetales > Planctomycetaceae > Fuerstiella. The sequence goes on along the minus strand of JAQWOH010000012.1, from coordinate 13,699 downwards.
CGCACGGCGATTCTGATTCTGACGACATCGCCACATGGGTCGCAGATAACAAGTTCCCGCATCCGTTTGCGACGCACCCGAACCATGACCTGTTTGTGACAGCGGCCAGCCCACACCCGCTGGGCGAATTCGGCTGTACCTCATGTCACGAAGGGCAGGGGTCCGGCACAGACTTTCTGAATGCCGAACACGGTCCCAATGATCCTCATCAGGCCGAGCAGTGGCACGAGGATTACGGCTACCATCCCAATCACTTCTGGGAGTATCCGATGCGGCCGAATCGCTTTCAGGAATCAACGTGCCTGAAATGCCACCACAGTGTGACTGAGTTGGGTGTGAGTCCGAAGTTCGGAGCGTCGGCACCGAAGGTCTACAAGGGCTTCAACCTGATTCGTAAGTACGGTTGTTTTGGCTGTCACGAAATTCATGGCTTTGATGGGGGAGAAGCCATTGGACCGGACATGCGACTTGAGCCGCAAACTCCAGCAGATATCCAGCGGATTGCAGAAGATTCGACTCAGCACGCGGGGAAATTCCGCAAGGTGGGGCCGAGCCTGCGGCATATCGCGGCTAAGACATCGGCAGAGTTCATCGAGTACTGGACCGAAATTCCCAGCCGGTTTCGACCGACCACAAAGATGCCACAATTCTTTGATCTGAGCAATCAGGAAGATGCCGAGGCACAGACATTCGAGACTGTTGAACTGGCAGGAATTGCCAAGGTCCTGATCGGCGATTCTGAGCCAATCGAGCTGTTGCATCCTGCTGCCGAGTATGCTCCGAACGCCGAACGCGGCAAACAGTTGTTTTCAGAACGAGGGTGTCTGGCCTGTCACCAGCATGCGGCGATCCCCGGAACCACTGCGGACTTCGGCCCAAACATCAGCGACATTCATAAGAAGGTCAACCGTAACAAAGACAACGCCGCGTTCAGTGACTGGCTGTACACATGGGTGAAAGAACCTGAACGGCATCACAAACGGACCAAGATGCCGAATCTGTTTCTGGAGCCATACGCTTCGGGTGAGGAACAGATTGACCCGGCAGCGGATATTGTGGCATTCCTGTTGAGTCAGGGTGACGCTCAGAAATTCGAAATCGATGCTCCGTCTGACGCGGCCCTCGATGATCTTGTGACTCTGTTCCTTAAGAAGGCTCGATTCAGTGAAGAAGCTGTCCAAGAGATTCTCATTAGTCGAATCTTCCCGCAGAGTGCGGGCGATGTCGCGGGCGACGAACGTGTGCTGGCCACCGATGACATGACACCCGTTGACGAAGCAGAGTGGCAGAGTCGGAAACTCGAATACATCGGGCGACGGACGATCTCTCGATATGGCTGCTATGGTTGTCATGACATTTCGGGATACGGTGATGCTCGGCCGATCGGTGTCGCGTTGCAGGATTGGGGACGCAAGGATACGAGCAAGCTGGGGCTGGAACACATCGAAGAGTTTTTGCATCATCACGGCGAACCGGACGGTTCATCGACCCGTGAACGTGTTGACCAGGCGATTCGAGCTGCGGAGAGTGGCGTAGAGTCGGAGGGGCTGGAAGCTGAGCTGACACAAGCCTATTTTTACGACAGTCTGTTGCATCACGGTCGGCCTGGTTTCCTTTGGCAGAAGCTGCGGGGGCCTCGCACCTACGACTACATGAAGACAGAAACCAAAGGCTATGACGAGCGTCTGCGGATGCCGAAATTCCCACTCAAAGAAGACGAAGTGGAAGCGATTGCCACGTTCGTGCTGGGGCTCGTTGCTGAACCACCCGCCGAAAAATATGTCTACACGCCGGACGTTCGCGACAGCAATCGCATCGAAGGCGAGTTCCTGCTGGCCAAGTACAATTGCACCGGCTGCCACATGGTTGAGCTGCCGAAAATCACCTACGGTGTTGACGTTGAGCAGGATGTGCGGCCAACTCAACTGGATCCAGCCGATCACGAAGACGCCTTGGCCCTGTTGCTGCAGTTCCGCAAGCCTCGGCGAGCTCTGACCGGACAGGTCGGTAAATTTAAAATCGATGGTGAAGAAGTGGAGTTGCCACTGGCATCCTTCCACGGTATCCGCATGTTTGAGCCGGATCCTGAGGAAGAGGACCCCGAGTTTCGCGAAAGTGGATTTGACTCCTACGAAACGTTGGACTTCGGCAACGCAGAAGATCCCAAACGTCTTCTGCCAAGCAGTCGCATTGTAATTTCGGAAACCAAACTGGTTGATTATCAGCCGAGTCGCGGAGGAGTATTTGCTGAATGGCTGGTCGATCTGCTGGTTAATACTCGAACTGACGGCAATCGAAATCTCGCATGGCAGGCTTCGCCTCCACCACTGATTCAGGAAGGACTGAAGGTTCAAACACCATGGCTGTATCAGTTCCTGCTGGAACCGGAACAATTACGTTACACGCCTGTGCTGCGCATGCCTCGGTTTAACATGAGTCCCGCCGAGGCTCAGTCGCTCGCTAACTATTTTGCTGCCGTCGACGATGCAACTTTTCCTTATCAGGAGCAGCGGCCGCAGGATCGCGATTATTTGGCGGCACGGCAGAAATCGCTGATTGAGTCGGGCTTGCTGCATGCAGGCCAGCACTACCTCAATGAAGGCTGGAAGTCCGTCAACGGACCATTGTGCATCAAATGTCACTCGGTCGGGGGGCGCAAGTTTAAAATGTCGGATCCCAAGAAAGACATTCAGGGCCCCAACCTCAATCGTGTTCAAAAGCGACTGCGGGCGGATTGGGTCCAGCTGTGGCTTTATAAGCCAACATGGATCACGCCCTATACATCGATGCCTGTCAATTTTCCGCACAACAACCGAACGCAGTTTCCCGATTTGCTTGGAGGCGACCCAGGGGCTCAGATTGAAGCGACTGCCGACAGTCTGCTGAACTATTCGAAATTAATGGAAGACATCGGTCCGACGGTCTACAGTCCTCCTGTGGTCGCGCCGGCAGCTGATGCAGGCAAAGCAGTCGTTGAGGGCGTGGGGGCGGAAGAATGAATATGTACGGTATGCACGATCTGGCCCCGAAAATTCTTCTCTGTCGCCCCGTTGTCGTCCATGCGGCTATGGTCCTGTTCGCCGGCTTGAGTGGCTGTTCTGAGATCGAATTCGGTGGTGGATCAAGTGTTGTTCCGGAAGTTACCGTACTTCCGCCAGACCTTGGTAGTGATACCGCTGGGTCAACCGGCACGGCTGGTGATGTGACGGCGATAACATCCGGCGACGCGAGTGCCAGCGGTGGTGTGGGGACACTCAAAGGACGCGTGGTGCTGACGGGTACTGCTCCTTCACTTCCGCCGCTCTTTGTGAAGGACGCAGAGATTAAGGACAAAGAAGTCTGTGCCGAATTTGACGTTCCCGATGAACGATTGGTTCTTGGGGCGGAAAACGGGGTCGCCAACGTGTTTGTTTACCTGAAGAAAGCACCAAAGGGGACACCAGCGGTCGAGCCAGGGGAGGCTGTTTTGATCTTTGACCAGAAGAGTTGTCGATTTTTGCCGCGCTGTATGATTGTGCAGGCCGGTCAAACGGTGAAGGTGTTGAGTGACGACAGTATCGCTCACAATACACACACAAACCCGAAAAAGAACCAAAGTGTGTCCAGCTTAGTGTCACCCGAAGACCGGGACGGTGTGCTGCAGTTGACGTACAGCCGCGCTGAGGATCCGTTCAGCGTGACCTGTGACTTTCATGCATGGATGAAGGCCTATCACCTGCCGCTGGATCATCCCTACGGAGCCGTCACGGACAAGGACGGCAACTTCGAAATCGCCGATATTCCTGCCGGTAGCCACGACCTTGTTGTGTGGCACGAATCGGCTAAGGGACTAAAGGTGGAACGCGGGCTGAAAATTACCGTGAAGCCAGGCGAAAACGATCTGAAAGATGTTCAGTACTCAGTAGACAAGCTGGAGCTGTAGAGGCCGTGGGCTCATTGAATTCAAAACCAAGCCGAATGAGGGCTTTAGTGATGTTGGTCCAGATGAACAGACATATTGCAACATTGATCGTGGCGGCACTTATTGTGTCAGCGGCCGGTTGCGGTGAGTCGTTGAATTCGAGTTTCGTCTACAGCGAGCAGACCGAGTCTCTGATGCGGGAGGCCCAGAAGGGTTTTCCCGCTGAGGGCGAAGTGAAAGCTTTGCTGGGAGCCAGACAGCTGATCGATGAGCGTTTCGGTGATCCTCAGTCACTGAAAGCGTGGTCGAAGCTTCCCGTTGATTTCGGCGGCGTTACTGGACGGGTTGTGGAAACTCCGGATTCGTCGATTGCGATCAAGGAGTTGATTCTTGAATTCGACACAGACGTGGTGGTCGAGGAAGGCACTCCTCTATCGATCCAGTTTGTGACAGGATCAGCCGCTAAAGGGGCTGGTGGTCCAACCGTTGTCGAAATCGAAAGTTGGTCGGCTGAGAAAGGCAAGGCTTCACTGTCCGCCGCTATGAGCCCTGAGGCTGCACCAGTCGCCGGGGACGTTGTTGTCCTCGATGGTGGTGGTGTACTGCAGCATGGTCGTGGATTGTATATGCGGCATTGTTCTCATTGTCACGGGACCAGCGGCGACGGCAACGGTCCGACAGCACAGTATCTGGTTCCCCGTCCACGCGACTACCGACAGGGCGTCTTCAAGTTTACGTCTACAAATGACCAGGCCAAAATCAGCCGGGACGATCTTCATCGAGTGTTGAAGAACGGCATTCCCGGTACATATATGCCGTCATTCGTTCCGATGCTGAACGAAGACGACAAACACGCTGTTGTGGAATATGTTCGCTTCCTTGCGATGCGGGGCGAGTTTGAAAAGAAGATTGGCGTCGAATTGTCGCCCGATTTTTCGAAGGCAGCTGTCACGGCGCGAATTGAGGGTGGGGAGTCGACGGATGAGATTGTTGAAAGTCTGCGTGAATTCCTGGCTGAGGACATGGCAGATAGCCTGGAGTTTGTCTCTGACGATCTGGCATCCGCATGGACGACGGCGGACACTGAAGACGCGGTCATTATCCCCGATATTTCCCGAGTGCCCGATACTCCCGAATCCAGACGACTCGGTCGTGAACTGTATCTGAGTAAGGGGATCAACTGTGCGGACTGCCACGGTATCGCAGGAAAAGGCGACGGACCTCAGACGACGATTTTCGAAAAGAACCCGGTCACACAGCAGTTGTACGATACTCCCGGTCTGCACGACGTCTGGGACAACGTAAATCAGCCACGCAACCTGACTCGTGGAATCTACCGAGGCGGTCGCCGCCCGATTGACCTGTTCCGCAGAATTCATGCCGGCATCAAGGGGTCACGGATGCCATCGTTCAAGATCGTGCCGCACGAGCAAATCTGGCACATTGTTAACTACGTGCTCAGTATTCCTTTTGAAGTTGAACCGGGGCATGCTCCGGTCGTAAATGCATCTGCAGAGGCGACACCTCAAGCGTCGCTGTAGCGCTTGTCATTCTGGAATGATCCGGAGATTGATTACGTGAAAAAGTTCTGGGCACTTTTCTTCTTCTTCTGGCCGGTGGTCGCCATCTGGTCCTGCTGGGTTGCGCCTGCACGCGGGTGGTGGTTTCCTACGGAAGCCATGAGTCCGCTCGGCGAACGCATCGATGGTTTGTTTTATCTGATTCTGGGGATCGTAACCGTTGTCTTTATCGGCACTCAGTTCGCTCTGGGGTACGTGCTGTGGCAAAGTGCGGTCAAAGGAGACGATGAGAAAGCCGAGTTTTCCCATGGTAGTCACAGTCTGGAACTAATCTGGACGGTCGTGCCTTCCTTTGTGCTGGTCTTCATTGCCCTGTATCAGATGGACGTCTGGGCCGAATTTCGCGTGCAGTCGTTTTATCCGAATCAGACACAGGAAGACGGACCCCGCCTTGAACTGACGGCTCGACAGTTCGAATGGCGAGTTCGTTATCCCGAACCTGGTACAGAACTTAAGAATCAGCCGCAGCCGGGTGACCTGTACGCCGTCAATGAGATGCACGTGGCCACTGGACGCCCGGTAAAGTTCAATCTTCGGACGGATGATGTGCAGCATGCCTTTTTTGCTCCGGAACTGCGGGTCAAACAGGACGCTGTCGCGGGATTGATCATTCCCGTCTGGTTTGAAATTCCGAAAGCGGGCGACTACGACGTTGTCTGTGCGGAGCTGTGCGGTTGGGGACATTACAAGATGAGGGCCACCATTGTCGCAGAACCGCAGAGGCAGGTTGATGAGTACCTGAGCAATCTGCAGAGTGAACAGAATTTTGATGGTGTCGTCACCGTTGACGATGAAGACGAGTAGGCCATTTGGCGGTTTATTCTAAACAAACACAAGTCGCTGACAGTTGTCATGCTGTTCAGACGGGAAGTCATCAGACTTCTCCGACAGCATAAAACTATAAGAATTTTTCCTCGGAAGGTCCTTCGATGGCCACTGTAAGTCCGGCAATCGAATCACACAGCGATGATCACGCTCAAGGGCATGATCATCATGAGATCGGTTTTATTCAGAAGTACGTCTTCTCAACCGATCACAAGGTCATCGGTGTTCAATTTCTCGCCACCACCTTGATCATGCTGATGGCCGGCGGTGCGCTGGCGCTGGCGGTGCGCTGGCAGCTGGCGTTTCCGTGGCAGACCATGCCGATCGTCGGCAAGCTGTTTGCCGGTGAAGGCGGACAGATCTCGCCCGAGTTCTACACCATGCTGTTCACCATGCATGCTTCGGTGATGATCTTCCTGGTGATCATTCCCATTCTGGCCGGTGCCTTCGGCAACTTTCTGATTCCGTTGCAGATCGGGGCCGACGACATGGCCTTTCCGGTGCTGAACATGCTTAGCTACTGGTTCATGTGGCCGGCCATGTTCTTTTTCTTTGCCAGTTTCGTTGTCGGTGGAGTGACAGCAGGTCCTGCCGCCGGCTGGACATCATACCCGCTGCTGAGTGCGTTGACGGCGGCAGCACCCGGATCCGGCGCTGCCCAGACCTATTGGCTGCTCGGCCTTACGTTTGTCGGCGTGTCGTCCATGATGGGGTCCATCAATTACATGACGACCATCATCAACATGCGAGCACCCGGCATGACCCTGTTTCGCATGCCGTTGACCATCTGGTCGATGTTCATTACAGCGATTTTGCAGGCGTTTGCTCTGCCAGTGCTGACCGCTGCAGGGTTCATGTTGCTGGCAGACCGCACGATGGGGACCTGTTTCTTCGTCCCCGCCGGAATCATTGTTAACAATGCCGCGCCGACGGTTGGCGGCGGTCAACCGCTACTGTGGCAACATCTGTTCTGGTTCTATTCGCATCCAGCGGTGTACATCATGCTGCTGCCGGCGATGGGTATGGTGTCTGATATGTTGTCCTGCATGTGTCGCAAGCCCGTCTTTGGTTACAAGCCCATGGTCTATTCCATGTCCGCCATTGCTGGACTGGGTTTCATCGTCTGGGGGCATCACATGTTCACCAGCGGAATGAATCCTGCGCTTGGAATGACGTTCATGACGTCAACGATGATGATCGCTCTACCGTCGGCTATTAAGACATTCAACTGGATCGGCACGATCTGGGGCGGCAACGTTCGTTTCAACTCCGTCATGCTGAACTGCTCCGGGTTCGTCGCCATGTTCATTGTCGGCGGACTGAGCGGCATTTTTATGGCGGCCGTTCCAGTCGACATATACTTTCACGACACTTATTTCATCGTAGCGCACTTTCACTATGTTCTGTTTGGATCAACATTGTTTGGCGTGTTTGCGGCCATCACCTTCTGGTTCCCGAAAATGTTCGGCCGAATGATGAACGACACCGTCGCCAAGTGGCACTTCGTGCTCTCATTCATCGGTTTCAACGGTGCGTTTTTCCCGATGCACCTGCTGGGAATCGTTGGTATGCCTCGCCGCTACGCAGATCCGTACCTGCACCCGTACCTTGAACACCTGCTGCCGATGAATCAGTTCATCACATGTTCTGCCATTCTGATGGGATTCGCACAGATTCTATTGCTGGGCAACTTTGCCTACAGCATTTTCTTTGGCAAAAAATGTGGGCGTAATCCCTGGGGCGCAAACGGCCTGGAATGGTCGGCACCGTCGCCACCGGGGCACGGCAACTTCGACGTGCCGCCGGTTTGCTACCGCGGACCATACGAATACTCATCACCGGAAGCTGAGGCGCTGGGGCAGGACTTTATTCTGCAGACCGAGCCACCACCTGATATGAAAAAAACAGCGGAGACAGAGTCCGCCGAAGCCACAGCGTAATCACCGAGCCGTTCATCGTGGACGATGGATTGAGTGAGGTATTGCCAGGAATGCAGGCACTACAGAACGAGAACAGGCCGTGTCCCATACAGATGACCACATTAACCTGACAGTGCAACGGTTTGCCGTGCTGACGTGTATCGTCGCATTGCTGCCGATTTCTGTCGGTGCGCTGGTCACAACGTTGAAGGCCGGGATGGCATTTGCTGACTGGCCGACATCCGATGGGCAGAATATGCTGTTGTATCCGTGGTTGAATGACCTGCGGCATACCGACAAATTTGTCGAACACGGACACCGACTGGCCGGGGTATTAATCGGCCTGGTCAGCATCGGTCTTGTCGTTGTCACATTTGTTAAAGAGCCACGTCGCCGGGTGCGAGCCGGATCAGTCATCATTCTGTTGGCCGTAATTGCCCAGGGACTGCTTGGGGGGATGCGGGTGCGGATGAACGAACAGGTCCTGGCGATGACGCACAGCATCACAGGCGGTCTGTTCTTCATGCTGTGTTTTGTGTTTGCTTTCCTGGTCCGTCGTCGATCGCACGACGAACGATCACTGGTTGATCGGAAGTTTTCGCCGGTGACCTTCGCGATTGGGGTGTTGTTTCCCTTCGTCGTGCTGGGACAGTATGTGCTGGGCGGGTTCTTTCGCCATCTGGGACGTATGCTGCACGAACATGTGGCTGGTGCTGTTATCGTGACTTTGCTGGCCGTCGTGCTGTTGACTGCCCTTCTGCGCAGCGACCTGCTGTCGCTGCGTCGGCGAGGTCGCTGGCTGGGTTCGGCGCTGCTGATTCAGATCGGGCTCGGTTTGGGCTCCTGGGTCACGAAGCTGGGGTTCCCGACCTTAGGTTGGGTTGCGTCTGCAAATTCACCGTCTCAGAATGTCATCTGCAGTCTGCACACTGTCGGCGGAATGTTTCTGCTGGCGACTGCGGCGGCGGCGGCGGTGGAATTGATTCTGCTGGCCGGGTCGGGGCAGATTGAAGAATTGGCCGGACTGTTCAGTGAGTCGCCCATTGCATCCGGACGGAATGGAGGGCTCGCATGAGTATCGCCCCTGCTGCATCGCAGCCGTCCGCGTCTGTTGCTCCTGACAGCCTCTGTGTTCAAAGTGCCGCTGACAGCGGGCGTCAGCGCCTGGCTGATTACGCCGAATTGTGTCGCCCGCGCATCGCCGTGATGACCATGGTCGCTGTGGCCGTGGGGTTCACGCTGGCATCGCCAATTGTTTTCGACGGCGCGAAGCTTGTTATTGCAATGCTGGGTGTGGTTCAGCTGGTCGCCGCGTCCAGCATGCTGAATCAGTGTCTGGAACGCCGCACGGATGTTTTGATGAAGCGTACTCAGTTGCGCCCAATTGCCAGCGGAAGGATTACAGTTCCCGAAGCATCCGCTGTCGCGGTCGTGCTGACGGTCGTCGGTTTTGGTTGTCTGTGGAACATGGTCAATCCAGCTGCAGCGTTAGCAACTCTCGCTACTTTGCTGATGTACGCACTGGCGTACACGCTGCTGAAAACAAAAACGTCGTTGTGCACGACCATCGGTGCGGTTCCCGGGGCGATGCCGCCGGTCATTGGCTGGCTTGCCGCTGGAGGGGGATTCGGCATCGAAGCGCTGGCACTGTTTGCCGTCTTTTTCGTCTGGCAGTTTCCGCACTTTCTGGCTATCGGCTGGATTCACCGTCGCGACTATCAGCACGCGGGACTGCGAATGCTGCCGTCATTCACGGACAATGGTTTCCTGACCGGGTTGATCGCGGTCATCTATGCGGCGGCTTTTGTGCCCGTCAGTGCTTTGCCAGCCTATATCGGAATGTCCGGTGATCTTTATCTGGTTTCGGCGATGGTCTTCTCTGTGGCCTATTTGGTTTACTCCATTCGGTTTCTGCTGCATCGCAGCGAAGTGCGAGCTCGCAGTTTGCTGTACAACTCGTTGATTTGTTTGCCCTCGCTGTTGATCGCATTGGTGTTGGATTTTCTCAGGTTAACAGCAATCGGATAAATGCCCTGGAATTGAAGAGTTCGATTTACGAATGCCGCCTACGCGGTTTGCTCGAAGTTGAAGCTCAATAACTGAAAACGCCACTTGCCGTACTCGGCGTGTCATGTTCGTTAAAAGTTGATTTAAAGCTATGTCACACAGTACTCCCCCTTCCAGTCTCAAGATGGGCATCCCCATTCCGAATTCAAAACTCGGTTTGTGGTTGTTTCTTGGCACGGAAATTATGTTCTTCACGGCATTCATCGGTGCGTACATCGTCCTGCGGATCGGTTCGCCCGGGTGGCCAACGGATCCCAAAGATACGCACATTCTGGTCCTGATGGGCGGAATCAACACGTTCGTTCTGATCGTGTCGAGCTACTTTGTTGTGGTCGCTCACGAAGCCATGGCGAAGAGAGATTTCTCACGAGCTCGACGATACCTAACCTATACTATGGGGCTGGCGTTCGTCTTTCTTGGCATTAAGTCCATCGAATACTACGGCAAGATTTCGCACGACATTCTTCCCAGCCACATCGCAGAAACCCCGACTCAGGCCATCAACAAAGTGGATCGTGAGTTGGAGCAGGTCGTCCGGCAGCGGTTTGCAGTTTACACGGATGCTGAGGCGATTGATGTTGCTCAGCCCGATGATCTTGCAACCGTCAGCGCCCAACTGGATGTCTTTGCCAAGAGTGAGGGCGGTGGTGATGACGCGAAATCCGCGATACATGATGTCGCTCTTTATCGCAAATGGCAAAATCTTCACCAGCATATCGTGGCCAACGTTTCTCTTGAGAAGGTTCCCGTCGCCACAGGGCCCGGCTATCTGGCGGCTCGCGAAGCATTGTCGGAAGGTGAATCGCTGCCAGCACTGGAGTACGCAGAAGTGAAGGCTGAATTGGCGCGTCTGAAGAGTGATACGAACTACGGCGGCTTCGTAAGTGCCGGTGTTCTGGATCCTCACCCGGTTCTTTACGGAAACCTTTTTGCGTCGATCTATTTCCTGATGACGGGCTTTCATGCCATTCACGTGATTGTCGGCATGCTTCTGTTCGCTCGCCCCTTACTTCAGGGCAATAATCTTAATGAAGAGTGGACGGACTGGGTTGAGAACAGTGGCCTGTACTGGCACTTTGTGGACCTCGTCTGGATCTTTCTATTCCCGCTGTTGTACATTGCTTAGTTCATACATCTCTCGTTTTTTCGCTTCTCGGCGCATGCAGGATCGATATTATGGCACACGATGACCACAGTGCCCATCACGTCAACTATCTGGCAGTCTTTGTAGCACTCTGCGTGTTCACCGCGCTTTCCGTCATATTTGACCTCGTCAGTTTCAGTAACCATGCGATCACCATCGTTCTGGTGCTTGCCGTTGCCGTCGCCAAAGCCTTGTGCGTGATGATGTTCTTCATGCATCTTAAGTTCGAAGGCAACTGGAAGTACGTGCTGCTGGCTCCCACAACAATTCTGGCGATTGGCCTGCCCCTGGCTTTGGTACCTGACATTGGTGTTGCTTATTACACACCCTTGGCTCCCCAGGCGGAATGGAAGGCAGAGATGGACAGCTTACACGACAGTCACGGACAGTCCGCCGGCCATTCAGATCACACAGGCCACGTGGAAGAACAGGCCGAAGTTGGGCATTCTGATGAGAGTGGTGACGGTGCCGATCGTCATGAAGAATCACACGAAGCGGCTCCTGCCGAGAAAGCCGAATAGCGTCGGCCGACTGGTCCTGTTCAGGAAAACAGGCGTGGCCGGTGACACCATCCGGCCTCACATACTTTGAGTTCGTGTTCCGCCATGTCGGATATCTGTATCAGTGCCGCAAACGTCTCCCACTCCTACGGTCAGACTACTGCGCTGACCGAAGTCGATCTTGAAGTCCACCGCGGCTCACTGTTCGGGTTACTCGGTCCCAACGGTTCCGGCAAGACCACACTGTTTCGCCTGTTCGCCACGCTGCTGCCACTGCAGGCTGGCAGCATAAAGATCTGCGGTTCAGACCTGCAGGAAGATCCCGCTGCTATTCGACGAATGCTGGGTGTCACGTTTCAGTCACCTGCGGTCGATGTAAGGCTGACGGTCGTGGAAAATCTACAGTGCCACGGACGAATCTACGGCCTTCCACGTGGGACGCTTGTCAAACGGATCGATGAATTGCTGGAACAATTTTCGTTGTCCGATCGCCGAAAGTCGATTGTCGGTGAGCTGTCCGGCGGGCTGCGGCGGCGAGTTGAACTGGCCAAAGGCTTGCTGCACCGTCCGGAAGTGCTGTTACTTGATGAACCCAGCACCGGGCTGGATCCAGCTGCCCGTCGACAGTTCTGGGACATGATTCACGAACAGCAGCAAAAGGAAGGAACGACCGTCGTTCTGACAACTCACCTGATGCAGGAGGCCGAGTCCTGCGCACATCTGATTCTGATGGATAAAGGCCAAATTGTAAGCCAGGGCTCACCTCAGACACTTCAGGCATCGATTGATGGTGATCGGCTGTCGATCCGAACTCGGGACTCCGTTGAACTGAAAGCGGAACTTGAGTCCCTGCTGCGGGTCAAAGCTCGCGACGTTGGCAGCCGCTTGTGCTTTCGCGTGCCGGACGGAGCGGCAGCGCTGCAACATGTGATGTCCACGTGCGGAGACCAGGTCCTGTCCGCCGAAGTCGCCAGTCCGTCGCTGGATGACGTCTTTTTGGAAGTCACCGGACATGGCTTCGAAGACGATGTGGCACTGGACGGTGCGTTACCAGGAAAGGCGGATTCATGAATGAGTCCTCACAACCTGGCAGCGTGTGGTCCGGTGCGTGGGCATTGGCGTGGCGTGAGTTAGTTCGGTTCTTCCGTCAGCGCACTCGAGTCATCGGCGCTATCGGACAGCCCGTAATCTTCTGGGTGCTGTTCGGGGCCGGGCTTGGTCGATCATTTCAACCGCCGGAATGGGCGTCGGGACTTTCAGAACCGCTCACCTATCAGGAATATTTCTTCCCCGGCGTAGCGGTTCTGATCGTGATGTTTACGGCAATATTTTCGACAATCTCAATCATCGAAGATCGACGCGAGGGATTTCTGCAGGGCGTGCTGGCTGCGCCTGTGCCTCGATCCGTGATCGTCCTGGGAAAAGTACTGGGCGGGACAATTCTGGCCGTTGTGCAGGCGGGACTATTTCTGCTGGTTGGTCCACTGCTCAGTTATGTCGGACTCAGTCCGGGACTGCAGATCGCATTGGATCCGATGCCCGGAATTCCGGCCGCCCTGTTTCTGACGTTGATTGCCGTTGAACTGACCGCGCTTGGATTTCTGATCGCCTGGCCGATGAACTCCACTCAGGGATTCCATGCGATCATGAGTGTCTTTCTGATGCCGATGTGGCTGCTGTCAGGAGCTTTCTTTCCCGGCGGAGGCAGTGACTGGCTGTCATGGATTATTCGATTGAATCCCCTGACGTATGGAGTTGCCGGA
>JAQWOH010000082.1 GCA_029245955.1 Fuerstiella sp. | reverse complement strand
CGACTGCTCGATCAATCCGTGAACGGATGCCAGCTCCCAATAGCGTTCCCGAGCTTCACTGGATTCTTCAATCCACTGACTCAGTCGCTCTGCCTCGGCATCGCTCAATCGACCGTCAAGACAGGCATCGATCAGAGCGTCGAGTTCACCGTTGTTGATGTTGTCAGTCATCGAAACTTCACCGGACCCGTTGGAGTTGAGAGTTGATGCAATCCCGCAGCGCAACTCGAGCTTTTGAGAGCGCCACGCGAACTGCGGTCGAGGTCATCCCGGCTGCCTCTGCCATCTCGTCCGAACTCTGTCTCCGGGAATAGCGCCGCCATAACAGATCGCGGATCTTCGGCGTCAGTTTCCCAAGGCACGCTTCGAGAGCATCCTGAATTTCGCTCAGGAGTTGAGGCGACGGAGCGTCCTCCGCCAAAGCACTGATGGCCGCCTCACTGAGGACATTGCCCCGCTTCTTCTGGCGGAAATTCTCAAGCACTTTGAGCCTCGCAATACCGCAGGCCCACGCCGCGAAATTCGTTCCCGGCTCAAAGGTCGCAGCCTTCCGGGAAACCGTCAGAAACGTCTCCTGCATCACATCGTCTGCATCAGGCAGAGAAGGCTGCAGAGCCCTCACGAACGCCCGAATAGAATTCTCATGGCGCACAAAGAGCAACTGCACCTCTTCGGTGGCACTGCGAGCTTCGCTATCGTCCTCGGGATTGTTCATCACATGTAATGACACAGGGGCCGCGATTGTTTCCGAAAAAAGTCTCAGAAGCTCAAAAACGGGCCGACGTCGATTGAATTGGTTGGTTCTGGACTTCCCCAGAAAAGAAAACACAACTCCTGATCGAACTGACGCGGAGTCGTTCCGAATTCAACATGCAAGTTGACAGGACTTGAGCCTGCATGCCAGCGGTCGATCTCCGTCGGACGTGAATGATGAATGAGCAATCAAGCGAACCGCAGGCCCGTTGCAACATCCGGTCGACAAAACCGGATGCAATTAGCATCGACGCTAACTCGCAGAAGTTGGACAACCCGACGCGACTTGGCGGTTCGCCAAATTGGGCAGATGTGGCAGACCTCAGCAGTTGTGCGCGAGATCGACGGCAATACCGTTCTGGCGTTGAAGCCAGCCCGGTGCGCGCAAGGTCGTATCAAGTGTAGCTCTCAGACTCACCGGTCGCGTGGTATACTCGGCGGTCATCTACCGGATGAACATGCCACGATGAACTTCCATCCGGAACGTGACCACAGCGGCTTTGATGCTCCCCGCATTCCCCAGCCAAATGAGAATCCGATGATGCGTGAACACTATCGACCATTTCAGACGGCCATGGTGATTATGTCAACAACGTGCGCATTATTGCCATGTCGACGTGGTCTAACTGACCAGCACGCCACGACTTCAGTCAAATCGACTGTCAAGCGTCCCAACATCGTGCTCGTCATGGCCGACGACGTGGGCTACGAATGCCTGGGCAGCTATGGCGGCACCTCCTATGAGACCCCGAACCTTGACGCGCTGGCAGCCTCGGGGATGCAATTCGCCAACTGTTTTTCCACTCCGAAATGCAGTCCGTCGCGGGTAACGATCATGAGTGGCCGTTACACCTTGCGCACGACCACGACCTGGGGCCTGCTGCCCGAAAACGAGATTACGTTCGGAAATCTGCTGCGCGACGCTGGCTACGCCACGGCGCTGGCAGGCAAGTGGCAAATGGTATTGCAAAAGACGGATCCAGGTCATGTGCGCCGCTTCGGTTTCCAGGAGAGCGCGGTCTGGGCCTGGCACGAGGGCGCACGCTACTACGAGCCGATGCTCTACCACAACGACACGATCATGCCGAACACAAAGGACAAGTACGGGCCGGATCTGTACTGCAATTTTCTAATCGACTTTATTGAGGCCCGGAAGGAAAAGCCGTTCCTGGCCTATTATCCCATGGCGCTCACCCACTGGCCCAAGAAGGACGAGCCGCCAGGCCCCAATGGCGAGCACCTGAAGTTTAAGGGGATGGTGGAAGAGATGGATCGTCAGGTTGGCAAGCTGGCAGCGGCCCTCGACCGCCTGGGACTGCGCGAGAATACAGTGATTCTATTCACCGGCGACAATGGGACACCGACGAATGTGACCTCGATCATGAATGGCAGGAAGATCAAAGGCGGCAAAGCCAGGCTGACAGATGCCGGCACCCGTGTGCCTTTGCTCGCGAGCTGGCCGGGCACGATCAAGGCGGGCTCCGTCAACACGGATCTGGTCGACTTTACAGATTTCATGCCGACCCTCGCGGAGCTGGCGGGGACGACGGTGCCCCGGGACAGGGTGATCGACGGGCAGAGTTTCGTGGCGGCCTTGAAGGGGAAGAATCCGAGTCCGCGTCTGTGGGTCTACACTTGGTGGGGCGGCAAGGAGTGGCTGCGCGACAAGGACTGGAAGCTCTACGCCGACGGCCGACTCTATCACATGAAAGAGGATGCGGCTGAGGCGAAGCCACTCAAGAAGGGTGCTGGCGGCGACGACGCGAAAGCGGCGCGCGAAAAACTGGCGGGGCTAATGGCCGAGCTGAAAATGAGTGCCGCCGATGAAAGTCACTGAGCTGTCGGCAGCGCGAACGCTTTTAAATTGAAATGTAAATGATGACAAAACCAACCGTGATCTTAGCTACGTTACTCTGGGCTGCGGCATCCGTTTCGGCAGCCGAGCGTCCAAACATCCTGTTCATCATCACCGAACAGAATTATGCAGACGTGATGAGCGGTGTGATGGGGGATCGCTATGTCAAAACGCCGAATCTGGACGCGTTGGCAAAACGAGGGATGCGTTTTGATCGCGCCTATGCCTCGAACCCGATTTGTGTGCCTTCTCGCAATTCAATCTTCAGCGGTTATTACCCGTTTGAAACCGGTCTGCAATCCAACGCTAAGAAACCACTGCCGGCGCAGATGGTATGCATGGGGAAATACTTCAAGGATGCTGGATATGATACGGGCTATTTTGGTAAATGGCATTTGAATATCAAAACGAGCGACACCGCACGTCATGGTTTTGATCACACCGGCGTGCTTAAAGGGAATGGTGCCGATCATGCGATTCCCGCGCCTGCAATCGCCTTTCTCAATCAGAAACGGCACAAACCATTTTTGCTGGTGACTTCTTTCACCAGTCCGCATGATATCTGTCAACTGGTGCGAGGCCAGAAGATTCCCGGTGGACCGATTGGCGATTTTCCTGAGCCTGAGGATTGTCCACCTGTGCCTGTCAACTTCGCGCCACCGATCGATGAAACGGACAGCATGGCGTTAATGCGCCGAAGTTATCAAGCGACGGAAATGACACCGATTGCTGATTTCGATGCCGACAGATGGCGCCAAATGCGATGGGGATATTATCGTCTGATTGAACGAGCCGATCGCGAAATCGGGAAAGTGCTGACGGCTTTAAAGCAATCCGGACTCGAGCAGGACACGTTGGTCATATTCACGGCTGATCACGGCGATTGCACTGGCGCACATCAGTTCGCCCAGAAGACAGTATTCTACGAAGAATCGGCGCGCATTCCTTTGATCGTTTCGTATCCAGGGCATATTGACACGGGCATCACGCGTAAGCTTGTGAATGTGGGCATTGACACATTGCCCACAATGATGGACTTCGCGGGGCTCAATATCCCAGACCAACTCAAAGGTCTTTCTTTGAAACCTGTTTGCGAAGATTCAAGTGTGGCGAAGTGGCGTGAGTACATTGTCGTTTCGAATCACATGGTACAGGGTGCCCTGCCCATCGGTGAAAAAGAGGTGCCTCAATGTCGAGGGCGAATGCTTCGAACGGCCGGTCATAAATATGCGGTTTACGACCTGGGTGGACATCGTGAATCATTGGTGGATATGCAGAAAGATCCGCATGAAATGCAGAATCTGTCACGTGATCCGTCGTACCATCGAGTGTTGAAGAGGCATCAGGATTTACTACGACAATACGCCGCTGACACCGGCGACTACGAAGCTGTGGAGATCCTGCTGGGAGTGCGGTGAGAATGAATCGGAAAAGCACACCCCCGATAAGACACGACAGCATATAAACGGAAGTACTTCGGCGATCGGTGGCCCACATTGAACAGTTCAACCTCTTAACCTAAGGCTGGTCGAGGATAATGAAATTGCGTATCAGTGCGTATCAGTGCGTATCAGTGCGTTGAAGCGACAGCGGAGAGAGGCACCGGCGCGGGCTACTTGACTTGAATTCAGTCTGACGCCACGGTCAACCCATCGAAAGGGGTGACAGGACTTGAACTCGCTAAACCGTTGCCGAATCAGGATTTACCAGAAGGCGGCGGTTCAGGCCGGCGAGGTTGTCTTATCCGTTTGAACGGACAAGACAACCTGAAAAAAACAATGCAAACTGTTGCCAATCAACGAGAAACGGCCAGCCACGAATTAACATAGCTGGCTGTTTTGAATTTTAGTCGAGAGTTCAGAGGCCCAGTTGAACTTTTCCCTGCCTACGTCGCTGAGTGGGAAGGCGATGTTGTGCGGCTGGTCTTGGCGGCGTGATGCCACCCATTCGGCAATTCACTGTCGGCTGGCGGCGTGAATCACTTTTATCTGCTTGAGGCAGATTTCCGCCAATCTTCGCCCTCTTCGGTATTGGTCGAATTCTCAGTTCGCCCAAGGATGTGTGGGCAGCAATTTCGAAGGCTTTCAAAATCCAATGCTTACCAACTGGGGCAATGTCTGAAAACTCAAAGCTCGGCTGCCCCCCCCCCCATAATGTGAACTTCTGGTGGGCATGCACAAGGTCTCGCCGAAATGGGAACACTACTGGATCGACGCCATCAGACGACGGGCGGGCCGGGAACCTTTCCAGGACCATGCGAACGGCGAACCGGCCAAGCCGCTCAAATGGAGTTGCCAAGCAGTAATCATTGGTGAGCGTCCTCGCATCTTCATCTGACCGATGTCCTACTTCGTGCATTGGGCAACCAGCAGGGCAAGTCGAATCCCTTGATCACTCAGAGGCCAGCAGGCTTGTCATCATCCTTTGGAAACTGCCGGACCAAAGACTTTTTATCTGTCTCCGTGACGTAACATCAGTTCGGTGTAACAACAATTGTTCGCTTTTTACCAAAGCATTCGACAACCCCGGTCGATTCCTTCCCCAACCCACTTTCGCCCAGAGCCTTCATCGAACCTTGGAGGCATGTGCTTTCTGTTCCGTCAAAGGAAAACAGAATTTCACCGCATTTGATCTTTGCTGCCTGCACCCGCACTTCCGGTAACAACTCGTTCAACAATACCCCGATTTCTTCTGATGCCCAATGCGACACCCAAGCTGGCTGGAACAGATGCTGTCAACGGAATCCTGTTGAAAGCATACGGTACTTTGCTAAGCAAACCGACTTCCAGTGAAAAACGCTGTCCGGAAAAGTCAAAGTCGGTTGGCAACGTGTCTCCTGTTTCGTCACAGCAGATTCAGATGCCTTGACGTTACGTATGTTCGTGATTTTCGAGTTCTCAGACCAAGAAACTAACCCGGTACCCGGTGTACCGATCGTACACATGTGAGTTGCTCATTGACCGGGTTCCAAGTTGCCGTGAAAGCATTCCAACCACAAAATATCCGTTGCACAGAAGCATTCTTGGCATCTGTGGATAAGAGGTGGTTTCTTTCAGTCGCGTTCACTCGGGGCGAAGTCTGAACGGGTGAACTTCGATTTGGCATTCTGCGGCGGATTGAGCCGTTTCGTCCATCGGGCTCTTAATGCCTCCGTGAATCATTAAAAGGTACCGGTGGCCACTAGGCCACCGCTCCGGAGTCGTTGTACACAGAAGGGGCTGACCTGGGTGCTGCAGTTTTCCGGCTGCGAGGATCTGGAAAACACGGGCGCAGGCGAAATGAACGGAGACCGTCCACGCCATGACTCTGGAGTCCCGGTGGGTGAGGGGAGAAATTACAATAAGAATTCGGTCGCCAACGGAGGCGCGACGGTTGCACGATCTATTGCGGCAGCATCATCGATTGAGTCCACGACTTTCCGTGTGGCAAATCTCTGGAAAGCCAGCGATTGTTTTCTTGAATCGGTGTTTCTGACCGGACGCGTTGATTCCGGCGACATGGCTATGCTTGTGCATAAGAAGAAATGTGGCCCGTGCACGAACGCGTGACAAGGAAATCCTTCGAATTCCTCCGCAGGATCAGTCCATAACGGGATCCTGATTCCGCGCCGTGGCCCCATCATTATCCCGCAGCAGCGCACATCTGTTATGATATTCGGCCGTGTTTGCGATACTGTTACCTTCTGCTCTGCACTTTCGATGGATTTAACGACTGATGGTCAGCAGACGAACATTTCTGCAGGGACTTGCCAGCGGCACGTTTGTTGCATCTCCGGAATCTTTGTGTCGACTTGGATTGGCTGCGCAGCAGGCCGGATCCAACCGCCCCATCAGCGCCCCATTGCCGGAAGAGGATGTCTTTCGGTTCATTAAGCGTCTGCGGGGTGCTCATGATGCGACGTTTTACGCACAGATTCTGGGCGCGGCCAACGAATTTAAGGAAGGCGACAGCGCGATCGGTGTGGCGGCCTTTGATGAAGCCTCAAGACGGCACTCACGCGTTCTGCTGGCAAACACACGTCTGGCGGATATTGACGACCATCCGCTGCACGCGGACGATCTGTTCCGCTTTATCTCGGTTCCGCGGGAGGAACAGTCGCGGAAGCGATTATCCGGACAGACGCTGGGACAGTTCCAGCGGTTTCTCCTGACATCCGATGAGTCGGCCATTCAGGAGGTGATGTCCGGGCTTTCCAGCGACGTGATTTCCTGCGTTGTGAAATTGATGACCAACGAGGAACTCATTCAGGTCGGTCGAAAGGTTTTTAACCCTCTGCCCGGCAGTCAGATCGGCGCTAATGGTTATCTGGGTGCGCGCATTCAGCCGAATTCGCCAACCGACAATGTGGACGACGTGCGCTGGCAGGTTTTTGATGGTTGGGCATACGCGGTGGGGGATGTATTACTGGGGACGAATCCCGTGTCCAGTGATCCGGCGTCCGTTGCGGCCATCCAGCGGACGTTGCAGGATGTGCTGACGACGTTTGAAATCAATAACGCAATGCCGCATTGCGTTCTTTCGCACATTGACGTTCAGGCGGAAGTGGAAAGCCGTTGGCCGGGATCGACCGAGTTGTGGTTTCAGAGTATTGCAGGGAGCGACGCAGCGAACGCGACATTCGACATCAGCATCGAAAAAATGAGGCAGTATGCGGAGACGCGGACTGGCCACTACGGGCTCTATTTTGAAACCGGACAGGGAGCAGACTTTACCAACGGCCACAGTCACGGCTTTGACATGGTCATGCACGAATCTCGCAAATACGGTTTCGCCCGGGCTTTGACCGGACACGTAGCCAGTGTACGGCAGACCGGCGGTGACACCGCCGGTCCGTGGGTGCATTTAAACGACGTGGCTGGCTTTATCGGTCCCGAGGTCTTTCGCACTCGTGAGCAACTGGTGAGGTGTTGTCTGGAAGACATCGTGATGGGCAAACTGCACGGCTTGTGCATCGGGCTGGATGTGTGCTCGACGCTGCACATGGATATTTCTCTTGATGATCTCGATTGGTGTCTGGACCAGATCATGCCGGCGTATCCTGCCTACATGATGGCGTTGCCGACAAAGATTGATCCGATGCTGGGATATCTGACCACGGGATATCAGGATCACGTAAGGCTGCGTGAGAAGTTTGGTTGTCGTGTCAACGACGAAATGTGGTCGTTCTTTCAGCAGCTCGGTGTTATTGATCAGTCAGGGCGACCGACAGAGCATTTTGGCGATCCTCTGTGGGTCTTCCTGCAATACCGACGACGCAAGGGGGACACGAGAAATGACCAGGCGATTCTGAAGGAAGGTCGTGAGGAACTTGAAGAAGTTCGCGGCCGAGGATTGTTCATAGCCCAGGGATATGGCGCACATACCTGGGACCTGCAGCCCGTACTTCAGGACGACATTCACCGAATCTATGACGATGCGAAACTGAGTATCTGGGCAGAGCTGCCTGATGCCTTTATTAACAGAATACCCAACGGGCTGCATCTGGCCACGAATTCTGCGGATCGTAAAGACTATATTCTGCATCCGGTTTCCGGTGAGCAGCTTCACGATTCTGCAATCACGTCACTGCAGCGGCATCGTCAGCGGCAAGCCGAGCCATTCGACGTGCAGATTGTGGTCTCTGACGGGCTGAATGCGCTGGCAATTACTGAAGAAGGTCATTTGTTTCCTTTTCTTGATCAGTTAAGGAGTGGTCTGGGTGAACAGGGACTGAGCGTTTCGGACGACCATCTGGTGGTGACATCGGGGCGCGTCAGAGCAGGGTACCGCATCGGTGAAATTCTGTTCGGGCGGCTGAAGGGCCCCCGTGCGATTGTGCATGTCATCGGAGAACGACCGGGTACTGGTCACCGCACATTTTCGGTATACATGACTGCGCCTGTCGGTGAAGTCTGGGGGCGGGAAGACGCGGTGGATCACAACATCACGAAAGTCGTCTCCGGAATTGCCACGACCGCATTGAATCCTGTGGCCGGTGCGGATGAAGTTGTTCGGCTGCTTAATGGGATGATGGACCGCAGTGCCTGACAGCGCTGGACCTTCATTCCCGGGAGCATGGCCTGCGATATTCGGCGTTCGTGGCCCGGCTGAGTCTCTGTACAGCTGATCCGAGGTGTCGATACGAATCCAGCGATTGTGAATCTTTCTGTTATTCACAAACTTCGCAGGCTCGTTATGCTGAACTCTGCTATCGTGCCGCTGCATTACGTCATTCTCTTTATTCCACGATGCACCCTGGCGCTTCTAATAACTCGCACAGTTCTTCCCAAGACGGTCCCCGTTTTGATCGGAAACACATTGAACAGCAGATCGGCCTGGCGATGCGGGCGGATCAGTTTTCCATGCGCCGGATGCTGCGTTCGATTGTGAATGCCGGGGCGGCGGGGAAGCCGTTCGATCGAAACCTGAAGAAGCTGACGCAGCAATTGACGCGTTCTGTTCAACAGCGTGCAGGACGTGCCGCATCAGTACCGGGAATTCAATGGCCAGAGGAACTTCCCGTTGTTGCGCGGCGTGAAGAAATTGCAGCTGCCATCAGAGACCACCAGGTGATTGTCGTCTGTGGTGAAACGGGATCGGGAAAATCAACCCAGCTGCCGAAGATTGCACTTGAGCTGGGGCGGGGTGTTGGCGGCGTGATCGGGCATACTCAGCCACGTCGAATCGCCGCGCGGTCGATTGCGACTCGTCTGGCAGAGGAGCTGAAATGCCAGACGGGAAAGGAAGTCGGATATCGAATTCGTTTCAACGACGTTTCCGGCCCCAACACGCTGATTCGGCTGATGACTGACGGCATCATGCTGGCAGAGACACAGTCAGATCGATTTCTGGATCAATACGACACAATCATCGTGGACGAAGCCCACGAACGGTCGTTGAACATCGACTTTCTGATGGGGTACCTGAAACGCCTGCTGCCACGACGCAAAGATCTGCGCCTGATTATCACGTCAGCGACGATTGATGCGGAACGATTCGCGAATCACTTCGGCACGCAAGGAGAACCGGCCCCGGTGGTCCTGGTAGAAGGCCGGACATTTCCCGTCGAGATTTGTTATCAGCCGCTTTCGGACGACACGCCGTCTGCAGATCCAGTGAAGAATGAAAGGAAGCGTGGGCCGGTGTTTCCGCAACGAGTGAGTTCATCTTCCGGGGCGGATGAGCGAGACTGGTTTGACGGAGTGTCCGACGCCATCGACGAACTCGCCGGAATTGACAGCGGGCACATCCTGGTCTTTCTGCCGACGGAGCGAGACATTCGGGAGGTCGATAAGAAGCTGGGCGGTCGCAGGTATCCCGGCGATACGTCACAGCACCCCACTCAGATTGTTCCGTTGTTTGGCCGACTGTCGATGGCGGACCAGACGAAGGTCTTTCAGGAGTATCAGCATCGCCGAATCGTTCTGGCTACGAATGTTGCGGAGTCATCGCTGACGGTTCCCGGCATCCGCTACGTCGTGGACACGGGGACGGCTCGCATCAGTCGCTATTCTGCACGTTCCCGCATGCAACGCCTGCCGATCGAAGCCGTTTCTCAGGCCTCGGCAAACCAGCGAGCGGGGCGGTGTGGACGAGTGGGGCCGGGAATCTGTATTCGCCTGTACGATGAAGAAGATTTCAATGGTCGGGAAGCGTTTACGGCGCCGGAAATTCAGCGTACAAATCTGGCTGCCGTCATTCTGCGAACAATGAATCTTAAGCTTGGTCGGCTGGATGAATTTCCATTTCTCGACCCGCCCCGGCCCACGACGGTGCGGGAAGGTTATAAGACACTGGAGGAATTGAAGGCCATTGAAATTCCTGTTTCGGTAGACGCAAAGGGACGCAGCGGAACTGATGGGTACGTGCTCACAGAAACCGGCCGGCGCATGGCTCGGCTGCCCGTTGACCCGCGGATCAGCCGCATGATTCTGGCGGCGATTGACGAGCATGCGGTTCCGGAGGTGATGATCATCGCATCCGCACTGGAAATTCAGGATCCCCGCGAACGACCGATCGAGAAACAGCAGGCAGCCGATGAAGCACACCGAAAATTTAGAAATGCTGACAGTGATTTTCTGACACTTCTGAACCTGTGGGATGCATGGCACGAACAAAAACAGAAGCTCTCCGGAGGTCAGCTGAAGAAGTGGTGTCGTCAGAATTTTCTTTCCTGGATGAGAATGCGGGAATGGATTGACGTGCATCGGCAGTTAAAGGACCTGCTGGCGGAATCCGGCGATCAGCACCTGAAAAAGGCCGCCGCGCTGCACCCCCTGAAAGACAGAAAAAACGATTTCGCACTTATCCATCGCTCTCTGATGACTGGGTTGCTGGCGAATCTGGCGTATAAGTCCGCCGATCGTGAATACACAGGGGCGGGCGGTAATAAGTTGATTCTCTGGCCTGGTTCCGCCCTGGCAGCCAGGGGGCCGAAGTGGTTCGTCGCTGCGGAGTTGGTGGAAACTTCGCAGCGTTTTGCACGCACCATTGCTCGCATTCAGCCGGAGTGGGTCGAAGCTGTCGCCGAACATCTTGTGAAGCGGGAATACAGTGAACCTCACTGGGACGCGAACGCGGGCAATATCATGTGCTTCGAAAAGGTCACGCTGTGGGGACTGCCCATCGTGCCTCGACGCAAGACGTCGTTTGCAAAAGTGGATCCGGTTAAGTCGCGTGAGCTGCTCATCCAGTTCGGCCTTGTCGAACTCGGATTGTTGTATGGAAGGACTGAGGACGAACGAGAATCGAGTTTCGCGGCCGAGGAAGACGAGCTGCGTACCGGCAGTCGCTCCCGGATTACACCGGGCAGGTCAACTCGTCCCGATCCGGACTCGTCTGCGTATCGCTCTGGCGTGGACACAGCCAGGTCGGGTTGGGGACGCGACTTTCCGTTTCTGCAGCACAACGTCGAGGTACTTAAGCAAGTGAAGGAGCTGCAGGCCAGAACGCGACGACATGACCTTCTGCCCAGCGAAGATATCCTGTTCGAGATCTACGATAAACAGATTCCAACAGGCATCAGCGACCGAAATCGATTGCGTCGCTGGTATCAGCGAACATCCCGGTCTCGTCCCGGGCTGTTGCAGTTCGACTTGAACGCGTTTGCCAGCGAAACGCAGCGTGAAGAAGGCAGTGCGGACTTTCCCGCGTCGGTGACGATGGGCACTATGAAGCTGCCCCTTAGCTACCAGCTTGATCCCGGGCGAGATGCGGACGGAGTGACAATCACGGTGCCTGTGGAAGGTCTTGCTCAGTTGGATCAAAACCGACTCACGTGGCTGGTCCCCGGGCTGGTGGGGCAGAAGGTGACCGCCCTGATTCGGTCATTGCCCAAGAATCTGCGACGGAATTTCGTGCCGGCGCCGGATACGGCAGAACAGATCGTGGCCGGGCTCGAATTCGGTCAAGGTAATCTGTTGTCAGTGGTTGCGCTGGAGTTGTCTAAGATTGCCGGTGAGCCGGTCCGTCCTGAGGATTTTAGTCAGATGGTGCTGCCGGACCACCTGCTTACGAATATACGTGTCCAGGACGGCAGCAGAAAAACGGTTGCTGAGAATCGCGATATCGACCAGCTGCGTCTGACTTTGCTGAAACATGGCAATCAGGAGGATGTGACGGCCGGTCGATCAGCGGAAGAAATGCAGTGGCATCGAACCGGGTTCACGTCCTGGGTTTTCGCTGACATTCCTGCCAGTATTACGATCGATCGGGCCGGGATGAAGATCCAGGCCTTTCCGGCACTGCGCGACGATAATACGTCTGTTGCGTTGACCTTGTGTGAAACCGCAGCCACCGCGCAGGCTTTGCTGAGACAAGGCTTACGTCGACTGATTCTGTTGACGGACAAAAGTCGCATTCGCCGGCAGGTGGAACACCTGCCTCATCTGCAGAAATTGCACCAGCAGGCGACAGCAGTTCGAGGTCTGAACCTGACTTCGCAGCTGCAGTTCCTGATGGTCGAACGTGCCTACCTGTCTCCCCGGGAAACGCCAAGGACACAGGCCGTTTTTGAGAAGTTTCTGCGAAACGGCCGCAAGCGTCTGGGCGTCGTTGTGCAGGAATTTGTGCAGCTGCTGCCCGGACTGCTGAAACAATATCTGGACACGCAGCGGATGCTGGCCGATGCCGACGGACCGGAGTGGAGCGGCCTGATTGCCGACATGCAGCAGCAGCTTCACCGTCTGGTGAATCCAACCTTCCTGGCAGACACACCGTGGCCCTGGTTGATTCAGTTTCCTCGTTACATGACCTGTATTCGTATGAGACTTGATCGATTGAATTCCGGTGGCCTGAATACCGAACGAACATTGCAACTGGATTTTTCCCGTTATGAAAATCGGTATCTGGCTCGTCAGACGCAGATGATTGAACAGCAGCGCAGCGACCCAATGCTGAATCACTACCGGTGGATGCTGGAAGAATTTCGTGTCAGCCTGTACGCTCAGAAGCTTGGCACTGCCATTAACGTGTCCGGGCCGCGACTGGACGAACAGTGGGAACGTGTGACTTAAACGGCGGAGACAGTCACCGTCGCTCCTCTCTCAGGCTCAGACATGCATCGGTCGAACCTGAAGTAATCTATTCGCTGGCAGCTGAGTTTGATTCAGTGCCGCTGCGTTTTCGTCGGGACAACGGTCATGCGTGAACTGTTTCGGACATTGCCGTTGATGTGCGTGGTGCTGCTGGTGCCTGTGCTGCCGTTTCTGTTCTTCGGTGGACAGCTGGAGCGGCTGCTGCAGAAATTTGCGGATGATCCTCCGTCGGCCCCATTAACGATGGTAGTCGTCGTCGGGGTTCTGGCGACGGATATTCTGCTTCCCGTGCCATCCAGCGTTATCAGCACTCTGAGCGGCTGGCAGCTGGGCTGGCTGCGCGGGACGTGCGCCACCTGGATCGGTATGAACCTTGGCGCTGTGCTGGGATTTGCTCTGGCACGACGCTGGGGACAACCTTTTGCACTCTGGTTTTCAAGCGGTGATGATCTGACACGCATGAAGAACATCAGTGACCGTTATGGTCCACTGGTGCTTGTGCTTACTCGAGCCATGCCTGTATTTGCCGAAGCAGGGGTATTGATTGCAGGAATTCACAGGCTGGCATGGCGCCGATTTCTGCCGGCCGTTTTCCTGAGCAATCTGGGCATTGCTGTGGCCTACGCAGCATTCGGTGATTATGCAGAAAAGCACAAGTGGCTGCCTCTGGCACTGGGTGTTGCCGTGGCGGTTCCCGTGTTGGTCGCTGCGGTGGCACAGCGGTTTTTCCCGAACGAGCCCAGTGAGGGCAAATCCGTCGGTGGCGAATCCTGCAAATAGGCTGCCGTCATGCTGTCGGCGCTACTGCTCCGATCGTACGACGTTCAGGGGAATCGATGCTACAATTGCAGCGATAAGCATTATGGTCAGGTGTACTTCATTTGCACGGCGAGACAGAGTGTGCAGTTGAATAAACCGCTGGCTGCGCACCTGTCCCGGCGGCGTTATTAAGTCCTGCAGCGGAACGTAAATTATGAAGTAATCCAGTGTTATCAGGATGCCGGACAGCCCCACAAGCAAAAATACGATCAGCAGGCGGCGGCGGTTTTCCGGAGCGGATGTCTTCCAGACGCCGAAGGCAAGAGCAACTGCAGCGACATGAATTGCCAGTCCAAAACAGTAGTACAGCGGGAAACGAATCGTTGCCAGCTGATCGCGAATCAGGGAGTCGAAATTCGAAGATGTCTGTTCGGCAACGCTGGTGATGACGTACAGCACGGCTGCTCCGATCCAGGCGGCGAGCAGCAGTCTGAGCAGCACAATTGATATTTGAAATGGTTTCTGATTTATCATTTCGGTTCAATAACTGAAGCTGGCGGCATGTCAGTCTGAATATCAACAATGAACGAAACATGGCTGCCGTGTCACAGAATCAGCATCGCGTCACCGTAACTGTAGAAGCGATATTGTTCGGCAACGGCCTGACGATATGCCTCCATGGTGAGATCATACCCGGCAAGAGCGGCTACCAATACTAACAATGTCGACCCCGGCAGGTGGAAATTCGTCAGAAGCTGGTCGGTGACGGTAAACTTGAATCCAGGTTTTATGAATAAGTTTGTGGAACCGTGCCAGTTCGCCAGTCTGCCCTGTTCGGCCGCTGCCTCAACGGTACGCACGCACGTCGTTCCCACGGCAACTATCTTGCCTCCCGCAGTCCGTGCTGAGGCAATGGAATCGGCAGATGTTTTGGGCACGTGTCCCCATTCCGAATGCATTTCGTGCTCAGACAATTTCTGTGAACTGACCGGGCGAAACGTTCCAATGCCCACGTGAAGAGTCACCTCGCTTGACGTGATTCCGTGTTCCGCACAACGCCGCAGTAGTTCGGGCGTGAAGTGCAGACCCGCCGTGGGAGCAGCGATGGCCCCGGGCTCATGGGCGAAGATGGTTTGATACCGAGTCTGGTCCGCAGCATCTGCAACCTTCCGCCCGATGTAGGGCGGAAGCGGCAATGTTCCGAATTGCTCGAGAAGCGAAATCGCGTCTCCCGGGCGGCTCGGCAGAACCCGCCAGGTGCCGTCAGCGAAGCATTCGACCAGTTTCAGTTGCAGCGCAGTTTTCGACTGCCGTCGTTGATCGCGATGATTCCGTCCGGGCTGATGTGCTGAGATCAGAGTGATGGATTCCCCAACGGTCAGCTTTCCACGGGTCTGGCCGGTGATTTTCCAGTGAGCGTCGGCCAGTTGTTCCAGAAACAGACCTTCCCACTTTCCCCTGGTCGATGTTCGAAATCCGAACAAACGTGCAGGCAAAACCTTCGTATTGTTAAATATCAGCAGGTCATCGGCAGACAACAGGTCGGGCAGGTCACGTATCTTTGCATGTTCGATGCGTCCCGAGTCACGTCGAACAATCATTAACCGTGAATCATCCCGCTTTGCTGCAGGTCGTGAGGCAATGAGTTCTGCGGGCAGATTGTACTGCCACGAGGAAATGTCGTCTAAGTCCGGCGCCACCATGGAAAAGATGATTCATTACTGGTTGTACAAGGTATGGGAAAGCACAACAGCTTAGCGTGTCGATCAACTCAATGGAGCCGCACGCAACGCTGTTGTAACGGCTTCACAACGCGTGCTTTTGCCGGAACTATCAGGTGACTGAAGACTCAGCAATTCCGTCTGTCACATTCTGCATCACTGAATTGGATATCGGTGGTGCAGAAAAGGCAATGGTGCGCATTGCGATCGGGTTACAGGACAAAGGCTGGCGGGTGCGAGTGATCAGTTTGCGAGATGCGGGCGCGATGATCCAACAGTTGCAGGCGACGGGGATTCCGGTCACGGCACTGGGGTGCCGTGGTTTTGCAGATATTCGGGCCTTCTGGCGTCTGGCGGCCGAATTCAGAACAAACCCCACGGATGTTGTGCAGTGTTTTCTGCACCAGGCAAACTTTTACGGCCGCCTGGCGGCTCGCTGTATCGGTCTGTCCGGACAACCACGTCCGCTGATGGTGTCCGGCGTCCGAGTGGCGGACCGACGAACATGGGTCGTTCTGACGGACCGGCTGACTCGATTCTGTTCTGACCACTATGTTGCAGTCAGTCAGCATGTAGCTGAAACTCATACCAAGTTGTGCCGGCTGAAGCCCGATGCCGTGTCGATGATTCCGAACGGGGTTGATGCTCCCGGACTAAGCATGCAGGCCCCTGAGCCGAAGCGAGCAGTGCTGCTGGCGGTGGGACGACTCACTGCACAGAAAGCCCCATTCGACCTACTGGAGGCATACCGCCTGCTGCCGGATGCTGTTCGCGGCAATTGTCAGCTGAAGTTTGTTGGTGAGGGCCCCCTCGCGTCGTCGCTGCAACGTGCGATTGACCAGAATCAGCTTCGTGACCGCGTACAACTTTTGGGATATCGCCATGACATCTCTGAACTGATGCGGCAGTCGACGATGCTGGTCCTGCCTTCGCGATGGGAAGGAATGCCGAATGTTGTGCTGGAGGCGATGGCGAACGCGCTGCCTGTAGTGGCTACATCGGTTGATGGTACCCGAGAAGTGATTGACGATGGCCGTACCGGGTGGCTCGTACCACCCGCCAGCCCTGTGGACCTGGCCGAACGCATCGACATGGTGCTGCATGATTCAGAGGCCCGCAATACTGTCTCCAGAAATGCACAAGTATTTGTGATGAAACACTTTAGATGGCAGTCAGTGATTGAAAGTTATGATCAGGTGCTGCGCGACTTGCGGGCTGGTGAAGCGCCCACGGGTACGCCGCGAACGTGAATTTGAATTTTGCGAAATTCGCCAATCCGTTACGCCACAACGACCTGCGTCCGGCCGCACCTCTGAGCTGCTCTGGATCTGACGGGCTTGGCTTGACCTGCTGTGCAGAGCGGTTAAATTCCACCCCGTGGTGAGTTGTGGGGAAAAGTGGAGATCGTGGTGGTTCGGTTGTAACATCCTTTCATACGGCATGTTACATCGAAAAATGTCGGCGGAACGTGAGCTGAAATGGCACTTACCGGGACATTTGAACGAATCATTGATGACAAGTTGCGATTAGCCGTCCCCAAGCCACTTAAGGATGCCTTTGAATTTGTCGATAGTGGCGAGTTGTTCCTCGCTCCTGGCAACGAAGGATGCATTTCACTTTACTCTTCGGAAGGATTCGACAGATTTGCCCTCCGGCTCGCCAATATCTCACCCGGTCGAGCCACTGTCCGCACGTTTCTTCGCCTGTTCTACGCCCGTGCTGAACGCGTGGTGTTGGACAAGCAATCTCGCATTCGCATCCCTGATCGGCTGATGACTCTGGCTGGATTGCAACGTGATGTTGTGGTGTTGGGTGTCAATGATCACGCCGAGATCTGGGATAAACGGCTTTGGGAACAGTTTCTGACTGGCCATTCAGCCCAGTACGACGATTTGACAACGGAAGCTCTCGATAGTTTTCTTTCTGAGCCGCCCATGGATGGGTGATCGTCGTTTTTCTGATGGCATTGATTCGACCGCAGGCTTCACCGGGCTTCGCGGAAGACCTGACGAGAGCATGGATGCTTTCGTCGCGGCACACGGCCTCTTCCTGAGGTCTAAGGCCGTTCGTTCTGACGACCACACGGATTGGTGCGAGGAACGAGCGGCCGGATGTGCTCGCGGTGAACCGACGTCGTTTACGGACGCCAGACTGAGCTTCTGTGAGTGACAGCGCCGCAGTACCGCCGGGTTCGGTCGCTTTTTGTCCGGCCGTTAGGGTGACAAGGCTGCTTTGGTGGCCCCGCGCCATGGGAATGTTCCGTTCACGGGACGGCCACAATCCTCGCAATACGAGGCAAAGTATCCGGAACGGACTCAAATAGTGGCATTTTTAGCCGTGTACTGCTAACCTGCACCGCTCTGTGTCGTCTGCTTAATTGCGCAATGAACGACCAAAAATCCACGGGTGCCAGCGGGTGTACCCAGAAAGCTTCAATGGAATCAATGGGACATGGGCAAAAGCCGATTAAGTAAACGTCGTGAGGTCGAAGCTGCGGAAGCTGCTGAAAAGAAGACTGTAAAGAAAAAGAAGAAGACGACAAAGACGACAAAGACGACGAAGAAAAAAGCGACGAAAAAGAAGTCGACGACAACTCGTGCGCGGAAGAAGAAGGCAGATACGCCTGCTCGACGTCGAATTGTGTGGGTGCTTTACAGCAGCACGATGCGAGAAGAGGGACGTTACCTGTATCACGAGAGAGATAAGGCCGAAGAAAAACTTCAGGCACTCTTGGCAAAAGGAAAGCGACGATATTTCCTGCAGCCAATTAAGGAGCCATTGGATGCAGAAGGCAACCCAATGGTTCCCGACGAAGAAGAGCCAGTCAAGCCAGTGAAACCGGTTGCGGGAACTGCGGAGCCGGCGGCCGAGGCTGATACGGCGGAAGCAGCGGAGGCTGAGACTGAGGAATAATAATTTCCTGAAACGGGACGGCCAGAATGTTGGGTGAATCAGGCGAGTTGACCGGTCAGGGTCGTTTTCGTGCTTTGCTGAAACGCGTGGCTGCCGGAGACGCCGCAGCGACAGAAACGTTGATTTCCGAGTACGGCCGCCATATTTTGCGAGCAGTGCGGCGTCGGATGAATCAGGGAGTGCGCGACCAGTTCGATTCTCAGGATTTTGAACAGGCCGTGTGGGCTTCGTTTTTCGGACACCTTTCCGTGGTTGAGCGTTTTGACAGTGAGAATCACCTGGCAGCGTTCCTGATTCGCATGGCGTCGAATAAGGTTATCGATGCGGGTCGCAGAGCTCAGGTGCGTCCCGCACAGAATGCGTCGCACGGCGATGTTCGCGACGTTGTGACGGATCATCGTCGTCGCGTATCTCAACCCACACCAAGTCAGTTTGCCGTGGCCAGAGAGCAGTGGGGCCACATTGTGAAGGGTGAAGACGATCGACACCTGAGGGTGCTGAAGCTAAAGCGAGCCGGCGCGACACAGGTTGAGATTGCGGCCGCCATGGGTGTTTCTGAACGGCACGTTCGCCGGATGCTCTCTCGAATTTCCCAAAAGAGGCTGAGCGACACCGAATCGGAAAGCTGAATCTGTTTGGTCGTTTTGAAATCTCGATCGAAGTGGAGATACGCTGGTTTGTTGGCACGGAGGTGTTGGATTGCACTTTCACTGAACAGCGGTGGCAGCGATGGGCATCGGCAGCGAAATTTCGGAATCTGAGCGGCAGCAGGTTTCTGCTGAACAATTGGAAGCCGGAACGCTCGTCACAAAGCTCATCAATTCCAGCCCTGAGGAGGGTTTTTCAGCAAAGCATCTGCTGACTGCCTACCCGATGCTGCGGGCATTCCCGGGTTGTGTGGCTGATCTGGCGTACGAGCAGTACTGTCGGGATGTGGATGCCGGGAAGAACGTGACTCCTACTGAGTTCGTCAAAGACTTCAGCAACGTTCAGCAGTCTTTATACAGGATTCTCGAATTCGACCAGTTACTGCATGAACATCCCTCACTGGTCGAGGGAGTGCCCTCAGAGCGATGGCCCCAGCCGGGCGAAACGTTTTGTGAATTTCAACTTGAGGAGCAGATTGGGCGAGGCGCATTGTCTCGCGTTTTCGTCGCTCGTGAAGCCAGGCTGGGCCAGCGGCAGGTGGTTGTGAAGGTGTGCATCCGCGGTGCGCGAGAAGCGGATCTTCTGGGAAAACTGGAGTGTGAGGGCATCGCCAGGATTCATTCTGTCCATGCGGATGAGGCAACCGGGCTTGGCGTTATCTGTATGCCTTATCTGACGCGAGTCACAATGCACCACCTGACGGAGTGGTTGACAACGTTCGCTGAGGCGTCTTCCAGCTTTGGGGGTCAGAATGCTGCGGAGCTCATGCAGCACGTCGGTCGGTTGAATGACGTGGATCGCTCTCTGAAAGAGAAGATATCGGGCTTTTCCGGTTATGGTTTCGTCAATCGCACGGACGACTATGCGTCTGTCATCCTGAAGTGGGGCAGTACCCTGGCGAATGCCCTGGCCCACGCTCATCACAAGAATGTACTGCACCTGGACGTGAAGCCCGGCAACGTGCTGGTCCTTCCTGATCTGAGTGTCAGCCTGCTGGACTTTAATCTTGCTTCTGCTGAAGGAGACGACGTCAGGTTGGCGGGAGGAACACTGCCATACATGGCTGCTGAACAGTTGTTGATTCTGCTTGAGTCGATGACCGAACACAGTTGTGCCCATGACGTCCCGGCCCCGTCTCCCAATGCTGCTAACGAAGCAACTGACGTATTCGGCTTGTGTGCCACACTGTGGCATCTTGTGGCGGGAGAGCCCCCGTTTGGTGTCACCGTCGACATGGCGTCTCGCCGTGATGCTGCAAGATCGATGCTTGAGCGACAGGAAAATGGTGTCGCCCAGAAGCAAATTGACAAAGTTGCGTCTGTGTTGCCGTGTGCTGCCGTTGAATTGCTGCTGCGGGGCCTGTCGTTTGACGGAGACAAACGACCTGCTCAGGCAAGTGAACTGTGCGAATTGCTGAATGGCATCCTGCTCGAAATCGAATCGACGAAGTTAACAGCCGTTTCAGCTCCGGCGAATTCAGAAGTATCCAACTCTGCCGGAACAGTGGTCTCAATGCCATCGCGGAGCAATCATCGGCGAGTGTGGACAGTTGCCGTCGCACTCGCACTGACCGCCGCACTCGCACTGATCCTGTTGTCTGACTGGAACAGTGGCGCACGGCAACCGGCCGACGTGACCCGTTCAAGTCAGCCTGCTGCTGAGTCGGATCATGAAAAAGCGTTTCGTGATGCAGTGGCGTCGATTGAAGCTGACAATATTGCGGAAGCCGCTGCAGTTGTGAAGCCCTATCTCCAGCAAAGTTTGAACTGTCGACGTGTCGATCTGTATTGTCGAACCTGTCAACTGCCGGCTCTGGTACCGCAGGCGAGTGGAATAATGCCTGAATCACCGAGGCCAGGAATCGACGACAGACAGATCCAGGAATTTGCCGAGAATCAGGCTCGAATCCGTGAGTCATGGGAAGACGTTCTGGCAGAGTGGGAGCAGCTGGCGTTTAACGGCGTGTTCCCCGTGCAGGCATGGCTGA
This sequence comes from Fuerstiella sp., assembly GCA_029245955.1. GTDB lineage: Bacteria > Planctomycetota > Planctomycetia > Planctomycetales > Planctomycetaceae > Fuerstiella. Next base: position 23,669 of record JAQWOH010000082.1, on the reverse strand, counting down.
ATATTGCGTACATCCAACTTGAGTTCAGTGACTTTGAGGGGGCAAAGAATGCTTTCCGGCAGGCCGAAGCGTCAGGACTGGCGGCATCTAATGGCAGGCGCATGAAACGCATCGTTGAGCTGATGGAGCGTCAGGACAGTGGGCTGTTTCCGAATGAGAGGTCGCTTCACGTACTTGAACAGACCGCGGTCTACGATGGGTCGCGAGGCGAATTTCTGGCGTTCCTTTCTGCGTCTGTCAAAGAAATCGACAGCATGGAGGATGGCGGTTCAGCTGAGGCTGTCAGGAATCTATTCGCCTTATTCGATCAGCATAAGGTTCTCGTCGGTTCGGTCTCAGGCGCCGACGTGCTTTTGAAAAGCAGGCCGTTTTTTGAGAGCCAGTTTGGACGGAAACTCCGTGCATTAAAAAGTGTAACGACTCCGCCGCCACCGCACCGGATACACCGAGTGCTGCAGTTTCCCTGATCGGCACGTACGCCCCCGCTGATCGGTCGCACCCTGATTCATCAGAATTCCGGTATGCCTTTCGTTCCGCCGATGCGGGCGGCCGTTATGCAGTCGTTTTTTATTTCGTATGCGGGCGGACGCCCGTGTACGGACCGCGGCCTTGTCAAAATTAATGAGAAAATGAGGTCCGGATTTCCCCGGCCTGTGCGATGCCACGGTGTGGCAGGAGTTGTATTTCGTTATCGTCGCCGTTTACAGCATTTTGAACTGACTTGTGGCTGCAAAGAGTGTTTTCCGATAGCAGTTTCGTTATCGCTTCTCCCTCCACAAGCCAGGTTCGTTTGCGGCAATAAATAAAAGTGTCAGTTCAAAAGCGTTAAGTCGCGTGGAATTCGTTATGGATGACTCAGAAGCCACGGCAAGTCTGTCCACGGTTCATCTCTGTGTCGATTCCAGGCAATTTCGTCACCAGAATCGAGTGGGCGTGCGGCACGCGATGGTGGTGATTAACCGGATGATTCGGTCACCGCATAAGAGAGACCAGTTGCTGCACGATCGCATCTTTCGTGCTGCTGGTGTCGTCAGGGCGACCGATGCGACAGAAACCGCTGTGTTTTCGAATCGCCCGGCGGATGTTGTTTACCGTCTGGCATCGCGAATTGTTCGCGGGCTGACGAGCAATACTCGGCAGCGGTCATTTCTCAACGTTGTTTCGGGAAGCAATGGAGATGGCTCGTTATGTCCTTGCGATGATCTACCGGAGCGTGATGAGAGTCCCCGGTGACTTCTCTGCGCTCCCAGTGATTTCTGTTTGAGACCGGCTTTCGCACAATTAAATCGACGATCCGGAAAGCTGTGACTGAGTGCTCGTGCTGTCAGGCACGTTGCATTCGTCGTTGTTTCTCAGTGCGTGTCCTTTCCGACCGCGATGAGTGCTGGCTTGTTCTCGTCCGCCTATTCTGTTTCTGCCATTTCGCGAAGAACGGCGATGACCACATCCAGACCCTTGTTCAGTTCTTCGCGAGTGATATTCATGGCCGGCAGCAGCCGCACAACGGTGTCCTGAGTTGCATTCAGCAGGACTCCGCGGTCCATGGCTTTGCCAACCGCCGGCGTGCTGGGGACTGTCAGATCGATACCAATCATCATGCCGCAGATTCGAAGTTCCTTAATGATCGGAATTGAACTGCGACATTCTTCCAGGCGTTCACGAATGTAGCTTGCGTTTTCCTGAACGGCCTGCAAAAGACCTTCACGTTCGATCGTTTCGCCGGTTGCCAGGCCGGCCGCCATCGCCAGAGAATTGCCGCCAAATGTGCTGGCGTGCATGCCAGGCCGCAGATCGGCAGCAAACTGATTCTTCGTGATCATGGCTCCGCATGCAACACCACCGGCAATGCCTTTTGCCATTGTTATTACGTCCGGTTCAATGCCTGTGTGCTGGTACCCAAACCACTCTCCGGTGCGTCCCATCCCCGTCTGGACTTCGTCGAAGATCAACAGCATCCCATGTTCGTCACACAGATTTCGCAAACCCTGCAGAAACTCGGGGTCGGGAATACGAACGCCGCCTTCGCCCTGCACTGGTTCGATCATTATGCCACAGGTCTCGTCGTCCACCAGTTTTCTGACACCGTCAAGATCGTTGATCGCTGCATATCGAAACCCGGCGACCAGTGGTCCCAGACCTTCGTGGTACTTTGGCTGAGCTGTTGCTGCCAGTGCAGCAAACGTTCGGCCGTGGAATCCTTTTTCGAACGTAATCAGGCGAAAACGCCCGTCTGCAGAACCGTGCAGACGGGCCAGTTTGATTGCTGCTTCGTTCGCTTCTGCACCGCTGTTGCAGAAAAATGCTTTACCGAAACTTCGTGAACACAGAAACTCGGCAAAACGCCCCTGCTGTTCAATGTACCACGTATTCGGAACATGAATCAGCCGTGCCGCCTGCTGCTGAATGGCTTCAACCACCGCAGGCGGTGAATATCCCAGAATGTTGCAGCCCCAGCCGGGAAACAGATCCAGATACTCATGCCCTTCGGCGTCCCAGACACGCGACCCTTCGCCTCTGACCAGTGATACGGGATACCGTGTATAGTTTGGGATCACGTAGTCATTGAACAGATCGATGGTGGACTGGCTGTCCAGGGAGGCAGTGGTACTCACGGGAAATGGGCTCCGGGGCAGAAAATGTGACAATCAGGTGCAAGTGTCTGTGCGGTGGATGATAACGCTGATATCGACGACCAGCGAGGCACGGGGTGACCTGTGTGACCCGATTCGGCCGCATTGGGTTCGCTGGCTGCGGCAAACAACGGCTGAAGTTGCCAGAGCCCCGTCCTTGCCCATTCCGGGACTTCCGAACCGAATTTCAGCAGGGTCCGGTGCGTCGATTTGGCAGTGGTTCCGGCCAACATGACGGAATCCCGCCCGTGAAAAACAGGGACCCTTCTGCGGTGCGATCCTCGCCAATTACGAGGACCAGTCTGAAAACTCACAATCGGCACTTGAAGCGTTCGCCGGGCCACTGTAAACGTCGCTTAATGATGGCGACATGTTGTTCTAGTGACCGAATCCTCTGCATTAACGTGTTTTTTGCAACCGGGTGCATACCTCGTGTTGCGGGAGTCTGTGTTATTCGCCAGAACTCGTCCGCCGCGGGGATATCTGAGGGGAAATGGTTCCTGAGTCGCTCCGGGTGGGGCTCAGCGATTCCTCTGTTTCCGGACGTTCGGACTCTACGACCGAAGTTCAGTGACGTTTGACGCTTCACTGGGAAGTGATTCGGCATAAATTTCAGCCCTTTTCACATAATTCGTTCTGCAACATGGCCGTACTTTTACAGATTCTTGATGGTGTCAAAAGCTACGGCGATCAGACTCTGCTCGACCACACCAGTGCGACCATTCATGACGGTATGAAAGTTGGCTTTGTTGGCCGCAACGGTGCTGGTAAGTCAACATTGCTGAGAATTCTGCTGGGTACAGAAGAGCTGGACAGCGGTGAGGTTGTAAGAGGGTCTCACCTGAAGGTCGGTTATCTGCGTCAGCATGATCCCTTTGAGCCCGGTGAATCCACGCTGGAGTTTCTGATGCGGGACAGTGATCAGCCGGACTGGAAATGCGGTGAAGTCGCCGGTCAGTTTGAGCTTAAGGGGGATTATCTTAACGGTCCCGTAAAAGATTTGTCCGGTGGCTGGCAGACACGTGTGAAACTGGCGGCCCTGTTGCTGCACGACCCGAACCTGTTGATGCTGGATGAACCGACCAACTTCCTGGACCTGAGAACTCAGATCCTGCTGGAGCATTTTCTGCTTAACTTTGCGGCGTCATGTCTGATTGTCTCTCACGATCGAGCCTTTCTGACCGCGACGTGCGACCAGACTCTGGATCTGTCTCGCGGAAAGCTCACGCTGTATTCGGGGAAAATCGGACCGTATCTGGAAAAGCTGGAAGAAGACAAAGTCCGAGACGAACGCACGAACGCTTCCGTTATGGCTAAACAGAAGCAGTTGCAGCGATTCATCGAAAAAAATAAAGCTCGTGCGACCTCCGCCAGCCAGGCTCGCTCCAAACAGAAGCAACTGGACAGACTGCAGACAAAGGAAATCGAAACAGACCTGCCCACCGCGTCAATCAAGGCTCCCGTTGTGGAACCCCGCCAGGGTCCCGCGGTCAGTTGTCTGGATCTGTCGATCGGCTATCCCGATCACACCGTGGCCACGGGGGTCGATGTTGAGGTGGAACATCAGCAGCGAGCCGCCATTGTGGGTGACAATGGGCAGGGGAAAACGACCCTGTTGCGAACACTGGTAAACTCGCTGAAGCCGGTCGAAGGAAAGGTTAAGTGGGGCTATGGCTGCAAAATCGGCACCTACGCTCAACATGTTTATTCGACGTTGCCTGAGGACCAGACTGTTCTGGAATATCTCGAATACAACTCGATGCCGGGTAACACGACTCAGGACTGCCTGAATGTTGCGGGAGCACTCTTGTTCCGCGGCGCTCATGTACAGAAGCCCATCAGGGTGCTGTCCGGTGGCGAACGTGCTCGCGTCTGTATGGCGGGCCTTCTGCTGGGGGACTACAACATTCTGATCCTGGACGAACCGGGCAACCACCTGGACGTCGAAACCGTGGACGCTCTGGCGACAGCATTGTTGAAATACAAAGGTACCGTGCTGTTCACGAGTCACGATCGTCACTTCGTGAAACGGATCGCGACAAATGTCATCGAAGTGTGTGATGGCCGGGCTCGCAATTATCATGGCGACTATGACGGCTATCTGTATTCAGTGAACAAAGAAATTGAGGAAGGAGAAAGGCAGCGGGCAGATAACCGGTTAGCCGCTGCACCTGCTGCAAAGGGCGCTAATGGTTCTGCCGCGAAACCGTCGTTAAGCGGCAGGGACCAGCACAATGCGCGAAAGCAACTTCGTAATCTGGAGAAAGCAATCGCCCGTCTGGACGGTCAGAAGAAAGAACTTCACGCCGAGATGCTCGACACCGCGGACGCCACCAAAGCCCTCGATCTGCACAATCAGATCAACGCCCTCCAGGTTGAACTGAGCGCCGCCGAAGAAAGATGGTGTGAGCTCTCCGAAGAACTGGGCGACTGGTAAATCGGACTGCCTGGCTATGAAACGCGATTCTGCAGAGCGATCGTGCTTTCGCTGACCGTCGTTTGCCCAATGAATGCACAGGTTACCAGTCTATTTTGGGACCCCGCGTGCAATGATGGCAGCTGCTCTGGTAAGATGATCCGTCTGTTCCGAACCACTTGTTCTGTTCGCGGCGGTGACTGTAAATGGTCCATTGGTGTGCGTGGATTCATGCCGGACGCGTGATGACTGTCAAATACTGCTTTTCTCCTAACCGTTAAGAGGGACTCGAACTGATGAAGCTATCAAACTTTGCTGTGCACGTAGTGATTGTGTTGGCGGTGATCGGCAGCTCCACAGTTAAAGTTCCGGCGCAGGTGCTTAAAGAGAGTTTTCTGGGCAGCGGGGTCACCAGCAAGGTCGGCGGATATCGTCCTGTGCGATCTGTGATGGACAAGAAACCGGAAACTGTCAAGGTGGCGCCTGGGCAGCTGGAAACGCCGCGTTACGGACTGATTCAGATTGGTGAGCAGAGCTGGGCGTACATTCTGGATGAACGTGCAGAAGCTGATGATGTGCTTTACATCGACACAAATGGTGACGGTGATCTGACGAATGACCCGAAGGCAGAATGGACATCTTCAAAGCAGGGTGAGTTCAGGGTGTTCCGAGGAAGTGGACAGATTGAATTGGCGAAGGACAGGATCGGTGTCATCAATCTGTACCGCTTTGATCCGGCCGACCCGCGTCGTGCATCGCTGAAGGATACGATTCTGTTCTACACCGACTTTGGCTACGAATATCACTTCGAGCTGGATGAGCGTGAATTCAGTACCATCGTCAGCGGTGCTCCAACGGAGACGACGCGGTTTTCGGTGGATCGTGACAGCAATGGGAAGATCAGCCGCAGGTTCGAGCAGGCTGCCATCGGCACATCGTTCAACTTCACGGGCACAACGTACGTGTTTCGGCTGAACGACGGTGCTGTCTCACTTGAGAAAGCACCGGAAGAACTCGAGCAGATGCCGCTGCCACCAAACCTCGAGATCGGCAGAAAGGCCCTCGAGTTCGTGGCTACAACGATGGATGATGTCGAAATCAGTTTTCCCGGCGCTTACGCGGGGAAGATCGTAATGCTGGACTTCTGGGCGACCTGGTGCGGTCCGTGTATCGGCGAAATACCAAACATGAAGAAGGCATACGTGAAATGGCACGACAGGGGCTTTGATATTCTCGGAATCAGTTTTGATCGAGCGGACATGGATGAAAAAATTCTGGCCTTTCTGAATGAGAGAGAATTGCCATGGCCTCAGATTTACGAAGGAAAGATGTGGGACACGACTCTGGGTCACATGCACGATGTGAGTGGGATTCCTTTCGTCCTGCTTGTCGACGGTGACAGCGGAGAGATTCTTGCTACTGCAAAGCAGCTTCGCGGTCCAGGGCTGAGTGACTTCATCCGACGTGCTCTGGAAGACAAGTTCGACATCAAACTTGCAGACGAACCTGATGACGCTGCTGAGGGCGAAAAAACACAGGACGGCAGTTAGTCCGGCCGTCGGCAGGTCTGTGATAAGTCAGATCTGACGTGTGCACGGAAACCGCGGCCCGTTGGGCACGCGGTTGAACGATCTGTTCGCTGCCGCTGCGTCGTGCTCGTTTCGCCGCCAGGGCGACGTCTCGCGATACCACGTTACTGTTCTGCCATTGGCACCAATCGAATGTAGTCGATGCCCACCATGTACTTTTTGACGGCTTTAGGGTGAGCCCCCGTAATTTCCAGACGTAGCGGGTGATCGCCCTTGGAAAGTGTGACTCCAGGATACGACAGTACTCCCGTTGTGATGACATCCGGAGAGTTGTACAGATCGATGGCCGGGTCAATGATGCGATCGTCAATCGACAGTGTCACGATTCCGTAGTCACGGGCTTTCGTTAACACGACCTCCACCGCGTAGGTCCCTTTTGCTGAAACCGGGATCTCAAGGGCCAGACGGTCGCCCGGTCTGGCGCCTGCCCACCACAAGTGATTCGTGCCGCTCCAGCGATCCGCCTTGAAGCCGCCCATCGGCTGACTCTGCACTTTGCCGGCTGTCTTCTCAACAATTTTCAGGCTTTCACCTTCCAACGCGTCCGGGACCGTGCCCGTGGTTTGGTCAATCGGAGCAGGCGGTCCTGACACAGCAACCTGCTGCGGACTGCCCAGATACGCGATCAGATCCCGCGCGTCCGTCCTGGTCAGTGCATCCAGTTGCCGTTCGGGCATCATGGATACTTTGCTGAGCGTTCGTTCTTCGATCTGCCGTTTGGGGATCACCACCTTGTCATTAATGGTTTGAATTGTCAGAGCGCTGTCGGTTTCCAGTTTCAGCAGACCGCTGACGACCTGACCGTTATCCAGAGCGACCACTGTCATCTGATAGGTTCTTCCGACAACCGCGCTGGGGTCAAGAATGTTCTCCAGGATATAATCGATGTTGGCTCGGTTAGAGCCCGTGATATCCGGTCCGATGTCGCCTCCGGTACCGAGCAGGCGGTGACAGTTCTGGCACGTCTTCATGAAAACTCGCCGCCCGTTTCCCGGATGTGCGTCGGCCAGAAACTTCGGACTGAGTGTCTTCTTCCACTGAGCGATCTGAACTTTTCGATCCGCTGATGATTCGCGAATGTCTCCCCAGTGTTGTTTCAGCAGACTGTTAATGTGCGAATTCTTGAAGGTCAGGATCTGTCGAACATGGTATGCGTGCAGATCACCGGCCGGCACCTGGTTATTGCCAATTGATGCCAACAACTGCGTTGTCCATGTCGGCCGGGACACTAATGTTCCGATCGCGTCCGCTCGTGTCATCTGCGGAAAGGAATCGTAGCGTGACAGCAGGATGCCCGGGACTGTATCGTCGCCCAGAGCGCCGAGGGCTCTGATGGCTGCCCCCTGTAACGCTGCGTTGTCGAGCACGGAATCCATCACCAGCACATTTGCCGAAGCCGAGTCATTGGCTCGTACAAGTACATTCAATGCCTGTTGTCGTCGTTTGATCTCCTGCTGTGGATCCCCCAGCAGCTTTCGCATGGGGGCCAGAATTCGCTGATCGCCAAAGATGATGGCCAGCCGGTCGGCTTTGTCGCGGAGAGTCTGGTTCCCCGTGCGGGAAAGTTTCGTATAGGCTGTCTGCCATGCCCCAGGCATCGGAATGTCGACTCGGCCTTCAAAGGCCGCCAGCATTTCGTCCAGAATCAAGTGCTGGATTTGAGGATCTTCCACGCTGTCGAGCGCGGCGACGACCGGGGCGATTGTGTCTTCATGTGCGGATGCTCGTCGGAAGATGTAACGGCTCAACAAAGGAATCTTTGTCGTGAGAGCAAGGTTCGTCGCCCGTTCGGGATCTGCGGGGACGAGAGGTTCAATGCCATACCACAACAGCAGCGGGACATTGTGGTCACCGACGTCCTCTGCACGTTCTGCTAACGCCGTTGCCAGTGCCCATCGTTGCTGCAACGGCAGTCGCTGCAGGCCGGAAGCCAGATACATGCGTACGACTGCGGAAGTGTCGTCAGCTGCCAGCGAGGTCATGGCTGCCCGTACTGCAGATGACGCTTCTTTATCTTCCAGCGTAAGTTGAATTGTCCATGCTCGGACGTACTCTTCTGAGTCGGCCAGCAACTGCATGGCCCGATCTTCATTCAGGCCGTCCAGAGCGTGCAGTGTCCACAGATAGCGTAGTCGTCGGTTGACCGAGCGATTTGTATCTGCGACGGCTGTCCAGAGATTTTCGACAGCCTGCGGCGCAGGTCCGAGTTCCATCAGACGTTTGCGGGCCATTCGCACGTGCCAGTCATTTTTGTGATCATGGGCGGCCAGTAGCTGATCAATTGTCCATTGGGAAGCGTCCAGGGCAAGTTGCTGCTCCGGGGCACCAAATGAAATTCTGTAAATGCGCCCGTTACTGCGATCCCAGATTTCAGGGTCCCGTCGGTGGCAGGCGTTCTTATCGTACCAGTCGATCAGATACACGGTGCCATCGGGACCATAACGCAGATTGATACCGCGGTAGTAGTGGTCGTTGGCGAACAGGAAGTCGTCGCTGTGATGACCGACGTAGCCCGAGCGATCTTCGACGGGTTCCAGCAGGTCATTGTTGATGCGATTGCCGTGAATATTGCTGAAGAAAATCTGGTTGCGGTATTTGTCCGGCCAATTATCGCCCAGATAAATCATGGCGCCGGCATGAGCGTGTCCTCCCCCTGCCTGTGCTGTTCCGCCCGCGGCTTTCGGTTCGTGCCCCCACCAGGCATGGTCGCGAATATTGCCGACATAGTGCGCATGATCAGCAATGGTCTTGATGTCGTCGTAGGTATGTGCGTTGAAGTGCTGACCTCCCTGTCGATGGTATCGACCACCCTGCACCATGTGCCACAGATGTGGAATCACACATGCCGTGATGAATGCCTGGCCGTTGTCGTTGAAGTCCACTCCCCAGGGATTGCTGGTTCCGTGGGCGAATACCTCAAAGATGTCTTTTGTCGGATGATAACGCCAGACCCCGGCGTTTAGTTCCTGCCGTTGTTCACCTGGTGTTCCCGGTCTGCCAACCTTCGAGTGAGTGAAAACACCATGGCAGCCATATAGCCAGCCGTCCGGACCCCAGATAAAGGCGTTCAGCGTCTCATGGGTGTCGTGCCAGCCAAACCCGTCTCGCAGCACTGTGGCACCGGCGGGAACGTCATTCGGAAACTGCAGTGCAGCCGCCTGGTGTGCTACTGCCTCGGTATCGTCCGGCACGTCATCGCCGTCTCGGTCGGGGATGAACATCAGGTACGGCGCCGCACCGACGTAAATGCCTCCGAAGCCGACTTCCAGACCGCTCACCAGGTTCAGGCCTTCGATGAACGTTTTCGAGCTGTCGAAGTCGCCATCATGATCTGTGTCTTCAAAGATGACGATGCGGTCTTTCCCCTGACCATCGGGAGCACGCACTGGGTATGTGTGTGCTTCCGCGACCCACAGCCGCCCTTTATGGTCGAAGCACATGGCGATGGGTTGATAAACCAGGGGTTCGCCGGCGGCCAGGTGCACCTGGAAGCCGGGCGGCACTGTCATCTGTGCGGCAGCAGCATCTGGTGCCAGCCCCTCGGCCATCGCCACACGCTTGCGTGGCTGATGTCGTTCAAATTCTTTGCGGCTGACCTCACGACGAGCGTGAGTCAGGACATGAGCCCCCTTCATTCCTCCTGCAACAATATCCGGCAGGCCGTCATCGTTGATGTCGCCGACGAACAGCCCTCGACCAATGCCCGATTCACCGTCAGCTTTTCGCGGGACCCAGTCCACAGTTACTCTTGCACTTGCAGTCGCTTCTTCCTCGGCAGCAGCTCGGTGATGCAGTTCGAACCAATAGACGACGGCTCCGGCATCCCACATCGGACTCTGCGTGTGGTGCGACCAGTATGTTTTTCCCGTGACGATATCCTGTAACCCATCGCCGTTGATATCGGCCAGTTTGACGGCATGAGGCTCCGTAAACAGCACGCCGTAGTCGTTGTCTGCTGCCGTTTCTCCCATGATTACGTGTTGTTCAAACCGGATGTTTCCTTCTGCGTCGGAAATGTTTTCGTACCATGCCAGGCCATAGTTGTGAGCACTCAGACTGGTGATCACATCGTTGTCACCGTCGCCATCGACGTCGTAGGCGAACATGTCTGCTCCGGCGGGCGCGAAGGCGACCCGATGAAAATTCCAGTGATCGCGGGGTTGATACACTTTAGGTTGTTGAAACCAGCCGTCGCGCGCGATGATGTCCTTACGCCCGTCCCCGTCAACGTCCCCCACGCCGAGACCATGGCCGAAAGGTTTAGGCGCGACGTCCGGAGAAATCTCGATGAAGGTCCATCTTTCGAACGGATGCCCGTCGGTTGGCGTGGCGAAGCCGTAGTGTCCGTTTCGAGTACACACCAGTTCCTTCACGCCGTCACCTGTCACATCTGTGAACTGAGGGGACTCGTTTGACACGGAGTCGACGACGGTAAACCTGTCCCACAGTTGTTCCAGGTTCTGGCGGCCCGGGTTGCGATAAACGTGTCCTGGTCTGCCTGGAAAACCGACAACCAGAATGTCATTGTTGCCGTCCTGGTCGAAGTCATGGATCCAGCTGAAAAAGTTGTCTGCATATCGGTTTCTGTCCTGCGGTATGGCGGGATAGATTTCATGTTTCGCGGCAAAATCCGGGCCTGCGAACCAGTATGGTCCGTACACGACGTCGGCAATCCGGTCACCGTTAATGTCACCGGCGGACGCTCCTTCAGAGAAATAGACGTCGGTCAGTTGAGTGCGAGCAAACGAATGCACGACAAGTTCATTGTCCGGTGTCAGCATCTGGGCTATGACGGGCGGTGGTGGCATCCAACCATTTGCTGTCAAAAGAAAGAAAGCAGTCCAGACGGAACGTCGTTGCTTCATGATCGTCTCGCAGTCGCTTGCTGAAGTTGGGGGCTGGATGCAGTTGTGAGGATTTTTCGGTTCGTAATGGTCAGCCGGATTTTTTCCACGACCGATTCCCGGTGGAGCGGACGATCATATTGGCAGATTCGTTCGCCAGTGGCCAGAACCCCGGGAATTCCCGCCGATGCTGGTGCATTTCGGGCACGGAAAATCGGGTGAGAGGGGCTGAGCAGACGTGCACCGTTCAAAACCCCCGCCTTTCTTTGATCCCCCCCGGATTTCACTGCTACATCGAGCTAGTGTTGCGAAAGCGGAGAGTCAACGCCTGCGCCTTTTTCCTCAGACTCTTCGTAACCCTTGTGCACGTTACATACGGACGTATGCAGACACCGCCCTTGACAATTGAACCCCGGCCAAATTCGCGGATAGCGGCTGATTCCAGTCTGACCTGCGATCGTTGGTCGGAAGCCACTGTCAGAGGAGAGGATCTGCAAAGGTATTTCCACTGGAATGGTGCCACGACTGTTGCCATTGTCCTGGTGATGCTGATCTCCAACGTTGTGACTTATGTCGCTTTGCCGTGGACTCACCTGAAAATGCTTGGCAGTATCAATCCGCACGTGTGGTTGGCTGTGGGCTTATTGATGCCGTGTGCTCTCGTTTGCCTTTCCGTATATCAGCAGTACTGGTGTGCGGGCAGACATGCGGAACCGGCATCGCGTCTGGGGCCGTATGTTCTGAAGAGCAAGCTGGGAGCTGGAGGCATGGGGGAAGTGTTCCTGGCCGAACATCAGCTGATGAAACGTCAGTGTGCGGTAAAACTGATTCATCCGCAGCAGGCCCGGGATCGACACATGCGCGAAAGTTTCGAACGTGAGGCGCAGGCCACAGCTCAGCTTACTCATTGGAATACGGTTGAGGTTTATGACTATGGCACGACTGATGACGGGCGATTTTATTATGTCATGGAATATCTGAAGGGTATGAACCTGTCGCAATATGTTGATCGCTACGGGCCGATGAAACCTGAACGCGTTATCTACATACTTAAACAGATGTGCGATGCGCTCTACGAAGCAGACTACGCAGGTCTGGTCCATCGCGACATCAAACCCAGCAATATCTTTCTGACGGAACGGGGAAGGTCATTCGATATTGTCAAACTGCTGGATTTCGGACTGGTACAGGCGACCGTCAAAGAAGAGAGTCGACATCGCAATGTCAGTACCAAGCTGCACGGATCACCGGCCTTTATGTGTCCGGAACAGGCGGTCGGTTTGACGCCGGACTGTCGGGGTGATTTGTACTCGCTGGGAGCAGTGGCCTACTTCCTCTTGACCGGGCATCCGCCATTTGTTGACGAAAATCCGATTATGCTGATCGTTTCACACGCGACCACGTCCGTGCCGACATTCAGAGAAATCGGCGTGGATGTGCCGTCGGATCTTGCGGACACGATTCTTAAGTGTCTGTCACACGACGCATCCGATCGCTACGCATCCGGTCGAGAATTGCTGGTGGCCCTGGAACAATGCTGTCTCGACAGCAAATGGACATGGCATTCCGCCGAACAATGGTGGCTCGAAAACGATGTCGTCTCCGGCACAACTGTCCAACCGCCGGCAAAGGTCGCAAAGAGCACGCTGCACATAGAATGCGACACTGACACTGATACGGATCTGACGGCACGGCATCAGATTGACCACAACGAGCAGACCGCGGTGTATGAACAGCCTGCCGAACTGGCCGGCCTGTGCCGAGCCGATTGATTCGTGCACCTCCCGGGTCAGTTTTCCCAACGTTGCGATTCTAATATTCACGCCGAAGCGGCATGAGCCGGAACTCGTTGCAGATATACGGGCTTCGGGATCAGCATGCAGGTCGACCAGCTGTGGTTCGCAGGTCAGTCCGTCTGGTGTGAGCCACGTGGCGTCGTTACAGTATGCCTGCCACCGAATGCCGATTATGCCACTCTTCTGCTCGCAGTTTTCGCACCACATCAAAGGTTCATGATGAATATAATTCGTTACTCCGCTGTGGCACTGGTCGTGCTTTTGCCGTTAAATGTCTCAATAGCCGGAGACTGGCCTCAGATTCTTGGGCCCGATCGCGATGGCATTGCTAATGGTGAGCAATTGCTCAGTTCGTGGCCGGCAGGGGGACCCCGCCAGGTGTGGAAGACAGACGTGGGGCAGGGGTTTGCTGGTGTGGCCGTGAGGGATGGCATGCTCGTGCTGTTTCATCGAGTCGGAAACTATGAAGTTGTAGAGGCTCTCGAGGCTGACACGGGTGCGGGAATCTGGGAGTCAAGATTTCCCTGTCGCTACCAGTCCGGGATGTCCAGCGATGCAGGGCCTCGATGTGTTCCCCTGATCAGTGCAGATCATGTTTTTGTATACGGCGTAACCGGCATGCTTCGGTGTCTTGAGGTGAAGTCCGGAGACGAAACGTGGAGTATGGACACCTGGGAAAAGTTTTCTGCCCCTGAAGGATATTTTGGCGCTGGTAGTTCCCCCGTGTTGTTCGAGGATCGTTTGATTGTCAACGTGGGTGGTCGTGACAACGCTGCGGTGGTGGCGTTTTCGGTCAAGGACGGCAGTGTCATCTGGCAGGCGTTCAATGACACTGCCAGTTATTCATCGCCGATTGTTGCGGGGATTGATGGGGAACAGCATGCGATCGTGGTCACGAGACTGAATGCGATTTCACTTGACCCGTCAGACGGCCGGATTCGATTTCAGTTTCCGTTCGGTATGCGAGGTCCAACCGTGAACGGTGCCACTCCGGTCGTCGCCGGCAGGCATCTGTTTGTCTCGTCCAGCTATCGGGTAGGGAGCGTTTGGGCGAAGATCGAAAGCAATGGTAGTCAGCCCACCTCCAGCGGCGAAGACCTGCTGGCGACTCAGTATGCGACACCCGTACGATACAACGGACTACTGTTCGCTGTGGACGGTCGACAGGATATTGGTTCCGCCACGCTGAAATGCATTGACCCTGAAAAGCAAAAAGTGCTGTGGGAAGAAGGCGGATTCGATTACGGCAGTCTGATTCGTGTCGGTGAAGAACTACTGTTTCTGACGTTTGCCGGAGACCTGATGCGATTCAGGGCTGATGCATCGCAGTTTCAGCGAGGACAGGTCAGCAACGTGCTGGACAACACTCCGCGCGGTTATCGCCTGCCCGCACTCAGCAACGGAATGCTGTTTGTCCGCGACGATCAAGCCCTGAAGTGTCTGCAGGTTGGTAAAAGTAACGTCAGATAAAGGTGTCAGGGGCTCGCGTCCCCAGTAGCCGCACCAGTCAGTCCCGATGGTGCCATTCTTCAATCGCTTCAATTGTGACGTCTCGTTCTTCGCGAGTGCAGAACAAAGAATCATCAGCCTCGATGCGTACTTCATAGCGTCCTTCCACCGTACAGTCTTCACCGCCACAGAAGTGAGGGACGTCCGCGACCCAGAGGATACGAGACAAAGGGACATGCTTGTCATCAATCAGTATCAAAGCTCCGGCCACTGGGTGCCTCCGTCCATGTTGATCGGCTAAGAAGTGTATTTCTCTGATTATATCGGCTGCTGGCGATAGACAGTACAGCAAACGAACCTCCGGGACGGAGCATATCTACAGTTTTTCAGCCGATTGATCGGTCAACCGAGTGTGTTGAAGATTCGATCTCCGGCATCGCCTAGCCCCGGTACGATAAACTTCTGGTCGTTCAGGTGGCTGTCAATTACACACGTGTAAATTGGCACATCCGGGTATTCAGTCGTGAGGTGTGCGATACCTTCGGGGGCGGAAATGATGGACGCCATGCAGATCTTCGGCACTCCCCATTCTTTCAGCGTTTCAATCGCAGCAGATGCAGACCCACCTGTCGCCAGCATCGGATCCAGCACCAGCGCCACACTGGCGGGGTTATCCGGCGGCAGCTTGTCGTAGTATCGAACGGGCTGGGCCGTGTCTTCGTCGCGGTACAGGCCGAGGTGCCAAATTTCGATGTCGGGAATCAGCTCGGTCAGAGGAGTCACCATTCCCAGTCCCGCTCGGAGGATCGGCACGGCGGCAATTCGACCAGCCAGCTGTTCACCGGAGATCGTTTCCAGTGGAGTCGTCACGCTGCACGGTTCGGTCCGTAATTCCCGCGTAACTTCAGCGATCAGCAGAGTGGACAGGGTTTGCACATGTTGCCGAAAATCAGCTGGAGACGTGTCGACGGACCGCAGTCGGCTCAGGTGGTGCGCCGCCAGCGCATGATTCAGTTCGTGGACACGAGAGGTAGCGGACGGCATGTGGCATCTTTCTTTAAGGGTGTTCGTTGGTTCTCCGGGCAAACGGGAGTTCCGGAGCATCAATCAGGACGTTTTTGAATTTAGTGTATGAATCCGGCAAGACGAGAATAATTGATTTGACGGTGAAAAACCTGTGGTGTGGCCACATCTGATGACAATCCAGCGTAGAATCCTGCTCGTGCGTTTTGCATCAGCGGGACTCTGTCGGTCTTGCCGCCGAACGTTAAGCATACACGTTGTTGTGTGTTCTTCTTCCTGCGGATCATGTCAGGTTCTCTGATCGATGCGTTTTGCAATCATTGGCCAGTTGGCCGAAGCCGGGCTGCTGGCGGATTCTATTTGTGCCGCCACGGATCATCAGGTGGGGCCGTGCTGTGTGGCAGGTCGACTGGCGGAGGCTTTGGCTGATCGCGGAATTACGTTTTCTTTGGTTGCTTCGCCCGAAGAGGCGATTATTGATGCGGGGGTGGACGTCGTTGTTGTGGCGGACGCAGATGTGGACGCGTCTATGTCCCTGGCTCGCCAGGCGTCACAGGCCGACTGTCACGTGATTGTGATTCCCCCGGATGAAGTGTCCACAGCTTATAGCTTTGAGTTGCACCTGCTGCTGGACGAAAGCCAATTCGGCGTTATTCCCCTGACGGGACGCTGGTATGTTCCATCTGACACCGGTTCCGCCTGTGAAGTGGGAGGAAATATTCAACAACTGTCGATGGAGTTACCGCTGACCGACGATGATTCGGAGCTGGATCGCTGGCAGTTGCGTGCCGTCGACGCGCTTTGCAGTTTTGGTTTTGAGTACAGTCGGGTCACGGCGCTTGATGTACCCGGCGCGGACGGCCGGTTGTTGTCGCGGTCAGTGACACTGGCGGCTTCCGACGCCTCCGATGTGCACGTACCACCTGGCATTCTGACTTTCCGTAAAGGTTCTCCACTGCAGGTGTTCACGTCGTCGGGTGATGAGAAGGGATCCGGTGCGGTGAGCGACGCACAGTTGCTTATAACTCGATCGAGCGGTGAAGAACGCCGCATCGTCACGGCGCTGCCGGACCCGGCAGGCAGCACGTCGCCGTCGGAAGACAGTGCCCTCGCCGCCCGTTTGGCGGATCATCTTGCCGACACGAACGAATGTCAGCGCCACATGGAGCAGTTTTCCAATACTCTGGAAATGACGGCCGGCCTGAAAAAGTCTCTGCGGCGCAGACGTACAGTAGACGTCTACTTTGATGGAATCTCTGAACGCAGCGCCTTCAAAACACAGATGACTGCAATGGGCTGCGGCGTACTTACGTACGTCATTTTCGGGATGGTGGCGTTCCTCATTATGGCTAAACTGACCGATCTTCCGCCCCTGATTCTGCAGCTCGCAAGAATCGTCTGGGTTGCTCCCGTCGTGCTTTTCCTGTTGGCGCAGTTTCTGTTGCCGCTTGCTCGCGAACGTCGGAAAGACTAACGATCTGCACGGGCGGGGCGTTCTTACTGCGAGGAAAACACTATTGTCTTACACTCGTACCGATACAAACATACATTACGACACGTTGTTTCAATACCTCTGGTAGCCCGATGCGCAAGCAAGCGATGTTCTGACAAAGGCTTCGTTTAAGGTCTCTTGCTCACGCTCGGGTTTCCAGATGTCGTGCAGCACGAGGTGTAAAAGTGCTTCTGGACTCATCGGGAGATGCCGCGCATGCTGAATCAATTCCGCCGACTGAATATCAACGCGATTATCGTCGCCATATCCATATATATGTCTGCGTTTCTGCCGGAATGTTCGTACGCGGAGGACCTTCCTGCTGCATTTCGGCACTTGACAGCTGCGACGGACGCCCCGGTATTTTCTGCGTCGCCAGGAAGCTGGGACGCTCTGATTCGAGAACGGGGCTGGATCCTGAAATCCGGTGAGACCTATCGCCTGTGGTATACGGGATACAACCCTGAACGGGCGCCGCTTTCCATGAAGCTGGGCTACGCCACCTCAACGGACGGCATTACCTGGAGTCGTCATCCGCAGAACCCGATAGTCGACGATTTCTGGGTGGAGGATATGATGGTCGTACAGCACGAAGGAAAGCTGTACATGTTTGCGGAGGGGGCCGGTGATCAGTCGCAGTTACTCACGTCGAGCGACGGCATTGCCTGGCAGAGAATCGGAACGATTGACGTTCGCATGACCGACGGGACTAAGATCCCACCTGGTCCGTACGGGACGCCAACAGTGTTCGTTGAAAACGGAACGTGGTACCTGTTCTATGAACGGCGGGACCAGGGGGTGTGGCTGGCGACTTCGACAGACCTGAATGTCTGGACCAATGTCAGCGACGAACCGCTGATCATTCCTGGTCCTGCTGAATATGACAGACTGATGATTGCCATGAATCAGGTCATAACATACGAAGGACGGTATTACGCCGTGCTGCATGGGACCGGATCACCGATGAAGCCACGGGACTGGTGCACGTATATGGCTGTTTCTGACGATCTGCGGGTCTGGAAAAAATGTTCGCACGGTCCACTGCTGCCGGTCAGTGACAATAAGTCCAGTGGCCAGCTTGTTCACGACGGTCGACAGTTTCGGCTGTACACGATGCACGCCAGAGTTGACCTGCACCTGCCCACTCGCGCAGACGTGCCTTGATGGTACGTACGTTCATGATTTGTATCAGGGTTCCCTTTGGGGGGGTGCGAACAGCCGTTCTTCAGATATTCCCCGGACTCGCATGTTCAAAAGGCTGAAATGCCCGATTCCCCGGAAACGTACCGTTCTCTGCCCGGGCGATTCCGCAGCGCCGGTCAACATCTGGCATTAACGATTGTTATTGCTGTGGATTAGTGTTTTCGTCAGAACGACCGTTGCAGATGCCTACTACGCTGCGACCAGTGGTGTGTCGCCGGAAATTATTAAGGCCACGCGGGGCCTGACATACAAACCGGCTTCATTGGTATTCGCGGCGCGACATCATCGTGTTCCGGGACGGTGAACGCTGTGTGCTGTCTCAAGTGCCGCACGTGGCCGACGACGGGCGGCGGCTGACCGTACAAAGAACGATCGGGGAAAATGTCCGTGTCGCTGGACGATGTTGTCGGTCGTGTGGTGTTGAATACACAACAGGATCAGGACGAACGGACATCTATTTCCAGTATGTCAGTTTCAGTATCCCGGTCACTACGGCCGCGACAACGACGCCCGTGGTAATCATGCCGCCCGTACCCATCAGGGCAAGGGAGTGGATTCCCATGATCGTTCCGATCAGTGACCAGCAGATGATGATCAGGCTGATCTGTTTGCGCTGAGCTTTGTCTTCGTCGCTTATCGGAACCGCACTGGCTTTGGCCTTTTTTGGTTTCGGGACGGCGCCTTTCGCCGCTTTTCCGGATTTTACCGGGGCCGCTTCAGCAACTGCTTCATCTCGCATGCCCTTGGCGTAGTACTTGGCGATGGCCTGCTGAATGCTGCGAGGCACTGCCAGGGATGCGCGCATGGGCATCCCGTATCGCATTCGAATTTCGTCTTCCAGTTCGGGGGACGGTTCGTCAACGCAGGCGACCATCAGTTTGCCGCGATCTTCGAACAGGGGCAGGCATGTATGACGCTTCACGACCTGTCTTGGTAATTGATCAAGCGCTTCGTCTTCCGGCAGCATGTCCGCCAGATCAACGTATGACAGCCGCAACTCGGCCGCCAGCGCACGTGTGGCCTGACTTGGTTCGGCAAGCTTCATCTGCACAACTGCGTCTCGGTGGGAAATACCACGAGCCTCCGCAAAGTGCTCGATTTCGGAAACCTGAGCGCGTTTGATGACCTTATGAGAAACGAGATACTGCAGAACTGTGTCGGTACCCTCGGACTGATCCGGCTGAAACTCTCGCCCCTGACTCTCGTCGTAGTCACGTTTTGAGTCCGGATCTGTCAGACACAACATGGCCTTGGCCATTTCGTTCAGCAGATCCTGCGACTCCTTCAGGTATTGTCCCGTTGCATACTTCCGCACGTGAGCGTTCAGCTTGCGATAGTTGTTCTGGATCTTTTCTGCGTCGTCTTCGAACTGAACCACGCGAAGAAGTGTGTAGAGGTCTGGTGGTCGGTCGCCTTCCGGAATGCCCAGCCATTCCTTGTAGACATCGAGTTCTGCCACGTTCTTTTCCTTTCCTGGCCGCGAGCGACGGAACAGCTGCTGAGTCTTGCCGTATCGGGCAATTATGCATCTGAGTGCTAGTAGAATTGTCTTTGCCAGCGATGTCGGAAAATCGACACAGGCCAGCGTGAGAACCCCCATGGTAGTCACGAATTCTTTCAGGTCCAGCAAGGCGACCTTACGGAATCAGGAAGATCAGGCCGACTGCGGCAGCGATCTGTAGCAGCGCTCCGTCAGGCTCTGGTACCTTCAGGTAAGCATCATGGCCGAATTTATGGCATGTGGGACAGTCCGGCAGAGCCCGCACACAACTGCCCGGCGGATCGTTTGCAAGCATGATGGGAAGAGCAGGGACTCGTCCAAAGAATCGAACCGCGGACAGGGCTTCATTGATGATTCCACCACCCCGCCCGCATCGTTCCAGATTCGGGTCTTCGAAGTACAGAGGCTTGTACCAGATCGGGTGGCGGTTTCGTTTCGGACGGAATTGCCTGGCAAAGCTGTGCTCGTACTGAACACCCACGGCCGCGAAAGTCTTCTGTGCGCTGTTTTCCGGTTCCTTTAGAGGTATCCCCTTGACGGATTCCCGACGAATGGCGGAACTGAGAGAAACTTCGGACAGAGGTCCGGTGATCTCCAGTTTCTTAGACGCCTGCTCCGCAGTCATATTCCTGCCAAGCGTAACAATCGTACGACTTACGGCGGAAAAATGGTTTGGTAACGGAGCGTTCTGCTGTGGTATTTCCGACAGTCCGCCACCGCGAATGTGTTGCGGCATCTTTCGTAGATTGGCTGTGAGGGTGGGGGCAACAACGTTACCGGAATGTCGATCAGCCGCATTTTCAGTCACGATGCCATTGGTACACCTCAGAGCAAGTCCCACATAATCAGGCAGATCAGTCTGGAGACCTTCCATGAAAGGCTCAGGATGGGGAGCCAACACTGGTGTCTGGGTCTGTTGGGCCTGTATATTTGGCAGGCACAGAACAAACCAGAACGAGAATAGTAGTTTTCGGCGATCCATCGGCACTTTCCCTGAGAATACAATGCTCTATGACTTACATCGGGCTGTATAGGGGCGTGTTGTTAAAATCCGTGAATTCATCGGTTCAACCTGTTTTGCAGCGATAATCCATTCATTATGCACCCCGCAAAGTCGGTAATATGTTCTGCGAACGGGATATCCCGAACGCAGGCCACCCCGGGGCTATTGTGTCGGTACGGGAAAAGGGGAGGGGAGCGAGTTCAACTCTGAAGTCCCCACTAATCTCTGATTTGCTGTCGATACATACGGTTCGCTGAAGCCGCCAGTTAAATCATAAGCGAAAGGGCCAACTGCGTTTATGTCATTAAGGAAGTTTCTCAATCGTCTGCGGAAACGCTTTCTCGCTCGCCGTGCGCATACAATCGCTCGGACGTCGGGGAAGCTGCGCGTAACACGACTGGAAGAACGGCAGCTGCTGGACGCGGGTTTTGGGATTGGTGTCGGTGGAATTCTCCAATTGGACGGTTTTGACGCGGGCGACGCACTCTTCATTGAGTCCAGTTCTGCTTCAGGCAGTTTTCAATTCGAACTGGAACACGGCAATTGGTTTGCCGATCCGGTGAATCCGGATATCCTTTCCGGACGTGTGCAAATCTCCGACGGCGGTCGGACGCTGACCATTGATAACTCAACCGGACAGCTGTCGCCGATCACCGCCATCGACATAGACGCTCAGACACTCCAGCCAACACACGGAGTGGTAACGCCCTTGACCGGCGAGCTGGGGTTCGTGACCAGCCTGAACGAGTTCTTTGTATCAGACCTGGTTATCACCGGCGGGGGCGTTGTGAGCCTGGCCGGTGCGGACTTTGATACGCTGTCCGTCAATGGCAGCAGTCTGGATGTCATCGATCAGGATGGTCTTGAACTGGGAGATGTGTCTCTTACAGGCCCCCTGACTGTCATGGCTGAAGGGGACCTGACTTCTGCTGACGGTGCCCATATTGACATTGCCGGCCATGCGTCTCTTACCGCTGCGAATATTTCAATTGGTGATGACGCTGCTGATGAACTCCACTTCGGCAGTCTGCAATTCAACAGCACTGGTGACGTTGGTATCAATGAATCCGAAAGCATGCATCTTATCGGAAGCAACACCGCCGACACCGCAACCCTGCATGCCAGCGGTGATATCAATCTTGATGCGGATGCGGCTATTCACAGTGAGGGTGGTCGAGTTTCGCTGCAAGCCGGTACAGAGGGATCGTTGTCGGTGTCCGGTACGATCGACGTGTCATCATCGACGTCAACAGGGGGCACCGTTGACCTGTTTGGTGAACGTGTTGGGTTATTCGAAGACGCCCATCTCAGTGCTTCCGGAGAAATGGGTGGCGGGAAGATTCTCATTGGGGGAGATTTTCAGGGAAGCAATGAAGACGTTCCCAATTCAATCATGACGTTTGTCGATGCTGGTGTTCTTATCGAGGCAGACGCCGTTGCTGAGGGCGATGGCGGCACTGTGATTGTCTGGTCCGATGAGGTGACTTCGTTCAGCGGGCAGATTGAAGCACGAGGAGGAGCGGACGGCGGAGATGGCGGTTTTGCCGAAGTATCGGGAAAAGAGTACCTCGAATTTCGCGGTGTGGCCGACCTCCGTGCCGTTTCCGGGGCCGATGGAACTCTGTTGTTGGACCCCACGGATATCACGGTTTCAAATGCTGTGGATACGGGTACGATGACGTTTGGCGGTGGACAGTTCGCCGATACGATGAGTACGCCATCCAATCTGAACATTACAACGTTGTTGACTCAGCTGAACCTGTCAAATGTGGACGTCAACACAACAAGTGGTTTGGCGGGTGTCGGAAATATTACCGTTGTAGATGCAATTGCGTACATCGGAGCCGCCAACCGTACTTTGACGTTTACGGCAGACGGTGGGATCACCGTCGACGCATCCATTTCCTCTACGGTCGGAGCGCTTAGCGTAAACTTCAATGCGACGACGGACGTCGACATCAACGCATCGGTCACGACGGCTGGTGGTGCGTTTGATTCGTCCGGTGCTGCCTTTGAGAACACGGGGGGGACGATCGTCACTAGTGGTGGTTCGGTCAATTTGAATCACACTGGCGCTATGACGATTAACGCGGCGATTACGGGCGCAAGCACCCTGACGGCTACGGGCCTCACTGTGTCCCTCGGAACTGACCTGACAACCGCAGGTAGTCAGACGTATACGGGAGCAGTGACACTCAGCGGGGGCGACCGCATCCTGACGGGTTCCACCGTTAACACGGTCAATACGGTCGTGGGCGGTGGTAATGCACTGCAGATCACGGGGAATGCCGACATCGATGGGGCGATTACAGACGTTACGACATTCAGCGTTTCGGGGACGACAAATCTCGGTGCGAATGTAACGACGACGGGCGAACAGGTTTACAGCGGAGCGGTCACGCAGACGGCAGCCGTGACATACAGCGGTGCGGACACGGACGCGGACGGTGAAGCGATCGATTTCGGGAGTACCCTGGCGGGCGGGGGATTGAATACGACCATCGTGGGGGGAGCGGGTTTTGCAGGGGCGGTGTCCGGTGTGATTGATCTGGCGGCCGATCACGTCGACAGTGAATCAACGGTGAATGCGTCCACGGTGACGGTGAGCGGTGCCAGTGAGCTGGGTGGCAACGTGACGACGACGGGCGAACAGGTTTACAGCGGAGCGGTCACGCAGACGGCAGCCGTGACGTACAGCGGTGCGGACACGGACGCGGACGGTG
>JAQWOH010000057.1 GCA_029245955.1 Fuerstiella sp. | reverse complement strand
AGGCGTTTGTCGACGAACTCAGCCTGCCTGAGAGCGGTTTCGTCAGTGACGACAGCGGCGAAGTCTATGGCCGTCCAATCACAGACGAGGAAAGCGAGCAGCATCCAATCGCGAAGATCGCATCGTACTTTGGCCACGACCTCTCAATGTTTCCGAACGGGCTGAAGACACGACAGGAACTCGAAGACGCGTTTGAATCTAGCACATACCACAACGCGTTCGATGATGATGAATACTGAGAAGAAGTCCGCATCGAGGAATTGAGGAGCGAGACATTGGGTGGCCAAGCTATGGGTCAGATCACGGCACTGGCAGCACCTAACGTTCGGCGATCAAACAGGTTAATGGTGGCCATCGGCACAAAACAGTGGGTTTGACCGCCACAAGACTACCGGTTTCGTCGATTCCGTGAGGTCCAGCCGCACACTGACACGACTTGGAGATGGGCGTAGTTGATCAGACTGGTATCGGCATCGCGATTGACATTCCCACCCTTACGGACTGGGGCGTTCACGAAGCACCGGACAGCCCTCTGATCCAGCGTTTTATTGATGGAGACCATGTTCAGACAGACGGTGCATTCTTGAGTTTATACGTTGTTGCATTTCACCACGGTGCTCAGGGCATTAACGCCGACGAGCACGAGACTTTGTTCCATCGAGTAGATCCTGCGTCCCCAGATTGTTGACGGCTGCAAAGAAACTGCAGTGCTGCAGCCCCACTGCAGCCTGATTGCAGCCTGCATGTGCAAGAATCTGGACCATCGCAGAATCAAAGAAGGTGGAGTCTGAAAATGCAGGAATTGGTCAGAACGGTAAAGGTCCTGAAACATCCCAACGGCAAGTCGCCCAATTGGTATCTCCGTTTTTGGGAACCAACAGTAGACGGAAACGGCTGGAAAGAGAAGTGGCGTTCGACGAAGACGACGCTCAAAAAAGAAGCTGAACAACAACGGCGGCAGCTGGAACACGAACTGGGTGCCGGACGTCGAGCCCAGAGCGAAATTACGTGGGAAGACTTCTGTTCTCTGTTTCTGACGAAGCATGCGTCCCTGAAGCCGAAGGCGACGTACGACTTCTACGAACGCAGCCTGAGATTCTTTACCGTGCTGTCGAAGCCGAAACTCCTGCGGGACGTCGACCACGTCGTGCTTGAGGACTTTGTCAATGAACGAAGTCTGGAAGTCGGTTCGTATGCAACAGTCAATCGCGACGTACGACACATTCGAGCAGCCCTGAAATGGGCGGAGCGTCGAAAACTTATCAGCGATGTCCCGGACTTTGGCCCGATCTTTCTGAAAGAGGATCGTAAGAAGCCAACGATCATGCCCGAAGAAGACTTCCTCGCCATGATCGCGGCCCTTACTCCCGCATTGAATCTGCCCAAACGATCCTGCGGTTGGTGGCGAGCATTCCTGTACGTCAGTTATTACCTCGGTCTCCGACGTGGAGAAACCCTGAGTCTCATATGGCATGACGTAGTTTTTTCGAAGTTTGAGGTCCGAGTACAGGCATCGACGTCAAAAAGCCGGAAAGAGCGAACTGTCCCTATTGCCCCTGAGATGGCCGAAATCCTGAAGGAGTGGAAGGCGGAATGCACAGGCTCAAGTCCTCAGGACTATGTATTGGACTGGCCCTTCAACACCTATCGTGCGATCTACACTGACTGGCACCTGATTCAGGACGCTGCTGAGATCCCAGAGGGACAGCATTATGTCCCCAAAGACTGCCGGTCGACCTGTGCTTCAGAGCTGATTGCCAATGCGGTGCCCACTGTCGTCGTGAAGGATTTCCTGGGGCATTCCTCTGTAGCGACAACGGAGACGTACTACATCAACACAAAACCAGCATTGCGATCAGCGGCGAACGTCCGACGTGTCTGTCGGCCTGATGACAAGCCGATCGACAACCCTTCCTGAATCCTTCCCCTATACCGCCAGAGAAAGAATTATAATGGACGTCGATGACACTCCCGACATAACAGCGAACGACATCGGTGGAAAGGAACACGCAGCCATCTGGTACTTGAGACGTTCGGTCCGGAATGTTGCAGATGCCATGCACTGGCTACGATTGATCGCAAATCTTGCCAGTGACGAAGACTGCTATTCCTACGACGAAAAGCGAGAACTGGAACGATTGCTTCCCGGCTGGAATTGGAGCGACTGTGACCGAACAGAGGAACTACTCGTCCACATTTGTGAGACGATTCACTTGTATGTCGATCTGGACTGCAAAGACGAACACGCGGTTCAAATCAAAGCGTTTGCAGGAGGCCAGAGCATTGTACTGTCTCAATACTCCCCGCCCAGAAAGATTATGTATCAGGCCGTGGGCATTCGAACAGGTGCTCTTTCAACTGTGCCAATTCATGAACTGAACTGAATTCTTCGCCGCGAGAGTTCTGCGAGGCAAATGGGCCGTATCCACAAGCTTCTCAATGGCCTGAAACTCGACGCCAAATGTTGCTGGCAACCCGTCCTGAATTTGGGTCGCTGAAACGTCCATGTAGAACTAATGTAGAACTCGCTCTTAAAACGAAACAAGGGTTTGCGACCAATTGGCTGCAAACCCTTGTTTTTCATTAGTCCGAGAGGGGGGAGTCGAACCCCCACGCCGTTACCGGCACAGGATCCTAAATCCAGCGCGTCTGCCAATTCCGCCACTCTCGGAAAATCGCCAACCCTGTAGATATCACAGGGTCACGCAGAACGCCAACCGCCAGCCTTGCAGCCGACTGGCCATGGCAAGTTTTGCAGCAACGTTACGATGCGGTATTCTAAAGCGTTGGTCATGTAAAACAAGGGCCTGAGAATGGAGACTCAAGGGCAACGATGTTTGTCCAATCTAAGATGCCTAGCCGGGCAGCGTCCGTTGACCAGCATCAAGAGATGAGGTCTCCCAACGTCGCTATCGGTGAGACCAAAATGATCGGTATTATTCTGAGCCAACACAGTGAAACCGAGTGTATCAGGGCACGAGCGGCCGACGTCGATGAAAAGCGTGGAATTCCCCTGACGTTGCGTTCACGGGAATCAATGCGATACGACCGGCTCTAATGCCCAAAACACTGGTTAAAACCAGAAGATTTCACAGTCCGACAGGTCTGACACGAGGTTTATTTGCACAGCGTGGAACGTCGACGTATGTTCGGGTTGTCGAAACGAACTCAACTGGTATCAATTACGATTTTGTGGACACTGTGGGCTCTTGGACCCTCTTTAAGAAGCCGTCGAATGGTGACGAATCCTCTCAGCGAAGAACTGCTCAACGAATTGGGCGAGGATTTTGCCGATCGGATTCGACGGGGCGAGAACCCGTCGGTCACTGATTACACACACAGATTCCCTGCGGAACAAACCAGCGAAGTGGAAGAGTTCCTTGACTCGATTGCGATGCTGGAACTGCTGAAACGGGGCGACGAACGAACGGAGAAAAAACCTGACGCAATGCCAGCGGAGTTTGGCCGCTATAAGATCGAACGATCTCTGGGCGAAGGCGGAATGGGCGCTGTTTACCTCGCGCACGATTCGCAGCTTGATCGCAAGGTTGCTCTGAAGACACCTAAGTTCGCACGTAATTCAGACTCGAATCTGGTCAGTCGTTTTTACCGAGAGGCTCGTTCTGCCGCGACCCTGCAGCATGCGAACATTTGTCCGGTGTATGACGTCGGTGAGATCGGAGGCATTCACTACATTAGTATGGCGTATATCGAAGGACGACCACTTTCGGACCTGCTCCGATCAAAAAAATTGCCGCCGGTCGCCAGCGTACTTCGAGTCGTGCGAAAGGTCGCCCTTGCTCTGCATGAAGCACACGCACACGGTGTTGTGCACCGAGACCTGAAACCGGCGAATATCATGGTCAGTCGCCGCAATGAACCCATCGTGATGGACTTCGGTCTGGCAAGGCAGTTCGGCACAGAAGAACCAGAGCAGTCCGGTCCCACGACAGAGCAGACAACACCGCTGTCAGGGACGAAAAAGGTCGAGGCCCGGTTGACACTGGACGGGACGGTCGTAGGGTCTCCCGGTTACATGTCTCCGGAGCAGCTTCGCGGCGAACACACGGTGATCGGCCCCGCCAGCGATGTCTATGCACTGGGCGTACTGCTGTATGAGTTGCTGACACGGGAACTGCCTTTCCCCGGAGATGGCAGTCTGATGTCGATTATCAACGCAGTACTTTCTGATGACCCACCGGACGCTTCGGCAGTGCGGCCACAGCTTGATCGAAGAGTCGTGGATATCTGTCAGAAAGCGATGGCCAAGAACGTTGAAGATCGCTACGAATCAATGCAGGCCCTTGCCGTCGCGCTGACCGAAATACTTAAGTCGGACACCGACGACAGCGTGTCTCCGAAAGTGCCTGAACTGGCCACTCAGGTGTCTTCGCCGGAACTGGTTCGCACGAAAGAACAATACGAACTGGCGCGTTCGCTGTATCAGGAACACCAGTACGCGGCGGCTGTATCAATTCTTGAGAAAATGGTTGCCGGCGCTGAGCAGCAGCAGAATCAGTACATCACATGGGCCGGCACTGAATTGCCGAAAGCACGTGCCAGGGCCGAACGGGCATCCAGTGCAGACAACAGCATCGATGCGGCATACGATGACGGTTTCTGGAACGAAGATTTCGGCGCTGCTGCCGTGGCAACGACCAGCTACGGAAAAGAATTCAACCGAACAACCGGACGCAGCAGAATAAGAAAAGGACGGTTTCCAAAATGGTTCTATGCGGTGGTGTCAGCCTCCGCTGTGATGATTGTGCTGTTTGCAGTGCTGACCGTCGCAGCCATCATTTCGCGTAATCGTCGAGCGAACCAACGTCTGGCCGCGGCAACAGCCGAAGCAGGCAAGACGACAAATGATACGTCCGGCACACCACTCGACACGCAGAAAACTGGGGACGAGCCGGTTGAACCGACGACCGACGACACTTCGCCGGAACCGAATGATGAACGGGATATGCGACCACCGCCGGGAAACCGCATTGGGCCGGCAGAATGGTTTTGGCGTATCGACACAAACAGCGACGGAAAAGTCAGCAGAGCCGAACTCAATATCGTTCGACGTCTCCCGCAGTCGGGGGGCATGAGGCGAGTCGCCGACAACTTTGACGACTTCGACCTGATTCCACAGGATGGGCTGCTGGACAGAGAAGAAATTGAACGGGCCGTACGAATCGTAGGTCGGCCAGGTGGTCGCGACAATCGTCGTCCTCCTCTTGATAATCGTCGGCCTCTCACTTCGCCACAGGGTCGGCCGTTCCCATAGTCAGACCTCATCGAATCCCGGAATGGCTGACACAATCTCCTTCATCCGCTTGATCGCGCGCACGTATCGTTTGCTGGCCGCCTGAACGTCAATGTCAAGGACTGTCGCGACTTCGGTGTTGGTCAGTTCCTCAAAGTGCCGCAGTGCAATTACCTCACGATCAATCGGCTCCATCTGGTTCAGTGCCTCTTCAAGAGTTGCGATTCGTTCAACACGCGAAAACGCACGACTTGGAGACGTTGCCTGCCCGACAAGATGCGCGGCCATTGCCAGAGACGTATGCGGTGACACCGCTGGCTGATCAATTGAAATTTCCTTGCGCGCATCGCGCATTTCCGCCTGCAGATGCTGACGGTGCAGATCCACCAGTTTCTGATTGACGATCAATCTCAGCCAGACAAAGAACGGCATTTCCGGTTTGCCTCGGTAATAATCCGCTCGCTGCCGGGCGCTCAGATACGACTCCTGAATCACGTCCGATTCGGAGATCCGACCGGCCAGACGATAGTCGAGTCGAAACCGGACAATCCTTTTCAGACGGTCTCGATAATTCGTAAACAGCTCCGCCAGCGCATCGTCTTCGCCGCCTCTCAGCTGAGCGATCAGTCTGGATGTCGTTTCAGATTCATCTGCCATCCGATGTTGTTCAATTCCGTCAAAGGAACTCAATAAGCAGAAAAACGGGGAATCGACAGGAACATTCGGGTGTTTTGTCTCTAACGCCGCTCTCGGAAAGTAATGAAAGACCCAAGGTACAACTGTTGAACCTTTCGGCGGACGAAGAGAGCTGCCGAAAACCAGCGGTTTGGCGATTTATGAAGTAGCTCAGGCAGTGGAATCATACAAATCCCTCGGAAAATCCGCCGAATTCAGAAATACCATGCATTCGGCGGTCCAGGCAGCAACGGACGTCGCGTTTATCACACTGGAGCGGAAGACACTCGGATGTGCATCAAACAAATGATCTTTGATGGGAAGACATTGCCTGTTGCCGCCAACAGCCTGCACATCAGATCGAAAAATGCTCCAGTTAAACTTGATTTCCTTCTTTAAAAAGGTGACTTAATATGAAGTACACGACTCCAATTGCCGCAGTTCTGTCTGTTGTATTACTGGCTGCGACGTGCGATGCCGAACCACCAGGCCGTCAACGTGGCGAACGCGCCAAAGAAGAGAATGGTCAGCGCCGGACAGCTGGAGGTCAACGACCGGGCGCCGGAGCGGAACGCGACCCCAAACAGATGGTCGCTCGAATGATAAACGAATTTGATAAAGACGGTGATGGCAAACTGAATGCTGCGGAACTGACAGCCATGTTTACGTCGCTGCGCGACCGCCGCAGCAACGGTGAACGGCCAGACGCTGCCGGCGGACGCAAACCGGGTGCTGGTTCTCAGCAAAGAGGTCCCGGCAGCCCCGGCCAGAAACCCGGTGCAGGTCGACGACGCGGTCAGAAAGGCGACAGCAAACCGGCCAATGCCGGTGGCCAGAAACCGAAACGCCCGACTTCGGAATAGAAGCACGGCCCCACGAGGTCCACAACTACGATTGCACCGGTCTTAGAACAGGCGAACAACATGTCACGCTTACAACTCACGTCAATTTTGATGATGTCAATCATCGCACCATCGATTCACGCGGACGAGCTGACGCGGGATGAATTGGATTTCTTCGAAACCAAAATTCGTCCCGTTCTGGTGAGAGAGTGTTACGGATGTCATTCGAACAAGGCAGGAAACGTGCGAGGTGGTCTGCGGCTTGACAGCAAGGAGCTGACACTTATCGGCGGCAGCAGCGGACCGGCAGTCGTTCCGGGGAATCTTGAGGAAAGCTGGTTGTACAATGCCATCACGCATCAGGATTACGTCATGCCCCCCAAACGGAAACTTCCGCAGTCGGTGATTGACGATTTTCGGAAATGGATCGAAATGGGGGCCCCTGATCCCCGGGTGACCAGCATTGCAGAGGTCCGGTCATCAATCACTTCAGATGACATTCAGCAGGCAAGAGAGTCATTCTGGGCGTATCAGAGTCCTGTCCAGCAGACACCTCCGCAGATTGAAGACGACGATTGGACAAAGACCGTTATCGATCGCTTCATTCTGTCAACGCTTAAGACGTCCGGACTGCAGCCTGCCGATGACGCAGAAGCATGGCAAGTCCTGCGAAGATTGAGTTTTGACCTTGTCGGTCTGCCTCCAACTCCGGATCAGATCGAACGATTCGCAACCGCGTGGAATCGCAATCCGGATCGCGCCGTGGCCGAAACCGTGGATCGCCTGCTGGAAACGGAGCAGTTCGGTGAACGATGGGGACGTCACTGGCTGGATGTCGTTCGCTACGCCGAATCAACGGGGCGGGAAGTCAACATGACATATCCGCACGCATGGCGGTATCGCGATTACGTCATTGACTCTTTCAATGAGGACAAACCGTTCAATAAGTTTGTCCAGGAACAAATCGCAGGTGACCTGCTGCCCGCGAAAACGGACCAGAAATGGAGTGAAAACCTGGTGGCAACAACCTTTCTGGCGATCGGCCCCAAGAATGTCAACGAACAGAACAGAGTTCAATTCGCCGCTGACGTCGCAGATGAACAAATCGACGCCACGACTCGAGTGTTTCTGGGAATGTCGGTTGCCTGTGCACGGTGTCACGACCACAAATTCGACGCCATTCCTCAAACGGATTATTACGCATTGGCCGGCGTATTCCGCAACGTTACGACTTACTTCGGCAATCCACCCTCTGAGTTCGGCACATTCAGTGGTGTTCAGTCAAAAAGAAACAGCAGCCTGATTCGACTGCCCGTCAGCGACCCGAATCCCTACGACAGAAGTTACTCGGAACAGGAACTCGCCAGCCTAAAACAGGACATGACCGACAAGCTTCGCGAAGCCACTGAATATCGCCTCAACAATCGTCGTGGGAGTACGGGCACGGATGCGAAGAACGCACAACGAAATCGAATTCGCATGAATAACGAGCTGGCAGAACTGTCAGGAAAACTGGCAGTCGTGGACGACGGTGGACAACCGATCAGTTATTGCATGGGAGTACTCGAACGTGACGTCCCGGTCAACGCAAAGTTGCTGGTGCGAGGGGAAATTGATCAGCCAGCGCAGTTGGTACAACGGGGTTTTCCACAGGTCCTCTGTTCAGAACCTGTCAAAATCGACACTGATTCAAGCGGTCGGCTGCAATTGGCGCGGTGGCTTGCCAGTGAAGAAAACCCGCTGACAGCACGTGTCATGGTCAATCGAATCTGGCAGCACCTGCTTGGTCAGGGAATCGTTACGTCCATGGAAAACTTTGGAGTCACAGGACAACCGCCCAGTCATCCGGAACTACTCGACCATCTTGCGGCTCAGTTCATGGCGTCAAACTGGTCGATCAAGACGATGATCAGAGAGATAGCAACGTCGCGTATTTACCGAATGAAATCGACGTATAACGAGCAATATCACGAATTAGATCCGGACAACGCTCTCGTCTGGCGAGCCAACCCTCGGCGACTGGATGCGGAAGCCATTCGTGACGCAATGTTGAGTATCAGCGGAGAAATCGAATTCGATCGTCCGCGGGGATCAGAGGTCGCGAAGGCCGGTTACACTCGAGTTCAAGGTGGCTTCCTGGGCAATCCTCGTGACATCGCACGGAAGGCCTTTGAACAGGCAGCGAAAAACGCTCGCACTGCGGGGGGGCCACAGTTCCGTGGGCCTGCCGGGCGTCCCTTTCAGCGGGGCAGACGCGGTGGGGCAGGACCAGTTCCGGGTGAAATCGCTCGGCAAGTAACCAATCAGCTGGATATGGAAAACACAAAGTTCCGCAGTGTGTATCTACCGATCGTACGCAACGAGGAGCCGCGTTCACTGGAGGTTTTTGATGGAGCTGATTCAAGTGCCATTACCGGTCAGCGCGAATCGTCGAACACTGCGAACCAGGCACTCTACATGATGAACAATCGCTTCGTGATTCAGCAGAGTGAGTCGTTCGCGCAGCGCATCACAGAAGTCAGTTCAAAACCGGCTGAACAGATCAACTATGCATTCCTGCTGGCTTATGGCCGTCCGCCAACATCCGGCGAACGATCTGCCACCTTATCGTTCGTTCGAAATTTTTCGACTTCAACAAGCTACCGCTCGCGCAGTGCAGAAACGCTGTCCGCGCTGTGTCAGAGCTTACTGGCATCGGCCGAATTCCGTTATATCAACTAGCAGCAAAAGGCACTCTCCCGGAACCTGGATGCCTGCAACCACAACCATCAGACACAGTTCGAAACGAGTTTTCTTGAAACACACGAATCGTCTAACCATCTTTGAATCGGAAATTGCCATGTTCTCACGACGTCAGATTCTGAAAAACGCTTCCGCGGGATTCGGCTACCTTGCGTTCGCGGGCCTCAGCGCTGCAAGTGTGGCTCAACAATCAGGCAACCGGAATCCACTGGCCGCAAAATCACCACACTTTCCGGCCCGGGCAAAACGCGTCATCTTTCTGTGTATGCAGGGCGGCCCGTCTCATGTCGATTCGTTCGACTACAAACCTCAACTGATCAAAGATCACGGTAAAGGCGGCAGGTATGGGGGCTCGCTGCTGAAGTCACCGTGGACGTTCCGACAGCGGGGAAACAGCGGCCTGTGGATTTCGGACCTGTTTCCGAACGTCGCTGATCAGGCTGATGACCTCACTCTGATCCGCTCCATGCAGTGTGACCAGCCGGTACATCCAAGTGCTATGACACAGATGCATACGGGAACCGCACAGTTCATTCGTCCATCCCTGGGTGCCTGGAGTCTGTACGGACTGGGGACAGAAAATGACAGTCTTCCGGGCTTCGTATCGCTCAATGCCCCGTCAGGCAGCTCAGGCAACTATGGCAGTTCGTTCCTGCCGGCGATTTACGGTGGTTCCAGAATCGGACGCGGCAGACGCGGCTCGCGTTCGCCCCGCGGCGGCACTGGCGAAATCGTACCGGACATTAAGAACCCCGCGCTCAGTCAACAACAGCAGCGTAAACAGCTGAATCTGATTCAGGCGCTCAATCATGAAAAAGTACTGCGTGAACAGTATCAGCCGGGCGTCGAAGGCGTTATCGAATCTTTTGAGCTGGCGTTTCGGATGCAGGACGCCATCCCCGAGTTGATGGACACCTCCAAAGAGAGTCAGTCCACGCTCGAAATGTACGGAGCGGACGATAGCCCCACCGACAGCTTTGGCAAGCAGTGCCTGTTAGCGCGACGATTTGTCGAAGCAGGTGTGCGTTTCGTCGAAGTGACTCACGGAAGCTGGGATCAGCACACCAATCTTTCGGTCGATCATAAGGCTCGCGCCGAGGCCTGCGACAAGCCCATCGCCGGATTGCTGCGGGATTTAAAACAAAGAGACATGTTGAAAGACACGCTGGTCATCTGGGGCGGTGAATTCGGACGCACTCCGGCTGCTCAGGGGGGCGATGGCCGCAATCACAATAACAAAGGCTACACCACCTGGATGGCGGGCGGCGGTGTCAAAGGTGGCTTCAGCTACGGAGCGACAGATGAACATGGTTACGAATCGGTTGAAAACAAGTGCCACATTCACGACTGGCACGCAACGATTCTGCACCTGCTTGGGCTGGATCACGAGCAGCTGACATATCGCTATGCCGGCCGCGATTTTCGCCTGACCGATGTACACGGCAATGTCGCTGCAGACATTATCGCCTGAACGACAAACGGATCATCCCCGTCGATTCCGCCCGGACCGTGGCTGAAGTGTATAGATAGTTTCCGCAGCGCTCCGCGAAGACCACACACTTGATCAGCTGCGGCACGATACTTCACGTTGGCAGGCTGACGTGCGAGCTGTGGAGAATCGGAATCGGAACGGATCACAGGCTGTTATCGAAGCCACGAAATATGAAATCGGGCTGTGCTGGCTCCTCAGCATGCCTGTCTTGCTCGTGACCAACCGCAGTAATACGCCTTGCGACATCGTCGTTTTCTTTGTGGGAAAGTGGGGTCGCGAGTCTTTCGCTCGCTCGAGGTCATCAACGCTTTCACCGAGCAACTTGACTCAGCCCCAGGTTGCTTTTATGAATAGGTGCAGCAGTTTTCCGATAGTCGACTGTAATTTCGTGCAGTAGAACAGAATCCGCACCTTCCACACTTCCACGATTGCCAACCATGCGTTTTCCTCACGGTCCTCTTCGCCGACTCGTTTCAGGCATCTTTGCAGCGAATGGATCTGAACAGTCAGAAGCAGAGCTAATCGGCGATCACCTTGTGGAAGCGAACCTTGCCGGACACGATTCGCATGGTGTAATTCGCACACCAATTTACATTCAATGGCTGCGAAACGGAGATGTCGTCGCCAATCGACAGCTGAAAATCATCCACGAGATGGACTCGCTGGCACTTGTGGATGGGCAACAGGGCTACGGTCAGTCGATCGGCATGCAGATTGTTGAACTGGGACTGAAAAAATGTCAGCGGCACGGGGCAGCGGTGGTCGCTGTAAGAAACAGCGGACATCTGGGCCGCATCGGGCACTGGGCAGAACTGGCTGCTGATGCGGGCTGCGTCTCGCTGCATTTCGTGAACACAAGTGGCAAAGGAATGTTTGTCGTACCCGCGGGCGGGGTGGAACCGCGACTGTCGGTGAACCCTGTAACAATCGGAGTTCCTGTCGAAGGCCGACCACACATCATCCTGGACATTGCAGCCGCAGCAGCCGCAGAAGGAAAACTTAAAGTTGCACGTAATGCCGGGAACCTGGTCCCCGATAACTGGATCCTGGACGCGAACGGGCAGCCGACCAGTGACCCCAATGCCTTCTACGGTCCCCCCATGGGAGCCATTCTTCCCATCGCCGGACACAAGGGATACGGATTGAGTTTCATGGTGGAATTGCTTGCTGGAGCGCTAACGGGGAACGGCTGCAGCCAAAAAGGCAAGACACGACTGGAACAGGGCATGTTGTCGATATTCGTGGATCCTTCTCAACTCCCGGTGCAGAATTTCTTTGGCCCGGATGCCGCGCGATACATCGATTTTGTGAAAAGCTGCAAGCCAGCCACCGCTGGAAACCCGGTCCTTGTTCCGGGAGAAGTAGAAGTCGAACGCCGACAGGAACGGACAGACAACGGCATCGAACTGGACAACAAAACTTGGCAGCAGATCGTGGCATCGGCTCAGGAATGCGGCGTGTCGCAGAGCCTGATCGACAAGGTGATTAAGAGTTGACTAAGGCCAATGCCTCAAACGCTGAGAGCTGAGGCTAAGGAATGAAGAAGATTTACATTGCAAGTTCAATACGTCTGTCAAATGTTTAGCGAATTCGCATATTGATGACTCACCATACCGAAACCAAACCTGTACTGGGACAGGGACACTGGCAGTATCAGCCGGTTCCTGACTGGCCGCAGATACCGAAAGACATTGGCTTCGTCGAAGCGATTGGTGTCGCAATAGCACAGGACGATCGCGTCTTTGTATTTAATCGCGGTAATCCCGCCGTCCTGATTTTTCAGCCCGATGGCCAGTTCCTTAACGCATGGGGCGAAGACGTTTTCGTTCGCCCCCACGGCATCACCTCAGCACCGGACCAAACTGTTTATCTGACGGATGACCTCGGCCATTCCGTGGCACAGTACACGCCGGAGGGACAGTTTCTAAGAAACATCGGACCAGCCGGCAACCCGTCGCAGACGGGCGTCAACGGCTTCGATTATCGTTCAATCAGCAGTGCTGGCCCGTACAATCTGCCGACGAACGTTGCTGTCGCACCAGACGGTCATTTATTCATTGCCGATGGTTACGGCAACGCAAGTGTTCATCATTTCGACACAGATGGTCATCTGGTCCGGACATGGGGCGCCCGCGGCGATACAGATGGCCGCTTCAACGTGCCGCACGGAATCTGCGTTGATGCGGTCGGTCGAATTCTCGTCGCAGATCGAGAAAACAGTCGTATCCAGATCTTTAATCGTGCTGGTCAGTTGCTGCAGACGTGGGCTGATGTTGTTCGACCGTGTCAGGTGTTTTCCGGTGCAGACAATACATTTTTCGTCGCTGAGCTCGGAAACCAGAACGGACGGTTTCCATGGCAGAAACGCCCGCCACTGCCAACCGGAGGTCGGGTCAGTATTTTTGACAGCGAAGGCAGATTGTTAAGCCGCTGGGGCGGAGGTCTCGATGCTCGTCGGCCTAATGGTTTCTATGCATGCCATGACATCAGTGTAGATTCCAGGGGCAGCATCTACGTGGGAGAAGTCGCCGTTACAGCCGCGGCTGCGGCTGGTGAAGATGCAACCGGACTGCCGACACTTCGAAAGTTCATACGAGTATGAGCGACAACAGATCTAAGTCGTGGGCGCTGATGCGGACTCAAGGCGCGCAGCGATCGGCATCGAGGGTCAGCTCGATGACACAAGTGTTCGTGATGTTTCTTGTAACATGGTTCCTGCCGCTGCTGTCACGAACCCAGGCTCAGGACGACGCCGCTCAACACTTCGAAAAACACGTACGACCGGTGCTGTTCCGAAACTGCGTCTCATGTCACGGACCGAAAAAACAGGAAAGCGGGCTCAGACTGGACTCCCGTACAGAAGCACTGGCAGGAGGTGACATCGGCGGCCCGGTGATTGATCTCGATTCTCCAGCCAACAGCCATTTGCTACTGGCTGTCCGAGGTGACGGCGATACCACGATGCCGCCTGACAGCAAACTTGAACCGGAGGAAATTCGTGCCATCGAAATATGGCTAAAAGCAGGAGCACCGTGGCCGACTGACAGCACTGTGGTTGAAGGCCCGACACCAGCGGAGGCATGGAAAAAACACTGGGCCGCACAACCGGTTGTTGCTCAGCCACCCCCTGTGGTCAACGCCGTCAATCACGTCATCACACCAATCGATGCGTTCATACGACATCGCATGAAATCCAGCGATTTACAGCCGTCGCCGATCGCCGATGCCCGCACCCTTATTCGTCGAACACATTTCGTCTTGACCGGATTGCCTCCCAGCCGTCAGAAGATCGAAGACTTCACGTTGCAGTTTTCAGCGGATCCTGAGCAGGCCATGCGACAACTGGTAGACCAACTGCTCGAATCGCCACACTATGGCGAGCGCTGGGCTCGCCACTGGCTTGACCTGGCTCGCTATGCCGACACGAAAGGATACGTACGGCTGCAGGAACAGCCCAACTTTTACTACGCATACACATATCGCGACTACGTGGTCAACTCATTCAATGCAGACCTGCCGTATAACCAGTTCATCCGTGAGCAACTTGCCGCCGACCTGCTGCTGACCGGCGACGACAACAGAAGCCTTGCGGCGTTGAGTTTCCTGACGCTCGGTCGGCGATTCACGGGAAACCAGCACGACGTCATCGACGATCGCATTGATGTGGTCACTCGCGGCCTGATGGGAATCACAGCGACCTGTGCCCGATGTCACGATCATAAGTTCGATCCAATTCCAATGGATGACTACTATGCTCTGTACGGCGTCTTCGCCAGCACCACTGAACCTTCGGACCTGCCGCATATTGCCAGAGGTGCTGCCAAACCGATTTTCCGCGGCGACATGGCCGTTTATCGCCGGAAACGAAAGATTCTTGACGACCAGGTCGATCAATATCTGCCAGCAGCACTGAACATGTTACGCGCCGACACGACGCGATACCTGCATGGTGTGCTGGGCGGTCGTAAGGAATTCCTGGTGCCATTGCCCGCGGCAAAAGGAGAACTGCGGCAGACGTTCGTTGAACGCTGGATCGAATACCTCGAAGGAACCAAACGTGGCGTTCATCCTGTCTTTGCAGCATGGCATGCATTAAACGAACTACAGGAAGAAGAATTTGCTGCCACCTCGCGGGACATCGTCAATCGACTGTCTGTCAACACGATCGTCAAAGACGCTCTGCAACAGACAGAACTCGTCTCGATGAGCGATGTGGCCAGCGTTTATGGCCGCATTCTGACCGAGACATACCAAAAGCAGGTTGCCGCAGATACCAGCGATTCGGATCGCAAGCCTCCGGACGCCGCTGCTGAGCAACAATTGTGGCAGGTGCTGTACGGTGCAGACTCGCCGTTTGCGATGTCTCCGCGAGAGGCTCTGGACGCCTATCTTCTGGATGCCGAACAGAATCGAGACCTGTCGCAGGCCTATCTGACGTTTGACGCGTGGCTGGTCGGCACTGGCCAGGCACCGGATCGGGCTCATGTGCTGTACGACTCGCAGAGAGTGCATGAACCACACGTCTTCATACGCGGCAACCCGGAACGAACAGGACGTCAGGTCCCTCGTACCGCACCTCGACTGCTGGGCGATTCGCTGTCGGCACCCTTTACCATGGGAAGCGGCCGACTTGAGCTGGCGAACGCAATCGTCAGTCCTGACAACCCGCTGACAGCGCGGGTGATCGTCAACCGTGTCTGGAAACACCTGTTTGGAACGGGGCTGGTCCAGACCACCAGTAACTTCGGACTGAGAGCAGCTCCACCGTCTCATCCACGATTGCTGGATCACCTCGCGCATCAATTCATGGCTGAGGGCTGGTCGCTGAAGAAGCTGCACCGCAGGATATTGCTTTCCAGCACTTGGCAGCAAACCAGCAATGATCGCCCTGAATCCCGTGCGATCGATCCGGAAAACAGACTGCTGTGGCGAGCGAACCGGAGACGGCTGGACTTTGAAACTCTGCGCGACACACTGCTGTCTGTCTCAGGAAACCTGCAACTGGCCCTAGGAGGACCGCCCCTGCCGCTGACGGATGCCGAAAACTTCCGGCGTACAATCTACGGCCATATCAACCGCAGCAGCCTGCCGACGATGCTGCCGCTTTTTGACTTCCCAAGTCCCGATATTCACAGCCCCAGCCGCCCGAGGACGACAGCACCGCAGCAGGCACTCTACCTTTTGAATAACCCGTTTGTGATGAAGCGAGCCGAACTGCTTGCAAGGCAGGCTGGGGCCGCTGAAAACGGGGCAGCCGCCACGACGAACGAGTTGTATTGGCGAGCGCTGGGACGGCCTCCGTCAGACAGCGAAGTACAACAGTGTCAGCAGTATGTGGATGCTGGTGGACAATGGAGTGAACTGGCACAGACGTTAATGGTATCCAACGAGTTCTTGTATGTTGATTAGTAGTATTCAGCGCTAAGCATCAGGTCGCGCCTGCCAGTCAGAATCATCAGCTATGAAACAATCCCCCTTTAACCGTCGAGAAATGCTGTCACGCTGCGGAATGGGAATGGGAACCATTGGCCTCGCTCCGTTGATTGCTGACGTACAATCAGGAAGTGCCGATGCCCCGTTGTCCCCACGATCGGCACATCATCCGGCGAAGGCGAAAGCCATTATTCATATTTTTCTGAATGGTGGGCCGTCCCACGTGGACACTTTTGACCCCAAGCCGTTGCTGAAACGGTACGACGGCAGGACGCTGCCGGTCGCCAATCTACCAACCGAACGAGCGACCGGTAACGCATTTCCGTCACCATTCCGCTTTCGGCGATACGGAGAAAGCGGTATCGAGGTCAGCGACCTGTTTCGCCGCACGGCCGAATCTATCGATGACATCTGCGTAGTGCGATCCATGCACGCCGATGTGCCGAACCACGAACCGTCATTCCTGCTGTGGAATTGTGGCGATGCCAGATTACCGCGGCCCAGCATGGGATCATGGGTGACCTACGGCCTGGGCAGTGAGAACCAGAATCTTCCCGGGTTCGTGGCGCTCTGTCCCAACGGATTACCCACGCAGGGTGTCGAAAACTGGCGATCCGCTTTCCTGCCGGGAGTATTTCAGGGAGCACACGTTGACACGCAGTTTAAGGAAGTCGACAGACTGATCGAGAATATCCGCAACACGACGATCTCCACGGCACGACAGCGCAGGCAACTGGATTTCCTGCTGCACGCGAACCGACGTCACAAAGACTCCCGCGGATTTGCACCGGATCTTGAGGCACGCATTCAATCCTTCGAACTCGCCTACCGCATGCAGACGGAAGCGGCCGAAGCTTTTGACGTCAGCCAGGAGACTAAGCAGACTCAAAAAATGTATGGCGAGTCAGTTCAGGCACGAACGATTCTGACCGCTCGACGACTGGTAGAACGCGGTGTTCGCTTCGTGCAGGTTTGGTACAGCGGCGGCCAACCGTGGGATAACCACGACGATATCGGGATTCACAGCCAGCTGTCGGCCAACATTGACCCACCCATCGGAGCCCTCTTGAAAGACCTGAAACAACGCGGACTGCTGGACCAGACGCTGGTGCTGTGCGGTGGGGAATTCGGTCGCACGCCGACCGTCGAATTGCCTCGACCATTGCTGAATTCGGGTAAACAACTGGGGCGAGACCACAATCATCACGGCTTCAGTGTCTGGCTGGCAGGCGGAGGCATCAAGGGGGGACACGTCCACGGCGCGACAGATGAGACGGGCTGGAAAGCTGTCGAGAAACCTGTCCATGTACACGACATTCACGCCACCATGCTGCACCTGCTGGGATTCGACCACGAATCGTTTACCTACCGCTACGCGGGACGCGATTTCCGCCTGACAGACGTGCACGGCCGAGTGGTGAACGAACTGCTGGCGTAGGTCACGATACCGCATCCGGCAGATGTCGTCATAA
The DNA here is from genome assembly GCA_029245955.1 of Fuerstiella sp. GTDB lineage: Bacteria > Planctomycetota > Planctomycetia > Planctomycetales > Planctomycetaceae > Fuerstiella. The sequence continues at coordinate 33,940 of JAQWOH010000057.1, read as the reverse complement.
GAAATCATCTTTCGTGCCTAATTGGACTTCGTAATGATCACCCAATTCAGACAGGTGTTGCAGCCTGGCTGCTGTGGCCCCAGAGTGAGCGTCAGACGACCGTCCGCGACTTCGACGGTCGTCGAAACCTCAATAAACTGCCCCGCCGCCGAAGCTTCATCGTCGACAACCTGAACACCTTCGATGCCAAGACGCTGTCCCTGCTGATCATGGCCGGCATCGCCAAGACATGCCATCACATGCCATCTTCCGTTCGCAACCGCGTGCTCCCAGACATCCTCAGTGCGAGTGAACACAAAGGTATCACGAATGTTTTCCGGTAGTGCTTTTCTGCGTCGGTGACTCGTGCTGATATCGCGCTGCCATCCGAATTTTCGCACATTGTCATAGGTCTGGCCGACGTCTTTGGAAAAGGAATCAGTCGAAGGCGAATCTGAGGACGTAAAATTGATTCGTATCGAATCAGACGCCACTGTACGCTCGACGTCCGGCAGCCCATTACGGTCCGGCGAAGGTGGCTCAATTGCCCATTCCATGACACTTCCTGCTGAAAATGGCAGCGGGTCTTCACCGTCAATAACGCCATCATTATCAGCGTCGCGATCACTGAGTCGCGACCACGGCCGCAACGGCAGGTCTCTCACCACGTCCCACAGCAACCGACAGAAATTTGCACGAGAGACCTGTTCAGAAGACGACATCGGAAGATCTGAAAGGCCAAATTGACGCGTCGCATTCTTCAGCAAACTGTGCTGCCACTCCTTCGTCGCATGTTCCTCCGGACAAAAATCCACACGCCGAATCTCCAGAGGGATAATCCGCAGCGCCGCCAGACGGTTGATCGCCACAAACGCAGCATGAGCCGTTGGCAGGTCGCGGTAAGGCCAGATCAACAACGGCTCGTGGGCAGGAACTTCGCCGCAGAGCGCGTGACGAACTTCTTCCACCAATGAACGGTCATACGGCAATGAACGAGCGGAAACGTCACGCCGTAGTGCGACCGCTGCAGTCGCTCCGGACGCCTGACCAATGGCAATGCACTGATCGTGCAGACGAACGGCGGCACACACGATACTGCTGTAGCCAACGTTTTTCTGAGCCCCCAACAGACCATCCATCGCCTCCGGAATCAGACTTCGCATGGGAAACAAACAGCGGTCACTGACGTAACGTGTATTGCGGGCGGGCTTTTCGAAGTCAATCCACGGACCGGCGTTGCCCCACGACTGTCCATCACCCGAATTCTTCAGATAGGCTCGCCCTGTTCGATGGAAATCATAATGAAACTGCCAGCAGAAGATGCCGTCGGAATAAAGGACTCGAGCAAATCGTTCTCGGGCCAGATCTTTTGTGAAACCATCTGCGTTGCGGCCGTCCTGCTCACGCATCATATACATCGCCTTCAGCCGCAGTGATTCGCGGATATAGGGCTTGGGCGGCAGATGATCGGCCGTGCCAAACTCGTTGCTGAGCCGAAAATACCGAAAGCTGTTCCCTGTGTCCGAGGCTCGGTTATGGACGAAGTTCTGCAGATGGTACAGCAGACTCAGCGAATGACGTTTGGCATCATCGAAGATGATCTGCCGCTGAGTTCGACTCATGCGGACAATGTTCTTTCTCGATGCCCCTGGTTCATCGGCCTCGAGTGCGTCAGTTACGTGCCGGGGCAGACGTTCCAGCGGGTAGTCCTGCCCCAGCATGTAGTTCAGCAGAATGCTGGTGCGATGATTCCGGCTGGTGGCTCCGTCCACAATTCGCCGCACCGTGTAGATGCTAAGTTGTCGTGGTGACTGTCTTCCCGAATCCGGCCAGTGAGCAATACTGCCCAGCTTCACTGGACGATCCCACGGCAGCCCTTTCATGGCCGCATGGCTGAGATGCGACGTCCTGACAAAGTTCCGATCGTCGTAACGTACAGGGCGTTCGATCGGTACCTCATGCTCCGCTTCTTCGACAATCATGGCCCATGTCAGAGGATTCATTTCGTTGGGCGGATTATTGCTGAAATCGGTTGGAGCACTTGGTTCGCGATACTGCGACTGAGTATCCGGCCCGCACTCATACCCTGCCCCGGCCACCTGAATCACCTCGCCCCAGTCAGACGCATCAATGGTCATCTTCGCCCTGACATGCAGAACCGTGCGTTGGCTGTTCAACGTCGCAAAATGTACACCTGTGAGCCGGTGTTGTGTCGATGAGCGATCGACCTCCGCAGCAACGGGGTATCGACTTGTGATCAGACGGACCTGCCCTGAATCGAGATACGGTTGCAGTATACGACGGAAAATCGCCTCTGCCTCAGCAGGCCGGAATGTCGACGGACCGTGATAGGGCCTGCCCGGCATAGGCGCACCGTACTTCTGCGTGTTGAACGCTTCGATGCGATCCATCAGCTCTTTAAACAATCCGCTGCGATGAAACGAACGCTTCATCGGATGCCAGTCAACACCCCAGCCAACCTTGCCAACGCCCTTGTTCTCATCGACGCACGCCAGCGCCTGTTCAGTGAACTGACCACCCAGCCAGTCGCCATCGTGAACGAGCGTGATCGATCGGACGCCCAGACGCGCTGCCTGCACAGTGGCCGCCCAGCCGGATTCCGTTCCTCCCACAATCAGCAGGTCGGTCGACACCTCCTCTGTCCCGAACGCTGTCACACCGCAGCAGGCAAAAAGTGCCAGCAGCAACCTCACCGAACTATGTCGCTGAGGTCGCCGACATTTAGACTTTGAGACTGGCCCCAGCAAGGGTATCGGCATCTGCTCAGCCCCCCAACGAGCGTCAGGAAGACTCATCAGACGAAGAACCTTCCGCCTTCTCAGAGACCTCAGGATCATTCTTTGGCGTTTCAGCGTCATCATCTTCGGTTGCGGAAGAATCCTTGTCAGCCGGCGTTTCATCAGCCGGCGTTTCATCGGCCGGCTTAATGACTTCCGGTTTGACAACCTCGGGCTTGCTTTCCCCCTTCTTCTGCAACTGAACCAATTCCTGAATAGCGGCCCGCGCATCCTTTTCGGCGGCACGCAATTCATCACGCGCCTTTCGGGCTTCCGCGATGGCGTCACGGGCTTCTTTCGTGGCAATTCTGGCCTGCTCGGTTGCTGAATGAGCGGCTTTCACAGCCTCGACCTGTAAGGCGACGTTTTTCTGCGCCGCTGCTTCAGCAGCAGCATCTGGAGCCGTATGCGGCTCAGAAACGGGTTTCGGCTGCGCTGGAGCCAACGCTACCCGTGACGGCTCCGTCTTTCTGGCAACCGGAGCGACAGTGGTGTCATCATCCGCACCGGACAGGCCTAAGTCTGTCAGTGGTGTTGTAAAAATCGACAACGCTGAGGAATCGCCGCCGAGCGTTATCTGACTCCCCTCGTCCATCTGGAATCGACGAAACAACATCATCACCTGTCGCTCTTTTCGCTCATCGCCTGAAAGATCCTCGCCGACACCCAGGCGAACAAGTTTCTCATGAGCCAGCTCAAGAGTTTCCAGGATGTCGGCCGCAGCAACCTGCATGTCGCCTCCCAGTTCTTTGTTCAGCACTTCCTCCAGCGCAGCGACCACTTCGTCTGTCGCTTCATCCTCACCGGAAAGTTCATTCACCAGGTTTTGAAACTGATCGTGATTCTCCTCCAGCACCCGACGAAATTCGTCCTCTGAAATGCTGACGTATTCCTCGATTGAAGATTTGGCCTGGGCGACTGCGAACTCCTCAAGTTCTTCCCGAACCAACGGCACCGACTCAATCGCCTGGTTACTCAATTGCTCGGCCCAGACCGGCGCCGACTGAGTGACTTCATCCTGAATGGCCTCTCGCACGACGGAGACGTTCTCATCAACCAGAGCGGCTCCAAGGCTGACAATTTCCTTCGGCTGAATAATTTTTGAGAACTCGCGGTATCCGTATGCAAAGTAGAAGGACAGTAACGCCAGCACGACGACAGTTACAAATGTCGACATCCGTGCCTCGCGTTTTAAACGACGCTCAAGAGTATTCAGTTCTTTTTCAACTGAGGCCAGCCGGGTAGCCTCCGATTCAACTGCACCCGATGTTTCTGATGTTGTCATTATTATTGTCTCCGGTGAATGTCGGAATGATTGAAAGGGGATGATGCAGCGTGAGTCATCACAACAGCGACGGATCAAATTCTTCTTTTTCAGCAATGCGCTGGCTCAGCATCTCCAAAAGTGCTCCAATCAATTGCTCAGACAAACTCTCCATTCCTTCACCTGGAGGATCGGCCGGTGGGAAGGTGTCCCAGGTCGCCATGATCCCTTCCAGTCGGGTCTGAATACTGTCGACGTAATACTTCTGAACCAGCTTTGACATGCCGCTTTCCAGATTGTCCTGGATTCTTGCCTGCACAGCAGGATCGGCGGCATCCGGAAACTCTTCCGCAATCACGCCCTCAAAGGAAACCAAAATCTCGCCGTACCGCTCCTGTACCAGCCCCTCAAGCTTCGGCCGTACATTCTCCACCAGAATGTCGCGGTGTTCGTCCAGGGTCGACGTGTAACGAGGCTTGTCTTCCTCGAATCTGCTGCGCAGGGCTTCCACCAGGACGGGCGACGTCGTGTCGACAAGAAGCTGAACTTCATTCGTGTAGATGTCTGTGTGTTCGTCCAGATGTGTCTGGGCCAACGTCGCCAAATCGGTTTGAAACGACTCTGACTGCAATCGATTCACCAACTGATAGAACGCCAGGCCGATGGCCAGAACGAACAGCAGAAAAAACAACATGATGATGCGACGGGACTTCCGCGAGGCATTGATCGCGGACTGTACCTCTCGCACTTCCGATTCGATCGCCTCAATACGATCTGCCAAAGGAGACACTGCATTTGCTTCGGACATTTCATTCCCTCACTGGTTGGGACCTCGAAAACTGGACAATTGGGCCGTAAAAAAACAAAACCAACTGTCCAGAGTACGAAATCAGTAGCGGAATGCCAGCCTGTTGCAAAAACAGGTAATTGGGGAAGCATAAGCTGCCACCCGCAAACGCCGCCCGTCTCCCTCGCCATTCTGCCCTGTTTGCCAAGGGCTCATGAGGTCAGGCAAGCAAGCTCCTGGCAACTGCGAGCTGCAATCATCCAGCCCGACGAACTAGGAGGCTCAGAACAAAACCTTAATGGCGAAATCGATACAATACCCCCGGGCATTATCGCAAGGATCAAGGGACAATCACCGTCCTCGACAATGTTCCTGACCTCGGTCAGGAACATATCCAGCTTCCGGAATGAAGTTTCCGTCGACAGCGGCATACTAACCGAAGGCCCGCGGGCTGCACGACATCAATCATCTGACGGGCCAACACGGTTCTATTTTCCGTCCTTCAATATCTCGCCCGCCGCATTCTTACCACAGGCTCCCATGACTCCTCCACCCGGATGAGACGCGGCGCCGCAGATATATAAACCTTTAATCGGAGTCCGATGGTCGCTCCAGCCAGGCACCGGCCGCATCGGCCCCAGTTGGTTCAGGCCGATACATCCCTGCATGATGTTGCCGCCGGTAAGAGAGAAGGTCTCCTCCATGTCGACAGGGGTGACAATCTGGCGATGTAGAATTGAATCGGGAACATTGGGTGCGTAGCGCGCGATCTCGGCGATACAGCCATCAGCAAACTCATCCTTGATATCGTCCCATGTGCCCTCGGCCAGCTCGTAGGGCGCGTATTGAACAAACAGCGAAAGAATATGATGTCCTTCGGGCGCTAGAGTCGTGTCGACAGATGTCGGGATCGTCATTTCCACAATTGGTCGCTTTGAAGGGTACCCATACTTGGCGTCGTCGTAGGCCCGCTCGATGTATTCAGGCATGGCACCAATGTGGACCGTGCCACGATGCTGCGGGCCGACTTCCGTGTTTCCAGGCAGACACGTGAAGTTCGGCAGTTCGCTCACCGCCAGATTGATCTTGAGCGTAGCGCTGGAGTAGTCGATTCTTTTCACGGCCTTCTGGAAGGCCGCCGGAACATGAACCGGGGCAAGCATCTTCCCAAAGGTGTGATTCATGTCGACACTGGAGGCAACTCTGCGTGCTTTGATCACCTCACCGCCTTCGAGCCGAACTCCTGTGACCTGGCCACCAGTCACCAGAATTTCTTCGATCGCTGCATTAACGCGAATATCAACACCCTTTTCTTTGGCCGAAGACGCGATTGCATCGGCCAGGGCCCCCATGCCCCCTTCGACATACGCCCACACACCGCGCGCACCTCCGGCAGACCCCATGACATGGTGCAGCAGCACATAGGAACTTCCCGGAGCGGAATAAGGACCAAAACTGCCGATGATCGCGTCGGTGGCAATCGTGCCTTTCAGTTCGTCCGATTCAAACCAACGGTCCAGAATGGTTTTCGCGTTACCGGTTATCAGTTCCAGCGCTTCGGGCAGATCCTCTCCCAGATTCTTCATAGCCTTTTGCAGTCGCCATGCAATTCTCAGGTCGCTCAGGCGTTTGACCAGCGAAAGCTTCCTCCATGAAGAAGGCAGCGGGAAGAGGTTGGGAGCCCTCATGTTAAGAATGGGCTCAATCTGTTCGGCGACACGTTCCAGAAATGCTTCGTACTCGCCATAGGCTTTAGCATCCTTTTCAGAGAACTTGCTGATCTGTTCGTAATTCGCCTTCTGGTCCGGTCCCAGAAACAGATAACGGCCATCTTCAAACGGCGTGAACGCGGAAGGGTTTCTGGGCAGAGCCCTGTACCCATGCCTCTTCAATTCCAGTTCTTCAACGATCTCAGGCAGCAACAGACTGACAACGTAAGAGCAGATGGAGGCTTTGTACCCGGGACCAATCTCCTCAGTCACTGTGCACCCGCCAACCAGATGCCGTTTTTCGAGGACCAGGACTCTCCAGCCCTTCATGGCCAGATAGTTCGCGCATATGAGGCCGTTGTGCCCAGCACCAATAATGATGCAATCGTACATATGTATAACCTGACTTCGTTCTATGGCTGGTATTGTTCGTTGCAGTAGTGGATTGAATTTGTGCACGTGAGACGTATACGGTCAGTCCGCGATCGTAATCTGAAACAGACCGCAGCAACACCCCTGGATTCCGGACAGAAAATCTACTGGGGAAAATCGTACACGTACAGCCAGGCAGAAAATAATCAGGAGGCACGGTACGGCGATGAAGTAAATCATCCCGACCACCCACACTGAAGTCCGTACAGTCGCAGCCACATTCAGGATCGAAATGCCGTTGTCGCACGACCCCGACAGGTCAGCGAATTTGCGTCCACAGCGACACTTGACGGCGCCGCCAAATCACGTTTTTCGGTAATCACCGGACAGCTCAGGCAATGATACCATGAACAGGATTATACTCTTCAACACCGGTCAATCGCATGTCAAGCCCCTGAAAGCGATAAGTCAATCGGCGATGATCAATGCCCAGCTGATGCAGAATTGTAGCCTGAAGATCGTGGACATGCACACCGTTCTCAGCCACGTTATAGCTGAAGTCGTCGGTCGCTCCCCACGTAACACCAGGTTTGATTCCGCCGCCGGCAAGCAGTACCGTAAAACAGCGAGGATGATGATCACGACCGGCTTCAGGGCTGGAAAAATCACCCTGACCAACAACCCCCCGCCCAAATTCACCGCCCCAGACAATCAGAGTGTCTTCCAGAAGTCCGCGCTGCTTGAGATCCCGAATCAAGCCGGCCGTGGGCTGGTCCGTGTCCCGACAGCGATCCGGGCACCAGGCCGTCATTTTTTTGTGGTGATCCCAGTCCGGATGAAACAGCTGAATGAAACGCACACCACGTTCCGCCAGTCGTCGTGCCAGGATGCAGTTGGCCGCATACGAGCCCGGCCGTCGAGACTCCGGGCCATAAAGCCTGAAAGTCGACTCGGTCTCTTCGGACAGATCCATCAGATCCGGCACCGATGTCTGCATGCGGTATGACATTTCGTACTGGCGAATGCGCGTGTCAATTTCCGGATCACCGGTTGCCTGTTCCCGAATTCTGTTCAGCGATCCAAGACTGTCCAGCATTGTCCGCCGAGTCCTGCGTGAAATGCCATGAGGGTCGCTGAGATACAACACCGGTTCGCTGCCGGACCGAAACTTAACACCCTGGTATCGTGACGGCAGAAAACCGGATCCCCAGTAATACTCATACAACGGCTGATCGCTTGGTCGCTGCATTTTTGAAACCAGGACAATGTAGTCCGGCAGGTTTCGATTTTCGGAACCAAGTCCGTAACTGGCCCATGCCCCCACGGACGGGCGTCCGGGAATCTGATGGCCGGTCAGCATGAACGTCATGGCTGGTGCATGGTTAATATATTCCGTGTACATCGACTTCACAAAGCACAGTTCATCGGAGACAGCCCCGATATGCGGCAGCCACTCGCCGACTGCGGCACCGCTTTGTCCGTGCCGAGAAAACTTCGCGCGGGGTCCCATCACGATTTGTTTCTGGCTGGCCGTCATGGAGGTCAGACGCTGTCCGTTGCGAATTGAATCCGGGAGCAGAGTTCCCTCCAGCTTTGCCAGCCCGGGCTTCCAGTCGAACAGCTCAATCTGCGACGGTCCGCCGGACTGAGTAAGATAAATAACACGTTTTGCTTTGGCCGGAAAGTGCGTCCCGCTCAGACTCTCGCGCCCCGATGACGCCGTGCCTTCAGCGGTCAACGCATGCAGAGCAATCGCACCCAATCCCCAGGCAGTACCACGGCCGAGGAAGTGGCGTCGCGTCGACTGCAATATGTCGTGTGGTTCATTCATCTGGCAAATGACAGTCTGTAACGATGAGTTGTGGCACGGATTCCCCTTCACCCCAGACCTCAATATAGGTCAGGACCGAACGAACTATTCGTGTGTGAGCGCCTCATCAAGGTTTAGTATTGTGGTGGCAAGTAACGTGTAAGCAGCGGCCTGCCGCGGATCCGGTGTTTCAATAACTGACTGCCCGATGGAGATCACGGCAGTAGCCCCGGAAACGTCTTCTTCATACTCATCAAGGTGTGCTCGCAACTGCTCAGTCAATAATGCGTGTTCTTCAGACGTTGGTCCACGCTGCAGCACTCGCTCGAAGATGTCATTGATACGATCATCAGATGTCTGGTGACGGTCAACAGCGGAGGCAGCGAGCATGTTGGCGGCTTCCGCAAACGTCTCATCGTTCATAAGAGTCAGCGCCTGCAGAGGAGTATTCGTTCTCACACTGCGGACCTCACAGACGCGACGCTTGGACGCGTCAAACATTCCGGTCGGTCCCACCGAACGACGCCAGAATGTATAAATACTGCGACGATACAGATCTGAACCGACACTGGCTTCGTAACGAAACCGTCCCATTGTCGCATCCAGCCACGCCCCCGGAGGCTGAAACGGGTATACGGGCGGTCCGCCGATACGATCCGCCAGCAGACCGCTGCAGGCGAGCGCTGCATCGCGGATCATCCAGCTCGGACGCCGAAACCGAGTGGCTCGTGCGAGCTGCCGATTTTCGGGGTCGTGCAACAACTGTTCTGACGTCGCATTCGAACTCTGTCGATACGTCGCACTGGTGACAATAAGTCGCTGCATGTGTTTGATATCCCATCCGGAATCCATGAATTCCGCGGCCAGCCAGTCCAGCAGTTGCGGGTGTGTGGGCGACTCTCCCTGCGTACCGAAGTCACCCGGCGTCCGTACCAGTCCGTAACCGAAGTACATCTGCCAGTAACGGTTCACGGCAACTCGAGCGGTCAGAGGATTGTCCCGGCTGACAAGCCACTGAGCCAATGCCAGTCGGTCCGAAGGGTCGGGCCCCTTAGAGGAGATCGCGACGGGTGTGGCCGGAAGAACGCCGTCCCCTTTGCTGTTCCAAATGCCTCGAATAAGCACGTGCATGTCACGAGGTTTGGTTCGCTGCTTAAGTACAGTGACGTTTTGCGGTTTGACTGCTGAGTCATAGATACTTCTGCGTCGCTTCCCCTTGTCCACGGCCTCCTGAGCGTCCTGCATATAAGGTCGGTCGGCAAGGAACTGAGCTTCCAGCAGTTTGTGCAGCTCGGCGGACATACCGGATTTACTCGAAGCCAACTCCTCCAGAGGCGTCATCTTCAGTGCCTTGGCTGCAGATCCTCCTTCGGCGGTAAATTCCAGCCTGAATCGCTGCAGATTCGAATAACCTCGCAGTGACCGCTGTCGAAGTTCGACAACCAGACTTTCACCGTCCGTCAGGACAATCGGTTCCCTGAAGACAAACGCGGCAGTCTTTTCTTCGTCAGCCCGGCTGCCGGTCGTCATCCACCCACTGCGAGGATCATCGTCCAGCACGGTCTTCACCGGTCCGTAAACTCGACCACTTTTCGCAGCTTCGTAGGTCGCAACAGCATCGCTGATGACAACATCACTTTCCTGAGTGCCATCGGCAGAACGTCTGCGAACCTTCAGGTTGGTCAGAATGATGTGACCATCCTGAAAGCGTGACAGATTGCCACCGGTATCTGGTACAGGATATACGCTTAGTCTCATCGCCGTCACGCGCGACAACTTCGGCACAATGGTAATGAGATAATCGTCGTGTCTGGGGTCCTGCCCCGACACACTGAAGATGGAATCCTGTTGTATGAGCTCGGTCCCCCCTGTTGTCCTGATGTCGCTGCCTTCGAAGGATTCCCATGAAGAGAACTCTCCTGCTGCGGCGGCGATGCGGGACTTCTGCTGTGTCAACCAGTCGTCGAAGTGCAGCAGTTCTTCCTGACGAACCTGCTGCAGGCGCGCCTCAACCTGCTGCAGCCAGGCAAGACTGTCTTTAAGTCCACCCGCTGCGTAGGGCGACGTGTATTTCAAGAATGGTGCAGCACTGCCGCCCGCCTTTCCCGATTCGTCGATACTGTTAAAAAAAGCATTCAGTTGATAGTACTCAGTCTGAGAAATCGGATCGTACTTATGACTGTGACACTGAGCACAACCCAGCGTTAAACCAAGCCAGACCGTGCCCACCGTATTGACACGATCAATCACATATTCCGTCCGCGATTCTTCCGGGTCACGACCACCTTCACCGTTATGCATGTGATTGCGGTGAAAACAGGTGGCCAGAATCTGCTCCTGTGTCGCGTCCTGCACAAGGTCACCTGCAAACTGTTCAACCGTAAACTGGTCAAAAGGCATATTGTTGTTGTAGGCATCGATAACCCAGTCACGCCACGGCCAGTTCTGACGAGTTGCATCGGACTGATAACCGTCGGAATCAGCATACCGAGCCGCATCCAGCCAGCCCATCGCCATACGCTCGCCATAATGGTTCGAGCGCAGCAGCTCATCGACGAGTTTCTCGTATGCGTCGGATGCCGTATCAGCCACAAAACGCCGTACTCGTTCCGGTGTTGGCGGGAGGCCTGTCAGGTCGAAAGAAACACGTCGTGCCAACGCTTCACGACTGGCCTCGGGCGATGGCTGCAACTGTTTACGTTCCAGCTGCCCCAGCACGAAGTTGTCAATAGCATTCTGCGGCCATGACATGTCGCTGACGGACAGCAACGAAGCCTTTACCGGTCGTTCGAATGACCAGTGCCTTGCCCACTCGGCACCACCGTCAATCCAACGTTTGAGTATGTCGATCTGCCCCGGCTTGAGTTCTTTGCCGGAGTCTCGCGGAGGCATCAGTTCATCGGGATCGGTTGTGACCAAACGACGAATCAGCTGGCTTTCGGCAGAATTGCCAGCCACAATTATACCATCGTCAGCGTCTGATCCCTGATCCAGTCGTAGATCCGCCTTTCGAGTGCCAGAGTCGGGGCCATGGCAGTGGAAGCAATTATCGGCAAGGATCGGGCGGATGTCGCGATTGAAGTCGATCGCAAGGTCATTTGCGTCATTGGCACTGCCGGTGGTCGCGAGACCGAACAGAACGAAGGTAACCGGCAGAATAGCAGCGCGGTGGCGTTGAATTGAGTCGTGCAGGAACAAGGCAGGGGTTTCCAAAGGTAGGAGCGGATTCAATGCATCTTATCCACGTTGACGGTCTGAAAGTAGCGAACATTCAACGCCCCTGATTTCGGGGACGATGCAAACAGCGAGAAACCATGAAACACACCAAATCTCACATCATCGTGGCTCCATTGAAGAAGCTGGCAAATGATCTGGAACAGACGTTTTTTCGAATAGAACGGGCCAACAGCTGGCAGGCGGCCGTTGTCAACGGTGTGATCGCCGGAGCGGCCGTCGCTCTGGTTGCCTGGTTGATAACGACTCTGGAAGAAGGCGATCTTCTGCTGTTTGCCTGTCTGGGCTCTTCGGCCGCGAGTGTCGTCTTCGCCCCCCTGGCCAAGACGAACAGCCTGAGATCCATCGTTGCAGCCTATATGATCACGTCCGTTGTCTGTGTTGTCCTGTCACCGGTTCACGACAACGAGTGGCTGCCATTGCCTCTGCAATGTTTTCTGGCGGTAGCGATCCCGATCAGCGTGATGCGACTGACCGATACGATGCACCCGGCAGCCATCGGCAGTGCCCTGGCATTCATCATTTACGACCGCCCGCCTCAACTGCTGCTGATGCTGCTGCTGGCGATCGTCGGTCTGCTCACCGTCGTCAAAGTCCTGGCCTATGCGTACCTCGAAGAGCTCACCTTCAGGACATTCGGACGCGAATTTCGTCGCAGCTATTATGGCCGGGAAATGCTGGTTACAATCGTCCAGCCGGACTCAAAACGCAAAGACGTTGCCGATTCCGGATCGCTTGCCGACAGCGACAGTCCTTCGTAAGGCCAACCTTATGATCAGCTTAAAGGCGTTACGGGGACGGCCGCCCCGGATCGCCGGCCAGCGGCAGACGGACGGTCTGCTTTGTCCACGCAGCCTGATAGATCGCCAGAATGATTTCAACACTCTTGCGGCCATCGATGCCGTCCACACTCGGAGTTCCATTCTGCTTAATGGCGTTAACGAAGTCCTGCAACTGGTCTCGATGTCCCACGTGCGAAATTGCTTTGGGATCAGCAGCCCCACCTGTATTGGCTGAACCAGGTTTGAACTGATCGCGAATCCCTGCGTCGTCAGGGACTTCATTTTCGAATTCCCAGCGGACCACGTCATCCTGTTCAATGATCGCAGTGCCCTGGGTTCCGTGGATTTCGGTCTTCTTCAACAGACCGGGCCATGCGGCTGTTGTCGCTTCAATAACGCCAATGGCTCCGTTTGCGAACCGCAATGTGGCCACACCCACGTCTTCCACTTCAATGCGATCATGAGCCAGCGTGTCAGTCATACCGTTGACTTCCACCACATCGCCCATCAGCCAGTACAGCAGATCCACCTGATGAATAGCCTGATTCATGTAGGCTCCACCGCCGTCCATGCCCCATGTTCCGCGCCACCCGCCGCTGTCGTAATAGTCCTGAGTCCGCCACCACTTAACGTAAGTATCGCCCAGCGTCAGCCTACCAAAACGACCGTCGTCGACGGCCTTTTTCAGCTCCATGTTCACGGCACTGAACCGTGACGGGAAGATGGCACACAGTCGAACGTTGTTTACTTTGCAAGCGTTGATGATGTCATCGCAGCGAGCCAGTGTTATCTCAAGCGGCTTTTCAACAACCACGTGCTTACCGGCGTTCGCAGCGGCAACGGCAAGGTCCCGGTGGGCACCGCTGGGCGTGCAGACGTTGACGATGTGCACGTCTTCATCGACCAGCATATCGTCAATATTCGTGTAGGCTTTGCAGCCGTATTCGTCGGCAAAGCTGGCCGCACGCTCTTCAATCGTATCACAGCACGCAACAACACTGGCGCCCGTAATCTCGCCGATGGCCTTCGCGTGAAAATGCGAAATCATGCCGGTACCGACAATTCCAAATCCTGTTGACATTGGGTTTCCTTTGGGGATACGAAAGTCGTAAACGTTAGCTGCAGTACTGATGTGTGGCACTGGCCAGCGTCATGCGACGAGGCTCATACACACACTGAAAAAGCCGGTGGCACACACGCTGTGATTCAAATACGAATTAAAGTTCGTGGCCAGGTATCGACGGCCTACGTCAGTGTAACACGGCAGAATTTCTTCTTGCCAGCCCACACGAGCATACCGTTTTCAACCCTGATTTTCTGGTTCGCGTCACCAATGACTGTTTTTTCTTCGCCAAGTTTTGCACCGCCCTGACTGATCAGCCGTCGAGCTTCGCCGTTTGAAGACTGCAAACCAAGTTTCACCAGCAACAGGTACGCTGGCAGACCTGTGTCGTCCAGTTCACCAGAATCAAGTTTGACTTCCGGAATGTCTGCCGGAAGTCCGCCGCCGCCGATCTCTTTTTGCCAGCGTTCTGCCGCCTCATCGCCCTGTCCCGCCCCGTGGTATTGCCCAATAACGGTCTTTGCCAGTGTTACCTTGGCATCCTTGGGGTGCCCTGCCAGCAACTGATCCACTTCATCCAGCGGCAGTTCTGTCAGCAGTTCGAAGTACATCTTCATCACGCTGTCCGGCAGCTGCATGAACTTCTTCATCATCTCGTACGGTGCATCGCTGATACCGATGTAGTTGCCCAGACTCTTGCCCATGCGTTTGACACCGTCCAGACCAACCAGAATAGGCGACATCATACCGATCTGCTGATGGATGCCCTGCTGAACCTGCAGGTCGCGGGCCAGCATGAAGCTGTACAATTGCTCGGTGCCGCCAAGTTCGACGTCAGACTTAATCTCAACACTGTCCCACGCCTGCATGACCGGATACAGACATTCATGCAGAAAGATGGGCTTCTCTTCTCGATAACGCTTAGCGAAGTCGTCCCGCGTCAACAGCTGCGCGACAGTAACCCGCCCACACAGATTCAACACGTCCGCAAATGACATCTTGCCAAACCAGTCCCCGTTGTAATGGACTTCGGCCCGGCCCATGTCGACAACTTTTCCAACCTGAGTCAGGTATTCGCCGGCGTTTGCTTCGACCTGAGACTCAGTCAGTCGTTTACTGCGGGCTTCGTCACGACCGCTGGGATCACCGACCATCGCCGTGTAATTGCCAATAATGATGACAGCCTGATGGCCAAGATCCTGAAACTGCCGAATCTTCCGCAGCGGCACGGTATGGCCAAGGTGCACGTCGATGCCGGTGGGATCAATTCCGTATTTAACTCGCAGCGGCGTTCCCGTGTCGTAGCTGTGCTGCAGTTTCTTAGCGAGTTCTTCTTCGGGAACAATCTTCTCTACACCACGCTTAAGGATACTGAGTTGTTCCTGGACGGGAGGGAATGAAATGGTCAACGGATTCGCTCAAACAGGCTTTAGAAAACGGAGACGGAGAACTCCTGTGCAGGTTAGCAGGCTAACGCACTCTGTTCCACCGCTGCCTTTGCAGGTCACGCCGGATCACATCAGAGATGTACCCGCGATGACCATATTGAATCCATTGAACAGAAGATGAACCAGCATCACTGTGCGATAGCTGCGTCGACGCAGGTAGACATAACCAATTGCGAATGCCAGCGGCAGCAGTGCAATGCTGTCCGGAAAACCGTGTGCAAAGCCGAACAGCAGAGACGAAACGATCCAGCCAGGAACCAGCCAGCCCTGTTGCATCATGCCGCCAAGAATTGTGACGCGATACAGAAGTTCCTCAACAAGCGGAGCCACAATGACGGCCATCAGCGCGATTAGCGACATCGTCCTCCACTCAACTCCTTCGTTAATCATTTCAAGAAAGGGGTGCGAAGGTGACTGCGGCAGCAATGACACCATCAGAATCCGCACAGCGGCTGTTGGCAGATAAGCAACAAGGAACGTCTCAAACGCAAATCGAAGCTCGCGACTGAGCTCCCACCGCTCCGATTCCTGCGGCAACTCTGGTGGCGACGAACCTCCGACGGTCGCCGACAAGGCACCCGCCGGGTCCGCAGACGTATCAATTGCCGCCACAGAAGCATATGGGGGGGCAATGCTGACGGAAGAACTCGTCAGCAGTTCCTCAGGTGCCGCATCAAGATCGCCATACGGAAACACCGATCGCATCGTCGCCGCTTGATGCTCGACTGAACCGGCCGGATCGTGCGGAAGCTTCTGAAGTCGCGACCTGTCCTGCTGAGCCAGGTAAACAGCCGTCCCGAAAATCACAAACATCGTCAGGTTCATCATCATTGTGTCGACAAGCATTTTTTGAAGTACATCCGACGATGTCGATGCAGAAGACACGTCGTGAGAATCTTCGACGACAACAACGGCGCCAGCATTTTCCGCAGAAACCTCGCTGCCTTTCTGAACGGGGCCTTCTTCGACGGACTCTGCGGGAGAGTCCCCGTCCTGCGTCATTTCTGAGGCAGGCGTCGTGGCCACGATGGTCGCCATCGTCATTGTCAGAGCAAGACCGCACACCAACAACAGCACGGGTACGCACAAAGGTTTTCTTCCCGCTGCAGGAAGAACCGGCTGGCCCTGGCTGATTCGATTTGCCCATACCGTCATCATCACAAGACTCGCGACCAGAGCAGACAGCACCAGCAGCCCGGAGACCACAGCGCCTGCGCTGATCTCAATGTCCTGCAGGACTTCCGGATCTACCTGAGCAATTAACAAGACATCGGCCGGCATAGCGTGCGAATTCAGATCAGAATGTCATTGAAAGAGAAACTGCCCGGTCTTCACGAAAGACCGGGATTGAGTAGAAACACTGCGGCAGCGCTATTGAATGAGCGTTAGTAATACCTGCAGAACCGACAGACCGGGATGAAACGGAAAACACGGCAACCAGCCGGGTGTGGCAAAATGGGAACGACTCAGGACTAACTACGCGACCGTGTTGTATCGCCAATCCTCAAGGATATCATCTGTCGACGATGGAGATCCCAATTTGCCCGAAAAACTCATAGCCGGCCGATACAGCGGAGCTCAGCATTGACAACCGTTCTCGACGAAATTGTCGCACACAAGCAGACCGAAGTAGCCGCAGCAAGAATGCGGTTTCCCGCAGCCCAACTTGAAGCTCAGCTGCCGCTCGCGCCGCCGGTGCGGTGCTTTCTGACGGCCTTGTCGACCGGCGCACAGCCGGGACTGATCGCAGAAGTCAAAAAGGCCTCACCGTCGGCCGGAATCATTCGGGAGGACTTTTCACCTGTAAAAATCGCTCAGTCCTACGAAGCGGCTGGGGCTCAATGCCTCAGCGTGCTGACGGACGAGAAGTACTTTCAGGGCCATCTGGACTTTTTGAGGGAAATCCGGTCACACGTTCAGATTCCCGTGATGCGAAAGGAATTCATCATCGATCGTTATCAGATTCTGGAGGCGCGCGTGGCGGGCGCGGACTGCGTCTTGCTGATCGCAGAATGCCTTGACGACACACAACTGCACGATCTGCATGGTTACGCACAGGAACTGGGTATGAAAACGCTGATCGAACTCTACGAACCGAATAATCTTCCTCGAGTTCTGAAAACCGGCACGCAGTTAATTGGCATCAACAACCGAGACCTGCGAACCTTCGTCACGTCACTGGAACACACCTTCGATCTGCAGAAAAACGTTCCCGCGGATACCGTCCTGGTCAGCGAAAGTGGTATTCGCAATCACGAAGACATTGTGCGGCTTCGCGAAGCAGGTGTCGGCGGTGTGCTGGTGGGTGAGTCACTTATGCGGCAGCCGGATATTGTTGCCGCAGTGCAGTTATTGATGTCCGGAACGGCAACGTAATAACAACTCGGTTCCGGTACCGTACGATTCCGCAGGGTCGGAAGATCGTCCCGGTCTGTATGAAATTCAGTGATCAGCAGAGTCGACACTTACACCTCGTTTTGAAGGAGTCAGAGAAATGACTGAAACAGTCACCAGGAACGCCATTGAGACGCCGGTCGAACAGGTCCTTGTCATTCCCACCCAAGTGTTCCACGAAATCGGTCACTTCCAGGGTTTTTGCGGCGACATGGATCGATACCTCGACGTCATTCTGGATCCGATTCACGCCAGCTACAGACCTCGCAACGAAATGGAAGAAAATCCTTCCTTCAAGCAGTTGATCCCGTACTGCATCTTTCGCAGCGGCAACAAAGTGTTCAACTATCGCCGAGGAAATGACCAGGGGGAGGCTCGGCTGCATGCCAAACGATCGGTCGGCGTTGGTGGTCACGTCTCTACGCTTGACCTGAACGGGGCAGGTTCCCCCTATGCCGAAGGCATGAAACGTGAGATCGAAGAAGAAATCCACCTGAACGCTCAGTGGACTGAACGCTGCGTCGGACTGATCAACGATGACCAAACGGAAGTTGGAAAAGTCCATTTGGGAATTGTTCACATTTTCGAACTGGACTCCCCCAAAGTTGCGCCACGTGAAAAGTCGATGATAGATGCAGAGTTCGCGGTACCTGACGACCTGTTACGCGAACTGGATGAGTTTGAGACGTGGTCCCAGATCTGCCTCAAAGCACTTTTCGACCAATAGTGCCTGTTATCATCGGCAGAATCTGCGGTAAGTAAAGACTTAGCACCACGATTTGCAGGAAGACAACGTCGCGGAGTAACGCGGGCTGCGGGCCCATTCCGGGGACGCAGCATCATCAACGCGATGGAGTGTAAAACGATGAAATTCACAACTGCAGTTCTCCTGCCGATTCTGCTGATTGCCAACAGCGCAACAGGGCAGGACGATACGACCCAGGAAGCCACACGGACGCCACTGCCTGGCGCACTCACCGAAGAGTCGCTTGGGCAGGTGCTGATGGACATCGGCCTGAAGCCGGTCCGAACGGAGAAGCGGTATGACTTCGCCTTCAAGACAAAAATTCGAGGTGAAGAATGGAAATTCAGCATGTCGACAGTACTAAGCCGTAACGGCGAAACCGTGTGGGTGATGGCGTGGCTGGATCAGATTCCGAGAACGGCAAACGAAGTCCCCCAGACGGCCCTGCTGCGACTGCTGGCTGCAAACGACCGTCTCGGCAACGGCAAGTTTTTTGCCTACATCCCGAACAACAAACGATTTGTCCTGCAGCGTGTCATTCGGAATGAGCAAATGAGCAACAAACGCCTGATTGAAAGCCTGCAGGACCTGGCCGTTAGCGTTGCAGATGAATACCCAAGCTGGTCGGTCGCGAACTGGGCGCCAAAGCCGGATGCTCAGAAGCCACAGATCGCCGCTGGCACGCCTCAGGATCAACGGACGTCAACGGCCGGTAATCGCAGCCCGCAAACCCAGACATCCGAAGCGGCTTCGAAATTCGGCAATCGTCAGATTCAATGAACGCCGGGGACGCACAAAGTACTCCGACTTCGTTCGAAGAACTGGCGGCTTCTCGACGTCAGTGGATTGACGACGTACTTCGCCCCTGGTGTCGACAGGCAACGCAGCAGCAGCTGCGAGACGCAGAGCTGGAATGGCTGGACATCGCCGGTCGAGTTGACGTTCAGGCAACTCTGTGGACATGGGCCTGGGAACGTTTTTCTGTCCTGACGCACCCCGAAATGGCAGGCGTGAATGAATCTCACGAAGTTCAGCTGCGCCTGCAAGACGGCACAGTAGTTCAGGGATTCCCGGATTCACGCGAGAGCATTCGGGGAACACTGGTGCTGGTCCCATGCCGCACTGAGCCCGCAGCACCTCGGCTTCGGGGGCCTTATTCCGTAGATGACGTCGCTGCGGTTCAGCTTGTCAGTTCGCCCCCTGACGCGTGATTCAGAACCGGTCGATGGAACCTTCGTCGAACTCACACAAGGCTCCGGGAATGCGGCAGAGCCAGACAGCGTCGGTCGTACAGCTCAACAGCTTCCCCTTCTGCAGGCCTGGGAACTTAGAATCAATCCGGATCTCGGCTCCGCAAACTTTCATCCTGCGGATGGACTCGCTGATAAGCAGCGACTCTATGTCCCCACGCAGCAGAATATTGACCACTGGAAACAGAAATGACACCCAATTGGAGCGGGCTGTCGCCCGAGTCGCAGCACTTTAAACTGTTTGGCATCGCCGTCATCGACGTTATAATTGAAAGTGCGCTTTATTGTGATGCGGGATACCCTCAAGGATGAACATTCGACTGAGGTAAGCCGCACAACTGGCGCGAACAATCTCTTCTGATATTGATCACCAGTCACGCACCTTTCGGACATTTGATTGCAAACAGATTTAACAATGAGGCGCCGCCACAGACTTTCGATTTGTGCAGCCACTAGAGACATCGCGGCAGTGCTGTGTCTTGTTATGGGATGCAGTTCAGGAGTCAGTGATGCGACAACTGAAACTTCCGGAAGTCCGCCGCACGTGCCTTCGAGCGGTCCTTTCGTGATCGAAGCTCGGGGGCGGGACTTCAAATGGCAGTTTCTGACTCCGGGACCCGACGGCAACATTGCCTCGGGCGATGAACAGCTGCTGGGAAATGAATTAGTTGTGCCGCCAGCGGCAGATATCATTCTGGTTCTCACCAGCGAAGACTACGTGTATACGCTTAACGTTCCCGACGGCCGCATCGAAATTGCAGTTCCCGACATGGTGCATTCTGTTCGGTTCACCAGTCCCGCAGAAGGTACGCACGAATTTCGTACTGATCCTCTGTGTGGCCTGCGCTATTTCCACGACGATGTGCTTGGCACCATGAGAGTCGCCTCAGGCAAAAGTACATTAAAATCCGCCCCGCGTTAACAAAGTTCCAGGCAGATTCGTCCGGCTTTTTCATCAGGTGATCATTAAGTGTTTATGTTGCTGCAAAGATCAAGGCATGTCTTTCTGACCGGGCCCGGTGCAATTTTCATAACGCTGATAATCGTGTCGGGGTGCTTGTCCGGGTCAGACACAGAATCGTCGTCGACTGCGAAATCCACGGGTGATGTTATTCATGTTCACGAAGGCGATGACATCCAGGTAGCACTGGATCAGGCGGCAGAAACGGGGTGTCAAAGAATCGTCGTTCATGAAGGCACTTATCGTCCGACGGAGCCGGGCCAGGCACTGATCTACATGAATCACCGCCACGACCGCATTCACATTGTAGGTGACGGCGACGTAATTCTCCGCGGAGACAACGAAACGATCGCCAATCCCGACGCCCCTACTTTTCCGGCTGTTGTCAACCACGTCGTCTACTTCGGCGACGGAATCACGAACGCTACGATTCTGGAGGGAGTGCGAATCACGGGCGCAAATGGGTTCCGGACGGAAAAGAACACGGATCAGATGCAGCCGGATACCGGTCTGGAACAACTTGCTCGCGATCAGTTTTTCTATTCCGACGGAGGAGGAATCAAGATTTTTGGCAGATCATACCCAACGTTGATTAATCTGGTGGTCGAACACAATCTAGCCCGGCCATGTGGCGGTGGCGTTTCTGTTGAACATCGCGGCTTCCGTAACCATGCGGTCAAATTCAGAGATTGCGTCTTTCGTAACAACAGCTGCCAGCTGACAGGCGCCGGAGTCGATGTGCTTCCTGCAAGTGCTGCAACATTTGAAAACTGCCTGTTTGCAGGAAACAGAGGAAACTGCGGCGAAGACGACGTCAGCCCGGAAGGTCGCGATTATAACGCAACAAACGGCAGTGGTGCGCTGACAGTATTTCCCGAGTCACGAGTAAGTCTGGATCGATGTACGTTCACCGATAACCGAAACGGAGTCGACGATAAAGGAAGGGGCAACACATACTCACACTGCCTGTTCTGGCAGAATACTGTCGCGGGGGGCACACCAACCGGCACACGTTACGAGATGGATATCATCCACGCAGTCAATGTACATCGGTGCCATATAGGTGGAATCGAGCCTGATCTGAGAGGGTCGATTGACCCGACAGCCAACGAACTCGCTATTGCCGACCCACTTTTCGATGCAGAATATGTTCCTCAGTGCACGGGACTCGAGGGTATCGGCTACCGGCCGGTGGCCCCAAAGTCGTTTTCAGACACACGTACGCAACAACGACAATAGACTCAAGTAAGCGCCTTCGTCACCGTCTTCGGTGAAGACCGTTCTCATTGGTGCTGAAACTGCATTCTCATGCTGTCACAGGCAAAACAACCTGTCCTTTATGTGCGAACAATCATGATCAACTCCCCCCTGAGATTTGACGCCCGCCGTAACGTGGCCACCTTCCTTGTGATGGCAGTTCTTCTGTCCGGCTGCAGCAAAAACTCGTCCACCAAGCCCCCGTCAGCCATAAGCAATGAAGGTCCGACCGTGGCTGCACCAGAGACACCTGTCGATTTCACTCCACCGTCAGCAGAGACAACTTCCAATGACTCGGCTCGGCCTGAAAAGCCCGATAACGACACACAGCAAGCCGTCACTCAATTGCCGATCACAGGAGAATTTCCCTCCATACTGTTCGTCGACCATGAAGGACACAGAGTCGGCAGACGTGACCTGCATGGCAGCGTCTGTCTTGCTCAGGTCCTGGCGAAAGCAGATGACGACACGAAAAGACAGCCTTCCGGTGCGTTGGAAAAACTGACTGAAAAACTTAAATCCACTTCAAGCTGGAAATACACGCTGATCGTGAATGTCTTGCTGGACACTGCGGCAGCAGACGGAAAATTGAAAGAACTCGCCGACGAAGGGAATCAGCCGGCCGACGATCATTGGTATTACTGGGCTCCGGCTGATGAGACAGCGACTGGTCTGAGCGAGTTAACGAACAAAGTTATTCTCATTGATCCGGTTGGCAGGATGCGAGGAGCATTTGCGATCGAAGAGGCTGGCCAGACCGCCGCATTGGAAGAAGCCATTGAACAGCTCTGGAACGAACAGGTTCCATTTCTGGACGAGGTTCTGCAGACAACCTGGATGGACGCCCGCCGTGACGCTCAGCTGGAACAGAAAGAGAACATACCAGTTCAACATGATTTTCAGTTTCGAGACGTGCGAAAGAAAAGTGGCATCCGTTTTTTGCACCGGATCGTGGACGACGCAGGTAGTGATTACAAAGGAGTCCACTACGATCATGGAAACGGAGTGACGATTGCGGATGTCGACGCTGACGGCCTGACAGACGTTTACTTCGTTAACCAACTGGGCGAAAACGAACTGTACCGTAACCGCGGAGACGGTACGTTTGAGGACATCACATCCGCCGCCGGTGTTGCGGTAGGCGACCGTGTCTGTGTCGCGGCCTCATTTGTCGATATCGACAATGATGGCGATGCTGATCTGTATGTAACGGCCGTTCGAAAAGGCAACCTTCTGTTTCTGAACGACGGTCATGGACAGTTCACCGATGCCACAGATGATTCAGGGCTGGGCTATAAAGGACACTCCTCAGGAGCCGTGTTCTTTGACTTTGACCGCGACGGTCTGCTGGATCTGTTTCTGTGCAACGTCGGAAAATACACGACAGAAGAAACCGGTCGAGGCGGATACTACGTGGGCTTCAAGGATGCCTTTTCAGGTCACCTGAAGCCCGATCGAACAGAACTCAGCCGCCTTTATAAAAACACGGACGGGAAATCCTTCGAAGACGTCACACAGAAGTTTGGCCTGCAGGAGGGCAGCTGGACCGGAGATGCCGCTGCCTGTGATCTGAACAATGACGGCTGGCCGGACCTTTATGTCCTGGACATGCAGGGCAACGACGAATACTACGAAAACCAGCAGGGACAGGGCTTTGTGCGCAAAAGTCGCGACATTTTCCCGAAGACTCCCTGGGGAGCGATGGGAGTCGCAGTGGCTGACTTTGACAATGATCTCGATCTTGATCTGTTCATCACGGATATGCACTCCGACATGAGCAAGGATATTCTGGCCGACATTCGATCGGAAGTCAGCCTGAACAGCTTCTTCTTTGAGGAGAAAGAAAAGGCAACTATGAAACTACCGGAGTCCCTGCTGAAATCGGAAGGAGCCAGTGTCTATGGAAATGCATTCTTTCGAAACGACGGGGATGGAGTCTTCACTGAAATTTCGGCCCAGTACAACGCAGAAAACTACTGGCCATGGGGGCTCAGCAGTGGAGACCTGAACGCAGACGGACTGGAAGACGCATTTGTGACATCGAGCATGAACTATCCGTACCGTTACGGAGTGAACAGCGTCATGCTGAACGACGGCAAACAGTTTCATGACGCAGAGTTCGTTCTGGGCGTCGAGCCCCGTGCCGGAGGCCGTACGGCGCAGCCGTGGATTCAGGTCGACTGTGCAGAAGCGGAGGGGGAGCTGATGGAAAAAGTCGTAACCGGACATCAGGGAGAGGTCACTGTCTGGGGGTCATTGGGCTCGCGTTCGTCGGTATTCCTCGACATCGACGACGATGGCGACCTGGATGTGATCACCAGTGAGTTCAACGATGTGCCTCTCGTCCTGGAAAGCAATCTTGCTCAACGCCATACCATTAACTACGTCAAAGTCAGACTTACGGGAAAATCCTGCAATCGAAACGGAGTGGGCGCTCTGCTGACCATTCATGCCGGAGAAAAAAAACTGCTTCGGCTGTATGACGGAAAGGTCGGATATCTTGCTCAGGGGATACCCAAAATGTACGTCGGACTGGGAGATGTCACGCAGGTCGAATCTATCGATATCGTATGGCCGAGTGGCAGCAGCCAGACCTTCAACGGTCCGTGGGCAACCGGCGAGACCATTACTCTGGTCGAAGACGACTAACTGCAGAACTTCATGAAATGTGGGATCGTTCTCCACCAGTAACGACTCAGAGAAATCATACGCCGCAGCCACAGGTCAGCGTGAAACGCTGCAAATATCGCCGTTATCGAGGCAGCGTTATTACACGCACGTCCGTTGTGTCGGTTTCCACGACAACAGAGTTCGTTTGAGGGCTCAGGTTCCGAATTTGCTGCCGATGTCCCGACGGCCATTCAATGGACAGCCTGTCAATAACGCCCGATTCCGGCACAACAAACCACAACGCTCGTTCGTTGGTTGTCAGGTAGCCCCCACCGCTGGTCAGAGTGCGCGTGACGACAGAGTCACCTGATTCCACAACGACTTTCGCCCCCAGCGCGTGGCGATGGGAATTCGTGGCCACCAATCGTATTGCGAACCGCTGCTGCGTGCCGGACTGATTCAGAAGAACACGTGGCTCACCAGTGCGATGCGTCGCGATAAGATCAGGACGTGCATCACCGTTTAAGTCGGCGACAGCAAGTGCTCGCCCAAGCCATTCATCGTTGAAGTAATCACCCTGATACGATGACGGAGCATTGAACCGAGAATTCTTCTGCAGATAGATCTGTGCCAGCATGCTGTCGTTGTGCAGATGACCATTCAGTACGACCAGATCCAGCATCGAATCATCATCGATGTCAAGAAACTGAGTCCCCCAGCCCATCATCGTGTAACTGCTTCTGCCTAATTCCATCGCTTCCGTACTGTCGACAAACGTTCGGCCTCCCATATTTGTATACAGCGTGTTGGTCTCGCCTTCAAAGTTTGTCGCAAAGATTTCCGGAAATCCGTTGCTGTCCAGATCGGCACTTGCGATTCCCATACAGGCCTCTGACTTCCCGTCTCCGCCGACAGCCACGCCGGCACTTACTGATGCTTCCTGAAAACTCAGCTGCCGATCGGCAGACTGATTAAAAAACAGCCTGTTATGAGTGGTGTCGTTGCCCACAAAGACGTCTTTCCTCCCGTCACCATCAAAGTCCCGCACGACAACTCCCAGCCCTTTCCCGTCCGGCACGACAATCCCGGATGATTGAGTAACGTCCCGAAACCTGCCATTGGACAGGTTTTCGTACAAACGATCCTGGCATGCAGGAACATTCAGAGGACCACAGGGAGTCGATCGTTCGTCGGTACAGGCTTCCATTTCCTGCACATCAATCGTCAGATAATTCACAACATAGACGTCCAGATCTCCGTCGTTGTCGAAATCTTCAAACGCAGAACTGACGCTCCACTCTGTTGCCCCCATACCGAACGCGACGGTCGCATCGCTGAACGTGCCGTCGCCGTTGTTCAGCAGCAGCTGATTCATTCCAAAATTTGTGATCAACAAATCGGAAAACCCATCACTGTTCACATCACCCGCTGCAGTGCCATGGCTGTACCCGCGAACGACCGGGATTGCGGCAGCAGACGAATCGACAAATACGTCCTGCCGTCTGCGAATCAGACAGTCTGTTTCCGTTGACAGCTCCGTGGTGCCGGGCAGAGAGCCGCCCTGTGGAAAAAACAAATCCACTGCGCCGTCACAATCGATGTCGAACGCTGCCACTCCGCCGCCAAGAGATGTAAGTATCGTTGTTCTAGCGTCTGAGGGAGATACATACTGAAACGGAACCTGCAGATCCTCAGTTGCATCCACAAACGAAATTAAGTCATGCGTTTCCACAGCGTCCGACGGCCCATGCGCCAGCGACGACGTGTCGACGACCGACAATCCCAGCGTCGAAGGCGGCACAAGCGCAGCAGGCAGAGCCGGCGTCAACTGCATCAGGCGCTCATTCTGAGCTGTGGCATCTCGTGAGCGATATCCTTCTGACTTCAGCCAGTCCAAACACACTTTTGCCTCGCGAAAGGCGCCGGCATCAATAAGCTTCTCTACAATCAGTGGAAATCTTTCCACCGCTTCTTCAAAAGACGCCAGAGTGACGACCGCTTCCACCTGCACACTGAGTTGCTGCAGAAGTCGAGTCTCCTGCTTCAGACGCTCTGCTTCTTCGGGTGCTGTCTCTATCAGCAGCCGCGACAGCGCGTAGATGGGTTCAGGATCAAATGGTGCGAGCTGCGCGGCATTCTGATAAGCCTGAACAGCTGCGGCAAAGGCTCCCTGTTTCTTCAATACGCGCCCCAGAACGATCCAGTAATTGGCAGACTTGGCGCCCTGGGAATTGATCTTCAGCAGACTTTCGGCGGCCTGCTGAAAATCGTCTGAAATCACCGCCAGTTCTGCGACAGCCAGACTAATCAGCCAGCTGTTGCTGGCCGTCTGAGCCGCCGTATCGATGACTCTGCGGGCGTCAGCCAGACGATTCATTGCCAGGTAGTTGTTAATCAAGGCATACGCAATTTCGCCCTGATCCGGTTCATTGCGCCAGGCTGGTTCCAGTCGCTTTACGTTTTCGTACCGATCGTAGCTGACGCGACTTCCGGAGCAAAACAGGAACACATCTTCGGCTGTGGCCTTGTTGCGCCGATCAAGGCCTGCAATCAGGGTCCTGACTTTCTGCACATTCAGAAGATTCCCTTCCAGTCCGATCAGCATTCTGACGGCCTCGTCATGCTCAGGAGAGATTTCCAGCGCCTGCTCAAGAAACCCACGGGCTGCGGCCAGCCGGGGAACGGCAAGAGCGAACTGGGCAGCCATCGTCAGCAGTCGTGGATCGGTCCTGAATTCAGGTAACTCCTGAATGACTTCCAGAGCGTGTTCGCTGTTGCCCCGAAGCCCCTCAATCACCGCCATAAGATAGGTGACGTCCGAGTCCGGTGACGTGGTGTCCAGTTGTTCCACGATCCGAAATGCCTTTTCGATGTCTCCCGCATCAAGAGCCGCAGAAGCTTCTTCGACCGGATCAACGACGCGCTCGGGAGCGGGTCGTACCAGCAGATACCAGGCCAGACCAACTGCAGCGAACGGCACCGCCAAAATAATCAGCCTGCGAATGGCAAGCGAATCTGCGGAACGTCCTGACTGTCTCATCGGAAAGAAACCTAACTTTGAACCGCATGGCACGGTATTAAGCAACTGCTACGGCGCGGCCAGCGGTGCACGGAATCCTGGTCACTGAGTTGATCGTACCAGATCTTCCACCATTTGTTTGTGGTGATCTCGCAAACGCTGATCGCCTTTCAATTCAAACAACGCAGTCAGCGCCACATGCGCCGCATGGTTGCGTGGGTTAATTTCCACTGATTTCTGCAACGACATAACTGCCTCGGCTGTGTCGTTGAGATTCTGAGCAGAGACACCTCTGAAGAACCAAGCTCTGGCATCTCGCCGAATCGACGTCAATTCCTGAAAACCAAGAAACGCCTGGTCATATTCTCCCCGACGGAACTGCAACTCCGACAGCAGCGACAATGCCGTGCTTCTGGCTTCCGACGCAGTCTGATCAAGTTGCAGCGCCAGCTGAGTCCACTGTTCAATTTTCTCTGACCAGCCGACTTCGAAGGCAATCGTCGCCATCCCTGCGGCGACCTCAGCATCGCGTGCTCCCAGATCCCACGCTTTTTGCAGAGATTCCTGAGCAATCCGCAGAGTTTGACTGTTTGTCGCGGCGGCATTACCCAGAAAGACCCTCAATGCTCCGAGACCAACGCACCGGGAACGGTCTGCCTCGGTCAGGCTTGAGTCATCCAGCAACGGCAGCAGTGACTTCACTGACGAGTCGGCGACACCCGAATTCACTTCGCCCGACCTGTGAATGCCAATGCGATGGTGAGTAAATGCCACATGCGGCACTTCTGTGGGAGTCGATGGCATGTGGCAGACCGTGCACTGATTCTGCGCCTCCGAATGACGCAGCTCGGGCAATTCGCCACATGAGTCGTCGGTATGACACTGCAGACACTTCTGGCGATAGGCGGACAGTGTTTCCATCGGCGGATCGCCGGGGTGAGGATGATGACAGGTGGTACAAGTCAGAGTGTTCGTTTCCGTAAAACAACGACTCCGGTGCATCTGCTCGACATGGCCCACTACGGTCATATCGTCATCGGACTGCCCAAACCGATAATCCTGGCGAAAACTCTGAATGGGCAGGCCGGGGCGAAAATCATCGAAGTCGTACCCGCGAACAGCAACCTGTGCATCTGCCTGCAGATGACATTGCTGGCAAATCCCCTCCTGCAGATCACGAGCAAGATGAGCTGGATTTACGATCGTGTCGTCAAAACTCGATTCAATTTCATCACGGCCTGTCACATTGTCATCCGCGTGCAGATGCTTCTGAATGTGCAGTTCTCCCGGCCCATGACATCGTTCACAACTGACAAACTGTTCATGAATCGTGGAGCGGTAAGCATTTTCTCTTAGAACTTCGACCTGACCGGCGTGACAATACAGACATTTCGCTGAAACGGCCCGACGAAACGAAAACTGCGCCGGACTGTCAAACCCCGGCGACATATCCCACTCTTCGCGGTCCGAGTACCATGTTAATGGAGACTGCACCAGAAACCCGTCAAGCTGCGTCAGGTAGCTTTTCCCGAAGCGTCCGGACCCGACAACGTAGTCAATCATGACCTCACGAGACGTCTTCTGTTGATCGCCCAGCAGAACAGTTTCAGTCTGTTCCAGTCTGCCATCATCTGTCGTCCTGGTTGTGTATTCGTATCCCGATTTCTCATGGCGAATACGAGCATCGGGAGCGTTTTCCTGGTCGGCAACAGACAGGGCCCTGCTGTGCCGTGTCTGAACAAATGCTCCGTGGACGTCATCGTGACAGTCTCTGCAGGCATCGCTGCCGACATACTGGACATCAGCTGCTGTATTCAGAAACGGAGAGTCCGGCCGAGCCGGCAACGCGGCAACTGGTTGCTGCTCTGACGCGCCGTCCCCCAACTCCGTTGACACTGGCTGCTCAGACGGCGCTTCGCGATGTGAACATCCGACCAGCCAGACACAGCAGCACAAACACACGCAGATCGCCAGTGGACGCCCCAAACCTTCGCGTGGGTCACGAAGGAAAACAGCATCGGCAGTGACTGTCGTCCGATACAGTGGCTGTCGACTGTAATTCATAGTGCTAACCCTGCTGCAATGCATCCACCGAACGTTCGGCCTTCGACTCAGGAACTGCAAACATCTTCAACTGTTTCCACTTTTCCTCAAATTCAGCAAGTGCGGCAATGGCAGTGGCGTGATCCGGAACAACCTGCAGTGCCGCGGCAACATACTGACGCCCCAGTTCACGCGAGTAGTGGTTCAGCATGGCGATGCCTATCGAAACCTGCAGGTCGATGTCATTCGGAGATTTGGCGAGCAGTTGAATTTCCTCTTCCATTCTCTGAACTGCAGTGTCTGCAGCCTTCCAGGATTCCTGGAATTTCTTCGATTCCTCATGACGCCCTCTGGACACCGCAATTCTTGACAGCAGATACAGAGTCCTTGCGTCATCCGGCCATACAGATGCCAATTCGCTGATGATTTTTTCAGCCCCTGGGACGTCGCCATTGTCAAAATCAATTTCGGCAATCGCCAGACGTGCGGCATAAGACCCCGGTTCCAACTGAAGGACATTTACTTGCGCTTCTCTGGCTGCCGCGTTTAGCCCCTGCTTCTGCAAAGCCTCTGCCAACCCTCGCCACGCCGCAACATTCTTTAAGTCGCGCGACGTCACGATCTGAAATTGCTCACATGATTCTTCTCCACGCCCCGTCTGACTCAGACATTCTCCAAGTCGCACACGGCAGATGTCAGCAAGCGGACTTATGTCGATCGCCTTTCGGTACGATATGATTGCTGAATCCCAGTCTGCCAGGGTCTGTCGCATCAGACCTTCGTGATAATGGGGACGATAGTCGCGCGGCCAGTCTGTTTTCCATGCGTCAAGCAGCACGGCAGCCTGCTCAAAACGACGATTCAACCGAAAACCAATCACAAAAGATTCGCAGACGTCGCGTGAGTCAAGGTCGGAGGCACGAAGCAGACGAGGCAGTTGCGCTTCATTGCCGGAAGTCAGCCGTCCCATACGGACCTGAATGAGAGTCCGCTCCTGAAATACTCGATTCGGGGAGGTAATCAGACTTTCGCTGGCTGCCAGCAGATGCTCTGCGTCCTGCAGATCTCCACTCTGACGATAAGCCCGAATTGCCAGCAGACGCACCTGCGCACAGTCAAGCGACGCCCCGTATCGATCCGCCGTCGCCACAGCTTCCTGAAGTTGGATCTCATTCAGCAACGTCGACAGATGATACCCAACGTATAAACACTTAATCCTGTTTCCTGCTGCAAGCACAACAAGTCCCGCAAGACAGGCCAGAAACATCAACAGCTTCTGCCACGTAACCCTCAGCGGCCTGATTGATTTCGGATTCATCAGGACGTTCGGTCCCCGTGATGTATCAGTCATGGGATTATTGTGTAAAGCAGGTCTTTGCCTTCAATCGCTCGAATTCGACAGTCCGTCGGCGCGTTCTGAAAACTCTGTACGACTCCGGAAGGCCAGCGGATTTCGACTCGCGGCACCACTTCAGATTGTCCTGTCCCGATCAACAAAGTTCTATCGTTTGAGCAATAGTATCCATCTCCGGCGACACACTGAAGCACCAGAATCTGATCGCCAAGACTTACCGTTACAACTGCCCCAACGGCATTGCGATTTGAGGCGGTGCCTGTCAGACGCATGCTGAGCGAATGATGGCTGGTCTGCGTGCGATTCTCCAGCAATGCAGGAGAACGATCCAGATGGGTGACGACCGCGTCCGGCAATCCGTCTCGGTTCCAGTCCACTCTGGCCATCGCTCGTCCAAGAATCCCATGCTCTCCGTATCCGCCAAGATTCTCCGTACTGCACTGACGAAAGACCGAATCACCAGTGTTCTGCATGAGGTCGGGCGACATTTTCCAGGGGATGCCTGTGTGTCGGTAATCATCCACATGTCCGTTGGTGATTAACAGATCCCAATCGCCATCCAGATCAGCGTCGAATGCCTGGGCCCCGAATCCAAGCTGCTTCAATGACACCGCCCCCAACTGAGTGATTCGCGTCTGATCACGAAAAAAACCGCCTGACTGAGACTCGTAATACGTATTTGTTTCTTCAAAGAAATTCGTCACAAACAAATCCAGTGCCCCATCTGCTGACACGTCGGCAGCGGCAATTCCCATGCACGCCTCCACCTGCCCTTCGCCGTTCCTGGCCAGCCCCAGAACACCGGCATGATCGGCGAATCGCACACCTGTGTCCGTCGTTTGGATCTTCAGAAAGTGATTGGAAGTCATGTCATTGCTGACGAAAATCTCCAACCCAGGATTTCCATCCAGATCAGCCGCCAGCACGCCGAGTCCTCGTCCCTTCAATCTGTCCAGACCACTGACCCCGGTCTGTCTGTCGAATCGCCCGTCACCCAGATTAAACAGGAACTCGTCGTGAGATGGCTCAAACAACGAGGGCAGGCACCCTCGAGCCTCGCCGTCCGGTCCACTTGCGCAAACCCTGTCAAACGGCTCGTTGCCCTCGACATAGTGCACGTCATACAGATCGTCCAGCCCATCGGCATCAAGATCCGTCAACAGACAGCTTGTGGTCCAACCGGGCCGAGATTCACTGCGAACCGGAAGATCGACCGATCGGAACGTACCATCCCCATTGTTCATCAACAGACGATTCGGTCCAATATTGGCAACATACAGATCAGGAAAGCCGTCTCGGTCTGCGTCACCGACTGCGACTCCCTGGCCAAAGCCATGTTCGCTGTTGAACGCCAGACGATTCACCTGATCAAAGACGCCCACACGGTTTCGGTAAAGCAGGTCCTGATGACTGAAGGGCAGTTCACTTCCGGATGGCCAGCGGCATGCCTGTGTAAAAAACAAGTCCGGAGTATCGTCACTATCAACATCGATAACAGCGACACCGCCACCAAACCCCTGATAGATCCAAAGCCCTGAATCAAGACCGTCGAAACCACCAAAGTAATTTTCATTGATGCCAACGGCACCGGCGACGTCATCAAAATTCAATTCGGCCACAGAATCCGCCACCAATGAACTCCCGGTCTGCGACGACGAAGAAACTGCGCTGTCAGCGATCTGAAACTGATCAGCAATTCCACGTGACAGAATCTCCTTCAGATGAACCGCGACAGCCCGGGAATGCCTGACTCCATCTGACCGTTGAGATGGTGAACTGTTGCTCAGGTCTGATTTCGCTCTCAGAAGCTCCGCAGCCTTCCACCACGCCTCGGAAAGTCTCGCTTCGCCAAGCCGCTCACTCAATCGAGCCAGCGCCTGCATCGTTGAGGAATTACGATCCCCAAAAAGCACGTCATGCGCCAACAGTTCCAGATCATGAATCGTTGCCGCTCGCTCCGAAAAGAAGTCAGCCTCCTGCGGAGCAGCACCATGCTGAGACAACAATTCGGAAACCAACTGACAGGCAGGTCGATGCAACGGAGCAAGCCGCAGCGCACGACAAAGATCAAGTACCGCCTTTCCGTAAGCCCCCTCCTGTGACGCCATCCACGCTTTCACGAAATATATGTCGGGATGTTCAAAGCCCGGCGAAGTAACAGCCTTCCGCCAGGACTGCAGCTCATCAGAAATCAACCCCTGTCGATAATACACCAATCCAAGGGCCGCCCATGCTTCTGCCGGCACACCAACACCTGAAACAGCCCGCTGCAATTGAGCCTTCGCTTCCGCCAGATCGCCCTCGAACGCGGCCAGACTTCCAAGGCCAATCATGACGGGCACGAATCCCGGCTCCAAAGCAGTTGCTTTCGTCAGACCCGCTCGGTCCTCCAGGAACTCTCTGCGACTGGACAGGAAAACCATTTCATCCAGATTGACCGCTCCAATGGCCAGCAACCGTTGCAGATCCCGCATTGCCAGAAAATGCCGACCGTGGCTCAACAGAACAGTACTACGTTGTCGAAGTGCAAAAGTGTCGTCCGGCGACAGTTGCAGACGACGGTTAAGCAGCGACTGAGCCAAGCGGTGATAGCCGCCGTCGGTCAGATGCTGAATCGTACTGGTTCCCGGCAACGTCTCCGCAGCCAACATCCGGTCTTCGCGGCTTGTGACGAGATTAAGCATTTCAGTCAGCTCACCAGCACTCGCTGCCGCCTCCACGGCCAGAACCAGGATATCGGCATCATTCGGATACGTATCGAGCGCGCGACGAGCCACATGCCAGCCCTGTTGCGGATCCCGAGCCGTACCGAGGCGAATCTCCCTTGCCAGATCATCGGAAGACGGACACGAAACGTAAGAAAACGTTCCCCATGCCGCCAGAGCACAGACCAGGAAGACAATAATGAACAGAAGACGCGTGTTCATGGATTCAATCAAAAAACCGATGGGCAGATGATGCCCATCGGTTCAGGTGTCCACTGATTTTTAACGACGACTGAAACTAGAACTCACCCAGAGTTTCGCCACCATTCTTCGTTCCCAGTGCTCCCCATACGCCG
>JAQWOH010000018.1 GCA_029245955.1 Fuerstiella sp. | reverse complement strand
GACCAGGGCGGAATCGATGATGAAGACGGTATCAACAATGGAGCCTATTCCCTTGCCTTCGGAGGGACTGTCGATGTAACAATTCAGACAACGGGCGGAGCATCGTCAGCGGTGCTGGATGCGTGGATCGATTTCAATCAGGACGGAATTTTTGACAACACTTCCGGCTCTGCGGAAATCATCTTTAACAGCCAATCCATCATGAACGGTACGACTACGCAGACGTTCTCTGTACCCACGGGAGCGACGCTCGGAAACACCTATGCTCGTTTTCGGGTCACGGACTCGGGATTTCCTAATCCCGGCCAGTACGGCGGACCCGGTGAAGTCGAAGATTATAAGATCTATGTCAAACAGCAGATTGGTGGCGGTGGAGATGTGCAGTTCCTGTTTGGCGGGGTCAAGTCAGATTCGGCATCTCAGCAGGAAGGGACAGCTGCTAAGGATTTACGTGGAAACCAGACATCTACCGACTCCATTGAAGGACAGGCAGACCTTGAGGCGATTCGGAACAATGGCGGTGAGAAATCTCAGGTTGAACTTCGGAATGAGGCCACTGGTGATCGGGTGACTGCGGTGGGGCCGACACCAGCCCAGTTTCTGGAGGTCTATGAACTTGACCAGCGTCTGGAACTAACTCTTACAGAGAATCTGTTTGAAGACTGGGGCGGTCTGAATGAAAAGTGGCTGCATGGTGAAGAAGGCTGGTACTTCATTACACCGGACGGGAACCTTTACAGGTGGGATGGAAGCAGCAACGCCACCGGAGACATTGTCGCCAGCCTGCCCGTATCCTTCTATTCTGATCCGGAGCAACTCTGTGAGGCTCGAGCGGACTCCACAACAACTGTGGACGACGACATAGCCCGTTTCACAGCGGCCAACCTGGATTACGACCTGAAGCTCGAATCAGACGGCAACTACAGCACGAACTGGGGCGGTGAAGGTGAAAAATGGATCCGGGGAACCGAGGGCTGGTATTTCATAACACCCACAGGAAGTCTTTATCAGTGGACGCGTGGTGCCGGTATGAATGGAGACCTGATCGCAGACCTCGATTCTCGTTACCATGCAGACCCGACTCTGCTGACTGAGGCTCTTCAGTCTCTGTCGGCAGACGAAGCGGCCTATGCCGTCGATCATGGACTGAATCTGTACGTCACACCAAGTGATCACTTCAACTGGGGTGGTCGGAATGAAAAATGGATGAAAGGCGACAGCGGCTGGTACTTTATCACGGAAGACGGCAGTTTCTATTCGTGGGACGGCAAGCCAACTGCTTCCGGTACACTGATCTCAAGACTGTCACCGAAGTATTACGAAGATCTTGGCCTGTTGGCTGCCACACCATCTACCGGGCAGCCTGACGTTGACAATCTTCTGGACGATATCTTTGAAGATCTGGGCGACCTGCTGCAGATTTGATGCGTGCTGTTTGTTCTGTCTCTGGCCGGATATATTGAATCAACTTTCAATCCTGTCGTCCCAGAGTATTGAACAACGCGTCCACAGTTCGCCGGGGTACATGACCTCGCCGGACTTTTCGTGAACGTGCATTGCTTCCACTCCGTCAGCACACGTTCCTGCAAACCTGACTCCTATTAACACGGGACCAGAAAGCTTAGACATTCCAATCACAATCTGCCGGCAGGCACCCCCGTCTTGTTTCACCCTGCGGTAGTTGCAGCTGCTTATGAGAGAAACGCTGGCTGCTTTTCGTTGAGACGGTTCCATTGCTCGGTCAATATGTGAATGGTCAAAAACGATCAGCAACCACCCGAACCTCCCCGTCACGAAGAAACTCGACTGATGAGAACAAGGAAACAATCTGTGCTGTCGCGATCGCCAATGTCTGGCAAGGCATTGCGGCTCGCGGAATTATTCAGGTGGTGACCTGCACTTGATCGACGCCCCAAGGGAATCCATCGATGGAATGGCGTTTTCGTACATATCGTTCCGTGATAATCGGACGCGTGGGAGTGCAATCAGTAACGCTCAGCTCAGGTACTCAATTCCTCGCCTCGCCACCACTTCGGAAACGACCTGTCTGTTCAATGCCCCATCCCTCACATTCGACAGTCCACGAACCGGTCTTTCAGCCAAACAGCCAAACGGGCAAACGAGCAAACGGGAACTCGTCTGTGCACGCATCATTTGTCGTCAATTAGGAACGTGGCTCATCCGATACAACTGGCGGCCTAAAGCCGATTCTTTTGCCACCAATGTTTCGTTCTGACTGACTGTCTCTGTGAGAGTCCTATGATGAGAACAGGCCGCGCGTCTTTTTGTGCTGGCCACGCACGGCAGAGTTGCAGGCCCGCTTCGCTGCCGTGCGTTTTTACCAATATGTGAGGGTGGTGTCGGTAATTCACGCAACGACATACTCCGCGTGGCCTCAGCAGTTCACTGCCGGATTGGGTCGAACAGATAGCGGCAGTCAGCAGTGCGTTACGTGAAGCGAATCCTGCCGACTCACGGCTGTGGTTCATGTAACCGGCCTGCCGTCGCGAGTCACACCGATTCTGACGTCCGGGAATCTGCTCCGCACAGCGCAACGGTATTTTGCGGCCTGTTGCGACGACGTTGAAACGCCGTCTTTAATTCAACCGCCTGCTGCATCGCTGCCGGCAGCTATCAGTCGGATCTGAAGCACGCGACACGAAATGTGAAAACGTGGTGGCTGAAAACAACCGCATCGTTCTGTCTCACCTGCAGGCAGTTCAACCCCGTTAAATCGGCAGAAGCGGGCATGCGGGAGTTAACGCCAGCACGGTCAGCAACTTAGTGTACGTCGCCCCGAGCTTTCCTTCGTTTCCATTCGCCAGCCGCCAGGATCCGTCCGCTGCCTGCTCATCGAACGGATTGCCGGCGATCTGCGGCAACATCCGGCACCACGCATTCGATTTTCCCTGACGTTGAGCCCGGACGCCCGCAAACTCTAGTGAGGCGGTGTCAGCAGCAGTCCCAACTGTTCCAGATACTTCCGGCTCGCACTAATCTGCGTCCAGATCTCTGACCCCGAACTGACTTCAAACAGTGCCGGCCCCTGAAACGGCATGCTGTTCAGAACATCGCCGATTGCTCGCCAGTTGACACAGCCGTCGGATACGTCTGACAGAACACTGCCATCACGACATTGTTTGAAATGAATCATCGAGACTTCGTCCGGCTCCAGCGAACGCGCCGCAACGGCAACATCCACAGCGGCATCCGCTATGCATAAATTACAGGGATCGAAACAAAGACGCAGACGGTGCTGCTGTCGTCCCAGCGTACCTCGTGCCGATCGAAGCGCGCCTATAAAGCCATGCCAACTCTGGAACGCGTGTTCAACCGACAGCACGCCATCACATGATTCCATTCCCTGACACATTCTGACGAGGTTGGTACGTGCAACAGCGCCGTCAATTTCAAACGGAGAGTCCAGGTCCACCAGACGCAGGTGTGGTTGTCGCACCCCGGCAACCGCGACGGCCGCGTTGCGGCCTGCGTCCAGCAGCAGATCATCAGCCGAGGAAAGTTCGCACAGAAACGGCACGCTCATCGCAATACTGAACGATAACGACGGGAATCGCTGCGGTAGCTCGGACAGTCGCAACGCATCCGGTATGTCGGTATCTCCGGACTCGTAAGAACCCAGGCAGCCCTGCCGAAGTTCGATCACTTGAAGACCACGATCAGCGGCTTCCGCGATTAACTCAACCAGGTCCACACCGGAACTTAACTGGGACCGCCAGCAGTTTGACACCAGTCCGGGATACATATGTCACGCGATTCAGTAAAACAGAAAGGAAATAAATAAGGAGTGTGCAAAACAGAATTCGCGTTATCCGCCCAGTCGGGGATTCAACAGGCAGAACACTGCGGGCTCAGCTTCCGGCCTACCGTTTGACCTTCTGTGTTTCTATTGCTGCAGACTGTCCTTTGGCGGCGTCGAAACATGTTTCAGAGTATGAAATTTTCGCACCTCATCTGCACTTAACGCTCGGTCCCAAATGGACAGGTTATCCAGGTACCCGACGTAACCAATGCCCAGCATGATAATGGCAGCATCAGGGCGATCGTCAGTTTTATTCCAGGTGAAATGCATCGGCTGGTGCAGACCCCCCTGGGGCTCACCATTCAGGTACAGACTTGCTGCGGACGCCGTGCCTTGAGCACTGTTAATATTGCCAAACGTAAAGACGACGTGCGTCCAGGCGTCTTTTGTAAACGATGGCTTCTTCACCGTAATCATAGGCCGTTCTGTCACGGGAACGTCTTCGAATTTAACGTCCATGGGATTCCAGAAACCGTAGTCCGAGAACACCCCAAGTCGAAAATCGCGTGGCAACTGCCTGTCGAAATCGATAAAAAACGATGCGTCATTCCACTTCTTTGAAGTGATCTGAATCGGATCGCAGAATCCTGCGGGCAGGTCAGTGTCCGGATTCAGTTTCAACCAGACGGAAACTGTTCCCGCCCAGTTGTCGCGAGGTTGTATTCCGTTCGCACTGGCCTTGAAGAACAGTACCTGCGTGGTCTTTGCAGCGAAGTACAGCGCATCGCCCGTATAACCGGCCCCTTTCGCGATGTGTACATTTTCGATGTGATTGCCGCGTTTGATCTTCCTGACTGCCAGCGAGTCAGCTGTATAAACGTGTCCATCACCGTTCGCCGGGAACAGACCTGCGTCTTCAGTCCCGTCGAAGTCTGCGGCAAAGAATCGTCCATCGAGGAGAGCCGGTCGCGGCTCCTGTGAATGTGCCCTTGTGCCGGCCAGTATGGCAGGCAGCAACAGGCAAACCGGGATAACGCGACGCATCGTAAGGATCCAATAGTGGACGGTCGGTCCTGCCGAGGGTGTGTGACATTCCAAGGCACGTGTCGTACGACTGCTGCGACACTTCCTGATCTTCATGTACCGGGTCACCGAAAGCAACTGCACCGACAATTCTCTCCCCTGTACGTGCCGGCACAGAGCAAATCATGTGTCGGACGCAGTGCAACAGAACTCCACCTATTCGGAAGACCAACGAATTCGCAACCGTCGCAGTGTGTCATCAGATTTCGGATGGTGCCCCGGCGCACCATTGTGTTTTACCACAGCCATGAATCCGCCGGCGCCTTCACCATGCATAGGCCAAAGTCGATAACAGGGGAGATCCGTGTGCTCGCTGCGATAATCAGCCACAACGTCGACAGTTTCCGGATGAAATTGCGAATTATTCTTCAACAACCATTCCACATTGCGTTCGTTTTCTTTCAGTGAGTAGGTACACGTCATGTAGATCAGACGTCCCCCCGGTTTTACCATGGCTGTCGCATTCGACAGAATTCGACGCTGCCGATTGGCGTTCATGTTGATCGTGGCGGGATGAAAACAGCCCGGTGACTTCTTGCCTCGAGCGACAAGCGACTGTCCGGAACACGGAGCATCCACCAGAACAACGTCGGCAGTCTGTGGCGCGGTTTCCGCAAGAATCCTGGTGTCAGAATTCAGAACAAACGCCGGCGAGACGCGGCAGCGTTTTAAATTGGAAATCAGGGCGGGAATACGTTTCCCAATCACCTCGTTGCACCACAACTCGGCGGGATTCATCGCTCGCCACGCCATCACTGACTTGCCTCCCGGAGATGCACACACATCCATGACCGTATCCGGTTCAGACACCGACGACATCCCAATCCCCATAAACACAGAAGACGGGTCGACGCAGTAGAAGGCGCCCTGGTCGTGCAGTTCGTGGCGGCCCGGACGCTGAGCAAATGAGACCAGATCAACATAATCCGGCATCCAGCGAGGTTTCGGAAGAGTATTAAAGGCCGGGACAACCGGGCGATCACGCATCCACACCACCGCTACGGGATAACCAGCCGGACGCAACAAGGACTGCACAAACGGATCTTGCTGCGCCAAATCCGGGAACAGGCGTCTGGCAAGGCGTTTCAGCGTATTGGAGGCCTCCAGTGTCATGGCAACAATGCACCTGCCGTCATTACAGTCCCCTGAGGACGACCATCGCTGTAACGACAGCGATGACAATTACAGCAATAAGAACTTTGAGCCACATCGAAGGCAGGTGAACTGCGGACCGCAGAACAGACGTTTCGCGAGACGTGGTGGATTCGTCGTCAAAAAGCTCATCGACGATCGAACGCCGAGCCAGATGCTGACCATTCCGTTCGTCGACCAGTTCGATGGAATCACCGGCCACGTCCAGCAGCATTCGCCCGAGCCTACCCTGAACGTCACGAGCCGTCACCGACGCGTCGGCGGTCGACAGATCTGCGATGAGCGTGTCCATCGCGTGGACCTGGCCTGTCGTAACTGCAGTACCATCAGAACAGAGTGTCCCATTGGCATCGACCGTGAGTAATTTCCCGAAGTCTCGCAGGTCCTGCGCGGCGAAGTCCGCAAAGCTGCCGGATGAATCATCAACGCCAAGCCACCGGTGTACTCCGAAGTCCGCGACACTCACACGTACATCCGTGGACACAAACACCGAGGAAGCTGTCAGCGCCCCGTGACTCACGCCGCGGTTGTGAACATGTTGCAGAGCAGAAGCAATTTGCCAGCCAATGTCCGCCAACTCATCCCACGACAGCCCCTCGCCTGCATCAAACCGCTCATACAGAGGAATGCCCTGTGGCATATCAGTCACAAAAAACAACCGTCCCTCATCCTCACCCCAGTACAGCATTTCCGGCACATTGTCATGTGACGCTTCACTGAGAGTCATCTGGTCTTTACGAAATGCCGCTCGGAACCCGGTGATGCCGGACGTATCCACAGAAAAGAGCGTCAGTCGTAAATCGCTTTGAAGCGCCGTGGACTGAGCGCGCCACACATCCATGCCTTCACAGCCGCCGTGAGGCAGCTTCTCGAGCAGTTCGAAGGCTGACAGCGGCGTCGGAGACATGTCTCTAGTTGGCTGCTTTCGTGCTGTAGTCGAAAGTGATCGTTCGTTTATTGAATGCGATGTCGATGGAATCCTGCTGGTCTCTCAGTGTTGTACTGTGCCACGACAAGTCTCGTCCAAGATCCTTGTCTTCATAGAGGACCTCGCCGGACTCCACGTCAATGATACGTGCGTTGTAGGCGTAGGGAACCGTTTGCTCCGTCGGGCGTTTCAGCAGTATCAGCAAAGGGCTGACCGTAGGCGAAGGATTGCGAGCGGGGTGCAGACTGCGGATCCACTCGTGATCAATTTTCGTGGCCCATGCGACTTCACCGCTGGACCGACCTATCGCGTACAACGAACCGTTAACATGAAGCGATTCATTCACGGGATTCTGCTCATCGAATTCCTGATCAAGGCACGAGGTCAGAACCAGCCAGTTCGCCCGGCCGGGCCGCAGGTACAGGTATTGACACTTTTCAGCGGCAGGCACCAAGACGTCAGACACAAGTTGCCGACCCGTGACATTAAATATTCTGAGCCGGTTACCGCCCGAAAGGACGGCGACATGGTCGTTCACGATATTCGATGCGACCGAGTCAGGCGGCAGATCCACCGTCCATGCGAAACGGTTTCCGGCAAGGTCATACAATTCCAAAGCAGAACTCTGAGTGCTCAGCCGAAACACCAGGCAGCAACGTCCTCGCAGCGCAATGCGAAACCTTTGCTGTTCCCCCGGTTCCAGCTGAAACGTCTGAACGGAAGCATTGGAATTCTCGTTTGCCTGAGTCCACCAATCCGGTAATGGGTGGGAATGCAGCAATGCTCCGTCCACCGGATCACGAACCTCGACTAAACCGACAGACTCACTCAGCAGCAGTAACGAACTGTCGTCCCCGGCGATCGTGCAGTCGTTCGGCAACCCACTTGCTTTCCATTCCTGCTGACCGGTCAAAGTGTTGAGCATCACTATCTGTCGGCCACTGTACAGAGGAATACCGTAGCGCGTCACAGGGCCCGCAGGAAACAATCCCCCGGGTTGAATGTCGTATTGCGTTGTTCGCTGCCATGCCTGGGAAAAGAACTGGGAAGGCAGATTATTACCCACCGTTTCTGAAACATTCCGACTCCACAAGACTCTGGGGGCCACTTTCTTCGTGGCACCTGAGCAGTCGATCATGAACAGCTGTGGGCCAAGTTTGGCGGCAAGAAGGCAGCCGTGCGCACAAAGATAGTTAGCAGACAGCTTATTGTACTTTCGAGCGGAAGGACGAATGCTGCCCCTCGGCAACTCACCTGGATCAAATGTCCACCGATGTCTCCCTTCTGCGTCGTATGCGTGAATCGATGCGTCTGACTGGATTCCTGCGGCGCCGGGATTTCGTAGGAAGTTCCAGTTCGGGAATCCGCCGGCCGGACCATACAACGGAATGCTGCCATGGGCAGACTCGGCCGTTCTGTGAGGGGTGCCTCCGGCGTGGGCCTCAGATTCCACAACAGCCGGACGTCCCCGCCATGGCACCGGCGGCGACAGCCGCGCCGCTTTTTCCTGCAGTACTCGCCGCGTTTCAGAGTCAACTGCACCACGTGGCAGCCTGAAGTCAGAAATGAGTGATATATCACCGGAGTCGCCCGACGCGTGGTCGTTGCCTTCGGTCTCGGGCGTGTTCTGAACGCCACGCGTCGTTTCTTCGCGGCTTCGCTGCAGCAGGTCGCCAATGTCCAGCCAGCGTTCCGAAGCGGTCCAGTTCGACAGCAACAAGCCCACTGCCTGCTGTTGGCTCGCTGGTGTTAATTCGGAATCGACGGCAAGCATCAGCAGAATATCCTGCACGGCCTCCTCGAACGGCGCCGGGAGGTCAAGCCGGCCGGACATGACGGACTGCCGAGCGACTTCTGAGAATCCCGTAAGCATACACATATCGATCCACCAGACTGATTCTTCAGGCGATGCTGACGTCGCTATGCGCTCCATAAGTCGGGGCTCAACGATGCGACGGATACTCTGCTGATCCGCTGCACTTCGCAGCGTCACTGCTGCCCGAATGGCGGCCGCCGGAACACGATGGCCCCGTTGCATCAGCGAACCAGTGGTAACATAGCGATCACGTGTTCCGGCTAAATCGCTCAGCATCACAACGATCCGTTCAGCCAGCGTCGCGGGAGCGACGTTTGGGTCATGTAACTGGCCTCGTGATTCCAGATCGTTCAACCGATTCAGAGATCTCTGAGCTTTATTGGCGTGATTCCACTGTGCCGGCAGTGAAGCAACGTCCCCCAGTGTCATGCCGACCATCATCTGGATAAGCCTGGTAAGCTGATCATCGCCTGGTGCCATATCGGAAATTAACTGGCGCAACCTGGGAATCTGACCTGCTGTCGCCGCAAAATCCAGACGCAGCGACTCCAATTCCGTGTCGATTAACAACTGCTGTGAAAGCCTCAGGTCAACAGGGCTCAGCAGACTGTCGCGCTGTACGGCCTCTTCCAGGACGCTCACCGCCCCGGCCACGTCGCGATTCAGCAGGTGCGTGGCAGCGACCGTTGGAACCGACGCCTGATCGTCGCGCGCAACGCCGAAGCTACGGACCTTTGAAACGGACTGAGAATACAGGACTCCGTCACTGGCCAGCAGATTCCCCGGCAGTTCACCGTCTGCCAGATCCTGCACCAGCAACACACGCCCCGTTTCTGCGTCCAGGGTCACGATACCTGGTGCTGATGTTGGAATCTGAAGCAACTGACGGGTTGCAGTCGGCATGCCACATGTCAATCCCTCCTCAAGCTGAGTCACCCAGTTTCGCTCTCCGGATTCGATATCAAGTGATTCCACAAAATCCCGGCCCGTCAGCAGAACCGCCCCGCGACGAACCATGGCGATTCTTCGCAGGCCACCACGAGGCCGCGTCCAGAGTTCTCTGCCGGTTAACAAATCCAGACAGATCAGGCGGTTGGAATCACGCGGTGTCAGCAGCACTCGCCCATCCGAAATTCGCGGAAGTGCGTCGCGCCAGCCTTCCAGAAGATCGTACGCCGTCGACTGCCGTGCATCAAAGGCGTTTCCAACGACCGGGCGACCGCGCCCCAGCTCGTGTTCTGTGACATTGGTCGGATACCGGTAAATCCACCGAACAGAATGGTCCTCCGCTGAAACAGCGATGACCCGTTCGTCACAGGTGCTGCAGACCAGCAGGCCTCGACTGTAAGACGGAATCAGACCGGCATACTTCCGTACAGGATGAGCACGCAGCGGATGGCGCGGTGTCGATAACAACTGTGAGCGAACGGGCAGCATGTCCAGTTCGCCACCTGGCCCGCGCGACTTGGTGGCCCGCAGTTGCAACAGAAAAATTCCCTGATCTCGTTCTGACATCACATAGATTCGATCTCCCATCACCAGCGGTGCGCCAAGAAAGTACATGCCGGCCAACGGGTTTACAGCGCCGTCGCCCGTCCCCAGACCGATTGGTCC
This sequence comes from Fuerstiella sp., assembly GCA_029245955.1. Lineage (GTDB taxonomy): Bacteria > Planctomycetota > Planctomycetia > Planctomycetales > Planctomycetaceae > Fuerstiella. Next base: position 40,462 of record JAQWOH010000018.1, on the reverse strand, counting down.
GCCCGCTCGCCCCGCCAGACTGCCATCCCGCGACAGATCGTAAGCTCGCAGCCAGTTAACCGGAGATGCCGACGGAACAGGATGGTCGTCCAGGTCCACCTGCATGGTTTCTGCTGTTGACTCCTCAACAGAAAAAACCAGGCTGCCATCGGTCGTCAACTGACCGCCAACGTTCGCCCGGAACCAATGTTGAAACAACGGTTGACTCAGGACACCCTGAACGCGTGACGAATTATCGGTGTCCATCCGTTGCTGAAGTGCGAGCGCCTTCATAAGTTGCTGGTCAACCGAGAACGTTTCCCATTCGAATTCGCCTGTGACGCGGTGCACGGCTCTCAGGTTGGCAACTCCGCGGTAGATCAGCAGATCCCCAACCAGCAGCGGAACGGCAACAGGCATGACTGAGTTTCCGGAATGCAGCAAATCTTCCGCAAGGACATCCAAACGATCAGCCAGAGGCTCCAGAAATGCCGCCAACTGCTCGTTCACGACGCACTCAAACGCAGACTGAGACCAGCGGGGTTCCAGCTCCGCGGGCCCTGTGTCCTGAGTCATTGTCCGTCGATAGTTGCCACAGGGCTGGTGCCATCCGGACGTCCGACCTGCTCCCTTGAAGTGAGTTTCAAACCACGTCGCAATCTGTGGCACCGACTCTGGTAATTCGTAACGATGCCCATCGATGGTCACCTGTTTCCCGGGTTGTTGTCTCACAACATCCGTAAGGTAGTCCTTCGCCTCTTCGCCCAGTCCGGCCTTCCACCAGAGGACCGACAGGAGAGCCATTTGTTCCGTCGATGCATCCTCGCGCAGACGCAGCAGTTTGCCCATATGAAGAGCCGCCTGGAGAAATTCACCGCGACTGATTCGGACCTGCACAACAGCTTCCATGGCCCGCTGCGCCGCAGGCGTGAATTGATATCGCAGAATTGCTGCGACCACATCATTCAGGCGGGTGGCCCCGAAGGCGCGTTGAATTGCCGCTTCAGCTCGCTGAGAGACATGCTGGTGGTATGTGCGTTGAAACGCTTCCGGAGCCGTTTGAAACAACTGTTCCAGCCGCGAACGCGCACCGGCACGAACACGATGTTCCCCGGGTGTCAACTGGTCTTCCACGTCCGTATTGATCGTCAACAACGGATCTTCGTGCCGCATCGCCAGTTCCCAGGCGCCGTCGAACAGTTCGGCGGCCTGTAGAAACTGTTCCTTCCCGATGGCATCATTCGTCTGAAAGATCAGCTGCAGAATCTTCCGACGCTCCGGATTCTGATCGACATCTCCGGTACCATCCTGCGGCTGCGCGACTGCTGACACTGTCGGAAGCACTGCGGCTAACAACCATGTTGCCACGTTTAGACATCGCATCATTCTTCCCGTCTCTCCGTAATTTTTCCAGATTGTCGCAGACCAGGGACGGTGCGTCCAATGCTCAGTACAATCACTCACAGCGTTTCGAACTTCACTCCCGTGCAGCAGATTTCACTCGTCCTGCAATTTCTCTGCTCAAAGCGAATCGCGGCCGAAAATTGCCTTCACGAAACACCAGGGTCACATCTGAACACGGCGGCCGCCGGAAAAGAATGGACCCCGGGCATCGTTGATGATTTCACCTGCCATAGCTGTCGTATAGTCATGCGCAGAAGCGAAGACAACATCCCTGCCGACGCAGGCTGTGTCAGGACTGTTCATGCAGACAGAGACCAGCTGTGTTCCGTCGGGAAAAACCTCGGGGACCAGACGGCGGCGATAATGGAGTGCTAATCCTGTGTCTTCCCGGATGTTGTCGATGCTGAAACCGCGCACCAGCTCCATCGCGCTGTCTGGACGCCCTTCTCTGGTCATGCCAGTATCAAATATCCGTGCGATGTTGGAATGTTTCATCATCGCCGGCGAACAGCCGAACATGAATCGGTAACCCGTCGGAGGAATTCAACATCTACAGTCTCGGGAGACCCTGGAACGTTATTTATGCACAATAAACCGTGGCAAAGCAGCGACGCAAACTACGCCCCCACGATATCCCGATTGTCGTAAGCCTTCGTGAAAGAAATGTTTAACACGATGCAGTCTCAGCCACAGACAAGTCGCGGAAGAACCACAACCTGACTAACTCAACGACAGCGAAAAGTAAGAAATAGCGGCAACTTTTCCGGCATTGAGTCTGGTTCGTGTCGCCCCGATGCAATTACGCGTCCTTAATCAGCGAGGTGACCTGCAACATAAGGTCGATCGCCTTATCAGCCAACCGCGGACTCATCAGTTTTCGCAGTTCGTGATCAACAACGGGCAGCAAATCAGCAACAGTGCCAGCAGATGCAGTGCGATTCGTGTTTCAGGCTCTCCGTCGGAGATTACATCGCTTGATTCCGACTCGTATCCCCGCAGAACGCCTTCCCGCATGAGATCCGGCATGCTCTTCGCACAGCACGGGGTACCGGGATAGATGACAGACTCCACCACATTCGTGCACAGAACGAACCTTTCGAATGTCGTTCAACGGGCATTACGACAGTCAGGGCGTGCCCCGCCTTGCAGTTCCCACAAAGACGGCAACCGATCTGCGCAGCTAACGGCCACTAAAGACGGCGTCGCAGATCGCCTGCTGCTGTCCGTATCGTTGTAACGCGGCCAGAAACATGCACATGCAAGGTTCGCGATGTTTGCTATGCGTGTTTGTACACAGTTTCGAAGTCGATATCGTACTTTTTCATCTTCTTGTATAAGGTCGTGCGGTTAATCCCCAGAGATTTGGCAGTGTTCTGTCGATTCCAGCCGTTGGATTCCAGAGCCTGGACGATCAACTGTCGTTCCGGAGTGGTCAGGGCCTTCTTCAATGAGGCTCCGCCAAGCTGAGCATCAACATTCGTCTGGTGTTCGTGTTCCGTAAACAGCTTCTCGGGCAGATCACCGACAGTAATGCGGTCACCTTTGCAAAGAACCACTGCACGCTCGATGATATTTACCAGTTCACGCACATTTCCGGGCCATTGGTACTGCTGCAGTGCATGCATGGCAGCCTCATCAACCCCATCGATGTCGCGGCCGGTCTGCAGATTGAACTGTTTCAGGTAGTGGACAAGCAACAGCGGGATATCGCCGAGCCGATCTCTGAGCGAAGGCTGGGTCAGAGAAATCACGTTAATTCGATAGAACAGGTCTTCACGAAACTCACCACGACGAACGGCTTCTTCGAGGTCCTGGTTGGTCGCCAGCACCAGTCGCACATCAACTTTATGCGTCTGGTTGCCTCCGACCGCTTCGAACTCCCGATCCTGCAGCACTCTCAACAGTTTCACCTGCAGTTGTGGTGAAGCGGTGGCGATTTCGTCAAGGAACAGCGTACCCCCGTCAGCTTGAAGAAACTTGCCGATCTTATCGTGAGTCGCTCCGGTGAATGCACCAGCAACGTGTCCGAACAGTTCGGTCTCAAGCAGAGTTTCGGGCAGCGAACCACACGCCACCTCAACAAAGGGTTTGTCGGCGCGATTGCTGAGCTGATGAATGCTTCGTGCAGTCATCGTTTTTCCGGTACCGCTTTCACCAAGAATCAGTACGGTCGTGCGGGTGTCGGCAACACTTTCGATCAACTCAAACATCCGCAGCATTTTATAGTCTTTGCCGATGATGTTCGACAGACCGTGCTTTTCGCTGAGTTGAGCCTTCAGATGCAGGTTTTCCTGCAGAATCTGACGCTGACTGATTGCTCGTTCGATCGACAGGTTCAGTTCTTCGTCAATGACAGGTTTCGTCAGATAGTCGAAGGCTCCCATTCGAATGGCTTCAACGGCACTCTCAATGGTCCCGAATCCGGTCAGCAGAATAACGGCTGTGTCCGGCGTGTTTTCTCGCGTCCACTGCAGAAGTTCAAAGCCGTCCTTATCCGGGAGATTCACATCGCAGACAACAACTTCAAATGGAAACTCCTGCATTCGCTCAATGGCTTCTCCGTGAGTGGAAGCCGTTTCGGTGCGGTGACCGAGACTGCGGAGATAATCCGCCATTGCGTTTTGAATATGTCGATCATCGTCAACGACCAGCAGCGAACCCGATGTGTCAGACGCCATTTTATCCCCCTCAGAATTCTCAACGAACGTAATCGACGCTGGGCGCCGCACGTAATTTCAGATCATGCCTGGGAGCACATTCCGGGGTCGCGGATGCATTTAGTCGTCAAGGAGTTGTGTCCGAACACCGTTGAGCAACAAAAGCAACCAGATTACCGGGTCAATGAGAGGGATATGTGAACTTACGGTGTAAAAGTCCACCAGGCGGGATTTGGAAGCAACATATGGTGCGGTCGCATCATCGAATGAAGGTAAATCGGCAGACGTCATACCATCCGCACAACCGTTCAACTTTAACGGCAGCCTGCGAGCAACACGCAGATTACGCCGTTCGCAGTTTCTCACAAAACAGTTCGTCGGCCCCCAACAATCAGGGTCGGACTGCACATCAGTCTGCAGAGCACCATGTGAGCTTCGCGTTTTCCCCCATTTTATTGCTTTGCGCAACGACGTGGCCACGGTAGGTCGGGGTCACGCGCCGATGAGACATTCAGTAACAATGTTTCCGTGTGATTCTGATAGTACAGGGCAAAACGAATGCGACTCGGCATGATGCAGCCCTACTTTTTTCCGTATCTCGGCTACTTTGGCCTGATCCACGCTGCGGATCACTGGATGGTCTTTGATACCCCACAATACATTCGCCGCGGCTGGATCAATCGGAACCGAGTTCTGTCGGCAGGACAATCTGCGTGGCGATACATTCGCGTGCCTGTCGCACAATGTGACCGGTCAACACCAATCTATAAGGTTTGTGTACACCCAACCGCTATGTGGCGCGAGGAACTGCTGAACAGCCTGACTGTGTACCGACTGAAGAATGCCCCGTACTACCTTGAAACGATTGAGTTCCTTACAGAAACGCTTTCCTGCAACACCAAATCACTGACGGACCTCATCGTCCATTGCCTCTGTTGCTGCTGTGAATACCTTGGCCTGCCGTTCCGTTTTGAAACGTTCTCGAAGGCTGATCTGGTACTGCCCGATATTGGCACGCCTGGTCAATGGGCGCTGGAAACAGCCAGGGCACTTGGAGCGACCAGCTACGTGAATCCTCCTGGAGGACGCCGTATTTTCGATTCGGAGGCCTTTAAACAGGCTCGGATTGATCTGAAACTGCTGCGGCCGGCACTGCCTGCGTATGATCAGAAAACCTCAAGATTCGAATGCGGTCTGTCTATTATTGACGCCCTGATGTGGAATAAGACGGCCACCGTTCGCGACATGATTGCCGACTATGAACTGATCGCAGCCGACAGTCACCAGTTCGCTGCCTGAATCCTCACGAATCGACAATGACTACTTTCCGGATCCAAACTGACGCTGAAGCATACTGCTTCCTTAAAGCTTTGCTGACGCCAAAATACACCGTCACGGCGTTGCCACAGCCGGACTATTTCGCGCAATGGCAGTACTGCTATCGCGTATCTTCAGGAAACAGACTGCTGTATGAACTCCAGGGCGATTTCCGCACGATAGTGCCAGGCTCACTGGCGGCACAGGCTTCCCGGATCGTGCGTTCGCTTAACGTTCCATCAGAGACTGCCGAAATCGCGAAAGAAGCGGAGTCATGATTATCGCCAGCCGGCTGCCCCCCCAGCACACGAAAAAGACGTGGTTTTCCTCAGGGCGAGCAGCATTTGCTTTTCTTGTGAAGGAAGTCGTGCGGCCATCCACGGTCTATCTCCCTTCGTTCGTCTGCTGGTCTCTGATCGACACACTGCGAGAACGCTTCCCCGGGGTGCAATTGCGTTTTTATCCGGTGCTCCGTGACCTGACCTGCCAATACCCCGAGGACGCAGAACCCAACTCAGCCTGCGTGTTCATTCACTATTTCGGCCGCATAAACGACGCGTCTGGAATCGGTGCAGAACTGACGCTGCTCGAAGATCGTTCCCATGTTCCATTATCCACGAATCTCACACCGCACAATGATGTCCGCGATCGACACATATTCGGGAGTTTACGAAAGGCATACCGTGTGGCGGACGGCGGCTTCCTGGACGGATTTTTTAATCCGATTTACGAGGCGGACCGAAACCTGCCTGCATGGCTGCGTCACGAAGCAGATGACTGGCGAGATATGCGCGAGGCCGAAAACATGACAGACCGAGCCTGGACGGTTTCGGACATCTCAAGCCAGTCGCTGGCGGTCATTCTACAGACCAACATCACCGCGATGCGTACGCAGCGACACCTGAACGATCGCCTCCTGAAAAAGCACTTCCCCATCGGATCTCCCGTGATGGATTTCACAGAAGAGGAATGCCCGCTGCTTCACAATCGCCTGTGTGAGTCATCGAAAGAACGGGACTCATTGCGGTCCTTCATGGCGGCACGAGGTGTTTACACGTCCATACACTGGCCGGTCCACAACTATCTGATGCAGCGACGTGACTCAATTGACTGCGAGGACGCGATCTGGCTGCAGGATCACATTCTGTCGCTGCCAATTGCTGAATGCCTGGAGGCTGAGCAGATGGAAACGATCTGTAATGCTGCGCACGAATGGGCCAGAGCCGGGGCACAGCGATTCGTCCCCACAGAACGTCACATCGCGGCCACTGCGAGCCGCTGACCCGAACCCATCGAACACTGGGTAATTACCCCCAGGCCGGTAAAAAAGGAGGTCCGGCTGCTCGGCAACGTCGATTAAGACCGAATGGAGTGTGCAACGGCGATCACGTGCTAACGGACGTCTCTGGAATGACCTGTGACCTCACGCCTGGCAAACAAACTCAGATCCGCAGTCAAGGAACACCGTTCCGGCAATCTGGCAGCGGCGCTCAAGGTCTACAACGACGTCCTTGCGAAATCACCCAACCACGCGGATGCGCTACATTTGAAGGGACTGGTGGTCTTCCAGTCCGGTGGAACTAAAGAAGCAGAAACGTCAATACGTCGCGCCATCGAATTGCGCCCGGGAGAGAAAGAATTCAAGGCCAACCTGGCGGCAGTACTGCTCCGCCAGGATCGCATTAGCGAAGCGGAGCAGACCTGCCGTGATGTACTGCGGGGCGACCAGGCTCACACAGCAGCACTCACACATCTGGGCACTTCTCTGCGACGCCAGAGCCGATTGGGAGAGGCCCTGCAGACGTTTCGTGCCGCGGCGGAATCATCTCCGGATGACGCCGCGGTGTTATGCAATCTGGCAGCCACTCTTATCGACGTCGGTCAAATCGATGACGCTCAGAGAGCATTGGTTAAAGCCAGACTGCTCGGACCGACAATGCCGCAGGTACATATTAATCTGGCTGTCGTCCAGCGAGAGCTGGGGGATCATGAAGCCGCCATGGACTCACTTGATGTGGCTGAGCGACTGCAGCCCGGCTGCGAAGTTTGTGTGAATCGCGGAAATATCCATCTCGAAACAGGTCAGTGTTTTGACGCTGTTGAACAGTTCCAGCAGGCGATTGCCTTTGATTCTTCCTCCCCGGCTGCCGTATCCGGACTGGCCCGCGCTCTTCAACAACTCGGATACTGGGAAGAATCTCTGGAAGCACATCGACTTGCTGCACTCACGAGTCCCTCCAATCAACCCTACCAAAGCAGCTATCTGTACAGTGTTACCCTCAGCCCCGTTCTGGAGGTACATGACGTGCATCGCATTCACGCCGAATGGGGGAGACAGACAGAGGCGTCAGTCACTCCCGCACAACATGACACCGCAGACGACGCCGAACGGCCATTGCGAATCGGTTACGTATCGCCGGACTTCAGAAGTCACGCAACGATGCGGTTTTTCTCTCCTATGCTTGAGGCGCACGACCACAGCGTTTTTGAGATCTCCTGTTATTCGGAGACAGGCAAAGAGGATGACATAACAAACAGTTTGAAGGATCGAGCCGACCGCTGGATCCCCACACGCGGCCTTGATGATGCAACCCTGTCGCAGCAGATCCAACGTGACGGCATTGACATTCTGGTCGATCTGGCCGGACACACGCTCGACAACCGACTACCTGTGTTCGCCCGCAAACCAGCACCCGTTCAGGTGTCGTTCATGGGCTATCCGGCAACCACCGGCCTGACACGCATCGACTATTTCCTTAGCGACGCGGTTCGTGAACCCTCTGCAGCGTCGACACAATTTTATACGGAACAGGTCACTCTGCTGCCCCACGGAGCGTGTTGTTTTCAGGCCACTGATGCCCCGGACGTGGCAGCATCCCCTTTTCACAAAAAAGGCTGTATCACACTGGGATCCACACACCGCCTGGAAAAAATTTCGCCGCAGACGCTACTGCTCTGGGCAAACGTGATGGCAGCCATACCGGACGCTCAATTACTTCTGTTCAGAGACTCTCTGGGCGGTGACGAGTCATTAAGGCAACACATTCGCGAGAGTCTGCTGGCTGCAGGAATCAATACAAACAGAGTCACACTCGGATGGGAACTGCCTGAAAATCATCTGGACATCTACTCGCAGATCGACATTCTGCTGGACGTCCATCCCTGGGGCAGCGGAACCGTTGCGTACGACGCAATGTGGATGGGTGTGCCGATTCCTACGATCGCGGGCGAACGGAGTGGATCTCGGGCGACGGCTTCAATGCTGCATAACTGCGGATTACCGGAGTTGATTGCTGACTCCGAGGAAGCCTATGTCAGGATCGTCTCCAGACTGGCCGGAGATACCATACGACTGAGGCGACTGCGGCAGGGTCTGCGATCAATCATGGAGACAACAGTCGGTAACGGTACTCGATTCACACGCGACGTCGAGTCCGCATTTCGCATGATGTGGCGACGTTTTGTCAGTGGTACAGCGACCGGTCCCGCCTCGTTCGTGGTTCCCGACGGAGAACATCAATGACACAACCCTTTACGGCGGACACACCGCCGATCGTCACCGATGATCACCGGATAGCGGCGGCCCTGTCGGAGTTACCGACAGATGTCAGGCGGATCAACGAAGCCTACCTCCGCCATGTCAGCAAAAAATCACTTATCTGTGCCAATCAAGCACAAGTCTATGTGGGACAAACCGTGACCTTGTTCCTGCGACACGATAAAATCAAAGTCTTCGCATTGATCTTTAATGAGGCTGAGACAAGTACCGTGGGAATGGCGGACTTCGTGACACTGAACGATGTGGTCTTTCACGTGAACGGCATCGGCCGGCACCAGACAGTCCAGGAGCGTGGCCCATTGCCCAACAGACGAACGGTACATGCCTTTCTGACAGGCCGATTGGCGTCGATTTCAGACCTTGGACAGATTCCGTCGCCGGACGACTGGTCTCCGGTTTGCTACAATCCGATGCTGTGCCGCAAGTTCTACCTGCCAACGGACAAAAGAACAGTGCACACCGCCAGGACTGTTCTGATGACGCCCGGAAGAACAAAGGTCTGGGTCCGTGCCGACGGCACAACGAACAGCATTGCGACACCGGTCGCCCCGCACGAGACGGGGCCATGAAACGACATGTCAGAGATCTGGCCATCTTTGGTGGTTCAGCGTTGTTCAGGAACCCTCGCGCCGTCGGTCGTCCGAATCAGCTCGACAGGCAGGCGTTCCTACGACGAATTTCGGACGTTCTCGACAGTGGGCAACTGACGAATGACGGCCCGCAGGTGAGATCATTTGAATCCATGGTTCGTCGTGTCGCAGGAACTCGACACGCAATAGCCGTTTGCAACGGAACAATGGCGCTGCAGATCATGGCGATGGCCTGTGGACTGACCGGCGAAGTCATCGTCCCGGCCATGACCTTCATTGCCACCGCACACGCCCTGAAGTGGGTGGGTTTAACTCCGGTTTTCGCTGATGTCGACCGTCACACACACACGCTGAACGCTGACTCCGTCGAAGCATGTATTTCGCCGCAGACGTCGGCAATTCTGGGTGTCCACCTGTGGGGCAATCCTTGTGACACCGATCAGCTTCGCGACCTCGCACACCGACACAAACTGCCGTTGCTGTTCGACGCCAGTCACGCGTTCGGCTGTCAAACGCGCGGCGTTCGTATCGGTGGTCTCGGCGACGCTGAAGCCTTCAGCTTTCATGCCACGAAAGTCCTGCAGGCAGTTGAAGGCGGGGCGATCACGACAAACGATGATCAACTGGCGGAACGATGCAGACGACTGCGAAACTTCGGAATTACTTCACTGACGGAAATCAGCGCTCTCGGCACCAACGGAAAAATGAGCGAAATCGCTGCTGCTGCCGGATTGACATCGTTTGAATCTTTCCAGGATGTCGTCGGCAGCAATCAACGCAACTATGACCAGTACCAGATTGGCACCTCGGGCATTCCCGGGCTGGAAATGATGCGCCTGACAGCAGATCAATTTGGCAACGCACAGTATATCGTGGCCCATGTGGTTGAGTCAGACTTCGGCATGTCCCGTAATGAGTTACTGGCGATCCTGCGTGCCGATGGCGTATTTGCCAGAAGCTATTTCGAACCTGGCTGCCATAACGCAATCCCGTATTCCGGCAAAGCGGCGCACCACCGGACGGAGCTTCCCGTCACTGACCAACTGCTGACAGAGGTCGTGCAGTTTCCGACAGGAACCGGTGTCGAAGCCAACGATATCACAGCCATCACAGACCTCGTTAGATTTGCACAACGAAATTCCACAGAGGTGAGGTCACTGCGGGCGGCACAGAATACACAACTTCGGTCACACCCGAACGATCCGGTTGTGGTTTCGACAATGCCGGATGCCGCGTGACTTCGGATGATGGTTGCCGAACAGGCACTGCAGTGCGTATCCACAAATTTTACAACAGCTGATTCGCAAGGAATGACAATCATGAGCTACATTTTTGTAGGCGGAAGTCAGCGGTCCGGCACGTCGATTGCGCAGCAGATCCTGTGTCAGCACCCGGACGCAAACCCATACGTTTTTGAATCCAGTTTTCTGAGGCAGTTGGTCTGCTGCTACAGTGAAGCACGCAGCAACTTCAACAACAATCACAAGAGCTACTTCGGCGATCTGCAGGGCCTGCGCAACTTCAACTGCGGCGTGGTGCAGGCATTCCTGGAACAGGTCAATGTGCGCCTTGGCAATCACTCGCACCTGATTCTGAAAGAGCCGCACCTCACTTTAGTCTGGCCTCACCTGTACGAACTGGTTCCTCAGGCACAATTCCTCATGATTGTACGTGACCCGCGCGATGTGATTGCTTCGATGGTGCAGGTGGGAGCACGTCAGAAGGCCGCCGGACAGTACTACGAATTTGTCAACCGCGACATGCCACGATTGTGTCGGCACTTTTTGTCATTCTACGAGCCTTCGTTTTCTGTGCAGGATGAAAACTTCAAAAATCAACTGGCCGTTGTGCATTACGAAGAGCTTGTCAATGATCCCAAACAGATGCTGCAAGAAATTGCGTCATTCACCGGCATTTCGTTTGATCAGATCGATACAGAGCAGACACCTGACACCGGCCACGTGCAGCCACAGACAACAACAAGCGCGTTGTACTCTCCGTGGGTGACCGAAGTCAGCGGACAAAAGCTCTCTAAAGGACGCGTTGGCAATTACCTCAACGTGCTGACACCATCAGAAGTTGCGCAGGTGGAAGAGCATTGCTCCGAGTTCTTCGAATGGTTTGGGTACAGTCGTCAGGCCGCGTGAGAAACGGATAACATCACAGAACAGCCGCACTGTATCTATCGCCAGTATTTCGATAAGAGACAGGAACAGCGGTCAGCAAGTGCGGAAACGCCAAACCGGGAAGACATACCAGCAATGACGCCTGACCAAAATCCGCTGCGAGTCGATCCGTCCGTGATGCCGGACCACGTAGTGGATGCCCGTTTACAGCTGTGCCGTGAATTACAGGACTCACCTCTTCCACCCCATGAGCTGATCCGGAATCTCGGCCTGTATCTGCTGCCTATGGAGTTAAAACGCTTCATGTTCTTCGCTGATCTCTATCAACAGTTCCTGCACGTACCAGGCGTAATTCTGGAGTTCGGGACACGCTGGGGACAGAATCTTGCAACTCTTCAGTCTCTGCGTTCCGTTCTTGAGCCTTACCATCACCGCCGAAAGATACTCGGTTTTGATACGTTCAAAGGATTTCCCGACGTCACTAACGAAGACGGCTCGGACGCCGCGGCCACGCCGGGAGCGTACGCGGTAACGGAAGACTACGACCAGTATCTCAAGAAGATCATGCAACTGCGGGAAATGCAGTCGCCGTTGCCCGACGTCTGCAAGTTCGAAATCATTCGCGGTGACGTGAGTCAGACGCTGCCTGAATACCTGGAACAGCATCCCGAAACTATTGTGGCATTTGCATACTTCGATCTGGATCTGTACCAGCCCACACGAGACTGTCTGAAATTGCTGAGCAGCCGGCTGACGAAGGGCTCAGTCGTTGGATTTGACGAACTTAACCACGCCGCCTTTCCGGGAGAAACCGTCGCAGTTCACGAAGCTCTGGGCCTGAATAATATTCAGCTCCGTCGCAGCCCCTGGAGCGCCGATGAATCTTACTTCGTTGTCTGATCCCAACAGCGAATAAAGAGACCCGGCCTCTCTGCGAGACCGGGTCAAAGGCTTCCTGTGGACTGATGTTGCATATGCCACCGTCCGCTCTAGAACGATACTGCGGCAACTCGTGCCATGCGAACGGTCCCCTCGAGAACCTGACTGCCATCCGCTGACAACAGTGTCATCTGAAGAATGCCTCCCGAGATCCGAATGGCTTCCTGCATGGACGCTTCGTCAACAAGCTGAATACCGTTGCAGACTGTCATGACCATGCCAGGCTGAAGTCCTACCAGTTCAGCCGGCGAGCCGGGCTCAACAGCGTCGATTCCCAGTCCCTTGCCTGGCAGCAGTATACCCTTCATCCCAAGGTACCACTGAACGTCCTGTGCCGGAACTCCGACGTGCAGCACAGTGCTGCAATGAACTCGGTTCCAGTCACAAATCACGACGTCGTTGTGGTCACAGTGAGCAATCGGCTGGCAGTACTGCGTCCACCAGTGACATGAAGTCGGTCGAGTATGACACCAGTGATGCTGGTTATGCCTGATGATGTGGTGTACGGCATCATGCCACCATTTCTTTCCGTTCTTCGACACTGTGGAACCGGGCAATCCCTTGTTTAAACCATTGCCGGTGAATGGCAGAGTCTTGAACTTTGTGTGCGGCACTTTCGAACCTGGCAGGTTCAGTTTCCTACCGGATGTACTGCTAGTCAGTGGCTGTTTGCCTTTTTGAGGCAGAACCATTGACCGTCCATTTCCCCTGTTTAGAAGCGGCTTGCCGGATCCGACATTCGACTGCGGCCCCCTGCTTCCAAACTTACCAGAGAGATGGGAAGAAAGGCTTCCGGTGTTTCTCCGAATCATCTGAGATTTTCCCGTCCCCGGCGTATATCGGCCACGTCCCTTGGCGCTGGAATTCGTATTGTTCGTGGACGGCGCCATCCGGAATTTATTGATCGTTCCCGACGTTGTCTTACGTGAACTGCTGGACGAACCCAGGCTACGGGAAGACGAGCTGCGTGAGCCATTTGAGAAGCCTTTTGATATGGAGCTTCGTGAGCTGCCGCCTTTGTTGAATTTGAACTGAGCGAATGTGGAATTGCTTCCGACAACCAGGCAGATGGCTGCCGCAAATAACAGTAATTCGGTGGGACGTTTCATGGCATTCTCCTGCATTGGCGTTGAGTGATCAAACAAAAGGTCTGATTACCCTCAGTGCGAAGAAAACCGTTTTGTTACAGCCTTTCCGGCAAACAATCATTTCCTGAACGTTTTTACTGTCAAAACTGCTTCCGAACAGCATGCCTCCGCAGCACATGCCGCTCTGTGGCGGCGTGATGTTCAGGAAATACGGTGTATTACAGACGCCTGCAAATCGCAGAGCCACACGTCTCAAACACAGCGACACACCGTTTCAAAACCCATGGCAATCCGACGCGTGTTCCAATGTCGGACGTCAGGGTATTGAACCCTGCGTTCAGCGTTCAATCGTGACTGCCACCACAATCGGCGCTGTGGGGTCATCACCTTTCCGCAATTCGATCCTGTTGATCCTGTCGCTGCGCTTCGGTGTCACACTCAGGAACCGCACCTGCTGTCCCCGGACGTTAAACGCGAACTCGCTACCCGGTACGTCCACTCGACGAATATAGTCTGCAAAGTGCACACCGTTCAGCAGAGCATGGTCTTCTGTTGTCTGATCTGCGTAGTGCAGCCTAACTGTTACGGATGCCGTCTTCCCCTGGAACGCCGGGTGACTCCAGCCACCGACACCACTGAGAAAATGAATGGCTTTGGCCGCTGTGTTGCACGGCAGTGAGACAGTCTTCGGCATCTTTGGCGGAAGGGGCCCCTGAGGGCCATTCAGAAGGATGATATTCGGCGTCGTCTTGCCACGTGGGTCCGTAAGCACAAACGGAACGGTCTTGAACACCTTTGGCTTCCAGTCCGAAAAGACAACACGGTCCGGGCCACTGTCTCCGTTGTGAAACATTCCTTTCGTACTGATGGCCGTCGCATAACGGTCCAGCGGAATCGGGACATACCGCCCCTTGTTTGTCAGAAACTGCAGCAGATTCGCGATATCCTCTTCAGTCGCCTGCTTTTCAAACCCTTCGGGCATCAGAGACTTGCGAGACGCCAATAGTTCTTCAATGTCGTCACGCTGAATGCTGATTTCCTTCGCTTCCGTATCGATCAGCGTAATGCTGGTGCGAGTCTCGGCAGACAGCATGCCGTTGGCCACACGCCCATCCCTGCGAACAACAGTATAGATGCGAAAGTTGCCTTCCACGCTGCGCGACGGATCAATGATATGCGTCAGTAGTTCCGCTTTGGGATGCACAGCCATACCGGTGAGGTTGGGACCGATGGCCTTCCCCATCTCACCATGCATGTGGCATTTGGAACAGTGTTTTTTGAACATCTCCCGACCGGAATCAACACTGCCTTGCCTGTCCGTCAGGTGCAGCAGGGACTTCAGCACTTTGTCACGGTCAGCGTCCGGCAGGCCTCCGCCCATGGCCAGCAGTTTTTCTGCCTGCCGTTGCAGTTGCCGGTCAGGAAAACTTCGCAGTGCCTGTTTCTGGTCCAGCGACAGATCGCTCAGTTCCAGGACATGTGATTCCACGCCCTGCAGTAATGCCTGAACCCATTTCGGGCGACTCAACAAAATACTGATTGCCGCTGACTTCAGTGCCGGCGTCAACCCAGGGATTTTTTTCACAATAATGTCACCGGCGGCCGGACTCTTACAGAGAGCCAGCGTCTGCAGGAAACGCAACCCCAACTGTGGTGCAAGCTGAGCACTCAGCTGATCGACGATCTGCCGAGCCACGTCATCGTCGTCAGACCGAAAGCCGACAACATCGCGTGCTGCCGCCACACGTCCCTCATCATCGATCTTCACGTCCGCAACAGTGTCCAGCAGAGACTTAACAATTTCCTCAGTATGAGCATCCAGTGCTTTTGTCCCGCATTGTGTTGCCAGCCGAACCAGCCGGCTTTTTGTTCCCGAATTGCCTTTCTTCAGCAGACTCACCAGCACCGTATCAAACGCAGCCGTTGTTTTGACTTCGAAGTCCGTCGGTATTCCACTGGTCAATCCATCAAGTACGGCGTCCACGACAGCACCGTCAGTAGCCTGCAGACTCGCAACGACCTGTTCCAGCTGGTTGGCAGATAAATTGCCTCGGCCCAAATGTTCGGCTATCTGCCCTGCAATCCGGATATTATTTCCAGGGACCGCCTGCCCCGACACGGCCTTCAGGTACGGAAACGCATGCGCAGCGGCAGCACTTATGGCGGCCTCAATGATGACAGAATCGTGAGCAGTGCGGGCAAAGTCCGCCACCAGTTGTCCGGCAGTCTCTGATGAAGGCATGTCTGCAATTCGCAGGATCGCATGCAGCTGCACCAGCTCGTCTGATTCCTCCAACAACACATCCGCCGCTTTCAGAATTGCTCGCAGTCCATCACTGGACGCCGGCAGTACGCTGAGCGCGTTCCTGCGGACTCCGTGTGACGGATGACGCAGAGCACGCTCAACGACGTTTCGCACTTCCCGATCTGCCGCCACAGCCCCCAGACCGTTCAACGTATGCAACGCATGAATCGCGCCCACATTCAGCCCAACTGCGTCAACCGACGAATCCATCACCAATTGCACGAGTGCCGGTACTGTCTCAGACGCACCACGCTCCAGCAACAGTCGCTGAGCCTGCAGCCGCCAGAGCATGGACGGGTGTTTAAGTGTGCTGACCAGAACTGTGTCAGATGCCGCCGTCAGGCCTGAGTATTCGTGCAGCACGTCGCCTGCATCAGATTCCCGTCCTGCCTGGGCGTCCGTCGCCACAACGCGATAGACACGGCCGTGTTTCTTGTCTCGCAGATCACTGACGTAAGCATTGCCTTTTCCGGTTTCAAATCCCTGCGGCGTGGGATTGTGCTGCACAATATAATTGTACCAATCCAGCACCCAGACGGCTCCATCAGGACCGACTTCCGCCATGATGGGAGCACTCCATTCGTCATCACTAGCCAGCAGGTTGACGGGGCTTGTGGACGCGTAACTGGCTCCGTCGCGGCGCAGCACAAACGTACCCACAAGGTGCCCTGTCGGGCCACATACGAATGCCGTCCGGTTCCACCACTGCTGCGGAAAGGCGCGCGCTGTATACAACGCGTGCCCTGCTCCCGCGGTATAGCCACCAAACTGATCGACCTGTCGCACGTTTTCCGTGATCGGCTGAAACTTATAGGTGTCCGCAATGGTCCCCAGTGTCGACGGCGCCCAACCACGCACCTGTTCGTAATAACGATTCGGAATCGGCACAAACATGCTGGGGTTATGATTTGCTGTCGAACCAAAGACCAGTCCGTCTTCGCTGAACCCCAGGCCCCAGGTGTTGTTGTTACTGGAACGGATGAACTCCAGGTCGGTCACCTTCGGAGGATCGGTCTGCGATAGTTTGAAGCGCCAGAAGCCCATACGGAATGTCTGCATCGGCTGGCCGTCAACATGGGGTGTGCTGTTGTTGTATCCCTGCATCGCCCATACCCAGTTGTCCAGACCGTAACGAAAATTACTGACACCACCGTGAGTATCGCCCAGCATCCAGTTGCTGATTAACGTCGTCTTTTCGTCGGCGACGTCGTCACCGTCGGTATCTTTCAGATAGATCGTTTCCGTTCCGTTCTGCACCACTGCGCCACCCCGAAAGATCACGATCGCCGTTGGAATACTGAGACCTTCGGCAAAGACGGTGAACTTGTCCGCCACGTGATCACCGTCCGAATCTTCACAGATACGAATACGGTCACGGTTAGCACCGAGTTCATTTGGGTAATCCAATGTCTCACAGATCCACAATCGACCGCGTTCATCCCAGTTCATTGCGATGGGTTTGGCGTGGAAGTTTCGTTCGTCGGCGTACAGCCTCACAGCCATGCCTTCCGGAGTGGCAAAATGCTTAATCGATTCTTCCGCAGGAAGAGGCTTCTGCATCGTTGTTCGCGGCTTGCCCTGTACTCCCCACCGTTGGCCGGGGGTGTAGTTCGGAATCTTCGGACCGACCTCAACAAACTCGAAGTCAGCTGTATCGGTGCGCAATGCCGTCATGTCCGGAACAGCAAAAGTATCCGGATCGCTGAAGGCCGGGACTTTTCCGGGATCATCACCACATGCCCAGCGGATGCCTCGTTCCACCAGATTATGAAATCCCGGATTTGAAAACGTTCGCTGATCGTGTCCCCACGCCGTGTAGAACACTCGACCTTTCCCGTGAGTTCTCACCCACGTCCACGGCTCTCGGTCGTTGCCTTCTGCCTGGTCACCCTTAACGCGATATTCCAGTACCGTGCGATTCTGTTCGTTGTGCAGATGGTGAATGTACGTTTCGTCCCAACTGGTGAAACTATCGTAGCCTTTCATGACAGGGTGTTCGGCGGCAGCGATTTGAGTGGTAAATACCTGACCGCCGTGCCGCTGAAACTGACCTCCCATCAACGCCACCATGTCCGCATTATTCCGCCAGCAGAAGGTCGCACAGTGCAGTGGCACAAACGCCCTGCCGCTGTCGACATATTCCAGCACGACGTTCGCCTGCGTTTCCGTGATGCGGTCGATGTTGGCATACAGTACCAGACCGTCGAACTGTTTCAGCGTCTCAGCGTTCAGATCCTCCATCCGGTCCGTGTACTTCAGATCGACACCGCGGTCGGCCAGCGCAGGAGCCAGTTCCTGAAACCGAGCTTCGGGCCGATGATGGCCATTATCGCCCATAAACAACAACTGCAGGTCCGCGGCGTTGGCCATGGAACCGGAATGTGCGGTTACAATGGGCAGAAGTAGAGCTAGGTGAAGCGATCGAAGAATTGCAGAAAATTGCATTTCCGGATTCCAACGTATTAGGAGACGAACACTCAAAATCCGAATTGAAGTTGTTGCTGACCGGAAGACTGTCCCGCGTTTCTCGTGACCAATTCCTGCATGGTACTGATGTCCAGATTCTGACTAACGAATCGGACCGAACCGTCCGCCAGCAGCACCTGAGCTCCGCCCTGATGATACGAGGACAGAATGCCGCTGGACTGGTGAAGTTGAAGACCCGGAGCATTGGCCCGCAAAGCATCCTGGTCAATGCTGACGTCGCGCGGCTCCGTCCAGACGATTCGTTTTCCGCAGGCTTCAGTCACCATTATGGTGTTTGACAAACCGTCCGTAAACGATGCAATCGTCACAGACCTTTCCGGATCAAATGCGGCACCTGGCCCGACGATTGCAGCGTAGGCTGACAGGAATCGATCACGTTCGTCGAACGGATCCGGACGAAAAGCACAATCGAATGCCCCTACTCGTTCTTCTGCCAGTGGACTGTTTATTGCTGAATCCCAAGCACGGTTCTGATCATAACGTTGATAAAGATCTGCCGCATCCAGATGAGGCAAAATGGTTACACGCCAGGAACGCTGGTTATCGGAAACAGAGGCCATCGGAAACGATCTCTCAACATCATGATAAGCGTGTAACGCCAGGCCGATTTGCTTGAGATTGTTCTTACACATGGTTCGCGCTGCCCCTTCACGGGCCATTGAGACAGCCGGCGGTGTCGCACACACCGCCAGCACCATACCAATTGCAATGCCCCCTAGTGGATACTGCAGTCCGATCCACCGCAACTCCAGGCCGGCCTGCTTTCGATGATTCAGAATCGCACGCACATTCGCCTGCAGACAGACCAGCAGAATGAGACCCAGGAGCAGCATTTCGATTTGCCGAGTTCCGGGCAGCATCGACCGATGCCTGTCTCCCCAAAAGGGAGACAGGAAAACGAAGGAAGATGCAGCACTCCAGGCAATGCGGCTTCGCTGCCCGCCGCTCACGCGTATGGAACACACAGACAAGAGAACCGCGACGGCCACCATCCAGTACGACGTATCACTGACAGGATAGTTCGACGGGGGCCAGAGGGGAGGCGGGAAGTCGTGCATCGATTCTCTACTTCGATCCGTGCAATTCAGTGGTCCACTGAGAGAAACACTCATGGTCAACACGTCCAGTCGCTGACCGTTCCCCGACCGAAGTGGTATTACCCCAGTGTAAATTCCGGCAGTTTCACAATTTCACCACCTTTTTCGGCGGACTCATGTGCACAGATCCCGACACACGTCCAGTTCGCACTGGTAACAGCGTTGGGACGCGGGTCACGGTCTTCCAGCAGTGAGCTGATCATTTCATCAGCGAGATGTGGATGCGATCCGCCGTGCCCTCCGCCCTGAAGAAAGCTCAGGTGGTCAGCGTCATGAATTTCCTGTGCCTGAGTGAACCGCTGAATTTCTGCCGGCAGCAGATGGGCGAAGTCCGTCACTTCGATATTCTCCGCGATTTCATTCTCCGGTTTCTTAGCAGTATGCAGCACGTGCGGCTCGTTTTCGATCAGTGTCCACTCGAAACTCTTCTTCGTGCCGTACACGTCAAAGCTCTCTCTGTACTGTCGAGCCACGTCATACAGACACCTCCAGATATGGGCGGTCACATCGCTGTCCTTCAGCTTGATATGACAGGATTCCACAGCGAACTTATTCCCGGACTTCTGAGCGATGTCGTCGCGGACAGTTCCGGAGCCAAAGCAACTGACCTGTTCCGCCAGCGAGTTCATCAACCCCAGACAGGGACTCACCACATGCGTCGCATAATGCATGGGGATCATCTCTTCCCAGTAACTCGGCCAGCCGTCCATATCCTGCGGATGTGAGGCTGCGACGTGCTGAATTTTGCCGAGTTCGCCCTTGTCATACAGATCCTTGATGAATAGAAACTCACGACTGTACACGACGGTTTCCGCCATCATGTATTTCAGCCCTGTATCTTGGACCTTTTCGACGATCTGACGACACTCATCAATGGTGGTCGCCATCGGCACGGTGCACATCACGTGTTTACCGGCGTCCAGAGCCTTCAGCGACATCCATGCGTGATCGGCAATCGGACTGTTAATGTGCACGTAGTCGATGTCCGGATCGGCCAGCACGTCGTCGTAATTTGTGTATCGCTTTTCAATGCCGAATTGATCGGCACACTTGTTCAGCTCGGCTTCGTTGCGACGGCACAGTGCCGCAACGTTAGCGTTGGGGTGTGCCTGATAAATGGGAATAAATTCGGCGCCAAAACCAAGGCCGATCATCGCAATATTCACTTGACTCATTTCAAACTCCTGCCCTCACGGGCTCCTATGTAATAGACGTTCAACAGATGTATCATGTGAACGGACAAACTGCCCACTTCACCGGAATTCCTCAGTCCGTTCCGGAAAATACGTTGTTCTCCGAAAGCACCCGACTCAACGCGGCAAAAGTGTCTGTTCCATGCTCGCACGCGCTACGTGTCGCAACATCCCGCCGGACAAACGACACGGCATATTGACTGCAACGTTTATAGTCTGGTCATCAGCAGAAATCGAGCGAGTGACGTACCCCGCTTCGTCAGCGTTTGAAATCTGCGGTCGCGAACGGCCACCCCATTGCCCTATTGGTTTTCAGGCTGCAGCGTCACCGTGATTGCGGGTCGTGCCCAGTCCGTGGACTGGTAGCCTTCCGGCTTTTTCGGTTTAACAACTTCCACCACTTCGTCTCGATCGGCGTCAAAGAGCGGCCCGCTGTCCGTACGGAAGGGCGATGCCGGAAAGCCTTCTGCGTTGTACAGCAGGTTCCGTTGCGAAGGATTCATGGCCCACGCATAGCGGACGGCGACAGGCTGTTGAATCTCCGGCGACGAGACAACCACTGTGCCACCCTCGATCACCGCGTCAGCCCAGTGCCACTGCATGTCCGGTCCCGCGATCGCGAACGAATTCAACTTGCCGGGCCTGGCGGAAACAAGACCGGTGCCGACAGAATCGAATTTTAGTACGATGCGGCCGCCCTGAGTCGTCTGACTCAGGAATTGCGGGCCGGTACTCACATTCGGTCTTCCGTACGTTCGTGCCAACGCCATGTACGCGTGCCGAATTCCGATCGGCTTCTTATTCTGCGGATGCAGCGCGATCTCGTCGCCCGTGTCAATTGCTACAGCCATACCTGTGTTGTCGACATCTGAGGTCACCAGTCTCATCATTTCCCGATTCACTACCCACGGCGCCTCAAGACCTTCGACCGGCTTCTGCTGCGGCGCATGCCAGCTGGGAAGCTGAGTGAAGTAGAAGGGGAAATCCCTCGCCACATTGCCTTCCGACAATTCGTGCCACGACGAACGGTAATAACCGATCAGCTTTGCCAATTGTCTGCGATAGTTGAGTGCCTGCGGAACGTTCTTCGAATTCCTTTCGCCCTGATACCAGATCATCCCTTTGATTCCGAAGGGCCTCACGGGATGAATCATGGCGTTGAAGATATGCGACGGATATTGATGACCCAGCGTTGCCGGTTTGGTAATGAAGGGCGGCTGCAGTACTCGAAACTGGTTCTTCATCGTTTCCCCAGCGTCGATCTTTCTGTTGTACACGATCAGCTCGTTCCGGAACGTCTCGAGTGCATCCTTGACCGGGTATCGCCGCGACCGTCTTTCCATATCTTCAATAGCAGCGGTCATTCTGGGATCGTCTGCCTGGACATCCTTCGGCATCCAGCCTTCAATCGGGGTCCCCGCGTAAGCCTGAACAATAATGCCAACAGGAATGTTGAGAGCGCGCTGCAGCGTCCGCCCGAAGTAATACGAAACAGCAGACGTCACTGCCGCCGTTTGGGGGTTGCACGGCGACCACTTCGCCAGGCGGTCCCGCGATTGCTTCAATGGCTCGTGCCAGTGTTCGCGCTGTGATACAAAAATACGGAGATCCGGCGCGTTCGCGGCCGCAGCTTCCTCTTCACTGCCGAACGTGCTGCCCAGCTTCCAGCCCATGTTCGACTGCCCGGCACACAACCAGACTTCTCCAATGGCCACGTTCTGTATGTTGAGGATATTTCGACCGCTGACCACCAGGGAATGTCCCGTACCGTGTGCCGGCGTCTTCAACATCACACGCCAGTCACCGCTGTCGTCGGCCACAGTCTTGGCATCGGCCCCCCAACTGGCCTTCACTGTCACTCGCTCACCGGGTGCCGCGAAACCCCAGACAGCGTTACTCGTCTGTTGCTGAAGCACCATACCGTTGCTGAAAAGCCCCGGTACGCGGACGTCGGCGCGCGTCATGTCATACATCGTCACAGCGATCAAACCGACGGTCAGGCTTCTTACCGCCTGCGTAAGGAAAGCTTCTGTCAGTCGCGGAAATCCAACGGAACCGTTCTTGTATTCATGCACGGGATTCTATTCCAAACTGAACCACCCTGAACAATAACGCACGGAACAACAGCGCATCACATCCGCGAACGGCACTCTATCACAATCCCGAAACGCGTCCACAGTTCCGCGCCGCAATCACCTCATGGTTCACTCGGTCGCCACTATGTTTACCTGAATGTTTACCTGCCCATGCAGCAGTGCACGGCGTTTCGGCAGCGCGAACAGAACCGCCGACGCTACTGGACTCTCGTCGATGCGTACGGGGCGCCGACGGTCAACTCGAAGCAATAACTCCGGAGGCTCTTCAGAATCTGCTCAGCGGTCCAATCAACTCAGTGCTTGACCACGAAACATTCATCTCAGAACTCGGCCCGAAAATACAGAACGCTGCACCTCCGCAGCAGGTCCGCTTTCCGGTTCAGGATGCACTGACATACACACACAGATATCGCCTGCCTGACGAAGCTAATGTGAACCAGTCGACATCATATTCTCTTGAGCCGCGAGCAGGCGGCGGCAATGACTGTGCGGCCGCAACTGCTTGAGGCGCCGGAACGGGGAACGGCGGAAATTTGAGCGAACGCCGTAAAGAATGCCTTTCCGGCTGTGCACCTTTAAGATCTCTCGAAAAGTGAAGACAGTAGCACCGGCTCCGTATAGGGTCGGTACATCCTGACCTCGAAGGGTGGATTATAATATTGCGCGAAATCGGTCGCTCAGTGAAGGTACCGAAACTTGGTGGACTTCGACAATGCGCACAGTTTCCGTCGGCATTCCGCCGCAACCACGGTTCCGAGAGAAAACAGGTCGATCGGACAGCCGATGGCGAAGCGACTACTTTAGATAGAAATTCCATGCCACAACATTCGGGAGTTGTGTGTCCAAGGACTCGCCGGATATCACAACTGCTGATTAACCCGATCAAAACATCGCAAGGCGAGTGGGTGACCTCCAATCCAACCCGGAGGACACGAACTGTCGCAAAGCATTACAGGATCACCACTTACAAAGTATCGCGAGGCTTAACGCAGAGCGTTTTTCACGCGACTGTTCCAACTAGAATCCCGCACGATTCATAGGGGCAGCTCACGTACACTTCCGTTCTTCCACCGGTGTGACAGCATCAAAGACGTTGCGACACAAATAGCTTCGGTTACCATCGTAGTATTCTGTTTGTTGAAGGCCCCCGGAGAATCCCGTGTCATGCTGAGCCTGATTAATCACGAGGTTCGACTTTGTGACGGACTGAGCCGCCGAGAAGTCATGCGTGTGGGTGGTCTTGGCCTGGGCGGACTTTCGCTTGCGAATTTGCCCGGAGCCAGAGCGGAGGGTTACCAGCAGCCACCTGTCCGGGCCCGCAATGTTATCTTGTTCTGGCTGACAGGCGGTGTTCCACAGCACGACACATGGGATCCCAAACCGGATGGTCCGGATTCTTCGCGGAGCGAATTTGGCGCGATACCGTCGGCGACACCAGGTCTGCACGTGGGCGGTCTCATGCCCATGACGTCCAGATTGACCAACCGGATTGCCGTGGTTCGATCGATGTATTCAGGCGATCATTCTCATTCTTCCAGTGGTTACCAGATGCTCACTGGCATTCCGCATGCTCCCCTCAGTCGAGAAAATGCAACTCCTCAACCGCCCAATGACTGGCCGTCTCTGGGCGCACTGGTGCGGACCCAACGCGCCGACCGAAACGGTCTTCCGTCCGCTATCACGCTGCCACGTCGTATTGCGAATGTCGGCGAGATTGTGTGGCCCGGACAGGATGCAGGATTTCTGGGCCGAAAGCTGGACCCCTGGCTTCTGACCTGTGACCCATCGGCCAACGACTTTGCTGTGCCGGACCTCGCGCTTCCGGAACAGGTCTCCCAAGTGCGTCTGGAACGCAGAATCTCGTTACTGAATCAGGTCAACGCAGGGTTGGATACACTGGAATCCCACGTGGCGAGTCGCAGTTATGGACACCGGGTTGACCAGGCAGTCAATCTCCTTGTCGGCAGTAAAACCCGACAGGCGTTTGACCTGAGTCAGGAATCAGACTCCGTCAAAGATCGCTACGGCCGATCAAAGTTTGCTCAGAGCGTCCTGCTGTCGCGACGCCTGGTTGAGGCGGGGGTTTCACTTGTTCAGGTCAATTGGCAGCAAATCGAAGGCAAGACAAACAACGGAAGCTGGGATACACATGCCAGGCACCATGACTCGCTGAAGGGCTGGTTGATGCCGATCATGGATCGATCGTTCTCAGCACTGCTCGAGGATCTGGACGAACGGGGCCTGCTGGATGAGACACTTGTTGCCTGGGTTGGAGAATTTGGCCAT
Organism: Fuerstiella sp.; assembly: GCA_029245955.1. GTDB lineage: Bacteria > Planctomycetota > Planctomycetia > Planctomycetales > Planctomycetaceae > Fuerstiella. The sequence goes on along the minus strand of JAQWOH010000018.1, from coordinate 15,339 downwards.
ACGCCAAAGATCAACGCCAACGGAGGTCGTGATCACTGGGGACATGCATTCTCAATCGCAATGGCGGGTGGCGGCATAAAGGGAGGAGTCGTCCTGGGCGAAACCGATTCACAGGCCGGACACGTCATTCGAGATCGGGTTCTTCCCCGGGACTACGTTGCGACCGTTCTCCACTGTATGGGGCTGTCCCCGGAAACTTCGATTCACGACGTACAGGGACGTCCACTGCCAATCAGCCGCGGGAAAGTGATCCGCGAGATTCTGGCCTGACGCACTGATCTGTCTGATCGATCTGCGCGAAGGTACCATCCTCACGCGACCACGGATATCGAACTGACTGCGCAACTTTTCGGCCTCACCCGAATCGAGCAAAGCCTGTGAATGGCGGACCGGACGCATACGGTTACCCTTTGCCTCTGCCGATTCCGATTCCGATTCCGATTCCGATCTTTGTTCGAAATGGAGTTCCACGTGAACAATTCGATCTGCGGCAGTCGTCGTAACCTCGTGGTATGAAGGGCACAGAGATCAACAGAACCGCCGGTTCGGGTCGAGACCGCCTTGAGGGAGCGAGAACAGCCTCGCCAATATCGACAAAAAACCGGACTGCCGAAGGATAGGCCTGTTTGCAAAAGAGGTGCCTCACAGAGTCATAAACTTTAAGAACATCACGATCTTTTCATGTTCGTGCAGCAGCGATGCGGAGTTCCTATGCAGAAAGAAAACAAATGCATTGCCCGCGAGCATGATCGGCTCCATGGCCTTCCGCCACATGTGGATGCGGGGCGAAAGGCGTCGCGACTTTCGAATATCGCTATTGAACGATCGCCCGAAAAGAACTCGAAATATTAAGTTGCCACGCACGATCTTCCGTAACTGAACGGAAGCCTCAGGAAACTGTGGCGCGTGAGGCCAGTCAGAATACCTTCAGGATGCCGTCACACGGAACGAAACACCTCAGCCGCACACAAACTATGACTTTGGTTTGATGAACAGAACCTCGCCACGTTCGATCCATCCTTTTCTCAGATCAACCCGAAACCAGCCGTCGCTGTTTTTCTTATGAAAGCGAACAGGGGACCGCTGACCAAATTCCTTCAGGTCGTACTGCGCCCAGGTCTGGCCCATGTCGGGCGAAATGATGAAGCCCGTGTGGTAGGGCGACGCCGGAGCGTAATGCGCTGACAGAATGAAACCATCTTCGATAATCATGTTCGCCGATTCGTACTGCGGATTGAACAGCATTGTGTGTTTCCCGGGGTTGGCGAGATCGGATGGGTGGCACCGAAAGATACCTCGGTCGTGCGGCAGTGTGCCGTTGTCTCCATTCGCGTCAGCGGCCCAGTAGACCTGGCCATCGACAAAGTTGATCCCTCCCGATTTGTAGCGAGAGTTGGAATTTACCGAGACAAGAACGTCCCAGTCCCAGGCATCATGCTCCGCATCATAAGTGCCTCTCAACCAATGACATTCCTGCAGGGAACCACGGTCGTGGTCGCCCGTGCAGGCATAAAAAGCATTTTCCACAGGGTTGTAGGCCACGCAATGGATGTGCCGACAAACCACAGGATTGTCGGGGTTACCCAGCAGTTCGGCGTTGCCGGCCCCCTTTTGCTGAAACTGCGGGTTTCGTCCGAACGAGTAGGCAAGTTTTACGGTTTGGCCGTGGTCGGTTGAGTAGTAGATATTGTTCGGCACCGCGCCACCCAGAACGTTGCAGTAATTGCCCCACACAAGCATTTCCGAGCCGTTGACGTCCCATGTGTGGACGCCGTCAAGCGGATGGAAATACCAGCCCGGACGGTCGGGATTCAATGGCGTATGCGGCAGGTAATCGCTGCCCTCCGAATCCTTAACGATAATCTGCCGATACGTCCTGAGATTGTCGGTGCTCAGATAGAGTCTCGTTCGGGTAGCGAAGACGATGTTTCCGTTTTTCAGGATACAGCTGAAGGTTATGTTATTCGCATTTGGAAATGCGGTGCTGTGCGGCCACGTCTGCCCGTTGTTTTCAGACAGGAAAATCTTCCCGTCCCCGAAACCAAAGGCTTTGTGATGACGCTGTGAATCGATGTAAGGCCCCTCAGGCGCGAGGCGATACCAGAAATGATCGGTGGAACCCGTCTCACCAGCCACCGCATTCACTTCACCTGTACCGAACATCAAGAGCCCGCCGGCAAGTGCGGCAGCCCCCAGAAACCGTCTTCTGTTCACCCGAGTCGGCGGAATCGTCCTGTTCTCATGCTTCATGGCTCAGTCACCAGTGGTTACGACCGTTCCCATGAAATTCCGAGTCCGGCCTGGATCGTTAAAGCGTAGCACAGAAGCGCCGAAACAGCACGCAGCGAGCCTGTTGGCGGACGTCTGTGTGCCGTGGTCTGCGGTCGAATCTTCACAATGTCGGAAACGTTCGTCCACGGAGCAGCCGTCGCGTTCGGTCCGCTCGTTTTCCCCGGGCCAGCATCCCCGCCACACAGGCCTCCAGCCAGACAGTTGCTTCGGGGTCTGACTCACCCCAGCAATTCAGGCCGCACCTGCCCGTCGCCGGCTATCGGATGCGGCTGTGCCAGCTGATCGGGCACAGTTGCCGTGCTCGGAAAACCAAGCAGGTGATACGCAGTCGCCTGCATATCTTTGGGAGAAATCGGTGTCTCCTCCACATCTCCACCGATCGAATCTGTGCGCCCGACCACTCGACCTCGAGCCATACCGCCACCCGCAAAGACCGAAGAATAGGCGCGCGACCAGTGGTGTCGTGCGGCTCCCGGTGGTTTGGAATCGATTTTCGGCGTGCGCCCGTGTTCACTGGTACACAGGACTAGGGTCTCATCCAGCAGGTCGCGATCTTCCAGATCTGTGATCAGTGCCGAAAACGTCTGGTCAAAAACCGGCAGCAGGTAATTTTTCAGCCGCGGAAAGTGGTTTGAATGCGTATCCCACACGGAGGCGCCGTGGGGACCAAAGGGATCCCAGAAGACAGTGACAAAGCGGGCTCCCGCTTCCACCAGTCGCCGCGCCGCAAGGCAGGACTGACCAAACAGCGTCATTCCGTACCTTTCGCGCAGGTTCGCCGATTCCTGCTGCACGTCCAGCGCGGCTCGTATTCGATTGGAACCAATCAGTGAGAACGCTCGCTGCTGTTGGTCATTCCAGCCAGCGGCTGCTCCATGACGCGCCAGCTGCAGCCGCGACTGATCAAACTGATTCAACAGGTACCGACGAGCGTCAAATCGGCGTGACGAGATTTCCTGCGGCAGTTTGCAGCCAGGTGACAGCTGAAACCGTCCCCCGGCGGCAATGCCACCGTGCGGATCAAGAACGTCCTCTTTCTGAGCTGCCGCCAGTTTGGGAACGACCGTGGTGCCGCTGCCGTTGAAGTCTGTCCAGAACGGATCGAAGCTCTGTCCCAGAAATGCGCCGTACGGTCCGGCCTGGTTCGATGAACTGCCACGTGAACAGAACTGCCACGGCAGTCCGATGTTCCGGGGCATCTCAGGCCGGCGGATTCCACTTTTCTGCGTCTCCAGGTAGTCCACCACGGACCCCATGAATGGCCAGTGCTCGGGAGCCCGGGGACTGGTTTCCAGCGGAACACTGTACGTCGGCATGCCGGACATCACATACGCACAGCAGTGGATCGGATACGGATGCGTCATCGAACGCACGACCGTCAGACGATCGGCAATCTGTGCTGTCTGCGGCAGTCCTTCGCCGATATGGAGCCCCGGCAGTGACGTCGGGATCGCCTTCATCTCCCCCTGGATTTCTGTCGCAGCGTCCGGTTTCGGATCAAACGTCTCATGCTGAGGTGGCGACCCGAACAGAAACAGAAAGATGGCCGACTTGGCGCGTGCGGCACCGGCTGTTGCTCTGCCGGATGACGCATCCTCTGCATGCAGGGCTCCGGCCAGCCCCGGAGCGAATGCGCCTGCAGCGCCAATGTGCAGCAGGTCCCGCCGACTGACTCCATTGCAGAAGTTCTTGCGACTGCCGAAGAGGGGAAGCATAAAATTCCTTTCCGCCGGCACATGAAAAGCCTCAGCCGGGAACGGATCGATGTCACAGCCACACAGTCACGGCCGGCATGAAGTAGCACAGGCCGTTTTCTCAATCTACATCAGATCAAGTTTATCGCAATCCTGACTGTGCCACACTGATCATTTGAGCAATATTTCAGGAACCTCCCCACGCCCACGATCTCCCGCCTGCCTGGCCCGATGCTTCATCCGTCAAAGTGCCGTCTACCACCTGCCGGCATCCACTGCCGGACCACCGGAAAACCGACCGGGGACTGCTCACGACGACGGACGTCGCCTGTCCGGACTGAGGATTCTGTCGAACACGTGTGTCACACGCCACAGGCGGCCTGTCAACTCTGGCATTCGCGTACCCTGGGCTGCTTTCCGGCAGGTCCTGACAGACTGACCGATTCCTTATGGCAAAGCGTGCCGCTTAGAATTTGCTTTATGATCGGTAGCACGAACGAACTCCCATGGCAGCCTGATTTCCAGGCCGGCCACGTATGACGGAGTGGTTCGCCTTTCAGTGGCACATCGCCGGTCACTGGTTCTGTTCCGCGGCCACCCGCCAGGTGTTGCTCGTCCTGGTCACGACCATGTCTCCCGAATTCTGGCCAGACGCCGCTTGACGGTCGCCAGGCTGATCTGCATCCGCTGCGCAATCTCTTCGTTGCTGAATCCTTCCAGTCGGCTGCGGGCAATGGCACGAAGAGAATCGTCTTCCAGTTGTGCCAGCATATCTGAGCAGGTAGCTGTCAGTTGCATGGACATGGCCGGCAGATTCCCGGCATCCATAACCTCGTTAATCCCCCAATTGGCCGACTCATTCGCGCCACCAATGAACACCGACTCGCCTCGAACGGCTCCACCACCTCGTTTCTGTGCATGATGCCTGCGTAGCTCCCTGGTTGCCTTCCGAACCGTAATTGTCGCCAGCAGTTTCCAGAGTTCATCCCGATCCTGCGGCACGAACCGTCCCTGGTGCATTCCGTCGAAAAAACTGTTCATCGCGCTCAGTGCAACGTCTTCCTCATCCGTCGCTCGCCGCGGCATACCCTGCATTCTTTTTCTCGCGTACGAGATCAGCTTCTGAAAGTAGGTCTCCCAGATCACCTGCGCCGCCTGCGAATTCGCCTTCTGAGCTTCGGAGATCCAGTGAGTGATGTCTTGTGCCATAGTTTTGAACGGTATTTCTTGTGGGCGCGTCGCCGCCCGGGGTCCGGCCACCTGCCTTGGCCACCATGACTCGGCCACAACGTTCAACGCCAGCCGGGGACTGGCCAGCTTACCTGCTTGCCTCACACAGAACAAATCGCCGTATCCGCAGACCACCCAGATTTTTCCACGGTTGTTCCTCGTCCCGGGCCTTCACAGAACGGAAGCGTCATTATGTTTCCGCAACAGATCCGCCGGAGAATTCTGAACGGTAGCCCGGGAATTGCTGCCCAGACGCATTGAGACTGTTTTTTGCCTGCCTTAAGCCCCCTCTTCGGACATTTTTCCGTTTTTTATATTTTTCGTGAGCCTCTGTGTGTGCGTCCTGCCATGAGAGTCATAGAGGCGGCCACTTCTGTCGCCCACAAACAACTCTGTCACACAAAGGAGACAACACGATGAAAGCTTTCGTCCTCGCAATCGCACTGCTGAACGCTGCACCAAAAGAACAGGACTTGCTGATTTTGGATCTGTACGACATGGACCCTCGTCTGGTCGCTGAAGTGCTGGATGTGGTTGATGAACTAGGTGCCGAGTTTTTAATTCTGACGAATAACGAGAACATTCCTGGTGACATGTGGGTCGACGGAGTTTCGGGAGACGAAAACATTCCTGGTGACATGTGGGTCGACGGAATTTCGAAAGACGAAAACATTCCTGGTGACATGTGGGTCGACGGAATTTCGAAAGACGGCAGCACCAAAGCACCATCGATCGCAGCCATGTTCTGATCACCGCCACAAAAGTCAGCCCCGCAAGTGTGTCTCCAGGACTTCGGGAGCAATCTCGGAGTCCTGTTCTGTACTGGTCCCTGGCCTCGCAACGTCCGTCCCGTTTTGCCACACAAACAGATCACCTGTCGTCAGACGTGTAATCAGTCCGGCAACCGGAGATACTATGTCCTGTGCTCCGTCTGTTCACCAAACGTCTGTCTGACACTTTCCGAAAATCGACACAGTCATGAACACACCAGATTTTGACGCCACGTGCGATGAATTTGAATCGGCGTGGCAGAGAGGCCAGCGGCCGGACATCGCTGGTTTTCTGGAACGCGTCGCGGAATCAGAGCGTTCAGTTTTGCTGCGGGAGCTGATTCAGATCGAACTCTGGTGGCGTCGTGACGAGTCACCGTCCTTCGAGGAAGCGGAGTACCAGTCCCGTTTTCCGAATGATCAGAAAATGGTGGCCGAAGCGTTTGCCGTATACGGGCAGCGATCCCTTGTCGCCGCTGAGAACAGCGAACGCACTGCAGCGACGGTCACGGGTCCTGCCGTGATTGTCAATCGCAACTTTCCGAATGAGTCGACGGAGGAACAGACGCTGCTCAGTGGATCGTTGGAGATTCCTTTAGCCGGCGAACGCATCAGGTATTTCGGTGAGTACGAACTGCTGGAGGAAATCGCGCGGGGCGGGATGGGTGTTGTCTACCGGGCACGGCAGGTGAAACTGAACCGAATTGTCGCTCTGAAGATGATCCTGTCCGGACAATTTGCCGGAGCGGAGGAGGTGCTGCGATTCAAGACGGAAGCCGAAGCGGCGGCCAACCTGGACCATCCGGGAATCGTGCCGATCTTCGAAATCGGCGAATACGCGGGTCAGCATTTCTTTTCGATGGGCTTTGTGGAGGGTCGGAGCCTGGATGACAAGATCAAGGACGGTCCGTTACCACCCCGTGAAGCGGCAGAACTGACACTGAAGGCAGCCCAGGCAATCGTGTACGCGCACCAGCAGGGCGTGATCCATCGGGACCTGAAACCGGCCAACGTGCTGCTGGACACGGACGGACAGCCGCGGATCACGGATTTCGGGCTGGCCAGAAGGGTTAAAGAAGACAGCGGCCTGACGGCTACAGGTCAGGTCCTGGGGACACCGGCCTACATGCCGCCGGAACAGGCTGGCGGCGATACGGCAAACGTTGGCCCGGCAGCGGATACATATTCTCTGGGCGCGATCCTGTACTGCCTGCTGATGGGACGTCCGCCGTTCCAGTCGTCCAGTGTGATGGACACCCTCAGACAGGTTCTGGAACAGGAGCCGGTGGCTCCCACAACCCTTGTTCGATCCACGCCGAAAGACCTGGAGACGATTTGTCTGAGATGCCTGCAGAAGGACGCCGCGAAGCGATACGCGACAAGTGCCGAACTGGTGGCGGAGTTGCAACGTTATCTGAACGGTGAACCGATCCTGGCGCGACCCATCAGTACGTCGGAGCGTGTCTGGCGCTGGTGCCGGCGCAAACCGGCCCTGGCCGGCCTGGTGGTCGTGGCTGGAGTGCTGCTGCTGCTGCTGGGAATCGGAGGTCCGCTCGTAGCGCTGCAACAGACGGCCTTGCGTGAACAGGCCGAATCGGAGCGTGAAAAAGCCACGCGGGCCCAGGGCATCGCCGAGAGCAATACAGCGGCGGCGGTGGCGGCACAGGAAGAAACCGAAACGACGTTCGCTCGATCCAACTTTTTTCTGGCCCAGGCGATGTGGGACAGCAATCGTCCCGCGTCCGCCCGCGTTCTATTGCAGACGGTGCCTGCCCAGCATCGGAATATTGAATGGTATCTGTCACATCGTGAATTCGAGGGCTCGGATGTGACACTCTACGGGCATACCGCTCCCGTCGAGTGCGTGAGCTATAGTCCGGATGGTACACAGGTCGCGTCGGGCGGTTATGACGGTACGATCAAGCTGTGGGACGCGTCGACCGGCGTGGAAGTGCGCACACTTCAAGGCCATACCAATGCCGTCTGGGACCTGAGTTTCAGCTCGGATGGCACGCGCATCGTTTCCGGAAGCTGGGATCACACTGTCAAAATCTGGGATGCGACAACGGGCGAGGAAATCAGGACACTGACGGGACTTCGTCATGGCGTACGCTGTGTGAGTTTCAGTCCCGATGGCAGGCACATCGCATCGGGAACTCATCCTTCTTTTTCTGGTGGGGAAGTCGAACCCGAACCTGGTGTTATCAAGCTATGGGATGCCTCGTCAGGCAGAGAGCTGAAGACTTTGAACGGGCATAGCGGTGGAGTCTGGAGCCTGAGTTTCAGTCCGGATGGCACACACCTCGTTTCAGGAGGTGCGGCAACAACTCCGTATCAGCCTGGCGAAATTAAGTTGTGGAATCTGTCGACGGGCGCGGAACTCAAAGTGTTCAAAGGACACTGGATGGAAGTCTACAGTGTGCGTTTCAGCTCAGATGGAAGACGCCTTGTTTCAGGCAGCAAGGATCGAACGGTCAGAATCTGGGATGTGTCCACGGGTGAAGAACTCAACACGCTCAGGGGACATACCGGCCGAGTCTCCAGCGTGTGTTTCAGTCCGGATGGAACGCGCATCACTTCGGCGGGTGGCTTGATAGATCCCCAGATCAAGTTGTGGGACGCGCTGACGGGTGAGGAAATCGAGACACTCCAGGGACATGCCAGAAATGTCAGCGGTGTGAGTTTCAGCCCGGATGGAACACGCATCGCGTCAGCAAGTGCCGATGCAACAGTCAGATTATGGAATGTCCAGACCGGCGTGGGACTCAGGGGGAGTGGACTCCGCTCACTGAAGGGCCATACTCATTGGGTGTCGAGTGTGAGTTTCAGCCCGGATGGAACACGTATCGCCTCGGGAAGTGACGATACAACGGTGAGGTTGTGGGACACGTCCACCGGAGAGGCACTGAACACGCTCAAGGGACATACCCGCGAAGTCACAAGCGTGTGTTTCAGCCCGGACAGCACGCGGATCGTCTCGGGCAGCAAGGACGGTACGCTCAAGTTGTGGAACACGACGACGGGCGCGGACCTCAGGACATTTGAGGAACATACCGATGCCGTCACCAGCGTGAGTTTCAGCCCGGATGGCACGCAGATCGCCTCGGCAAGTCAGGATCAAACGATCAAGATCCGGGACACATCGACGGGCGGTGTGCTGAACACGCTCAGGGGACACAGCGATCATGTCACCTGTGTGAGTTTCAGTCCGGATGGCACATTGATCGCCTCGGGCAGTGAAGACCAGACGATCAGGATCTGGGACTCATCGACAGGAGAGGAAGTGAAAACGCTGACGGGTCAGGGCGGGGCTGTCCAATGCGTGAGTTTCAGCCCGGATGGCAGGCACATCGCCGCGGGCGGAAATGCACCAGTCAAGTTGTGGAATGCCTCGACGGGCGAGGAAGTCATGGTGTTCAAGAACCCTGCTGGCTATGTCTACAGCGTGAGTTTCAGCCCGGACGGCGCACGGATCGCCACGGGAACACATTTTGCCCACAAATTGTGGGATGTGTCGACCGGCGAAGAACTCAAAGTATTCGATCAGGGTGATCAGACTGTCTTCAGCGTGAGTTTCAGTCCGGACGGCACGCGGATGGCTGCCGGCAACAGGGACAAAAGCGTCCGTTTATGGGATGCGTCTGCTGTCGAGGAATTCCGCACGTTCAAAGGGCATGACTCCGATGTCACCAGCATCAGTATCAGTCCGGATGGCACACGAGTCGTCTCGGGCAGTCATGATACCAGTGTGCGGGTGTGGGAGACCTCGACAGGTGCGCAACTCAAGAAACTCGAAGGACATGACTCTGCTGTTTGGGGTGTGGTTTTCAGTCCCGACGGCAGACGCATTGCCTCGGGATGCTGGGATAACACGATTCGGGTGTGGGACAGCTCGACGGGTGATCTGCTCCACACGTTCCAGGCTCAGGATTACGATGTCACCAGCCTTGGCTTCAGCACCGACGGCGCGCGTCTGATTTCACGCCATGCTGGCAGCAAGCATCTGATCTGGGATCTGAAGACGGGAATGCTGGTACCCGATGGCAATGCTGAGGATTTCCCCCGACCGGCACATTCCAACAAAACCGCCGATGACCGCTGGCTCGCAGTACCCGTGGGGAGTGATGTCCGGTTGGTGGATCTGGCTTGGCAGAAGACCCCCCGTGAACGGCAGCGTCGAAAACTGCTGGCCCGTCCCAGGCCTCGCTGGCACCGAAAACAGTTTCAGGTAGCACAATCAGCCCGGCGGTGGTACGCCGCCACGTTTCATGCGGCGTGGCTGCTCAGGATCGCGCCGTCCGACGCATCACGGCACGATGACCTGCACAAGGCGCACCGCCAGTTGCTCGCAGTCAATAACGGTCAGAGTCCACCACTGCCGTCCGTTGTCGTCGACATGCTGAAACTGCCCCGTGGCTCTGAGCGGCCCTAGTTGATAACCCTCGATGACGAACCCCCGTCGGCCCCGCATGTTGACCAGCTGAATGTTGAGTGCTCCAACAGTGGCGTGCGGTCAAGAAAAACGGACGCCAGAAAAACACTTTAACGACAGGCGTCAATCGCAGAGATCGGTCGTGAAGTCAGTCGAGATTCGACCGGAGAAGTCGAAACTCGTCAGTTTCGGCGGCAGACGGATGAAATCAAGCGGCTGAAATGCGAGACTCCGGTGAGCCGTAACTCCCGCTTTTTTGTTTGTTTCGCGGTCGGCGAAGTCTTTTGAACTTACGGCGTCAAATTGCGAAAAACCACTTTGTTCTGGCTCGCTCAAGGCATCCTTTTGAAAATTTGAGTCCTCGATATTGCCATGCAACTGCGAGCCGAAACTCGCCCCCTCGGCGAAGACCATACATTACGACTTATGTGGCGATGCGACAAAGCACGTGGCAACAGGAAGAATTGCGATTCTCACATTCATGTCGCCACAGGACACTCCTGCCACGCAGACAGATGATGAGCAATGTTATCTGGCAAACGGGCGCGTCTAACAGGTCTCTATCACGGATAGACGACGCCATGGAATTCCTGATTCATTGACGTAAACCACCGGCTCTGCCCGTGAGCACGCATCAGGCTCTGCCGTTATTTGTTCGGTTTTCAACGTCGAATCGGTCGGTTGATATTTGTTCAGATTCGTTTTGGTGTATGGATCAACAGTGAAAACACGACAGACGTCGAAGTATGGTCAGAGCCTTATCCTCACCGCCTTCCAGAGGCCTTCCTCAGCGACCGACCTGAACTGCTTCCTGTATTTACGGCTGATTTCTCGTATTATCTGATCTGGATGTGAATATTTATTTTCCAGCGACGGCACTCCATTGGCAAAGCAACGAAAGTGATCAAGCCCATGACAGATCGTTCACTCTCCCATTGGTTGTTTCTGCTGGTTGCTTACGGCTTGCAACTCGACTTACCGCTGCACGCAGCAGACGATGACGCCAATGCTCCAGCGCTTACACCAGTTGTGCGCGTTGTCGACCTGGCTATTAATGAATCAACAATCGTGGAACTCAGCAACGGACAGAAAGTTGACGTGAAGCTGGTCGACGTGCAGGAAACTCGCGATCCTGTTCGTCAGGCCGTTCGCAGCGCGATGGTAACGGTACAGGTCGATGGCGAAAAGATTACGATCGAATCGGGGATGTATAATCTGCCGCAGCGAGTTGCGGGAGTGCAGATCGATTGCTCGGTAACCAAAGGCTATAATTCGAACGGCACGCCGGGTTTCTGGGGTCTCGACAAAGACGCAAGGCTGCGTTTGTGGCCGAAGGATTCTCTGCTGATGAAGCCCGACTCGCTGATCTATCCCGTTGACCAGCGATGGTTCGCGACACGCACATGGTTTGACAACGAACCGGTGGATGGCGGAACGAAAATTCTTCCGAAGATCTATTATCACAGCGGACTGGATATCGGAGGGGCAGAACGGCTGGTCAAGGTGATCGCGGCCACCGACGCCGTTGTCGTTTCCTCCGGTGACGATGTGTTGCCTGAGTACCTGCTGAAGGGTGGAGGCAAGTCAAAATATGGTGAGGGCAGGAGTCCCGTGGCACCAAGATCTGATGTCGTGTATCTGAAGGACGAACGAGGCTGGTACTATCGTTATAGTCATCTGCACAGCATCAACGCCGCGATACGTCCGGGCCGGACGATCGACCAGGGGACAGAGATTGGTCTGCTTGGTAAGAAGGGGGCAAGTGGCGGTTGGTCGCATCTGCACTTTGAAATCAAAAGCCGTCAACCATCCGGCAAGTGGGGAACGCAGGCGGGATATGCGTTTCTGTGGGAAGCCTACCGCCGTCAGTACCGCCCGCAGCTTGTCGCAAACGCACGTCGAAAGAGCTTTCTGATGGCCGGTGATGACGCTGTCCTGGATGGTGCGAATTCGTGGAGCGCCAACGACAGCATTCAACGTTATGACTGGATATTCTCAGACGGTACAACGGCGACCGGACCGCGAGTGACTCGCGTATACAGGCGGCCCGGCGTTTTCAGCGAGATCCTGAAGGTGACGGACAAGGCTGGAAACATCGACTACGACTTTGCCGACGTTCATGTTCTCGATCCAAACCGGCCAGGTTATTACGTCCCGGCAATTCACGCCGCGTACTGGCCGACATTCGACAACAGGGTGGACGAGCCGATAACTTTCAAGGTCCGATCGTTCCGGAATCAGGAAGGGAACGAGATCTGGAATTTCGGAGACGGCACTCTGCCCGTCACGGTGAAATCCGACGGGAACGTCGATCAACAGGCGGCCGACGGTTATGCGATCACCCATCACACCTATCAGCAACCGGGCGACTACATCGTGAGCGTGCAGCGCAGCCGAAACGACGGCGTCACCGCGACCACTCGACTGCACGTTCATGTGGCCGGGGAATAGTTACGTTTGAAAGTCAACAGGAAGTCGCATGAGTCGAAATCATCACACGCGCCGGGGGGCCACGACACCATGCGGTGCAATCACGGCGTCGCTCTGGCCGTTGTCTGCCCGTAGAGTCGAAAACTGCGACGCTACCAAAGCGCTTTGACAATCAGATCTTAGAAATAGAAATCGTTCGCGATGTCAGTCGAGCGTCAACCGGAGAAGTTGACTTCAGGCACCGAAAACCGGACAGTTTCCAGTGTCGAGAGGTGAAATCAAGCGGTAGAGATGCGAGACTCTGGCGTGCCGTAACTCCCTTATATCACGGCGTTTTGGGTTCGGCGGAGTATTTTGACATTACGGGTCCGAACAGATCCCATTTGGGATTTGGGAATTGTCAGAAGATTCGACTCATAGAAGATCCCATGCGCACATTCACAAAACAGCTTAAAGTTGCAAGCATTCTGGCGCTTTTGTTCGCTGCAGACGAGTCTCCCCTTGCCCAGAACGCAGCGCAGTTGGACGGGAATCAGAATCCCGTGAGCGCAAAGCAGGGAGAATCGACTGCAGCTCGGACTAATATCTTTGACGTGAAACAGAAGAATCAGACCGAAGTCTTCGTTGCCGCGGATGTGTCGCGGAATGTTCAGCAGGCAGTCGAAGACACGCTTGCCGTGGCGGTCGGAGCCTGGGGCTCGTCGGGACGACTTGAGTATTGGGTCTTAGGTACTGACCGAGCCGCAGCTGTAGCACTGGCAGAGATGTTTTGTGAGCGACGCGTCGCCCGTGGCGAAATGACGCAGCAGGATTGCCTGCGGGACAGCCGGAATAAGGACCATGGATTCCTCTCCTACCAGGCCATTGGTGCAGAAGCGCTGGCAGCTGGCAGACCTCGCGGCAGTGCCGGCCACAATGGTGGATCTGAATGGGGCTTTCACAGAATGTCTTCATCGCTGCCGTTGGGATTTGCCGGGGTACTGGGTGTTGCCGGCGAAGAAGAGCAGATCACGCTGCTGCACGAATACTGGCATTCAATTCAAAATTGTCACATCCACACAACAGAGCACAAAGCCAGACGTCGTTTGATGGGGCCAGTCTGGTTTGTCGAAGGTTCAGCCGTTGCGATGGCCGAAATCACCGCAGCGCGGTTGCGGGCGTCCGGAAAGCTGAAGAAGTGGAACAATGGTCCACGACCGTGGCAGACGCTCGAGCAGCGGATGGTGAACAAGATGCAGGTTGTGCAGCAGAAACGAAAAGGCTGTCCAACGTTACTTCCGGATTCGTATAACAGCGAATGTCGCCAACTGGCATACGAAAGTGGCGCCTGGGCGATTGCCTATCTCATGGATCGAGAGGGAGAAGATGTACTGCTCAGGAGATTTCACCCGGTTGTGGACGAGTTAGGCTGGGAAGCAGCTTTCACGAAAGCTTTCGGACAGAGTTCCAGTGCGTTCGCGTCGGAATTCGAAGCCTTCATGGACTTGCGGCTCAACGAGCAGGTCAAGGTGCTTCCTGAATTCTAAGCCGTGCTGTTTCCCACAGCATGACTGCCATGCGGTCCATGCACTCGGACTTCAGACTGCGAAACCAGCATTCCACGGACGACTTCGGCTTCCGTGTTCTTTTTGATGAACTCACGCACGGCAATGACGCTGGTGTCGCGATTCACGATGAGGTGACTGGCATCCTTCAGAAATCCGTCTTCGGTGTCAGTCAGGTTCCTGCAGACCTGTTGCACCCATGTGGCATTCGGACTCGGCATGATCCCGGCAATCTGGATGCCACGGGTTTTCAGTGCAACACGGCAAGAACGCAGAACGTCACGAGTCCGCTTCGCGTCCGGAGTTCGACAGTCGTGAAGTCGTTGGCGAGAATGGAATCCCAATGTGCATTCAGAAACGTTGACCACGCCGGTGTTCGCTGCCGATCAGGTGCTGGTTCGATGCCGTACGCTTTCAACACATTGGCCACTGTGGAATCGGCGATGTGATAACTCTGTACGGCCTCGCCTGAATTCTCACTCCGGCAAGAAAGAATTCCGGCAGCAGGCGGTGTTTTCGTCAGTAAAGACGACCATCTGAACAAAGCCTCCATTTCACACCTTGAAGCTCAACTGATCAGACTGGCACAGGCCGCCAAACGCTGCACGCTGGATAATACAAATCCTCCCCGTCCTGCCGTCACTTTCAGAAATAGACGACGCAGACGCAGACCGGTTGCTGGATGAGATCCTGACACGCTGACATTACGGCCACTTTCGAGTATTATCTGATTGCTGACGAAAGATGACGTCGCCGAGACAATCTGGACGGCTTTCGAGGCTCAGAATGTTATCAACTTGGTACCATTCGCCTAAGAACGGCCACCCAAACCACAGCAACGGCAACAAAAAACCTACAAGCCCTCGTAGCTCAGCTGGATAGAGCGTCGGATTCCTAATCCGAAGGTCGTGAGTTCGAATCTCGCCGGGGGTAATGTTTTTGCTGGT
>JAQWOH010000043.1 GCA_029245955.1 Fuerstiella sp. | reverse complement strand
CATTGGCATCTGTGGCTGATACATCGGTTGCTGTGGCATGCCGCCTTGCTGCTTGGCGGCCAGGGCGGCCTTGCGTTGTTCTTCTTCCCTCAACAGTTTTTCACTGATCTTGACTTTCTTTTTGTGTTTGACCGGTGCCGCAATTCCTTTAGCGATCCGATCCGCATCCGCGCGACTGTCCAGGCGTTTGTCGACTGAATCTGACTGTTGTTGTATGAGTTCCTTTTGCGTCCGTTCGTGCAGTTCCAACGGGTTAACTTCGAAGCAATTTACGGTTCTGAAGGCACTCGCGAGTTCCTGCATGCCGGGCAGTCGCTTGGCCGGGTTCTTCTGCAGCATCTGCAGAATAATCCGGTCCAGTTCTTTCGTTACGTTCGGATTAATGACCGATGGTGGAACAGGATCTTCTGACAGGTGTTTTTTCAACAGGTCGTTCGGCGAGTCCCCCGCGAACGGCGGCTGGCCGGTCAGTACTTCGAAGAAACTGACACCCAGACTGTACATGTCAGTCAGTTCCGTAGGAGGCTTTTTCAGGATTGTTTCCGGGGCGATATATGTGCGGGTTCCCTGGATTGATTTTTGCTTCCCGGACAACAGCTTGCCGACAGTTCCCATGACCTTTGACGAAAGTGAAAAGTCGATGACGCGGACTTCGCCTGCTTTGTTGACAAGAATGTTGTCTGGCTTGATGTCCCGGTGAAGCCAGCCACTTTCATGCATGTACTGAAAAGCCGGTATCAGTGATTCTGCCACTTTCGGAAATACAGACTGAATTGCTGCCAGGTTTGAGGTGATATGAGTCTTCAGGCTGGGCGACCGAAAGAAATCCATGATGAAGAACGCGTGATCACGATTCATCTCCAGTTCGCGGAATTGAAGAAAGGCTGGATGTTCCAGAGACTTTCCGACCTTGAATTCATGCTTCAGCACTGATTTTTCGGTTGCATCCTTGCGGGCGTCATCCAGCATCAGCTTCATCGCCAGCTGCATCGGAGTACCGGCTTCGACCACTTCCCAGATCTGAGTTGACGTACCGGAAGCGACGCAATTTCGAAGTTCGTAACTGCCGACGGTCATTTGTCCTTCACTCACAACACCCACTCCTGATATTGAGCCGCTGAATCACGTCCGACGTGGCGCGGACAGCGACATGATCTTCGGGAAGAACCATGTTCGTTGATGCGTACAATAATAAGCACAAGACGACAAGAAGCAGTCGCCGATCCTCAAAATTCGGGCTTTACGCACCGACTTGTATTATAAACGAACACTGGGAATTGATGCGAAGCCTAATCGGCCCGTTGACGTATGTTAATTTCAGAGTGCTGGGCCACGTTGCCAAGAAGTTTCAATTCTGACATAGTTCTGGCACGCTTTGCAGATCTTTCCGACAGTCGATTACCACCCTGCCGTCAATAATTCTCTCTCCAGGAGCAGATAATGACTTGTTTCCGTGCTCTGGTCCTGTTCATAACACCGCTCATCCTCGTCGCCAATGCTCAGGCTGACGGCCTGAAGGTCGTGCGGTTTTCAGGAGCACTTTCCCAGCAGGCCCGCGGCGAGTCTCAGATACTGAGACGTTTTGAGGCACTGTTGCTGGACGACGGTGTCGCACCTTTCTTTGCGGTTCTGGACGATGAACGCGACGGGTGCCCCTGGCCGGAGAGCTTTGGGCAGGTGGCGACGAACGGCGTTGCACCTCATCTGATCTACGACTACGACGGTAGTTCCTACACGTTGCGGTTGCCATCACTTTCTCTGGCCGTACCGAATGATGCAGCGGTCGGCAGTCAATGGACTGCCAGCGACTGGAGTTACGAGATCACGGCCAGTCAGCCTGGCGACGATGCTGCATGGACGATTGAATCACGTGAACGACGAGGGCGGCGGCAGTTGATGAAGGTTTCCCGGGAATCAGGGGCACTGCTCACTGCCACTCAGGATGTCTTCATGGGACAGGGTGTTCGTTTTGAACTTACACTGAAGCAAACCTCTTCTGAAACCCTGGCTGATAATCTGTCTGACCGCGTTGGGCAGCTGCGTTCCGAGCTTCTGAAACTACAGGCAGCTCTGAACCGCAGACCGGATACCCAGCTGTCGGAATTGTCTCCACGACAGGTTGCCGACTCGAAGTCTCAGTTGGCATCGCTGACGATGCTTGCCGCTGAAACGCCGTTACAGGAGTCCGTTTTGAGAATTCGCCGCAATGTTGAACAGCAGGCTCGCCGGATCTCCCGGACAATGAATCGGCAGAAGCAGCTGCTGGGCCGTGTGTCACCGGAGTTCTCGTTGAATCTGGTTGGCGGTGGTAACCTTCCGTCTTCATCGCTGCGCGGAAAAGTTGTGGTACTGCACTTCTGGAAGTACGCCGAAAAACCGCTGTCCGAACCGTACGGTCAGGTTGGCTATCTGGAGTTTTTGTACAACAGGTATAAGCCGATGAATGTGGAAGTGGTCGGAGTCGCCATGAACCAGGCGCTGCAGCAAAGCGAGACGACTCGGCTTGGTCAGCGGACGGCCAGAAAGCTGGCAGAGTTCATGAACCTGAGCTATCGTATCGGCTACGACGACGGGTCACTGCTTCGTGAACTTGGTGATCCGCGCGTTTCCGACGGTCAGCTGCCACTGTGGGTCGTACTTTCTCCAGAGGGCAGGATCACTCATTATCACAGCGGTTTTTATGAAATTGACCGTCAGCAGGGCCTGAAAGAACTGGATGACGTGCTGGTCGCCCAGATTCGCGCGGCCGACGCCAATTAGGCAAATCCGTCGTGGCGCAAATCCGTCGTGGCGCAAATACAAAGGCCCCTGCTCTGCCCAATATATGACCGGTGTTCACCCCGGTAAGGACAATTCGGTTCATACCGCGTTCAGATCGTTCCTGCCCTGCCACATAGCTGTCTTCGCTGTGTGTCAGGAAATCGGGCGGCCGGCCACATGCTGCAGATACTCGCCGTACTCGTTCTTGTAGTCCGCGGCAAGACTCCGCAGCTGATTATGGTCAATAAATCCACGACGCAGTGCGATTTCCTCCGGACAGGAAATCTTAAGTCCCATTCGTTTTTCGATTGCCGCTACGAAATTTCCAGCATCCAGCAATGAATCGTGCGTGCCAGTGTCGAGCCACGCAAATCCTCGAGACAACGTTTCCACGTTCAGCCGACCGCAACGCATGTACTCGCGATTCACATCCGTGATTTCCAGTTCACCGCGTGGCGACGGTTTCAGATTCCGAGAGATTTCAACGACGTCGTTGTCATAGAAATAGAGGCCCGGAATGGCGAAGTTGGATCGTGGTTTCTCCGGTTTTTCGTCCAGTGAAATGGCTCTGCCGTCAGTATCAAATTCGACAACGCCGTAGCGCTCGGGGTCACGAACTTCGTAACCGAAGATCGTGGCACCGTGCTGCTGGGACGCTGCACTGTTGAGGATTTCCTGAAAGCCTCGGCCGTAAAAAATGTTGTCGCCCAATACCAGGGCAACGTGCTGTTCGCCGACAAATTCTGCGCCCAAAACGAACGCCTGAGCAAGGCCCTCTGGATTTTCCTGTTCAGCAAAGGAAAATTTCATCCCCCACTGCGAACCATCACTAAGCAACTTTTTAAACCCGCCCAGGTCTCTTGGCGAGGATATAATCAAGACATCCTGAATGCCCGCGAGCATCAGCGTCGACAGCGGGTAGTAGATCATCGGTTTGTCATAAAC
The DNA here is from genome assembly GCA_029245955.1 of Fuerstiella sp. GTDB lineage: Bacteria > Planctomycetota > Planctomycetia > Planctomycetales > Planctomycetaceae > Fuerstiella. Next base: position 376,879 of record JAQWOH010000043.1, on the reverse strand, counting down.
CGGTGCCATCTGTTTGCTGATCCCAAGCGTCAACGGAAACAGACGCGATCCCGTGCCGCCAGCCAGCACGATCCCTTTTTTGAAATAACTCATTTGGATTCCAGTCCCAGTCTTTCGCGACGATAGTCGCCGCTGTGTACACGTTCCACCCAGTTTGGATTATCGACATACCATTGAACCGTCTTTTCGATTCCGCTGGCGAAGTCCTGAGTGGGCTGCCAGCCAAGTTCCATTCTGATCCTGGAAGCATCAATGGCGTAGCGACGGTCGTGGCCTGGCCGATCAGCAACGTATGTGATGAGTGATTCACAGGGCGTTTGCGGCGCGTGCGGGCACAATCTGTCGACCGTACGACATACCGTTGTGACGATGTCGAGATTCGTTTTTTCGTTATTGCCTCCGACGTTGTAGCACTCACCAACACGACCGTTTGCAAGAACCGTTTCAATGGCGCTGCAGTGATCTTCGACATAAAGCCAGTCGCGTATGTTCATGCCGTCACCATATACCGGAAGTGGCTTGCCCTCCAAAGCGTTCAGAATCATCAGGGGAATCAGCTTCTCCGGAAACTGACAGGGGCCGTAGTTATTGCTGCAGTTGGTCATCACGCTGGGCAGACCGTAGGTGTGCAGGTAGGCTCTGACAAAATGGTCGGACGCCGCTTTTGAGGCGGAGTACGGACTGTTTGGTGCATACGGGGTGCCCTCTGTGAATAACCCTGTGGCACCCAGAGAACCGTAGACTTCGTCAGTAGAGACGTGCAGAAAACGGAATGCCTGTCTGGCGACATCGTCAAGTTTTGCCACGTACGCGCGGACCTCCTCCAGCAGTCGACACGTACCCAACACGTTTGTCTGTACAAAATCCAGCGGGCCGTCGATGGAGCGATCAACATGAGATTCGGCAGCAAAATTAACAATGGCCACCGGCTGATGCTCGGCCAGCAGCGATCTCACCAGTTCCCGGTCACCAATGTCGCCCTGCACCAGTCGGTGGTTCAGGCCGTCAGATTCCGGCAGCGAATCCGGATTGCCGGCATACGTCAGTTTGTCGAGGTTGATGATCGCCGTGTCTGAACGACCGACGGCGCGTCGAACAAAACAGCTGCCGATGAACCCTGCCCCACCCGTGACCAAAAGTGTCTTCATATTCGCGGCCTTCAACGCGGCATCGCCGCAGCCGATTTGTCCCCAACGGTCCGATTCGGCTGACATTTGGAACCAGTCGATTCGCTTCGACTGGAAACTGAATATATGAACGTACGAAGATGACGACGAAAGAAGGAATAACTTCAGCCGGATTTCCAGTTTTTCAGTGCTCTTTCAACAGCGACATGGACGGGGCTCAACGGCAACCCCGCCGCCATGGCTTTGCTGACATCGAGAACGCAGTTGGATCGAGGCGTTGCGGCGGCCTGTTGCATGAAGTCCTCTTCTGACCGAAAGAACGAAAACTGTTTGTCCGACAGGCCGTGCCGGATGATCATGTCCACCACTTCACCCGTCGTGATACATCCGGGATTGGTCAGGTTATATATTCCAAAGTCAACACGATTCACCCAGCAGGCTATGCAGGCATTCGCAAATTCTGTCAGCTCTGAAAGACTATTGGTCGCATGCAGCAATCGGTCATACCTGAGCATTTTAGATATGTAGTTGCGTGGTGAATCATGTTCATCAAACGGTATGCGCAGCCGCCAGATAAAACAGCGTTCGGCCCCTGACAGTACTTCTTCTCCCAGAGCCTTGCATCCGGAATAGAAACTGCAGTTGTTCTGCCGAAACGAAAAGTTAGGGGCGTCGTCCTCCGTAAAGCCCGTGTCATCAGGCTTGGAACCAGTGTAAATACACCCCGATGATACGTGTCCCCACGGTAATTTCAGATGTTCGCACACTTCCCGAACTGTACCGGGCAATACGGCATTGCCCGCCAGGCATTCCGCTTTGTTTATTTCACAGGCATCAACGTTGGGGCGCCCAGTGTAACCGGCTGCGTTAATCACAAACGTTGCGTGCGTTTCTCTCAGGCACTTCAGTAGAGAATCATGTGTGGAGTGGTCGTTCTGCGCACGTGATTTGACTGTGAATTCCTGTCCGGCTGCCGACAGCGATCTTTGAAATGCGCTTCCGACATACCCGTTCCCGCCCAGAATAACAAACATCCTAGAAAACCTTTGTGTCTTCTAACAAATCCAAACCGATGATCGACTTGCCAATCCAAACGTGTTATGTACAAGTCTGAAATATCCGCTCCAGACTGCTCGTTATTCTGCGAAGCTGCTGGACGTTTCTGATTACGGCCACGGATGTAGCGGCAAATGCCAATCCTGAAAAAGGAACCGGACCTTTACCCGGAAGAACTGCTCGAAAACTCTGCCGAGGTCAGCCCTGCCGGTCAGTGGTTTGCGATGTACACTCTGTCGCGCCGCGAAAAAGACCTGATGCGACGGTTGCGGGCACAAAATATCGCCCATTACGGCCCCATGGTACCGAATCGATCGAGGTCGCCTCAAGGTCGTATTCGCACCAGCTATATGCCTCTGTTCGCCGGATACGTATTCGTGTACGGCACCGAGGAGGATCGCTACAACGCGGTGGCCACCGGGTGTATTTCGAAGGTGATCGACGTTAGTGATGCGGGCCAGCTGGTCACAGATCTGTGCCAGGTTCGTCTGCTGGTAGAGCATGGTGAAGACCTGCGGGCGGAAGTTCGTCCTGTTGTCGGTCAACGTGCCAGAATCATTCGCGGCCCGCTGAAGGAACGGGAGCTGACAGGGACCATAACCCAGGTGAACAGTCAGCATCGGCTGACCATTATGGTCAATTTTCTGCAGCAGGGAGCATCCATCACAATTGACGAAGCTGATATCGAACTGTTGTAGAACGATCGTTCATCGGAAAACGACAGGTGGTACGTACATCCCCGTCCGTCTTTTCGTCTGAAGTGTTCAGCAACCATCGCCCCGGTGTGTCGGCGAGTCCTTCGTTGCATCTCGCAGTGTTGCGAATATCAAAACACTCGATCGTCATTCAGTAGTACATCGATCTGACTGCCAATCGGGATTTCCGGCCACAGTTTGTCGCACGGTTCCACGCGTACGGTCGCCACGCTTTGGCCATCCAGGACAGCGGCTTCGGCCAGCATGGGCAGGTTGGACACCTTTCCGCGATATCGATCGTTCCCCGGAAATATCAGGGCAACTGATGTGCCCGGTTCGATTTCGTGGACTCGGTGAGTCGGCAGGTTCAACAGCACATAGCGTCGATCTGTGTGCAGAATTTTCAACATGATTTCGCCGGTGGACATCGTGTCGCCAACTTTGTATCGCACTAGTCCGATCTTGCCGTGTGCCGGACAGATAACGTCCACTTCGCGGCTGAGCGATATCAGGTCTGCCAGTCGCTGAGAAGCTTCGTCGAACTGAATACGAATACTTTCTACTCCAGCGGCTCGTCGAACCTGCTGCGGCAGAACTTCTCTCAGTTCCTCCAGTTTCTGCAAACGCATTTCCACGTTTTGGGCTTCAATACTCAGGACCGTCTCGCCATTGCCTTCCGATGCCTGGACGGTCCGCGAACGAGCGGGGGCAGGCAAAAACGGCGGTCGGGGAACGTCGATGGAGGACTGGCCGGATTCACCGCTGACGAAAATCATCGGGTTGGGGAATCCATTGCTACTGGTCAGGGTGCGTGCGTTTGATACGGCATATACGCCGGTTCCAGTAGCGATGTGTCGACTGTATTTCAGAGACGCTGAACGAAACTGTTCCGTCGGCGTCCGTTTTACCTCCTGAATCAGATGTGCTCGCGTCCGGACCTCAGAGAGTTCATGATCCAGTTCGCGGGTTCGCCATTCCAGGTCCAATGCTGCCTGAGCATCGGCCTGTCGCAGTCGTTGGTCCAATTCACGTACCCGCTGCTCATGTACAGAAATCGTTTCCAGGTATTCTGTTTTCTCGAGAGTCAGAAGGCTGTCTCCGGAGAATACTTCGTCGCCCGGACTGACGTTGGTTTTCAACAGCCTTGCCTCCGCGGGGACGCGCAACGACGTAATGTCGGCTGCCAGCAGGCCACGAATCGGCGGGTTGGACTGAATGCCAAGCCAGTACACGAACAGGCAGCCAACAAGAAGTGCGCAGCCCAGCATCGTTACGGTGCGCACGAGTGACGCGGGCATGTGACGAAAATTGTTGGAAGGTCCCGACGATCGCGGACGACACAGATTCCGAGCCTGTTCCACCCATTGTCCATCTTTCAAGGCTGAAGGACTCATACCCAGCTCATTGGCGAACTCGCAGATCTCACTCTGTTCCCACAACGCGATCTGTCGAAGGAAGTAGACTCCCAGTCTGTTCAGCGTGACGGCTTCGCGTGTATCTATGCCTCGAATAACGTTGAGGTCATCTGCTCCTGCCGGCGCGTGGTCGTAGACGGGGCCGAATCGGTGATCGATCCGATAACCGTGCGACAGCTGGTCAAACAGATTTGATGCCAGTGTTGGGTTCATTTTCTCGAAACCTCCCTGCCCTGCTTGTTATTCAGGACTCAGTCGGTGGCGTGTGTACTTCTTCATCTGCAACTGTTTCATTTGGGTGATCACCGGCAGAAACCGCCGGACTTCGTGAAATGGCACAAAGTGCGCGCAACGGGTGATGGTCACCCAAGAGTGTCATCGGCCGCACGTTTGTCAAAGATTCACGAATTCCCAAGACCTGCCCTGTCGAATCTGTCAATTCATTCGTCATTCATGAATTCATCCGTCCTGATTCGGGCGTGGGCATTTGTGGACACTTCGCTAAATGGTGAAACACCATGAATCAGTGATTCTGCGACTGTTCCGGATACTGTGACTTGTGCAACAGTTTGTGCCTGAAGGTATCGGATTTGACGCTGAATACGTCGCCAATCGGCTCGTGGGCTATCTGTTCAACATCTGGCCGCTAGAATAATTGGTCGCAATTTCGGCCGGTGGCTGCCCGTTGTTTCTGATGGAAAACAGCCGCCTGGTGAGAGTCTGGTTAGTGGCTGCACGTTTCGGAACGCCGTCGATACGCGCCAGGATAAGTTTGATGAACAGAATATGTTTCGCCCGAGTCCTGCAATGGTGTTCGGTCAGCCTGTCCGGCCTGCTTGTTGTGGCAACTTTGCAGGCGGATGATGGTCCGTCTCCATCCGCTGAGAAGCAGAAGGCGGCCATTCCGGCGGAACATGCCGGACCGGCCAACCGCCTCAGCAAGGAATCCAGCCCCTATCTTCTGTTGCACGCCCATAATCCCGTGGACTGGTTTCCATGGGGCCCGGAAGCCTTTGAAAAAGCAAGAAAAGAAAACAAACCGATTTTTCTCTCCGTCGGCTACAGCAGCTGCTACTGGTGTCATGTGATGGAACGGAAGGTGTTTTCAGACAAGGCGATTGCGGCCTGGATGAACGCACACTTCGTCAACATTAAGGTCGATCGCGAAGAACGCCCTGACGTTGACGACATCTACATGACCAGCCTGTTGGTATATCAACAAATGGTTGGATCTGCCGGCGGTGGTGGATGGCCGCTGTCAATGTTTCTGACTCCCGAAGGGAATCCGATTGCCGGAGCAACCTATCTGCCACCGCACGATTCTCCGGAACGCGGCCCTGGTTTTCTGTCGGTAGCAAAGCGGATCGACGAACTGTGGCAGCAGCGCGAGAGTGATCTGGCACGCACCGCTTCCATGATTGCGAGGCAGGTTCAAAGGATGGGACAGCCTGGAGTACAACTGGAACAGGTTGAGCTGGAAGAAAAACTACTCAACAGTGCGGTTGTTCCGATCAAGGAGATGTACGATCCGGTCTGGGGAGGCGTTGACTTCGACGAAAGGCGCCCGGCAAAACCTCGCTTTCCGAACGTGCCCCGTCTGGAACTGGCACTGGACCTTTATGAATCGACCGGCGATGGTGAGTTGCTGAAGATTGTGCAACATTCTCTGACTCGAATGGCTCAGGGAGGCATTCACGATCATCTGGGTGGTGGGTTCCATCGTTACAGCACCGACCGTCGCTGGCACGTTCCGCATTTCGAAAAGATGCTGTACGACCAGGCGATGATGCTGAGCATTTACACGCGGATGGCTGCGAAGACGAACAACGAAGTTTACAGAAATGTTGCTGTCGGAATTGCTGACTTTATACACAATGAAATGACCACACCCGAAGGAGCCTTCTGTTCTGCACTGGATGCAGAAACGAATGCGATTGAAGGCGAGTACTATGTCTGGACGGCGGAAGAAATTACGTCTGTCCTGGGCGAAGCCGACGCCGGATTCTTTTCTGCGGTATATGGTGTGAACGAATCGAACCCGTTTGAACATGGCATCGTGCTGCATCTGCCAAAGTCTGTCGGTGATACGATCAGCGAACGGCAGGTTGATTCGCAACAGGCCAGGGACCGTCTGTCAAAAATGCGGACGCGGCTGCTGCAGGCGCGGTGGAAACGAGAGCGTCCGTTGCTGGATGACAAGGTGCTGACCGCATGGAATGCTCTGATGATTAAGTCGCTGGCTGTCAGCGGCCGTGAGCTGAATCGGCCGCAGGATACCGCGGCTGCCGTGAAAGCTGCCGGTTTTCTGCTGGCCCGTTTGCGCGATGCTGAAGGCCACCTGCTGCGAACATGGCGAAAAGGTACTGCCAGATACTCCGCCTATCTGGTCGACTATGCATTTCTCGTTTCTGCTTTGGTGGAACTGCATCGTACAACACAAAGTGAACGCTGGCTGACCGAAGCGCGGCAACTGGCGCAGCTGCAGAACGAGTTGTTCTACGACGACAAGCTGCACGCATTCTACTTCACTGCCAAGAATCATGAGCAGCTGATCGCGCGCACAAGCTCGGCGTACGATTCCGTGTTCCCGTCGGCCAACAGTGTGACGATTCGCAACCTGCTGGAACTGGATGCTCTTCGGCAGTCACCGGAGTTCGTCAGGGTGGCTCGCGATACGCTCAGCCAGTTTGCACCGACGCTGCAAAAGGCACCGGCATCCTGCAGCGGCCTCGCCCGAGCCCTTCATTTGTGGCTGTCAAAGCCGGACCGATTAATCACGGCACAATCGGCAGGCGTTGAAGAGTCACTGTTCGGGCGGATTGACGGTCCTGAAGAAAGAAAATGGCTGCTGACGTTACTACAGGAAGGCCGGGCGGGTACGTCCCCTGCTCTGGCAAGCTCGCAGGAACGTACCGCATTTCGACCGATCATTCCCACCAATGCCTCGGCAGTGGGTTTTGTTCCGCCGGACAAACCCAAACCACTGAAGGTCAGAATCTACCCGCTGTACAACAAGATTCCCCGCGGTGGCAAGTGCTTCGTTGCAGTGGAACTGCAGATTAAACTCGGATGGCATATCAATGCGAATCCATCCAGTCCGGATTTTCTGCTGCCGACTGAACTGTTATTGAAATCGAAGCAAAAGATAAGGCTCACCAGAGTTAAGTATCCCGAACACCACGATCTGAAGGTGGATGGCTCAGACGCACCGTATCACGTTTACGACGGAAAGGTGCTGCTGTACGGTTTGCTTGAAATTGATGAAAGTGAAACTGCAGAGAAGGCTGAAATGGAATTCCACGTCAAGTTTCAGGGGTGCAACAGGAACGAGTGCCTGCCTCCGGATCTGATCGTGATGAAGGGAAAACTGCCTTTTTCTGCGAAGGGCGAGGAGTTGAAAAAGACGAATCTGCAAAAGTGGCCCATGCCGAAAAACAAGGATAAATCCACGTCTGAGGCCGACCCGAAACCCCGTGACCGCTGAAGCGACGTCACGGGGACGCCGTACCCTGTCACTCTACGGCAAGACAGACCGCTTCAGAGGGCTCAATCTGTGAGCTTTGCTTGGTTCGCGGACGTTCGGCAAGTGAGGTCTCCGACGCGGCTTCTATGACGACCGTAGATCGGGGCTGCTGTTGTCTGACCCATGAATCACCCCAATCCCTCATTGCGGCCCGGTTTCACTGGCGGGATGCATTTCCTTTTCCCGCGAAACGCTGATTCGATGCCAGACCCTCAGTGGAAAACGGGGATTCCTGCTGATACCTTGCGTCGTCTGTGGCTGACGTTCACATCTTCATTTGACAACAGTTCGAAACCATGACAGTTCAGGCGATTTCAGGTGTGAGTGCTTCATCCGAGGCTGTGGTCATGACGGAGTATCCCTCACTCGCGTCGATGGGTATCGGGCAGCTGCTGGGGAGACTCTATGAATTATTTCCCGTTCGTCCCTTCGGCCTTATGAAACTGTCCCATATCTTCGCGCTTTTGACTGTGCCAATCGGTCTGCCGTTGTACTTTCTGCAGAAAGCATTTGGCGAACGCTACGTTCTGACGAATCGAAACGTTCAGGTCTGGACGGCACGCAGAACTCGCATGGTGTCATCTGTCGCCCTGGCTGACATTGCGGACGTTGAGCTGGAACAGCAGCCAGGTCATGTCTTTTATCAGGCCAGTGACATTCTTCTGAAGGGGGCTGGTGGCCAGACGCTCCTCACGCTCAAAGGCGTCAAAGACGCTGGTTCGTTTAAGAACGCCATCGCACGTACCATCGACTCCCGCCGTCTGGTCCAGGAATCGATGGCTCAGATTGCTGCCCGCAGCTAAGAATCAGATCGAACGGACTTTTTACTCGGTCATAATATTAATTCAGCTGCCACTGCGCCATCTGCAGTTGCGCAAGCGGGCTGTCGCTGAGTTTCTCGTACCACACGGTGATGAAGTGGTTGGCCGCGACTTCGACTGTTGACGGATAGCCAAGGTCGCCCGATGCGGCGCCACCGTGGATGATCATTGGTTCTGACCACGTCTGAGCATCATCCGAGCTGATGCGAGCTTGATTACCCAGTGGTGCTCGACGATGGCCGTACGTCATCATCAGGCGATCGTCGGAAAGCCGCAGCAGGTGTGAGGGCAGGCCCCAGACGCCAATGGAGTATGGTTCGGCCCATGTCCTGCCGAGGTCCGCGGAGTGCGTCTGCAGCGTTTCACCACTGTTGGCGGCATTGTGATTGCGAATCTGCACGATCAGTCGACCGTCTGCGGCCTCTACCGCGTGCAGCTCGTGGTACTTGCTGCTGTCGTCGCCCGATCGTGTCGGGATTTCAGAAATCTGATTCCACGATCTGCCATCATCATTCGATATGCATGTTATCACTTTGCGTTTGTCTGCCCACAACGTGACACCTGCGTAGAACAGACGGCCGTCGCTGAGATTGATGGGGCCATGGGGGCTGTTGACGGGGACCTGGTAGGCCGGTGACCAGTTATGCCCTCCGTTCTCAGAACGCAGCATCCAGCAGCCCAGATGCTTTGGGCGTTCTTCATCAGACAGTCGGCGATGAGCGGCCTGCCACCGAGCCAGCCGGTCTGGTTTCATTGTCGCCCTGCCCTGCTCTGCGGCGGCTATCGCATTCTTCAGTCCAGGTTCGTAGGCCAGCGACGTAAATGTGGTGGCCAGCAGCGTACCCTGTTTTGTCTCCAGAATCCCCGCGTCGCGGTCATCAATCTCGCCATCAAGGATTGTTCTGGCATAGGTCCATGTCGCACCATTGTCCGTAGACCGAATCAATTCGACTCGACCAAAGGGACAGACATGTGTTTCCCGTCCGCCCGAGCAGACCACCAGCAGTTCACCGTTCTTTCGGCGGATCATTGTTGGCCAGCCATGGTAACGGTCTGACTGCAGACTGATCGTCTTGATTTCTGTTACCAAGAACTCCGGTGGCGATGCCGCTGCTGAGGCGGGTTGTGACCGCGCCGTCAGCAGGCCGGCGGCAGAAGCAGATAACATAGTGCGGCGGGAAACCTGTGGCATGATTTTGGATCCGGTGAGGAAGGCAGGTTGGCAGAATGTTCCGCCTGGACTGAGGTGCGTATCACTTGGATTACGAAACAAGACCGCTCAGAATAGGTGATTGTGACACGTCCCCGAAAGGATACCAATGTTCCACAGAATTCTGTATTCAACCATCTTTCTGACTGGCCTCTGTGCGATCAGCACGGCCGATGAAAACTATGACCTGGTTCCTCTTAAATATCATCAGCCAGGCCTGGCTGTCGATTTGGGTGTTGGACTGTGGGCTCATCCATTGCCGATGGATTTCGATGGAGATGGCGACAACGACCTTGTTGTGTCCTGTCCGGACAAGCCCTTCAATGGGACGTACTTCTTCGAAAATTCATCGGGAGATGTGAAGCTGCCCGTGTTTGAGCCTCCCGTTCGGATCGGTCCGGGCCATCACAGTATTCGGGTCTCTTACTTGGGCGGTCGAACGGATGTGATGACGGCAGCGACGGTCTATGAAGACTTTCCAGAAAACAGGTTTGACAGGCCTGTCCGGATTGCCGTTCCTGCGAAGGTGGACACCGCGAAAAAGACTCGCGCCAATCAGTGGCATCGCACAGACTGGGACAACGACGGCGATCACGACCTCGTCATCGGACTTGGTATCTGGGACAGTTACGGCTGGGACGACGCTTGGGACGAAAATGGTGTCTGGCAGAACGGCTCTCTTCACGGCTATGTTTTTCTTGTTACGAATCAGGGTACAGATAATGCCCCGACTTGGGGAAAGCCGCAAAAGCTTCACGCTGGTGACGCAGCCATTGATGTCTATGGCTGGCCGAGCCCCTGTGTGGCGGACTTTGACGGCGATGGCGACCGCGATTTAATTTGTGGCGAATTCGTGGACAAGTTTACCTGGTTTGAGAACCAGGGCACCGATAGCGCGGTCACGCTTGCGCCGGGGAAGCGAGTTCTGACAGACCATGGTGTGGAACTGCAGATGGATCTGGAGATGATCGTACCGACACCCATTGACTGGGACAAAGACGGAGACGTGGACCTGATTGTCGGTGATGAAGACGGTCGCGTCGCATTCGTCGAAAATGTTGACAGCGGAGAGTCCCCGACTTTTAAAGCGCCCGTTTACTTTCAGCAGAAAGCCGACTGGTTGAAGTTTGGAGCACTGGCAACACCGTATTGCACAGACTGGGACGGCGACGGAGATGCCGATATTCTGTGTGGGAACACAGCTGGTCATATCGGTTTTTTTGAAAATCAAGGGGGAACGCCGAATCGGTGGGCTGCACCGCAACTACTGCAGGCCGGCGGCGATACGTTACGGATCATGGCAGGGCCCAACGGTTCCATTCAGGGCCCCTGTGAAGCCAAATGGGGTTATACCACACTAAGTGCGGCGGATTGGGATGGTGATGGCAGGACCGACATTCTGGCCAATTCCATCTGGGGCAGAGTTGTCTGGTACCGCAATTCCGGGTCAGGAGACGACGGTCGCCCGCGTCTTTCAGACGCGCAGCCTGTCGTCGTCGAATGGCCGGGCAAGACCCCCAAGCCTTCGTGGACATGGTGGAATCCCGTCGGTAAAGAACTGGTCACACAATGGCGCACGACTCCTGAAGCTGTGGACTTTAATGCTGACGGTCTGATTGATCTGGTGATGCTTGACCACGAGGGGTATCTGAGTTTCTTCGAACGCACCCGGGACCGGAATGGGCGGCACCTGCAGCCTGGCCGAAGAGTATTCGAGGATGACAAAGGCGAAACGCTGCGACTGAACTCAAAATCAGCAGGTGGAAGCGGTCGTCGCAAAATTCATATAGTCGACTGGGACGGGGACGGCGATCTGGATTTACTCACAAACAGCACCAATGCTGACCTCTATGAAAACACGGGTCGCCGTCCGAACGGCAACGTGATATTTCACCACCGGGGACCTGTCGGAAAACGAAAACTGGCCGGACATACCAGCAGTCCTGCATCTATTGATATGAACAACAACGGTAAGCCTGATCTGTTGATTGGCGCTGAAGATGGTCACCTTTATTTGATGACGCGGTGACCTTTGTCCTGGTATCAGTGCGACGAACGAACTGCGCCGGAGCTCTTTCAATTGTAGAGCGGTGTTTCTCGACGCGCTTCTTTAAGCTGCTGCTGCAATACGGGGCGTTCTTCCGGCGAACAGACGGCAATGCATGATTCCAGCTGAGAGATCGCTTCGCCGGGACGCCCCGCCCGCAGTGAAAGTATCGCGAGGTCGCGTTTTTCCCGATACGATCCCGGACTCAGCAGCGCCAGTCGTTTCTGGACGTTCCACGCGGAACGCCACTGGCTTCGCCCCCCAAACAATGCCTTAAGATTGTTCAGCAGGCGAATAATAATTTTTCGTTCACTGGTCGGCTTCAGGACCGGCCAAAGCTCTGCCCGTGGTAATTCCGTGAGTTCATGCAGCCAATCGACGCATTCTGCTTCGTTCATGATTTGGCCGCGGCGAAAGGGGTCGATGTACAGAACGCCACCATCGGTCTGCAGCTGTGTCAGAAAGTGCGACGGAGCGGCGACCCCGGTCAGAGGAATGCCCAATTCATTGGCGACGGCCATGTACACGACCGACAATGTGATCGGAATCCCGCGACCGGTCTCAATGACGCGGTTTAAATAGCTGCTGTCGGACGAATCAAAACTTTCGTAGTGGCCGTGCAGATTCAGTTCATCAGTCAGGTATTGAATCAGCAGGTCCAGTTCCCTTCGATCACTTCCGGCCAGTGCGACCGGACGCGTCAATTCGGCGATAGCCGTACGTATGGACTGCAAAGTCGGTTCAAAGTCCAGTTCCGGCTGGCCGTCTCTGGCAATTTCCAAAGCAGCAACGACCAGATCAACGTCGCTTTCGCGGCGGACAAGTCGCATAAACTGCTCGTCTTTGTCGAATTGCTGCAGAGCTGACATTACGACGCGGGTACTCAGCGGAGACGAAATTGAGGTGTTAGAACACCCAGTAATCATGAGGACAACAGACTGTCACTATAACGGCGTTACGTTCACGTCACAACGCGACTCTGTGTAACCGAAACACGCTCATGTTTGCCTCGTTGACTTGCTGGAAACACGTTTGTATCGTTGCTGATATATTACACAGAGAAAATAGATTTCTCTGCCCCTCGGTATCAGTTCGGCAATCTTTGCCGCGGTCGGCCGGGCCCCTGTGTTTTCTGAGACTTTTTAATTCTGCCTCTCATGAAGGGGCGACTCTCTGTTCACGTTCCAGCACCACGAAACGCTCTTGCTTAGCCGCGAATGCCGCTTCGTTTTCCCGGAGTCTTTCATGATCCTGCCATTACGATCCCGTATCTGCCTGTTTTTGATGCTGCTTCTGTTCGCCCCGTTTACCGGTTGTGCAGACAGTGACACACAGTCTGCCGGAAGCGGTGCCCCCGCCGGCGGCGAAGCGAATCCCAAAGTGGCGTATGTCACGAATGGTATCGCCTCGTTCTGGGTAATCGCAGAAAAAGGAGCGATGGACGGCGGCAAGAAATTCAATGCCGACGTAAACGTGCAGATGCCTGCAAACGGTGTTGAAGATCAGAAGCGAATGTGCCAGGACCTGTTGGCCCAGGGAATTGACGGAATTGCCATCAGCCCGATAGACCCGGACAATCAGGGCGAACTACTGGCCGAAATATCGCAGCATACGAAGTTGATCACTCAGGACTCAGACGCTCCTGACAGCGATCGGCTCTGTTATATCGGAGTCGACAATTATACGGCCGGTCGTATGTGTGGTGCTCTGGTCAAGGAGGCCATGCCGGAAGGAGGCAGCGTCATGATTTTTGTCGGGCGTTTGGGCCAGGCCAACGCTCGACTGCGACGCCAGGGCGTGATCGACGAACTGTTGGACCGTGATCATGACCCGACTCGTTATGACGAACCCGGCGCCGGAGAAATCAAAGGCGACACGTATTCTGTTCTGGATACGCGAACTGACGGATTTGATTTTGGTAAGGCAAAAGCCAACGCACAGGATGCCATTGCAAAGTACGACGATCTTGGTTGTATGGTGGGCCTGTTTGCCTACAACCCGCCGCTGATGCTGGACGCGGTCCGCGAAGCCAACAAGATCGGTAAAATAAAGATCGTTGCGTTCGACGAAGAAGCGGCCAGTCTGCAGGGAATTGTGGATGGCGAAGTCTACGGTACGGTCGTTCAGAACCCATACAAATACGGTTACGAATCGGTTCGAGTGCTTGCCGGGCTGGCGCGAGGAGACGAATCCGTGATTCCAGAGGGTGGTTTCATTGATATCCCGGCCAGACAGATCCGAAAAAACAACGTCGACGAGTTCTGGGCGGAACTCAAGAGGCGGACAGCCGCGGAAATTCCGTCTCCGGAAGCGGCGGGCGACGAACCCGCAGCTGCAGAAGGTGGTGAGGAAAAAACAGAGCCTGCGAGTGCAGCGGACGAAACTAAATAGCCGAAGTGCCTGAATTGCGACAGACCCCCGAGCTTTGTCAGAGTCGGGGAATTACACCAATCTTGAAACGTGCTATCCGCATCGGGCGCCATGAGCGATTCCAATACGTCCCCGCTGCTTTCGGTTGAAAACGTGAGCAAGCGATTTCCCGGTGTGACGGCGTTGAATCAGGTCAGCCTGACACTGATGGAAGGTGAAGTGCTGGCTCTGATCGGAGAAAACGGCGCCGGAAAAAGCACGCTGATGAAGATTCTCGCGGGCGTTCAGCTGCCTGACGAAGGACAGATACGTGTGGTCGGCTTGCCGGTCAGGCTGGATTCTGTGCAGACGGCTCAGCAGACTCGCATCGCTCTCATTCATCAGGAACTCAACCTGTCCGGCAACCTTACCGTCGGGGCAAATATTTTTCTTGGTCGAGAACCCCTGAAACGGGGCTTGATTGACAAAAAGAAGATTCGGGACGATTCTGTCGCGTTGCTTGCTCGAGTCGGATTGAATGTTTCGCCGGATACGATTGTTGACGACCTGCCCATCGGTCAGCAGCAACTGGTGGAAATTGCTCGAGCGCTGTCTGTTGATGCACGCGTTCTGATTATGGACGAACCGACGTCGAGTTTGTCTCAGCACGAAACGGAACGTCTGATTGAGGTTGTCAAGGACCTGCGGTCTCGTGGGGTCAGTGTAATCTATATTTCGCACCGGCTGGGTGAAGTTGCCGAACTGGCAGATCGAGTCACCGTTTTCCGCGACGGAGCCAATGCGGGTGACCTCAACCGCGATGAAATCACTCATGACCGAATGGTTCGGCTGATGGTCGGTCGCGACATTTCGGAATTTTATGCCAGAAAACCTCAACAGCCAGGACCCGTTGTGTTGCAGGTTACCGAGCTCGAGACGCCGGCAAATCTCGGCCATCAGCTGAGTTTTTCTGTGCGGGCGGGGGAAATTGTAGGTATTTCCGGACTGGTAGGGGCCGGGCGCACCGAACTGCTGCACGTGTTGTTCGGAGTCGACTCAGCGGTTTCGGGCAACATTGCGGTGAAAGGTCAGGAGGTGCGGCTTCGCAGTCCGAGAGACGCGATTCAAGCCGGCATTGCCCTGGTCCCGGAGGACCGCAAACATCAGGGCATCATTCTTGAGATGGCGGTGCGCACAAATATTGGCCTGCCGGGCTTACGACAGCACCGGAAAACCGGGGGCTTTCTGAACCGAACGCAGGAAGCCGCAGATTCTGCGGCCATGATTGCCCGGATGCGGATAAAGACACCCAATGAACGCCAGCTGGTGCAGTTTCTGTCGGGGGGGAATCAGCAAAAAGTTGTGCTGGGGAAATGGCTGGCGATGAAGCCGAAGGTTCTCCTGCTGGACGAACCGACACGTGGAATTGACATCGGCGCGAAGCAGGAAATCTACGCTTTGATGGAGGAACTGGCAGAACAGGGGGTTGCGATCCTGTTTGTCAGCAGCGAAATGGAAGAAGTTATCGGTATGTCAGATCGAACTCTCGTGATGCACGAAGGTCGTATCAGCGGAGAACTGACGCGGGACGAGCTGACGGAAGAAGCAATCATGCAGCTGGCGACGGGAAATGTGGGGACTCACACATGAAAAAGAACCTTGGAATTCTGGGCATTCTTCTGGTCGTCTTTACGGCGACGGCGTTTGGCAGCGACAGCTTCCTGACGTCATACAATTTGTTCAATCTGGTCGAGCGAAGTTCTCTGTACGGAATTATTGGAATCGGAGTTGCGTTCGTGATCATGACCAGCGGCATTGACCTGTCGATTGGATCTTTGATTGGACTTGTGGCGATCGTGTTTCCCTTTGTCGTCGTTGACCACCAGATGTCGCTGGGGACAGGGCTTCTGGCCATCTTCGGTCTGTCACTGACCGTGGGCATCATTCACGGGCTGCTGATAACGAAGCTTAAGCTACAGCCCTTTGTTGTAACGCTGTGCGGGCTGATGATTTACCGAGGTCTGGCACGCTGGCTGGTTGCAGACAAGACGATGGGGTACGGCGATGAGAGCTTTGCCAGTCTGAAGGTGCTTGTCGGCGACGCATCGCAGTTGCCCGGCTGTGCCAGCCTTCCCGGAGCCAAAAATGTCCCGGTCGCGTTTTTGATTCTGATTGCGCTGGGAATTGTTGCCGCGATTTTTCTTAACAAGACGATCTGGGGACGGTACCTGCTGGCCCTGGGACGCAACGAACAGGCGGCCAGGTTCAGTGGGATCAGCACATCGAAGATGATCATTCTCGCCTATGTTATCTGTTCACTGATCAGTGGACTTGGCGGGCTGCTGTTCGCGCTTGATTATGGATCTATACAACCGGACAGCTTTGGTAGCTTCTACGAACTGTATGCGATTGCCGCTGCGGTGCTGGGGGGCTGCAGCCTGCGAGGCGGCGAAGGTTCCATCTTCGGAATCGTGTTGGGCGCAGCGCTCATGCGCACGTTAATGAATTCAATCAGCATGCTGGGAATCGATGACCAGCTGGAACTGACGGTCATCGGGTTTGTGATTCTGATCGGAGTTATCGTCGATGAGCTGGTCAAACGAATTGCAGCTCATCGAAGAGCCGTCTTGCAGGCGCGGCAGTCGGCGTCCTGAAGATTGTCCTGAAATTCGACAGACCGGTACAGCACGCAGCCACACCCGTGACATTGAAGACTCTGAGCTCAGAACCGCAGATTCGCGATGACAGCGAAGGGCGGGGTCATATCTATTAGCACTCTCTGCTCGCAGTTTTTGGCGCCAGAGCATAACTTGACCGGATCACGGCATGGACGGCCAGCCTAAATCTGTAAACCGTCTGAAGGGTCTGAAAGCTGTCAGTCTGCTGACACTGCTCAGCCGCTTCACCGGACTTGCTCGTGATGCACTGATGGCGTCACTGTTCGGGACCGGCTGGGTTCTGGATGCCTTTACCGTCGCGTTTCGAGTGCCGAATCTGTTTCGTCGGCTGTTCGGCGAAGGCGCTATGACGGCCGCATTCCTGCCAGAATTTGTGCGTGCCGACCAGGTACGGGGAAGAGACGCTGCTGCCGACCTGTTCAACGGCGTTGCCTGGCGACTGCTGAAAATCCTGGTCGTTTTTCTGCTGATCGTGGAGTTTGCGCTGCTGGCGGTCAGATTGTTTCTACCGCTCAGTGAACGCTCCGCCCTGCTCTGCGAACTGTCATTGATTCTGATGCCGTACATGGTGCTGATCTGTATGGCGGGACTGTACTCGGCCGCTTTGAACGGAGTGCAGCATTTTGTTGTTCCGACGATGACATCGATGGTCCTGAACATTGTCTGGCTGGTGGCTGGACTGACCGCAACTCTGATGTACTCCAGTGATGCCAGCCGAATTCGCCTGATCGCCGTCTGTCTGGTTGCTGGCGGGGTGCTGCAACTGACAATGACCGCGTGGAAGGCATCACAATATTCAGTCCGCATGCGCGTGGGGCCAGCGGAGCAGGCAGCACGTGATAACACCACGCGAGTCTTTCGGGCCATGGGGCCGGTGCTGGTTGGATTGTCTATTACTCAAATCAATGGATTGATCGATGGTTTGCTGGCGTGGATCCTTGTTGCGCCAGGTCCGGGCGGTATCAGTTTTTTCAGTCGTTTTCTGCTTCCGGAAGGAACAGCTGCCGCGCTGTATCTGGGACAACGACTGTTTCAGTTTCCCCTTGGTGTTTTTGCAGTCGCACTCGGGACGGTTTTGTTTCCTCGATTTGCACGGCACGCTGCGGCGGGTGATCACGAGGAATTGAGTCGCGACGTCCTGCACGGGCTGCAACTTGTTCTTGTGGTCGGCGTTCCAGCCAGCGTTGGTTTGTGGTTCATGGCAGAACCCATCACCGATTTGCTGTTTAGATACGGTCAGTTTGGCGCGAGTGCATCGCACATGACTGCTCGGATGATTGCGGCATACGGTCTGGGTGTGTGGGTGGTCAGCGGCCTGCTGATTGCCAATCGAGTCTTCTATGCTGCTGGCGACCAGGTCACTCCCATGCGGCAGGGGCTGATTTGCGTAGCCCTCAATTTGATGTTTGATTTTCTGCTGTTGCCGGTCCTGGGCGGTCCCGGGTTACCTGTCGCCAGCATGCTGGCGACTCTGTTCCAGCTTGGGCTGGCTCTTGAGGTGCTGCGGCGGCGTTTTCTGGAGATTGGCCATGCCGCGTTTGTTCCCGTTCTGTGGCGAACAGCGTTGGCAACGCTGCTGATGAGTCTGGCCGGTCTGGCGGCACTGACTCTGGTGTCGCAGTGGGAGAATTCACTTGGCGAATTCACATATCGGTTGGTGAAGGTTGTCGTGCCGATCACTGCTGCCGTGGTCGTTTATGCGGCAGTTCTGTCGGGCGTCGGGTTGTCCCTGACGCGGCTGCTGAAAGAACCGGGCCTTTCGAAATGACGAATTGCTGTGCTGATGGATTCGTCAGTGGCAGCATCAACGTCGCCCCTTGATTTCATTGTAGGCGATAATGCTGGTGGCGCAGAAGTAGCCGAACATGAACAGCAGAAACCGTCGTGAATCGATATTCTGCAGAGCCCAGATCGCCACACCTCCGGATGCCAGAATTGAAATCTCCAGCACTCGCACATGAGACCGTCTGGGAAAGTAACGGCACACCAGAGCTTCCATGATATGTCCACCGTCGAGAGGCAGGCATGGCACCAGGTTCAGCAGGCCCCAGTACAGGTTGATCCACTGCAGCAGCAAAAGACAATACACGAACGGTTCGTTACTCAGCAGTTCTGAGTTGGATTCGATGAGAAAGTACAGCACTCCTTTAAGCAAGCCATACAACACGAATCCGGCTCCAGGACCTGCTGCAGAAACGAGTACGCGTTTCCACGTGGAAAGATGAGTCGATGTCGCATAACCGCCCATCCCGTACAAAACGATTTCGGAAGGGAAGCCATAACGTCGCAGCGTGACTGCGTGTCCCAGTTCGTGGATCAGGATGGACAGAAAAACGCAGCCGACTCCCAGAAATTTCAGCTTTGGGTCGGGGGTCGATTGCCAGACAACGAACGCTCCCATGGCCCAGAACAGGGGATGCACTCGCACCGGGATTCCAAAGATCCGGAATCGCAGATCGAAATCCGTTTCTCCTGCATTCCCTATCATTCTCTGATCCCTGTTGCTGATTCCGCGTTGTGGTGAATTGTCTGTCGTGAGAGGGGCGGGAGTCTCTTCGTTTTTCGGATCATCCACGTCAAGGAAGATACATCTGAAAAGACTTCCGTCCCTCGGCGCCCACCCATGGCCGAAGACCGACGCAAAGGATACAGTGTCCGGCCGTGGTTTGTCTTCTGAACTCTTAGTGAAACACAGTGCGTTTTCGCGGACGCCATGTTTTTAAAGGATTAACCGGTCGTGGGCGGCATGTTTCGAGCACTGATGAACCTTCCCCTGTTCAAATCGGTGCTGCGCCCGATTACGCGAGTTATTGTCGGATTTATCGCGATTCCCATCTTCCGTTTCATCATGCGGAAGGTCTTTCGACTGCAGGATCTGGACGACGAACTGGAAAAAGATCTTGAACAGTGGTTTCGAGGAGCATTACTGCTGCTGGCAGCGTCTGCCAATATGGAGCATTTGCTGTTCGGGTGGATGGCACAACTCGACTGGATGGAACGAATGGACTGGCTGACGATGGGGCTGCGGCTGATGCTGGCTGTGGGCGTTATCGAAGCGATGCCCGATCAGGAACTTTTTGCGGTCATTCATCCGGGGCCACCAAAAATCAAGCCTGGTCGCAGCGGGCTGAAGGAATTCTGGCGACTGAAGTGGCAGTTTCTGAAGGGCATTGTTTGTCAGCACTTAAACCGAAGTTCGCCGGTGCTGGCGATGATGGCTGCGATTGTGGGGGCGGAATTGATGACGCTGTCTGACATTGATCAGGCAAAGATTGGTCGAGCCAGTGTCGTTGACTGGAGTTACTCGCAGCAGATCGGCGCGGCGACACCTGTACAGGCAGCGATGGCAGCATACACCTACAACGATAATGTGCGCGACATCAGAGTAAATCTGGCCGAAGTGGGGCAGATGAACGCCAAGCATCAACGGCACTGGGAACGTTGGGTGGTCGGCTGGTGTTGCTATCTGCTGGCGATCACTCAATATCTGATCATCGGGCTTGTGACGTCCCGCGATCGAGCGATGGATGTGTTGTCAGAATTCGATCGAGCTGTCGCGGCCAGACGCCGGGAACTGATTGAAGAATTTCATCTTCCGGAGGACAAGGCGAATCGCAGCCCTGCCCCGGCCCAATCACCTGCTCCGTCGGAAGATGGCGACAGTTTGCCTGCGACAGGTCACGGTGATACCACCGGTCCGGAACAACCCGACTGACGACCTGAGTCGGACAACTGGTCTTCTGTAGCCGTCGGTCTGATGCTGTGAACTGAGTTGGATGCTGCTGCGAAACCAGTTAAACTGGGGCTGTACGCTTAGTCTGCAGCAGCTTCCACGGATGGCCTCTCACGAACATGTCTCATATTCAGCAACTTGATCCTCACGTCATCAATCGCATCGCAGCAGGCGAGGTGATTGAGCGTCCGGCCAGCGTTGTGAAGGAGCTGCTGGAGAACAGCATCGATGCGTTGGCGACTCGCATTGAAATTGACATTGTAACCGGTGGCACAGAACTGATTCGGGTAACGGATAACGGCGAAGGTATGTACCCAGAAGATCTGGAACTTGCCGTTACCAGTCATGCGACCAGTAAGATTTGCAGCGACGAGGACCTGCAGCAGATTGCCACGCTCGGGTTTCGCGGCGAAGCGATGGCCTCGATCGCTTCAATCAGTCGCTTCCGTATCCGGACGCGTCGAACGGACCATTCCACCGGTCGCGAACTTCAATCGCAAGGTGGCCAGATATCCATTCACCGGGACTGCGGCTGTCCGGCCGGCACGGTGATCGAAGTGCATAATCTGTTTTTCAATACGCCCGCTCGTCGCAAATTTCTTAAGAAGCCCTCCACGGAGTTCGGGCGGATCAGTGAACAGTTCGCAAAGATTGCTCTGGCGAACCCCAACCTGCATCTTGTGCTGAGACATAATGACAAACTGGTCTATGAGCTGCCGGCAACTCCCAATCAACTGGAGAGAATTCGTCGTTTCTTCGGC
The DNA here is from genome assembly GCA_029245955.1 of Fuerstiella sp. Taxonomy (GTDB): domain Bacteria; phylum Planctomycetota; class Planctomycetia; order Planctomycetales; family Planctomycetaceae; genus Fuerstiella. The sequence goes on along the minus strand of JAQWOH010000043.1, from coordinate 355,464 downwards.
AGTGACGTCGGCGACAAGCTGATCGCTGTGGAGTCGCGGACGGAGACGTCAGATGGACAGTATGTACGTCTCTGGGGCTACGTTGGTGAGCCTTCGTTAAGTAAAGGAACTCGCAAGGACCAGTATCTGTTCCTGAATGGTCGATCGATTCAGGACCGCAGCCTGCAGCATGCGCTGAGTGAAGCGTATCGAGGACTGCTGATGGTTGGGCGCCACCCCGTCAGTTTTCTGTTTCTTGAGGTGCCGCCGAATCTGGTGGATGTGAACGTTCATCCCACAAAAACGGAAGTTCGTTTTCAGGACAGCCAGTCGCTGTATCGTCAGTTGCTGCACACTTTGCGAGACAAGTTTCTGTCACTTGACTTTCAGGCAGAAATTGTCGTTCCGTCCGCGCAGCGAAATACAGCCACCGAACAGCCTCAGAAGGAACTGGATATCTGGTCTGCATCGGCAGCGTCCGGTCTGTCGCCGCCGGTTATCGGACGCTCCGATGATGGAGCGGCGACGACGTTTTCCGGTACACCGACTGTCCCAGGCTTTGAGTCATACCGACCAAATCTGAAGTCTGCCGCATTTCGTCCTGCTGTTGCTGCCGCTATGAGTCCACTGGTCGAGGTGTCTGCAGCCAGCGACAGTAGTGAATCGTCTGCCGACACTCAGGTGCAGGAAGACTTCTCGGGGGATCAGCTTATTGTCACGGAGGGCGAATCTGACTTGGCGGCCGCGACAGATGAGCCTGCGCCCAGCTCCGGGACGGTTCACGGCGATGACTACCGAGCGTTTCAGATTCATGACTGCTACCTGGTTGTCGCCCGGGACGAGGGACTGGAAGTAATCGACCAGCATGCTTTGCACGAACGAATTCTGTACGAGTATTTGCGGCACAGGGTGCTGGAAGGCAAGGCGGAAAGTCAGAAACTCTTGATTCCGGAGTCGATTGAATGCAGTGCCGGAGAGGCAGCCGTCCTGCTGGAATATCAGGAACTGTTGCAGGAAATCGGATTTGGCATCTCTGATTTTGGAGGGACAACTGTGCTGCTGACCAGTCACCCTGTGATGTTGCCGCGTGGCAGCTTTGTTCGCATCCTGCGGGATCTGTCCGGTCAACTGGAAGAATCTGATGGAAAGACGTCGCGGCGAGATCTGTTGGACAACATGATGCACACGATGGCGTGCCGAGCGGCCATTAAGGCGGGGCAGCGACTGGCGCCGGAAGAAATGCAGGAATTACTCAGCCAGCGGCACCTGGTGGATGATGCACATCATTGCCCTCACGGACGCCCTACGTCACTGATGCTGTCACGTGGAACACTGGACAAACAGTTTGGACGACTGGGATAACGAATGATCTGCGTCAGCCTTGGAAGAAGACGTCACTCTGCATTGAAGCAGGCGCACCGTGACCTGTCCAGACTGAACCCCGAGCTCGTTGAGCTGCGGGTCGACTGGATCATGAGCCGTCTGAACGTTGCGCGCCTTCTGAAGAAGCGCCCGACCCCGGTTGTGATCACGTGCCGACGGGAACAGGACAAGGGACGCTGGAGCGGCACCGAAGAACAGCGGCAGGCCGTTCTGCGAGAAGCCATCATTGGTGGCGCAGAGTACGTTGATATTGAAGAAGACATTGCCAGGTCGATTCCTCGATACGGCGACACAAAGCGACTGGTCAGCTATCACAATTTCGAAGACACTCCGACGGATCTGTCCGACATCTACCAGCGGATGACAGAATGTGATCCGGACATAATCAAGATCGTCACTACGGCCAGTCGCCCGGCCGACAATGTACGTGTTCTTGAACTGATCAAATCTGCGACCGTGCCGACAGTGGCTTTCTGTATGGGCGAGTTAGGAATGGTCAGCAGGATCTTATGCGGCAGAATGGGATCTCCTTTGACCTACGCCGCGGGAAGTCGTGCCGGTGAGATGGCGCCCGGGCAACTGCTGTGGGATGACATGCGGGATTTCTACCGTTACGACAGCATATCGTCAGACACGAAAGTCTTCGGAGTGATCGGTGATCCGATTTCCCACAGCCTGAGTCCACTGCTGCATAATTCCGCCTTCCGCGAGGTTGATTTTGACGGCGTATACCTGCCTCTGAAAATACCGGCGGATTCGGTGCAGGAAACACTGCAGGCATACGACAAACTCGACATCAGTGGATACAGCGTCACAATTCCTCATAAGCATGCTGCCCTTGAATTCGCCGATCTGCCGAGTGTGCAGGCAAACCTGATTGGCGCATCCAACACGCTGTTCAGGACTGATGGAAAATGGCACGCCACGAACACGGACTACGATGCCATCGTCAAGACGGTGGAAGCCGGGTTGACGACCTTTCCTGAAGGTTCGCGTGAAGTCAAAGGAAAGCAGGTTCTGATTCTGGGGGCTGGCGGCGTAGCGCGCGCTGCTGTCTGTGCAATGCAGAAAAACGGCGCGGCCGTCACAATCACCAACCGTACCGCAGACCGGGCCCGCGCGCTGAACGACGAATTTGGCTGTTCGGTAATTGACTGGGAGCAACGCAGTGAGGAAATGTGCGATATTCTGATTAACTGCACTTCCGTTGGAATGCATCCGAACGTCAGTGAGTCACCGTTTGATCTTCCCTGGCTGAATGAATCAATGCTGGTTTTTGATACCGTTTATACGCCGGAGAACACTCAGCTGCTTGAGCATGCAAAAACTCGGGGTTGTGCGACGGCCAGCGGACTGGAAATGTTCATGCGTCAGGCGGCTCGTCAGTTTGAACTGTTTTCCGGACAGCAGCCACCTCTGGAATTTATGATGGAAACGTTGCGACAGTCGCTGTCAACGGCGCCTGAATAATGGCGTTGTCCTATGGCCGTTCTTTCCCGACAACTGAGGCTCAGACACCCAGCAGGATGATCGTTACACTGATTGGATATCGAGGATGCGGCAAGTCCAGCGTTGGTCCGCTGCTGGCCGCACGCCTGCAGTGTCGATGCATCGACAGCGACGCCGAGATTGAAGCGAGTTCAGGCAGACTGATCCGCGAAATATTTGCGGATAACGGCGAGACTGCTTTTCGTGCTCTGGAGACGGAAGTGCTCAGGAAACTCCTGAAGAATCCTCCCGCCGTTATTGCCGCCGGCGGTGGAGCGGTCCTGGCACGCGTAAATCGTGAACGGATGAAACAGGCCGGGCCGGTTGTGTGGCTAACGGCATCAGCTGCAACTCTGGCGTTTCGGATTGGAGCAGACGGGACCTCTCAGCAGCGCCGTCCCAGTCTGACCGGAAGGTCGATTAAGGACGAAGTTGCCGACGTCCTGGAATCTCGACTCCATCTGTACAGGGACGCCGCAACGATCACGATCGACGCCGAATCAGAATCACCGCAACAGATTTCTGAACGAATTATCCTGGCACTTGATGACGGAACGATCGGAGGCACGCCTTGACCCTGCACCAGATTCCCCTGCCGTTGCTGCTGACAGGCCTGGCGATCATCGGGGCGATCGTCGGCAGATTTCTGAGCGTCTGTATCGACCGATTTCCGCAGCACGATCGGCTTCGTGACCAGCTGAATTCACTGACCGCCGGGTGGCAGGTCTGCCATCGGTGTGCTGCAGTGCCGTCGCTGCGAGAACGGATTCCTGTCGTCAGCTGGCTGATTAATCGTCGCTGTGAAAAGTGTCGCAGCCGACTGTCGCTGCAGTTGCCGATTGTCGAGATCACGACATCACTGCTGTTTGCTGCTGTGTATTGGTGTGAAATTCCAGTTAGCAGTATGACGGCGGTTTCGATAGGTGGTCTCACATCAGTGGAAGGTCCTGACGGGCCGGAAGTGCTTTCGGTGTTGTCGCCCGTTGTCTGGCTGCATCTTCGCTATACGCTGCACATGATGATGATTTGTGGACTGATCGTGGCGACGGGGATAGACCTCAAATTTCGTATTATTCCCGACGGTTGTACAGTTCCGATTGCGATTGTTGCTGTGATTGCCAGTGCCGCGTGCGGTCAGTTATATGTGGTACCGATCTGGTTTCAGGATCCCAGTATGGTGAATACGTTGCAGCCACTCATACACCCGATGCTGCAGCCGCTGTTTGTTCCCTGGGACCCCACCAGCTTCATTCGGTCCTGTCCGCACCTTCACGGTCTGTTAGTCAGCCTGTTGGGCGTACTGGCAGGAGCGGGATCGGTATGGCTGGTTCGGCAGGTTGGTTTTCTGATATTGAAGCAGGAAGCTATGGGATTCGGAGACGTCGTTCTGATGGGGATGATCGGCAGTGTAATCGGCTGGCAGCCGGTTCTGGCCGTATTTATTATGGCGCCGACGCTGGCGATCTTTGCCGCAGCCATCAACTGGTTTGCTCATCGTGACAACGAGATTCCCTACGGGCCGTTTCTGAGTGGCGCGACAGTGCTGTTGTTGCTTACGTGGCCGCACACGTGGCCGTTTGCGAAGCGTTTCTTTGATATGGGACCATTTCTGATCCTGATGGGAGCCTTCATGGTTGTGTTGCTGGCCGCTTCGCTGCAGATTGTCCAGATTGGCAAGCGACTGTTCGGGCGTGGCACCGCGTCGTTCGCTGACGATGGCGGGTGGACGTCAGCAGATCATCTCTTCTACTACAACTGCGAACGCCCTGACGAACAAATCGGTCAGTGGAAACGAGCCCAGTGGTCTGGCAGTCGGACCGGGCGAGGATTGCAGCAACTGCATGTGTGGAAGGACTGAATCAGCGAACCCGCGTTGTTTTTCTGATGTCATCAGCCGCGACAACTGCTGACGGCAACGCTGTTCTTCATCGTTTGCAGGACGACGCAGTACCGTTCGGTGAGCTGAATCAGCTTTTCGATTTTCTCATTCGATTCCAACGACACCACGTCAAACGTCAGGTTGACGGAGGTCAGGCCAACCGGCACCTCTCGCGCGACACCCAGTGTGCCTCGAAAATCCATTGTGCCATGAGCGGTCACCGTCGTGGATGAAATCTGCAGTTCCATTGCTGTCGCAACCGCAGCGAATGTAACGCCTGAACATGCCACCAGCGACTGCAGCAGCATGTCGCCGGAACAGGCGAAGTTGCCGTCGCCGCCGGCGCTCGGGTGCAGGCCTGAAACGGTCTGCCCATTGACGGACACGTCAGATTCGACCCGGCACGTCAGATTGTCGATATTCACGGTGCCGGTTGCATTCAGTGAGACGATCGCGTCGTCCGGGCACTTTGCGTACTGCTCTTTCAGTGGCGTCTGAATCGCCTTGAGTTCTTTACTGTTCATGGACAACCCCATGTATCTGCGAATGTGTACTGCCGCTAAGTCAGGGAACTTGTTATTCTGACAGACTGATCGGCTAGTTACTAACGGGTGTGGGTGCAGGACGGAATGAAGTCATGGCGGGTGACGACAAAGGGAAAAATTCAGAAAACTGTCCGGACAAAGTCTGGGTCGGTTTTGACCTTGGCGGTACGAAAATGCTGGCGGTGGTGTTTGACGAAAACTACGAGGTTCTGGGGAGGAAGCGTCGCAAGACTCGTGAAAGAACGAAGGAAGGCGTGCAGCTGGAACGTCTTGCCGACACGATTCGCATGGCGCTGGAAGACGCCGGTACAGACGAGTCAGCCGTTCAGGGAATCGGCGCGGGGTGCCCCGGACCACTTGACCTGAAAAAAGGAGTCATCCTTGAGGCACCGAATCTGGGCTGGAAGAACATCGGACTGAAGGATTACTTAGCTGCCCAGTTCGATTGCCCCGCGGAGATTTGCAACGACGTTGACGCTGGCGTCTTTGGCGAATATGTTCACGGTGCCGGCCAGGGAGCTCGGTGTGTTCTTGGTGTGTTTCCGGGAACCGGCATCGGAGGCGGCTGCGTGTACGAGGGGAAAATATTTCGGGGCAGTCGAGCCTCGTGTATGGAAGTCGGGTTCATGCAGATGGCAACGGAAGGGCCGGCTGCCGGTGTTGGCCCTGTTGGCACACTCGAGGGGCTGGCCAGCCGACTCTGGGTTTCAGCCGAAGCTGCCAAGGCCGTCTATCGAGGCAAGGCTCCCCATCTCGCGAAACTGGCAGGGACGGATCTGTCCAGTATTCGCAGTGGAACTCTCAGTAAAGCGATTGAGGCCGGTGACAAGGCGATTGAAGAAATCGTCGGGTTGGCGGCGCAGCAGGTGGGACGTGCGATCGGGTCGCTGGTCAATGTTCTGGCACCGGACATCGTTGTTATCGGGGGGGGACTGGCAGAGGCGATGCCGGATCTTTATCTGTCCGAAACTCAGAAGGGGGCGAAAAGGAATGTACTTCCGTCCCTGAAAGGCTGTTTCGTGATTCGTATCGCTGAACTGGGCGACAATGCCACTGTCATCGGGGCAGCTGCCTGGGTCAGGCAGCAGACGAGTGGATCTCAATCGTGAAAGTGATTCGACGACTCATCCGGTCGTGACGAAACTAATCAGGGGTTTTCTTTAGTTGTCCAGCAGTATCACTCCCAATGAACCGCCGCTCTACAATCCACGGTGACTCAAGACCCGGGAAACGCCGTGCAGTTCAGCCCGTGTTTCCGATGGCGGTCATAGAACTCGGCACGTCCGCGATACGCATGGCAATCGGAGAAACGGATGGTGTGTCCGGAGTGCGAATGCTGGAACAGCTTGTCCGCGGCGTCAGCCTTGGCAAGGACGCCTTCACACTGCGGGAAATTCAGCGAGACACTGTGTTGCAGGCCGTTGACGTTCTGAAAAGCTACCGACGAAAGCTCGAGGAATATCAGTGCACGAACCCGAATCATATCCGCGTGGTGGCCACCAGTGCTGTACGCGAAGCAGCGAATCGAATGGCGTTTCTCGACCAGATCTACACTTCGACGGGTCTGGTGGTCGAACCCATCGACGATGCTGAAATTGCTCGGGTTACCTATCTGGGAATTCGCCCCCAGCTGGAACGTGACGCACATCTTCGGGATGCTCTGACACTGCTGATGGAAGTTGGCGGCGGCAAGACGGAGATTCTGCTGCTGCGAGGTCGCGACATCCTGCATTCGCAGTCGTATAAACTGGGCTCACTACGTCTGCAGCAGCTGATACGACAATACCACGCCGACAGCGATCAGGCCGTCAGTATCATTAACGGACAGATAGACAGGACGCTGGAACAACTCAGAGATTTTGTGCCGCAGCACGGAGACATCGAGCTCCTTGCTCTCGGCGGTGATGTGCGATTTGCTGTCAGAGCACTGCAGTTGGAGGTTCCCGAAGTTGAAATGGTTCGCGTGCCTCTGCGCAAGCTGCAGCGATTCACGCGTGAGATCTCAAGGCTGAACGTCGAACAGATCATGCGGAAGCATCATCTGGAATTGTCAGAAGCCGAAACTCTGGTGCCTGCCCTGTTCGCCAACGTGCGTATGGCCGAAATGCTGGGGACAGATCATCTGCTGGTGACCGGATTCAATCTCCGCGACGCCCTCCTGCACGGCATGTTGCAGTCGGGCGAATGGTCCTCAGACTTTCGGGAGCAGATTATTCGTTCCGCTGAAGAGCTCGCTCGCAGGTTTCATGTGGATCTCGACCACGGGCAGCATGTCTCTGAACTGGCTCGGCAGATTTTCCATGCGACTCAGGCAGAACATAAACTCGATGCTCGTAGTGAGACGATTCTGTGTGTGGGGGCGCTGTTACACGAAGCGGGACAATTCGTCAGCGATTCCGGCTATCACAAGCATTCACACTATCTGATCAGCCACAGCAAGATTTTCGGGTTGAATTCCTTGGATCACAAGTTGACGGCATTGGTCGCGCGGTATCATCGGCGGGCTGCGCCAAAGGCCAGCCATGCGGCGTTTGCGGATCTGGATCGGGACAGTCGTGTTGTTCTTTGTCGCCTTGCCGGGATTCTGCGAATCGCGATTTGTCTGGCACAGTCTCGGACACGTCGGATTCCGTCTGTACAGTGCACCATTGAACGTAACCGTCTGATCATCCACACCACAGCGCCAATCGGCGATCTGTCTATGGAGCAGCTGGAACTCCGGCAGAACTCCGTATTATTCCAGGACGTTTTCGGAATGAGCGTGCTGCTGAGAGACAACAAGTTGTAGATCGGAATACTGTACTCATGTCCGTGGACGCAAATCTGTTCTTGAATCGTGAACTCAGCTGGCTCGAGTTTAACCAGCGCGTGCTTGACGAAGCTGCTGATCCTTTTGTGCCGTTGCTGGAACGACTGCGGTTTCTGGCGATCACGGCGTCCAATCTCGATGAGTTTTTTATGGTTCGAATCGGAAGTCTGCGGACTGCCATTCGTCGCAACGATCACGGCGTCGACCCCAGCGGAATGACTGCCAGTGAACAGCTTGACGCCGCCTCGCTGCGGATACAGCAGATGGTGGTAGAACAGTACCGGATCTTCCTGGAACAGATCGACCCTGCATTGGCGGATCTGGGGATCAGGCGGCGGCATATTACGGAATTGACCGAGCAGCAGTCCGAATTTGTTGAACAGGTTTTTGAAGAACAGATCAGTGCTGTTCTGACTCCCATCGCGATCCACGACCCCGACCGTTTTCCCCTGCTGATGGGACGCACTATCAATGTTGCGGTTCAGCTTGTTCCCGATCAACCGGATGGTGATTACCGGTACGCAGTGATCCCGTTCGGTCGATCGGATCTGCGTTGCATACGGCTGCCGTCCGAGAACGGGCACGAATTTGTGCTGGGCGAAGAGGTGATTTCGCTGCTGATTCAACGGTTGTTTCCCGGAGAAGAAATTGTTTCGACCGTGCCGTTTCGGATTACCAGAAATGCTGATCTGAGTGTCCGCGAGGAAGACGGCACTGATCTTCTGGAGGAAATGGAAGATGTTCTGGAAGAAAGAAAGGACAGCTTCTGCGTGCGTCTGGAGATCTCAGACCATGCGACCAAGCCGATGTTGTTCTTTCTGAAAAAACTGCTGAAGCTCCGCAATCGAGACGTCTACGTGATTCCTGGTCCGGTGGGCTTTGGTGATCTGGCTCGACTGGCTGACCTGCCTGAATACAGCGGCCACGTGTATCCGCGCTGGAAACCTTGCGCTTCCCCCGGGTTTGATCCGGGGCAGTCCATTTTTGAAACGATTCGTTCCGGAGATCGCCTGTTGTTTCATCCTTACGAATCGTTTAATCCGGTGATTGCCCTGGTTTCGGAGGCTGCTGTCGACCCTGATGTCGTGGCCATCAAGCAGACCCTGTATCGTACCAGTCGGAACAGCCCGGTTGTCGACGCTCTGACAACCGCGGCAGAAAACGGCAAGAATGTGACCGTCATTGTGGAGCTCAAGGCCAGGTTCGACGAAGCTCGAAATATTGCGTGGGCCAAACAACTGGAGCTGGCGGGTGTTCAGGTTATTTATGGCGTCCGCGGCCTCAAGACGCATGCCAAAGCTTGTGTTGTCGTCCGTCGGGAGCCCGAAGGGTTTCGTCGCTATATCCATTTTGGAACCGGTAACTACAACGAAGTCACCGCTGGACTGTATACGGATGTCAGCTATATGACGTGCAGCAAAGACCTGGGCGACGATTCCATCGCGTGGTTCAACGCCACAACCGGGTACTCGCAGTTGCAGCAGTTCCGGCAGTTGGAGTCGGCGCCGATGGGATTGCGTGACAGGCTGCTGGAACTAATCGAGTTCGAAACCAGGCAGTGCCGTAATAACAGTCAAGGTGCAATTAACGCTAAATTCAATTCACTGGTGGATCCCAAACTGATCAGGGCGTTGTACAAAGCCTCGCAGGCGGGAGTCCGCATCAGGTTGAATATTCGAGGCATCTGCTGCCTGAAACCTCGCGTCCCCGGGCTAAGCGAGAATATCGAGGTCATCAGTATCATTGACCGATTTCTGGAGCATGCGCGAATCTTTCACTTTATGCATGGTGGCGATGATCAGGTGTTGATTTCCAGTGCTGATCTGATGCCGCGCAATCTCGATGGACGTGTCGAGTTACTGGTGCCAATTCTGGATGACGAATGCAAACGCAAAGCGATGGACATTCTTACGCTGTGCCTGAGCGACAAGGTCCGGGCACGGCGGATTACTTCGGATGGTAAGTACATTCATCCGAGCACCCACGATTCAGGAATCCGCAGCCAGCATCAGTTTCAGCAGCAGGCGCGGGAAGCAGAGGAGCATGCGTTCGAAGAAAATCGACGAATGTTCGTCCCGCAGCAACCGCACTGAATTCGACGCTATTGGGGCGTGACTGGAAAGTCTTCGACCGATACGGCGAGCGGTTCGAGCTCCGGCGGCTGTTCCGCGCCAAGCTGAGGAAGAGCCCATCGGGCCGTTTCACTCAGCATTCCTCTAACGCCATAGGTTGTTCGAATTCGATGTATGTCCGGGACGGCGGACCGGGAATTCATCCACACGAGTGCAAGCACACTCATGCGACGCACGACCTGGTACTCCGGGAGTACTGGATTATCGTCAAAGATCCGTTCGATCAGTCTGCCCGCAATGGTTGGATCTGCCTGTCCCTTTTTAATCTTTCCCAGGGCCCACAATCCGGCTGCACGCTTTTCCGGATTCCCTTCACCCATCCTGAATTGCCTGCTGCATAGCTTCTGAAGCGACTGTAGTTCAGTGAACCCGGCGTGCTGAAACAGGAAAGTCAGCTGGACTGCGACTTCTGCGGCTCGAGCATCCGCGCCCTGCAGAGACTGGTACAGCTTGTGTCGCCGGATGGTCACCTGGCCTATCTGTTCGGCGATGTCATGTTGCGGCATCAGGTGCAGGAGCCACGCCGCTGTCGCAAAGATCTCCGGTCTGTCATGTTCCAGCAGTGGCAGGCACTGCTTCTGCCACTGGCGATGCTTCAGTTGTCCGAGCAGGATCAGGGACTGTTCCAGCTGCTGCCAGTTGACGTCGGAATCGGAAAGTGCCCCACCGGCATTCTGAAGAATGGTCTTTCGCAGGTCAGCGTTTGTCGTCGCAAGAACGGATAACACCTGCCGGGCGGAATTTCGCACGCCGATGTGAATGTCGCCTGCAAGAACGTGCAGCATCCGGCAGCCTTCTTCCGAAGGGAACAGCTTGATTGTCCGGATCGCCGCAAAACGAACGGTGGATTCCGGGTGGCTGACGCCACTGCTGAGTCTCTTAACCAACTGTTCGGGGGCTCGTTTCAGCATTGATTCCCACGCGCGAGCAGCAACTGCATTGGAGGTGTCGTCGCACAACCGTGCCAGCAACGCCACGCCCGCATCAGAGGTACACTGCTCTAACAGTGCGCAGGCCAGCAGTCGATCCGTAATGCCCCCTGTTGCATACTCGTCCGCGGTGGCAGCAGACTTCTTTGGGGCAAGTACGGCGAGGGCTTGTGCCGCGCTGTGTCGACGGACGTAGTTCGCCAGTTTGCTGTTCAGCATCAATTCGAGTGCTGCGTTGGCCCCGGTTTCGTTCAGCTGTACCAGGCCCTCACTTGCCAGTCGAAACTGCACCGTCGAAAAATCCTCAGGGGACCTGATACGACGGAGCCAGGTTGTCCTGAGTGCATCAGCTCCCCAGCTGACGAAGTTCGGTTCAATCCTTACGCAGAGAGCTTCGAATTCCGGTAGACACAATCGTGCTACCTCTGGTGCGGATTCGGCATGGCCCATCGCTGCCAGAGCCGACGCACAGGCCTGGCTGACGTGAATATTGTCTGACTCGTTCAGCTGCTTTCGGAGCGCCTGTACCAAATGCGAAACGTCTGCAAGGTCGGCTGTCTGAATTCTTTCAATGGATCTGATTGCCTGGGTACGAATTTCGTTGTCCGGACCGGAAAGTAGCAGGCGCTCAAGCAGTTGCAGGACCTCATCCGGCACGTAGGGGGCGTTGGGCGGGACTGAGATTCTCGGTTCAAGATACATTCTTCGCGGCAGTTCAGAGAACCTGACGATGTCAGTTAATTCGAACTGTCCGTTGAAATCCGTGGTTTCATTGTCCGCGAATGTAGAATCGCAGGGGGCGCTGCAAACGGTCACGATGACGACGACCGCAAGGGCCGCATAAGAACGCGAGCACGGGAAAAAAATGTGTGTCATCATCCGGGGGCCAGATTCGGAGATCAGTTTATCGAGTTGAACGGAATTTGAATCACGGCGTCTTTGTTAATCCGGTTCCCAGATTCGCCACGTTCGGACAGACAGAACCAGTAGTAACACACCGCACATGACGCCGGAAACGACCCATGTCGTACCCAGGAGTCCGTCGTACACTTGGAAGCCGTCGACTTCCATCGCATTCAGTGCCCCGGCCATGGCGTTTGCTGACAGAACTCTCTGAACGACCGCATGGCTGAAGGGCGAATCCCTGTTAACCCAGACCAGCATGGAGCCGGCGTACAGAAATATCAGCAGACCGTAGGAAACAGTCGTTGCGGCCGCGGTCGAACGAAAAAAACTGCTGACCGTGGCGCTGACCAGCATGGCGACTGCGGCGGTCAGCGCAAGAGACACGATGACTTGCGCCACCTGTGTCTGCAGGACCGGTTTGATCACCATGATGATTCCATATCCCGGCAGCGAGGCACACAGGACAAGCGCCAGAGTAATGGACACACTCATGAGCTTTCCGGTAACAACGCGGCGCGTGCTCAGCGGTGTTGCACGCAGCATGTTCCAGCCACCGCTCTCCATTTCACCGGCGATCATTGCTCCGGAAATTCCGGGTGTCAGAACCAGAATCAGTCCTACCTGAGCGACAATCATGATGCCACCGACTTTCTCCACGCCCCAGTCCAGCGTACCCATCGTTGTCGCCAGGGTCAGCAGCAATGACAGAACGGCGCAGCCGGCAACCATTCGCAGCAGCCAGTGCAGTCGCCCAAACTGCCGGCTGCGGAACTCCTTTACCATCACCGGGTTCAGAAACCAGGAAATGCCCGACTTGCGTTTCTGAGGATCAACCAGATACATGACTCGACGTGCGGCCCGCAGTGATGCAGACCGTTCATCAGTGATCAGCCCCTGCGATCGCGAGCGGTCCATCAGCGAATAGTTCAGTCGCTGAATGCAGACAAGGCTGCCAATCAGGCTCAAAACCAATGCGGAAGTGACGTATCGTTCGATCAGGTCCGCAGATTCGATCGCTCCGATTGCTCCAGGCGGCTCGTCACCGATCAATTGCAGCAACGCAGGTATGGGTGACAACGTTCTCATGTGACTGGCGACCACCGCGTAGATGCTTTCGCCACCCTGCAGGAAGATGTGGGGGATCACAGCGATCACGGTCAAAGTGAAGGTCGCTCCATACACCCACCGCAGACCGGATTCTGCTGTCTCAGCAACTGTTCCGACCAGCAGCCCGAGGACGATCAGCTCGATACAAATCACGCCCAGCAGCGTGTACAGTCCCAGCACGTCATGAGTTGGTGAAATGGCACCCATGGCGTAGCAGCAGGCCATGGCGGGAAGTGTGACGGCCAGCAGCAGCAATGCGAATGCCACCAGCGCAATCAGTTTACCGACGAAGATCTCGGAACGTCGCAGCGGCGAATTGAGCAGTAGTTCCATTGTCCGACGCCGCACTTCGCGAATCAGTCCCGTGGCGGGAAATGCAGGTACAACCAGCACGACGGTCACGAACATGGCATAGGCCAGTCCACGAAATACGGCGCGGGCCTGGACACCGCTCAGATCCGCAGTCGATGTTGACGGCCATTTCAGCAGGACCGTCGCGGAAAAAGTGAACGCAACGATGGCAAAGATCCAGAGCGTCTGCTTCATTCGCAGCAACGACGGCAACTCACGTTCGATGATTGCAATGGTGCCCTTCATGACGTGGTCTCCACGACAGGGGCTGGCTCTTCGGTATTCTGCGGCCGATCCTCGCTCGTTTGCTGAGTAACGCTGATAAAGACTTCCTCAAGGTCGCCAGCCACTTCACGAAACTGCGAGATCCGTTCACCACTGGTGACCAGTTTGTTTAACAGACTGGAAAGTTGTTCTTCGTCTGCTGACGTACGAAATCTTACGACGGACTCGGCTTCCGACGGCGTGACTTCACACTCTTGCTCCAGCGAAGCCTGTAGTTCTGCCGCGACCGCAGCGACTCGGTCTGTGTCCAGCAGTTCAATTTCCATCGTCCGACGCTGAGACAGAGCACGACTGACATCCTGCAGGGTGCCGAACGCCTTAAGCTGTCCGCCCGCCAGAATCGCGACACGATCGCATATCCGTGCGAGCTCCGGGAGAATATGACTCGTCACGATCAGGGTCCGCCCTTCGTCTGCCAGTCGCAGCAGAATCTCACGCATTTCAATACGGGCCTGAGGGTCAAGGCCGTTTGCGGGTTCGTCCAGAATCAGCACTTCCGGATCATGCAGCAGTGTCCGAGCGATCCCGATACGCTGCTGCATTCCGTGGCTCAGGCTTTCGACAAAACGATCCTGCATCCAGGTGGCGTTCGTCAGTTCCAGCACTTCAGAGATTCTTAACTGTCGTTTTCTGCGGCCAATACCGAAAGCGGCACCAAAGAAGTCGAGGTATTCGCGGACTCGCATGTTGTCATACGAACCGAACTTGTCGGGCATGTATCCGACCAGTCGGCGTACCTTTCGTGCATTACGCACACAGTCGGCGCCAGCAATTCGTGCTGTTCCCGCCGTGGGACGTGTCAGGCCGACAAGAATGCGAATGGCCGTGGTCTTTCCGGCGCCATTCGGGCCGATAAAGCCCAGAATGCTGCCCTTATTGAGTGTTAAACTCAATTGATCGAGCGCCACGAATGTACCAAAGGTTTTGGTCAGGCCGTTGATTTCAACGACCGGAGACACTGCACTGCTCACAGATTCTGCTTTCTGAATAAATCGTTCATCCTGTTTCCCTGCTGCTTGCAGGTCGTTCACCGGCGTTACGGTGCTCGCGTGCCATAAAGCGTCAGCATGATCCGGCCAACCTGCCAGTTGTCTTCGCGTGCTCCGTCTGCGACATCACCGGCGTCATCGAGATCCGGTTCACCAACATCCAGTTCAATATATAACGTTCCGTCCGCAACTGCGGGGTTCAGGTGTTCCGCAGGCAAATCGACCGTGAACAGTCCGGCCGGGCTGTCGAGCGTCCGCACGAGGGCAGGAGCATCGCGCTGGCCCACACTAACCTTTACCTGCCGTGAACCGGCGTTGATGCGTATGCTGACTCTGCCGCCCGTGGCCGTGAAAGGCTGACAAACGTTCGGCAGTGAAACTTCCAGCAGTGTCGTGTTCGCCCGTTGCTGCGACAGCCACGTGCGTTCACGGTTGCTGTATGCTCCGCTCATGCCGCCTCCCTTGTCGAAAACCGTTTGATACGGCAGCAGGATGGAGGGAATGGTAAATTGGGTGTTTGGTTCCGGAGGCTGCAGGGTGACCGTCTGGGCGACCAGTGCCGATCCATCCTGTCGCGTGGCTGCACCGCCAATCGTGACCGACGGATTATTCAGTTGAGTGAAGTACAGCAGAGACAGTGCGCTGGGATATGGTGTATCCTGATTCTCCATGCTGAACAGTCCCTCGTAGACGGATGCATGTTGCTTCTGAACGTCAGTCAGGAATGTTCCGGTAACAAATTCGGTCGAGGCCAGTACGTCGTCCGGTGTTGTCACAAAAGTGCCGTCAGCAGCCACCCGGGCAGTCATTCGTTCTGGGGCCAGGCCGGCGAGGATCATATCTGAAGGTTCACTTCCCGGTGTGACCTTCCCTACAATGCCGTCCTTATTAAGTGTTGCCGTAACGCTGCCTGGTCGATCGAGTCTTTGCAGCGATCGAATTCTGTAATCACGTATTCCCGCCGCCTGATCGAGGTGCTGCCACTCAGACTCGCCCCGGTCCGTCCAGACCATGCGTCGCGGGTTGCTTTGCGTTGTCATGTCCTTGGCAGTCAGCAGCGAAAAATCCGTCATCCGGACCGCCAGAGTGCCAGGCGCTGGCTGATAAACGGAAGCCAGTCCGTCGGCAGCCAGTGTCGTCTGGCCATTAACGGAACTGATGACCTGCTGCTGAACGGCGGTTTCAGGTGCGACATTGCGTGTCTGTTGTCCGACCCAGATGGCGGGTGTCGCACACAGACATGCAAGAGCAGGAACCCCCCAGAGCAGCCCCATCGCCTCGTCTCGTCGCAATAGAGAAGTCCCCAGGAGAACAAGAAGCAGCGTGAAGCCCAGCATCACAGTCCCGGCAAAAAGACGCGAAGGTACTTCGTAGCCGATGAGTCCGGCGGCAGCACCGGCAAGGCGATCTTCACTGATCCGTGGAACGGTACTTTGTGCGTCAAACAGCGAAGCGGCAATCTGACGAGCACATGGCAATGACCTGGTGCCTCCTTCAAGCTGCACAAACACTTCGGGCGAAACCGTCGTCACAAAGACAACTCCGTCTCCGAACGGCAGCTCAATAACGGCCGGCCAGCCGTCAACTGTCCAGATGACACGACCTTTCTCCGGGATCACCCGCACCATTCGCACAGGTTCGTCAAATTCTCTCAGAACTTCGCGTTCCGGAGCTCTCCCCACTGGCTCAGAGGGATTGATCTCAAGCTTCATTACATTTGACGAAGTTTCATCAATTCTTGTGAGCGGCAACGCATCACCCAGCAGAGCACGAACCGTATCCATGCCCGTCTGGTCAACAAACAGCCATGTCTTGCCACCCCGCTGTGTCCACACTCGAACCGCGTCGCAGGCGGCCGGGGACTGATGCAGCGTGCGTGAGGTGATCAGCAATTGCTCCAGACACTCCAAAGCTTCGGGGTAGCCATCGATGTGCTTTGCCTGAAATATGAGTCCCATTCGCTTGTGCATCGATTCGGCTCGCAGGACATCGGCAAGTTCTTCCAGAAAGCGAGTGTCACGAGGAGATTCGTCACCCGAACTCAGCAGACCGCGATATCCCACGGATGAAGACGTTCGGGCTGTCGGATTCACAACCAGGAAACTGCGAGTGACATGCTCTCCCAGAACCCGCTTAATCGGGCCTTCACCATCGGGGTTTTCAAAGACCAGATACTCGAAGTCAAAACTCTTCGTTTCGCGATCAGGAATCAGCACCGGCCACTGACATGTTCTCAGTGTCCGGGCCGGAATCATCACACGCCGACTGTATTGTATTCCACTACCGAATGCCGGGATGACAACAGCAAGAACTTCCCTGTTCTCATCCGTCTTGTTCGCAAACGTGCCCTTCACCAGTCCCCAGTTGCCCTGAGTCATGCGTTCCAGTCCGCCTATTCCGACTCCAATATGGATGTCGTCAGCCGCCACTGCATGCGACAAACCCTGCAGGATGAGACATGTGATTATGAATCCAAAAACTCGCTGAAGCATCCGCCTGTAACTATCCTTGGTAATGATTTCGGGTGAGTGAAGATTCCTGTTGAGCATTTGATTGCACAGAATATGCTGCAAATAAGCAACTAAGCGGGGGGGGGAATCTCAGAAAGACGTCGGTCCGTCGCTGCGATTGCGAAGGCAGTATCAGCCTTACGGGTAGCTTACGTCCAGATCGTTGTTACGAACGACGCTCAGCTTTGCGGCCAGTTTTTTTCTGAATTCGGCAACCACCTTGGCATACTTCGGCAGTGCTGCAAGGTTGGTAAACTGTTGTGGATCCTGTTGTGTATCGAACAGTTCAATTCCTCCGGAAGCATCCTCTTTGTACTGAATATACGCCCAGTCATCTTCACGCAGCAGAAACCCCTTCCGCGATGGTGCGACACTGAACGCTGAGTCACGCACGGACCGGGCGGGATCATCCATCATTGTCGAAATGTCCTTTCCCTGTATGCGCTCGGGGACATCGAGCCCACAGAGTTTCGACACCGTAGGGTACAGATCCAGTAACTCGACAAGACTGTGGCACACGGCAGGTTTCTTGCCAGGCACGCTGACGATAAGCGGTACGCCTGCCGACTCGTCTCGCAGGCTGACCTTTGCCCAGAAGTCGTGTTCGCCCAGGTGGTAGCCATGATCGCTGGTAAAGATGACGATTGTTTTGTCTTCTATTCCCGCCTTCCTGAGAGCAGCCATGACTTTGCCCACCTGAGCATCCATGAAGGCAACAGACGCATAGTAGCCGCCCATTGCTTTCTTCTGGCGACGGAGATCCATCTTCATATTCAGACTGGTCTTGTAGTTAATTCCCGGTTTCGGGATGTCGCTCCAGTCGTCCGGAAACTTTTCAGGCAGCACCATCTTTTCGTAGGGCAGGAACGGCGGGTAGTACGATCTCGGCGCGACAAAAGGTACGTGTGGCCTGACAAAACCAACACCCAGCCAGAACGCTTCATCTTTGTGTCGTTCGATCAGTTGAACGGCTTTGGCGGCTGTCATTCCGTCTGAATGGACCATGTCATCGCCGTCCGCTTCAACGACGACAAACGTATTGCCACCCACGACGGGCTTCTTTCCGTCTGGATTTCCTTCCAGTGTTTCACCGTCACCCGGTGCCTGCCATTCAGGTCCCGGACTGTTGAAACGCTCCGTCCACGACACTTCGTCGTCCGCGCCATTGTAATTGTTGTGATTGCGGCCATCACCGCCCAGCAGGACTCCCCCCGGCACGCCCATGTGATAGATCTTACTGACGCGAGCCGTATAGTATCCGCTATTCCTGAAATGCTGGGGCCAGGTGGCTCGGTCGCCGATCTGCGGACGAGGGCTCTTGTAACCCAGCACTCCGGTTGCATGAGGGTAGTACCCGGACAACATCGAAGCACGCGACGGTCCGCAGTAAGTTCCTTGGCAGAAGGCACGTGTGAATCGAGTTCCCTTTGCCGCGATCGCATCGATGTTTGGCGTCTGACAGACGGTATTGCCGTAACATGAAAGTGCGGTTGCTGTCAGGTCGTCGGAGATAATGAACAACACATTGTATTTTTTCTGAGCGGTATTCTCATCGCTCGCCGCCGTGGACACTCCCAGCAGAATCAGAGCAAGAACGCAGGACTTCATGAAAACGACTTTCTGACGAACAGGAAACTGCACAGGATGACTCTCTGGCAAACAGTCACTGCTTATACCGATGCTGGCAGCTACTCAATCGGCAGTGTGCCGACCTGCCCTGCCGTAGCTTTCTATGAACTCAGCCGACGGCATAGTGTGATCTGCCTGACATTATCGTGGAGGGCGAGGCTCAATAATACCATTTGCAATGGCCTCGTCAGCGACGACAGTATAACGGAGAATGAAAGAATTCTAAGCAATCTGAACTCTGAACCAAAGCGGCAACAGAATGGAGCGACCCTCTTGGTCCCACGGAACACCGAATGAGTTCATCAATACCGCGTATCTCTTTCATTGTCTGTTTTGTGCTCGCGTGGATTCCGGCCGCCGGCACGGCTGAACTTCCAAAGTCTGTCAATATTGTCGATGCTGTCAGTCAGGTCTGTCTGAGGCCAATGAAGGGCGACTATCAAGGGCGACTATCGGCGACCGGATCAGGTGGGGCTGACTGCCGGCGAAATGACCTTGGCGAATGCCAGCGGGCAGGAGCTTCGCGCCTGTTTTTTTCCTGGTCGGGATGCACAGCAGTCAATTCTGTTTTGTATGGACAACACAGGAGATATTTCCCTGATGCTGCCTTATGCAGGAATTCTGTAACAGGGTGGGTTCGATGTCTTGCTTTTCGACTATCAGGGCTTCGGAGAGAGCGAAGGCGTTCCCTCAGTCGGGGCACTGCTGAGTGATTGTCTGGCCGCATTTGACTTTCTTCAGGTGCACACTCAACGTGAACGTAAGGATATCGGAGTGTTCGGTGTCTCTCTTAAATTATTTCTGGCATTGACCGTCGCCGCCGAAAGACAGGTTGGTGCGGTCGTGGTGGAAGACGCATTTATTCCGGAAGAAACCCTTGACCGATTTTCTGTCCGGGTCACGGGTGACAGCGCGATTGCGCGGATCACTCTTCAGGCGATCAAGTCGTTTCTGCTGGGACGTGTGGACCCACTGCAGAATGTAACCCGGCTCTCGTGCCCGGTGTTCTTTCTGCACGGAGAAAGAGATCGGTTGCTGCGTCCGTCGGGAACTCTTCGAGTCGCCGCAAATGCGACAGTGCCAAAACGGATCTGGCTGATTCCTGACACCAGGCACGCACCGGAATCTCTGGAAACGAATGATCGGGAATATGCCGGGCAGGTGACCATGTTTTTCGCGAGGCTTTTGCCGGAACCGTGGACGAACCGGATGTCGAATTGACCATAACGAAGATGGACTCCGGAGGGGCAGATCTCACGGTTCAGGCGACGATCTCAGCTGATGGAACCAAGGCCCGCAGACCCAATGATGCTGACTCTGGTTGACTTATGTGGACGTCTTCGGTTTATTCCCTTCTGGATTGAGATTGAAACGACGCTCTACACACGACCTCGCGACCGCCCGATCCAGGCGTTTGCCGTACCGTATTATCATGTTACGGCAACCGAATTCGGCTGGGAGATGGATCGTTCCCGGTATTCCCCGTCGCTGGCGGCGTATCACAGCGACGCCCCCGGTTGCTGAGTGTCAGCCTAACGGCTGACTACCTGACTCGTTCCAACGGCTTTGGCTTCGGCCGTTACAGGCGGATGACCCCCAGATTTCCGATCTCAGCCGCAGAGGTTCTGCTGCTGCAGATGTCCGTTGTTGAGCGGGCCCCTGCGCGAGTCAAAGCTCGCTACGCTCGACTGCTGGCACGGTTGCACTGCTGGCCCCGGCATCGCATGGGAGATGCGGATGCACAGAATCTCAGTGTCTACGGTGAAGCCATGCTGTCCTGTCTTCCGTCAGACCCGGACGACTATTATGAATTACAGAATGCCGGCATGTAGTTGACGTTTCGTGATACCGTCGTTGGCGATTCATTGTTCGACTGGCCAGATTGCGGCTTCAGGACGGAAAGACGGAACAATTGCTCCGCGAACACGTGTCTGTGCTACCCGACACCGTTCCCACCAATCTGACCGAAGAACGTATTCGATCCATCAGAACGCTGGCAGATCTGGTGATGCCGTAGCTGCAGCTGTTTCTGCAAACGCTCTGAAAATACTGCTCCGGAATTCCCGAATCTCTTCGGTCGACAGCTCCTGGTTTTTTACTGAAGCAGTGTTGACCACAGATGCGACAACATCATCGTTCAGGCCCCTTGCAACTTCTGCCGAAATTGTCCGGCGCCGGTTTCACACAGCGCTGCTGATGCGACTGCAGTGACGCTGGTGGTCACGATTCTGAATCCAAAACTATCTTCATGAGTATTCGACTTACTGCAGATGGAAAACCGTCATGCTTAGATTCAAACTGGCTCTTGCCATTACCGGAAGGCGTATGCTTTGTCTGGTCACGGGGTGTGGCAGCAGCGGTCCGCCGACTGGGACTGCGCCGGTTGAGTTTACGTTCTCGGACGCTGCTGATGTCTGTCGGGCACCAGCAGCGTCCGAGAGTGCAGTACTGTCAGATTCAGCCTCTGAGTTCGGGGCTGTGGCGGAAACAGAATCGTATATGTCAGGAAGACTTTCAGTGAAGGACCGGTTTATTCAACAGTCGGGCCGTCAGTCCGGTATTCTGACGGCTGGCAATGTTGACGATGTGGCGAATTACTTTGAATGCACGGCGTTTATTAAAAGGTACCGTCATCAGGCAACAGCGTCCCAGTTACCGCTGAATGCAGATCTGCAGCAGACAGTGATCTCAGTCGTGGATGGGCGAGGTCAACCACTGGGCGATGCTCGCTGTGTCGTGAAAGAGTCGCTGGCCGGTCAGCAGAGTGAACGAGTGCTGCTGGACATGCGTACGGTAACGGATGGTCGAGTGCTGCTGCTAAGCAATTTTTTTATTAGTGATCCACACCAGCAGAGCAGACGCCTGCATCTTCAGGTCTCTACTGATCAGAACCGGATGCCGGTGATTGATGAGTATCGAGAAGTGGGTGGCGTTTGGGATGTGTCTGTTCGCCATGCGGAATCTCACCTGCCGACGCAGCTGGATCTGGCGCTGGTCATTGACACCACCGGCAGCATGGGGGTGAACTTGAGTACCTCAAGTCGGAAATCGACAGCATTGTCGCCTCCGTCTACGGTATGTTTCCCAAAGTTGACCAGCGGTATTCCCCGGTCACCTAGCGCGACAACGGTGATGCTTACGTTTGTCGGACGCACGGCTTCACTGATTCCCCGGACGAGTTTCGGCGGCGACTGGACCGCCAGACCGCCGATGACGGCGGTGATTTTCCTGAAGCGATGGACGTGGCTCTTAACTGTGCCGGAAACCTTAGCTGGAGCCCCGCAAATACGGCGCGTGTGCTGTTTCTTGTCGGCGATGCCCCGCCACACCAGCGAACCTTGGCGCCACTATGTCGGCTGTGCAGCGGCTGCGTAGAAATGGCGTGCGTCTGTTTCCGATCGGCGCCAGTGGTGTGGAAACGACGGCGCAGATTGTCATGCGGACCGCTTCGCTGCTGACGATGGGGCAGTATCGGTTTCTGACCGATCATTCAGGCGTCGGAAACGCTCACACAACCCCTGACTTGTCAGAGTTCGCGGTCGAGCGTCTTTACAAGTTGGTGATACACATGCTTGCATCGGAACTGGCGGGTAAGCGACTCGGACCACAGGAAGTGATTGCCATCGAAGGTAGCGAACGTTGCACGACGGCAGCTCCGACTTCTCGGTACAGGTCGGAACCGCCAACAGCGGCGGTCAGTGCGGCGTTATGCGTGGTCAGCCGCGATTCAGTCAGGACTGTGCTGCTGAATTGGATTGACCGTCACTGGCTGGTGACTGTTTTGGCGCTGGTCAGCAGCATCTTTGTATTTGACAGTCTGTCAGGCCACAACCAGGTGTCGAGACCTGTCCAGTGCCAGACGACGGAAATCGGACGTCAGTGTTCACCTGATAAATGGTCCTGCTCCTGTGCTGCGGCGTGCCCCGGGCGACAGATGCGGTACGCTGGTTACGATCTTCAGACTGACGTCGTCGGCGTTGTCTGTTCACGTGAAGACAATCAACCGGAATTGCGGACGTCACGGTGGATTTTCAGACTCAACGTTGTCACCATTCGCGGCAACGTACACGGCACTTACCACAGCCCCGACCTAAAAGCACCTCCGGCAACCAGCCGCGCCATGCCTGCCCAGTTATTTCAGGAATATTACGTTCGGCTGAAGACGCAGGTTGACGATGCGCTGCGGCAGCAGCTGGATGCTCAGGACTGGCCGGCTCCGCTGATGAAGGCCGTCGAGTACAGTCTGATGGCGGCAGGCAAACGTCTTCGTCCGGTGTTGGTGCTGATGAGTAACGAGGTCTGTTCAGGTACGGTTGCTGTCGCCCTGCCTGCCGCCTGTGCCATCGAAATGATCCATACCTATTCTCTGATCCACGACGACCTGCCGTCAATGGACGACGATGATCTTCGTCGTGGTCGGCCGACAAGTCATGTTGTTTTTGGGGAAGCGCTGGCGATTCTGGCTGGTGACGCGCTGCTGACTCTGGCGTTTGAGACGCTGGCAACCGGATCGAGTTCTGCTGCAGTGACTGCTGATTGCCTGCGGCTGCTGGGATCAGCGGCGGGGGGGGCCGGTATGGTTGGCGGACAGGTGTTGGATCTGGAAGCAGAAAGAGGTGCGTTTCAGGGGACGAATGACTCAGCCGACAGCCAGTCCAATGGGATTTCCGGTGCAAATACGGCTCAAGCTGAGGGTCGCAACAACGCCGGACAGCCGGATTTCTCAATTCCCTCCAGCGGCGGAAACCTGATTCACGTAGAACAACTCAGTCAGATACATAGAATGAAGACAGGTGCGCTTATCAACGCCGCACTGCAACTTGGTGCCGTCCTCGCAGAAGCACCCCCTGAGCACCGGGAATGCCTGCAGGACTACGGTTCACGGATTGGCCTGGCGTTTCAGATTGCGGATGACCTGCTGGATGTGACCGGCAGCAATGACAGACTCGGTAAGGAAACCGGTCGGGACCGGGAATTGGGCAAGGTGACATATCCATCACTGATTGGCATTGAAGCCAGTCGTCAGAAAGCAGCGGCTCTGGTGACCGGTGCGAGTGACGCTTTGGCGTTGTTTGGAGCGAAGGCTGACCACCTTGTACAGCTGGCACAATTTATAGTGGAGAGAGATCACTGATGTCATTTGAGATTCTCAGTGAATTGAAATCGCCGGTGCAGCTTCGTGATCTTGATGCGAAGCAGCAGAACCAGCTGGCTGATGAAATTCGCGAAGCGCTGTTGACGGTTGTCTCGGACCGGGCTGCGCACTTTGCAAGTAATCTTGGTGTTGTCGAACTGTGCATTGCTCTGCATTCCGTGTTCGATTTTTCTGAGGACCGACTGATCTGGGACACGGGACATCAGGTCTACCCGCATAAACTGGTGACCGGTCGTTTCTCAGAATTTCAGTCGATTCGGCGCCGTGGCGGATTGATGGGATATCCAAATCCTGTTGAAAGTGACTACGACCTGTTCATGACCGGCCACGCGGGCAGCAGCGTGTCCACGGTTCTGGGGATGAAGACTGCAGACGATCTTCTGGTGAGTAGCGAAGAACGTAAGTCTGTTGCTGTCATCGGAGACGGTGCCCTGCCCTCCGGGATCGTGTTTGAAGCGATGAACAACGCTGCAGGGCTGAATAAGGATCTGCTGGTTGTATTGAACGATAATAAGATGGGCATTTGTCCTCGAGTGGGTGGAGTGGCGAGTTACCTGGACAAGGCTCGCGTGGCTCCTTTCTACAACGGACTGAAGCGAGATGTCTCGTGGCTGCTGAACAAGGTTCCGGTGGTCGGTGAGCCGGTTGAGCATATGCTGGGGCAGTTCAAGGACGCGTTGAAGACTTTCTTTCACGGAGGCATGTTGTTCGAGGAGATGGGCTTCCGCTACATAGGCCCCGTTGACGGACACGATATCCAGTTGCTGCGGCGATATCTGACGATGATCAAAGATGTGAAAGGTCCCGTCCTGCTGCATGTGTTTACGGATAAGGGACACGGTTTTGAACCGGCTCAGAAGGATCCGGTGAAGTTTCATACGCCCGCCCCGTTCTGTCGCGACGAAAATAACGAAATCGTTCCTGTGAACAGCGACAGGAGTATCGCCTATACAAACGTCGTCGCTGACGCTGTTCACAGTGTAATGCAGCAAAATGAATCGGTGTGTGTCCTGACGGCCGCGATGTGTGCGGGAAACAAGTTGAACCGAATTCGTGATGACTTTCCGGAACGCTTCTTCGATACAGGAATCTGCGAAAGTCATGCTGTCGCCTTCGCCGGCGGCATGGCGAAATCCGGCGCTCGACCCATTGTCAGCATCTACAGCACGTTTCTGCAGCGAAGTTTTGATCAGATTTTTCAGGAAGTCGCGTTGCAGAAACTGCCGGTTGTGTTCTGCATGGACAGGGCTGGATTGTGCGGTCCGGACGGGCCTACGCATCACGGTGTATTCGATAATTCTTTCATGCGAATCTTTCCGAACATGGTGGTGATGGCGCCCGGCGATGAACTTGATATTCAGCCCATGCTGGATTTCGCGTTGACACTTGATGCTCCGTCTTCACTTCGCTATCCCAAAACAGACATTGAGAAAATCAACCGCAGCGTCGCTCCACTGGAGCTCGGAAAATCGGAAGTGCTGTCATGGGGGACAGACGGCAATGTTCTGGCCTGCGGAGCTCTGTTGCCGCGAGCGGTCGAGGCCGCGGAACAACTGAAACAAAATGGAATCGACATCGGCGTGGTAAATGCTCGGTTCGTGAAACCGGTTGATGAGGACATCGTTCGACGCGCCATTGAGAACGGTTTTGTGATCACGATCGAAGAGAACGCCGTCAATGGAGGCTTCGGCAGTGCCGTGCTGGAAGCTGCCAGTCGGCTGGGGCTTTCAACTGACCGTGTGCGCGTTCTTGGTATTCCCGACGAATTTATTGAACACGGAGACCGCAGCGAACTGCTTACGGACCTGGGACTTGACGCGTCGGGGCTGGTCAACACTGCAAGGCAACTGGCTGAATCCTCCGCCATCAGTGAGTCTGCCGGAGCCGTCTGACAGGGAGGCATAAAGCGGACGTCTGGTGTACTTGTGTCCTATGCCGCTCATGCTGACATCGTGGCTGCTGGCTGCCGGACCCGTCGGAAGAAGAAATGATGACCATCCTGGGAATTGGAACCGTGGTTGTGGACCACGTCGTGGAACTGCCGGCATTCCCGGCGGCCGACACCAAGGTGGCAGTTGCGAACGACTGGAGACAGGTGGGTGGCCCGGTACCTGTGGCTCTTTCCACGGCAGCATTCTACGGATCCATGACTTCGTTTCTCGGCCGCTGGGGAAACGATGAACGTGGGAGATTTATTACCGAAACGCTGAAGGACAGAGGAGTCGAAACGTTCGGGTGTGCCGCCGGTGACCACTGGTCCACCGGCTTCGCTCACGTCTGGGTCGACGGTGTCACCGGATCTCGAACAATCGCCTATTCACGCGGACAGTTTCCGATTCCGGTTGCTGACGACATTGAACAGGAGCGCTTGTCCGGTATCGGCATACTGCATCTGGACGGCTGGGCGTCCGAAGTCGCGATCAAAGCAGCGGCCACAGTGAACGCAGGGAGTGGCAAGGTTGTGCTTGATGCCGGTTCCGGAAAGCCGGGCATGGACCAGTTGCTGCCTCTTGTCGATGTGTTGATAGCGTCACGTCTGTTCCGCCGCAGTTATTTCGGAGCCGAAGACGTAGACGATGCCAGGATGCTGTCTCTGGGCCCCGAGCAGATCATCCTGACCGACGGAGCGAACGGCGCCACCTGGCTTAGTGCAGATGGTCGTCATCACGAACCGGCTGTTGACATTCACCCCGTAGATACCAATGGAGCCGGCGATATCTTTTCCGGCTGCATCCTGCACGCCATGACACAGGAGTGGAGCCGGGAATCCGCCCTTCGGTTTGCCTGCAGGGTTGCAGGCTACGCCTGTTCGCGGCGGGGTAATCACTCATTGCCTTCCGAACGTGGTTAGCGAGTACATTCGCTCATCCTGTCCTGAGGTTCACGCCCGTACAGGACCCCGGTTCAGCGAGGATGATGCCCGACTCCGGTGCCGGAAGTTTTCCCGATCCGGAAACGTCGGCACTGGCGTTTCTTCCGCTCGGGTCTGTACCCATGAGGAGATGAGAGACGTGGCTCAGAGTTTGTACTGATTGAGGATTCCTCTCGCATTATCTGAAATTGTCGATACACTTCTCCCCTCAGAATTATTCATCAGGGGAAGAAGAATCAGTGGCCAAGAGCAAAGAACAGAAGAAAAAAGAACGCGAAAAGCGAGTCGCGAAACAGAAGCTTGCTAATGCAGCTCGTCGGCGTGAGATCGCGAAGAAGACGGATGACGGAAGTACCAACGCTGCTCGGGGCAGAAAGGTAATCACGGCGGGGGTCAAGCAGCATGGGCAGGTACAGACGAACAAGCCTACGGTCGCTCATCGACGAACCGGTGGTTGACGTTATCTGCACTGTGTCCTTCGTGCCGTCGTGATCTCAGGAGGCAGGTATTCAGCATTTCAAGGAAGAATTGCCATGGAGTCAGTCGACAAAGTCATTGTGGTCACGGGGGGCGGTAAAGGTATCGGAGCTGCCTTATGCCGAAGATTCGCGGCGGAGGGTGCGGCAAAGGTCGTTGTTGCGGACATTGACCTTACACTGGCCCGGGTCGTGGCTGACGAAATCGGTGGTCTTGCTGTCGCGTGCAATGTGGCGGACGAGGCTGAGGTGAAATCTCTGGTGGCCACAGTCATTGACTGTTGCGGCCGGATCGATGTCTTCATTTCGAATGCCGGCATCACGGTGAAAGGCGGCCTTGATTGCCCCAACGAGGACTGGCAGAAGATGTGGGACGTCAATGTGATGTCGCGGTTGTATGCCGCTCGAGCTGTTGTTCCACAGATGCTGAAGCAGGGGGGCGGGTATTTGGTACATACCGCGTCCGCTGCGGGTGTTCTGACCGAAATCGGTTCAGCGTCGTATTCTGCCACCAAGCACGCCGACGTCGCTTTGGCAGAATGGCTGTCAGTGCGTTATGGTCGTCAGGGTATCGACGTGTCCTGCATTTGTCCGTTGGGAGTAGCCACGGACATGCTGGATGACGAGGATCCCATTCATCGGTATTTGCATTTTCATGTTATTACGCCCGAAGAAGTTGCCGAATGTGTTGTGCAGGCAATGCGTGAAAAGCGTTTCCTGATTCTGCCACATCCGGATGTCTCAGACTTCTTTGCAATGAAGACTAATGATCACGATCAGTGGATTCGAGGTATGCAGCGGCTGCGTCAAAAACTGACTCGGGCACAGACGCACCGGGGTGCTGCCTGACAGCCGACGTCAGTTGGTTGTCTTCCTGTCCGAACATAAGGGCGTCAACGCATTGCCGGCAGTTATCAGCATTTTTGACACCACAGCTGTCGAACGGCTGCGCCGCTCATTGCGGCTGGATCCTGAACGGGTTCGTGTACTGCGAAATCGTCTGCTGAAGAAGTTTGAATCGGACGATGACGGTCTGTTGGGTTTTCCGGGGCGTGATCAGCTTCAGTTGCATGTACTGGAACAGTTTCGTCGCGTCGATTCCAGCATCGACGGTGCCTCTAAGTTGCTGCTGAAGACGGCGACGGGAATGCTGATTGAGGCCGTCATTCTGCGGATTGCCAGCGGGCGTACGACGTTGTGTGTTTCCAGTCAGGTGGGTTGTGCTGCGTCCTGTGAGTTCTGTGCAACCGGAAAAATGGGCATCGCTCAGAATCTGTCGTCTGCCGAGATTCTTGATCAGGTCCTGCAGGTTGGACAGTTACTCGCGCGTGAAGAACGGAGACTGGACAACATTGTGTTCATGGGCATGGGAGAACCGTTCCACAACGAAGATAATTTGAACGACGCACTGACTGTTCTGACCTCGCCGCAGTTGTTCGCACGTTCTCCGAAAAGTATTCTGGTTTCCACCGTAGGTGTACCTGACGCGATGGTTCGGTGTGCGGAGCGCTTTCCAAGCGTCAACCTGGCTCTCAGTTTGCACAGCGTTAAAGCAGAAACACGGTTGAAACTTATTCCGCTGACACAACGACATTCGCTGGGTGATCTTCGTCACGCGATTAGGGAGATTAATCGTGTGCAGCAGCACGAGTTGATGATCGAATACCTGATGCTGGCAGGGCAAAATGATTCTATAGACGACGCCGACGATCTCATTCGCTGGCTGGACGGCGTGAATGTTCACGTGAATCTGATTCCTTACAACCCGATTGAGGATGCTCCTCATCTGCTGGGCAGCGACCGCGACACCATTGACAGATTCGCTGTTCAACTGAAGGGATCCGGTTTAAAGACAACCATTCGTTATTCGCTCGGCAACGACATTGCCGCTGCCTGCGGTCAGCTGGTTCAAAAAGAAAACCGAAAGCGTAACGGTGTGCACTGAATATGCGGGAATTCACAGTTCGCAGTCAGATCACAGGGACGATTGTGTGTGTTGTATTACGTTGACTGCCCGTCTGTCCTTGGCGTTCGGAAGCTGACCAGAATCTGGCCGATACTGAAGCAGAAGGCAGCCGTTACACAGATGAACAGTGACTGTAACTGCAGGTCGTCAGTCAGGCACAACCAGCCACACAGACCAGCCAGAGCGGCCAGTATCAAGAGACGATTTATCAGCACCGACATGCCGAGTCTGAGGCTTCTGAGCAGTATGATTGCCGCAATTATGCAGGCGATGGTCCATGCCAGGCTTAGGCTGGTACCGATCGATTCGCGATTGCGAACCGTGAGCCTGAGTGCCGCGTTGCCCCCCGTGCGGACGAAGTCGTGGCGAATGCCGGCTTCCGGGATGCGGAACTTCAAAGACAGCAGGCTGACAGCGGCCGGGGTCGCCGATCTTTGATCCTGCCGCACCCCGAATTCCGATAATGCAGAGGGCGACGACTGGGCTTCAACGGGTGAGTCTGCCTGCTGGCCACCCGACTGAGACAGTTGCGGAGTGCTCCCCTGTTGACCGGCCTGCGACATGTTTTCCGTGAGACGTTCTTTGAACCACAACGTTTGCGCACCCTCTGCAGACCTCGCCCGCACTCTGTCGGCCTGCTCATTGACATTTGATTCGCGACGTTTCAGCAGTTGAGATCTTTGTGATTCAGACGATGGTTTTGCGGACTGCGATTTCAGTTGCGGCGCCAGCTTCTTAATCGCATCCAGTTTCGATCGTTTGCTGACGTCGGCCTCAACCTGAGCGGGCAACGCGAATCTGAATTCCTGCTGTGTCTGCTGAGTTGCCACACTCCGGGGGTCATTGCCGGCAATAAACAGAGCATTATTGTCGTTGTTAAATTTGTTCAGACCGAGGGCTTCACTGGACAAATACGTATTCGTAACACTGTCGGGCACGGTCGAGCCGGACAGCCATTTGTTTTTTGCGAAGTCGGGAGGCTGCGACTGCTCGCCGAACAGTCCTTGCAGATCCTGAAGCGCCTGCTCTCGCTGTTGCTCTGCAGCCGCTGTATTGCCGTGTTGTGAAAAAAGGATATTCTGCTGGCTCTGCAATGTCTCATAAGCCCGCCCGTATTCTCCTCTGCCTTTCGAAGACTGTACGGAATTGATGATCGACTTGACGTTGTCTACCACTGACAGCAGCGAGGCATCCTCGAAGTCGGCTGCATCTGCGATCACGACGTTAGTGTGGCGCGGGTCTTTGTGCGGTGTGCTGTGCCACGTGTCCGGCACATGGATACTCCACGTATTCCGCATCACGGTTATTCCGTAGCCCGGGAAGTCCCGATATTCAGGAAATACGGGAACAGGAATGTCGACGTTGATCCCGCCCAGTTGCTTTCCGACCGGTGCGAATGCGCCGGCCAGGGCGATGCGAACTTCAAAGGGGGTAGAGACTTCGCCTGATTGAGGGACAGGTATCAGGAACAGTGTTTCACCACCTTCCGGGCGAGAAACAATGCGCGTGGGTTTTCCTTTGACCAGGCAAGACAGGAACCGGCTGCGTTGAGGCAGCAGAATCGGTAAAAACTGACGCGATTCGTTGCGCACCTGCAGCACGTGCTGTGAACGCCAGGTTCCATCCTCCGCGATGACCGTTGTATGGGCGGCCAGTGCGATGACGGCAGGAGAAACCTGTTGACGTTCCGGGAATTTCAGTTGCCACGGAGAGTTAGGGCGGTTGCTGCGGAGCCGACGGATGGCGACAGACTGCTGCAGGAAACCGGCGGGAATGTTGGTCTTGATCTGATCGGCAGACACTTCGTCGCCGTCTGTGTTCACGTTGACGGCTTCCAGCAGTCCCGCAGACTGATTGACAACGACCCAGAAGTGTGACTGGCTGGCGATGGACGCCCTGGTATCCTGTTTTACCAGAAACCGGGGAGGGTCCGCCAGAATCTGCCGTGAATCGGGCAGCGGCAGCGTTCCCGTGCCCAGTACAAAAAAGCGTTCACTGGCGGGTTGCTGCAGGTGGATAGTGAATTCAACCCGGTCGTTGTCGACCGGTTGCTTTCGGAGCTGACGCAGTCCCGGAATCTGAAAGTCAAAAACATCGGAGAGTGCCTGCGGCAGTGAGAACGAAAGTTCCTGAGTTGCTGCTCGAGCGATCGTCCAGTTCAGGCCCAGAGTGAGTTCGATGGACGTATCGGTGACGTTGGTCACAGATACAGATTCCGCAATCAGGGATGCAGGCGCCTGTCGCAATGACAATGTGACCGGATCTGGTGCGGCGGTAGCATTGGTAAATGAAATGTCGGGGGTGTCAGCCTGCAGCTTGAGAATCCTGGAATCGATGGTAGTACCGCTTCCGACTCGCTTCCATTCGCTGGCGGTCGCTTCGGCGATCTCCGAAGAGGCGTCCAGCCACACGCTTAGCGTTGTTCTCGATTCGTCGGCGCCCATTAGGCGCGGTGGCACCAGATTGGCCTCTGACTGTCCGTTGCTGCGATCGGCCTGCCCCTGAATGACAACGCTGACTGCACCGGTTGTTGCGGTGGCGAGCCGGATGTTCAGAATTCTGGAGTCAGCGGCTTTCTGAGACTGAGTGAATGACCAGTCGTCCAGGCCGTTCGCACTCACATCCAGAGCAATGAAGCTGGCAGGCACCTCAATCTCCAGTCGGCGACGCGGAGCGCCGGTGATATGGGCAGTCATCAAACTGGTCCACAGCTGTCGCTGTGATTCCAGTTGGGCCCCGTGCAGCGCATTGACCACGAGACGATCCGCCCGTCGGTAGATGTTGGTGGTAATGGCAACCGGGTGCCGCGTATAGCGCCACGCAAGAACGCGTCGTAACGTCTTGTCTGCACCTGCGGGAAGCTGAGAATCCGCTGCATTGAGCTGACTGACCCCGGACAATGAGTTGACTCGCACCTCCAGTTCACGACCTGCGAGTATGGTGACGTTTCCCGAGTCTCGTGACGCTGCTTTGACCGCAGGTACGGGCACCGACAGATCGGACTTGTCAGCAGTCGTGACCTGTCGCTGAAAAAGTTTCAGGCTGACCGATGTCTGCTCTTCGACGGGGCGTTTGAATATAATCCGCAAGATGTCCGAAGCGTCTCGGTTCGCCGGCCGAGACGCACTGCTGCCTGCAAGACGCTGGTCGGCTTCCACTGGTGGCTGATCGATGTCTGCGGTTGACGCTGCAGCAGACTCTAAACTCCAGCCAGCCACGTCAGCACCTTCAACCTGCTGCACCAGATAATTGTCCGGCACAGCGATGTCGACTTCCGACAACTGTCCCTGTCGGCAGTTGATCATAATGGACGACTGCAGTGTCAGTCCGGAGTCATTGATTGTTAACGCTGTATTGGCGGTTGCGTGGAAAATTGTATCAGTAGTGTTTTGAGTGCTGGCCGGCCGCCAGTCAATTCGTGTATCTGTGGCGGTTGATGTCGGGACAGTGACCTGCCGCCCATTCGTGCGAAACGCATTCCTGCGACCGTTGATTCGAACTTCCAGTCCGTCGTCCGGAAGATTGAACAGCAGGCTTCCCGCGGGGACAGGGCGCAACGGGAGCGTCAGGCGGCCGATTGAGTTTTCAACAGTGGCGGTGACCTCAAACACAATATCCACCACGTGCAGACCTGCGGAAGGAATATGGATGGAATAGACGGTCGTATCATCGGCCGGAGGACTGATCTTTTCCGGGGCCCGTTGCTGAACTTGCTGCCGGGCGTTGTCGGCCTCCTGAGCTGCCTGCTTTGCAGATGGCGGGACCGGTGTCGCCATTGATCTTCCCAGCAGAATGGCGGCAGAGCCGTTCAGAGAAGCGGACCGGACAGCGACCTTCCCGAGCGGCAGTGGAACACTGACCGGCCTGTCAGAAAAGCTGCGAACGATGTACCGCGCAGAAAATGTCTGCGACCAGGCTGAGTCCTTTACCTGTCTCAGATCATCACTCTTGTAAAATGCGGCGGAAACTCCTGTCTTCGGAACTGTCTGCCGTCCACCGATTTCATCCGGGAAGGCCGAGCGATACAGTTTCAGAAACTCGTCTCGCGGCAGAAAAACCCGGTCGGCCAGCAGTTCCGGTCGGCCCGACGTGTATGGCAGCACAACGTTCGGACGTGATACCGTCGTGTCTTCACCGGACAGGACCGCAGCGGGCGACGGAGCCGACACTGCTGGAGGAGCCGCTGTGGCCGGCTGGCCTGTCACCATCAGCACCAACATGCTGGTGGATACAGCGGCGCTGCGAGACTTAAACATAACGCGACAACACGATGACAGACAGGTACGGCCGCAGGCCGCCAGTCCTATAATGATCCAAATCCCGATACCCGCGGCCGTGCCGATGGCCACGCCGTCGACTGCGCTTTGCCATTGATTTGGCAGCAGAGGGACAACAGCTGCAGCCCCCAGAAACAGAAGCACGCCGATGCATGTTCTGGCCATTGGCGACCTGCCCAGGCACGTCAGGCAAATGAGCACGACGATGGACGCCGCGATCAGTCGCAGGGAGTTCAAGTGGTGTCTGCCCTGGACGACGACCTGCAGCGTTCCGGCATCGGGTCCCGTGCCAATTGATCGAAACTGCAGTGAACGGTAGTCGGCGGGCTGAGCAATTGCTGCACGAATCGAAAGACGTGATGAACCCGATCGTCTGGAGAACGGAATGCTGCCGCGTGTCCCCGGAATCCCCGGCAGTGGAGGAGCTGCGCTGTTGAAGTCTGAATCATCGTTCTGCGTTGAAATGATCCCTTCGAGTGCCAAATCAAAGTCTGGCGTATCGGCTTGTTCAGACGCGGCCGAGACAGTCTCCCGGTCCCCACCCCTGCCCATGCCACCGATTCCGCCGAACGCCCCACCGTTCAGTTGCGGCTCTTGTTCCGTCTTCTGAGTCGCACCATCCTCGGCGATACGTTCCCGTTTCATTGTACTCGACGGTGTGTCATTTCGAGTGAGTGTGTCCGGAGTCGGTTGCGCGGCAGGTGCCGTGAAGTTTTCTGTCGGGACAACAGCCTCAAATTCCTCACTCATCCCCAGTGTTATCGCGGCGTCGTAGGGATCGGACCTGTGGGTTGTCTGTTGAAATGCCTGATCGCTGGAGCCAGTCAGCGATATCGACACAACCAACACTCCCAGCAGGCAAACGCCGCCCAGACTTTTCCATCGCCGTCGACACACGAGCGCTGTTCCGATGAACAGCGTCAGAAGAATTATGCCGACGGTCATCAGTCGATTTGTCGTGTCGTAAACAGTCGGTAGACGGAATTTGCCTGCCAAATGCTGCAGCCAGCCGGGTTGCTCCAGTGGATGCAGCGGGTGAAATCCGCCGTCATAGGCCAGCATCATCATGTTGTCCGGATACCGGACATCCCACTTCTGTTCCAGCACGTCAATAGGCGATGCGGTGCCGCTTTTCGTGTCGATTGACAGTTGCAGCGACTGTTGAGTGGTCGTACCAAAAACCGCGGCGTCGGTTATTGTGGATTCAAACATAATCTCGAGCGTATGTTCCGTTTGCTCGCTGTTCGTGGGGATCGCCACCAGATAATCGTTGTCGTCACGCCGGACCTCGACGGCTTCGCTATTTAGGATCGTCGACCACAGAAACGACTGTTCGGACTGCGGCAGTGTGAAACGAAGTGTCTGCACACCAACGCAGCGAAACCTTGCAGTGCAGGAACGCTGAATCATGCCTGTTTCACTGAGCAGACTCACATTCGTCATTTGTTCGCAAACCGCTGAGGGAACTGTTTGTGTCATGAACCGAGTCTCTTCCAGGTTCAGTGAGTATTGCGGCTGAATATATCGGTAGACCAGTGCAATGCGACGACCGGAAGCCGCCGGCGGGGGATCCACCAATCCCGCGTCAGCGATCGTCAGGCCGGAAACGGAATCATTTCCTTTAACCGAGGTAAGTTGCTGTTCCGGCAACGCTTCAAAAACAATGAGACCGTGCTGTCTGACGGCTCCAGTGACCCTGACAAAGGGAACCGTCAGTTTTTGTCCGCCATTGCGTGCCCGTTGAATCCGGGTCTTGAGAGTAAGAGCCCCGGCAATCCGTTTGTCGAAGGTCAGTGAGAATGTTCGCTCATTGTTTTCCGCATCTGCGACCGTCTGTTCTGAAATCGTCACAGACGCCGGGACCTGCTGATCGTGGAAACCGGGAACCTGTGCGATAGATACGACATCAAACTGTACCTGTTCGCCCAGCGTCTCCGGCAGTGTCAGCTGTAACGTTCGAGCGGTGCCGTTCGTGATGTCTAAGGTGACGACCGCCTCAACGGTACTCTGGTGAGTGTCCATCCACGAACGCAGCACCGAACGACTGGAGATTCGGACTGGTTTCCTTGTGACTGCCAGCTTTCCGGAATAGGTGGTTCCCTGTGTGCGAAACAAGAGCGTGCCGTCTTCATCGCCAATCGGCGACAGCCCGGCCACATCAATTGGCGCGATGGTGATATCTGACGCTGCCGAAATCTGATACGTGCCGCCGACGATCAGCGTGTCGGCCACAGTCACGACTGGCAGAGTGACTGTCTGCGTCTCATTGGGATCCGAAATCGTGCGCACAAACGGAATAGAGAAACTGAATAATGCGCCTGGCTCAATCGGAGTTTCCGGTTCGACGACAATCTGACTGGTCGTTGTGCCGGATCGCCACGCGAGCGGTACGCCGTCTGGTGTGGTTATGGCGCCCATCTGCCACCCGTCCGGCAGCGTCAACGCGGTTTCAAATAATGGCGTATTCAGTGTCTCAATTGTAATCTCACACTCAAACGAGGCCGTAGTGTCCGCAACGGATAGCACGGAGTTGACTTCGCCAAAGAGTTCGCGGTCACGAGGCCGAACGGCTACAGACAACAGGAAATCCTGCAGCCAGAAGTCGAACACTTCGTCCTGCGGGCGCGCTTCAGTGGCTTCCGCTGTGCTTAGTTGTCGAATGCCCCCGCCAACAGTCGACATCAGTCGCAGCTGGTCTTCATGGGCGACGAACAGTCGCCCGGTGTGAGACGTGATATCAACAAATTCGACGGACGGAATCTGAGACGAACGTTCGGGCTGGTTCGGGGCGACCGCCGCTAACTTTACGATGCGGTCATCTGAAAACGGCTGACGATATGCCAGCAGCAGCCGTGTGAAGTTCTTTCGTTCCGGATCGTCTTCCAACTTCCATGATTCCAGTCCCATGGAATCCACGGACGTGATTTCCAGCGTCGCGGGAACGACCGCCACCACTTGATTAACAGAACTTCCGAATACAGACAGTCTGGTTTCTGACGTCCATCTTAATGTGTCGCTGCTGATCTGAACCTGTGCATCTGTCCGGGCAAATACAAGAGTTTGTGTGTCGGTCTTTTTCTGTCGCGACGTCCACTTCAGGCGGACGGCATTCTGAGAATTAAGCGGGATTTGGTAATTGGCGAGCTGATCCAGGGCGGTCGGACGGCGCAGCTGAAGGTCATTGACTTCCAGATGTTGTTCGGCCGGACAGACAACATTTAACTCTGCCGGTGCACCGCTGAGCACCTGAAAGGCGGCAAGTCGATCACTTCCAACGTTGCCCAGTGCAGTGGACAAAGTTATCTGCAGTGTGAAGCGACCTGGTTTGTGGTTGAATACGGTAACGATGTCGGCGTGTTTTTGATCGCGACCGAGTGCAGCTGGATTGCCTGCAATTGTCGCCTCTTCCACGAGTAGATTTCCGACGGGGATTTCGAGGGCCTGCCAGTCGTTCGCAAACTGTTCTACGTCAATTGTCAGTCGGACGATCGCGTGTTCTGCCTGCTGTGTGACGTCATACGAAACGGAACGCATGATTGTCTGCGCCGGGATATCTGCAGCGTGCGCCTGAGCATTCTGAGCTTTTCGCAGCAGATCCTGAAACTCTGCACGCGGCAACATGACTCCGTGCGGAGATCGTTCAAATATGGTGTCGAGCTGATCGGCGGGGATAAAACTCTGGCGTCCGAGTTTCTGTTCAGAATGTTTGTCCTGTGCGTGGGCGGTTGTTGTGGTGGCAAGCAGAACCATAACGGTCAATGCTGCACTGAACGTACCCCAGGGTCTGGAGACAGCATTGTGTGCTGCGGTCTGCGCCGTGTTCAATCCGAACATTACTTGCCTCCCATCAGGTCATTCATCCAGTTCGCCACGTCGGGAGACGGACTCACTGCCGCAGCCGGCGTTGACGGAACATTGTCTGGAACAACGGGATTAACGGCGGGAGGTGGATCCGTAGGTGGTGTTGACGGGTGAT
Organism: Fuerstiella sp.; assembly: GCA_029245955.1. Taxonomy (GTDB): domain Bacteria; phylum Planctomycetota; class Planctomycetia; order Planctomycetales; family Planctomycetaceae; genus Fuerstiella. The sequence continues at coordinate 317,821 of JAQWOH010000043.1, read as the reverse complement.
CGTCCACAGGATGAGCGTCTGTCGGCGGATCGTGGCGATTAGATTCTGAGTTCGGTCCTGCTCCTGAGCTATGCCCCAGGAACAGTCCGGTCAACCAGATGCCCGCCACGGCTACAAGCCCCAGCGAACCTGCCGACACGAACTGCAGTGTTTCGGAACTGTCATTCAGTGACCAAACGGATACACCAAGACATACAAGCACCGTTAATGTGATACGGTTTTCCCATGTTGTGTGCCGCAGAATGAAACCGACGAACACCAGTGCGCCACTGATCACGGCGACAAGGAACGGACGATTCCACCAGACAACGGAGATCGTGGTCTGTCGGCCAAGTGAACGGTAGACGGTTACATTGCCCTGACGAGCGAATTCCGGAGCTCCGCTGCTTTCACCGACCCAATTATTCAGAGCTGCTGCTTCGTGTGCCGTTGCGGGAGAATTCAGCGGGTTCCAGAACGACCACGTCTGCCGGCCGGCAATATTCCATTTTTCCGGTTCACCAACCAGAGATACGTCTTCGGGCGTCCAGATGGCGACGCGCGACTGTTGCGTTACTGTCCCGCCACCAGCGTCGCCCACCGACGGCACCCGGAATGTCTGTCTACTTCCGCGTCCTTCGTACGGGTAGCTGTCGGGCAGAGAAATCGGGCAGCGGAATTGGAATGACAGCAGGAATTCCTCGTCCGAGGTTCCAGTACGGCTGATGTTGACGAAATAGGGGTCCCACCCGAGCATCGCTTTCACGCCTGTCGCGGCCTCAAACGCTGTGCGGCTGGAGTTAAGCAACGGTGCCTGCAGATCCGCTCCCGCCGGTACGTCGATTCGCAGTCGCTGTCGTTCACTGGTCGTGATTCTCAGACGGCAGCGGTAGTTGGCGAGGCGCTGCTTGTCAGTCACGATTTCGACGGCGGACCGCGAGACGACGGTGCCGACAACTTCGTGGATCTCATGTTTTCGAATGGTGATTGTCGTCGCCGTTGGCTGAGAGAAGTACCGGAACGCCAGATATCCGTCCGGAGGCAACAATTCCAGTTCACGAACATCGACCTGTTCCATCGTCGCTCCCTCACCGTCCGCTGTAATCGACAGCGACTCGTGACGGAGTAATCGGATTTCGCCGCGTGTCTGGGTCAGAGACACTTTACGTTTATCCCCCTGCTTTTCAGAAAACGGGGGCAGGATACGGACCGGTTCCAGTGTGAGCGACTCAGTTTGAGTGATGTTGTCCAGTTCCTTAATCGGAACGTCCCAGTCTGCCCCCAGCTTGACTGTGCCGGTCACTTCGTTCTGCAGAACCAGAGTCCATGTGACCCAGCCGTCGATAACTTCCGTTGACTTATCACGCTGCTGAATGACGTGCTGAGAATTCAGTGACCGAAATCGAATCTCCTCAACGATCGACACCGGGACCGCTATTCGAAAGGTATCAATGCCGGCATTTCTGATGTCGAACTGCAGCACGCTCTCGATCTTGATCACGTCCGGGTCCACGCTCGCCGTCGTGGCGATACTCGCAGCCAGTTGAGCAGGACGCGGCGAAGTCCGGACGGTGAGGCTGAACGGACGTTGAGTATATCTCCACGCAGAAACTCGCACCGCTCGACCGACGGCACGCGGCTCGGCAACTTCCGCCGGGAAAACGCCGTTCAGCTTTTCGTTGACTGTTGCTACGTCCAGAAATTGCGGCGCGAACAGCGTAACTCGGCCCGTTTCACGTTCGACTCCGCCGGGGACAACTGTGGGAATGTTCGTTTCGGTATTCTCTGCAGCAGCATCAAAACTCTGGTGGGCTGTAACGTCGACGTTGATTCTGCCGATTCGTTTCTGCACGAGAGACAACAACAGTTTGCCTGATGTTTTATCAGCGTTAAACTCGCTCATGCCGTCCGCTCGCACGCTGTCGATGGTCAGCGTCTCCGGAAACGTCAGCTCAAGCTGAAAGACCCCGGCCCGCTCCACGGTGTAAGTCAGTCGAGTCGATAAACGAATTTCGTCATCACCGAATACAATTCGGCTGTTTTGATCAACCAGTAGACGCGGTTCTACCGGACGTGTTTGCAGAACAAGACGTCCGGTCGTACCGCTGAACTCCCATGCCTGCCGCCCCTGAATGTCACCGCCCTTCCCCGGCGATGTGACATCAATCCGTTTTATTCCGGAGTGTGATGTTACGATGGTCGTCAGGGACGCGTCTGAAGTGACGACAACGCGTCCGGATTCGCGAACGACCCCATCCGCATGGATACCCTGCAGTTTCTCAACATCGTCGTACCCGATCAGTTGGAATGTATCTCCGTCCGGGACTCGCTCGGTCTGAATCTCAACCTGAAATCGGTCGGACACCGGTGCTAATAACTCGATGCGAATCACCTGATGCTTCTCGCCTGGCTCCGCCTTCCAGGCGCGAATTCGACCATTCCCCGAAACGACGTCGATTATGCGGGCATCCAGTGGAGCTTTCACTGAAACTTCGGTCAGTTCTCCGCGCAGAATTTCATAGTTCAGCGTCGTGGTTGTCTGAATGAGGCCCGCTTCTACGCGAACGTCTGTCTGATTGGAGACACTCGACAGCAGATCCATAATGGGCCGGGCGCCCGCCTCAGGATTCCAGCTGACCTGAAAGCTGTCCGTCGCTCCCAGACTCGCCTTTACGACAGTCTGTTTGTCGTTGCTGCCATCAACTGGTAACAGAACCTGCAGTGGACTGACTGCAATTGACTGATCCGGTTCCGGTATCGTGAGGGTCAGTTCACTGATGCCGACAGCCGGGCAATTCAAATGGAAGGATCGGTTCTCCGGCGACGTCCTGACCGTGGCCAACAGCTCCAGAGTCACAGAGTGCAGGCCCGCGCCGTTCAGCAACAGTCTGTAGTGTCCATTCGAGACGCCCTGAAGCAGAACATCGCTGCCATCGGCGCTCGTTACTTTTCCGACGGCCGCATCTCCTAAATTCAGCGGCAGAGTCGCCCATCCCTGTTCCTGCAACACCATCACCTTGAATTCAGCCTGAATACGGACCACGTCCTTCTCCACGTTCCCTTTGAATGCGGATTCCGTGATGACTGCGTCAGGTGTCGCAGCAGGGGTGTCCGTTTGTTGCAGATAATGACGCAACAGCTGCATGTATTCCGAATACGGAATCACGGCGGACGCATCATGGTTGTCAAAGACTTTCCGGAGTTCCTTGAAGGGCACGTAAATCAGGCGGTCCCAGCTCTTGATGTCGTCGGTGTCTTCCTGTGCAGACTCAGGAACGGCGTCCTCATCCTGTCCTGCCGCCCTGTCCCCGCTGTTTAGAACGATCACGGTGACGACTACTGAAAACAGAAGTCGTCGAAGTTGCAGAGCCATGGGGAATACCAAGCGTGGAATCGAAAATTGACAAAATAAACGGGCTGCTGTCGGCATACCGCTGGCCCTTCTTACAGGATGAAATTGTTGTGAGTGAATGGTAGGGACGACCATTGGATCTGTGCCGCAAAGGGAGCTGATACGATTCAGGGGGGTGTTATGCACACCAGCCGCACATGCGGCTATAGGGCAAACGAGCCCATCAGTCAGGTAGTCTCAACAATTTCGAACCTGAGCTGCACTCTGCTAGCTTACGTCGCTGCGGCGAATTAATGCTGTATTTTGGGTAATATGCCTATGTTAATCTGCCCCCCAAACCCTACCATTTGCGCCGATTTTACAATTTCCCGGAATCTTCCGGTCTCGCCCGTTCCGGTGGATATGTCTTCAAAGCGAAAGAGCCAGTAGTGTCAGCAGTCAGTGATCTGAATTCGTTCAACAAATCTCCTCTTCACTAGACATTACGAGCTGTCGTTTCGCCTGCGGTCCGATTTTTCAGGCGACAATGCGGCAAACTCTGGGCATTCCTTTCGCTGGATTGACAGGCCGGAGGGCTGACCTTTGTTTGTTGGTCCGATACTCTCCCACCATTGTAGGTCCGGTGCTTTGGAGTGAATCAGCCGGATGGTTTGTGTGCAGAACCGTCCCGGGATAATCCAACATGACGATTACTTCAGCCAATTCGAACACGTTTGCTGCGACGGAGACGCTGGCTGGGAATCTGGTGAAGCATGTCTACGCGTACGGTCCTGTTGCGGTCGCATTTTCCGGCGGCGTTGACAGCGCTGTTGTCGCCCGGGCCGCGGTTGAGGCATTCGGTGACAAAGCTGTGGCCGTCACAGCTGTCAGTCACAGCCTGGCGACTTCGGAATTACAGATTGCTCGTAGCGAAGCAGTGTCGATTGGCATTCGGCATGTTGAAGTGGCGACGAACGAGTTCGAGCGACCGGAATACAGAGCGAACACGGGAAACCGCTGTTTTTTCTGCAAGGATACCCTTTACCGAATCACCGCCTCGAAGCTGTCGGACCTGGGAGTCTCTGTGATGGTGAATGGAGCCAATACGGACGACCTTGGAGACCACCGCCCTGGCATGAAGGCCGCTCAGGAACACCACGTTCGCAGCCCCCTGATCGAAGTTGGAATCAACAAATCACAGGTGCGACAGCTGGCTCGATTCTGGAGTCTGTCGGTTGCCGAAAAACCGGCGTCGCCATGTCTGAGTAGTCGGATTGCATATCATGTGGAAGTCACCCGAGAGCGAGTTCATCGTGTCGAACGGGCGGAGGCTTTCCTGCACGCACTGACCGGTCTTAATCAGCTGCGTGTTCGTTACGAAGCTGATGAAATGGCGAGAATCGAAGTGCCTCTGGAATCCGTTTCGCATTTGACAACAGACGCGGTGCGAATGGCCGTCACCGTACGATTGAAGGAACTTGGCTTTCGTCGCGTAACCCTGGATCTGGAGGGATTTCGGTCCGGCAGTCTGAACGATGTGCTGCCGATGGTGCAGCTTGGGGACGCGGCCGAATAGCTTCGAGGACGCATACGAGAAAGGTCGCCGTGATGGGGAAAATCGTTTGACTGGCTGCAACGGGGGACGGAATAGGTCAACACTTCCCCTATTCATCGTTTTGAGCCTGATGGCTGGTTTCGCCGCAAGTTTGTCGACACGGTGCGATACTGAAGTTTTTTGTCCGACAGCACTGTTTTTTCGGACTTCCAGAACAGCGGGTACCCGCTTAACGCCGAAGTTACCTTATGGGTTTCTGCAATATCGAAGGCTGTCGAGGGACTCTGGTGTTATCGTTGTTCACCATCATGCGGCGCAACCCCCGCCTGACAGGGCTGCTACCAGGACAGGTGGCTGTCACCTTTGACGACGGTCCCAACCTCAAAGACAACGTCACTTCCGATCTGCTGGACGTCTTGCACCAGCACTCTGTCCGAGCCGGATTCTGCGTCGTGGGTCAGCAGGTTCTTCGGCATCCGGATGTCGTGCGGCGAATGAGCTATTCCGGCCACTTGCTGATCAATCACACGCAGAGTCACGATCACCCCATTCGTCAAAATGTCGCCACACTGCTTGAGGAGATTGCAGCGTGCGATCAGGAAATCGGTGCGGCACTCGGAGTTGAGAATTATCGATCAGACTATTTTCGTGCGCCATTTGGAATCGTCACGGTCGCTGTTCGTCGAGCTGTTCGCCAACTTGGGCTGAAGCACGTCCTGCTTTCACATTACGGCTGGGACACTCGAGTCGGTCCGCACAATTTTGCAGGCGTTGTGGATCTGCTGATTACCAACGCGAAAAGGCACCGGGGTGGCATGTTCGTCTTTCACGATGGCAGTCTGTGCCCGCCGAAGATTCAGGAAGAGAACTGGGACCGGTCGACAGAAAATCGCAGTTGGGTTCCTGAGGCGATTGATCGGGTGATCTGTGAACTTGAAAAACACGGTTTGCAGTTTGTTCTTCCGGGAACACACCACACCGCACGCAGTTCACGTTGGGCTGCCGCAGCCTGACGCAAAGCATTAGAAACAGGATCTGTGGGTTGCTGGTGCAACTGAATCAGAGCGGATTCAGGTTTGTCATTCGTTGAATGTCTCGCGGCAGGGGCACCATCATTCTGTAGATGCTGCCTGCCCGATTCCCGGTACGGAAAATCCTTGCGCGAATTCCGCAATCGCACCTCGAATTCGATTCAGCTCGGATTCGTCGTTTGTGTGTTTCAGCACTTCCAGAATCCACGCACCGACACGTTTCATTTCGTCAGTCTTCATGCCGCGCGTTGTCAGAGCGGCCGTGCCGATGCGAATACCACTGGGATCCATCGGCTTACGTTTGTCGAATGGAATCATGTTCTTGTTGACGGTGATACCTGCCTTGTCCAGCGCCACTTCCGCGATGCTGCCGGACAGGTCGATGGCAGTGACATCACACAGCATCAGATGGTTATCAGTGCCGCCGGACGCCAGACGCAGACCACCCGCTACAAGTACATCGGCCAGCGTTTTCGCGTTGTCGACGACTTGCTGGGCATAACGCTTGAATTCCGGTCGCAGAGCTTCTCCGAAACACACGGCTTTCGCAGCAACAATGTGCATCAGCGGTCCGCCCTGCATGCCCGGAAAGACGCTGCGATCGATGTCCTTTGCTGAGTCTTTGCGACACAGCACCAGCCCTGAACGTGGCCCCCGCAGTGTCTTGTGAGTTGTTGTCGTGACAAAATCGGCGACCGGCACGGGACTGTTATGAATACCGCCCGCGACGAGTCCGGCATAGTGAGCCATGTCCACCATCAGCACGGCGCCATTTTCTCTGGCGATGTCGGCGAACTTTGCGTGATCAATTTCGCGAGGATAGGCGCTGGCTCCCGCGATGATCATCTTCGGCTTATGCTCCTTTGCCAGAGCGGCCACCTGGTCGAAGTCGATCCGGTTGTCGTCCTCCCGGACTCCATAGTGAGCCGTGTTATATAACTTTCCACTGAAGTTCAGTCGCATTCCGTGCGTCAAATGGCCTCCATGGGCGAGATCCATCGCCAGTACAGTATCGCCGGGCTTCATGACCGTCAGGTAGACAGCCATGTTTGCCTGAGATCCGGCATGCGGCTGCACGTTGGCGTGCTCCGCCCCAAATAATTCACACGCGCGGTTCCTGGCAATTTCTTCAACACTGTCGACGTGCTCACAGCCACCGTAATAGCGTCGGCCCGGATAACCTTCGGCATACTTGTTCGTCAGCACTGTGCCAGCTGCTTCCATGACGGATGCGCTGGTGTAGTTTTCGGAAGCAATCAGTTCCAGACCATCAACCTGGCGAGTTCGTTCTTCGCAGATTGCATTCCAGACAGCTGAATCAGTGGCTTCTATCGTGGACATTTGGGCGTCTGTCAAAATCGAGCTGTGGTTGAGGTTATAACGGTGACGTTGACTTCTCATCGTGAGAGAGCTGAAACAGTGTGCGAATCACATCAACATCGCGGCACCTGTGGCCAGCGGTTTTCAACTGTCAGCGGCACAAAAGGCCCGATTCGAGCCAATTTCCAGACTTATATCAGTAGACGCGTCGATTGCTACCCATCGCCCGAATTCGACGGTATGTTCGCCTAAATCGGATTGATGGTCTGCCATTCCGGAGACAAAGGATCATCGGATTTTGGTGGTGGCGATCCAGCGACCAAGGAACGTGGTGCAGCATCTTTTGAGTGTCAGTTCGATCCGGCCTGTGAGCCGTCCCCTGTCAAAAGGAATCAATGAGGACGATGTCTGTTGAAGGATCTTCTGAATGCAGCCAGCCTTCGCTCGCCAGTTCGTTACCGCTCGCCAGTTCGTTACCGCTAGCCGGCGAGTGCGTTGCATTTACGGGGACGCTGGCGTCTATGATTCACCGAGAAGCCGCTGAGCTGGTGGAATTGAATGGCGGGCGAGCTGTTCAGTCGATGTCCGGAAGTGTGTCGATGCTGGTCGTGGGTGAAGAGGGCTGGCCGTTGGAAGAAGACGGGGCCGCTTCGCAGAAACTGACTCATGCGACTCAGTTGATGGCCGATGGTGCTGAAATACGCATTGTTGCGGAGTCTGACTGGCTGCACCTGATCAACCTGATTGAACGGCGTGAAGAGATTCACAGATCTTATACACCGGCAATGCTGCAGACATTGTTGGGTGTTCCTGGAAATGTGATCCGTCGATGGGCTCGAATTCAGTTGATTCGTCCGGTCAGTATCGTCGGACGCTGTCCCTACTTCGACTATCGTGAGGTGGCCAGTGCGCAGCGGCTGGCACGTTTGCTGGACGAGGGTGTGACTCCGGAATGTCTTGAGAAAAGCCTGTCAGAGCTGAGCCGTACGCTGGCCGGAACGGATCGCTCGCTGGCACAACTGAACCTGCTGGTTCAGGACAAAAATGTTCTGATGCGTGATGCTCATGGTGTTCTGATTCCCGGATCGGGACAACGGTTGCTGGATTTCGATACGGCGGCAGATCTGTCACTTCACTGCAGTGACGATCCGGCAGAGCCAGCAGCGGCAGACCAGGAGAGGGAGGAAACACCGAACCTCACACCTGAAGACGAGCAGCTGACGACAATTTCTTTCATTGAAGCCCGGCTGCAGCTGGATGACCGCAGCATGAGTGAGTGGACAGCCGACGAGTGGTTCAACGAAGGTTGTCGACTTTCCGAAGAAGCCGCCTTTGATTCGGCAGTCAATGCGTTTCGCAACTGTTTGAGTCTGCTGGCGTCCGAGCACGCCCTGCTGCGGGAATCCCAGACGTCGTTCTCCGGACAAGCGGGGCCGGTCTTTCCCGATCCGGCCGACGTGAACTTTCACATGGCTGATGCTCTGTACCGCGCTGGAAAGACAGAAGCCGCCATTGAACGTTATCACTGCGCCACAGAATTCGCGCCGGATTTCATCGAAGCGTGGACGCAGCTTGGCTGCCTGCAGACGGCAAGGCAGAACTGGCAGCTGGCTGAAGAGGCGCTCATTACGGCAATCTCCATACACGAAGGCAATCCTGATGCGTTGCTGCATTACGCACAACTGCTGGATCAGGTGAAGCGGAACGACGACGCTGTCGTCTACTGGGAGAAATATCTGCGACACGATTCCCGAGGGCCGTGGGCCGATCATGCCAGAGGAAGACTGGAGGAGGCTGCTCAGGTGGCCTCCGAAGCCATTGACCGATAGTGCAGTTCGGCCGTGCATCAGCAGTCGGCGGGGCAATCCGCCGCACTGTCGGCGCGAGGCGACTGTTGACCGAAGCGACGGGGCCTTGAAATCGAATCTGGGCTGTCCGTCCGATCGTTGTTTCGAGTACGGTCTGACGCATTCTTCCCGGACTCTTTAAATACCTGCATTGCCGCCGACACATGGCCACGTCGCTTCACCAACAACTGAAACTGCACTATGTGGCAGACGTACACCGACACGAAGTCGAAGTCGATGGTTTTCGTATTGATGCCATTGACGAGCGGGAGCGGTTGATTGAGATCCAATGTGCCTCACTGCTGGCGATTCGTGACAAGATCCGCAAACTGACGAAGCACCATCAGGTTGTCGTTGTTAAACCGCTGGCGGCAAAGAAAAAGCTGCTGAAGAAAGTTCGCCGAAATGGCAAAGTTCAGAGCCGTCGATACAGTCCGGCTCACCAGACGCTGGCGGATGTCTTTCTGGAGTTGGTGCATTTTACGCAGGCATTTCCACACCCCAATCTGCAGCTGGACGTCCTGCTGACTGAACAGGAAGAGATTCGCGTTCCACCCCGGAAACGCACGTGGCGAAGAAAGTTCAGCGTTCAGGATCGCACGCTCGTCAGCGTTAACGAATCACATTCGTTCAGAACACCTGACGAGCTCTGGACGACCCTGCAGATGGCAGTGCCGGATACGTTCACAACAGCGCAGATCGCGGAACAGGGCCACATGCCACGCTGGCTGGCGCAGAAAGCGGCCTACTGTTTCAGAAAGATGGAATTCATTGAGGCGTGCGGCAAGCAGGGTAATGCTATCGAATACCGTCTGAGAAACGTGGCCGGAAAAAATGAACGCAAGGCGGCGTAAGCAGCAGCAATGCCTGGCCGTGCCGGACATTCGCCTTCGTCCAGGTCGATCGACGTCGTGAATGCGAGGGACCTTGCAGCGATTCCGGCATGTTTCCCACGGGTTTTGTGGTTTCGCTGACTGTCTGCAGCCCAACTGTCTGCAGCCCAAATACATTCATAGAATGTCTCGGGATATTTCAACTCTCCGTGTTCACAGGAAGGCTCTGACAGATGTTCGCCAGAAGCGTACTCGCATTCACCGCGATTGGATTTGCCACAACCGTACTTGCGGACGAGCCTGCGATCGTAAAGATCGGACAGCCTGCACCGGACTTCACTGTGACCGGGATCGATGGCAAGACGTTCAAACTGTCTGACAAGTTGAAGGCCGGCGACAGGAACATCGCCTTGATGTTCAGTCGGGCGAACTGGTGACCTCACTGCATGAGGCAGCTGGTTCAGCTGCAAAAACAGGCCGACGATTTCAAGACATTGCACACCGAAATGATATTCGTGTTTCGTGAAGAGAAGTCCGGCGTGGATGGATTGAGGAAGATCAAGGACAGGACAAAGACCGGATTCACGCTGACCTTTGATCTGGATAAGAAATCGACCAAAGCGTACAGCACAAAGAGAATGACATTCGACAACTTTGTCATTGACCGCAAGGGCAACGTGCAGGCGATCATCGATGGCACGCTCAGAGATCGAGCCACGGCCGACGAGCTGCTGAAGGTGCTGCGTAAACTGGAAGGTTGAGGCAGAGCGCACGAATCGGCCGTCTGTACACAGGCCCTGCACCAGCGAATTTTCGCCGCTGAAGGGGATTCTGGCTGTTCAGATGCTCGGCTGCAGGTAGTGCTCGATAACGCCCGGTGGCTCACTTTATTGATTGCGCACTGATCGCATGGCGAGCTCAGGGCGACGGGGTTTCCCTTGTAGCAGGTCGCCGCATTGGTGGATATTCCCAGAAAAATCGCCAATTCAGGGCTGTTTTCAGAAAAGCGGCGGTGTCTCGACGCCATCGTTTCGAATTGTTCACGTCCAGGTACCAGCCAAGTGGAAACAGGGCAATGCCCTGACTAGACTTGCCACTCGAATGACTCGCTACTGGACCTCCAAACAGTTCAGGCGTTCTTCGTTTATACTGTTTCGAATCTCCCTGAACGATCAGGTGACCAACACAGGAGGCATTTTGAATGAGTGATGACCAGACTACGGACCCGACGCCAGAGGACAGTTCAGGGACCCCCGGTGTGGCACCGAATGCGATGCGATTACTGTGGGCAGGCTTCTGGGCGATCTTTGCGGCTGGCGTCGGTTTTGCCATTCGCGGCGGGATTTTCGCAAACTGGCAGGCTGACTATGGATTCACGTCAGCGCAACTTGGCGCGATTGGCGGGGCGGGGTTCACGGGGTTTTGCTTTGGTATCATTATTGGCGGCGTGATCGTCGACAAAATCGGATATGGTAAACTGGTTGTGGCAGCCTTCCTCTGTCACGTTCTTTCTGCCTTGGTTACGTTCGGAGCCACGAATCCTGAAAATGCTTATGACTTCCTGTTCTGGGGCATGTTTGTTTTCGCACTCGCAAACGGACTTCTTGAGGCCGTGGCGAATCCACTTGTTGCGACTCTGTTTCCGAACAATCGAACACACTATCTGAATATTCTTCACGCGAGCTGGCCGGCCGGCCTCGTCGCCGGCGGTATTGCCGGCTGGCTGCTTGGGGAAAACTGGGGATGGAAACCTCAGCTGGCACTTTATCTGATTCCCACGGTTGCATACGGCGTCATGTTCATGGGCCAGAAGTTTCCGCGGTCGGAAGCCTCGGAAAAAGGTCTTTCGCTGGGCGAAATGCTACAGGACGTTGGTATCCTTGGCGGTGCCGTTATCAGCTATTTCGTGACCTTGTTCTGCCAGGAAACACTTGGGTTCGCGGACCTGTGGGCATACGGCGCTGGGCTGGCCCTGCTGATTGGAATTGGAGTGATAACTAAATGTGCGGTTGGCCACTGGTTGTTGTTTGTTCTGTTCGGTGTCCATGCTCTGGTTGGAGCTGTCGAACTTGGCACTGACCAATGGGCACAGAATATTACTGGCAATATTCTCAGTCCGAACGAAGGAAAAATTCTGTTTGTCTGGACGTCGGCTGTGATGTTTGCACTCCGCTTTTGCGCACACTGGATTGAAAAGACGCTGAAGCTATCGCCAATGGGCATTTTGTTCATCTGTGCTATTCTGGGGTGCATTGGACTGAATCTGACCAGTGGTATTACCGCATTTGGTGGTGCGATGGCAGCGTTGTCCGTTTACGCGATCGGAAAGACGTTCTTCTGGCCCACGATGCTGGCCGTCGCCTCGGACCGATTTCCCCGGACTGGTGCTGTCGCCATCAGCATCATGGGCGGCATCGGCATGATGTCCGCCGGTCTGATTGGCTCACCTGGCCTGGGGTATTTCAAGGACCGTTATGCGGGTGAAGAACTCACAAAAGTCGATGAGGCACTATACGAAGAATACAAGTCCGATAAGCCCAGTAAGTTTCTTGGATTCGACGAAGTGACCGGCCTTGATGGGACGAAACTTGGCGACCTGAAAGAAGTTGAAAAGGATCTGCGGACACCCGCACAGGTGACAGTTGCTGCAGCTGATATTCGTGGCGATCGCCACGTACTGAAAACGGACTCACTGATTCCTGCGGCTATGGCCGGCATTTACCTGTTGTTGCTGCTGTACTTCAAGGCCACCGGTGGATATCGCGTACTTACGATTAGTGACGATGATGCAGTCGCTGCCGATGTCGCAGCGGGTGAGTTTTCTGAAGGATAGGTGAGCGACACAGATGTTGTGATGCTCTGGCAAAATAACGGGGGCGGTGCCCCAGTCGCCACTCCCGTTTTTTCGTCTGGCATTTCCTGCTGTCATACGACTCGAAAACTGATCTGCCGAACCGCCGACCATTCTTACCGGTCAGGCTCTGTCGGCGACATCATTCCGCGTCAGTCGTACCATGTCGTCGGAACACCAGGCACTGATGTTTCCGGGAAAGGCTTCTCGGATTTCGTCGTGCGAGCACGTCAATTCCGCCAGTCTTGCGTAATGTCGGAACGTCATCTTCTGCCGCGGCCAACCCTGTTGAATCCATAGCACCGACATGACGTGACGCACCACGTCGGCTGGCCACGTGGCCAGCTTCGTTCGGTCCAGGCGGCAGACGTCTGATTGCCGTTCCCAAATAACTTCAGACAGAATCTTCTTGGCCAGCGAGTCCATCAGGCGAATTGTCTGTTGGGCCTGTTGTGCCAGTGAAAGAAGATTTCGATCCACCGAGGTGTTAAAGTCGTTTTTCAGTGTCGGCAGCAATTGCTGCCGAATGCGATTTCTTGTGAAGTCGGTGTCCTGATTCGAGTGGTCTGTGCGAAACGCAAGACCTGCCGCCGATAGATATTCAACGATGTCACAGCGTCGCAAATTCAGCATTGGCCGCACCAGCTGAGCACCGACTGCCAGAGGTCGACTTCGCTGCATGCCCCGCAATCCACGCAGTCCCGTGCCGCGAATGATATTGTGCAGAACGGTTTCCGCCTGATCGTCCATGTGGTGTGCTGTCACAACTGCGGCCATCTCACGCCTGGCGGCAGTTTCGGCAAGGAATTCGTAGCGTCTGTCCCGAGCAACCTCTTCCAGTGATCCGTCGCTTGCCTGTTCCAGGCTGCCGCCTGGAATAGTCAACAGTTCAAATGGTAGCCCGGCTTCGTCGGCAACTGCGCCTACAAACGCCGCGTCATCATGGCTGTTTTCAGGTCTCAGCCCATGATTGACATGAGCAACAACAATTCGATCGCTGTACTGTGCCCAAATGTCGACGGTCGCGTGCAGCAGCGCGATGCTGTCTGCACCTCCCGATACTGCCAGCAGCAACCCGTTTTCCGGACGGCAGTTCGCGTCGCAGTAGCCGTCCTTTATCTGCTCAGGAAGTGATCTCGATTCTGTCACTGCGATGCTTTTCGGAAGACGTTGCGTGCAACTCCGGACGATCAGTCAACGACGGAGACCCTAACGACAGCGCCCCGGTCCCAGTCAAAGGTCGGAACGCTGTCCTTTTCCCATGGCACGCCACATCTCGCAATCTACCATTGAATCCCGTTAAGAAATGGACCGGAAATTGGCTTGATTTCAATGGAATCTGTATCAATCGCAATTGTTGTGAGTGGGAACCATCGGAATGCTCCATGCCGGTTGACCAGTCCGGCTGCTTTGATAGCATGACACGGTTGCCATCTTAACAGTCAATATTTTACTGTCAAAATGGCTGGACATTGAATCAAGGTCTTCGGATTCTGCCGCGAACCTCAGAAAGACAGACTCGCTCTTTCAGCAGTCACCTTGAGTTTGCAACCTGTTTCATTCTGCCTCTCTTTGTTAAATGTCACTCTCACTTCTCACATTGCTTTTCCTTAGTCTTTTGCTGTCGAGTGTCTGTCCGGTTCTGAATTTATGGTCGATGGTGTTACAGCCTGTCGTCCATAGCTTCCGTTCTGTGACTAACACACTTCGGATACAGCACGTACCAGACACAGGAATCGCGAATTGGTGCCCAGGCTTGTTTACTGCCTGCGTCACGCATGCCGTCAGAGGACCGAGCGACGACAACCAGCTGCTGATGAATGGTTTTACTCGATGTGTTGTAGCTGACGCATTTCGCATCGTACCCTGGTCCCCTTCAGGGCAGCGACAGTCCTTCTGAGACTTGCAATCATTCAGTGATTGCCGGCAGGAACCGTCCATTTGAAATAGGACGATTCCATGGATTATGCCATTCCTGCGGTCGCGGGCGGCGTGTGTCTGGTGATCGGTTTTTTTGCAGACCGAATCATCAAGGGACGCGCTTACCGAACAGGCGACGAAATCATTAAGCAGGCTCAGCGCGAAGCTGAAAATCAGGTTCGCGACCAGGAAATTGCACTTAAAGAAGAGATGCTCAAGCGGCGCGAAAAGCTTGAGCAGAAGCTTGAGGAATCTCGTGAAGGGTTGCGGGAACGTGAGCGGAAAATCGACAAACGTGACGGTCAGCTTAAGGAGTTGACCAACGATTTTGCGAAGAAAGAGAAGATGCTGCAGGTGACGCAGCAGAAACTCAGCGATCGTTCCAAGGCCATGGAAGCCAGGCAGAACGAGCTGAATCGGCTGCTGAAAGACGAACAGGAGCAGCTGTACAAGATTAGTGAACTTAACCGCGACGCTGCCAAGGACCTGCTTCTGAAACGTCTGGAAACCGAACTCAGCGACGAAGTCGGCGCGCTGATCATGAAGCATGAATCCGACGTGAAGACCGAATGCGATCGGCAGGCCCGGGAAATCATTGGCATGGCCGTACAACGCTATGCTTCTGCCCATACGTCAGAGATCGCGGTGTCCACCGTCGGGATTCCCAGCGACGAAATGAAGGGGCGGATCATCGGTCGCGAAGGACGCAATATCCGTGCATTTGAGAAGGAAACGGGTGTTGATGTTATCGTGGACGACACACCAGGCGTGGTCATTATCTCTGCCTTTGACAGTGTGCGTCGGGAGATCGGTAAGCTGTCACTGGCTAAGTTGATTCAGGACGGACGCATCCATCCTACTCGCATCGAAGAGGTCGTCGCCGAAACTCAGAAGGAAATGGATGAACACATTCGCAAGCTCGGAATCGAGGCTTGTGAAGAGGCGGGAGTTCGCGGACTGCACGAAAAGGTTATTCACCTGATGGGGCGGCTGCATTTTCGAGTCAGCTACAGCCAGAACGTTCGGCAGCACTCGGTTGAGGTCGCACATCTGACAGGGTTACTTGCCGAACAGCTTGGTCTGGATGCCACGCTGGGGCGACGCTGCGGGTTTCTGCATGACGTCGGAAAGGCCGCTGACCACGAAATGGAGGGGGGACATCCCGCTGTGGGCGCGGAGCTGCTGAAGCGGTACGGTGAGTGCGAAGAGGTCATTCATGCCGCGGCCGGGCACCACGATGATATCCGACCGGAGCATATTTACACAGTCCTGGTAGCAGCGGCCGACGCCATCTCTGCAGCCCGACCGGGGGCTCGCCGCGAAACACTTGAGAAGTATGTGCGGCGTCTGGAAGAACTGGAAGGTCTCGCTTGTGGATTTCCAGGCGTCGAACAGGCATTCGCCGTGCAGGCCGGTCGGGAGATTCGGATTATCGTGAATTCACAGCAGATCAATGATCGTCAGGCCAAAAAAATGTCACGTGACATTGCCAACGCGATTGAAGAATCACTGACCTATCCCGGGGAAATCAAGGTGTCCGTCCTGCGAGAGACTCGTACGATCGAGTACGCACGGTAACAACATGTTCCAGCAGGGGCGGCCTGTGGATTGGTCGGGCAACCTTCATCACCATCGGTTATGCAGTTAGGGGAAACGACGTTTATGCCATCTTACATCATTGTCGCGATTGGAATTCTGGTTGTCCTCGTGCTGATCATTAAGCTGCGAATCAATGCGTTCATCGCCTTGATAGCTGCTGCGCTTGCCGTCAGTTTCCTTGCGCCCGGTGATATGTCGTCCAAGGTTCCTCGTGTGGCTGCCGAATTCGGGATCGCCGCCGGAAAAATAGGACTGGTGATCGGCTTCGCCGCAGTCATCGGTGAGGCGATGATGCGGAGTGGCGCAGCGGACAGAATTGTGCAGGCATTTCTTGCTGTGCTGGGAGTCAAACGCGCGCCATGGGCGTTGATGGGAAGTGGGTTTGTGCTGTCGGTGCCGGTGTTTTTTGACACCGTCTTTTACCTGCTGGTGCCTCTGGCACGTTCGCTGTACGCAAAAACAAACAAGAATTTTCTGTTATATGTGCTTGCCATTTCTGCTGGTGGCGCGATCACGCACACGCTGGTGCCGCCAACCCCAGGACCGCTGGCTATGGCCCTGACCCTCGATGTTCCGGTCGGCCTGATGATTGTCGTGGGCGGGATTGTCGCGTTGCCGGCCGCCGTCGCGGGGATTTTCTTTTCCAGATTTCTGGACAAACGCGTGACCATTGAATCGCTGCAGCAGCCGGAAGCTGAGGCAGCCTCCCCGCCGGAATCTGCTGCAGCAGCGGGCCCAACTGTTCCGCTGTGGGAAGCACTGCTGCCCGTGATTCTTCCGGTGATTCTGATCTCAGGAGACACCGTCGTGGACACACTCCGGGAAAAAGGTGAGGTTGTCAGTGTGGAATGGGTTGAGGGTGACATCGTTCACGTTCGGCACAAGAAATTCGGACAGTTCACCGTTTCGCCGAACGTTTTCGAAAAAGGGCCGAAAATCGGGGACACCGCGGAACTGGTCCTTGAGACAGAGGAGGTCGGCCAGAAGACAGAAGTCAAAAACGCTGCTGCTGTTGTGCCAAATCTCTTTAACCGGTTGAAACGCATTACGACCGTTTTGGGAAATGCTGCCCTGGCCCTGGCGATTTCCATGACATTGTCGCTGATCACGTGGGTGCGGCTTCGGAGACCGGAAGGCAGGGAGTTTTCGCAGGCTCTGGAAACGGCCCTGCTGAGTGGCGGGCTGGTGATTCTGATCACCGCAGCAGGCGGGGCATTCGGATCTATGCTGAAACTGACCGGAATTGCCGGCGACATTCAGACGATGTTTGAGGGCGGCCAGGCGGTTGGACTGGTTTCGATATTTCTGGCCTTCGGTATGGCCGCGCTACTTAAGGTGGCGCAGGGATCCAGCACCACGGCCATGATCACTGTTTCTGCGATGGTAGCTGCAATGAACCTCACTCCGGAGCAGCTTGGTTTCAATCTTGTTTACATCTGCACGGCGATAGGGGCCGGTTCACTGATCGGCTCATGGATGAATGACAGCGGTTTCTGGATTGTTGCAAAGATGAGCGGTCTGAGTGAAACCGAAGCGTTGAAGACATGGACACCGCTGTTATTGGTCCTCGGCTGTGTCAGTCTGTTGATGACAATTCTATTGTCCTACGCCATGCCCCTGGCAAGCGTTACCTGATGTGTGATTCCGGAGTGGAATCGACGTCCTGATGAATCAAAGCTTCCCCTGACTCTGTTTCCAGCGACAATTCAACCAACGATCGTGTTGCCATAAGGCACCCCGTTTTCAGATACCGCGAGTTCCACGAATGTCCGTTCCTGATGCAGCTGCAGCCGAATCTCGGAGACAATGCTATCGCGATCTGCTGGGATACCTGAACTTCTCAGACGGTACCCCCGGGGCTCGGTTTCGCGTGTGCCTGAATGAGCTGTTTCAGGTCTGTGATTTTGGCGTCCAGTTGTCCGAGGTTCGAGATCACCTGCTGGGCGAACTGCAAAACCTGGCAGAGTCCGGAGAATCTGCGTTTCAGCAGACAGATCAGGCCACACGCGTGATCGAAACCACCTTCGATGTGTTGTTTCCGGCCTACAGAAAACATCACGCGGACTTGTTGTTTCATCTGGAAGCGGTGGATGTCTGCCAGCCGCTGTTTGTTGCTCGTGTTTTTGAAGTGACGCTCAGAGCCGGTACGACCGTGGGCTGGGACGATACGGCTGCGCTCACGGCGGACGCCCTGAGGCAACTTAACAGCTATGTGGGATATCGCCCTGTTGCGGTTCTTGAAAATGACCGGCGGATGCAGGTCTTTGACCACGAGCGTTTTTGTCCTACACCGCTGTACTGGCAGGACGTGGGAACGGCAACTGGTCCGTATCAGCAGTTGATCGATGCGACTCTGGAATTCCTCAGGCAACTGCCGGAAGATATGACAGCGCCCGCACATTTCAGTCTGGAGCAACTGGATGAGCTGAGTCTTGACATTAGAGCTCATGACCACCTGCACCCTGTAAATAAACGCACGAACTACATGTTCGGGGAATGGGATCCTGAAGTCATCGACACAAAGGGCTTCTATCGACGATTTGTCATTCGCCGCATTATTCTTGATTCTCTTCAGCGCTGGATTGATGTTTCGACGGAGATTCCGGAAGAGGAACGCCTGTTTGATGCGTCGGCCGTGCTGGCCGGGACGATTCTGATGGCTTCGGCGATCAGCGGCTCCGGTCCTGAAACGTACGATTCCTCAGTCTCATTGACATCGCTGTTGCCGATGGTTGCCCGTCAGCGTGACCATTTCTATCAGACGTTGCTTGAAACGAGTTCGGGCAGCCGCCGTCAGCGTTTGATTGCGAGCGCTGAGGAATCAAGGCAGCCGTTTGGACATGTTCGTCATCAGTTAAATATGTACCTGTCACAGTACGGTGCCAATCAGGTGCAGCATCGCCATCTGGCGGCATTTTACGCATCGCTGGGGTTTGAACAGGCGGCCTGTGAAGAAGCGGCCGTCATACCATGCGTGTCTGCCAGGTTTGAATCGGAATTACAGTCGCGTCTGATGCTCATTCACCGGTCGGTGAGAGGCGGTGCACTGACGATGGCGCATGGTTTGCTCACCGAATGCATCGACCTGCTGCATCGCGGCATTCAGTGTGGCGCCATTGTCGATCCGTGGAATGTGCTGGGCTTTCAGGGCATGTTTCCACTGTTCATTGCACGTGAGGATGCAATTCCGGATAACCGCGTGGAAGTGCTGATCGAAGTCGTTGAGCAGCTGTTTGATGCGTCCGCAGCGATCATGGCAGAGGCCGCTGCGGCAGGTCAGAGTGAAATCCATCTGGCGGTCGAAAAGGAGTTCCGGATACTGGCTGAAGAGTGGGATACTTACGCCACCACCACAGTCTCGGACCTTCCGGAAGTGCGAGGTGACGAATCACTGACGGCCGCGCAGCATGTTGCTCGAGCACTGGCGGAATGGAGAACGGCAGGTGAATCCGCCGGCGACATTTCGTTCTGGCGTGAACACGTTGGCAACTTTGAGTCTCCTCGCAGCTTTGCTCAGGTTGTGCACGCGCTGATTGATCGTAATGACGAAGTGGCGGCGCTGGGACTGCTGATGCAGTGGCTCAGTGAAGCCGACAGGATGGGGCTGGAATCCGGCAAGCACTCGATGCACAGCCTGCTGCACAGCCTGCTGCGCATGGTCAACACGAATCCTGATCGAAGTCAGCAATGGCAAATGCTTCGGCGACTGTTCGCCTTTCTGGAGGCCAACGCCGACACCTTCTGGGTTGTCCCGTCACTCAAAGAATTTGTCGACCGTCACCGTAATTCGTCAACTGCAGGAAACGAGTCGGATCAGGCAGATTCAGGGCTGGACCTTGACCACCTGTTTGATGAAGAAGATGAGCAGTCTGATCTGTTTCAGGCGGCTTACGATAACGTGGTTTTCCGTGACAGTGCGGATGACGGAGTTGAAGGGGATACGGTTGATGAAGGCTATGGGCCCGGGACGACCGAGTTTGAAATTATCTACCGTGAGATTGAACCGCGACTGAAGTTCCTCCACACGCTGGGGTCTTTGTGGGGCAGTACTGCTGTGGCCCTGTCTCAGCGGGCCACGGCCGGGCCTCAGGATGCCGAGCAGCAGGAGCACATTCGAGGCTGGCTGGTGTCGATACGTCATTTTCTGAAGGAACTGGGCCATCTTGTCGGCGAGGTACGTGATCACGACATCCAGACGTATTCGGCGGATCTTGATGCCAACATCGAGTATGACATTCAGCTGCAGTCCCGCTTTCTGCTGATGCAGAACGCCATCTCAACGACCGTTGAATTCCTGATGGCCGAACGGATGCTGTGCTGTGTTCTGTTGGACGGCGAAAACCTGCCGGGTCAGGGGCGAGCGTTCGACAAAGAACTCGTGGCAATGCTTCGCGCGGTTCTCAGCCATGACTCCGCCACAGTCCACAAGAACTTCGGTCGTTTTATCAAGGCACTGGAACGCCGCCCTTTGCTGTACGTTCCGTTTGAGCATGGCGGACAACCGACCGGCATACTGAAGGCGCGAATGTTACAGGCCGTGATTCGTCTGCTGCTCAGTCAGTTGCCTAGACTTGGACTTCTGGAAGAGACGTTTCGTCTGCTGCAGACGGCCTTCCGTATGGAACGCAGTTCAAGGCCCCTGGGCCAGGCGGTGACCGAGTTTGACCGACTGTTTCGCATTGGCCTGGCCCGATCTGTTGAAGCTATTCTGCATGCCTCTACTCGCTGGAAGACAGAAACCTCACGCCAGCGTCGCAATGTCTATCGACGCATCCAGCGACTGCTGGATGCGTATAGAGAGTTGTGGTCCACCCACAGCAGTTCCATGAGATTGTCCGTGGTTGAGGAGCTGCACGATGAAGACCGAGCCACGGAGATTCGCGAATTCATCGAATCCTACGGCGATGATTTATTCCACACGCGGATGCTGACCCTTGGGAATGCCAGGGCGATCGTGCACCACGGTGCAGAATCTCTGCTGGACGAACTGGAACAGAATCTGGGTATTGTCCAGTCCGTAAAGATCATTGATGACATCAATGCCGAGCTGATCGATCGGGATGAGGCGACCGACATGATGGAATTCGTTTATGAATCCGTCGTAGACAATTTTGACCGGTTCCTCGAATACAACACCACGACAACTCATTCAGACTACGGCAATCGCCTGTACTGCCTACTGGATTTCCTGCGACTTGAATCACTGTACGAGCGTTTTAACTGGAACAACGTGCCATATCAGATTGCCCACGAAGCCATCGTGCGATTTGGAGCGACCGATCTTGGTGCGGATATCGAAACGGAACTTGCGGAAAAAACGTGTGAGGTCGCCGAATCGCTGGTTGAAGAACTGGATTCTCTGGAATCCGAGTACGGAGTGCAGTTGCCCACGCTGCACGATCATATCCGGGAACGCATCGTGGCGACTTTGGCGGTCAATCGAATGACGGCTCGAGTCGGTCGTTGCAGCCCCGGTCTTAACGAAGCTTCTGAACAAGAGGCTGCTGAAAATTTCAACATTCTGCGTCAGGAGATTGGCGAGTTCATGGAATCCCGTCTGGGTTCGGGCATCGAACCCCCTGACTGGATGCAGGAACTGGCTCGTGAATTTGACCGCGCCCACGAAGAACAAGCCGGTACAATTGCCGAATCACTGACCAACGCGGAATTTCAACGCGTGACGCAAAAAGAGATCGATCGACAACTGTCACGTCTTGTCGGCGACGATGATTAGAGTCTTGCAGAGAAAACAACGTTAACCAGAAAACAACGATTTGTCGTGTTCGTATGTGCGTTGCGATCAGCCGAGCGACGGCAGTCGTTTCCGCGCAGCAACTCGAATCCGGCCTGTCGGTCCTGCCCTCATCTGGACGGGGTTGCTTGTGAAACCAGAAAGGTGTTCTGATGTCTGAAGACGGCTCAGCAGCCACTCCCCCGAAAAGCGATCCGAAGAAGGACGTCGCAAGAGATCTGTGGGATCGTTTAAGAAAAAGTCGACCAGGGCCTGACAACAAGGAATTAATCTATCTGGCTCGATTTGTGCCTATGTTGTCGACCGTTGCTGCCAAGACGCTGCTGACACGGTCGCTGAACATCGAGGAATTGAAGGAGCTGATTCAGCACGTCCCCAAAGCGCAGGAAGCAGCCGCGAAGCTGGCTCTGAAGAACGGAGCAGACAGTCTTAGCGAGGACGATTTGCGTTTTATTTTTACTCAGACGAAGTCTGTCGATGTCGCAAAGTTGCTGCTTAAGCAGCATCCCAACGATTCCAACCTTGCGCTTGTTGAACGCAACGTGGAGGCATTGAAGGATTCGGTGGAAAAGATCCGGCAACTGGAACCCACAAAGACTGTGCTCAGAGAAATCGATCGCAAGCTGTGACAGGCTGTTGCTGAGACAGGGCCTCAGGTGGATTCATCGTGGGACCACCGCGCACAAAAAACGACCAGTAAAAACACTGGTCGTTTTAAGAGGCGCGGGCGGGATTCGAACCCGCGGTACATGGATTTGCAATCCATTGCCTTAGCCACTTGGCTACCGCGCCATACGTAGTTGTTTTAATTTGACACCCGAACTTCAGGTAAGCGTGGCAAAGATTGCCGATCAGGGTGCGACAATCGATTATAGGTCAGATATCGGCAGTTCATCTACCCTGCTGGAGTCAAAAACAAGGGAATTCGACTGCGAAAGCCTCCGGATCAACATTGCAGGCGACGGTCGTAAGACTTGATGGCGGTTGCTGGTGTTTCGCGTTTCTGAGGTCGATCACTGTGCCTGTTGAATTTTGTGTCTACAGACACCTGCCGTTTTTTGAGGTTCAACCCAACTTTGGTAGATCACCTGATTTGCTGTGTATAGCATGGTTGGATCAATTAACAACAATTCCGCGGAGTCCAAAGTGGTATCTGAAACAGAGGAACATCTGATCACCGTCGCTCGCGAGGCAGTGAGTCAGTGCAATTGGGTTGTCGGCGAATGTGCATCGCAATGGACAAAGAAGTATGCACGCGGGCGTACTGACGGTGATTTTGGCCAGATGGTTGGTCTCAGCGGTGATCAGATCTATCAGCGACGTCGTGTCTGGGAAGCTTTTGGGAAGTCGTACGAAAAGTGCGCCAATCTTAAATGGTCGTTCTTCTATGTCGCCCTGAACTGGGAAGATGCGACAAAATGTCTGAACTGGGCCGACGAAAATGAAGCCACCGTTGCGGAAATGCGAGCCTGGCGTCGTTCGCAGAACGGAGAAGATCTTTTTGCAGAACCTGAAGAGGCATATTCAGAATGGGCCGCACCGCTGGTGATGGACACCAGCGGAATGCCACTGAGTACCGTTCAGGACCCGGCGGAGTTCGTTCCTGCGGGAGAAGGTGATCGTGCAGGGATGGCGTACGCCGGCGGTGACGCAGAGACAATGGCTGCAGCGGCTCGTGAATCCGGCGAATATACCCCGTTTCGCAGTGGTGCCGGTGCAGCGGCACCCGGTGAGCAGGCGGCTGAAGTTGCTTTGCTGGAACGCCCCGACCCGACTCCGGACCAAGTCTGGAAGCGAACAGTGTCGATGCTGGAACGTATGAACAAGAGTCTGACGTCGAAAGTCATGAAAG
Organism: Fuerstiella sp.; assembly: GCA_029245955.1. Classification (GTDB taxonomy): domain Bacteria; phylum Planctomycetota; class Planctomycetia; order Planctomycetales; family Planctomycetaceae; genus Fuerstiella. The sequence goes on along the minus strand of JAQWOH010000043.1, from coordinate 293,951 downwards.
AACTCGACAAGCAGCCAGAGAAAATCAAGAAGCGAGTGGTAGCTGCATTTGGCGAACTGCAGGACAAACTTTCTGAACTTGTGTAATGAGGGCGAAGTTCATCACCATACGGGCTGGCAACCGGTGCTATTCACCGTTGGTCACGAATCCTGTCTCCACTCAACATAGGCCGTAAAGTAAGCTCAGCTGACACATGAGGGACCCGGAAGATCACAGTCGCCCGCAATCTACCGAACCGGTATCGACGAATCTGCTGCTCGTTGGGGCGCTGGTCGTGTTGTCCACGTTACTGGTCTATCAGGCAGTTACTTCCCGTACTGCTGCTGTTCCGTCCGGAAACTACAAGCCTCGTACGGTGACTCCTCGTGGTGAGCTGGGCGCAGACGAAGGGGCTGACATTGACGTCTTTCGCCGAGCTTCGCGGTCTGTCGTATCCGTAAAGACGAAAGGGGTTCAACGCAACTTTTACGGGGGCGGCACGGAACGCGAAATTGCCTCCGGATCAGGCATTGTGTGGGATGCGTCCGGTTACATCGTCACTAATTTTCACGTGGTTCAACGCTCTTTGCAGGCCGGGACAAATACGACACTGGAAGTTCAGTTTCCAGACGACATCGTGGTCGAGGCTGAGGTGGTCGGGGGCGTCTTCGAACACGATCTTGCTGTACTGAAGGTCGTTCCATCAGATGTGGAACTGCATCCGATTCTTGTGGGTACGTCAAGCGACCTGGAGGTGGGGCAGAAGGCGCTGGCGATTGGAAATCCGTTTGGCTTAAGCCAGACCCTGTCGACTGGTGTGATTGGAGGGCTGAATCGAACTGTCAACAGTGCCGATTCCGGACAGTATCTGACCGGGTTAATTCAAACAGATGCCGCCATCAATCCCGGGAATTCGGGCGGGCCACTGCTGGACAGTTCCGGTCGCCTGATTGGTGTGAATACGGCTATTATCAGTCCAACCGGCAGTTATGCCGGAATCGGCTTTTCTGTTCCCGTGGACACGGTGGTTGTCTCGGTTAATCGCGTGCTGGATGAAGCCAGCGGAAAGCAGACCCCTGACAAGCTTGGGGCCTCCGTGTTCAGTCGCGAGGGAATGCTCGCACAGGGCTATGCCTCTGAGCTATTGGATCGAGGGCGGATCGTCAGTGGCGTGATCCCAAATTCAGCGGCAGCCGACGCGGGGCTGCAACGTGGTGACCTGATTACGGACATTAACGGGGGTCGGCTGACAAGTGTTAGTCAGCTTCATGATGCCGTTCAGTCTCACGAACCAGGTGACGTAATCGAACTGGCGATTCTGCGGCCCAATCGTACCGGCGTGGTTTCTATCACTCTGTCCGTCACATTACGGGCACCCAAAGTGTTTTTCTAGGCGTTTCAGAAGGTCTGACTGTGACGAAAACACCTGTCAGATGGGTTTGTTCAGATGGATTGGTCGGCCCGGCCGGGTTGAGCTGGATTTCTAGGCAACTTCGGGGCCGGGAAAGCGATTAGAGAAGTAGTTCCTGCCGTCTCTTTCCCATTCATCTGTCTGCTGAAGGCCCTTGCCATGTCCGCCGCAACGACATTATCACTGGAAAAACTGCTCGCCTCCGACCAGGTGCCCAGTCTGCCGGAAGTGGCTGTCCGTATCATACAAATCGCTCAGGAGGAGGATCCAGACACTCAGGAGCTGATCGCGGCCATCCGCACCGACCCAGCGATTGCTGGGCGAGTTCTGAAATTTGCAAATTCCGCACTTTTTGGTCTGCGGACCCGTGCTTCGTCGATCGATGCAGCTGTTCCGATGCTGGGCATGACGTTGGTACGCACATTGGTTCTGGGTTTTTCCCTGGCCGAACAGTCGAACCCTTCTGCTTCACTGAAACCGTGGTATCGTCGGTTATGGAAGGAAACGCTTTTCCAGGCTTCGGCGGCAGAATATATGGGAGAACAGAATACGGCTTCAGATGCGCCAACCTGGTTTCTGGGGGGACTGCTGCAGGACATTGGCCAGCTGGCCATGCTGAGCGTATACGAAGACCAGTACGTCACCAATGTGCTGGACGTCGATTCTTCTTCGTCTCGAGTCGGGCGCGAGGTCGATCATTTTGGGTTTTCACATGCTGATGTCAGTGCTGCATTGTGCCGTCGCTGGAACCTTGAGGATTCGCTTGCCGACGCCATTGCCTCGCATCATTTGCTGGTTCCTGATTCCGAAATGGATGGCTCTGACCTTCGGGTTGGTCTGACCGCAGCAGCCTGTTGCTCAGAATACATGGATGCTGTCACCGATCGGCTCTCTGTTGCCAGAACGGATGTTGAGCGTTTTCTGATCGAGGCATTCAATATTCTTCCGTGTGACATCTATCAGGTGTTGGCAGAAATTGATGTTCGAACGCTGGAACTCGCCGGTTGTTTTTCCCTGGATGTCGGAAAGCTACCGCCTCGGGAGCGGATTCTGGCCAGAGCTCAGTCTGTGCTTTGTCAGATTTCCATGAACGGAAACCTGGAGACAGTCGCTGGGCGAACGGTGCCGCCTGCAAACCTTGGTTCTGACAGTTCACACACTGGCGAAGACGAGTTTCTGGACCGCAACGAATGGCAGGCATGGCTTGACGAGCAGTCGGATGTGTACAACGCAAAATATCTTGAAAGCGCCTTGCCGATTGAGCTGAGCAAGGCGCATACGCAGAATCAGACTGTGGGGCTGTTGATGATCGAACTGCCGACAGTCACGGAGGATGTCCGCTCTGCCCCGGAAAGATCAGCTGACCTGGTCAAAGCTGCTGTACGACCAACAGACCATGTCGTGCGATATGACGATTCAACATTTCTGGTCATCCTGCCCAGTTTGAATGTCGATCTGCTACACCGCATTGCTGTACGAATTCAGGACGATCTGTCGGAGTATTTCGACGTTTCGTCTGACGAAGCGGATGCGCCCTGCATCGGTGGCGTTGTTGCGGTACCCGCCGCCAGAAAGGCGTCGAGTCCGGATACTGTGTTGAATGCGTTGAAGGCATCAACAGTCGATGCTCACAAGGTCAGTCGAAGAGTGGCATTCCAGGCGATTGTCGGAAGAAAAGTCCGGCCACTTGTGCCGGGAGTTAACCCGCAGTAGAGCAGCATACTTAGTTCGCCGATGAGGCAGAGGCTTGGCCCCTCGCGATCAATCGGTCGGATGACACTTCATTTGCGTCTCTTGCGCAGAGTGCTGTTCTGCCATGTTCATCTGAATGTGGATATCGTCTTTGATCAGCTGAACCGGTTTTGCCTGGCTGCATGCCGGGACTACTGGCCAGTCCGACTCCAGGCATTCGTCTGCTTTTTCGCGAAGGACATTCCGATGTCGTTCGGGCTGAAAGTAGAACTTGTCGTTGCAATATTTCTGTGTGTACTGTGTTGCACAAAATTGCATTCGGCACAGGGGCAGGATTTGTTAGTGCAGTCGCAGCAGTATACTGCCGATCCTTTCGATCGGCGATGCCGCAGAACTTGTTCTTCGACACAGCCACGAAGAACAAGTTTGCATAAAGCTGAGGACGACCGTCTCCCGGTGTTTCGAGATGTACGCACCGAATTCGATACAGGTACTGGCCGACCTGAAGGCACTGGAGGCACAGGTTATTCTGGACTGGCCGGACGACACGTGTTCAGCCGACAGAGGCTGCAGGGCAAGCCCGCGACGCTCTGCGTGCGGGGCGATGTTGCCGACATTGAGCTGCTGTCTGATGCGTGCCAGCACCGTGAGGAACGCCACCGCACCCGCAGTGGATGTCACAATCACCCCGACGAATCCGGTGGCCCGCAGGCCTGAAATCCAAACCGGACCCATCCTACGAATGCGCCGAAGATGTCGGCAATAACATTCCCGAAAAGTCCAAAGCCGGATTCCTTCGTGTATCTATCTGCCAGCCAACCGGCGAAAGCACCAATGATCGGCAACCCGGTCATCGCATGACTTCCAGTATTCCTGAAACTCCGTGACTGTTCGAACTGACCAGCCGCTATGCATTCTCATCAGACGGAGGAGCAAAGCCGCGTCTCATTGTATTCTCTGTCACGTTCACCGGCACCATGAACTGCAGCAGATAGTCGGGCCCTCCGGCTTTTGTACCAATCCCGCTCATGCGGAAACCGCCGAACGGGTGACGCTGAACCATCGCTCCGGTGATTTCACGATTCAGGTACAGGTTGCCCACCTGGAATTCAGAGCGAGCTCGTTTCAGAGTGGCGGGGCTGCGACTGTAGACGCCACCGGTCAGTGCAAAACGTGTGTTGTTGGCGATGTTGAACGCTTCGTCCAGGTTCTTTACTTTCATGACGGCCAACAGCGGCCCGAAGAACTCATTCTGAGCCACTTTCGACTCCGGGTCGACGCCTGTGATGATATGAGGGCCGACGAACGTACCCTGTTTGGCAAGTTGCTTCACGTCCACCGCCAAAGCCAGTTCTTCCCCGTAGTCCGGATCAACTGCTTTCGCGGCTTTCAAGACACGCTTTCGAGCGTCATCGTCAATAACGGGGCCTACGGTGGTTGCGGGATCATCGGCTGCTCCCACATTCAGGCTCTTTGTGGCTTCAATCAGTCGCTTAACAAACGCGTCGTATGCTGCCTCGAGGACGATGACTCGGGAACATGCTGAACACTTCTGTCCCGCATACCCGAAGGCACTGTGGATGACGCCCAGAACCGCTTCGTCGAGGTCTGCGTCGTCGTCAATGATGATGGCATTCTTGCCGCCCATTTCAGCGACGACGTGACGAACGCTGGTTTGGCGTTGATCGGTGTCAGATGCGACACGATTGATCTCCAGTCCGACCTCCTGCGAGCCGGTGAAACAGACAAGATCAACGTCGGGACTGCCGACAAGTTCCGGGCCAACGTCTTCACCGATTCCCGGTAGAAAGTTAACGACACCGTCCGGAACTCCGGCATTACGAATGATCTCCATAAACTTTGCCGCAACGACGGAAGACTGCTCAGCGGGTTTCATCACAACGGTGTTGCCGGCCACGATGGCGGCAGTCGTCATACCTGTAAGAATGGCCAACGGGAAATTCCACGGAGTAATCACGGCTGCGACTCCTCGTGGCCGGTAGCTGTAGCTGTTTTCTTCGCCCTTGAAGTCACATTGCTGAGGAGCATCCAGACGCCGCATTTCATGAGCGTAATACATGCAGAAGTCGATTGCCTCCGCCACGTCCGCGTCCGCTTCGGGCCACGGCTTGCCGACTTCGAAGCAGATCCACGCCGACATCTCGAAGCGTCGTTCGCGCATCTCTGCGGCGATCAATTCCAGGTACTCACAGCGGTTATTCGTTTCCATGGCCGCCCACTGCGGGAAGGCGCGTTGAGCTGCGTCAACCGCATCTGCGGCCTGATCTGCGGTCGCCGATGCCACGTGTCCGACAACTTCTGCGGTGTCCGACGGATTCCGCGAGCTCAGAGTACTACGGCTTTCACTGGACTTACCGTCGATCACCAACGGATACGTCTGCCCGAATTCGCTGCGAGCATCGTCCAGAGCCTGTTGCATGGCAACGCGGTTGTCTTCGATGCTGAAATCGGTCAACGGTTCGTTGGTGAAGCCCTCGGCAACCTCATCTTCAATTGGAGGTTCTGCGACAGCGTGATCGGATGGTTTCATGAGAAGTTTCTCCACGGCAACATGTTCTGTGAAGCTCTGCCGAATGAAGGAATCGTTGGATGTGTTTTCCAGCAGTCGCCGCACAAGGTAGGCCATGCCGGGAATCAGCTCGCCAAACGGCGTGTAAATACGGACGCGATAGCCACGCTCAGAAAACAACTGAGCCTGGTTGTCGCCCATGCCGTACAGCATCTGTATTTCATAGGCCCGCCTGGGAACCTTGTATTCTTCGGCCCACGCCAGCCCGTGAGACAGGCTTCGCAGGTTGTGGCTGGCTAACGCAGGCCTCAGCCATTCGTGGTTCTTCATCAGGAACCGGCACAGTTTTTCAAAGCTGTCGTCCGACTGCCATTTGCGACGGAACACCGGCGACGGCCAGTTACGGTATTCGGAACGAATAGTTTCGTAGTCCCAGTACGCTCCCTTGACCAGCCTTACGGTGATCGGAGTGCCCCGTTTTTTTGTCCACTTAAGCAGTCGCTTCAGGTCATTTTCCGCGTTGTGAAGATAAGCCTGCACCACGATGCCTGCGTCGGAAAATGATCGAAATTCGTCTTCCATCAACACGTGTTCGAAGATGTCGAACGTCAGGTTTCTGTAGTCGTACTGTTCCACGTCGAAGTGAACGTAGGCATGGTGTTCCTGGGCAGCTCTTAGAATCGGCCGGAGGCGCTGAAGCACCCGATCTCGACTTCCCACCGGATCAATCGAGCAGAACTGACTGTCCAGCGCCGACAGCTTGATGGACACATTCAATCGAGGAATCGGTCGGATGTGATCATTGTCCAGTACTCTGACTTCAGACCAGCTGTCGACCTTTTCCGACATGCCTGTGATCAGGTTGATATAAGCCTGCTGATATTGATTCGCTTCAGTATCGCTGATGATTGATTCGCCCAGCAGGTCCAGTGTAAAGGCGAAGCCGCTTTGCCGCAGTTGCCGCACGGATCTGAGCACTTCCGGTACGTTCTCGCCAGCGATAAAGCGTCGCGCCATCCGCGACGCATTGGTTCGGGCGTTGAACGCGAGTGCCCGACTAAGAATGCTGTTATTGGTTGACAGATCCAGTCCAATTCGTGCGGCCCACGGCAGATGCTGTTTGACGTCTTCGAAATACTCTTCCAGATGCCTGGCAATGGATGTGTGGTCCCTCAGCATGGGCAGCACATCCACAAAGCGAAACATCTGAACTTTGACCGCTTCGTCTTCCATCGCCCAGTTCATCAGGCGATCTTCCCACCAGCGGCCGTGGAATATGGAGGGAGTGCGATGATTCAGTCGCCCAAACAACTCTTCCCCGATTTCTCGTGTTCGCTGTTCAACCCGATCATCAATACGAACACGTTTGGCCATGGAATATTCAGGGTTCCGCTCTCAGGCGGCTTCTGGTTGCTCAGGACGGATCAAGAATACGGGCGGTTTTTTCGGTGGCAGACGGCACCGGATCAGATATGAACGGGGATTCTAGGAAGAATCGAGCATACGTGAAGTGGAGTGACCGCGGATTGTCATCGAATAGATTCAAAAGCGATATGGAGACCGCGAATTTCCTCCTGCTGCACCAATTCGTGTGGCTCTCTGTCGTCGTTTATTCTTATGATGATGGTAAAGCGGGCGTTACTCATTTGATCGCCTGAGCAACACGCAGGCCGTTCGGTGGTCTGAATTCGCTCAGTCAGATTGCTGAAATTATGGATATCAGCCTAATTTTCAATGAATGACGACGTCAGTTTTCCGCGGCCGGAGTTTCGCGTCATAAAGTGTCTTGTCGTGACAGCCGGCGTAATGCTGGTCACGGCGGCCGTGCTGCATCTGATGGGACGAGTTCACTGGTGTGAGTGTGGCAATTGGACGCCCTGGTCATGGGATATCTGGTCGCAGCACAACTCTCAGCACCTCATCGACCCGTACTTCTTCACCCACGTACTTCATGGAATCGTCCTGTACGTTCTGTTGTACGGGCTAGGGAAGTCTGGACCGTTGTCTCATCGGTTTCTCGCTGCAGTCCTGCTTGAGGCCGGCTGGGAGGTTCTGGAGAACTCTACGTTGATCATCGACCGCTACCGCGAGGCCACCATTTCTCTGGACTATTACGGTGACTCGATCGCAAACTCAATGTTTGACATCGTAGCCTGTGCAGCGGGATTCCTTTTGGCCGCTCGTTTAAAGCCATCGCATTCTGTCATGTTTTTCCTGGTAACCGAGCTTCTTCTGGTGCTGGCCATTCGTGACTGTTTGACGCTGAATGTTGTGATGTTGGTGCGTCCCATTGATGCCATTAAGCAATGGCAAATGGCGTTGTAAGGGCTGCAGACATACGTTCGTGAGAAGATGCGGCGCAAAGGAGTGTTGGTCAGCATCTGAACTGCGAAGTGTAGATCAATTCAGCATTGTCACGACTTCAGCGACTTCGCCCGTGCTGTCCACGAAATGATTGACGGGCGTATCCAGACGGTTCAGCAGGGTGACAAACAGGTTGGACAGTGGTACGTCTTCAGTCATCGGCAGGTACTGACCGTGCTTCAGGCCCAGCTTGTCGCCGCCTGCCAGCAGCAGGGGATAGTTCTGATTGACGTGAGTGTGGCTGTTGCTGCTGCCATAAAAGATCATTGTGTGGTCCAGCAGATTGCCATCGCCTTCCGGGGTGTCCTTCAGGCGATGTATGAAATAAGCCAGCTGTTCGGTCAGAAAACGGTCCCATTGACCGAGGTTTTCTGCACCGGCATCACCTTTTCTGGCGCCATGTGCCAGCGCATGCATCTTGTTGGCGAAGCCGAGTAATTGAGGAAACTTGCCGGCAATGGAAGTCGCTCCGTTCATATTGCCGAGCTGGTACGTGGCCGCTCGCGTGGAATCTGTCTGGAAGGCCAGAAAAATCAGGTCGTACATGGTCCTGATCAATTCGCCAGGTGTTGTGTCGTCGGCGTCAAGATGAAGGTCTGTGGCCGAAACCTGAGGTTTGGGAACGTGCAGCCAGCGTTGTGACTGTTCCACGCGCTTTTCGATCTGACGCACGGACGCCAGATACTCATCAAGTTTCATCTGATCCAGTCGGCCGAGACGACGATGCAATGACCTCGAATGTTCCAGTACAAGGTCGAGCATGCTGGCGGAGTTTTTAAGCTGCTGCGTCTGCTTTTTCAGTGACTCCGTGTCTGCGCCGAAGAAGCGGTTAAAGACCATACGCGGTCTGTTCATGGCCGGAATCGGCTGTCCTGTGCGGCTGAAGGACAGTGTGCTCGACCGGGTTGGTTCGCCAACGCCTCCGTCTGTGGACATAATCAGCGACGCAAATCGAGTGCTGTCAGCGTGCCGCAGTGCGATCAATTGATCGATCGACACTGAATTCTTCAGCTGTCCTCCCTTCAGCTCCGCAGCTGTCAGCCAGACGTCCGATGTGTCATGTCCATTCATTCTGCGACCGTTGGGGTGTGACAGTCCGCTGAAAATCGTCAGATCATTTCTCAGCGGTTCCAGCGCCCGGTGACTGTCTCCGAACCGGAAGTCCGTCCCGCTGCCTTTAGGAAACCAGTTCCATCTGCCGGCATCGGAATCTTCGTCGCGCAGTACGATGCCGTAGGGGAAGTAGACGGCACAGAATCTGCGGGGACGTGACGTAGCAGATGCGTGGTCCGCCATACACTCGAAGTATGGAAGCCCGATCGTTACACCGCAGCCTTGCAGCATCGTACGTCGCGGCATGTGCCATGATTTGTCAGACACGCGTTGTCCTTTTCGTATGGCTTTTGATTCAGACTATCGGTATTCCGACGCTGCGAGACTGCCACTTCACTGTTTCCTGGTGGTTACACCACGAAACACTTCGCTGCATGCGATATCACGAATCAGCGTCCTGAGCTGGTAGCCGGATTTCACAAACCGAAGCGTCAGGTTATCAACAGTATCGTCATCACTGAACTCCAGCGTGCGACCAAGTGCATAGGTTAACAGTTTGACGACCAGGGTTCTCGCAAAATCCTGACTCTTGTAAGTGACCAGATAAGCTTTCAAGTCGGCCAGTCCGTCAATTCTGTAACCGTCCGGCAATCGTGTGGCGGTGTCGACCGCGTGTTTAACAAACTGCCCCTTTTTGTCTGAACTGCGGCGACGAATGTACTTCCTCTGCAGACCGATTGCATCAAATCGCTCAAGAGCCACCCCCCACGGATCAATACTAAGGTGGCAGCCTGCACAGGCATCGTTTTCCAGATGAAGTTCCAGCTGTTTCTTCAGCGGTAATTGTGCCAGTTCGGGTAATTCCTGGTTCAGGTCGGGGACGTTCGGCGGAGGCGGAGCCGGGGGATCATCAAGCAGTCGCTCGCGAATCCAGACGGCTCGCTTAATTGGGTGCGAGTCGTCACCAGTGGAATTGGCCAGCAGCACCGAACCATGCCCCAACAGACCGCCGCGATGACTCTCTGCCGGCAGATCAACTCTTTCAAAAGCGGAGCCCCTTGGGCCGGCAATACCATAGTGATCTGCCAGAGACTGGTTGAGCATTACGAAGTCTGAGTCCAGGAACGCCAGTGCGCTTTCATTGCTGTGCAGAACTTCACCGAAGAATTTCTGCGTCTCCTGTCGAAATTGCGGTTTGAGAGCGTTATCAAAGTCCGGATAGAACTCAGGATTGACGGCCACTCGATCAATGCCGCTCAGGTCCAGCCACTGATCTGCAAACTGTTCCACGAATGCGTTTGAGCGAGGATCTCTCAGCATTCGTCCAACTTCCGTGCCAAGCTGCTGTGGCTGGTTCAGGCTTCCGGATTTCGCCAATTCAAAGAGCTGCTGGTCAGGCATCGTGCTCCAGAGGAAATATGAAAGTCGATTTGCCAGCTCAAAGTCGTTCAGCGGTTGGCCGTCGCTGTTCGGTTCTGCGATGTAGAGGAAGTCGGGTGAGACGAGTGCCATTGCGATTACTTCTCGCATCGCTGCCTCAAAGCTGTCCAGTGTGAGACGCACCGCGTCAAAGAATTTCATAAACGTCTGAACATCACCGTCATCTACAGACCGACGAAACGCCTGCGGCAGAAACGTTCGCAGCGATCGCTCTGCTGCTGAACGTTCGTCATCCACGGAGGCCGGCAGGCGCGGAATGATTCGTGTGTGATGCTGCGGCGGCCACGTGGCAAAGACGGGAGCTTTGAAAGCAATCGACTCCACGATGATCTTCGGAAACTGTGGATCTTCCTTCCAGACCGTCGTTTTTCGTTTCTTGCCGTTTGGAAGCTGCTCAACGACCTGTTCCGGTTTCGGAGCAGTCTTCCCGTCCGAGTAGATGTTTTCGATCCAGATCAGCATTCCAGGATACTTACTCTGAGTACGACTCTGAATCGGGAACTCTTCGAACCTGCCATGGAAACTAAATTCTTTCGTTGTGGTGTTGGCAACGTCGATGGTTCCCACCACGCGAGCCGGACTGCTTACATCGGCTCGAAATCCCAGTTTGATCTGCATGACGGGCCACGCACTGCCGGCGGGGATTTCGGCCCTTGTTCTTACTTGCAGAGTGAATTCACCTTCGTCAGGGAACTCAGGAATGCGAGCCACAAACTGTCCGGAACGTCCCAGACGATTCGTCCAGTTGCCCTTCCCTTTATCTGCCACGGTTTCGTCTGCGCTGTGTTCGAAGATCGCCGGAGCCGGGCCCTCGACAATGGCCCGCTGCAGACCGTCGCGGGCGGCTTTCAGGTAATACTCCAGTTGCAGCGCCGACATTCTTAGTGCAGTACCGTTGTTCCGAAAACCATCTTCACTGAGTGGATCCGGCGGAAGGTTTTTCACATAGTCGATTTCAAGCCCTAACAGATCTGCCATCGTGTTTTGATACTCGATCCGGTTCAGACGCCGCAGAACGACGCGACCGTTGGTGGATTTGCGGGACTTCGCAAGTCGGTTGAGTTGTCCTGCAATCCAGCCGGTGACGGCCCGGCGTTCTTCAGGGGTTAGCGGGACTTCATCATCCGGCGGCATTTCCCCCATATTGATAACATTTAACGCGTCGTGCCAAGTGTCTGCTCCCAGCGAGTTTTCAACCAGATCTGTCGACAAAGAGTCCAGTCGCACCTCGGCATTCTGCTTTTTCGGGCCATGGCAGCGAAAGCACTTCGCCTGCAGTATTGACCGCACCTGTGGGGGGGAACTGTTGTCTGCACGGCTGATCGGCAGACAGGACAGCACAACAATCGGGAAAAAACAAAATCTGCGCATTGCGGTCATTGCTGGCATCTCAGGGACGCAGGTGAAGAAATCGCTGTTCCCGGTTACCGAATCTGTCCGGAACCGTGGACAACGTATTTGTAGCTCATGATTTCACGAAGTCCGCAAGGACCGCGAGCGTGGAAGCGATCCGTGCTGATGCCGATCTCTGCTCCCAGGCCGAACACTCCCCCGTCGTTAAAACGAGTACTGGCATTGATCATGACGGCTGCCGAATCAACATGATTCTGGAAGTACTCTGCGGCCACAAGACTCTGTGTGACAATTGACTCGGTATGGCCGGAACCGAACTTTCGAATGTGAGCCGCCGCATCTTCCACTGAATCAACTACGCGAACTGACAGTATCAGGTCCAGGTATTCCGTTGCATAATCTTGGTCCGTCGCGACTGCTGCGCCCGCGACTCCTGTGGCGCTCCGTGAACAGCAGCGCAGTGCAACGCCGTTAGACTGCAACTCGGCGGCCAGGGCCGGCCAGAATCGTTCTGCGGCGCCCCTGTGCACCAGCAGTGTTTCAGCGGCATTGCAGACGCCAGGTCGCTGGCACTTGCTGTTGATCACAATGTTAGTGGCCATTTGCTGATCGGCGGTACTGTCGAGATAGACGTGACAGATGCCGTCGAAGTGCTTGATCACGGGCATCGTTGCTTCTCTGGACACTCGTTCAATCAGTGACCTGCCACCGCGAGGAATCGTTACGTCGATCAGTTCACCCTTGCCAAGAAACTCGCCGACGGCTGCGCGATCGGTCGTTTCCACAAGTTGTACCGCATTCTCTGGCAAGCCTTCTGCTATCAGGCTTGCTCGCAGGATTGAGTACAACGCCGTGTTACTGTGAAACGCTTCGCTGCCGCCTCGCAGAATTACGGCGTTACCGCTCTTCACACATAATGCCGCGGCATCGACGGTGACATTTGGCCGGGATTCATAAATGAAGAAGACCACACCCAGCGGTACTCGCACCTTGGTCACCAACAGTCCATTGGGCCGTTTACAGCTGTCCATGATTTCACCGACCGGGTCGGGTAACTGGCCAATCTCAGTCACAGCCTCAGCCACGCCCTGCAGGCGTTCCGGCGAAAGACGCAGGCGATCGAGCATGGCACTGCTTAATCCCTTTGCTTCGCCTGCCGCCAGATCCTTCGCGTTCGCAGCAATAATTTCTTCGGCGCGAGCGACGAGGCTTTCTGCGCAGCTGTTCAGCCAGCGCAGCTTCTGTTCCCCATTGACAGTTGACAGATCCGTTGCCGCCTGGCGGGCGTTTTGGGAAATTGTGTTTACGTAGGCAGGCAGGTCATGCATGGCGAGTCGAGTGAATGTTTGTGATGAAAAGCAGCCGTTATCATACCACAGGAAACCGAGCGGGGCTGACTGGATCGCAATACTCTGACACAATCGAGGCGATCGGAGTCGATTCTTTCTGTCGACTTTGACGCATCAGATTATCTTATTATTGCAGCACTCTGTGGCGTCGCGGTCGTCGTTGCCATATGCGGTCCATGATCTGCCGACGGCTGCGTTGTGTCAGAAATCCCAGTTGGTATAGACCGCTGACCGAAACGTTTCCCATTCGCTGCGGTGTTTACGGCCGTCCGGACGTGCCATGATTTCGCATACCCATGTGTCCATTCGGCGGAGTCGTTCTGCCAGAACGTCGGCGATATTCGAGGTGACTTGCAGTGCGATATCGGGGTGTTGCTGTGACAGTTTCAGAAAGTCATCGCGTCGGTAACAGCACGCCGTTACGTCCGTGAGTGCTCGGATGGAAGCGGAATGGGGGGCTGTTCGCACGAACGACATTTCGCCGAAGACATCTCCTTCGTTCAGGATCGCCAACGGATGTTCCGGTCCGGATTCTGCGGACCGGCTCACAATGCACTCGCCCGAGAGGATTATCCACAGGGCCTGAATGCATTCCCCTTCTTTAAGAATTGCCTGATTCGCTGCAAACTCGGACAGCCCCAGAGCACCGCAAATTTTCGCAGCGCCTTCGTCATCCAGTCCGTGGAAGAGTTGCAGCGACCGAAGTTCCCGTTCGAGTGTATTCATGAATTGTCTCAGATTCAGATTCCGGCCAGGACAGTGGCTCGGCCAACGCGACCGATGCCCATCAGGTACGCGGCTGCACGCAGCGGGATATGTTTCTCTTTGGCGATCGCCCACATTTTTTCGAAGCTGACCGTTAGTGTTTTTGCTAATTCTGCTCGTGTGCGATCCAGATCCCAGCGAAAGTACTGCTGGTTCTGAACCCATTCAAAATAGCTGACCGTGACTCCGCCGGCGTTCGCAAGAATATCGGGCAGGACAACAATATCACGTTGGTGCAGGATTTCATCTGCATCGGGCGTGACCGGCCCGTTTGCCGCTTCAACTACATACCGGGCGCGAACATTTGCAGCATTTTCCTTTGTCAGAACTCCGCCAAGCGCCGCAGGGATCAGAACATCGACGTCCAGCATCAGCAGATCCTCATTGGAAATCTGCTGTTCTGTCTCAAAGTCGTTCAAAGAATGGTTCCGGGCAACATGCAACAGTGCGGCCGGGACGTCGATTCCGGCAGGGGCGTATCTGGCACCGCTGATGTCCGATATCGCGACAACGTGAGCGCCGTGGTCGTGCAGATATGCAGCGGCAAACGAACCCACATTCCCGAAGCCCTGAATGGCGATAGTGACGCCGTCCAGTGGCCTATCAAATTTCTGCAGCATCGCCTCCGTCAACAGCCCGACACCACGCCCGGTGGCCTCTTCCCGTCCGTCGGCACCGTGCAGTTCCAGAGGTTTTCCGGTGACACACGCCGGATTGAAGCCGTGGTACTTTTCGTACTGATTAACGATCCACGCCATCACCTGAGCATTCGTGCCCATGTCAGGTGCGGGAATATCCTTGTCCGGTCCGATGACGTCCTGCAGCTCGTCCACAAATTTTCGTGTCATGAGCTCCAGCTCTACATTGCTGAGTGATTTAGGAGAGACTGCTATCCCACCCTTGGCACCTCCGTACGGAATGTCGACAACAGCTGTCTTCCACGTCATCAGCGAGGCCAGAGCCAGGACTTCGTCTGCATCAACGTCATGGTGAAATCGCAGTCCCCCTTTCATCGGACCTCGAGCACTATTGTGCTGGATGCGGTATCCCACGAACGTTGCGATTTCACCATTGTCCATTTTCATCGCGACCTGGACTTTGACTTCACGTTCCGGCGTCAGCAACAGCTTCTTCATATTTGGTGACAGATCCATCACCGATGCAGCATTTGAGAAGTAGTGGCAGGCAGATTCGTATGCGTTCATGATTTATCTGTTGTTGGTACTGATGCCGTTGTTGACCGAAGGATCGTCTTCGCAACCTCCGGAGATTTGAGCAGAGTGGCGGCTATTTCCCGAGCGTACAAAGCCGTACCGAATTCTGACAGCTGTGTGGCATCGGACCGAAACAGCTTTGACGATGATTTAGCGCCGCGAAAGGCCGCGGTCGCGTCGCAAAAAGAAATGGACAAGTTGCTGCACAACGTCCTAAGCACCAGTTGCGGCACATCTCCGGAAACCGGCCAGCGGTCGCGCAATCGAACCTGCTTAGACAGCTTCGGAAAATCATCAGCCGAAACCACTTGCCAGGGTACCGGAGATGTCGTGATGACAAGGTGAACGTGATGTTGTTCGGCCAGATCTGCCAGTCGAATCACCGGATCCATGGCGTGCCGCACCTGCAGCCGCAGATCCAGGCCTGATTTCGTTGTCCATTCGTAGTTTCGACTGATTGTTGAGCCTGAGTTGCTGCTTTCCGCATTGTCAGCGTTCAGGATACGTGCCGCCAGTGTTCGGCAGATGGCCGTATTTCTTAACATTTTCAACGCACTGACCTGACTGTTGCGCTGGTCCTTGAGCAACGGGTTGCTGCAGATCTGTTGTCCCTCCGACTGCTTCAGATATCGGCGATGAACCACATCATCTGCGACATCGGTCATGTCGAAGTGCAGCACAATCAAGTCCGGTTGCAGCCTGATAAGTTCGTTTTGGTACTGAAGCAGCGAAAGCAGCGGGCTGTAGCCCGGCACTCCGCCGTTCAAGACTTCGATGTTGCGCGAGGTTGCCCCTGCAAGAAAACCCTGTAGTCTGGAGGTCAGCGTATGTTTTTCCGGCAGGCCAGGTCCCAGTACGGCTTCGTCGCCCAGGATCAGAACTCTAAAGAGCCCCGCTGGTTTTGGATTCTCCGGTTCCTGTCCCCGCATGCCCAGACTGTTGGTGGAAAAACCGACAGTCCCGGTAATGGCTGCAGAGTGATTCAGCCTCAGCAACTCATGGTGTGTCGTGTCGGACGGCACCAGGATGTCTTGCAGTTCCATCGACGATTGCGGAGAAACAATGCGAGACGCCGGCACGGCAGAGCTGGTCTGCAGCCAGGTCTCTGTGGCCAAAAGCAACAGCGCTAACAGCGCGGTCGCTGTGAACAGTTGCCTGAGGTTACTGGCGACGGCGCGATACATTTTTTGTGCAAACGGAGGTTTGGTACCTGACTGACATTATCGTCTGGCGATTTAGACCGCAGGCGACCAGAGCTGGAAGGAATGAAGCTGACAGTCTACGTCTGGCCGAATTCTGCGACAAGACGAGCCGTTGGTTCGGTTTTGGGATTGCGAGTGGACTTTGCTGGCACGTCAGGGTACGTGACGACTGAGTCTGATGGTGTGCGGTCGTGGCAGTGGCAGGCGATCTTCAGGGCCGTGGTGTGCACATCTGCTGATGTGAATCCGGAACCCCAAACGCAGGAAGGGCGAGTCTTTGGTGGAAGACTCGCCCTTTTGGCCCTGACTGCAGCGAAACGATGCCTATGCGGCCTGTCGTTCCGGTGCATGAATTTTCAGATTTGAACCTGGACCTCCGCGAGGCGGGTAGCCGTATTCTCTGAGTTTTCCGGAGAGTGTTCTGAGCCCGATCTTCAGGATCTGAGCAGTCCGTTCGCGATTTCCGTTACAGCGGGCAAATGTGGATTCGATCAGTTTGCGTTCCATTTCACGAAGGGTCATTCCAACACCATCTACGCTGATGTCTTCGACTACTTCATTCTGCAACCATGGTCGCAGCGATTCTGCAGTGATTACGCCACCAACATCCGTCGTGCAGGAACGTTCGACAATATTCTGTAGTTCGCGAACATTACCGGGCCACGAGTGACCTTCCAGAAGCTGCAGAGCATCCGTGCTGATGCTGCGAGGTGGCCGACCCTCTTTCAGTGAGATTTCTCCAATGAAATGTTCGACCAGCAGCGGGATATCGTTGTGTCGAACTCGCAACGGAGGAGACTGCAGCGTAATTCCGCTGAGGTGCTGAAGCAGGTCGTCCCGAAAACGGCCTTCCATCGCCAGGCGATTCAGGTCCGAATGCGTGGCTGCGATGAAGCGGATGTTCGGGGAATCCACCGTGCCGTTCAGGATTGAAGTGGCTCGCTGTTCCAACAGCTGAGCCAGTCTTTTCTGGAATGGCAGAGCAACGGTTTCCACGTTGTCCAGCAGTACAGATCCTCCGTCAGCCATATTCAGGTAGCCGGGGAAACCGTCTTCTGTTCCGTCGCCAAACAGCTGATGTTCCAGCGTTTCAACCGAGTGCAGACTGCAGTCGATACGAAGGAACGGCTTCTCAGCACGGCGACTGCAGCGGTGAAGTCCTTCCGCAATCAGTGTTGTGCCGCTGCCTGATTCACCGCGAACAAGGACCGTCCGGTCGTCGTCTGCAGCGATGCGGATACTTTCCCGCAGGGCCTGCATGGCTGCCGTACTGCCGACAAGATCCATCAGGTTGCGATTCAGCAGTTGCCGTTTCAGATTTTCGTTTTCTCGGATGAGCTCGCATTTTTGTATGGCGGTCAGCAGTGACGCACCAAAACGAGTTGCAGAAAACGGACGTTCGATGATTTCGCATTCGAACGTAGGGACCGTTTCACGCCCCCATCGTGAATCTTCAGAAACGATGCACAGCACCTGCGCAGATCGGGAATGATTGCGAATGGCCGCGTTGACTTCCTGCAGTCTGGAAACATTATCTGCATCGTCGATGATGCAGATTTGAAACTCCTGACGGCTGAGGTGAAACAACATTGCGTCCGGACTGTCTGTTTCACAGACAGTCATTCCTCGCTTCCGCACATCGTCAGCGAGCAACTGGCGAGCTCCGGGGCGTGGCGAGAATACCAACACCGATTGGGGAGCAGGAGTGGAATCTGTCGGAGGTTCTGGAGTGCTATCAGCCGAACCCTGCACGGTAGGCATTGCGCCACCGGGAAACTGAAGGATCTGCGGCTCATGATGAGCGCCGGATGCGTACTCGTTCATGATTTCCTCAACTATTGACCAAGTCGAAAGGGTGAGAGAGAGAGAGAGGATTGAATGAAGTGCGAACACAGTTTCACATTCCTGTTCAGGACCTGAACAAGGCATGTGCGGTGACCTGTGAGGAGGTCGTTGTGTTCTCAGATTTCCCGGACGGGAAGAAGGGATGAGAGAGAAGGGATTTGTGAACTCAGGAGTGAGTTCGGTTTGAGAGGCCGAGTGATAGCCCTAATCGACTTTTTGTGTCAACACGGTTTTCTTATAAAAAAACATAATCTGAAGCTCAATCCGAGACAAAGACGGAAAAGTGGCGAACAAACCTCCGGTTTGCCTGAATCAGCACTCCGCACCGGCACATTCTGCAGCAGAACATCAGCGACCGGTGCCGCATTCGATACCCAGCATGACGGAATTCAATCCACTTCCAATACCCAGCATCGCCAGTTTTGTGCCAGCGGCGGGAGGATTCTGTTCCAGGCCCATTGCCAGCGCCATCGGCAGAGCAGCCGCCCCGGTGTTTCCGAAGCGTTCGACCGTCGGAAAGTCCAGATGCGGAGCCAGTTGAAGCTTTTCCAGCAGCAAAGCGCGGTGTTGTTTGCCAACTTGATGAGTAAAAACGCGATCGACATCGTCATTAGTCCAGCTGACTTCATGCTTCATTTTCTTCCAGGTACGCTCTGCCAGAGCGATACCTGCCCGCAGCAGACCTTCAGAGTCGGTTTCCATGCGAGGACGGCTGTCTCCGTGAATGTCTGCTGCGACGCCGCCTGCGCAAAGATCGTGCCGGGAGGTGTCTGATAGAAATGCTCCGCCAACCAGGTTGTGTGCGGTCTGGCTCAGGCTACTGTGGCAAAGCACAATCGCGGCGCTGCCCGACCCGATCGTAAGGGACGCAAATGCGGACTTGATTGATTTTCGCGTCAGGGTCTTGTCTTTCAACAGGCTGTCGATCGTGCCCTCAACAAGACCTCGTCCGGTTTCCGTACCCACGATGACACCAGCACTGATACGACCCAGCTCAATAAGATCCGCGACCACCAGCATGCCGTTCAGAAGTCCAAGGCAGGCGTTGCTGACGTCCATAACCAACGAATCGTCCGGCAGTCCTGCTCCAGCATGAACCCCGGCGGCTGTGGCAGGTTCCATTTGATCTCGACAAACGGAACCATGGATGAGCGCACCAAATTTCTCACGAGGCACTCCTGACGCCTCCACGGCATCATTTGCCGCCTGCACGCTGACTTGCCCTGGAAGTGTGCCACGGTCAAAGAAACGGCGTTCCTGAATCCCCGTCATCAGCTGCAGGCGGCCGAAAGGTAGATTCAGGCGTTCGTAAACCGGCGCCAACTGACGTTCAATGTCATCCGATGTGACCACATCAGGCGGCAGTCGATGGACTACCGCTTCAACACAGACATTCTTGTAACGCATGAATCAACACTCAACGCTTGAGCCTGGTCCTGTATCCCGGCGTCGGACGCTTGATCCGGGGTCGTTAACCCATGAGACACCAGGTGAATCTCATCCGGAAGACGGTTAGAACGCAGGCCGTCTTACCCCGCCCGTCCGGCGTTTGCAGCATAATGAGCTACGCACACTGCGCGACCCCTGTGGCAGTCATCGTGCAATTTTGCTTTCAGCATTTCCTGCGAACAGGTCACGTTCCGCTGGCGCGCAGGCCGCCGCTGCGATAAGCCGCAGCCATTGAGGTTGGAATCTCAGCTTCCGCCAGAACGACTTCTGCCTGATTTTCCTGTGTCAGAGCTTTCATTTCCTGCTCGCTGGCTACCGCTTGCGCTCGACGTTCTTCAGCTTTGGCTCGCGCGATTCGGACATCGGCTTCGGCCTGATCAGCCTGTAATCGGGCGCCGACATTGTCACCGACGTCAATGTCGGCGATGTCGATCGATACAATTTCGTAAGCCGTGTGCGAGTCCAGCCCCTTGTCCAGAACCGCCTTGGCAATCAGCATGGGATTAGCGAGTACTTCTTTATGCGTCATGCAGGACCCAATGGCTGAGACGATACCTTCGCCGACTCGGGCAATGATCGTCTCTTCCGTGGCCCCACCTACCAACTGCTTCAGGTTGGTACGGACCGTCACGCGAGCGCGAGCTTTCAGCTGAATTCCATCGCGAGCAACTCCGTCCAGCGTTGAACGTCCATGCCGCGAAGGATCAGGACAGTCGATGACCTTCGTTTTGACACTTGTCTGGACTGCCTCAAGAACGTTACGTCCGGCAAGGTCAATAGCCGCAGCAGTATTCCATTCCAGATCAATGTTGGCTCGATTCGCTGCGACCAGGGAACGAATGATGATCGGTACGTTACCTCCCGCCAGATAGTGCGACTCCATTTGGTTCGTTGTGATGTTGGCGAGTCCGGCCTGACGAGTCATGATGCGTGACTCCACGATCACGTGCGGATTCACTTTCTTTAGTTTCATGACCACCAACTGCAGTGGCCCGACGTTGGCTCCAGACATGAATCCTCGAAACCAGAGCGCGGCCACTGACGCGAACATTCCGACAAAAATCAGGACAATAACCCCCACGATCAGGAAAAAACCGCCCAACAGAAGTGTGACGAATTCATTGCCGCCCCCACCAACCTGTGCCAGTTGAGTCAGTCGGGGTATAAATTCAACATCTGTCATCGCCAATTCCTCAAAATGCAGGGCAGATCTCTGGTGGCCACGATTGTACGGTGACCTCACCCCAGTTAGCAACTGACCGCACAGGATTCATGTGCTCGGTCGCGGGCTTCGGGAAATCGCAACCATGTTCGCCAGCGAAGGATCGCCGCAACTGCAATCACAGATTGATCGTTCGTCGGCTCGCAGCTCCGTCTTCTGCCCCGGGTTGAACCGCAGCGTTCATTCAGCCTTCAGTAGGAGCGCCCATGCAGCGACCCGTTCGGCAACTGATGGTTCTGACTGGGTTGGAAATGCCGGAGTCAGTGTCCATACCCCTGCCCCCCTCATATCCAGCGCGGCCTGCTCGGTCAGCGCCTGTGACTGACGGGACCGGCCAGCCTGGCGAAATATTAAAACGGAGGTGTTTTTTCGAGCCAGTTGTTCTGGCGGAAGGCCAGAGACCTGAGGCCAGGACCTGATGTACACGGCTGCTCGGAGCAACGGCAGTTTTTGATCGAGTAGTAGTTGTGTACACAGCAGAGCTTGTTGTGTCTCGGCCACCAGAAGAATGCGACGCATATCCAGCTTCCGGCCCTTCGCAACTGCAGCAATCGCGTCCGTCACAACGGCTCGATCTTCTCGTCCCAGGTCACTGTTCTCCGAATTTTCCGGCACGACCAGCAATAGATGGTGCTCTTCAGCAACGCTGCGCCAGCTGTTGAGCACCACTTCCGCCGGTGTTGTACTTTCATTCAGCAGTACGACGACGCCCGTCGTCCTGGCTGATTCTTCCTTCGGGACGTATGACCAGACGCCTGCACCGTCTGCACCGAGCTTCTCTTCCTGGCGGTGCCACGCTGACGCGGCCGGAGTCCCATAGATTCTGCCAGCAAATTCCGTTGACAAAGACGGTACCTGGTCTGGCCTGCCTTTCGCTGTGATGCTGATCGAGCGTTCTTCCGTATCCCGGGCCAAAGCAAATGTTAACTCCACCTGTTGATCTTCTTTGACGTCAGTCAAGGCCTTTCGTAATTCAGCGACCGACGATATTTCTGTTCCGTCGATCTCTTTGACGATTGCTTCGTCAGGCAATCCGGCTTGAGCGGCGGGCGAACTTGGCAGAGCGTGAACCGGTACACCCTGATCATTGTCTTCCCCTGTATTGTTGTCTGCCCCGCCCGCGATAATTCCCAGAAAGCCACGCGGCAATCGTTTTAGTTTGTCTGTCAGGACCACATTCCTTTCAAGCAACGTGTCGCCACGTTTTAACGACAGGCTGAGTGTCGTGCCGGCATAGGACTTCTTCACAACGGACTCAAAAATTCCCAATCGATCCATCCGCACGCCGTCTGCCGCAACGATCTGGTCGCCTTTCTGCAGACCTGAGATGTCTGCCGGTGATCCCGGGTGAACGGCACGAACAGGAAAGTTCGTTGCCAGCGGATTGCGTGTGGCAAAGCCCACTCCCATGACGCCATGAAAAAGATCGTTTCCTGACCGCAGTCGTTCTGCAATCGCGAGCGCGTCGACGCCAGGAATTGCAAAGCCGATACCTGAATCATACCACTCAACGCCAGCACTGATTTCGGTCCCCGAATCACCGGGAGACAGTGGAACCAGGATTCCAAGTACCTCACCATTGAGCGAAACCAGTGGTCCCCCGTAGTTGACCGGAGAGATTTTCGCGTCGGTCTGAATTGCGAGTCCGTGAACTCGCTGAGTGGCGCTGATGATACCCGCCGACGAAGACGGCTGTGCGCCGGGATAGAGCTTTCCGACAGCGATGGACCATGCCCCTACAGCCGGCCAGCGGTCGGATGCGAACTGCGGCAAGCCGGCAGCCAGAGTTTCACACTTCAGCAGCACCAGCTTGTGGACATGGTCTGTTGCCACGACTTTTGCTGCACTGCGATTTCCAGCGGCATCTTCCACAAGAATGCCGGCTGAACTACCGCTGAAACCCAGGACGCTCGTAAGCACGTCACCACTTTTGCTGATGACAATCCCCGTCGTTACCTTTGAATTAACGGTCAGATCGTCGCCGGTTGCCGCGCCGACGATTCGAATGCGTACAACTCCTGGAGCGACCGCTGATATGGCTTTTCGCACGGCGGCGCCGAACTCGTCCTGGGCACTCACGGTCGCAGACAGTAGTGTCAGGAGCACCAAAAAAAAACACCGCAGCGATTGGCTGTATCGAAATGTCCTGCCACAGGAAGCCGGATAAAAGCACATGAACGTCCCCATCGATTTCTTACTCGCCCGCCCGGCGGCATCAGTCGCGCGACGGTGTACCGACAATCCCACAGTCTGACGTTGACTGCTTCATGAAAAACCGGTCAGCATTTCGCTGTCGAACAGACCGGGGCCAGTCCTGGAGATTTGCGGAATCGTGCCTCGACTGCCCTTCTCTGACTTCATGGTCGGTTCCGACAACAGGCACCATACCATGTGGACCGGCGATGATGAAGCGGTGTCAGCGCCGGAGCACGGGAGCCATACGGAAATCGTCCAGATCCAGTGTACCGGTTGCGCCGTTCAGACCGATTCGGATCACGATCTCTCGTGCGTTGGTAGGCACCGGAATTCGACGGCGTGACTGCTGCCAGTTTGCGGTGCCTCGCCACTTACCCACAATCTGTACTCCGAGTTCGCGGCGAACGGAATCGTAGAAGTGAATCACGACGGCCGCGAAGTCTGTCGTCCTCGGACCGGGAACGACGGAATCGACTCGAGCCCAGACAGCGAGGTCAAGAGCCGCAACATTGCGTCCGCTCACCGCACAGCCCTGCAATGCCTGCGACAGCTGACCGGGGTCCTGGTTCGAAAAACGCAGGCAGACTGGACCACGCATCGGTTTTTCTGAACACATCTCCGCCTGTCGCTGATAATGCCAGCCATCCACGCGGCCATCTTCGTTGCCATCGATTTCGAAATCGCCGTTTACGATGGAAGGGTGGCGGGGATCCGGCTGCACTCGTCGCTGCTGTTCTGATGCACCCGTCATTGGCACAAACAGTGTTGGCACAAGCTTCTGTTCCTTCAGTTCACCACCCTCCTTTCGCAGCAGATAGAACGACTGCTGGTATCGCTGCCCCTTGGGGATAATCATCATGCCGCCATCGCGAAGTTGATCAATGAGTGGCTGCGGCACACTCTCCGGTGAGCAGGTGACGATCACCTTGTCGAACGGGGCGTGTTCTGCCCAGCCTTCGTATCCGTCACCGTCACGCACCTTGATATTGTCATAACCAAGTTTCGACAGCCGCCGGGTCGCGGACTTTGCCAGCGCGGAAACGATTTCCACGGAGTAGACTTCCTTGACGATTTCTGCAAGTACCGCGGCCTGATAGCCGCTTCCTGTACCCACCTCCAGAACGCGGTCTTCCGGTTGAGGATCGATGGTGTCGGTCATGTACGCCACGATGTACGGTGGAGAAATCGTTTGTTGTGAACCAATCGGCAACGCTGTGTCCTGGTAGGCGCGACCTCGAAGCGTGCCAGTGACAAACTCGTGCCTTCGTACGTTGCGAATGGCGTCCAGCACCAGGGGGTTTGTGATTCCTTCGGCTTCGATGACTTCGGCAACCATCCGCCGGCGAATCTCCGAAAACCGATCGCGAGCCTGCCCGGGGCAGCCCGCGGCATGTGTCAGAATGATCAGTGCCACAAGACTGCTTCCAATGAATCTGTTTCGCAGGGAAGACATCACCAGTTGGAAGCCATCCAGCCCTTCCGCTGTGATTGCGTTGCGAGCTTCGATTCGTGGTGGTCGTCCGGAACACGAACGTCGCGCGAAATCATTGACGGGAGCTAGTCCGTTGGTGGAAGTTGGTGTTATATGCTGCATCATTGTTTTGCTTTGTGTTTTCGTTCACGGAGTGCACCCCGGCGGTGTCGGGACAGCCCCTTGAGCGTAATCGCGACGCGCACAAATCGTCTCATACAGCGATGTCAGGCCCTGTGTGTATTTGACGCGTCTTCGAGCAGGTTTTCCAGATGTCCGACCGTTGCTGAAATCGAAAAATTCTGACGGACATGTTCAGATGCTGCTGGAGTATAACGTTTTGCGAGGCTTCGATCCGCCACGAATTTCGCAATCTCTGTCGTCAGAGCGTTTACGTTTCCGATCGGGCACAAAGCTCCGAATTGACCGTTCTGTAGAATTTCTGCGGGTCCGGACGGGCAGTCGGTAGACAGCACAGCCGTATCACAGGCCATAGATTCAAGCAGCACGTTTGGCATACCTTCAAAAAATGAAGGCAGCACGAACAGATCCGCTGTTCTGTACCATGCGGGAGCGTCAGTGCGAAAGCCGAGCAGTCTGACCCTGTTCTGCAACTGAAGTTCTGAAATCTGTGTTTCGAGATCCTGTCGGCCTTGTCCCTCTCCCAGAATCGCTAAGCGTAAGTTTACATCGGGATTCAGGTTTCGCAGTTGCGCCACTGCGTCGATCAGCAGATGGAACCCCTTTTCTCTATTCAGTCGGCCCGCTGTGGCGATGCGAAAGCTCTGCCGGGCAGTTGCAGTAGCGTTCCACCAGTCGTCGTCTATTTTTACTGTGGCCTGCCGTATCACACTGTCGATGTCGACTCCGTTGTACAGCGTCGTCACCGATTCCGGTGTCAGACCGTAGAATGATTCCGCTGATCGCGCGGCGCCGCTGGAATTGGCGACGACACATGCGGAATAAGTATAGAGTCTTCGCAATCGTCGTCGTTTGACTGACTGAAACCGTCCAGCGACGGGCCGGAATCCATACTTCGGGTCCGTTACAATTGTTGAAATGTTGGGCACGTTGACGCGCTGTGCCGCATCAGCAGCAATCAGCGTCATAAGAAAGGTTCGGTCGTAGCTGACGTCTGCCCGCACCTGGCGCAGAAAACGACTCATGTCGTCGACTCGCCGACGGTGCATGGTTCCTGGAAATCGGGTCGGACGATTCGTGTCGCGTGATTCGAATGTGTCGATCGGAATGTCTTCCGGAATCTCAGCCAGAAGAGGGCCGGAGCCATAGACCAGATACAGAAAAGGCTCAAATCGGCTTCGGTCAATATGTCTTAACAGGCCGACCAGCTGCCGCTCTGCGCCACCGCCATGCATCGATCCGATGGAAAAGACAACTTTGATTCGTGACATAAATCCGGAGTTTCAGTGAGAGCAGATTTTTCTGATTCGGCAATCAGCAAGGTCGGTTTCTTAGCACCAAATATCGAAGTGGTGTTCTAAGACGGACTTACGTTCCGTGTCTGTTTTTGAGCATGATAAATGACGCTGCGTCATTTGACAGTTGGTTATTGCGAGTTAAGATCGTCGCCGTTGAGTTGAGTAAGGCATGCGGCAGAATTCTGCACCTCTGTTGCACGCATCCACACATGAGTCATCTCCCAATGTGTCTGCCGTAGGCGACGGAGTGCCGGTTTTTCTGCACTTTTCCTCCCCGGTGTGATGCTGCGCGGAGTTTCGATGGAGGGGTCGCATGACGCAGCCCGCTGATCAGGGAAAGACGACGGGATCGTACCATGCCGCAGAGTCTGAGCCTGTCGTGGCGGTCATTCGAAAGGCCGTTGGCGATCAACATTTTCAACACTGGTTCCGCGAACGCAGCAGGTTTTCCGTAACCGGCGATACGCTGCACATCTATGTGCCAAATCCGTTCATTTCGAACTGGTTGCTGAAGCGGTTTCGGTCACAGTTCAGCATGGCTGCGGCCGCCCTGCTGGGGCCTGCCGGAAGGTTTGAGCTTTCCGTCGATGAGTCGCTGCAGACCGCGGTTGTTTCCACAGATAAGGTGTCAGTTGTTGAAGAACGTGCTGTCGCTATGCCTCCAGTGCAGGACCAGCCGGTTGTGGCCGGGGCGGTTCGGTCTGCTGCGAAGGTGGCAGCCTCGGTTACAGGTGTTCAGTCCCTGGCCGTACGACCGGCAAATCGTCGGCGATTTCGACAATTTGCGGGTCTGATGTCGGGCGAGTGCAATGACCTTGCGCTGATGGCCGCGCAACAGGTTGCTGAATTTCCGGGTGAACGTTTCAATCCTCTGTATATCCACGGCCCAACAGGTGTCGGTAAAACCCATTTGCTGGAAGCAATATACAGCGAAGTCAAGACAACACATACCAGCCTGAATGTGATGTATTTGACCAGCGAATCGTTTACGAATTACTTTACGCAGGCGCTGGCTTCCAGGACTGTTCCCTCGTTTCGACAGCGGTTTCGAAATGTGGACGTTCTGCTTGTCGATAACATTGAATTCCTTGATAACAAGCGAGCAACCCAGGAGGAATTCCTGCACACGGTGGTGCAGGTTGTCGAGCATGGCGGGCAGCTTGTGATTACCGGCGATCGTCATCCCCGTCTGCTGAGCAAGCACCGTGAAGAACTGACGACACGTTTCATGAGCGGGCTGGTATGCCGGATCGAAAGTCCTTCCGAAGAAACCCGACGTCGTATCGCGGCATCGCTGGCGCTTCCGATTCGAGAGAGCTTTACCCAGGAAGCTCTGGATTACGTCGCCATAAAGTGTCGTAACAATGTTCGGGAAATACAGGGGGCTCTGAACTGCCTGCACGGCCATTACAAGCTCGGCGGAAAAAGAATCACTGTCTCTCGTGCTCGTGAAATTCTCGGAGATATGGAGCGTGAGTGCCGCCGACTGGTACGCATCAGTGATGTTGAAAAGGTGATCTGCGACGCGTTTGGTCTGACGACTGCCGATCTGCGTTCAAAATCACGTCGCAAAGCGGTGAGCTGCCCACGGGCAGTGGCTATGTACATCGCTCGGAAACTGACGAAGTCGGCCTACCGCGAAATCGGGATGTACTTCGGGGGACGCGATCACAGTACTGTTGTGGCTGCGGAAAAACGCGTGCAGTTATGGATTGACAGCGACTCGCCGATCAGCCTGCCGACATCGTGTCGCGGTCGCACCGTTGCTGATGTGATCCACGAAATCGAAGAACGGCTGCTGAGCCTGGCTTTGTAACGCACATACAGGAGACCCTGCGGGACTTCATACGGTTCAATACCGGGCCTGCACAGGATTCAACCCGCCACGGTTGTCCTGCACCTGTTGTATCGCCTGGTTGTACTGGCTGTTCAGACCACGCAGCTGCTGTTCATAAGCCGCCAACGGACTTGCCGGGACGGCCGCCCTGAGCTGCACGTCGGGATTGTGGCCGACGCCCTGTCGATTGCTGGACGGCTGGGTTCCCGTAGAAGTGGTTTGAGTTATTGCAGGACCTTCCGCCATTTGCTGACTCCGATGTGTTCCGTAGCTTTGCGGTGACGATTCGGCTGGCGTCAGAACACCTCCTGCAGCAAACGTCGGAGGTCCCACTGACGGAATGGCCGCAACAGGCGGCTGCACGGTTGGTACCGGTTCCTGCTGGCTGTATCGCATCTGTTGCAGATGCTGTTCGGCCGGAAGGATTCGTGGCGGCTGTTGGTACATTCCTCCATTGATCATCGAGTTTGTGCCCGGCATCATTTTGGGTACACCACCGACATTCTGCCCCGGAAATCGAGGCTGAGTCGAAGTTTGAGAGAAGGACGACCGGATCTGGTTCATTCCTGCCGGGCTGACTGAGCCATTCCCTGTGGTGATCGGGAATAATGCTCCCGGACCGGTGTTAAGTCCGGCAACCGGAGCCTGGTAATTCTGCGGTACCGCGTTTTGAAACTGTTGTACGGGCGCCGCGGGTTGTGGAACTCCGTAACGATTCGAAATCCGCGGTTGCGTGACCTGCTGTATCAATCCCTGGGTCGGCGATCCCCGGGTGGCAAATTGTGTCTGAACTCCGTAATGGGCTGGGTGATCTTGCTGCAACGGCCGTTCGTATTGTGCGGGCGCGGCAGCATGCGCAGACTGATGTGGCGCTATGCCCTGCTGAGGAAACGGTGCTGACTGACCGCCGGAGAATTGAGGAACTGTGTTGTGCGTGGCGACATTTGCCATCTGAGCTGCGGCGACCCCGGTCGGGTAGCTGTTTGCGGGAGCATTCACGAACGTCTCACGGGGGGCAGCACCGGCACCGTGGTGCTGAATGTCTGGGCGGGGGGACGTTGGGTAGCCGTACGAAGTAACCACGTTTGCGGTCGATGTTCTCCCCGCGTTCAAGGCCACCGGGTAGGCTGAAGTTGTATTTGGTTGAAACATCGTGGTTTGCTGCGGCTGCGGCGTGAATCGACCAGTCGGTCTTTGCAGCCCGCCAGCTGCCAGTCTTTGCTGCTCTTGATTTGCTCTTTCCTGCCGAGCCCTCTGGGAACGCACGCGTTCTTCGGCCATTAGCCGTTTTGTTTCCTCAAACGACACATTCAGTGGCTGAGATACGTCAACCTGTATAGCGTTGGCGTCCTTCGGCTGAAGGTCCTGCTCCAGACGAGCAATGGTTGTATTCACGTCATCCGCCGTATAGATCTCAGCCAGTTGCGATTCGGCAGCTCGGCGGTCGCCGCGTTTCAGTGCCAGCAGTGCCAGGTTAATGTGAGCATGTTCATGCTGAGGAGCAACGTGAAGAGCCTGCCTCAGGTACTGTGAAGATTCATCGTATCGATTCTGCAGCAGGTAACTGTATCCAAGGTCATTCAAAATACCTGGGTCCTGCGGTTGCTGTCGCAGTGCCTGTTTGTAGTGGTATTCTGCAACTGACCACTCATCCTCCAGGTCGGCTACGATCGCGATGCCATGGTGGGCGTCGGTGTTACCCGCGTCGAGACTGAGTGCCTGCTGAAAATCCTGTCGCGCTCTTTCAAGGTGTGCGGGAGACTGACCATCGCGGAGGGCTGCTTGTCCCGACTGAACCAGCTGTTGAACTCGTCCCGTCGACACCGGTTGCGAACTGGCCGTCGCCATGACCGTCTGTTGAATATCCTGCTCGCCCTCAGTGCGCGCAGCGACGGGTTGAGGATTGTTCATGGCCGCGAGTTCTTCGGCCGTCTTGTATTTTGTCTGATTCGCTGTTTGCCATGGAAACAAAGATGAGTCGATCGACTGACATCCTGAGAACACAGCAAGGCATATAAGCCCGATACAATGGGGGCTTCGTGTCATGGCAAGCCATCCGTCTTGAAAAGATGGAAATGGTCAGCCGTGAGAGAAACGAGAGCTGACCACAGGAGCCCGTCGTTATACGACTGGTCTCAGACCATGTCGAGATCGTCCGACACGTTCAGATTCTGAATCTACCCACCTTCAACGACTATCGGCAGATGTTGCCGTTCTAATGACAACTTCTGCATGTGTCGTGGCCACTAAGCGCAGTAATCGCGGCAGGAAAACCTGCCGCGTTGAATTCGTCGGAAATGTTGAACAGCCTGCCGTCAGAATGAACCACCACCATTATTTCCGTTACCAACTCCGTTGCCGGATCCATTGCTGCGCGATAATCGGAAACGGCCATAGTCCTGTTCAGCTTCGACAGCGTTGATTCCGTTGCTGTAGGGTTGCGAGACTACGGTTCGCCGTTCTGCGTCCGCAGCGCCCAGATCGGTCAGTACTCTTACGACGAGATTACGTCTCACGGCATCAAGTTCCGGGTCGGAGTTATTGTCGCTTCGCTGAACCAGAACCGGGAACGGCGTTGACGGCATCCTGGCGGCGATTTCCATAATGTGATCCCGCCCATAAGGCGATAGCTCTGATGAGTTGTCCACGAACTCATTGCGATGGATCACAAAGTCACTGGCCTCACCGTTCGTTTCCATGGTGTGCCAGTGAGCGCGACTGACGGCTCCCAGTGGAATCATGTCCGGAACCGCCATCGAGCGATGTCCGGATAAGCAGCCGGAGAAGGCTCCACTTAATGCAGCGATGACGAACAGTTGCCAGATCTTCAGAGATTTCATGTTATTCCTCATGTCGCCGCATAAGAGCGTTTGAGAGCTGCTTCGAATTTCGGTGTGACGGACCGGAGCAGCGTGGCCGCACAAGTATTATTTCTGCCAGGTGGTACTCGTGACGGGGTTCTGTTTTGAAGGAAATACGGGCTTTCTCAGAAACGTCGTAAATCGGGAACTCAGACTTTGCGTGGAAGCGGGAGGCGTGAATGCTCCCTGTGCGTTACCCGGGAGGGGAGGTGCCAATTGCTGGTTTGACGGCTGTTGCTGGTACTGCTGGATGTTGTTCGTGCCAGGCGGTGGCCGGGTCACTTTGGGCTGCGGGGGCAGTGTCTGCATTCCACCGTCCTGCCCCGCTGCCCCGGGCACATTCATGTTCGGAGTCGCGTACTGTGGCACCGCTTGCGCACTTTGCATGTGATATCCGGACGGAACTCCGTGAGTCGCTCCCGTACCGTACGGCTGAACCTGATAGACATTCTGATCCGGATTGCCTTCGGTACGACCATACTTGTAAAGATCATGATCATTTGGGTGGGTGACATAGAAATTAGGCAGAGGAGGCACCTCATCAGATTCCATTGGTCGCACAATTTCCGGTGTCACAAGGACCAGCAGTTCTGCTTCCGCTTCCGCAGCGTTTTTGCCGTGAAACAGTCGACTGCCAATGTATGGAATGTCGCCAAGCAGCGGAATCCGGCTGACCGTTGTCGCGGCTTGTCGTGTAATCAGGCCGCCAAGAGCAAGCGTCTGTCCCTCACGAAGTTCAACTGTTGTCTGTACTCGCTTCACTGTCACGCCGGGAATGCCGTTGACGGCATTGTCACCGTCAATGGAACTGAACTCCGGGACAATCTGGAGGCGTATCAGATCTCGGTCAATGACCGTCGGCGTGACCACCATACTTGTGCCAACGCCGCGGAATGATGTGTTTTGTCCGCCGCCCAGCCCAATAATTGTTGGCACTGCGAATTCACCTCCAGCCAGCAAGCTCGCAGAATGGCCGCTCATGCACACGATTGTCGGTTCGGCAAGCAGAGTTGCCGTACCGTTCGTTGTCAGCCATCGAACCAGGACGCTTATTTCACCATTTTCAAAAATGCCGCTCATCGTGGTGCCACCAGTGGCTGCGCCAAGAGCACTGCTCAGCACATGACGACCGCCGTCAAGATCCAGATTCGGAATGTCAACAGCCATATCTCGCAGCTCATTGCGACTGAGTTCTGCGATAATGACCCGCATCTTGATATTGAAATCGCCCGGAACTTCCAGCATGTTGACAACTACGTCGTTGAAGCTTAATCCGTTATTCAGAAACTGGTTCTGTATCTGGTCAACATTGCCGCCGCCACCGCCCCCGTTTAATGCGTTGGTCTGATCGTCACCGGCGTAGCGATTCAGTGATCGCAACACCTCAGACCGAGCGATCTGCATGATCTGATCGGCCTCTTCTGAGTCGTATGCCTGCCCCTTCAACAATACCTGGTCGCCGATCGGGACCAGATAGACGTTGGAGTTTGGAAATAATTCTGCAAGCCGTCGTTCCAGTCGTGCAAATTCAGAGCGACGCTGGTTCTCGAGGTTTTCATCTCGCACGACCGTAATTTCGTAGATGGCTGGCGTTGTTTCACCCTCGAACCACATCATGAGATCGGTGGCGCCGAGCTCCAGCCCGACGATTGCCAGTTCCGTTGGACTGTATTGGACGTAGTTGCAGATGCCTGAGTCTGTGACCGCAAGTCGACGTACGTTGCGTCCGGTAATGATCAATTGACTGTGACGTCGCTCAACTTCCAGTTTGAATTCGGGCTTAAGCAACTGTCTGACGTTGGGGCTGTGCTCTGCTCCGACTCGCCCTGACAACCCTGGCTGTTGCGCGATCAGACCAGCACTCGGCACGACGCTCCTGGCCACGGGACGCGTCAACGGAAGGTTGAACTGTGCCGACACTGACCCGGCAGCCATGGATACCACAGCGGCAGCAAGGGCGCTGCGGCAGATCCTGGTGCGGAGTAACCTGGCGGGTCCTGAAATCACAATTCGATGACCGATATTTTCGGCAAACATTCGAAGCTGCTCCTTCCATGTCGCATCTTCGTGAAAGCAGGGGTGAGCCTGCGAAGTATTGTTTGAACGCTGGTCAGACTTTCCAACAGGATTTCTATCGGATGGATAGATTCTGAGCCGCAGATACGTTCAGGGGTTTCCATCGTCCCCCGCCCCACCAAAACTTGCAGTTGTCAGTCCGCAATATGGTTTCGTCTGGGGCAATTATGGCTATGAGTCCGGTTAGGCAGGATGTCTTGTTCAGTAAATGCATTAAGGGGTGAATGGGTTAAATGGGGTGTTTGCGTGTACGGTGACGCTCAGTCCTGTGGTCATTCAGTCGGTTCTGCTGTACGTCACTGTCTGCCAATGATCGTTTCGACAAACGCAGGTCTGCGCAACGGGGCAGACCATTTGGACACAGAATAAGGGCAACAGCATACTCCTTGGCTGATTGAATCCGGCGGCCGTCCCGCCACCGCAGCAGGACATTGACGGCAGGCAGACGTCAGTCCAGCCGGTAACGTTTCTTCTTTCATGCTGACGGTATGCACGTCGCTACGTCTTTTTCGAGGCCCTTGATCGAATGTCACCGGACCTGTTCTGTGGGCGTCGACGAACACCACTGCAGTTTGTGGATATGATTGCCGCTCCGGCCGAATTGAGACTCTGAGATGTGCAGGACACGAAAGATGTAGCGGTCAGTGGAACTTGCCATTGATGCGTCGCCACGATTTCGCCGAACTATCTGCTTTTTCAGCTTAGGAAAAAGATGCCTTTCTTTCGGGTCGATATCGACCACAGTTCGAGGCGGATCTGGCCGTCTCGGGCAGCGATAGATTGCCGCAGAGAAAGGATTGGTCTGCGGAGACTTCGACCTGGAGGGATTCAAATGCGTCGAATTCATGTTCCCGTTATGGTGTTTTTGGCCCTGACCGCAGCGCACTGTCCCGCGCAGGAAGTCGTGAGTTTTGGCAATGCGGGGGGGGGATATGACGCCGTTACATACAGCGCCCACAGCTGCACTACCGGCGCCTGCAATACCGGTGGATTCGGTGGCAACTTCGAGTACGGAGGTGCACAGCTTTACCCCTTTGACCAGCAGGACCCCTGGCTCCACGGTCAGTATCAGCGTGTCCCAGCTTACGGCGGTTACAGTAGTTTTCGTCCGTACAATTACCGACATATCGCGCCGCAATCACAAATAGCGGCAAATTTCGGCGCGAGAGGCGGAATGGCATACTCGCAACAGTTCTGGAATCGCTATCGCGAAGCCTATCTGAACCAGCATCTTCATTCTCAGACTTATGAAGATGCTTTTCCCACACAGCCGCAAGACATTCCGTCTTCTCATAAGCCGATTCTGTATTCTGCGGATGGTGGCCCCCAGACACAGCAGTTTCTTCGGTTCCCGACCCCGATGAGTCGGTGACTGCTCCGGTCGCTCAGCGGCACGCGCTGCCGGGTTCCCGTTCACATTTACCCGGTTGGGGTTTCCCGACAATAGCATTCCGCATCAGCAACGCCGTTTATGAAACAGACACCTTATTTTCCTGGTCTGGAAGATAAGGTGTTCTTGTTTACTATGTTGCTGTCGCAGAATGAACGCTGCGTTCGTCGGCGGCCGTTCGGACCTCGATGTTCCTTTTGCTCTGTCATGGAGAGAGTACTGCCCGAATGAAGATCGCTCGCCTGCAACTCAACGACGAATCAACATGTTATGCCGCATTGAACAGTGACAATTCGTTCACTCGATTGACGGGCGACCTGTATTCAGGGCTGACGTCTACCAGTGAGCACGTAACGGGAAAGCTGCTTGCTCCCGTGCACCCTGTTGACATTCTATGCATCGGATTGAATTACCGAAGGCACGCTGAAGAAGGCAAGGCCGCAATTCCCGAGCACCCGGTTTTATTCATGAAGACCAGCACGGCGGTTCAGAATCCTGGCGATCCGATTGTCCTGCCTGGAAATCTCAAGAGTCACAAGGTCGATTACGAATGTGAACTGGCTGTTGTCATTGGACGAACCTGCCACAACGTATCGAAGGCAGACGCGCTGGACTATGTGTCGGGATACACCTGCGCCAATGATGTGAGTGCTCGAGACTGGCAGAAGGAAATGGGGGGCAGTCAGTGGTGTCGTGGCAAGACGTTTGCTACGTTTTGCCCGCTGGGACCATACCTGGTTACTGCCGATGATATTCCGGACCCGAATACGCTGCCCATTCGCACTGTACTGAACGGGAAAGTTATGCAGGACTGGAACACCGACGACATGATTTTTGACGTGCCTACGTTAATCGAATTTCTGAGTGGCAGCACAATTCTCGCGCCG
This sequence comes from Fuerstiella sp., assembly GCA_029245955.1. Lineage (GTDB taxonomy): Bacteria > Planctomycetota > Planctomycetia > Planctomycetales > Planctomycetaceae > Fuerstiella. The sequence goes on along the minus strand of JAQWOH010000043.1, from coordinate 258,926 downwards.
GGCACGGTTATCCTGACGGGCACACCTCATGGAGTTGGCGCGGCACGTAAGCCGCCTGTATTCTTGAAGAACGGTGACACGGTCAGTATCGAAATCGACAGAATTGGTACTCTGACGAATCCCGTTACCGACGAAGCATTCTGACGGGTTCAGAGTCTTGCTGATCTGTCTGCCAGGTGAGCCGGCAGTTGCGGTTTGGCCCAAGTAAGAACGACCGACGGTCCTTGGCACCGACGGTCGTTTTCTGATCGCGTTGTTGTTATCCGCCGACTATTCAGCGGCTTCGTCTTTCGGAGCTTCCGCTGCTTCCCCGATCTCAAGATTTGGCACTGAAATCGACGTGATTTTCACCCGCGTGTATTTTTGACGGTGTCCCGTGTGTCGGCGGCTGTTTTTCCGACGACGGATTTTCTGCACTTCAATTTTCGGTCCCTTGTCTTCTCCGATGACCACTTCAGCTTCCACTGAGGCTCCGTCAATCATCGGCGAACCGATGATGCTGGGGCCACCGCCGTTGGCGATCAGGATTCGTTCGAACGTCAGGCTGGAGCCGACTTCAGCGCCGTCGCGGTAGTCCACAGACAGCACATCGCCTTCCTGAATACGATGCTGGCGATTTCCATCTTCGATAACGGCAAACATTGGGAACTTACCTTGGTGAGACACGGACTTGTCAAAAGATCGGGCCGTCACGGCGGACGGCAGACAAAACTCAGGGTTTTATAACCGGAAACTAACGAATTACGGAGTATAGCGTGACTTTCGGATACTTCGAGTGGGAAATCTGACCCTCAGCGAAGTTCTCACTCAGATTTTCCGGGGACGGGAATCCGGGAACGACAAAGTCCCGCAATCAACTTCCCATGGACACTGCCCGGCCATCATCATCCTGGCAACTCACTTTCAGGTGCTCGGGAGCGACATCTGAGCGGGAAACAATGCTGACGACCACGTCGCGATCATCTTCCAGATTGATGATTTCTTTGCGTTTGCGGTTGTTCAGATCATTGGCGACGCGGTCATGAGTTTCGATGATGATTTTTGCAACGTCCTCATTGCTGGCTGCTGACATGACCAGACGCATCACTTCAATTGTCAGGCTTTCTGACGTCTTCACCTGCCCGACTCCGCTACAGCATGGACAGTCCTGATAAATGCTGCGTCGCAGCGATGGACGTATTCGCTGCCGTGTCATTTCTATCAGGCCAAACGGACTGATTCTCATGACACGTGTACGTGCTCGGTCCCGCTGCACTGCTTTTCCGAGTGTGCGTTCGACGGCCCGTCGGTGTTTTTCGTCGCGCATGTCAATGAAGTCGTTCACAATCACGCCGCCCAGATCCCGCAGGCGAATCTGACGAGCGATTGCCTCGGCCGCTCGAAGGTTCATGCGATATGCCGTTTCCTCCGGGTCGTTGGCGACCCGAAAGTTGCCGCTGTTCACATCAATGGCCACCAGGGCCTCTGTCTGGTCGATAACCAGTGAGCCTCCGCCATCGAGTGGAACGTGTCTGTTCTGAATCTGTGCGATTTCGTCTTCGATCCCGTAGTAACCGAACAACGGTTCCGGCTTGTTGAATCGCTTAACGCGGTCCACGTGAGCGGGCATGACGATTTTCATAAACTCGCGAGCTCGTTCATATGCAGAGTCTTCATCGATCCAGACCGCATCGATCTCGCCCGTGTAGATGTCCCGCATCGTGCGGATCATCATGTCGCTCTCTTCATAGATATCAACTGGTCCCGTCTTCTCCTTGATCTTGCCAACGATGGTCTCCCAGAGACGCAGCAGGTAATTGAGGTCGCGTTTTAAGTCGACTTCGTCGCGGTCAATTCCTGCAGTGCGAACAATAAAGCCCAGTCCTTCCGGTGGCCGAATATTCCGCATGGCCTGTCGCAGTTGCCGGCGTGCTCGCTCGTCATTGATCTTCCGGCTGATGCCGACACGTGCCAGTCCCGGCATCAGAACGATATAACGACCCGGGATCGATATATACGTGGAAAGCGTCGGGCCCTTGTTGCCGATGCCTTCTTTGATGACCTGCACCAGTACTTCGCTGCCGCGCTGGAAGATCTCCTGAATCGGAGGCTTGTTACGGGCATTACGTTCATTCAGACGTTTTTGGGGCCCGCCACCCCGCTGCGGTCGGTCATCATCATCGTCACCGCCGGGATTCCGACCGTCCTTCATTAAGTGCTTGAAGTACTGGAATTCAACGTCGCTGACGTGCAGAAAACCATTTCGGCCAACGCCAAAATCGATGAACGCAGCCTGGATGCTGGGTTCAATGTTAACCACCTTGCCTTTGTAGATATTACCAACGTAGTTCTCAGCGCTGCTGCGTTCCACGTAAAGTTCTTCAAGGCTGCCATCTTCAACGATTGCAATCCGGCTTTCTTCCGGCTGCAGTACATTGATCAACATTTCTTTCTTCATGACTCTGCTTTCGTTCCTGAGAACGAACAGCTTCGTCGAACCCAAACCATCAGGTGAAACAACTTTGGCCAACCAACGTCTTCTGTCTGCCACGCATCCATGGAACAAGCGTGTTCGTGCTGGGAATCAGCAACGAATCAACATCGCTTGCCGTTCATGGCCGCGGCTCCAGATCAGGTCGAATCAGCGTTCTGTCATTATAATATGAGGTTCCTTGCAGGGGACGACGTAACACCGGTTGCGGTGTCTTCACCGGAATTACAGCTGATGTCAGCTACTCTTTCAGCGAGCATGCTGCCATGAACAGCTGCAGTCCAGGTGGTGCTTGTTCGTTCGTGTCTTAATTCGGGCCACAGACAAATGCGACCCCCGAGGTATTTTAAACAACGAGATCAGGACAAATGCGTCCCAGCTCTCCTAACAGGTAGTGTTCCACATCCCGAGCAAGGTCGAGAGTGCAGGCATGCGCTGCAATTCGCTCCGCTTCAGGAATTGAAATATTTCGCACAACTTCTTTCAGTCGAGGAATTGAGTGTGGTGTCGCACTCAGGTTCCGCAGACCCAGCCCCAGCAGCAGCGGAATAAACCGGGGATCTGAACTCATCTGGCCACACACCGTGACCGGTTTGCCGTGCTTGTTCGCCGCCTTCAGGACCATCTGAATCATCCTGAGAATTGATGGATCTCCGGACCGATACAGATGTGCGACCGACGGGTCGGATCGGTCGCAGGCGAGAGTGTATTGAATCAGGTCGTTCGTACCAATCGAGAAGAAGTCGACTTCCCGGGCGAATTCTTCAGCCAGAATGACAGCGGAAGGTACTTCCATCATCATTCCGATGGGCAAATCCCTCTGGAATTCGATCCCCTCGTCCTCCAGATCCTCCATGACGTCCATCAGAATCATTCTTGCCTGGCGAAATTCGAGCAAAGACGAAACCAATGGAAACATGATTCTGACATTACCATGCACCGCAGCACGCAGCACTGCCCGAAGCTGAACTTTGAACAGTGGTGTGCTTTGCAGACTTAACCGAATGCTGCGAAGTCCCAGCATTGGGTTCTGGCTGTCCGCAAATCGGTCTCTGATTCTCGCCGGCACTTTATCGGCACCAATGTCCAGCGTGCGGATCACTACTGGCAGATCGCCGCAGGCTTTCAGGACCTTGTTGTACGCCGCAAAGTGATCTTCTTCTGATGGTTCGCGGTTTCCTCCCAGATACAGGAACTCGGTTCGATACAGTCCGACACCGTCAGCACCACGTTTTCTGCAATGTTCAACTTCTTCGGGGAATTCGATATTGCCGTAGATGTGTACTCGTTCGCCGTCCTGCGTGGCAGAATCGACATTGTCCAGAGACTCCAGTCGTTCACTGACACGGAGATTGCGAGCCTGCGAGTCCTTAACTCGCTGGAACGTTTGTTCGTCCGGATCAATCACGACCTGCCCGTGATCTCCGTCCAGGATTACTGTTTCACCGCCGGAAACACCTGCCAGACACCGGCCAAGCCCCACCACGGCAGGGATCTCCAGAGCTCCCGCCAGAATCGCCGTGTGACTGGTGTGCCCACCGACTTCCGTTGCAAAACCCAGCACGTACTGAGGGTCCAGTGTCGCGGTTTCTCCAGGCGTCAGATCGTGGGCCAGTATGATAACGGGTTGAGTGAGATTTGTCAGTTCTTCGCGACTTTCCCCCAGCAGCTCACGCAGCAAACGCTTTTCAAGATCAAAAATATCCAAAGCGCGTTCTGCCAGATACTGATCGCCCAGGTTCTGCATCTGCTGCGCGAATCCACGCAGCGTACGGCTCACGGCGTATTCCGGAGAATATTTGCTCTCCTTAATCAGCGATTCAACTTCACCGACGACCCTGGGGTCCCGTGCCATTTGCAGGTGGGCAGAAAAGATGGCCGCATATCGCTTACCCATCTTGTCCGTCACCAGAATCTCGTTCTCTTCGATGTCCGTGCATACGTGATCAAGAGCAGTGCGAAACCGAAGAATCTCGGCTTCAACGGCATCGCGGCCTACGAATTTCTGGGGAATCCGAAAGTTCTCAGACCCCAGCACCAGCGCCTGGCCGACAACGACTCCGGGAGAAACTGCAATACCACTTCGAACTTGCATTAAACCTGTCTGCGAAAAGGTAAACGTCTGACATATCGAACACATACATGTGCATCAGAACCAACGTTTTCGACGTTTGTTCCGCAGCAGTCTAATGGTAACCAGAGGCAAATGTCGAACATCTGGCCGAACAGGCTCGAATTGTCCGGATTACGGGATAGTGGCTGACCTATCCTTTGATTATTTATAGACTTACGCGGAAATAGACAAGATGGTGAAGGTCATCCCCGCAGGTCGACCTGCCGTGGTGAGCGAAATGATGCTCAACCGTCGGAGTTGTGGCCGCTTCGTTCAACGCTGTTCGTTTCTCGAGTCGCTTCGCGGATGACGACAAGTAAAAGTTAGATGGCCATGCGACGCTTCCTTTTTCGAACAATTCGCCGTTGCAGCTGGACCATCATACCGAGACAAGCCTGGATTTGTCCCGATTCCGATTACACTTTAGGTGCATCACGGACGGCAAAGATTATTCGTCGCCCACTGCCAAAATTCGACCGACTGTGTCCAGTGCTGCAACAGCGTCACTGCCAGTCGCTTCCAGAGTCAATTCTGCGCCGTGAGGAGCCCCCAGCAGCATTAATTCCAGCGCCGATTTGCCGCTGGCCGATTTGCCGTCAAAGCTGATTTTCACATCAGCATTCAGCGCCGACACTTCCTTCACGAGGTTTGTGATTGGCGACAGATGGAGACCATTTGGACAAGCCAGCGTGATCTGCCGCGTGGTAGGCTTATCCACAGTCATTCTGGATTCTCCGGTGGAAAAAACGGCCAGCTCTGGTTCGCACCGCCGCCCTCAGACGAGAATTCTCGCAACGTATGCGCTTACTGCCGGCTAGAGCAGGTTCAGTATCGACTGCACCGTCGAACAACGGAGCGAATTAGCTCTGTCGCTCTGTTCCTGGTGGTTGGTCTGACAATCTCGGCGAGCAACTCTGGCTCAGGACTCTTCCTCATCGCTGCTGTCAGCTTCTGACAGCAGGTCCCATATGTCTTTTTCAGTCGTTGACTGCTTCAGGAAGTTGCAGAAATCCTGGCCGCGCAGGTGGCGTGAAATATTCTCAAGACCGCGAAGATGGTCGCCCGGCCTGTCCGGTGGCGATACCAGCAGAAACAGGATAAAGACGTCTTCGCCGTCGAGGCTTGAGAAGTCGACACCGTCACGCGAGATCGCAACTGTCGCGACCAGTTCTTCCGCTGCAGGATGCTTGGTGTGAGGGACAGCAACCCCGTTTCCAATACCAGTTGATCCCAGTTCTTCTCGCTTCAGAATGGCGGCAACCACCGCTTCTTCGTCTTCGGCCTTGATCGTGCCTGTGTTCTTCAGGCCGCCCACCATTTCTCGAATGACGTCTTCCTTCGAGGCGGCCTTCAGGTTCGGAATGATCGCCTTCCTCACAACAAAATCTGTCAGCTTCATTTTCTTGATATCCTGAATGTTCGAACTTGTGCCGAGCAAAACGGCAGTGTGCTTGGATGAAATGACGGCATAGGTTTTGACCGAAACATGCGTCACGGTCTATGACTCGGCGTCGTCTTCCGATGAATCTTCTTCAACAATTCGAGCGACTTCCCCGACCGGCTTATCGCGGCGGTGGTCTCGAGACTTTTCTTTGTACCGGTGTACCTGCTGCTCCATTTTTGACAGCGTTTTATCGAACGTTGCTTTCGCGTCGTCGCCTTCGACATGGGCCACAATGGTATGGTATCCCTCTATCTCGACCAGCATCTCGACATTGGAACGACCACCTTCAAAGTCGATCGTGACGTTGATTTCACTGACTTCGCCCAGATATCGAACAACTTTCTCTGACTTTCGAGTCACATAATCGTGAAGTTCCGGACTAATGCTGCCGTGTCGACAGGTGATGGCAACCTGCATACTTTGCGACCCTCCAGAAGATTTTCCGGCGACGATGCCCGGTAAATAACAGAAATTTCTGACCGTTTCGCGGCTACGGCCACAACGGAGTAAGACCGTCGATCGAGAGTTACCAATCGGGAAACAAGTTGATCATCGGATACAGGCGGCGATTCTAGTTCGGTGAATCCCGGAAATAAAGACCCCAACGCCGGTTCCCGTTCGAAAGAAGCTTATCCGGGCGCGGGGCACGTCAGAAGGAACTGGTTGCCCAGGCCCCTTCCGCCGTGTAGCCTGCGACTGACAATCCGTTCATCGTTTTGGCCTTCTGACGGGTTTTGTGGAAGTTTTCGATGCTGTGGTCGGTATCCTGAACACGAACCCTGTTTGGATTGCCGAAGATTGGCGGCACACCGGTATTTCCATTGCCCCTTCGATTGATCTGATGCCTCGTTTCGATCTCATCGCCACGTCAACTTTTGGCCTCGAAAACGTTGTTGCTCGTGAGCTTCAGCAACTTGGTTACACGGATTGCAGGGTTTCCGACGGACGAGTCTGCTTTACCGGTGACGAATCGGATATTGCGCGCTGCAATCTCTGGCTGCGGTCCGCCGATCGCGTGCTGATTCGGGTGGGGGAGTTTCCCGCTGCCGACTTTGGAGCTTTGTTCGACCAGACCACGGCTCTGCCGTGGGCCGACCTGCTGCCCGTTGACGCAAAGTTTCCGGTCAAGGGGCGGAGTGTTCGCTCTCGGCTGCACGCGGTACCGAAGGTTCAGGGAGTTACGAAAAAGGCCATTGTCGAGAGCCTCAAGAAGAAGCACAATCGTTTTCGCTTCGACGAATCCGGGGCGGAATACGTCATCGAAGTGTCACTGTTGAAGGATGTGGCCACCCTGACGCTCGATACGACGGGCGACGGACTGCACAAACGAGGTTACCGGCAGGTCGTGGGTGTGGCTCCATTGCGGGAGACCATGGCCGCTGGTCTGATTCAGCTGAGCTACTGGAATTCAGACCGACCGCTTATCGATCCATTTTGCGGCAGCGGTACGATTCCCATCGAGGCGGCACTCATCGGACAGAATATCGCGCCTGGTCTGCAGCGATCGTTTGCTGCTGAGGACTGGCGGTGGTTTGATCGAGCGATCTGGAAGGATGCCCGCCTTGAAGCCCGGGACGTGCGTAAACGAGATCTGTCAGCCCCGATCATGGCATACGACCACGATCCGGCGGCCATTCGGCACTCACGGCGGTGTGCTACAGATGCCGGGGTTGGTGGCAGCATTCGTTTCAACTGTCAGGAAGTCAGCGAACTCAGGACACCGCTTGAGTACGGATGCATCATTACAAATCCACCGTATGGTGAACGTCTCGGCGACAACGAAGAAGTTGAAGCCGTTTACCGTGTTATGGGGCAGAGCTTTTCTGCATTGGAGACGTGGGGCGTCTACGTGTTGACTTCCTATCGCGGATTTGAAAACCACTTCGGTCGTCAAGCGCCGCGTCGTCGCAAACTCTACAACGGTCGACTGGAATGTCAGTATTACCAGTTTCCTGGGCCCCGTCCGCCGTTCGCAGAAGCCGGTGCGGAGCACAGGGATGCATCCAATCAACCACTGGCAGCGGCTGCCAGCTCTGAAGTTCTGCAAGGTTCGCCAGCCCCACCCAGCCCGTTCGGGACTTTCGTCGCCGACTGCTCGACAGCAGCAGAGGCAATTACTGTTGACCTGAAACGGTTTGACGGACTTACCGAACGCCGTGGCGACGCTGAATAACAACAGAGCACGATGAAGGATCAACTTCGTGGAAGACACTGAACGCGGCCTTCTGATTATTCTGTGTCTGGGAGTTCAGCTTTCCGGTGATGAAACGGATGACGAAATTCGTGCAGTCATAGAGAAAGCGTCGAGATCTGCGGAAAGCGACAAGATCAACCGGCTTCAGAAAGAACTGGGCCGCTGGCTGCAGATTTCGTTCGCCGCCTGCCAGTCGCGACACGATGCATCGCTGGAAATGTGGGAGAAAATTGACAGACAGGGGTATTCTCTGGCTGACATTCCAGGGAAACTCCGTCGCAGGGTATTCGGTGGCTCACTGAAACTGCAGCAACGTGCGATGCGCAGCAGCCCGTTTTCGCGTCTGGGCAGAAAGATTTCGGCGTTTGTTCGGCAGCTGCTCATTCTGGCGGTTTTCGCGGCCCTGGCATGGTATGCGTTCAACAAGCTGAAGCCCGCTTAGTCAGCAGACGTCGTGGCCACATCCGCTGCATGGTCCTCCTCCGCTGAGGTGAGGGTTGATTACAACACTCGACGATCGCTGCTAAAGTAGTGATCTATCGTTGTCTCCCGTTCAGGCTGCCAGGAATCGTGTGATCATGTCGCTGTTGTCGAACTGTACACCTGTCCGCTCCGGTGTGGCGTCCGTTCTGCTGTCGACCTGTCTCGGCTTCTGTGTATGTCCCGCCGCCGACTTCCAGTCGCTGTTTAACGGTGAAGACCTGACAGGATGGGCAGGTTCTCACGGCGCATGGACAGTGGAAGACGGAGTCATCAGATGTACGGGGCGAAAATACGGAGGCCGCAACTGGCTGATTTGGCGCGGCGGCGACATCGAAGATTTCGAACTCCGCCTGAAGGTACGGTTCACCAGTGGCAATTCCGGCATTCAGGTGCGCAGTGAAGAACGTGATGGATTTCAGGTTAGTGGCTGTCAGATGGAAGTCGCCTCCTCCGAAAAAATGGGGCTCTGGCATCATTCGCTGAGTCCCGAAAAATACCGCAGCCACCCGGCAACAGCGCGGCAAAGGAGAATAATCAGTGCCAGCGGCGACAAGACTGCAGACGAATTCGGTGCTTCGGCCAGCGTTCAGGCGGCTTTCAAAGACGGCGAATGGAACGACGTGGTGGTCGTCGGCAGAGGGACAAAGTTGGTGCAGATTGTGAACGGTGTCGTACTGGCTGAGTTAATCGATCATGATTTGAAATTCGCGCGATGTACCGGAGTGCTGGCATTGCAGGACCTTGGCAAGGGGACTGTTGCGGAGTTTAAGGGCATTTATCTGAAGCGTCTGGTTGCAGATGCCGGGCCGCTGGTCTTTGAAGATTCGTTTGAACGTGCATCGCTGGGGGATTCGTGGCAGGTGCCGATCAGTTTCTTTTTCATTCGCGACGGTCGTCTGCCGGGGCGGGAAGATTCTGAACGCGGTCACGGTGCTGTGACACGTGCTGCCGTTCTGTTTCAAAACGCCGTGATCGACTTTGCGTTTCGCTTTACGGACGGAAAGAATTTTAACCTGGTCATCAACGACAGGGCCTGCAGCACTGTCCATGCGGGGCATATATGCCATGTGGCATTCTCACCGGCTCGCGTGCGTGTCGCAGACGACGGAGACGGCTTCATGAAGCATGAAATATTTGCAATCAGGCAGGATAAGTCCGGCCGCGCTGAGGTGCAACAACTTCTCAAAGGCCGTGATGTCGTCATTTCGAAGACTCTGGCAGCAGGAGGTTGTCACAAAGCTGCCGTCACGATCGAAGGCGAAACGATATCTGTTCGCATCAATGGTGAGTCATTCGGGGCGCCGACATCCTCTGGAATCGCTCATTCCACGAAGACCGATTTTGGGTTTACCGTAACGGGACGTGAAATCGAATTCGATGATGTCCGCCTCCGGACAGTGGACACCATCACCGCCGTATAACAGTTCTGTCTTTAATCAGCCCCGCTTTGCCGCAAAGACCTGGGCTGTGTCGTATTCCACGATTCTTCATTCAGATGACCTCCGACATGACTGCCGAACCGAATCTCTTTCCCGACAGGAAAAAACTGGTCCTGCTGGACGGCATGGCACTTGTCTATCGGGCCCACTTCGCACTGATTCGCAGTCCTCGCTACACATCGGGCGGGTTGTGTACGTCTGCGGTGTTCGGAATGGCCAACACTGTGCTGGACATCATCAAGAAAGAGAAACCGACGCATATCGCCGCAGCGTTTGATACTTCCGAACCCACCGAACGTCACAAGGTGTTCCCGGAATACAAAGCTCAGCGCGACGCTCTGCCGGAGGATATCGGTCTGCAGCTGCCATATATCGACCGGCTGTTGGGAGCTTTCAACATCACAGTCATTCGTATGCCAGGCTATGAAGCCGATGACATCATTGGCACGATGGCTCACCAGGCTGCGGAACAGGGGTTTCGCACGCTGATGGTGACGCCGGACAAGGACTATCACCAACTGGTCAGTGACGACAGTGTTGTTTTTCGTCCCGGGCGAAAGGGGGCGGCCTACGAGACGCTTGGTGTGCCGGAAGTGCTGGAACACTGGAACATCAAGCGAGTTGATCAGGTGATTGACATACTCGGCCTGATGGGCGATGCCAGTGACAATATTCCTGGTGTTCCGGGAATCGGACCCAAGACGGCACAAAAACTGATTGCAGAATATGGCTCCATCGAAGAACTGCTGCAGCACACTCACCAGTTGAAGGGCAAGCAGAGGGAACGAGTCGAGCAAAACGCGGAAATGGCCGTGTTGTCGAAGCAGTTGGTTACCATTCAACTGGATGTGCCGCACAAAGTCGTTCTCGACACATTGCAACTGGAGCCACAAAACGACGAAGTTATGCAGACGCTGTTCGAGGAACTCGAATTCGACGGGCTGGGCAAAAAAATGTTCGGCAACAGGTTCTCGTCATCGGCCAGCCGAGCGGCGAAAATCCGTGAAAAGCGAGAAGTCCAGATTCAGACCACGTTGTTTGATGATGTCGACGACGCGGAGGTAAAGACCATAAGGGATGTCCAGCACGCGTATCACACTGTTTGTACGCCCGAAGAGCGGTCCGAGCTGATTGATAAGCTGCTTCAGCAGAAATCGATCTGCTTTGACATGGAAACAACAGGACTCGACCCGCGCACCGCCCTGCCCCTGGGAATCGCCTTCAGCTTCGAGCCCCACACCGGCTACTACGTTGTCTGTGCAGAACACGAAGTTGCCGACTCCACGCACGCTGACATATCGTCACCAGAAAACGATCAGGCTGTGGAAACAAATTCCCCTGCAGCAGAATCCGGCACCGCTCGTCACGCCAGGAATGAGGTGTTGGAGGAGTTTCGGGGCGTGCTCGGGAACCCGGCGATTCGAAAGATTGGTCACAATCTTAAGTACGATGTGACATTGCTGAAATGGAACGGCATTGATGTGCATGGCGAACTGATGGACACCATGCTGGCGCATTCGATGAAGGAACCGGAGATGCGGCACGGGCTGGATTATCTGTCCGAATTGTATCTGGCGTATAAGCCCATCCCGACCAGCGATTTGATTGGCGAGCGCGGCAAAGAACAGAAGAACATGCGGGAAGTTCCCGTTGAGATCGTGTCCGAATACGCTGCGGAGGATGCCGACGTGACGCTGCAGGTGGCGGCTGCGATTGAGCCGGATATTGCAGAACGCGGATTTAGTCAGGTGTGTTACGAAGTGGAGTGCCCGTTGATTCCGGTACTGGTCGATATGGAATACGAAGGCATTCGCCTGGATACCGACGCACTCGCCAGGTACTCCGTACAGCTGTCAGCTGATCTTGATCAGCTGCGAGATACGATTTATCAGGCGGCCGGCCACGAATTTAATATTGATTCGCCCAAGCAGCTGGGCATTGTGTTGTACGAGGAACTTGAGCTGGAAAAGAACCCGAAGAAGACGGCCACCGGCCAATGGTCAACTCGTGAGGCGGAATTGCAGCGTCTTTCCGGTAAACATCAGATCGTAGCGGACGTGCTGGATTACCGCAGCGCCGCCAAGCTGAAGTCTGTTTACGTGGACCAGTTACCGTCCCACTTGAATCCCCAAACCGGTCGACTGCACACACATTACAGTCAGACATGGACGGCCACAGGTCGTATGCAGAGCAACGATCCGAATCTGCAGACGATTCCGGTGCGCAAACAGCGAGGTCGGGAAATTCGCGCGGCATTTGTGCCGCGCAATGAGGATTATCTGCTGCTGTCAGCAGATTATTCGCAAATAGAACTTCGCATCATGGCTGAACTCAGCGGTGACGAAGCGATGCTTCAGGCATTTGCTCAGGGAACGGACATTCACTCCGTCACTGCGTCGAAAGTTTATGGCGTCGATCTCGACAATGTGACTCGAGAGATGCGCGACAAAGCCAAAATGGTCAACTTCGGCATTATCTACGGCATCTCCGGGTTCGGTCTGCAGCAGCGGTTGAATATCCCTCGCGGTGAAGCAAACGACCTGATCAACAACTACAAAACAGAATACCCCGGTGTACAGCGCTGGATTGACGAAACGATCGAGTTCGCCAATCAACACGGCTACGTCAGAACACAAACCGGACGTCGTCGATATCTGCGCGACATCACGTCCCGCAACAAGTCGCTCGCCAATGCGGCAGAACGCCTGGCCATGAACAGTCCTATTCAGGGTACAGCAGCCGACATGCTGAAACTGGCGATGATCAAAGTTTATGCGGCACTGAAGGCCGGTGGATTCCACACAAAAATGCTGTTAACGGTGCACGATGAAATTGTGTTCGATATGCTGAAGTCCGAAGAAGATACGGTGATGCCCGTCATCGAAAACGCCATGAAGACAGCCTTGCCGATGAATGTGCCGATTGTGGTCGAACTGGGGACAGGCACGAACTGGCTGGAGGCGCACTAGCGGGAAGTTGATGTGTCCCGCACAGGGAATCGGCTTACCTTCTGCGCCGGGCGCGAACGATTTTTCTTGCCTGCTGATACAGCTCTTTGCGAATTCGGGCCAACGCGATCTTCAGGTCCGCTGCGGACCAGCCAATCTGCCGACCTGCCTGCAGCAGCAATTTCTGTTCTGACCGAGTGACCTTGCCGTCCACCAGGGCAGCTCGCAACAGGTGTTCCATGAATACGTTCGCCTGTTTCAGATTCTGAGGCAGGGTGATTGGGATATCCCTGGACGTGGCGGTGGCAAAGATCGTTTTCAGGCGGTCCTTCGGTACGCCGCGACTTTCCGCCAGACTGATGATGTGCTTCCGTTCCTTTTCCAGCAGCTCGCCGTCAACGGTCAGAATACGCGACAGCGCGGTCAGCAGTTCGGGATCGTTCAGAGAACGATCGCCGTCCAGGCAATCGGCATCTGCTGTCAGTTGTTCTTTCTGATTTTCAGTCGGAAACGAATTCGTGATGTTCTTGGGACCGACATCTTCCAGAACCCAGTCGCCCGTACCGTCGTTCAGCGGTGAGCCACAGAATCCGCAGGCTTGAGCGGTACCAACGTCAATCGGAGCCCCGCAGCCGCTGCAGCTGAATGATGCAAACGCGTTGTCGATGTCGCTGGTGATTCCTCGGCGACGTCGCAGAATCATAATGTGCGAGTAGATGCGCTGGTGGCCCAGCAGTATCGGTCGCTTTCGATCACCCTTCGCTTTTGTGGCAGACCACCGGACCATCACCAGAATTCGGTCGAACTCGTCTTTACCTGCAGGCACACACTGTACGATTTCAACAGCGCCCACGGCGGGGGTCTTCCAGAAACTGCCCGATTCGTACCCCCACAGTTTTGGGAATGCCTTAATTTCTGAATCCAGTACGGGAGCTGCATAACTGACATCATCGAAGTACACCGCCATCAGTGACCGCCAGAAAATCACGGACGCTCGATCCTCGATGTGCTGAAAGTTAAGACCTGGGTCACTTTTCTGCAGTTTGTCCCAGCCAGGCACGGATTGCTGTCCCGGCGGGACAACCCACTCTTCATCCTGAGTGATCTCGGCCAGTACCCAGTCATACTGACCGGAGTTGACGGTGGACTGACACTGCTCGCACTCGGCCTTGTCGACGATCTTCACCGGACCGCCACAATTCGGACAACGTCCCTGCAGAATGGACGCCTCGACATTAGTCGTGGTACCGGGTCTGCGCGAGAACGACCAGATCTCTGTGAAGTTGATGGGCGTCCGATCGCTGTTTCCGGAAACTCGTTTTCCGCTGGTCAGGTCTTCGTTGTAGCTGATGGCAGAAGCAGTCAACCGAACGTGAATCGTGTCGAAGTGCTGGTCGCACGTCAAAGACACGATTTCGCAGTGGTCGACTTTAACATTCTTCATACGGTTGCGGATGTTCTCAGCCTTCTGCATGGCGATATACAGTTCGAAACGTTCACGGACGCCATCGGATACAAAAGCGCGGCAGTGTCGCAGATCCTGTTCGCTCCATGCGTGTTGAGTCGTTACGAACCCGTTGACAGCCCGCTGCAGAAAGATCTCCTGATCAAATGCCGAATCACGCTTCTGAATCTCTCCGATGGCAGCGTCAAGCAGATCACTTTGCTGATACTTTCGGCCTCGGCGAATAGTGCGAGTGATTCGTGCGTCACGCTCAGCTGTTTTTCCGAAGTAGATGGCTATTCCAAATACAACCCACAGCGGAATAGCGACTATCGGGTAACGCAAGGTCAGGTGGATCAGAAATACGAGGGCTTCTCCTTCTCCTCCTCCTCCTCCGCCACCGCCAAAACCACCCCCGCCTCCGCCTGAACCATAATTACCTCCCCCGCCAGCCTGAGCGATTAACTCAAGTGGCAGCTGAAGAACGTGCATGAGTGCAGAATTCAGCATGGCAATTACTAACCCGGGCAATGGGAAACGCTTTGCAGTGACGCCCGTATCCAATAACATTAATCAGTCGTCATTTCCACTCGCACATGCAGAGCATCCGTATCGCGAGGTTCGACGATTAACGTCGCGTTCGCCTGTTGCAGCCTGACCCTCAGCGCGTGCCGCCTGGTTCCGGCACCAGCTTCAGATGTAAACGGTCTTCAATGCTCGTTGCAGCTCGGGGAACTGTTCTCCGGCCGAGTAATGTTCAGCCAGCATCATCCAGCCTTCGCTGGATTGAGGCCGTGAGGCCTGAATCACCACGACAAAATTCTGTCGCTGCTCGTGGCTGCCCATGCGTCTCAGTCAGTCAAGTTGTTGGAAGTTCGGCTCTGTGGCGGCCAGCATCAGACCGTACGCATCGTTTCGCTTCGGCCGAGTCATACAGCGACGAAATTGAACGTACACAGGAATGCCTGGATCCTCCACAGTTTGTCCATCCGTCACGATGTTACGTCTGACTGTGCGATACCGGCAGATCGAAGGTTTGACCTGCAAATTCTGAAAATGTACGACTCATACAGCATGAAAAACCGTTGCCGTCCCTAGCGTCCTAAGTGGCTCGGCATTCCTGCACGCGCCAGCGGCTTACTTCCTCGTCCGTTCGAAACGCATCTCTCAGGTGACACGACCGAACAATGTCGTCAAACTTCAGAAGTTACTTGATGCTAACGGCCGAATGGAAGGAAGAATGACAATGTTTCGATATCTTGCTGTGGGTTTGCTGCTGACATTTGCCAGACTGTCTGCAGCAGACTGGTCACTTGACGAAAACCCGGAACTTGTGCAGTTTTTTGCGGCACAGGTGGCGAAGATCGAGTCACAGGATTCGCTGCTTCAATACAATTCACTGGAAGACTGGCAGGCTGCGAAACCGAAGTTGCGGGGGCAGCTATTCGACATGCTGGGCCTTTATCCGCTGCCACCTCAAACACCTCTGAATCCTAAGCAAACGGGAGTTGTTGAAGAGAACGAATTTCGGGTTGAGAAGCTGCACTTTGAATCCATGCCAGGGCTCTACGTGACAGCGAATCTTTATCTGCCAGCGAAAATTGATAAAGCACTGCCGACCGTTCTTTATGTCTGCGGCCACGCTCGCGTCAAAGAAGGTGACGTCAGTTTTGGTAATAAGACAGGATATCAGCATCACGGCGCATGGTTCGCCCGTAACGGCTATGCCTGTCTGACGATTGATACTGTGCAGCTCGGCGAAATCGAAGGCGTCCACCACGGGACCTATCGGTACGATCGCTGGTGGTGGAATGCCAGAGGTTACACGCCGGCCGGTGTTGAAGCCTGGAGCTGTATTCGCGCTCTGGATTACCTGGAAACACGTTCGGAAATTGATTCTGAACGGATTGGCGTCACGGGCCGATCCGGGGGAGGAGCCTACAGCTGGTGGATCGCTGCTCTTGACGAAAGAATCAAGTGTGCCATACCCGTGGCCGGCATCGCTACGCTCAGAAATCACGTCGTCGATGGCTGCGTGGAAGGCCACTGCGACTGCATGTATATGCTCAACACCCATCGCTGGGACTATGCCACAGTCGCGGCACTGGTCGCACCCCGTCCGTTGCTGATCAGCAATTCTGACAAGGACCGCATCTTTCCGCTGGACGGTGTTGTCAAAGTTCATCGACAGGTGCGTCATATTTACGATTTATACGAGCAGCCGCTGCAACTGGGACTGCAAATTACCGAGGGGCCGCACAAGGACACTCAGGAACTGCGAGTCCACGCCTTTCGCTGGCTGAACCGGTGGCTCAAAGGTGACGACAGTCTCATCCAAAAGACGGCAACGAAGTTCTTTGAGCCGGCACAACTTCGCGTCTTCGCTGATCTTCCGGAAGACGAACGCAATACCACGATCGACGATGACTTCGTGCCCACGGCAGAACCGCTTGGCGAAAGGACAGACAGGATCCTGCAGGATCAGCAGTTGTGGTTTTCGAAATCGCTGCATACTCTGCGGCAAAGGTGTTTCACAGGCTGGCCCGAGGAAGCCGTGTCTGTTTTGTCGAATGTTGTTCGTGTCGAAGCGCTGAACCGATCCGGTGGCGCGCCCGGGCTGGTGGTGCATCGGCTGCACTTTAACAGTCAGCAGCATGTGGCTGTTTCCGTCGATCTCGTCGTAAGTGACCGTGATTCTGGTGATAGTGAATCTGCAGTTGCTGATTTGCAGTCACTGAACATGCTTGTTGCGGATAGTGAGCTTTGGGCGGAATATGAGTCAGCGGTGTTAGGGAAGGCGGACACTTCCCTCGATAAGCCGGGCACCGGCAAGGCTCCCGACATTCTGCAACAGCAACTCGAAATTCTGAAAACCAGGGGGACGGCGCTGGCCGTGTTTGCGCCTCGAGGAGAGGGGTTGCACGCATGGAAAGGTGATCGTAAGAAACAGACCCAGATTCGTCGTCGTTTCAATCTGATCGGGACCACCGCAGACGCGATGCGTGTGTGGGATGTTCGTCGTGCCGTTCAGGTTCTTCATCAGCAGATTAACGACACAACTCAGTTGCATGTTGTCGGCAGTGGAAGGAACGCGTGGCTGGCTGCAATGGCGACGATCTTTGAAGCGGGGATAGAATCAGCCCGACTATCGAATTTATCGGATGATCGCCGGGAACGCCCCGTGTTTCTGAATGCTGATCGCAGCTTTACACCCTCGGAATTGTTGGCGCTGGCACTGCACCGAACTGATGTCGTGACATTTGCTGCCGATGACGGCGTGATTAACCCTGTGGCTCGGCTGAGACGGAATGTGCATTGGGAGGGGGCGGATCTTTCTGTCGAATGACCGTGTACGATGTCACGCCGGTGCCGCGGTACGTGAGTACATACCGCGACAATCGGCATCCAGCAGGCCCGCATGATTCCACGGTTGCAGCAGACTGCGGAGCTGGTTTTCAAATTCGTCGCAGGCCTGAGACGTGCCGCCGTCTTTGGTGACCTGCCTTAGCCGGCTCCGAGCCTTACTAACCACGTCGCGAAATCTTTCGTCGCCGGCATGCAGGAATGATGTGTTGTCGTCGGTGTTCGTTTGCTCCGTCGATGTAACCGCAGCGAAGTACAACATGCACCAGTCGCACCACAGTCTGAAATTCGGCAATGCGGCGTAACAGCCTTCTACCAGATCATCGACGTGCCGCAGTTCGTCGATGATCTGAGCAGAGTAACGGTTTAGTTTTTCTTCTCTGTGATCGGTGGCCAGCAGGATAGCGGCCAGGCGTTCAATGCCGCACAGTGTATGGGCGATCCCCGTGCTGTGGAGCGGGTCGATGAAGCCGGCTGTGTTTGGCAGAGTCGCCCAGTTCCTGCCGGCTGCCTGAGTGGTCAGACGCTGCAGGCGACCAATTCGGATAAGTCCGGTGTCCGGACGAACTACGGATGCAGACCTGAATTGCTGCTGCAGAAAATCACAGGTCTGCATTTGCTGATTCCATTCCACGCTCGCCCCCCGTCCCGGAGAAGTGTGCGTCTCAGAAACGCGGTTGTCGAGTACAAAGCCGGCGCTGGTTGTGTCGTCATCGAATCTGAGTTGCCACATCCATCCATTCTTCAGCACATGGTGCACGGCGGCGGCATCACAGGGAAACGGATGGCGGTAAGAGTCAACGCCGCGTTCCTGCAACATACTGTTGACCGTTGCCACGTTTGTGAAATGTCCAAAGATCGCTCGTGAATTTGTACGCAGCACAGCTGTCTGCGACGGGACTCGCAGGTGGCTGAGCACAGCCGAATCAGTCCCCGTTGCATCGATAACAAACGGTGCAGTGAGCTTAAAGCCTGACTCGTTTGCGACTCCCTCTACGTGCCAGTGAGCATCGTCGCCGGCAAGTGTATAATCTGCCCCCTGGAATTGAAGTGTGCCGCAGCGCCCCGCCTGTCGGTACAGTAAAGCGTCGACATCACTGCGTAACCAGTGGGTATCCGCAAGCTCGGCACTGCCGCTGGCTGCCACCAGCATCTGATCCCCGTCGCGCAGGGCATAATTCGTGCTGTGGCCGAAGTAACTGAAGCCGCGTTTGACACCGCAGGTGATATCCGGACAGGACTGCTTCCATGTGCCGTACTTTGTCAGGGGCCGCAGTTCGGGCAGATTGTATTGCTGTGCCAGGGCGTTCAGTGATGTATTGGCCAGCGGTGTGGATGATTCGCCGATTGCGAATCGGGGATGTCGGCCTCGATCAACAACAGCGACGCTCCGGCCTGCTCTGGCAAGAATCATGCTCAGCAGACTGCCGCCGAAGCCGGAGCCCAGAATCAGAGTGTCAACGTGGTGAACGGTCATGGCTTAACCTGGACAGACATTCGACGACTGTTGAGTTTTGATTTTCCACTCCATCTTTAATGATCCACTCGGCCATAGGAGTCAGCCGCAGCGTTTGCAAACAATCGGCGGTACTGCACGTTGAGAAAGGTTGATCGTGTTCAGCCGAGCGATTCTCGCAGTCGCACAGGCGGGGCATTCGGCGAACTGTTCAGCTTCCCACAGATCCGCGAACACACGGCCGCGTTTCCATGTGATTGTTTCGTCAATGGCCTTCTCCAGTGACCGCAGTTGCGGAGGCTGGAACAGATCCATCTTTTGCAGGCGTTTCATGATTCCGTTTCCAGCGCGAGTCGGAATGACGGAGCAGCAATCGACGCCGTGGTCAAATGCGAATCGCGTCGACTCAACGGCGCGCTCAATGCCCTGCTCTTCCGATGTGTGGGGCGGTTTCAGAAGAATGAATGCGCGCACTCGAATGCCGTGCCCCAGAAGGAATTCGCAGGCGCGGGCAAAATCGTCGGTCGTCATCTGCTTGTTTAATTGCCGCAGCGTCTGCTCGTGTGATGTTTCCAGCCCGATTGCAATTTCCAAATGAGTGTCACACAGGTCGCGAAATTCAACGCAGCGGTCGTGGCACAGCCGAGGATGGTTTTCCACGATGACTGTCGCAAAGCCGCGGACGAGAGACGCGATCGCGGAGAAATCTTCCGGAGGAATGGCCTGCGCGTCAAAGAAATTTCCGCTGTTGTACAGCTTGATGTGTTGTGCGGGCGGTAGTTGCTGAACTGCGTGTCGAATCTGCTCCGGAATGGCTCCCACGGGCACGCGGTCGTCCGTCGTGTTCTTCCACAGGTCACACATCAGGCAGCGAAACGGACACTCCCGATTGGACAGGAAAACAGTGGCAACGTCCTCAACCTGACCGTTGGCACAGAATTCCGGTTCCACCAGCATGTGGTGCGATCGGAACGGATCGACCGAATTCTTCCGCCCGCGTTCCTGCTGAATGTCGTTGTCTGTGTAGGCCGGAGCGGCACCAGACTGCGAAGTCATGTGCTCGGCCGCCACGAAAGCCCCCCGGCGGTTTCTACTGCTGGATACGGGTTGACCGGCCTGAGGCTTCGTTGCAGTCGTATCAACTTAGTATTCCTGAATGTCTTCTTACGCAAACGTTTTTCGCAACGCATCGCGGTAGCTTTGTTCATCTGATGGAAACAAAGAGGTGAACGTTTCGTCGACGGTAGCACCGTGCTGGAAACGGCGTTTCTCAAATACGGGCACGGTCAGACCGGTAATCTGCTCCACGCCACGGCGCACAATCTCGCCCTTCAGTCTATACAGTTTTTCGTTCTGCCAGTCGGTGAGTTCAATGAACGGAATTCCTTCAGAGACATTAATGACATTTGGCAGGGCGAACGGACTGAGTCCCTTAAAACCGAATCGCCGCACCGGTGCCCATGACCGTACGTGACCTCTGCTTTGTCCACCGCTGTACGTCAGCGAATGCTTGACGGCGTCAATGCCCCAGCCTTCGTGGTACAGCATCAGATTGTTCAGTACGCTGCGAATCGTCAGTTCACTGTTTTCTTCAATGGGATAGTCCTTCAGGTTTTCGTCTCCACCGTCGCCATCAAGCAGGTACTGCCAGTCCGGGTAACGGTTGCGAATTTCCCGGCACAGAGCCAGAGCCATTGTGGCGGACTGTACGTCAAGTGGTTTGTAATCTTCGATCAGCTGAACGGCTTCCTGATAATCGATGGTCGAGGCGGGAACATCAATGACTTCGAGAAACAGTCCCAGATCCAGATCGCTCATGAACTGTTGCGCCTGTGCCGCATCACGTCCATTTTTATCGATGGAAAGTGTAAAGGCCTTCAGTCGCCCCGGCGATTCGCCTCGCTTCAGCAGGCAGTCGTATGTCGCACAGAAGACGGCGCCGCTGTCGATACCACCACTGAACAAAACACCGATCGGTTCCGCCGTCGGAATCTGATCCAGCCAGCAGCTGATTTCATTCTGTAGAGCCGCAATATACGCATACCCGATTTCGTTGAGGTCGGTAGACAGTTTATTGCGTTCCGGTGTGAAGAATCGAGTGTACGTTGGGCTAGGATCAGGACAGCCCACGAGAGCAATTTCCACGATGTGATGAGCGGGCACCATACGCGTGTAAGACGGATGAAACTGATCGTCAAGTCCTTCGGCTTTCAGCCACTGCACGATTTCATCCATTCGCTCTGCCACGACCAGGCAGGGGCCATCAACTTGCTTGGCCAGAAAATATCTCAGCGGACGTCCGATGGAACGCGCCATGCGAATGATGTGTCCGTTGCGATGGACCAGTGCAAACTGGCCAGCGATTTGCCGAAGTTTCTGTGCATCTCCGGAGCCCAGGACTTCAATCGCGTCGTCGACCGTGGAGTTGAACAGCGTGTTGGCATCAGCATCGAGAAGATTTACGAAGCGTTCGATGTACTTGTGATCCGGCATATGCGGTTCCGCTTTCGGTTTGTGGTGCACTCGCAGAGTTTAGTCGGATTACGGGCGGGGAACCAGCAATCATATGTTTCTACTGAATCTACGAGCCAGGCGTTTGCCAAATATCGGCTGAGTTTCGTCAATCGTCGGCAGACCGACGATGACGTGATCCGCAGGCAATTGCGGCCTTTCGAAATTGCGGCCTTTCGAAAATGCGGCAGCTCATGAATCATGACGGATCGTGTCAGATAAGAGTGTCCCGCAGCAGGGATACTGATTGACCATCCGAGCACGAGTTGCGTCTGCAGTTCCGCTATTCTGTCTGTGCGGGAGCCCGTGGAGGCATTGCTGTGTGTAATAGTTTTACGACGTCCGGCTGAGTCAGTTTCCAGGGGCCTTTTCGTTCCATGATCTGGTTGCCAAAGCCGCTGTGCAGCTGCAGCCACGCTACCTGTGCAGCCTGATCCACGACCAGCGAGTAACGAATTGCGCTGACGGAGTTACCCTGCTGGGTTGCGATCGGCAGGACGACGGGAGGCACCGCGGCTGCCGCAACCTGAGTGACGGCCGTATCAGGTGGCGTGGCCAGCAGGCGTTTGATCCATTCAGTATTGTCGGCTGCCGGACTGAGGCTTGCTGTCGTTTTCTGACTAGGCGTTTGCTTAAGCTTATCCGGACCGGAACAACCTGTAAGCAGTAATGACATCAGCAGTATGTTGAGCACTGATGAGATTCTATATGTCATGTTCCTTCTCCCGTAACACTAACTGCCTGCTGCACCACCTCCATTGCCAGCCGACAAAGGTTCTTGGCGTCTTCGGTTTCTGGCGCTTCTGCAATGACTCGCAGAATAGGTTCTGTATTGCTGGCTCGAACCTGTACCCAGCGATCAGGCCAGTCCAGCCGCAGGCCATCGCCTTGAGACACGGTGGCATCCTTAAACTGTTGGCGCAAGGCGTTGCACGCGTCCGTGACAGATTCCTTTGGGCATACGAACTTGTCTTTTACAATGGTGTAAAACGGAAGGTCGTCAGCCCATGCGTGCAGGGTTGTTCTTCGTTTCGCAAGGCCGTTCAGCACGTAGGCCATCGATACCAGACTATCACGGACATAGCCGATTCGCGGTTCAATGACTCCGCCGTTGCCTTCTCCCCCGAGCACAGCCTGAACGGCCCGCATCTTAGCACAGACATGGGCTTCTCCAACGAAGGATCGGTGAAACTGACAGCCGTGTTTTTGGGCGATGTCTGCGGTAATGCGGCTGGTTGAACCGTTGACCACGAGCGGACCCTTACGTGTTTCCAGGACGTGATCGGCCGCCAGGCCCAGCGTCAGTTCTTCGCCGATGTAGTGTCCGGTGTTGTCGACAATTGCCAGCCGGTCGGCATCGGGGTCCTGAGCGAATCCGACATCGGCCCCATTGCTCACAACGGCGGCGCAAAGGTCGGTCAGGTTTTGTTCGACCGGTTCGGGAATATGTTCGAATTTGCCATCCGGCGTACCGCCCAGCACAACGACGTCGCAGCCCAATTCTTCCAGAAGTCGAGGCCCGCAGGTTGCGCCGCTGCCGTGGTTACAGTCAATAACCACCTGGAAACGCCGTTTTCTGATCTCTTCGACGTCGATCAGATCCACGACGTTTTTAATATGCGGGCCCGCGGGATCGTCAATGGCCTTGACGGCGCCGATTTCTGTCCAGTCTTTCCATACGATACCGTCTTCTTCCAGGATCCGCAGCAGGTGCTGTCCCAGTTCTCGATTGAACACAGACCCATCCGGTGCGAATGGTTTCAGTCCATTCCATTCGATGGGATTATGACTTGCAGTAATCATCAGTCCCCCGGCCGCGCCGTGGTGTTTGATGAGAACTCCGCACGTGGGTGTTGTTGAAATGCCGGCATCCAGAACTTCGCAGCCGGTTGCCAGCAGTCCGGAAACAACTGCGTGATAGATCGCTGGGCCAGTGCTGCGGCCGTCGCGTGAAACGACAACTTTGCCGCCACTGAACATTGTGCCGAGTGCTGCTGCAAATTCCGTTACATAGAGCGGGTCGAGACCGTTTCCGACGATACCGCGGAGACCGGAAATGCTAAGAATTCGAGTACTCACAGTGTCCTCCCTGTGACTCATGTTCGAGCGGCGACGACGCCATCGTCGAGCCGTCCCTGAGACCGTGCAAAGTGTAGCTGTTTGCCCCCGGGGTGTGAATAGTCGATGCTGCAGAGACGATTCGCAAGAGGCCTGACGATGACGCCGTCCGGGCAATTATTCCGTGTTCGCACTTTTACGCCCCGACAATCCTCCGGTCCTTTTATCGAAGGCAACGATGACTTGCCGGCGGCCGTAGGCGAACCCGGCAGCACACACCCCGTGTCAACTTCCGGATTCGGATTCCCGGCGATTCGGCAGTCTCGACAGGTTTCGGCAGACTAGTACTCGCAGGACCAGCATCAGCCCGCCTTAAACGAGAAAGTTAGTGAGCACGACCACGGCGTCCGCGTTCGGGAACCATGATTTGCGCTCGACCGTGTGCATCTATTGGGCTTCATTGAAAACCGGAATAATCGCCGGACTACACGAAACAGAACAGCGGAATTTCGTTCGGCGTGTTGTCTGTGGCAATCATTGCCGGCATCATGATCAGCATGGGAACAACGTAATGTGCCAGCATAACCGGGATGCTGGTGAGTATCGCTTTCATCTGAGTGTTCAGTTTTATTCCGAGACGACAATTTATTTCACCAGGTGAAGGTTGATGAACGCGTTGCCGACGGTACATAGCAGAAATCGAATTGCCAGGTATGGAAAGAAGGGGCGAAAGGGTTGACTCGGACGCGGTTGCTGCACAAGTTGTGGATGCGCAGGGTTGCTCCCGAAGCAAAAGCCTGCACGTTTGTTGTCAGTAGATTGAGCACACCGAACAAGACGACAGGGATCAGAAAAAAATAAGGGTCAGTCGGTCAATTTCCGTGAGATTCTGAGTCAGCAGTTGTCGGTTTGTCAGTGGTGTTGCGAGTAATGAATCGAGTGTCTGGCGTTCGCGTTCAATGGCAAATAATTAACAGCTGAATCCCATGACCGCAGCAACGATCAGACCACCCAGTGACATGCACAGGGAAATCTCTCCTTCGTCGCGTGTGAACGACCAGTGTTGACAGTTCCACCATAAACAATCGGAGAATCGTGGCCATCTGCAGTTTGCGGCTGATCAGTACCGTGCCCTGTATTTCGCGCCGGGCCGCGCCCGTTGCAGTTGCATCGTTTGAAAATCCTCTCGGTTTTTGTACCAGACTGCCTGCAGCGTCTTTTGTCTTTCTTAACTGACAGGTAAACGAACACGCGGCACCGTAACTGAAGCGAACGACGGCAAAGTGCCCCGCGACGACAATACCCCGCCCCTCGTTGTCGCGACGAACGTCCACCAGCATAGCCATCTGATCGATCGGAAACAGCAGGAACTCTTTATCTTACAGTCCGGCGATATTCAGACTGACTAAGCCCATTTCGTGAAGGACTGACAGCGTGAAATAGACTGCGGCCAGCGCGATGTCGCTATACCAGAACGCGGCGATTCCGAATTTCGGCAGCGCAGAAAAAACACGGCGACAGCCGTTACCTGCAGCATTGTAAGAAAGACAATGGACAGTCCTGTCAACGAAGTGCTGAAGCTTACGCCATCGAACAGACAGGCTATTGCAAACAGCGGCACGATGCGAGAGGCCAGCTTTTCCAACACGACGCCACCGGGCGTCAGTCTTCAGGTGATCAGCAGTTCAAGTGTCTGCTTCTCCTTTTCGGCTGTGATCGAGGTGCGCGACAGTGCCGGATAAATGACGAACAACAGATTGACAAACAGAAATGCCGTGATTTCATTGCCCTGCCCCAGAATCTGCCGTAGATTTGAGGCACCTTGCGTCATTTCGACGTGGCATACCAGAAAAACCAGTGCGCAGACGAACAGCAACGGGCACCGCAGCTCATAGGTCCGTCGCCGCTGAGCAATTTCCGGCAATTCACGTTTCAATAATGGCAGCTCAAGAGAACGCATTGGGAAGGAAATGTGCTGCCAAGACGCTCACCAAAGAGCATTAAACCTGAATTTGGTGCGAATGTTCCGAATCTGCTGCACGAACGACTAATTTTGCGAGTTCTTTGACGTGGCCTACAGGTGCAAAATATAATCTGAAAGCTCGTACACTCACCCACCCGACAGAGTCCCCGCCTCATGTTGTCGTATCCTGTTCGATTTTTGTGTTTTGAAATTTGCCAGACCATGCGGTTACTCCTGTGGTTCTATGTCGGAATCCATGTCGCGGCTCATGCGGTCGCACAGGACCCGACGGTCGATCGTGCGGAATCGACCAATCTCAGGCCCGGTGAATCGGCCGAAGTTCGCGTTTATGGAACAAACCTGAAGTCACTGCAGACGCTGTGGACAACCTTTGGTGAACTGAAACCGGCGCCGCCAGCAGAAAAGCCAAATGACAAGCTGGCAGTGTTTACGGGGCTTATCCCGTCGGAAACCGTACCGGGAATGTATCCCTATCGTATCGTGGCAGCGAATGGGTGTTCACTCATCCAGTATTTTGTCGTTGACGATCTACCGAATGCTGTGCTGGAAGCCGCGTCTGAAACACCGTTGCCGCTGACTGAAGTGCCGACCGCCTGCTGTATTCAGGGGGCCGTCAATTCTATCAAGCCTCGCTACTTTGGTGTGAAGCTGGAGGCTGGTCAGAAGCTTTCCGTCGAGGTATATGCGCGGCGGTTGAACTCGGCGCTTGATCCCGTCCTGAAGATTACGTCACCGGGCGGACATGAAATCGCTTTCAGGGATGACCAGCCGGGACTTAGTGGTGACGCTCAGCTGCAGTTCACTGCCGAGACGCCGGGGGTTTACCGAATTGAACTGCGTGATGTTCAGTACTCAGGCAGCGGAAAGCACTATTTCCACCTGCGGATCGGCAGTTTTCCGCTTGTTACCGGCACTTATCCCCGTATGACAGATGCCGGCGCAGATCTGAAGGTTATCGGCCAGGCGACGACAGCAACCGTGCGCGGTGCACCGCTCCATCAGCTGTTTTCTGTGGCAGCGAAATCCACCGACGGTCAGAACAGTGGGTTTGCACTGGCCTGGTCGTCGCCCACCGCACCACTGCTGGAAGTGGAACCGAACAACGATCAGAAAACAGCCACTGTTGTACCGGCGGATGCTCTGGCGATTGCCGGACGCTTCGATGCTGCGAATGATGTTGACTGGTTCAAATTGACGACGGATGCCAAACAGCACGTATGCCTGACGACACACACACGAGATCTTGGATCACCTGCCGATGTCGTATTGCAGTTGTGGAAGGCGGACGGAAGTAAGATTACCGAAGTCGACGATACAGGTTCGAAGGACGCGCAACTTGCCGCAACCTTGCCTGATGCGGGCGAGTATTTTGTTGCTGTTCGTGAGTTGTCCGGATTGGCGGGGCCGGACTGGACCTACGATCTGGAAGTGCAGCGTTCGACGGGGCGAGCAGACACAACGTTCGCGACCGACCATTTCGTTTTGCCCAAAGCAGGGACCCTGGCAATTCCGGTGACCGTGAAACGATTGGGAGTCGCTGGTTTGCTGACGATCGGTGCTGAGGGGCTGCCGGATGGTGTTACCGTGTTTCCACTGCTGCTGTCCGAAAAACAGAAGTCCGGCATTCTGACGCTGCATGCTGGTGCTTCAGCCAGCACGTGGAGTGAGGCCCGGTTCTTTGCTCAGTCTGCTGACAACCCGGACGGCCCGGCATTTCCCGTCGTCTATCAGTCACCTCCGCCCGATGCAAAGAAACCCGGTGCATTTCGACTGCCTCGAATCAGTCCTGGAATATTTGTCAGCGTGGGAACGGCCGCAGCTTTTTCGTTGTCCGCGGACCAGCATACCATCAGCATGACACCGACTTCGGAACATACAGTCATGATACATGCGAAGCGCACAGGCGACTGGAAAGAAGCGATCGTTGTGGCGGTAACGAATCCTAAAGATCCTCTTCCCGCAGGAGTCACGCTGTCGGAGGCAAAAGTTGAGGAAGATTCGGGCCAGTTGACGATCAAAGCCAGTGACAAAGCAAAACCGGGTCGCTATTCGCTTAGTCTTCAGGGTACACTGAAGCGCGACAAGACTACAATCGTTCAACCGCTCGGTACTTTGATTCTTGAAATCAGAGCTGCTGACGGTAGTTGAGATTTTTCCTCACCCAGTTCCGGCAGACTCCCGCCAACATTCGAGGCCAGCCAGATGCGTTGCTTTGTTTTGAGTGCACACCTGATTCTGTGTTCGACCCTGATTGCAGCTGACACCAACAAGCCTCAGGCAGCAACGCTGCACGTGATGCCCGCGAAGCTGACCCTGATCGGACCTCGATCGAGTCAGCAACTTGCGGTGACTGCGAATTCCGGTACGGCTGCCGTTTTTGATGCGACACTGCATGTGCAGCTGCATTCAGAAAACCCTGCGGTCGCAGTGGTTGAACAAGGTATTGTTCGTCCGGTGTCTGATGGCACCACCGTAATCGTGGCCACGTCCGGCAAGATCACCGCCACGGCGGAGGTTATCGTTCGGGATTTCGGCGTGCCACATCCGGTGCCTTTTCACACCGATGTGCTGGCAGCATTGACGAAAGCCGGCTGCAACGCAGGAGCCTGTCACGGTTCGCCGTCCGGGAAGGGAGGGTTTCGATTGTCGCTGCGAGGTTACGACCCGGAGCTGGATCTGTTGACACTGCGGGGCGAGTTTTTCAATCGCCGTTCGAATGTGCTGGCACCGTCGCAGAGTCTGCTGCTGCAGAAGCCTTTGATGCAGGTTGCTCATGGCGGCGGCAAACGACTGAAGGAGGGCAAGGCCAGGCATCGAGTGCTGGAAAACTGGATTGCTGAAGGTATGCAGACGGAACCGGAAGGAATTCCATCACTGGACAGGATCGAAGTGCTTCCGAGATCGCGTACTCTGCGAGACGCTGCGGACCAGCAGCAACTGATCGTTAACGGTTATTTCAGCGATGGCAGCGTGCGTGATGTAACGGCCCTGACTGCATTTGATTCTTCGGACGAAGGCATTGCGACAGTGTCTTACGAGGCTGTCGTGCGGCGTGAGGGGCGAGGCGAGGCCACGGTTCTGGCACGATTTCTTGACAGGATGGCAACCAGTCAGATTACTTTCCTGACAGAACGTCCCGACTTTAAGTGGAACAATCCATCGGTGACTAACGAAATTGACAGGCGAGTGTTCGCGAAGCTGCAGCAATTGCAGATCCTGCCGTCTGACGTTTGCTCGGATACTGACTTTCTGCGGCGCGCCACCCTGGATCTGACGGGACGCCTGCCCGATATTGGAGAAACCCGGGCGTTTCTTGAAGACACGGCTGCGGACAAACGGGCACGAGTCGTGGATCGTCTGCTGGAGACTCCGGACTACGCCCATTTCTGGTCGATGAAATGGGGGGATCTGCTGAGATGCAATAGTCGGCGGCTGACAGCAACAGGCGTGCACAAGTTCCGGCGCTGGCTGTACGACGTTGTGAGCACCGACAAGCCGATTAACGAATTTGCTCACGAACTGCTGACCGCTCAAGGCAGTACGCAGCAGAACCCGGCCGCTAATTATTGGCGCGCCAGTCGTGACGAAATTGACGCCACTGAAACAACTGCCCAGCTGTTTCTTGGTATTCGTATTCAGTGCGCCAAGTGTCACAATCATCCCTTCGAGAAATGGACTCAGGACGATTACTACGGTATCGCCGCGGCCTTTCATCGGGTGGGGCGCAAAGCAGGAAAACTGCCCGATGATGAGTTCATCTTTGTGAAAGCCGGCGGTGAGGTGACACAGCCGCGTACTGGCGAAACGATGAAGGTGCGACTGCTGTTACAGGGAAGTGTTGATGTGCCGGATGACCAGGATCGTCGAACGGTGTTTGCGGACTGGTTGACTGGTCCCGCTAACCCGTTCTTTGCAAAGTCGGTCGCCAATCGAATCTGGGGGCACATCATGGGAAGAGGCATCGTGGAACCCGTTGATGACTTTCGAGATTCCAACCCGCCGTCGAACCCGGAGTTACTGGCCGTTCTTGCAGAAGAACTCGTGAAGCACAGCTATTCAACGAAGCACATCATTCGCCTCATTATGAACAGTCGTGTTTACCAGCTGAGTTCTTTGCGAAACGACTTTAACGCGGACGACGAAATCTATTTTTCTCACGCTACGACGCGGATGCTGACTGCCGAACAGTTGCTGGACGGTATCTGTCACGTTACCGGTGTGAAGGAGACTTTCAAGGGAATGCCCGTCGGGACAAGGGCCATTGATCTTGTTGATCCGCCCACCGGTCACAAGTTTCTCCAGGTCTTCGGTCAGCCTCAACGCGAACTGCCGTGCGAATGTGAACGTTCAACGGACAGTAATCTCAGCCAGGCTCTGCAACTGATCAACGGTCCGGTGGTACATAACAAGATTCGGGACAAGAACGGAAACCTGCATCAATGGATCAAAGATGGAAAAAATGATCAGGAAATCGTGTCGCTGCTGTATCTGACCGCATTAAGTCGCGAGCCTGTTGAGGCAGAGGTACAGACGTCGCTGCGTCACATCGCCGCCAACTCAGACCGTACCAGTGCACTGGAAGACGTTGCCTGGGCTGTAATCAACAGCAAAGAGTTCCTGTTCCAGCATTGAGCTTTCAACGAAGCAGAAGAAACGCGGGCAGGAAGTCCAGGTTTCTTTGGGGAATTGTGCTTCAATGTCTTAAGCACGCCCCAGAACTTCTACGGCCTCTAATCGCCGACTCAGACTCTCATTATGCTTGTGGTCGTTAATAATAAGGAGCGCGTGGATCACGCCAGGAATCCAGCCTGACAGTGTGAGGATCAGATTCAGCACGCTCAACAGAGGTTTGCCGCGTAGCAGTACAGCGACTGGAGGCAGCAGGAAAATCAGGAAATATCTCACTGTATGTTTCCGTTAATAATCGGGCTTTGTTCTGTTCGTAGAATCAACAGCGGGCGTCAGAGGCCCCACACTAAGGTGGGGTCCGTCGTTTTCGCAATTATATTTGATATTTTGCGGCCCATCGCAAAGAAGCGCCGCTGGTGTACCGACAATCTTCTCGGTTCTTCATGTTTGTTGCCTTAGTTGCCCATCGGTCTTCAACTCGAGGAGGCAACGCAGTAGACTCTGCATCTTCCGGGCCATTTCGCAGGCATCCACGGATGTACTCCGGACTATTCAGAAACTCTGGATCCACGCGACAACGTGACGGAAGTTGCTCGCTGTGCCTCATGTGCTGTCAGTTGCCGTCGGCCAAACTTCAATACAAGGTGTACCTTCGTGTTTCGATGTCAGATGTGTAGTAAAGTTGCGGGCGCGGGCGTTAAGGCCATGAGAGTAACCGTTGTTTCACGCCCCAAAGAGTACAGAGGTACGGTTGAGGAGTTTCCGCGACGGCGTTTTGGTCGTTTTCGTGAGACTCGTAAACCTCGTGATCGTGGCGGCAAAGGGCACGAAATCGTCAAGGAACTGATGGTCTGTGCCAGTTGTGGGGCCGCCCACCGAGAAAAGCAGGCAGCCATTGAAGCTGCGGCTGTTGCTGCGGCAGAGGCGGCAGAGGCGGCAGAGGCGGCAGAGGCGGCTGTTGACGCTTCAGAGGTTGTTGCTGACGCTGAGGCATTGGTTTCAGAGGGTGGCGAATAGGGCTTGTCGAATTCCTGTGATACGGCTATACGGCGTAAGGGACTGTATTCGTTCCCCGATTACTAAGCTTTCCCAGGTCGTCACGGGGCTGAGTTAGATTCTTTCCCTCAAACGCGACGATGCTCGGCATATTTCCGAATGTGACCAGTGAGGTTGGCGTGAAGTCCGCGAGGGACAGCAACTTAGAGCTGGTTGCGGTCAGTTTGCAGATAGTGGGCGTTGCCTGTGGTGGCAGCCCGATGAATCATTCACACTTTGGAACAACCGGGGTTGGCGGAGCCGCAACTCGGCGATGTTCTCTGAAGAAAATGGATTGATGGAAACACAGAATCCTCCTCCTCTGGACATACGACAGGAAGTCTTCCGGCAGTTGGTTGAGCGGCAGGACGGCGGCACACCAGTGCTTCAGTCGCGTAACGACATTGCGGTGCAGTTCTCACTATCGCCTGATCAGGTGCAGTTAATTGAACGCGAAGGCTCGAAGAATAACTGGCCGCCACTTTCCTGATTCCAAGGGTCTTCTCATAGAACTTCCGGAATTCACGGCACTCAGGTGACATGACGCAACAGAGAAGTGTGGGTGATTGGATTCAGGCACGTCTGACAGACTGAAGGTACTCAGGCAAACAGCCGGGCATCGTGGCCTGCTGCGGTCACAGCCGCCGCAGGCCATCTTCTTTTAACGGATTCGGAACCAGCTCTTCGATCTCGTCGATGCGATTCATCGTTGCTGTGTCCAGAATCAGCTCCTTCGCAGCAAGGCTTTCATTCAGCTGTTCTACGGAAGTCGCACCAATGATCGTGGATGCGACAAAGTCGTGTTGACGGCTCCACGCCACGGCCAGTGCTGTCAGCGTGACACCAAGATCATCTGCAATATGTTTCAGCCGTTCTACTGTGTTCCGTGTTCGGTCGTTCAGAAACCGCTGCAGAATCCCCTGTTGTCGTTCGCCGCCTGAGCGATACATCGAAAACCGTGCGCCGGTGGGGTAACTGCTGGTGTACTTGCCTGTCAGCACGCCACCTCCCAGTGGCGAATACGGCAGCAGGCTGACCCGCTCACGTCGACATACCTGAGCCAGTTCGCTTTCGCAGCGGCGATTGATCAGGCTGAAGTTGTTCTGCACGGTGTCGTAGCGGCACAAACCATTTGTGTCTGCTGCCCACAGGCTTTTCATCAGGCCCCAGCAGGTTTCGTTACTGCACCCTGCCACTCGCACTTTCCCCTGCCTGATCAATTCTGTCAGGGCTTCCAAAACGTCTTCGTAGCGGGCGAAGTGATCAGGCCAGTGTGTCTGGTACAGGTCAATGTAGTCCGTCTGCAGTCGTTGCAGACTGGCTTCAACTGCTCTCAGGATTTGATGACGGTCGAGTGCCGTGCGTCCGTGTCGTACAGGCGGCACAAACCAGCCGTGTCCCGGACCGGTGACCTTGGTGGAAATGATCACAGACTCACGAGGTTTTGTTTTCAGCCAGCGGCCAACGATTTTCTCCGTTACGCCATACGATTCGACGGTGGGCGGAACCGGATACATTTCAGCAGCGTCATAGAAATCGATGCCGGCATCGTAGGCCCGGTCCATAATTTCGAATGATAGTTTTTCATCGCACTGACAACCGAAGGTCATCGTGCCCATGCAGATGTCTGTGACGGTCAGTCCGCTGCTGCCAAGTCGTCGTCGTTCCATTGCAGACCCCGGTTAGTGCTGTCGTTCCGGTGAAGCGACATCGTTAATAGATTTGAACGTTCACGGTGAGAGCAAGTATTCAACAGGGGTCTCACACGTATCAGCCGCGCTTACGAACGCTCGTCGAACACCATGGCAGAGGCTCTGGCTGTGGACAGCATTCCTGTGGCATTTGGAGGTCTGTCTGCGGCGTGCAGATTCATGGTTCTGGCAGTCCCAGTTGCTGTTCGCCGTCGACGAGGCTGTTCTGTGACTAACAGGTCTAGTTGTCTCGGCCTGTTGTCCCCGACTTGGTTGTACTGACCTGTTCCACAATTTTTCGGACTGCATCGGAAAACCGATCCAGTTCCCCGGCTTCAACTTCCACTTTCCCGCCGATCACCAGTTGGGCCAGAAGGTTCTCAGGCAGGCGGTCTCGTTCTAATCGAGTCAGTGAGATGTGCGAGCCAATCGCGAGATTCGCCAGCAGGCTGGCTGGCAGAGTCTGTCGTTCGTGATCTGTCAGTGACAGGTAACCACCAATAGCCAGCTGAGCTAACAATCCTGGTGTCAGCCACGATCGTTCTTCATCGGAGAGTGTTTCCCCATCAAGCACTCTCATCGCAATGAGACTGGGGTTGGGCATATTCTGTCCTTTAAGTTATCTGTTGTGAATGGGAGAATCGGAATTCGTCAGGGCTGACAGTTGCCGGGACGTACAGCATGTTCTCAGCGAACATAGAGATAGCGATCGGCAATTATTCGTTCATTCCCGCTTGCGGTTGCGAGCATGCGCAACACTGACTGTTGTCTTCAAAAAATCAAGTCGCACAACAGGCGGTTACCAACGATACCATACCATGAGATTACTGCCGTGCAATTCTTCCGGCAGCAGACGAGCCATCATTTCATTTCCGGGAACGGGCGCTGTCGGCGATTCCGCTTCGTTTGTCCTGACAACCCCTTTTTACTCGGGCTGATTCGACTTGTGAATTGGACGATAATGTAAGAAAAACACAACACCTAATGCCCCGCGGCGCAGATTTTTTCCGGGATCTGTGGTCGTCGGCACTTCTGAACGCTTTCCAGATCTGTCAAGATCTGTGTTGTGGCATACGCACGCTGTTGACAGCGCTGGTTTGTCGCAGGCATCAAAGCCCGTGAAGCTGCGCATGACGTCTCAGTACAGTGAAATTCGCCAACCGGGTGTGGCTTGACCGAGTCAATTATAGGGAGGCACGTATGTTGCGGTTTTTGACTGCAGTGTTGGGGCTGGTATGCAGTAATGTCGTTGTTGCTGATGCCGCAAAGCTGAATGTTCTGTTTATCGCGATTGACGATCTGAACACCCGTCTGGGATGTTACGGGTTCCGTCACGTATCCTCGCCGAACATCGATCGGTTGGCGGCACGCGGCGTGAGTTTTCAACGAGCCTATTGCCAGTATCCCTCGTGTGGTCCGTCACGCGCATCCGTATTGACAGGGTTACGCCCCGGATCCACCAAAGTTCTCAGTAACAAAGTTCATTTTCGGGATCTGATACCTAAAGCCGTAACTCTGCCGCAACTGTTTCGCAGGAACGGCTACTTCGTGTCGCGCGTGGGAAAGATCTTCCATCAGGCAAATCCAACGCACATTGGTACCAGCGGTCCCGACGATCCGGCATCATGGGATCATGTGGTCAATCCACGTGGCCGAGACAAGGATGAAGAAGATTTGCTGACCGTCTATACGCCTCAGCTTCCTTTGCCGGATCAGATGTGTTTTCTGAAGGCCGCCGGTGACGATGCCGAACAGACAGACGGCAAAGTTGCTGACGAGACCATTCGTCTCTTGCAGCAACACCGATCCAAACCGTTTTTTATTGCAGCCGGGTTTTATCGTCCGCACATTCCGTACATTGCACCGACGAAGTACTTTGATCTGTACGATTTTGACAGGACACCGCTGCCGGTGCTGCCGCCGGGCTACCGGAAGATGGTGCCAGCGGCGGCTCTGGCATCGACTCCGGAATGGCCGAACTTCGGTACGACAGAACGACAGGCACGAGAATGTATTCTTGCCTACGATGCCTGTGTTTCGTTTGCTGATGCTCAGGTTGGCCGATTATTGAAAGCTGTTGACGATCTGGGGCTGGCTGACAACACCCTGGTCGTGCTTTGGGGCGATCACGGTTATCACCTCGGCGAACACGGACTGTGGCGCAAGAACAGTCTTTATGAAGAATCTGCACGGGCGCCGTTGATCCTGGCCGGTCCCGGGATCGTTCCCGTGTCTCACAAGTGTGAAGCCGTCGTCGAATTCGTCGATATTTATCCGACTGTCGCTCAGCTGGTCGGTCTTGCTCCACCGGAGAACACGGAGGGCCGCAGCCTGACTCCCCTGTTGCGGAACCCCGACGCGCCATGGAACCGTGCCGCCTTTACCGAAACGCATTTCCGCGATGTATCCGGCCACGCTATTCGTACAGCTCGCTGGCGGTGCGTGGAGTGGGGTGCCGGCGGACAGAAGGGCCTGGAACTGTACGACGAAACCGTCGATCCTCACGAATTGCAGAATCTTGCCGGTAATCCGAAGTATTCTGAAACGCTCAACCAGTTGCGTCGTCGGATCGCAGATCACTGGCGCTGAGCGGAATGGGACATCACGGCTGTAACGCCGCAGGAATAATTGCTGGACATCAATTGCTCCGTTTTCTGTCGACCTCGTGCTCAGTTTCTTCATTCAGTTGCACACGACTTCGGAGTTGGTGAGACTACAAGTTGTTTTAAAACTGCTGGTAACCTGACGCGTAAGCAAGTGAAGTCTCTGCTGAGGCTTCATGTGCAGTCCTTCGCTCACGCTTTGGTTTTTTCTGTGTCGGGTCAGAGGGGTATCGAAGCTGCCCCCGGTCGGCTGACTGCCCTTAAACATTCCTTCATCGGACTCTGCGATGGTTGACGTGACGTATTCCTTCCGCCCTGCTCTCGCCGTGTCGGCAATCCTCTGCGGCCTCCTTCCCATGACCGTCTTTTCCGAAGATCTTGAACTGAGGCTTCGGACTCAGCAGGAGACGAGTCTGCACAGTGGTCGGTTTCACCGGCTGGTTCGTGACGAAGTCTGGAAGCCGAAAGAGACGGCAATCATCGTTTGTGACGTGTGGGATCTGCACCACTGTCTTAACGCTGTGCGACGGCTTGAAGAGTTTGTTCCGCGGTTGAATGACGTGCTGACGAAAGCTCGTGCCGAGGGTGTGACCATCATTCATGCGCCCAGCGACTGCATGCCGGGATATGCCGGCCACCCGGCTCGCCGACGTGCCATTGCAGCGCCGAAAGCTGCGTTCATTCCGTATGACTGCGAAGCATGGTGTTCTGTTGTGCCCGCTGAAGAGCGAGCCGTCTACCCAATCGATCAATCAGACGGCGGCGAAGACGATGATCCCGATGAACACGCGGAATGGGCCGCCAAACTGAAAGCGATGGGCCGCAACCCCGCTCTGCCGTGGGCGAAGCAATCGGACATGCTTACTATCGATGCAGAACGGGATTTCATAAGTGACAAAGGTGATGAAGTCTGGAACGTACTGCAGCAGAAGGGAATTCAGAACGTCATTCTCACTGGTGTGCACACGAACATGTGTGTGGTCGGCCGGCCGTTCGGGCTGCGTCAGATGGCTCGCAATGGCAAGAACGTTGTTCTAATGCGAGACATGACCGACACCATGTATAACCCACAGCGGTGGCCATATGTCAGTCATTTTACGGGAACCGACCTGGTTGTTTCACACATCGAAAAATACGTGTGTCCCACGGTGACCAGTGATCAATTCCTGGGTGGTGAGTCGTTTCAGTTCAAGGGTGACGATCGGCCGCATCTTGTGATGCTGATTGCCGAAGACGAGTATCTGACGGAACAGACACTTCCCGAGTTTGCTGTGTCTCATCTGGGCCGAGAGTTTCGTGTTACGACTGTATTTGGCAGTGACCGAGACCGTCACAGCCTGCCTGGTATTGAAGCCGTCACAGATGCGGATGTGCTGCTTGTGAGTATTCGGCGTCGAGTGCTCCCGGACGCGGATATGAAGTTGATTCGTGACCATGTGGCATCGGGCAAGCCAGTCGTTGGAATTCGAACGGCCAGTCACGCGTTTTCTCTTGGCGCTAAGAAAGTGCCCCCGGATGGATTCGTGGATTGGCCGAAATTCGATTCGGAAGTGTTTGGGGGCAACTATCACGGTCACCACGGCAACAAGCTGAAGTCGTTGGTCACAGCCGAAGGTGATCACTCAATCCTTGATGGAGTGCAGGAGCAGCGGGCAGCCAGGCAGGGTGGTTCGCTCTATCTGACCTCACCGCTGAAGCAGGGGACCACGGTGCTGACGACAG
Organism: Fuerstiella sp.; assembly: GCA_029245955.1. Classification (GTDB taxonomy): domain Bacteria; phylum Planctomycetota; class Planctomycetia; order Planctomycetales; family Planctomycetaceae; genus Fuerstiella. Next base: position 221,339 of record JAQWOH010000043.1, on the reverse strand, counting down.
GGATGGTGGAGGGTGAACCGCGAGAGCCGGTCACCTGGACATTTGCTCGTGCAGACGGCGGGCGGTCATTTTACTCATCGATGGGGCATGTTGATGATTTTGAAAACGGAGAATTCAAGAGACTCCTGTACAACGGAATCTGCTGGGCTGCGAAGGTCACTCCTTCCGAATTACCGATACATGATCACTGGTCGATTGTTGATGTCCCAACTTCTCATGAATCTGATTTTCCGAGTGCAACTGCTGACATCTGGTATCGCTGCGCCGTCCGGCTGCCGGAAGAATGGATCGAAAAAAAATGGATGTTGAAGCTGACTCTGAACTCGGCTGGCGACCAGGCTGATGTGTGGCTTAATGGTCAGAAATCGTCCTTCCGCGAAGTCATCGACGGGAAGAAAGTCCACCTGTTCCTTCCTCGGGATGTGATGTACCCGGACGATGCGAATCTGGTTGTGCTGCGACTGTCCGGATCCGAACAGCACGCACTTCATGCCGTACCAGAGCTTTCGTCGACCTCGAATAAAAGATTCAAGTCACTGCCACTGCGGGGCCGCTGGCAGCGACGTACCGGAAGTGATGTCGCGTATGCGAATATTCCTCTTCCGGCCAGGTTTGGTACGTCTGCCGACATCGTCTTCGCACCGAATGAGCCACTGTGGACGGCTCGCCCCGTGACGCAACCAGGTGAATTCACGCCAGGCATCGAGGGTCCCGCATGCGATGCGGAGGGTAATATCTTTGCAGTCAATTTTCAGAAACAGGGGACAATCGGTCGGGTCAGTCCATCCGGGTCTGCAGAAATCTTCATCACACTGCCAGCCGGCAGTGTCGGCAACGGTATTCGCTTTGACAAAGACGGCCACTTCTTTGTCGCCGACTATCCACAGCATAACATTCTGAAGGTAAATGCTGTCACTCGCGAAATCACGACGTTTGCTCATGACAATAAAATGAATCAGCCCAACGATCTTTCGATAGCTCCTGACGGGACGTTATACGCGAGTGATCCGGCGTGGACGGACGGGACGGGCCAACTGTGGAGAATTGACACCGATGGGAGCACCACTCTGCTTGCTCCGGACATGGGGACCACGAACGGAATTGAAGTCAGTCCCGACGGCAGCAGGCTGTACGTCAATGAGTCGGTACAACGCAATGTCTGGGCATTTGACATTTCCAGCGAACACCTGTTGAAGAATAAACGTCTGATCCGCCGGTTTGATGATCATGGTTTCGACGGCATGAGATGTGACGTCGATGGCAATCTGTACATTACTCGGCATGGAAAAGGTACAGTTGTCAAGATGACGCCGCAGGGAAAGATTCTTCAGGAAATTAACGTGCTGGGAACGAAGCCTTCGAATCTTTGTTTCGGTGGGCCGGACGGTTGTACGGTTTATGTGACTGAAGTGGATGGTACTCGTCTGGTCAGCTTTCGAGTCGATCGCCCGGGAAGGTCGTGGACCGAGCGACAACAGTAACGAGCAGACTGCGAGCAATTACTTTCGAAGGACTCTGATTATGCCTGACTGGAAACGTCGATCTTTTTTGAGTACCGCGGTCGTCGCCCTGGCTGGCACCCTGCCTCGTGGTCGTGCCGCTGACCGTCCTCCGGTTACGAATCCGAAGGCTACTGACGGTGATGAACGCTTTGAGCCTGACTGGGAACAGCATCTGACGCTGACGGTCGGTACAAAATCAGGAGATCTGACGGGGACCGACGACAAAGTGATTCAGGCCGCGGTCGACTACGTTGCTCGTCTTGGTGGCGGGACTGTGCAACTGCTGCCCGGGATCTTCACGCTCCGTAATGCCGTGCACCTGCCGTCTAAGATCCGACTGCTTGGCAGCGGAGATGACACCGTGATCACTCGCACGGCGTCGGAAACAATTTCTTTGTCTGCTGATTCCGATTGGTACGATCAGGAAATTACACTTGAGAAACCAGGCGGCTTCAAGGTGGGGGACGGCATTACGCTGATGGCGAAGAATCCGGACAACGGCAGCAGTACCGTAATCAAGCGTACGCTGCTGGCACGTGCCGGAAATCGCTTCAAAATTGATGACGGACTCCGCAAGAATCTGTGGCTCAGTGGCAAGCCGACATGTTCGTCGTTGTTCCCGCTGCTCACCAGTGAATATACATCCGATGTTCTTGTTGAAGATCTTACGCTGGACGGCAACAGGGCTAACTGTACAAACCTGAACGGCAATTACGGCGGCTGTATCTTTCTACAGGACTGTAATCGTTACACGTTTCGGAATGTGACGACACGAAACTACAACGGCGATGGCATCAGTTTTCAGATCTGCCACGACGTCGTTGTTGAAGATTGCTATAGCCACGACAATGCTGATCTTGGCGTTCACCCGGGATCCGGTTCTCAGCGACCGTTGATCCGCGGCAACAAACTGGTTCGCAACAACCTTGGCCTGTTCTGGTGCTGGGGTGTCAAATACGGTCTGGCGGAAGACAATGACATAGATGGCAACCGCAGCTACGGGATTTCCATTGGTCACTCGGACACAGACAACGTGATGCGTAACAATCGGATACTCAACAGCGGAAAAATCGGCATTCTGTTCCGCAACGATGCGCGAGGCGTTGATTTCTGGGCCAATCGAAATCTCATCGAAAACAATCGGATTGTCAACAGCGGCGGCGCGGACGGCGTGGGCATTGATATAACAGGGCAGACAAAAGACGTTCGCATTATCGGCAATGAAATTGTGGAAGACCGACAGCCCATGCAGCGGTCCGGCATTCGCATTGGCGCGGAGGTCGGTGCAGTGCAGCTGCGCGACAATACGATCCTTGGTTTCCAGACCGCTGTAATCGACAGCCGCAGCAATAAACTATCTTGATACGCACAGTGACGATGCATGCAACTGTGCGGTCAGCCTTCGGCGGCGATGAGTTCTGCCAGTGATGCGGGGTGGGTCAGTGCCATCCAGTGTGTGCCATCGGGAATGATCTGCAGTGTCGAATCAGCGATTGATTGACGCAGCCGTGTGGCGTGAACGATTGGGAAATGTGCATCCCGTTCTGCCCAGAGAATTGACGTGGGACAGTCAATTGTTCGATACAGGTCTGGTAACTGGTGCAGCGTGCCCTCGTAGCCGGCACACATCCTGCTTATGAAACGTCGTACGTGCAGCGACGAAAATGCCGTTTGAAAGTCATTTCGAAGCTGTGCATCAAGCTGATAGCCGCGTGGCAGAAATGTTCGTTCGGCGCGCCGGAAGATGAGACCCGGTAGTCTTTGCAGAGCAAAACGATTGAACCCGAACCTGCGAAGCAGTCGGAGTTCCCATGATGTTTGTTCGTCACCAAACACGAGTGAGTTCATGATGACGAGTCGACTAATGCGATCGGCGTACATCGACGCAAACGCCAGTGCCGGCTGACCACCCATATCAAGGCCTACAATCGTTGGCTGCTGGATTGCCAGTACATCGAGGATTGCGAGCAGACGTTTTGCTTTTATTTGCGGTGTCGCTCCGCCCGGCCACTCGTCGCTGCAGCCCATACCCGGCCAGTCAAACGCGATCACTTCGAAGCGATCTGCCAGAAGCGGTACCAGCCGATGCCAGATCTGAAGAGTTTCCGGGTAACCATGCAGCAGGACGATGGGCGAACCCTGACCCAGGCGGGCAATCCGCAGATGTTTACCGTTGTTCAGCCGGATCATGTTTGTTGTCAATAGCGGAGCTGCGTCGTTCACGATTGGATCCCTGCATCAGTCAACACCCGATCGGCGGCATGAATTCCGGAAACTGCGCAGAAACTCACCCACTGGCCGGGATGAGTCGCGCTGCCGGCAACGTACAGGTTTCGAATCCAGGGGCTTTGATGCGCGATTCGTCCGGTCAGCATGAATCGTGATGTCATAACGGGATTCATGCTGTTCCGGTGGAGGCTGAAGTGGCTCCCCCATTCACACGGAATGCGTGTTCGCAATACGCGCACATCACTGAATGTTTCTCGCCACCATGCTTCGGATTCGACAATTCGGTTTAGAAATTCACGCTGTCCCTTTTCGCCACCGGCATCAGCACGCGACTGGGCCATTGGGGCGACCAGACGTGCAGGATGCCAGCCGTCCCGTTCGAGTGATTTATCGATGACTCCGGGAGTAATCAGCAATCGGCAACCATCGGGTTCGTCATTCAGCCGGAAACGCAGATACGGCGGCTCCGTTTGTCCCCTGACTGCAAGATACGCACAGATTCCGGGTGACTGCAGTGAAAGTCGATCGAAGTATCGGCGTCTGCGCCCTGTTAAAGCCGCGTGGCCAACGTCATCCAGAAGAGTGGTGTATGTGGCCAGTCCAGCATTCGAAATGACTATGTCTGCCGGCAGTGTTTCGGTGTGCAGTTTGACTCCGGTGACCGTTCGGTTTTCGCAGCCAATGCGTTGAACGCTGGTGCCGAACCGGAATTCGACACCTGCCTTAACCGCTACATCGAACAGGACTTTCGCAATCGTTGCGATGCCGCCTGTGGGATAGTAAGCGCCGATGCGGTGCATGACAGATGTCACAAGAGCCAGCGGCGAAGGTGCGGCATTAGCCGACTGACCAGCCACGTGTGACCAGATACCCAGGGCCTGAATTACGGGAGGCGGCAGTCGTGCAGTATTGAGAACGGAGCCGAGCGATCGAAGGATGAATGGCACATCGCGCCATGCACCGCAACGAATGACATCCAGCAGGCCCGGCCTGGACTGCCATTGCAGTGACTGGAGCCGCTGGTAAGTTGCAATGGATTTGTTGATGAAACGCCGATATCGCTCACCTGCTCCAGGCCATCGAGCATCGAAGCCTTCGGCGGTCGTTTCGAGAGAGTCATCAATCGAAATCAGCTCCGCCGAGCCGTCGTCCACCTGGTACACACCTGAGATTCGGTGCAGTTGAAAATAGTCCGTCGGGTTAATACACAGTCGCTGAAAGGCCCAGTCCAGTCCGGGCCGATCAAGCAGTATGTACGGGCCGGCGTCAAAATGAAGACCGTCGATTTCGAACCCGGATGCCAGTCCTCCGGCCGCCGGCCGTGACTCAACAACCGTCACTTCGTAATCATTATGAGCGAGGCGGATGGCGGCGGTCAGACCGCCAATCCCAGCGCCGATAATCACAGCACGTCGCCTCATACGTTCCTCATTCTCCTGTTACCTTTACGTTCAGACACAACAGCCAGCGGACTGCCTGGCGAGTCGTTCTGAGGAGAAACTTCTCCCGATCAATCAGCGGAAATACCCGGGGATCCATCTTCGGGACAAACAACGATCCACGGCCACTGCCCATTACGTACATAGGGTACGCCATGATACTCAGTAGAGATCGAAGTTCGTTGTGGTAGGGACCACGCCAGTTCCTGATTGGCGAGTCTTCACCCGTAACAGTTACCTGATTTGCGGCACCACCAAACCATTGTGAAGTACTGCGAAGCAGGCTGGATTCCTGAAACTGTAAAACACCGACGTGTTGCAGCGCGACCGTATCGACGGCCAGTGCATCGCAGCCTGCATAGAATCTCAGCGGATGGACCGGATTTTGACAGCCCATCACCCCAACCAGGCCATCCGGAGTGTTTTCGAACGCATCAACAATTCCGAAGTGTGGTGGAAAGTCGTTCAGCAGCATCATGACTGCGGTGGCTCGGTCGGCCTGTCGTTCGAGAAAAAGATATTCGTCGCATCGCCCCCCAACCCACTCGATGTTGCCGATGCAAAGCAGAGCCATTTCGATCGGATGACTTCGCAGTTTGGGAAACGAAATTCGAAAATCTGCATCACGCCACGATTTTGCAATTGTGTATTGTGCCATACCGCGTGAGTACTGATGCTGAACCTGGTCCTGTTCTGTGTCGACGATACGGTAGTTCTCGGATCGAAACCCAAAGTGCTCTGCGACAGACTGAACGGAACGGTTCCTGAAAAAACGATCGTAGATGTTTCGTCCTTCGACGACGGCGATGTCGGAACAGCCGAGTTTGCGCAGATAAGCTGCCAGATCGTCGACGAGCTCAGGGTCAGTCAGCGGCGACAGGTCCTTTCTGTGGTAGCCCAGCATGAACGTCGGTTTGATCGCGATCTTCATACCGTCAATTGGTTGCTCCAGAAATTCGGCACGCCTGCGAAGTGCCTCGCGTAGTCCGCATTCGTCCAGCAGTTGACGGAATGACTCGCGCTTGGCCTCTCTTTGTCCGGAGCCGACCACACTTACGACCTGACCGCTGCCAATTGGGTTTTCGATGTCTGAAATGCGTCGCTGGTCTCGTGGAAGGAATTCATCACCGACTTCGCGGATGCTGTCAACCAGGGATTCGACGGTTTCGTTTTCAACCAGATTATCGTCGTCGCCAAGCGCGTTCGCCAAAATCTTGAAAATTCTGCAGTGTCGGTCTTCATCTTCGGCAACACGTTTGAAGTCACGAGCCAGTTGCCTGTCGAGATCCGGCTGCGATTCTGCAAGTTCAGCAATGCGATACCAGCAGACAGCAGCTGTTTGTTCCGCATCAATATTGAACTGACAGAAGTCTCGGAATGGTCCGAATTGCAAATGCTGTTTGACATCCGCCGGTACCTTTCCAAGAAGACAGCCTACCGCTGTGACGATTGTAGCTGCCAGTCTGGAGACTGGCGCACGCATCCAGCGAGTGTGCTGCATGACTGACCCCGCCCAGCCTCCGACGCCTCCGGCCGCCTGAGACAGAAATGCCTGGACTTTCAGTCGCCAACCTCCCAGCTTAAGGATCGCACCACGAATATAGATAGTGTGCATTTCCTCATCTTTCCAGATCCAGACGAGAGTGTGTCGGATCAGCCGCTGAATATCGTCCGGCAGCGGCATCGACCTGATGCGCTGCTCCATCAGCGATTCACGGTACCCGACAGAGACGAGTTCCTCGCGTTCGAGAGCCATCAGGAACAGTTGAATCATTTCCCGCCGTGGATCTCCGGCATACTTGTTCTTGACGATTGCAAGCTCTCGTTTGAATTCTTCGTAGACCGCTCCCATTGTGTTTATCGTTCCGGGATCAGGTGTCAGACGCTTCGGGGCAGAATGTTTCCTTTGTTCCAGGTAACCCTGTCGGCATCAAGGTCCACTGTCTTCTCGGTCTCCGAAGCCGCCGTCGCCGACACCATCAGCGCCAAGTCCTTTGGTCTTTGATAACGGCGCTGACTTCGGTGGCGTATCCTGTTCTGAGCCGGCGCCCGGCTGACGGAGTCCTCGTCCCCGTCGTTTCGCCAGTGCTGTGGCGTACTGCTGCAGTTCGGCCGCATTAAGCCCGCCGTCCTTGTCTTTGTCAAACGTGAGCGCAAAACGCAGGATCTGTTTCGGATCAACAGGGCTTCCGTCCCCTTTCGCATTTAAGGACCTGCGTCCCCGCGGTCCGGCGTGCGGCCGGTTTCCCCCTCGTGCCTGTTTTGGGTTCTGCGGTGACTGTCTCGCCGCCATTGCCCTGTCTTCAATTACTGCCAGCTCTGATGAGCTGAGCTGCCCGTCGCCATCCGTATCGTGTTTGGCGATCAATGCTGACAGTCCCCCAGGCAGCTCATCCTGCGCCAGGAGTCCGTCTGAATTTCGGTCGAGCGACATCATTCGCTGCACGTAGGGGGACCGTAGTGTCGTATTTGCCGCAGATTTCCCGGACGCCTGTTGCTGAGCAGACAACGATGTCCAACTGGTTGCCCAAATTAAACAACAGATTGATAAAGTCCTGTCCATTAGTCGTGCTCCACATCGATTGGATTGACATCCCGTCTGCTGACCGCAACTATTCTAACAAGGCTGGTGTCTCAGACCACACGAGCTCATGCTCGAAATCTGGAACCTGCAGAACAGGCGTCGTAGGGCAGAGGATTAATGTTACAAGTAATCGGTCTCGGGTACCCAAGAACCGGCACAATGTCATTGAAGCATGCCCTGGAAGAATTGCTGCTAGGGCCGTGCTATCACATGATTGAGGTCTTTGATCGCCCGGGCGACGTCGATTTCTGGCTGTACGCTCTCAACAACAACGGTCAGGACGCTGACTGGAATACATTGTTCGAAGATTTTCAGTCGACGTCTGACTGTCCTGCCTGTTACTTTCGGGAATCACTATGGCGTTGTTATCCGGCTGCAAAATATATTCTCACGGTTCGCGATGCGGACGCCTGGTATGACAGTTTTCGGGCGACAGTCTATGAAGCCATGACTCACCCGGAACGAGCCCCTGATCAGCAGCATCTGGGTGTCCAGAACATGGCGAGGAAGCTGATCCTGGAAACGATGTTTGAGGGCCGGTTTGAAGATCGTCGATTTGCGATTGAGCGGTATCAGACACATAACGAAGCAGTGATCGATATGCTGCCGAAAGAGCAATTGCTCATCTTTGACGTCGCTGCCGGTTGGGAGCCCTTGTGCCGGTTTCTTGGCGTGGATGTGCCAGAAACGTCGTTTCCGCGGTCCAACACTGGTGCTGAATTTCAGCAACGATTTGCCGTTGTCCCGCCGACGGGGACGTAGCGGCCTGCCGACGGCTGATCGGACGACGGATTCGTTCCTAATGGTCGCGCAACTACAGACGGTGGGCCGAAACAGTCCCCGCACATGATTCAGCCAATGTGGCGAAAGCTACCGCTCACCTGTCATCGCGTCAGGTCTTTCGGCGTCAGGTCTCGTCCCGTCAATGCCGAACAGTCCGGTGCGTACCGAGTTGCGCGGAACATCGCGACGCCACCCAGGCTGGTTGACGTGCCGTCCTTTGCATTTCGATGGGCAGGTGTTGCACCGAGTGTGTTGCGGTAATCCCACACAACGGTTCCGTCTGGGTCCACTTCGAACACGTACCCCGTTTCCCCGGAACAGATCAGAGTGTTGCCGTTCGGCAATCGCTGTGCTCCCGAGACACGTTGCGAATACAGCTTGTCCGGATCCTTGAACTGCCACGTCAACTGCTTCGGTCCGAATGCATCCGGACCCGATCGCAGATACGTTCCGTCCTGGTTCTTCGGTGGCGTCAATTCGTCGACGGTGGAATATGATCGCTGGTCGCGGTCGCTGCCGTTGTTGAAAACCAAAATATTTCCTGCGCCTGGCAGTTCCGGCGGAATCCAGTGTGGATCGTGTTGTCCGAACAGAACCTGGTCGAAGGGCGATCCGGCGAACCAGGCAAATGGATTTCCCCATCGGTACAGTATGTCGCCACCCTGACCGTAGCGACCTCCGGAGTCTCCCGAAGCCTCCGCTGTTGTCGTGCTGTGATCGATGATCCAGATTTCATCGAACGTGCGTCCGCAGAGCAGAATCTGATCAAGCTGCGAGTTGTAGTCGATGGAGTTCATATGAATCCAATCCGCTCCAGGGCGATCGACGTAGTTCAGATCAATCAGCTCAGGGTGATCTGCAGACTGTCCGAAATTTGGTCTCGACTTATCAAATGACTGGACAAGATGATCCCACAGGTGCCATTCCCAGACGATTTCACCGCCTGTTTTCCCGACTGGCTTGATCTCCATCACCATTTCCGGCCAGAGAGCATTGTTCTCAATCTTGGCAGGGTCACGTCCGGCCGCAGTGGCTTCGTCCCGACTCTTCAGCTCCCACGCCACGACCAGAACATTGCCATCGGGCATCGGTTCAATGTCGTGATGTGAAAGCTTGTGGTCGTCAGCGACCACGTAATCCCAGAGAAGTTCGCCGTCCCAGCTGAATCGTTGAATGCCGCCGGCGGGGCCGCCAGGTATATTGAATGTCTTGCTGGGTATCTTCGCCGTGCGCAGCAAACTTCCATCTTCCAGCAGATAGGCGGCCTGGCTCGGCTTGCGCTCGGTCGTCCACGAATGCACAACATTTCCGTCGAGATCGATCAGGAAAGTACTCTGTCCGCCGAAAGGAGCAATCAATGTATAGCCAGGGCAGGCCTGCGGTGACTTCAGCAGAACGCCACGTTTTTCGTTCTGAGCGCAGACTACGACACCGATAAAGAAAAAGAGTAGCGGAATCAGCACGGTGAAGCGTTGACAGAAATGTGCGGGCCTCGTCATTGTCAACTCCAGTGACTCGAACGATGAATCAAACGGTGCCTGCTGACGATAACGGACGGGCCGCGGCACTGCCAAGCAGAAGACGAGAATTTCAGATAGTAGCGTATTTGAGCTTGAAAACCCGATATTGAGTGACTTTGTGTTCTCAACGTATGATGTTCTCGAACTGCTGACTGTATTCCGCGACGTTCTTCTCGGGTCGCGATGTTTCCCCCAATTCGCCACGGATGGCCATAATGGATCCTGAATATCACGCCGAGTTCCTGGAGAGAATCGGGCACACAATCAAAGAACATCAGGGAACGCTGTGGTTTGACGCGTTTTCGCGGGCCTGGACGACAATTCCATACGATGCGACGGTTGATTCGGCCACATTCGACGCATCTCAGGTTCTGGGTGACGACGGCCTGATGGCTCGGTATTCGTGTTCTCTGGAAACGGGAGTCTCCAGTTTTCAGCAGGTTGTCACTGATAAAAACTACGGCATGCCGACGCTCATCAACAAGGCACGTAACAAAACACGGCAGGGGCTGCGCAACTGTACCGCAGGTGAGATTGACCCACTTGAACTGGGCGAAGCAGGCGTACAGCTGCACGCTGATACGTTGATTCGTCAGGGACGAAAATTGCCGAACGATTTCGCTACGTACTGGAAAAATTACTTCCAGGTGGCTGCAGCGTCTCCTGCGGTGACTGCCTGGGCGGCACGGCATGAGGGCGAACTGGCCGCATACCTGTTTTCGTTTCGGGCAGGTTCAAGAGAATATATTTCAATCGTTCGTTCCAGCGCGGAAAAGCTGAGGTACCGTCCGAATAACGCGATGCTGTTCAACTTTCTGGAGTGGGCTATGGCACGCGATGAAATCAGTGAGGTCTCCATCGGACTGCAGTCACTGCAGGCTGGTGGAGAATCACTTGATCTGTTCAAACGAGGGCTCGGATTTCAGGAACGGCCTATTGGGCAGCGAATTGAGCTGCGTCGCAGTCTGAAAGCTGCGATTCCACGTCCGGTCGCCTCCATCGCAGCTGCGACACTGAAGTACCTGCCTGGCGGTGAGAAGCAGGCCCGGCTGACGGGGGCACTCAAGTGGTATGCATCGCAGCCGGAAATTCGACGTGCTGCGTAGTAGTCGCTGCGCGATTTACCTGCTGAAACGTATGTTCCACAATCTGAATCGCAAGTTCTCAGTCCGGAATTCAGGGTGTGTCGGTTGACCGTTACGCGTCGTTCACCATCATCCTGAGATGAACGAGCCTCCGAACCAACTGGTTGTCTTTACGGATCTTGACGGCTGTCTGCTGAACAAAGTCGACTACGACTGGTCGGCGGCTGAGCCTGTGCTGAGGCGTCTTGAGCAATTGAGTGTGCCGGTCGTGCTGAGTTCCAGCAAGACCGTCGCCGAAATGTCAGAACTGCGTCGGGAACTGTGTCTGCCTGAAGCGCCATTCATTTCTGAAAATGGTGGCGTCATTCAATGGTCGAAGTGGCTTCTGTCAAGCAATGAAGCATCGTCGGTACCAGCCGAGCGTGTTGCAGCCACAACGAAGCGTTCGACTGTGCTTGACGTGCTGACCGAACTAAAGAATCAATTTCAGTTCCGTTCGTTCGTCGATCTGGGCGTTGAAGGCGTGATGGCAAACACCGATTTGCCTCGCGAAAAAGCCGAACTAGCGTGTCAGCGGCACAGTACCGAACCACTGCTGTGGGAAGACACAGATGACAACATTCGCCTTTTTCTAAGGATATTGACGGAACGAGGACTGACTCTGACAAAGGGGGGGCGGTTCTGGCATGTTGCCGGGAACGCGACCAAAGGACATGCCATGCACCAGGTGGCGGACAGATATCGTGACAGAATGTCAGGTGAAATCACAACGGCCGCCATCGGTGACAGTCCCATTGACCAGAGCATGCTGGACATCGCTGACTATCCGATCGGCATTCCGGCGGTCGATGGACAGTTGAATGTTGAGGTCGACCCACATCGGGGAATTGTGGCGTCACAGGACGGGGCAGCCGGTTGGGCGGAAACCGTCAGGCAGCTGCTGCTCCGATTGGGCATCGAAGATGTAAATTAATAGAATGTCGTCGCAGGTCCGCAGGAAATGAGGCAGTCGTCAATAGCCCGGACGGCCCTTGGTACCGTCGGTGCTGTACGCTGTCGATTCCCTGCCACTTTCCTGAATTTCAACGGCGTTTCTCAAGACGAAAGCTGCGAATCAATGGCGGATTTTGCTCAGAACGGAATCATCGGCACACTGCACAATCTACGGAACCGGTCCACCGAAGAACTGGAAGCGGAACTGGTGGGATTCTCGCAGGACACCCCCATGTCGCTGCTTTTGCCGTGTCTCTATTCGGAGTTGGAAGGTCCGGCGATGGGGCCGATTGTCGAGGAATTGGCGAAGATTCCTTATCTCTCGGAGATCATCATCGGCCTTGATCGGGCGAATGAAAGCCAGTTTCAGGCTGCCCGTCGTTTCTTCGAAAAACTACCCCAGAACTACGTGGTGCTGTGGAACGATGGCACGCGACTACGGCATGTTGATGCTGCATTGCAGTCGGAGGGGTTGGCTCCGACAGAACCAGGCAAGGGCCGCAATGTCTGGTACTGTCTCGGTTACTTTCTGGCATCCGGAAAATCAAAAGCCGTCGCTCTGCACGACTGTGACATTCTGACCTATGACCGGTCCATGCCGGCTCGTCTGCTGTATCCGTTGGCACATCCGTCGTTTCATTACCAGTTCTGTAAGGGGTACTACTACCGAGCCGCCAGCGGAAAGCTTAACGGACGTGTCTATCGTCTGCTGGTGATCCCATTGCTGGTCGCTTTGAAGCAGGTCCTGGGGCACAATGACTATCTGGACTACATGAGCAGCTTTCGCTACTCGCTGGCCGGCGAATTTTCCATGCGTTCGGAGGTGGTTTCGTCTCTGAGATTTCCCAGCGACTGGGGGCTGGAAATCGGGACTCTGTCTGAGATGTATCGGAACTGCAGCCTGAACCGAATCTGTCAGGTGGACATCGCGGACAGCTATGATCACAAGCATCAGCCGGTATCAGAAGAGAATCGTTCAGGCGGTCTGCATCGGATGGCTCATGACATCAGCAAAGCACTGTTTCGCAAGCTGTCCGTGGAGGGCGTTGTAATCACCTCCGAAATGCTCAGGACGCTTAAGGCGTGTTATTACCGGACTGCTCTGGATGTGGTTGACCACTACAACAACGACGCCGTGATGAGCGGACTGGTGCTGGATCGTCATCAGGAAGAAGCGACCGTGGAGCTGTTCAGTCGAGTCGTGCTGGCGGCCGGTGACGAGTTTCTCAATCGTCCTGACGAGTCTCCCTTCATTCACAACTGGTCGCGAGTCGTCAGCGCAGTTCCGGATGTGTTCGACCGAATTCTGGGAGCTGTGGAAGCGGACAATGCGTCAAGATGAGGTAGCTGTATCGCAAGCGTTGTTCGGTCAAAGTCCGGCGACCTGGAAGCCGCTTCGAGCCTTTGTTTTGAGCAGGGCGTTGGCTTCCGGCAGGTTTGTGACGCTCAGGGTCTCGGCATTCCATGACAGTTTTCGGCCTGGAAAGCGGTTAGCAACGACTCCCAAAAGCAGGGCTTCTGTCAGGCGCCCGGCGTAACCGAAGGGGGAACTGGTTTTTCCGGTTCCCATACATGCATCGACCCACTGATGATAGTGATTGCGCGGACCAAGCTCCGGACGACTGGTCTCTCTAAACTTGTCCTCGGGGAACAGCCGGGGCTCGGACGAGTGTGGCAGCAGCATTGTACCTGCTTCACCAACGAAGAGCGAACCCTGACGGGGCAGCTTGACTGCCTCAGGCACACCAAGGCCGTTTGTCGAAGGCGGCACGTTGGTGCCGTCGTACCATGTCCAGCGCATTGTATCGGTGGTGTACGGTGTACCGGGAAATTCGTACTCGACGATGTTGTTTTCGGGGTGGCCCACACCGGTTGGTTTCCGGCACGTTGTCCGGACCCATGTCGGAAACGTTAACGCGAGAGCCCGATATGGTGTGTCGAAAATGTGAACGCCCATGTCTCCCAGCGTTCCGGTTCCGAAGTCGATCTGTTTTCGCCATGTTCCCTGGTGATAGATCCCTTTCTTATAGGGACGCATGGCAGCCGTGCCGATCCACAGGTCCCAGTCGAGATTCTGAGGGATTTCGTCGAAGCTTGTGAATGCCGGGCCGTCGTAGCCCCAGTTCTTGTATGACCATGCCAGGACCTTACTGACCTTTCCAATAACGCCGCTTTGAATCATCTGAGTCGCGCGGCGGTACGGCAGTCCGGCACTAGCCTGAATGCCCATCTGAGTGACCAGCCCTTTCTCCCGGGCGACCAGTCGTAATTGCCGAGCCTCGAAGACCTCATGTGTCAGCGGCTTCTGACAGTAGACCGGCTTGCTGTGATTCAGAGAGGTCATTGCCGCCGGAGCGTGTGTATGGTCGGGCGTGGAAACCACCACCGCATCAATCGTGTCTCCCATGGCGGAGATCATCTGGCGATAATCCCGGAACGTGCGAGCCTTCGGAAACGTCGCAGCCGCCGCCTTCAGAATGTTTGCATCCACATCGCACAATGCAGCAACTTCGACTGCTCCATGGGAAGAAACCGACTTCAGATCAGCTCCCCCCATTCCACCGACTCCAACATGAGCGGTTCTGAGTCGCGCATTCGGCGAGTAAGCTCGCAGCGGCGCGGGTCGGATACTTGCGGCTGCGAGTGCGGCAGACTTTTTGACAAACTGACGTCGCTGGATTGTTCGGCTCATGGAGTGTTCCCGATTGACGAAAAAATGATGCTTGAAGCTGTTACGTGAGAATTCGGCGAGATTAACTCTGACTTCAGCGACTGACATTGTGTGGCAGTTTGGCCACGAACACATGACATCTCCCTATGAACCGTCATTATTAGTCGACGTCCTTTGCTGTTGTCGCAGCTTGTCGACCCACACGCGAAACTGAATTTCGTAGCCTCGTGAGACGGGTTCGTAGTACTGTTTCGGTACGCCCAGATAATCCTGTTCGACCCATCCGTCGTCAGAATCATGCGCGTATTGGTAACCCACGCCGTGTCCCAGTTTTTCCGCACCCTTGTAATGGCCGTCACGCAAATGCATTGGCACAGGCAACACGGAATTGGTGCGGACGTCCTGCAATGCCGCGTCGATCGCTTTGTACGCAGCATTCGACTTCGGTGCACAGGCAAGGTAGGTGGTCGCCTGAGCCAGATTGATGCGACATTCGGGCATACCGATAGTTTCAGTGGCCTGATAAGCGGCTGTCGCGACTAACAGCCCCTGGGGATCCGCATTGCCGATATCTTCTGACGCAGAAATCACCAGTCGTCGGGCAATGAAACGCGGGTCTTCACCGGATTCCAGCATGCGGGCTAGCCAGTACAGTGACGCGTCCGGGTCGCTGCCGCGAATACTCTTGATAAAGGCACTGGCCACATCGTAATGATCGTCTCCGTTCGGGTCGAAACGAATTACCCGCTTCTGCAGTGACTCCTGAGCCACGGTGCGGTCGACGTTTTTTGTTGTGGTGGCCACTGAGAGCACTGCGATCTCCAGAGCCATCAAGGCGCGCCGAGCGTCGCCATCTGACAGAGTTGCTATCAGCTCCAGCGCATCGTCGTCGATGCTTACGCTGAGATTTCCAAGTCCGCGTTCCGAATCCTGCAGGGCTGCGTTCATCAGTTGCAGCAGGTCAGTTGTATCCAGTTCGCGGAATTCGAAGATCTGACTGCGACTGATCAGCGGTGCGACCAGCGAGAAAAACGGATTGGCGGTTGTCGCCCCAATCAAAGAAATTGTTCCGGACTCGACGTCCGGCAGCAGAATGTCCTGCTGGCTTCTGCTGAAGCGGTGGAGTTCGTCGATGAACACCACGGTCTGAGTTCCGTCTGCGCTCAGCGCATTCTCAGCTTCTGACAGAAGTTCGCGAACGTCTTTGACTCCGGCACCAGTCGCATTCAGGCGGCGAAAGCGACGTTTCGTGTGTCTGGCAATCAGCTCAGCCAGAGAAGTCTTGCCAATTCCAGGCGGACCAAAAAAGATGACTGATCCGATCCGATCCGCGTCCAGCATCCGCCGCAGTAATTTTCCTTCGCCAAGGATGTGTTGTTGCCCGCAGAATTCGTCAAGACGGCGAGGTCGCATTCGCGCTGCCAGCGGACGAGCTTTATTGCGATTCGTTTCTTCTTCGGCGGCAAACAGATTCATGGCATCCTGCAGATGGAGTTGAAGTCGAAAATCGTGGGATTATATGTGTTGTAAGCCACACGGACCGCAAATTCGTCAGGGAACGCGCGCGACGCATACAGATTCCTGAGGTAGAATGGCTCAAATCCCGATCATACTGAAGTGAAGAACTGCATTTTGTTCGCGACTCAGCATGATCTGCTGCAGAATGACGGCATTGCATTTCTGCCCGTCGTGCAGAGATTCCACGATTTAGCACCACGAAATAACCGAGGTGACTCAGACATGGTGGCCGTGCTACAGCCAGTCGGTGAGGGAAAGCTGATTGCTATCGATCGCGCCGTGGTTCTTATTGGTCGCGGGGCCGACTGCGATGCTGTCATTACACAGAGCCCTAAGATCTCGCGACGACACTGCTGCATGGTCCAGGTCGACGAAACGTATTTTGTCAGAGATCTTGGCAGCATGAACGGCGTCTGGCTGAATGGTGAACGCGTCAACAGAGAATCATTGATCCAAATCGGTGATCGCGTGGCGATAGGCGATGTTGAATTCTTGTTTCACCCCAACGCTCGAATTGAAACAAAGAAGTCTGTTGCCCCCGTGCCGGATCAAAACTCACCTCCACCAGTTGTTCAGGTTGCTGGCAGCGAACAGTTTCATCAGTCTCAGCCCGAACAGGACATCGAAAGCAAAAGCGTTCCGAAGAGTGGGGCGGGCGACGTTCCCAACGTCGACGTCATGGACGACGTGATTTTGTTGAAGGACGAGGCTGACCCAACGATTAAGGAAACGAACGAACTTGAAGTCATTGATGAGCCGCTTCTTGATCTGGACTCCGGTGACGACGACCGTGATTCCGAAGAGATGATTAGATTTGACGATGAGTAGTGTTTTGGCGGCGGTCGGCTGATCCACGTCGGAACAGCAGGTGTTTGCCCCATGGTACGGTGTTCCGCGCTGCCCGGTCTGGGTTTGTTCTGGTTGGAATCAGCCTGATGGGACTGGTACACATCGCGGCAAATCTTGTTCTATGCACGCATGGCTCGGGTGCGCTGGCGGGCCGGCGAATTCCGTTCTAATTGATAAGACTGTCGAGACCGCCGATTCCGATCTGCTCGCGATTAAGCAACGGTTCGCCGTAGCGTTTTCCAATGGACCAGCCCCAGTACCGAGCGCGGTCACGAATGTCGTCAAGGACCGTTGGATGTTCGGTGGAGCGCCCTTCGATCAGTTGACTTCGATATGCTGCGACCGCATCCATCTTCATGTCAATGTGAGCGGAAATGTCCACAACGACTGAGGCTGCCGGGTGAATTCTGAGATGAATGCTGAAATAGTGCAGTAGTGCAGGTGGCCAGAAAGGGACTCCCTCCAGGTCGGACCGACTGAGTTTCGACCAGAATCGAGCGTCGTCGCACAGACTGCTGGCGGCGACATGATCCGGGTGAGCGTCCTGCCAGTACGGAGCCAGGACGATTCGTGGTCGTGTCGATCGAAATACTTCTGCGAGCTTTCGCCGGGCCTCCAGTGTTGGCTGCAGGCTTCGGTTGGGCAGATACAGATTGTGTCGCCATGTCAGGCCAAGGATTTCTGTTGCCCGTTTCGTTTCCTCGCGGCGCAACTCCGGCGTGCCGTGCGGTGTCGGTTCTCCGCTTGTCAGCTCAAGTACTCCGACCCGTAATTTCTGCGACAATGACAGGCATACTGTACCACCCACGCTGATTTCAGCATCGTCCGGGTGCGGCGCCACAACAAGGATGTCGAGCGGTTCCATTCAAAAACTCCTCTGGGCGCGGTTTTCAGAATGTGACAATATGAGGTTCCTCTCTCTCATGCCAACACGGCTGTTTTGATCGTCCGACCCGCAGCCCACCTGCGGGCTGATGGCCGATTACCTCTGCGAGTTTGTTATGAAACGCTCGACTTGTCTGTACATCGTGGCAGTTTTGTCCCTCACGTCAACTGGCTGCACCATGCTGAACGCAGGACGCGATGCTGTTTCGCAGTCGGTGAGAATGTTCAAACCGAATCCGTATGACGGTCCGGTCGAGATGGATTCAGAAACAGACGAATGGGACTTCGTGGGAAAAGAGGGGCGGGCTGATCAGGAACGCGAACGCGATCCGGACCGATGGTGGCAGAATCTGATGATGTCACAGGAAGCACGCAATATTGAGCGAAATCTGGGGATTGACTAAAGCTCTTATCGCCAACGTGTTGTGACTTTGACTCACGTTCCGCTGCAGGTCTCTTGTCGAAAACGCAACAACTCCGTGCGATTCAGCGTGGCAGAGCCGTTGTGGCTGGCTACGACCAGCCACAGGAATCGGCAGCAACCGCCGTGCGACAGGCGTGTTCGGCAAAGACCTATGGACACGATTTTGCCAATCGACTAAATCTCACGCAGTTCATGCTGATCGGCCTCACCAATCGGCACGAAACCTGTCACGCTCCCCTCACGTTCTCCCCACTCTTTACCTGCTACGTGCGGTCCCGCGACTGCATAAATAGGTTTCTTCGGCGTCGATTTCTTCCGATAGAACATTGGCCCGAATCCGGAGTCTCGTTATGTCATTCCCGCAGAATCACGTCAGAAACGTGGCCATCCGGCTACTCCTTATCGGACTGATTGGCCTGCCTGGCTGTATGCACCCGGGCATGTACTACGGAAGACCTTATGGTCAGCCGATGATGTACGCACCACCTCAGTCGCTGAATCCTGCGTCTCCCGGGGTACTACAGATTCCGGAATCGGATGCTCCGCCGTATGATCCGCAAACTTACGATCAGGATCCCAACGACGATTTCAACCGGCCTTCGCAAAACGGACAGTTTTTTCAGGAGGACGACGAAGATGCTGTCCCCAGCCCCCGCGACCCCGGCAATTTTGACGAACTGGGAGTCCCGACAACTCGGATTTCGGACCCCACACGAAATACCGTGGCTCGACCGTCTTCGATTCAGCCTGTTGGCGGTCGACATGTGGAATATGGATTTGATACGGCCAACTATCGTTG
This sequence comes from Fuerstiella sp., assembly GCA_029245955.1. Lineage (GTDB taxonomy): Bacteria > Planctomycetota > Planctomycetia > Planctomycetales > Planctomycetaceae > Fuerstiella. Next base: position 202,058 of record JAQWOH010000043.1, on the reverse strand, counting down.
GTTGAGAGGAGTCCTTCGCTATGATGCCGAGAGTCGCCTCTGGACCATCACATATAGCGTGGCTGGCAATGACCAGTTCGGTGGCGATCTCGGGCTGGCTGTGACATCACAGCAGCTTGGCAGTCTGACTGACGGCGATCCCGTGGACGTCAGTGGTCTGCTTGACAGTTCCGCCACGGATTCCCGTGGTCGTGCCCTTTACCGAGTTGATTCGATTCGCAAGATGGCTGTTCGTGTCGCAATGTGACGCACGTGCCGGCCTGCGACATCGACAGCAGGGAACGTGTTGAAGATGTCCGAAACCCAGGCCAGCGTTACACCACCACCGCCCCAGCTTCATCAAGCGGCTTCGTCCGAGGCGTCGTCGCAGCTTTGGTTTGCGTGCTGCTGCATCGCCCTGCCAGTCCTGTGGGGCGTCGTTGTCCATTTGATTTTCAGACGGCTCAGAAAAGAAGGCCAGCCGGAACGCGAACAGCAAGCCGGCTGGCCTGATTACCAGATTTAAACGTCTACTTCACCTTGATGGCGTAAAGACGTGAACGGTCAGACACGAACATCGTACCGTTGGCGATCGTTGGCGTACTGTAGATGGACGAGTTAAAGGTTTTTGTCTCGATTTGCTCCAGCTTATCGCCTGCTTTCAGGATGACCATCTCACCGTCTTCGTCACCGAGTAGAACTCGGCCGTCCACAACCATAGGAGATCCCCATACAGCTGCAAAAGTGTCGTAGACCCATTTCTTTTCTCCGGTCTTGAAATCGATGCAGTGCAGAAAACCACTGAGATCCGGTGCGTAAACAAAACCATCTGCCACGGCGACTGTGGAAATTGTGCGACGATACAGCAGCCCGTTTTTTTCACCAGTGATGCTGCCATCCGCGTCGACGCCGCCAACATGCCAGATCTGTCCGCTGTTGTCGTTGTCTTTATAGCCGTCACCATCGGCAACCTGAGGACTGATGTCGCCCTTCTTAGTGGCGTCAATTCGGTACAGATGGCCAACGCCTTCACCGTGTTCCGGGTCCTGTCCGACAGACAGCAGTACACTGTTGTCGACGAAGACAGGTGTGGAGATGATGGCATTACGCGTACCGCGACCGCCGAGTTCCCAGGTAGATTCCTTGGGATTCAGATCAAACCACCAGACCAGTTCTCCCGTGGCGACGTCGTAGGAATACAGGACTCCGTCGCCTCCCGGCATAAAGGCCTGCATCCTGCCGTCGATTTCACCCAGTGCTGGTGAGCCCCACTGCCCGTGCAGAATGTTGTCGAACGGTGCTGGTGCTTTTGAATCCAGTGCCGGCGAGTCGTCTTCCCAGACCAGTTCGCCGGTATTCTTGTTGACGGCGATAAAGCACGGTGCCCGCGGTGACGGTACTTCCAGGTGAGCTTCGTCGACTCCGTTGGATGTCAGCAGCATGATCAGATCGCCGTCGATCACTGGCGAACTGGTGGCGAGGTTGTGCGGGAAGACGCCAAGTTCTTCGATCATATCCAGTGACCAGATAATGTCGGCATCCAGCTCTTCTGCGTCAGTTTCGTCTTTGTACGGACCATCGTTCTCTCCATCGTGGAACCCTTCGACATCGATGCACATCAACTCGCAGCGATTCGTGGCAACGTACAAGCGTCCGTTCTCGATACACGGAGTCGAGCAGATTCCCTGCTCGGGCCAGTCGTTAACGCGCCCCTGCGGAAGTTTTTCTCGCGTCAGTTGCCAGAGAAATTTGCCGTCAGCTTCATTAAAGCAAAGGATGCACCCACGGTCTCCCTTGTGCTTTTCCCGGTACTCACCGCCATTATTTGTGCCGACAAAGACCTTGCCGCCTGCCACGATGGGATTGCCGTAGGTCTGTGAACCCAGCGCGGCCGTCCAGACGACATTTGTGCCTTCCTCGGCATCGAAGTCCAGGGTGATACCCGTTGTCGCGTTGACCATATTGCGAGAAGGGGTTCCACCCCACATCGCCCAGTCACCTGCTGTGATCCCGTCAGTGGCAGCAGGTTTTGTTTCGACAGACGCCTGAGGCTTTTCCTCTTTCGCGGGTTCTGATTCAGGTGCCGGCTTTTCCTCTTTCGCGGGTCCCGGGGCAGGATCTGATTTTTCTTCGTCCGTCGTCGGTGCGTCAGCAGGTATTGTTTCAGTACTTTCCGGTTCAGGTGTCGACGTTGGAGCACCACCTCCGACGCCACTTCCGGCTTCCGGAACAGATGTCGGCGTGACCGGGGCTGAGGTGGGCTGACTATCGTTGCAGCCAACGACAAACAACATTGTCAGCATCAGCGTTTTGAAGCAGTGAATCTTCATCAAATCTTTTCCTGGAATTCTGGATTCAAAAAATGAACGGGTGGTCAGGCCAGAGGTCAAATCCTGCTGACTAACATCGACACGCCCCTTGAAAATGCAGGCACTGCAGATCTCAGCTATGACGGTCGCCTACTCTGTAACCATTACATTGTCAAAGTAGCCGTCTGCCAGTGTGTACATGTAGAGTCCCGGGGCGCCCTCCGAATTGGGGTGAGGATCAATGGCTTCGAGCGTCCATTCCTCTGGTTCTTCAGTATCTCGCTCCCAGACTTTGCCCATTACATGCGCGCCGTCTTCTTCAATCCTGACGGTGGCTTTGACGGTGTACCAAGTATCCGGATTCGACCGAAATCTGACTTCCTTAGCCATTCTGAGATGCGGTGCCCATGTCTGGATACCAAACTTGCCGGTGTTGCCTTTAAGGATCACATTGTACCGCTGAACGGTGACTCCCATGTTTGGCAGCTTGCGTTTCTGCTCTGTCATGTAAACGTCTGTCTGAACGGTGTAGCCTTTCATTTCCGGCAGGCCCAGCCAGAAGTACGTACTTGGGCGTCCTTTGCCGGGCGACCGTTTCAGGGCCATGGTGCCTTCGAAATCGGTCGGCTGCAACTTCAGGAACGAGTTAATCCACGTTGCGGGCACCTGCTTAGGCTTATATCCCTCGAAGTCCCACTTCCACGGCAGAGGTGGATACGTGCGGACTCGGGCGAAGGCAGTTGCATCACCAAGTTTTGCGGTCAATTCTCCACCCTGTTCCGGGGCATCGGCCGCGACAGTCAGCGTGTTACCATCCAGAGTGACTCCTGACCATCCTTCGCCGAGAGTGAGGTCCGCTTCAACTTCACCGATCAACTGCCCCAGCCTGTTGTAGCCAACGACCTTGTACTCGATGTCTCCGCCACCGACGACGCGGTCTTCGAACGGGTGAATCTGAATGCTGGTAACATCTGTTCCGCCGTCGCCTTCCTTCAACTCAGGAATTTCAACAGGTGCAGATTTTCCGGCGTTTTCATTGCCGATACAGATTGTACGGTCTCGGGTGACGAAGAAAACGCGTCCGTCAGAGATGGCCGGTGTACCATAAATTTCATCGTCACCTTTGCCGTTGGCTGCGTGCAGCTTTACGTGAGACAGCGATTCGCATTTTTCGCGGCTGGGTTTCAGAATATGGATGTTGCCATTCACTTCCATGGCATACAGCTTGCCGTCGGCCCAGACAGGAGATCCTTTGCCGACCGTCCCGAGGCTGTAATCCCAGAGTTCCTCGCCCGATTGACTGTCGAAGGCGTGCAGCTTGCCGGTATCAGCAATGACGTACAGAACACCGTCCTTGACAACCAGCGCTGTGTAACCGGCTTTGATTCCGTCGATTCGCCAGACACTGTTCGAATCGGTGATGTCACCTTTGCCACGAGCGTCGATGCACTGGATTCGGCCAAATTCGAGGTTGTCGATATTGTCTTCGCCATGAGAGATGAAGACGTGATTTCCGTCAATGACGGGTGTCGCATTCAGGCCTCGTTTCGACATGCGAAAGGACCACACGTGCGCGCCCGTGCGAGCGTTAATGGCATGAATACCGCCGTCCGCTCCCCCGCCAATCAGCAGACGCTGACCTTCGATGATGGAGATCGTGGGATTAGAATAGTTTGTGTCGAACGGGCCACCACCAACCGGCGATGTCCACAGCAGTTCACCGGTCTTCTTGTCGAAGCAGTAGTAAGTCATCTTGGGCGGCGGCGCTTTGGTGCGTCCCCAGTTTAATCCGAAGAAGCCGACGATGATGCGGTCTTCGTCGACAATGGGCGTTTGAGTTCGCCCGCCGTAGCCGGAAATCTTGCCGTATTCCTCAAACAGCGACTTTTCCCAGACAACGTTTCCATCGGTGTCGTAGCAGCGGAACAGACCGCTGACCGAGTGCATGTAGACGTAGCCGGTTTCGGAGTCTCCCGTCATGGCGGCCCATCCCACACGCGGAGCAGGAATGTCTGTCTGGAAAACGTTGAATGCCTTCTTCCAAAGTACGTCACCGGTGGCCGCATCTCGACAGACAACCTGTTCCTGAGCATCAATCAGCTCTTTGCTGCCGGTACTGACGTCATGTCCGGTTCGGCATTGCAGATAGATTCGTCCGTTCAGGACAATCGGTGCCGCTCGGCCACCAATGGGCGATTCCCACAGCACGTTCTTACCCGACGTCAGATCCCACGTTTCCACCAAGCCGGTTTCTCGCGAAATTCCGTTGTGTTCCGGGCCACGCCATGATGTCCAGTCAGCGCCTACGACGGTACTCGCCGTGCCTGCGACGGTCAGTGAAAACAGAAGAAAGCTTCGCATTCTGTTTGTTCCTCGATACAGATCTGAATGCCGATTCAGCAGAAAGAACGATTGTCTGCGACGGCGTATGGAAGGTGGGAAATTCGACTGGCGCGAGCCGCTCGGGCAAACTGTCCTGAGCTACCGCTCTTTGTGTGCAGGCCAACATTTTCCTTAGCCGAAGTTTCATGCTGGCTGGAGGATTTCAGAGCGACCCCCAATATTCGTGCGTTGCTGACAGTAATTCAACTGCTTTGGGTACGATTTGGTCCACTCAACAGGAATAACGGCCCCGGGATCTCTGTCAGACGGTCTCCGCTGAATCCAGACCGCAGTGTATTGGAGTCATCAGTGAATGCAATCAACAGGGGAGGTATTGCCCGCTTCCGGCGGGGTCATGACTTTTGGTTGGACTGGATTTCGGACTTGATTGTTGAAAATGTGGTGGGAGAAAGCGACGCGATCTTCCACGTGTTATTGTCACACGACAGCACAATTTCTCCAGAGAATCTCATCTGTCGTTCGTGAATATGTCCCCAGTGATAGACGCTTCCATTCACAAGCCAGGTGCAGTCGACATACACATTACGCGGTGTTGACATCTGTTCGTCTGCGGCGATACTCAAAACGCTTGTTTTTGTAAAGTTGATCAGTACACCATCTGTCTGGTCAGTATGCAGGCACTGCACCGTACTGAGGTAGATCTGTTCGGCCAGATCTTCGTCTAACGCGGTGGAAAGCCCTTCTGCCAATGCGTCGGTATCGCCCCCTGCGATCGCACGGTAGACATTTGACAGCAGTTGCTCGACAAGATGCCCTGCTCTTTTATGGTCGACATGATGCACAGCGTCCGGGGCAACGAACAGCAGCACCACGCTCAGTACCAGTGCTGCCCCGCAGCCATACGAAACAGTCGGGTGCGACCGCTTCGCAGATCCCGTCAGCCAGATGCCAAAGCCGATGGCTGTGCACACAAGGCAGCTAAGTAATCCCAGTCGACCGGGTCGACGGAGTGCAACGCGGACGGGGGAATTCATTGCGACTGCTGAAACCTGCAGTGCCGTGTCAGAGGCTGCAGGGGTTATGTTCAGATTTCGATCCCAGCGGAACCGCAATCCTGCCGCACCATTCTCGACGTTGCGATTACAGTCGACGATTTGGGTCTGACGCTCAGTTGCCGTGACGACGTCTACTGTCAGCTGGTTGAAGTGTCCGGGGGACTCAGCAAACATCAGTTCCACCGATTCAATGCGCTGCGTGGACGGAAAACGCACACGTGCTCCCACCCGGGTGCCGATGATGGGAACGGTTTCGTCCGCCTTGACCAGCGTATCCATGGCAGAAAAGGAATCTGCCGGGCTGCGAAAAAACTCAACCGCAACATCTGTCGGCGGAGCAGACTCATCATTCAAACGCAGTTTGCAGTGAGACTGCAGCCATGTTGCGATTTGCTGTCGGGCATTCTGCAACGTGGCCGGATCAAAGTGACCACCGTTGAAAGGTCCCGCGAGGAGCTTTCCGCGAAAATCAATGGCCTGCGGCCACGCTACGTCCAGCAGAAGCAATGGAGCCGTGAATTCGTGAATGATTTCGTTGGGGGCAACCACAATTCGGGAGGCTGAAATGTTGATGTCTGTAGAGCCGGTTGTTTCCCGGCGCGAACTTTCGGTTGCCAGGATGATCGTATGTGGTATTTCCGGAGCCAGGATCGCGTCAATTCGTCGGTTGGCCGGCTTGTGTTGAAGGTGCAGCCTGAGTTCACCTGGTTGAGTCAGATCACGGTGTGAGAAAGCATGTACGAACGACAGCCGGCGAAAGGCACCGTCTTGTGACTCTGCGGGCACGAATTGAAGTGTCCATGAAAGTTTCAACGATGCGTCGGTCGTGAGGTCGATCACTTCCGAATTCGGCTGCCATTCAGGAACAGACATCACCCGACCGATCAGTCGGCGACCGTCGGCATCAAAGATCTGCAACTGTTTCAGCAGAGTCCGGCCGTGTTGCGCGACGGCCCCGATGGACTGAGATCTGGACACCGTTGTCTGATTGGTGGACAATTCCGCCTGATGTCGCAGCACGTCGTCCAGAAATATGTTCAGTCGCACGTCGATGACGTCAGAGACTTTAACCCATGCATCCGTATGTGACACTGGATGGGCAATCGCCGTCAGCGCACAGCAACACCATGCGATAACAGGGGCGGCAGCAGGATGGTTAATTCGTGTTTTCACTGAATCTGCCGAGGACGGCTGGGGGAGCGCCGGCAAGAAACCGGAGGTCCGGCAATTCTACCGCACGGTCGCGTATGCGCCCTGAAAACAAGCATTCGCTGTCTGAGTTTGGGAATATTCCTTTTGCTTCCCGGTTCGGTGGTCGGTATTGCGACTGCGCACGAAAACAGGCGACATTTCTGCCGCCCGTATCACGCGCTTATTAAATACTGCACAATCCAGTCAGAGGATTATGCTTTTGGTGCACTTTCCGCAGGTGGAGCTGGTGCATCTTCTGCAGGCGGAGCTGGTGCATCTTCCGCAGCTGGAGCTTCTTCCGCCGGAGAAGGCTCAGAAGAGGCGCCACAACCAGCTGAACCGCAGGAATCACAGCTGCTGCTTTTCCTACAACGTACTTTCTTGCAACGTACTTTCTTGCAGCACGACGTTTTTGTTTCGCAGTCAGCTTGCGAACAGCAGGTCGCCTCAACTGCCTTGCCGCAGGATGCAGTGCGGAAACAGCACCGTCGTTTAGCTTCCGCGGCGGGCGTCATCATCAACACAGCACCGATGGCAAGCAGAATTAGATGTCGCATTTAAGTTGTCCTTATTGTTGAACGAATATCAAAACCCCGGATTTTCCAACACCAATGTCAGAAGGCCGGTGCGAAGCAGGCACGTGTCTGCTCCGCCGAAATGCTAGTCAGCCACAACCTACCCTGAATAATTAAAATATTCCATCCAAAATGCCTGTAATGCCAGAATTTACTCGTCAGACGTTTTTTGAACAATATCTTTGGGTATTCGCTGGACAACTCCGTCTGCATCAACGCACGCAATCACCGAGTCGGCCTGACACAACAGCTGATTCTCACGCCACAATTCGTAGTGGTGTTCCAGTTTCGCGGGTGTCTGCCGGACGATCCGCGTTCGTACCGTCAGCAGGTCGTCATATCGGGCGGGACTCTTGAATTTCACGTCCACGCGCGCGACAACAAAGAACAGACCAAGCTCTTCCATTTTTCTGTAGTTGCCGCCCTGAGTGCGGAAGAGCTCAGTGCGACCGACCTCGAAATACGTTAAGTAGTTCGAATGATGCAGCAGTCCCATAGCGTCGGTTTCACTGTAACGGACCCTGATTTTGATGGAGTGTTCCTGAATATTTTCGGACAATAGTCCTGACCTTTGAAAGGAAGCAGACACCTTTGGACAACCGGTTGCTGATTTTTGTTTACGGCTCACTGAAGCGGGGGTTTGCGCTTGGCCGTTTACTTGCACAGCAGGAATTCGTTGCGACAGCGTCAACGCAGCCACTTTATCGTCTGTACGATTGCGGCTCTTATCCGGCCATGGTGACGGTGGCGGTCGATGGCCGATCTGTCAAGGGTGAAGTGTTCCGTGTTGACCAGGAATGCCTGTTAAAACTGGATGAAGCCGAGGGCGTGGAAGAGGGGCTGTACGTCCGTGATTCGGTGCATCTGTGTCCACCGTTTGATGCTTCCGGGGCGTTCGCCTGGTTCTATGCCGCACCAACGTCAGGACTTGTGGACTGTGGATCGGCATGGTCTGGTACAGATTGTTTCAGTTGAGTTAACATGCCCCACTGTTCTCGAAAGTTGGTATTTGCCGTTTGTCTTGTGGGGCTATGCTGGTATGGCATGATGGTCGTACATGAACTGGGCCATGTTGTTGGCGCGTGTGCGACGGGTGGCACCGTCACGAGAATTGTTTTGCATCCGCTTTCGATATCTCGAACGGATGTCTCGCCGAATCCGTCTCCGGCTATCGTGGTCTGGCTGGGGCCAGTTATGGGGGCACTTCTGCCCCTGTTGCTGCTGGCAATCGGGCAGCATTGCCGCGTTGAAAAGATATTGAGATTCTTTGCTGGCTTCTGTCTGATTGTAAATGGGGCATACATTTCGGTCGGTGCCCTGAACACTGTCGGTGCCCTGAACACTGTCGGTGACGCCGGTGAAATGCTGCGTTGTGGCGCCTCCACCTGGATGCTGATTGCATTCGGGGCAACAGCAATTTCAGGCGGGCTGATGATCTGGCATCGCCTGGGCTCAGTCACAGAATTTTTCGCTGCGGAATCTTCGGTGACACTGCGAATGGCAGTCGCGACGGTCATCTCTTTGTCTGCGATGGTATTACTGCTGGCAGAGCTCTCCCCGTCTGCTCAGTGACGAGTAACGTTCTGGAGTTGCTGCGTGTTGAGAGCCGGTCTTTGATACGTCAAAACGCCCCCATGGTCGGGGGTGAACGCATTTCCAGGTGGATTGCGGCGGCAGTACCTCACGCACAGGATGACTGTGGGTAACACAGGTTTTATCTCCTGTTTCGCCCGGCTTTCGGCGGTTCCTGCGGACATCCGTTTTACCGTCACCGGCGATTCCCGTGCTCGCGAATTGTCTGATCGGCAGGCCGTGCCGAACGATCAGGCAGCCACGTCGAATGGGAAAAAAATACCGAACACAATGCTTTTTGCCGTCTTGACGCTTATGGAAACGTCAGGTTATCAACCGCACTCGCACCATTCTTACGCGTCCATTTGGTCACGTTTACGGGATGGTGCGGTAGTGTTGCCGCGAGTCCTCCGGGATTCGTCAGATACGACCAAAACGTCAGTTACCTCAGTTTCACAGATAGCACGTCATTCGTTTGTGAATGGCGACCGACAGTGTGCAGAAATCACGACGATTCTGCTGTGCCTGTTTTAAGGAGAACGTCCAAGTGCATAAGGCCATTGGATTCATCGGGTGCGTTTCGGTGATGGCCGCTTCGCTGTATCTTTTCAGCGGCGGCGACCCTTCACGCGTTCTGTCAGCTCAAACCGAGTCTCCGGACAGTTTCGGATCGGTTGCAAGGCGTTTCATGAACGACGCCCGGCAGTCCGCCGAACAGGGGGACCTGCGTCAGGCTCGGAGGCTTGCCGAAACAGCGGCCTCATTGTCGGCCAGCTGGCAGCCCGGCGAACAGACACCTCAGAAGTTCCTCGCCGAACTGGATGAGAACGTCGGTCGGACTGACACCCCCTGGGATCTGGAACGCTCAGCAGCATGGCCCAGCGTTGATTCTGCAGAATCAGAAGCTGTGACAGCTGACAGCGACAATCCGTTCGGGGCAACAAACGGTACAGAACCGCTTCCCAAGGATGCCAGCATTGAACTGATCAACAAACATCACGCTCAGAAGCTGATGAGCGAGGCCCGAAAGGCACTGGCCGCCGGGAACACAGCGGTCGCCCGCACGCGAGCGATGCAGGCCAGAACGCTGAAGGTGTCCTGGGGACTATGGGACGAACGCCCCGATCACCTGCTGTCACAGATTGATCGTGCTGAAGGAACCACTACCTTTTTTGCAGACGCTGTTCCTGCCGCAGATGGAGCCGCAGACGGTGCGCCACAGCCTGCCGAGGAGAGTTATCAGCAGGCAAGTGCACTGATTGTACAGGCGCGAACAGCCATCGCCGCTGGCAGCCTGCAGGAAGCCAATGAACTGGTGAATCAGGCTGAAGCGTTGAACGCATCATACGGACTGTTTGAAGACAGTCCGCAGCTGGTCAGGAAAGATATTGCTAAGCTCACGCAGCCGGGCGTCGCTCCAACCAGCGTCTTTCAGGAAAATGATGCCGGTGGAGTGATCGTCTCCGCCGAGGAAAAAACTGCTCGTGGTCTCGTTGACGAGGCACGCAAGGACTTGCTGCAGGGCCGACTTGCCGCTGCACGTGATAAGGCAGAACAGGCTCAGGCTCTGAATGTTGCCTGGTCGCTGCTGGATGATCGGCCAGCGTTGGTCTTATCGGAAGTTAATCAGGTATTGGCCGGACAGGATTTCTCCTCACAGGCGGACTTCGGTTCGGTCACAGCGAGCGAACAGCCGTTTCCTCCACTGCAGGAAGACGCGACAACGGATCCGGCGTTCGAAGCGGTCGCCTCTGGTTTTACGGATTCTGAAGCTCGAGGACCCGTCGATGTGACGCCTAAGCAGGCCTCTAATCCATTCGCCGGAGAAAACGGATTTACTTCCTATGCCGACTCTGCCCGCCCGGAATCGCCTCCTGTTGTTCATCCCACAGGCAGGTCCGTGGAAGCCTCGATGCAGCACGGAATCGCACTGCTGCAGCGTGGTGACCGGGTTGCCGGTCGGGAAGCTCTTATGCAGGCATGGAACAATGCCGGTCAACTGGATGCCGACCGACGTCAAACGCTGCAGGTGATCCTGCAGCAGGTCTCTGCAAACGATGGTGTTGCTTTGACATCCAGTGCGACAACAAAGGATGAAACGACTCCGCCCGTCACAATCCCGGGACTGGATCCGTTGGCAGAAACAGATCCTCTGGAAACTGCAGCGAATCAACTGGACGTACGAATCAAACGTTTGCAAACTGAGGTTTTGAATTCCGTCTTTCGGGCAGAAAAGCTGAAAGAGCAGAACGCGACTGAGGCTCTGGAGATTCTGGACCGAACACTTGCGACTGTGGAAGCGACAGACCTTCCGGAAGAATCTCTTAACGTACTGGCCGGTCATGTTCAGCGAGCTCAGCGGAACATTCGAACGTACATCGAACAACGCGCACCGATTATTGCCAACGAAGACCGAAATCGAAATGTTAAGGAGGAGATTCAGGCACAGATTGACAATCAGATCCGGATCGAACAGGAGTTCGTGGATCTGAACGAACAATACAACGATCTGATGCGACAGCGTCGATATCCGGAGGCAGAACTTGTTGCGAGGAAGGCTCGGGATCTGAATCCTAATCTGCCTCAGGCCGTGATCATGGTCGAGAAGGCCAAGTTGCGACGTCAGATTGACTTCAATGAACAGTTGAAGGAAAAGAAAGCGGCTGGTTTTCTGGATGTTATGAATGATGTGGAACTGTCCGCGATTCCGTCGGCGGCTGACTATACGCTGGGGAAAAGCTGGCAGGAGCTTACGAAACGCCGTGCAAAGTACGGTCGTGCAGACTCGCGCAATCGGACGGAAAGCGAACTCAGAATCGAAAAGAGCCTCCGTGAAACGATTTCACTGCATTTCCACGATGTTCCGCTGACTGACATTATTCGCCATATCGCCACGACTCACGGCATCAACATTGCGCTCGACACGCGAGCTATTGAAACGGACGGGTTACTGCCGAACCAGGCTGTGAGTATCGACGTGGACGGCATTCAGTTGAGAAGTGCACTAAACCTGCTGCTTGATCAGGCAGGCGGGCTTGTTTACGACATCGAAAATGAAGTGCTTAAGATTACCAATCGTCTCGAAAAAGAATCGAAGTACGATGCCATCGTCTACAACGTTGCCGACCTTGTTGTACCGGTGAGTCTGGATCGGACGCCCGGCGCATTTGATAATCCTTCGATGTTGGGCGGCAATGACTTCGCCGGCAGCGGGATGTTTCAGGTGAATGACGACCTGGCAGTCGGCATCGGCAGCAATGGCATGCCTCGTCGTAACGGAACGTCCGGACGCGGTAGCGACCGCGGCATTGATTTTTCAAATCTCATCGATCTCATCACAACAACTGTTGAGCCCGGTACGTGGGACCTTGACGGCGGAGCGGGACGCGCAGAGGGTGACGAGAACACGCTCAGTCTGGTGATTCGGCAGACACCGGCGGTTCATGATCAGATCGTTGATCTGCTGGGGCAGTTACGCAAACTGCAGGACCTACAGGTCACCGTCGAAGTTCGCTTTGTCAGTGTGACGGACAGATTCTTCGAACGAATCGGCGTCGACTTCGACTTCAATATTCAGGACAATCTGGGTGATCCTCCCGGAGTGCCGGCATTTGGTTCTCGCCAACTTCAGTTTCCTGGTGGTCAGGGCGGTGGTGGAGGAGGAGGCGGCCAGCAGGGAGACCTGCGTGGTGGTCAGCAGGGCGGCGGCGGTGGTGGTCAGCAGGGTCAGCAGGGGCAGCAAGGTGGTGCCACTGGCCTGTTCGACACAATCCAGCGTGTAAATTCGCCTCGCGATGACTTTAATGGTCAGGCCGTGGGACTCGCCAGTCCGGATGCGTTTACGGAAGACTATGACATTCAGTTTCGCCAGGGGTCATTCGAACTTGGTGTACCTGACTTCGGCAACTTCAATCCGGACGCCGGAATTCAGGTCGGGATGGCAATTCTGAGCGATCTGGAAGCGTTCTTCTTCATTCAGGCGGCCCAGGCGGATGAACGGGCGAACATCCTGTTTGCTCCTAAGGTCACCCTTTTTAACGGACAGTTTGCCACGATTACTGACGCCACGACCCGTCCGTTTGTGATCGGGCTGATTCCAGTCGTCGGTACGGGATCCGTTGGCTTCCAGCCAATCATCCAGCCTGTCTCAGAAGGCATCAACTTGTCGGTCGTCGCTGTGATCTCAGCAGACCGACGATTCGTGCGACTGTCTCTGGCTCCTCAGTTCAACAACATTGTCGACGTCTTTACCTTCTCCTTTGCCAGTGGCGGTGCCGGTGGCGGTGCGATTGGCGGCGGGCAGCAGGGTGGCGGCGGCGGGCAGTTCGGCGGCGGCGGCGGCGGTGGTGGCCAGTTTGGTCAGGGCGGCATCGGCGGCGGTGGCCAGGGTGGCCAGGGTGGCCAGGGTGGTCAGCAGGGCCAGCAGGGCCAGCAGGGTGCGGGTGGTGGAACGTTGACGGTACAGCAACCGGTTGTGGAGCAGATCAGTGTGTCGACAACAGTCAGCGTACCTGATGGAGGCACCGTGCTTCTTGGAGGCATTAAGCGACTGCGTGAAGGTCGAAATATGGCCGGCGTGCCGATTCTAAACAAGATTCCGTACGTCAGTCGACTGTTCAAGAACAGTGGTGTGGGCCGGGAAACGGAAAGTGTGATGCTGATGGTCACTCCGCGAATCATCATCCATGAAGAGGAGGAAGAACTGATCCTTGGAACATCGGGGCTCTGATCGAAGGTGATTTCGGTTGGGCCTTGCGGGACCTGACTGATGTTGATCTCGTCCGGTACAGGTGCGGTCTGTCCGGGCGGGAACCAGCCTTCTCTACGGAGTCGTTCCTCACTGCTCTTTAGATTCTAAAGTGGCAGTTGTGGGGTCCGGTCGTCACGAAATGCGGGTTTCGTGACGACCTTTTTCTTGCGCATCGATCTGAATTGCGTTTGCACGACGCTGCGTCAAAGTCTGTTCCAGAAGTCCCTGGTGACCTTACTCCCGTTGGATATGTCAAAACCTTACAGCCTCAGGACCCGCGTCTCCACACGAGGATTCGCCGGCAAGAGCAACGCTGACTACGACAGCTGTTCTTTGAACACGACTGCACCAGCGGCCACAGCATCGTCGATCCTGCCCACTAACCTGGCACCGGCTTCTGCCATATCCGGTCGTCCGCCGCCACCGCCACCGGCAATCTGAGCAGCTGCTTTCACGGCGTGGCCTGCATTCAATCCTTTCTCTTTGACCAGTGGTTTGCTGACTGCTGCGATCAGGGCCACTTTACCGTCGATTTCGGCGGCCAGAACGACAGCGACGGGGCTGTGTTTATCGCGTAACTGATCGGCGAAATCGCGGAGCGATTCACGCGTGACATTCTCCAGCTTCTGTGCCACGACCTTTACACCGCCCACATCTTCAGCCGCAGCAACAACGTCACCGATCGCGTCGGATACCGATGCTTTCGAAAGTTCGCTCAGTTGTTTGTTCAGCTCCTTCATCTGCAGCTGCAACGCATCCACACGAACAGGCAGGTCTTCTGGCTTATTCGTTTTCAACTGTCGCTGCAGTTGAGCGATCAATTCATCTGTTTCACGACTTTTTTGCAGTGCTTTCGGTCCCGTGACCGCGGTGATGCGGCGAACGCCTTTTGCGACCGGCTCCTCTGACGTGATGCGGCATAATCCGACCTGTCCGGTATTCGTCAGATGCGTGCCACCGCACAGTTCAACACTAAAGTCGCCCATCGTCACGACCCGCACTTCGTCCGGGTACTTTTCACCGAACAATGCCATCGCCCCGCGCTCGCGTGCCTCCCTGATCGGCAACAGCTCGGTTTTGACGTCTGATCCATTCACGATCTGGGCATTGATGATGTCTTCAACCTGGTGAATTTCCTCCGGCGTCAGGGCCTGTTTGTGAGCGAAGTCAAACCGTAGCGCGTCTGCTTCAACCTTCGATCCGCGCTGAGTCGCATTTTCGCCGATTGTCTCGTGCAGAGCATGGTGCAGAACATGAGTGGCCGAGTGGGCTCGCCGAATGCCATTGCGACGTGTTTCGTCGACCTCGGCAGTCACAGTATCGCCCACGGTAAGACTGCCCTGGCGCAGGCGCCCTTCCAGAACGAACAGCGTCTGCTGATATTTCTGGCTGTCGGTAATCAGAACCTCGACGCCGTCCGCGAACAAGCGACCTGTGTCACCGACCTGGCCGCCGGATTCACCATAAAAAGGTGTACGTTCCAGAACGATGCCGACCGGCCCGGAAAAGTCCGCCGGTACTGAGGCGACCGCCTGGTCAGCGATGATCAGGCCGACCACCTTGCAGTTGGCTGTGGTTGCATCGTAGCCCAGAAACTCTGTGTCGCCGTGTTCCTTGCGCAGCAAGTCCAGAGGCCCGGCTGCCATGACCGAAATGGTCTTGCCGCCGCGGCTGATGTCTTCGTGTTCGTTCATCCGTTCCCTGAATGCAGTCATGTCGACACTAAGGTTGCGGTCCTGGGCGATGGCTTCGGTCAGTTCAATCAGAAAACCATCTTCTGTGTGCAGTGTAAACGCATCATCGCCGCTGATGACTTTGCCAACAGTCGATTCTGCAATGTCGGCATAACGATTGAATCGGCTGAGGCCTCGGTCGATCGTACCCAGGAACTGTTCTTCTTCTTCCTTCATGCTGTTCTGCACACTTCCGACCGTTTCCGCGATTTCCGGGTAAGCCCCTTTCATGACATCGACGACGGCGGGAACGACTTTGTAGAGGAAGGGTTCTTTGTGTCCCAGCAGATATCCTTCCAGCAGGGCTCGCCGCACCAGCTGGCGAATGACGTAGTTTTCTTTTTCCTTGTCGGGAACGACGCCTTCGTGCATGGCGAAGGTGGCCGCGCGAACGTGGTCCGCGATTCGCCGTACGGCTCGTCCTGACGGCGCATCGAACTGATACTTTACGCCGACAATTTCGCCCGCGGCCAGACACATAGGTTTCAGCACATCGTTTTCGAAATTACTCACAACGCCCTGCAGCACGGCCGCCGTTCGTTCAAGACCCATGCCTGTGTCGATGTTCTTTGACGGCAGCGGCCGCAGATTGTCCGGGGGGTCGCCGACACGGTTAAACTGAGTAAAGACCAGATTCCAGATCTCGACATCACCGTCCACGCCTGGAGGGTGATAAAAGATTTCGCTGCACGGGCCGCAGACACCGTCGGGGCCTTCGCTGGGCGCGCTGGCGGGCCAGTAGTTTTCGTCTTCTTCAAGGCAGGCGATACGATCCGGCGACAGGCCGACTTCATTCTTCCAGATATTGAACGCCTCTTCGTCAAAGCCCCACTTTCCTTTGTACACGCTGACGGTCAGTCGGTCCTTATCCAGTCCCAGCCACTTTGCGTCCGTCAGAAATTCCCACGCCCAGTGAATCGCTTCTCGCTTGAAGTAGTCGCCAAATGAAAAATTGCCGAGCATTTCGAAGAAGGTGTGGTGGTAGGCTGTGACCCCGACATTGCTGATGTCGCCGGTGCGCAGGCACTTCTGGCACGTGGTGGCAGCCGCGAAGTCCAGCTTGCCAATGCCCATGAACTCGTTCTTGAACTGATTCATTCCCGCCGGAGTAAACAAGACCGTTGGGTCGTCCTTCGGCACCAGAACATCGCTGGGGCGGCGTACGCAGCCTTTGCTTGCAAAGAACGAAAGATACTTTTCCCGAAGTTCGTCGGTTTTCATTGGCTGAAATCAGTTCTGAACATTCGATGTGCACAAGCAACGATTGAATATTGCCGGGACACTCAGAATTCGGTTTCGGTTCCGCAGGGCCGTAAACGTCAGAAGGAACCCGTGCGACGCATGCCGTACCCGCCCCCTGTGCTGCGGAAGTTTACACAAATCGTTCCAGACTGCACGGACGGCAGCCAGAAATGTTGTGCATGAAACCAAGGTGTTCCCCGCCCACAAAAAAGGCCGCCAACGCGAAACATCGGCGGCCCTGTTCGGCGCCATACAGAGAGCAGTAAACTATGCTTTTACTGTCTCTTTGACGGCTGCCCCGCAGTCTTCCTTGGGAGCGAATCCACGGGCGGTCAGGACCTTGTTACGGACTTCTGCTGCGGCTTCCGGATTTTCTTCAAGGAACAATCGAGCACGATCGCGGCCCTGTCCCAGTTTGTTCTTACCGTAGCTGAACCAGCTTCCACTGCGGTCAATGATCTTGTCTTCGACCGCCATGTCCAGCAAATCCGCTTCCATACTGATGCCGCACGTGTTGTACATGTCGAATTCCGCAATGCGAAACGGCGGAGCAACCTTGTTCTTAACAATTTTGGCACGCATGCGGATGCCGATCTGTACGTCTCCATCCTTCAAGGTGCTGATTCGCCGCACATCAACGCGAGCGGAACTATAGAACTTCAGGGCGCGACCGCCAGGAGTCGTCTCCGGACTACCAAACATTACGCCAATCTTCTCACGGATCTGGTTAATGAAGATAACGGTGGTCTTGGAACGTGAAATTGCACCGGTCAGTTTCCGCATGGCCTGACTCATCATCCGCGCCTGCAGACCCACATGTGTATCGCCGATTTCACCGTCAAGTTCCGCCTTGGGAACGAGTGCAGCGACCGAGTCAACCACGATGAGGTCGACGGCGTTCGACTTGATCAGCATTTCCGCAATCTGCAGAGCTTCTTCCCCGTACGAAGGCTGACTCACCAGAAGATCATCCAGATTGACACCAATTTTTCGCGCCCATGAAGGATCCAGCGCATGTTCCGCGTCAATGAACGCTGCAATTCCGCCTGCTTTCTGAGCACTGCCGATCGCATGTAACGCCAAGGTTGTTTTACCACTCGATTCTGGTCCATACAACTCGATGATTCGGCCACGCGGAAATCCTCGACCACCGAGAGCAATGTCCAGCGACAGGGCACCGGTCGCAATGCCCGGAATTCCCCCGGCATCAGCGGGGGAATTGAGCTTCATGATTGAGCCCTGACCGAACATCTTTTCGATCTGCCCGACCGCATTTTCCAGCATTGCCTTCCCGTCACCACCTGCCGGCGCCGACTTGGCAGGCACTGCTTTACTTCGTGATTTCGCCATTGTTCGAACTCCTGTTCTTCAAAATGTTCCGGGTGTACACCGATCCTTCTGCCACCTGCCGGCTCGGCAACGTAGGGAAACAACGTGCGACTTGCATGAGTCGGGGGGACACTGGGGAAAGGTTAATCTGCGGCGATCAGCTACTTTAGAGTAGCAGACTGCTTTCCACTTAGGAACCAATGCGAATTCGGATTCCGGCATTGTAACGGATTCGCATTGGGCATCGCGGGGCCCGTACGAAAATTCCGTCAAGCGTCGTTCGCGTCCAGTCTGCGGGCAATTGAACGCAGGTGGTTCCAGGTGAACAGACCGGAGTCGTGTGTGTCTGACCACAGAAATTTCAGCGCGTAATTTCCGGTCAACGAAACGTCATCAGGCATGATCGATTCGGGAACACTATCGGGTTCAAGAATCTGTCGTCCGGTGAATTCGTCCACGCACGCCGCACAACGACAGTCCTGTCTGACAGCCCGAAATGGAATTCGGGACACATCATCGTCCGTCCAGACCAACTCCAGCACACCAGCCTCCTTGTGTACGCGAATGTTCTTGGGGGTTTCCATTATTCGTCAGTCTCGTCTTCCTCGGACCACTCGCCGCTAAAGGTATCTTCCAGCATTTCAACAAACTCGTTTAATGAATCGGCGATAACCTCGAAACCCACTGAATGATGATCGAACTGCATCACGCCCGTCACCTGCTGATCCACATCAATACAATAATAGTCGCCTGCTCCGGTTTCGCCGATGATCATCAGCTGTTCAGGCCAGTAGAATTCTGTGCCATCCGGTTCCAGCACCGAGTCCACACGGGCTTCCCGGTTGATTTCGAGAATGCACAGCGGATTTCGAATCAGTTCGACGTCCGCTACCGTACCTTCAGATTCCGAATCGTCAATGGCCCGGTTGACGGACTGCAGGACTTCCGGATAGTCCTGCAGCAAACTGAGGTATTCTTCGGGGGGAACGATTCCAACCATTTCGGTAATCTGATCGAGGATTTCCGGTGTCATTTGTAAATCGGGATTGTGCAAATCCGTCAATCCATGCCGTAGTGTTTAACGCGGTCCCAGTATTCATCAAAGTCAAACTTCGGACTGTTGTCCAGGTCGTGACATTTCTCACATACTCCTTTTTTTGCCTGTTCAAGGGTCACTCGAACTTCCTGTGCGGCAGCCGCCAGGTCGTCCGCCTCGACCAGTTCGATGTGTCGACTGCCTGGACCATGGCAGTTTTCGCATTGAGTTCCCGCCATGAGTTTGTGCAGTTCTTTTTCGTCGTCGTCGGCGGCAAACTTCTCATTCAGAAAACCGGACTGAAAACGAATGTAATCGTGCGGATCCCAGCCCGTTACGTGACATGCCAGGCACTCGGGGTCATATGTGCGTTTGACACCATTTAACCTTTCATGCCCGATACGCTGGTTTTGCGGATCCAGACTTTCAAGTGCGTGAGCGTGTCCGGTCTTTTTCCAGACGTCCATTGCACTTTCGTGGCACGTGCCACAAGTTTCTGCTCCGACGAATGTGGCTCCCGACGGATGTGGGGCTCCTACCGCGTCGGTGAGCACGATCTGTTCTGATTCAAGACGTTGCTGATACGTCTGCATCAGCGTGATCATCGATGGTGTCTCACCGAAATCGTCCCTTTCAAGGCTGATCAGCTTGTACCGGAATGGAGTTTCACGGTTATTCGGATAGACGCCAAGAACTCCTGCGTATTTGCCTTTGCGTCCGGTTTCCAGCAGCAGCGTGTTGCCGATCTTTCTCATGGGTGCTTTAGGATCCGGGTCCCCGGTTCCCTGCGCTGTCAGAACGACATCAAACTGCGGGAACTGAAGTGCCAACGCTTCGGATTCACTCACGGTGGCCTGCGAAAGCAACACTCGCAGACCAACATCCCTCGTGTCAAACTCTGCCAGGACGTCTGGCAGAGCCACTGCTGGGTCCTTCCATATGATATCCGGATGCGGCAGGACTTCTTTCTGAAGGTTGTCCGACATCACCGATGTTATGCCGACCCGCAGACCGTCAGCTTCAATGATCGCACTCGACAGTGGTGTCCCAAGGTCCGATACGCCGAAGAATTCGAGGTTGGCACTGAGAAACTGCAAAGGCGGAACATGCTGGGACAGCAGAAAGTCCGGCTGCATTCGCAGTTCTTCCGGGCCAAGTCCGATTGCCAAATAGTCGAGTTCCCGCAGAGCTGCGAGGGTTGTTTCAAACTTGATTTGTGCCTGCCGCGTTGTGCGACGACTGATTCCTCCAACATCCAGTCCGCGGACGGTCCACCCGACGTCCGTCAGTTTTCGAGCAAGGTCCGCTCGTCGGGACATTCCGCCAAGTTGACTGGACGTACAGCCGCATGGTTCAAAATACCCCTGTTGTTCACCTGTCAGAAGCAGGGCCAGTTGAGGCCTGGGCCACTCTTCCCAGACGGGCAGCACAGTATCGGGCGACGCGATGCCCGCTGTCGATGGCCGTTCAGCCTGCGGCTGCGCTGAAGCTCTTACAGCCTGCGAAGTCTCTGAGCCAACCTCCGTTTCGGTTTCCTGATTCAGGAAGATTGTCAGGCAGACGGTGCCTGCCAGCAGGCAGAGGAGTACGGCTGCATTCCGTGTTGGTTCTGACGAGCTCATGTTTTATTCCACCACGGAAATTCGTTCAGGTCTTCCCCGAATGATAACTCTAGTCACCAGGTAACAGACCATGAAGGCCAAACGCCGTCCTCGGCAGCGTGTTGCTGGAACGTTACCGGAGACTGTCCCACTGCGTTATCCGGTGGTCGAGCGGCACGATATGATGCTAGAACGCTTTAAACGATAGCTTCAGCTTGAGAGTCTGTCCGGATGGATGATTCGTCTGGATGTCTACCAGGCCCGGGGATGACCGGTCCCGTTCAGTTCGAGGTATTCCTGGCGGAATACTGATCAGGAGTTTGTACCGAGACCGTTCGTCCGATAGCTGCGCCACATGTTTCAATTCAGCCTTGACGAATCCAGGCGACGTGTCGATCGATGTGGCTGCAAACGGTTCTGACATTTCAGAGGTGTCAACCAAAAGGGTGAGTTCAGCCTTTCGCCCTTTGTTCGTCGGAAACTGCCCCAATTTCAATCCATTCACCATGTTGTCAAATGTTACCCCAGGTGAGGGCAGGACCCGTACGGGTCCTGCCATTTTTGCTCTCACCAGGACTTTGACGGGACCGTCTGAACGGCTGAGTTTCAGCGTCAGGTCTTCCTCTGCGAGTCCTGGAGGTGCGTCTGGAGAAAACGTTACGTCAATCGTATAGCCGCACCTGCCCTGATATTGTTCCAGGATATGCGGAGGAGCCGGAGAGACGACTGTGGATATATGTGGAGACTTGCAGGCAATATCTGTGATTTCGAAGTCGTCGTGGACCCGTGAAATGACCACGCCCTGTATCGTTCCTCCCGTTTTCGCGTTGACGGTGCCGATTGACCAGACTCGATCGGGAAACACATCAAACAAGGTGTCGACGATGCCCTTCACCACAAAACGGATTTCCTTGCGTTTGGGATCATTCGTATACACCGGTCCGCCGTGTTGAAACGAATCATCCTTGGCCTTACCGAGCCATCGAACAAGCAGAGTCGTTTCTTCGCCCGGTTTGACAGTTTTCAAGCCCAGTTCAAACGCCGTACACTTGCACGTCGGCTCGCCGGCCATCAGCTGCAGGTCGGCTTCTCCATCGTTGCGAATGACGAAGGCGTGTTCCTTTTCGCCACCAACCGGCATTGTGCCGAAGTCGAACGTCTTTTCTTCGGCAACCGCCGAGGGCCACGGTCCCTCTTCAGCAGGAACCGGAAGAATGGCGAGATCATCGCTATGGTCATGTTCTTCGCCGTCTGAGTGAACGTGGGCAGTCTCGGTCTGAGCTTCCGCATCAATTTCATCGGCGCAACCGGAGATCAATACGATCCCGGGAAACAACAGGAAGACGGCAATTGACTGGATCTTCATCTTTACACCTTCTGACCACAATGGCCTTCCAGCTCTGGCCGAATTGCCAGCGCTTAGTCGATGTCGGCGCTATTCTTAATCAGTTTCAGACGGCCGAGCTGTTTCGCGGTTAAATATTGATCTTCATGTCCCCAGCGACGATTCACTGTGTCGATATCGGTTGCCCTGACTGCAGTTGTTGAGGCTTCAGAGAACAGACCGCCCTCATACTGGAATTCTGCAAGTTCAAGCCACAGAGCTGAATTTGTCGGATCGCACGCGACAGCATACCGCAAATCGTGATGTGCGCTTGCGAATACTTCATAATCGTTGTTGCTCACACTCCAAAAAGAGTTTGACACCCGGCTTCGGTAATAATATCCGGTTCCCGTGCGCTGATCCGCATTAATCAGATGATCGCAACTCGCAATGACCGCGTCAAAAGGCACCTGCAGCGCGGCGACAGGATTCTCACGACCAGTCGGCGCATATCGCTCTACAGACTGCTGAAAGTCGTACGCCAGGGTCAGCGTTAGTTGTTGGCGCGAATCGACTGAAAATGGATCAGATCGCACAGCCTGGTTCAACGCAGCCAATGTTCCGTTGCGATCTCCGTGTGTCTTTCTGACATCTGCCAGGTGCAACTGATGCTGAGAGCGATGCACGGGAATTAACCCGAAGCGGACGGTGGATACTGTCAGGGCGACCAGGCCCAGTACTGCAGCCAGACGCAGGCTGTTGTTCGTTCGCCTGACGGTACGTGACGCAGTCTGACACTGCTCTGCGGCTGCCTCTGAATGTGCGCCGAATATCGTAAGTGCCGCCAGCATCAGAAAAAAGTGCCCCAGAATCGTAATTTGCAGTCCCCCTGCACCCAGCAGGTGAACAGAAAGGCAGATCAAAGCCGCCGATGCACTGGACTGCGTGAACAACAGGCATCGGACGATCGAAGGCGTCAGCAGGCATGCAGTCAGCGGCACCAGCAGTACCAGATTTTCTGAGTCTACCCCGGTTGCCCCCAAATCTGCCCCGTTGAACCAACGCCATACCAGATGCAGGCCAGTCCCCGCCAGAACGCCTTTCAGAAGCGGCCACGGAAGACGTCGGGGACGTTTTTTCACGCGGAAGTCGCATCTCCGGAACTGTTTGATCGCGGATATGCAGCAGACCAGCAGACCCACCAGAGCAATCAGGCCGCATAGCCCTGCTGAGCACCAGACGTCCAGCAGAATGTTATGAGGATCCAGAATATCTTCGCTTGATTCCACAGACTTATGACGAAGGTATACCTGCCGAAAGTTGCCCGGACCTGCTCCGAACATCGGATTGTCTTTGATCACACCAGCTGCGCCAGTCCAGTACAGCAGGCGAAACTGAAGTGATCGGGGGGCCTCCATGATTACTTCCCGATCGATGGCTCCCGTGGAAATGCCAATTCCCATAGTGGCTGCAATCAGAATAGCTGCCCCCACTCCAAGCCTGACCAGTCCTGCTGCCGGTTTTCCAGTTCGCAGCCTTCCCACAAGAACCATTGTTCCCACAGTGCAACCGACCCATGCTGTGCGACTTTTGGTCAGCAACAAACAGTACGTCAGCACAAAAATACTGACGCCGGTGATGCACCAGCCAAGCACTGAGATTCCAACATTTCTGCGCAGAGCCTGAATGACACCTGCGATCAACAGCACGACGGCAACCGCCAGGACGCCGCCCAGTGTATTCGCCAGCGCGAACGGGCCGACCGGTTCACTACTGTCCATTAATCGACGCTCAAACAGTTGCCGTTCGGATCCGTGCAGAGGAAGCTTCATGCGTTTGAATGCTCCTTCCAGCTGTGACCGTTTCATTGAACTCTGAATGTCGTTCTGCTGCAGTGTCCTGTCCAGCTCCGATCGTTGTTGCTGGTACCATTCTGTGCGTTGTGCGTAACTGACGTGGTGCTGCCAGATCCCGAGCACTGCAGTGCCCGCAGCAAGGCCAATTATCAGCGCCACAATCGAATGCAGCGTGTTTTGTCTGCGAAACCAGCAGGCGATGGTCAGAAATCCCGCTACGATCCCCGACCACTCAAAAGCGAGATTCAGTGCCGCCCGCCGGTCACCCTGAACGTGAAAAACATTCCAGGTAGACAACCAGAATCCCGCCAGCAGCATGACCATAAAAGCGGTTGCGGCTGACCGCGTCCGATCCCACGTGATGCTGTCGGTCGAACCGTTCTTTTGTCGTTTTACGACCACAGCAATCAAGGCAGTGATCAGCCACAGAATCGTCAGGTGAAGCCCGTCACCATTGATCGCTCCTTCGGATGGCCAGAGCACGCTGGCCGTCATCATCATGGAAAACAATATGACGATGAGGTTGTTCATTCAAAGCGAGATCTGAACAGAGGGTGCGGAATGCTGGTCGCGGCGACGTCTTTTCACGAGTCGTCGCCTGTCTGAATTTTCACTGACAGAACGGGTACATTCGGAGTGGCCTGTATTTAATCAGGTGTCAACATCTGACACCCGGAGAAGTATCGTCTGATGAACGGAACTTCCGCCCTGCCGCAAGCGACCGGGCAGCGAGCCACTGAAGCTGGCCGGCAATTCTGAAGCGAATGCTGTCAGCTGTTTTGAGTTATGCAGCATCAGGAGACTCTTTCGGCAGATTCGTCAGATGAAGTCTTTGCATTTTTTGTTGCACTAGTCGTCTCACTATGCCCGTCGATGATGGAGCGGCGACCGACCGTTTCCAGAATTGATACGATCGACAGCACACAGCCGATCAGGGCGATGATCAGCCATGCGCCCGCCCAGTCTGCAACCTTATACAACAGCAGGCCGCCCAGTCCCGTCATCAGGGTGGCCATGTAAATTGTCAGTACCGCCCGAGCCGGCCGTAAGCCAAGTTCCACCAGTCTGTGCGAAAAATGGCTCTTGTCGCCGTGAAACGGGCTGCGTCCGTCTTTCAGTCGAATGAGAATGACTGTCAGGAAATCGTAGAGTGGGATTGCCAGAATGCACAATGGCGCAAGGATCACGTGCCGGCTGCCGGAGGTCTCGACTTGATAAAACGTTCCGCTGACGGTCAGCGTTGCCAGTAGAAAACCAACCAGGTTGCTTCCGCTGTCACCCATGAAAATGGAAGCAGGCGGGCGGTTCCAGCACAGAAATCCGCTGAGTGATCCTGCCAGCAGCAGCAGACCAAACGCCACCGCCCAATGCGGCTGCGGCACCATAAGCAGAAGAATTCCAACCGAAAGCAGACTCGCAATGACTCCGATTCCCGCCGACAGTCCGTCCATGTTGTCCAGAAAGTTCATCGCATTTGTCAGCACCATGATCCACAACACCGTGATCATGACGCCAATCCAGGGCTGAGCGACGAAGACTGTCGCTCGCACTCCGGACTGAGTTACGCCCAGCGCCACCAGCACCTGAACGCCAAGCCGCAGTCGCCATGACAGATTCCAGCGATCATCGGCCAGTCCCATTGTGAACAGTACGACAGCTCCGACCATAATGCCGATCGCCTGCTGACGCAGAACCATGTCACCGCTGATGCCGGATCGAAGTTCTGCCAGCGCCGCAGGAGCCAGTCTGATCAGGTCGCCGGCAAAGACCACCAGCAGAATTGGCACAAGTAATCCCAGAAGCACGGCGATCCCGCCACCCATGGGAGTCGGTGTCACGTGGACTTTTCGCAGCCCTGGCTGATCGACCAGTCCCATAGGTGGAGCCAGCCGGCGAATCATGGGGGTGAGCAGGAGCGACGTGATGAACGCGGCGCCAAATCCTGCTGCTGCAAAAGTGAACATGAAACTGCTTTTGAAGTGTCGTTACGAGAGGATGTGTCTGAAAATTGGAGTTCTCAAATCCTCAATTCGATTACAGAAATCGTGCAGTTCAGACTCCATGTGTCGGGGACGACACTGCCGCAATACGATACGAGCTGTAGTCTTTGTTCTGTTCGGACTTTCAACTCGGTGTCAGGAATCGTCTGAGGACAATCGTACTGCGTCGTCTTATTTCGGGTGGCTCAAAGTCACTGAATGCCCCTTAACGCAGTTTCAAGCCAAAGCTTGGAACGATGAAGGTGCCGAATTCGGCAGGTCTGAACAGGAATGCAATCTGCACCAGGATCGTTGCGAAACGTCACAATTCAATTCTGAAGTGAGACTTCTGTCCATACGCAAAGTAATGGAATTCTGAGAGGGGCAAACTCGGCTTCCCAGCCATTCGGCTGCCAATGATCACGCTGAAGCGTTGTAAAATCGGCACATTCGCTGTTCGAGTGCCCTGGGAATTGCAGAAAACGACCTTCGTGAACGTATCGAATTGTAGTTTTTGGCAGTGTCGACTACCTGATTAGTGGTGGTTTGGGTCAGGTGGAAGATGTTTGGTGCAATGGAGTTATGGAAATGTGTGAAAGTTTTCAGCATCTTTGGCGCGACACTTGCGAATACTTGTCATCAGAACGAGACATTAATCGTTCGACAGGAATCAATGTGAAAAGGAGAAATGCGGTGAGAACTCAGGTCACTCCCAAAATTATTCGCCGACTGGTCGCTGCGGATGGCTACATGGAACTCAATATGCCACACCGAGCTGTGACGGAACTTGAGAAGGTCGACAGCGCTGGTCCGCTGGAAGGGCCACGCCGACTGTTACTGGGAATTGCCCTGAAACGTTCGGGAGATGAAGACATGGCTATTCCGCATCTCGAAGCTGCGGCCCGTATGATGCCGTCTCCCGTGCGTCGTTTCGCGTGGAGCGAGTTGTCGAGTTGCTATCGCAGCATGGGCAGTGACGAACTGGCAGATCTTGCCGAAAAACTCGGTGGTGAAAGTGAATACGAACTGAGGATCGCATTGCCGTCAGCGGAGCTGACAATATCTTCAACCGAGGCTTTCTCTGAACTGATCTGACGTAAACACCTATGCTGTAAGTACTCACACGAAAACTTCTCCTGAGGATTTCGGTCACGACCGGGATCCTTTTTTCATGCGCGGTGTTTCCAACCCATATTGCACGCCGAAGATCATATTGGCTCGATTGTACGGCCAGCGTAATCTACGCGAACTGATCTTACTGTCCCTTGGTTCGATGGATCGAACACATGAACAAGTTACACCCGGCTGCAACGGCCGCACTCACTGCTGTCGTGCTGTTTTGTGGTTGTCGAGGTCGACAGCATGCTCATGTCCTGAACAAGACAGATCAGGACATGGTTGGCAGTCATGAGGCGGGCGCAGAGACGTGGAAGCCGCTGATCGATGAATCCGTCGCGCGCATGCTGGGTAGAGCCTGCACCGACGTCAGGACCGTGTCCTTTACGGAATCCGATGGTCAGCCGGTGCGAAATGTCTGCTTCGTGGGCGTAGAAAACCGCAGCATCGAGGAAGTCGGTGATTTTCGTGAGCAGATTTACGAACACATCGATGCATTGATCGGCCAGTCGGACCAGTTTCGCATGATCAGTCGTCGTTACGTTGAGGCTGCCATGGCGGAATGCCGCTGCCGTCCGGACGTTCTGGTGCTGCCGGAGAAGCAGCGTCAATTGCAGGCCGTGCTGGAGCGTACCGATCAGCCCTTTGATTATCTGCTGTTCGCTCAGATTACGTCCGGGACGACCCGCAGCAACAAGGATTATCAGCGAGATTACCTGTTGACTCTGGAACTGCTGGATATTCATTCCGGTGAATCTCTTAAGGAACGTGCGACGCTGCGAAAGGGCTATCACAAATCAAAGCTTGGTGAACTGCGTCACTACGGAAAATAAACATTATTAGCGGGCCCGGCTCGGTCTTGCCTTGAGCTGTTCAGGGGCCGCGCAAGATCCGGCGGCGTTGCGACGATGAGAAACGTACACGACTTTTCTGCCCCGTCTGACATTGCAGGGGGCAAGGGCTACCTGCTTTCAATGCGAACTTACAAATCTCTGTCATTGTTCTGCACGGGACTTTTCTGCATCGTGCTGCTGCTGAACGGTGGTTGCAGAACAGCCGCCAGACATCAGCTTGCAGCCGTTGCCCGAGTCGACAACGGGACTCCGGAAGCTGCGTTGGCGGAATTTGACAAGGCCGCTGAGGCGCGCGGTGCGGACATTGAGGTGATTGCGATCGATCGGGCGCTGACGCTGCTGATGACCGGCCAGCCGACCAGTTCAGAGGGAGCGTTTCGAGAGAGTCGCAAACGTCTGGACTTTCTGCGTCAGAAGGATCTTCGCGAACAGGCGGCTGCCCTGATGACCGATGACAAGGCTGTCGCATGGTCCGGTCGCGAATTCGAGCAGCGAATGGTGGATAACCTACTGATTCTATCCAGTCTGATGGGCAATCGGCAGGACGCCTTCGCCTATGCCGCTCAGACGACGGAGAAGCTGGCAGGGAACCGTCAGGAATTAAGCACATTACAGACAGAGCCTGAAGTGAATGCGCTGGGCCACTCTGAACAAAGTCAGGGGGGCATGGCACCGCCACGCTTTTCCGCGAATGCATTTTCGGCGTACCTGCATGCTGCCATACGGTCCGAAAATCCGATGGACGCGGA
The DNA here is from genome assembly GCA_029245955.1 of Fuerstiella sp. Taxonomy (GTDB): domain Bacteria; phylum Planctomycetota; class Planctomycetia; order Planctomycetales; family Planctomycetaceae; genus Fuerstiella. The sequence goes on along the minus strand of JAQWOH010000043.1, from coordinate 173,465 downwards.
CATCACGCAGCGAGCCATTCATCAGGTCAGCTACTGGTTGTCGTCATCGGACGAAGTCATGGTCAGTAAGCCATCTCCGATTATCAACGCCAGCTTTGGTACGAACAGTCAGCAGGGGAATGGCGTTGTGCATGTCATTACCTTTGCTGGTCGCGTTACGGACTGGCTGCCGGAACGAGCAGCGCCGACGTCGGCAGCACTGCTGATCGCAGATCAGATTCTTAGTGCTGCGGGTGAACACACGTTGCCGCCGACGGTTGCACCGGTACAGATTGCCAGGCCCGCGACGAGGGTCAGCACGCATCCACTGACGACCGTTGTTCGGCATGCCCGAGACGGGCAAGCGTCTGTCCGCAGCCGTGTGCTGGTTGATCTGAATCAGGCCGCGTGGGATTCCTATGACGCCGGCCGCAACAATCAGATAGCCCGAGCCGTATCGCGGCGAATCGTCAAGAAAGGGGCTGTGTACGCCGCCAAGGATCAGATGGCGGTGACAGGTGGTTCAGGCACGGACCTCTTGCTGAATCTGGGCGGTATTGCCTGGGAGGCACTGGAAAAACCCGATACGCGACATCTGCATCTGCTGCCGGAACGCATCGAAGTTGTTCAGGTGGAATTACCGGAAGGTGATCACACACTGGAAGTTTCATCGGTCGCCGCGGCCGGCATGTCGCTGGCACCTTCGCCGGAACCAGAATGGCGCGAGGTTTCGGTCCATGTGGAAGACGGTCGTAACACATTCGTTCTGTGCTTTCGCCCTCAACGATCACTGGTCAGTGTGCTCGCGAGCAGCGAATAACCCTGCACCATGCAGCTTAGTTAACGATCATGCCGGTGACGTTTAGTCGAAGAAGTTCCTGACGACCGCTGATCTTTACGACAAGCTGTTCAGAAAACCTTCCCGGTCGACTGGGGGCAACGAAGTCGAGCGGCACGGAATGAATTATCCGAGGCTCTTTTCCGATTGTGGCCTTGAAACAGTCGGCCATGCCTTCGCAATCGACAGATTCGATCGTGAAAGGTGTCCTTCCTTTGACAACGATCTGCTTCCTCGCGGTTCTGCCCGCTGGTACAACGCCGACATCGACCGTCTGAGGCACCACTGTGAATTCAGACGATACCGTGCCTTCTACCATCAGTGGCACATAAGGATTCGTCTGGTCGTTGGTCACAATCGTCACGAGGTCGCGGATTGGAGCCGCTTTTGCACTGTCGTTCAAGGTCATGGTCAGCTTGAACCTGACCAGTCCCGCTGAACGCTGAGGAGGACTGAGGGTCGCCTTCATATTCTTGTTGCCGAACTTGATATCGACAATGTTCCAGTCGGCACGACCGGCGTACGCGATTTCGACAACTGCGGTGCCTTCGGTACCGGCCTGGACCTCGCCGAATTTCAGCAGCCCCGGTGAGATCACGACGTCCGTCCGAATGTAGGCCGTAATAGGAATTCGGACCTCAGCGAATCGAGGGCTGTCAAACTTGATGATCAGGTTCGAGTCTTTTCGCCTGGAGAACTTCTGTGTGTTCATCTGTACCTGAACATGTGTCGATTCACCTGGCTGAAGCGTTTGTTTCCCGGTCGTTGCGGCGGAGCACCCACAGGTCGTGGTGACGTCAGATATGTGCACCATGTCAGGGTACACATTTTTTACTTCAATCAGTTTTTTCGCCTCAGACCCCGTTGCAATGACACCGAAGTTAATCTTCTTTGCAGCCACCATCTGTTGCGCCCACGGATCTGCAGACACATCGCCGGTTGTGATCACCAGGGTCAGAAGAACAACAATCGAATTTATGAGTTTCCTCATGTCAGGATCCATTTGCTGAGGTGTCACATGAATAAGTTACCGAAACTTCGGTTCCCGTGTTCTGCTTAACGCGAGGAACGACCGGGCGTGTGACTTGCAGTGAGGAAAACTGCAGACCAACGCAGCAGGAGGCGGGACCTAGCCGGATTAGCACGGCGCATGCATCAGCGGTACGTTAGACGCAACGCGGCAGCATGTCAATCAGTGAGTTTGAGACACAGGAGTGCGGGAAGGCTGTACGGTCTCAGGTGGAGGCGGCTTTGGTTGCTGGCGCAGACAACTGAAGTAAAAGTCAGGCGGAAGGTAAATCAGAACGGTCACCTTGCTGGTTGGGTTCTGCGCCCCGCCAGTCGCCCGATTCGTCTCGGGGGCGATCTGCCGATCTGTGTGTCCCTGACTGACGCAGCCACACTCGAACGGATTGAGGGCGTGCACTACTGAAACAGCGACACCCAGGCTTTAATGAGTGGGGCTATCACGGGAACGTTGGCCTTCACAAGGAAAACCAGCGGCGCGTACAGTGCATTAACAAGGACGCCGAATGTCGGCATGTCAAACTGCCGGACCATGAAAACTGCCGGGCCTGCCGTAATCACATAGCTGACAACGAACGCGAAGCCGGACAGCACAATACTGATGCGGCGATCACGTCTTGAAGCCGGGTCAAGATCGTTGACCGATCCCATATCGTCAGTCGAGAAACCGGCTTCGTTCTTCGGGAGTGGGCAGTCGGCAGGATTCATGTTTGCCAAACAACTTATATCGAAGGGAGGCCACGATTCGGTAACCGGCGTCACGTACTGGCCACGGGATCAGCCACAACATCGCCCCCAGTATACGCCAAGGGCCACCGATCCGCATCAGGATTCTGGCCATCGCACCTGAGCGATAGTACAGGCGTCCGTTATCTGAAAAAACGAAGGTGTTCAGGTTTTTCCGAACTGTATCCGGAACCAGGGCTGCCGCTGTTTTTCCCTGCAGCGGCGCAAACTTCAGGACCCTCTGTCGGTCTCGGGATAAGAAAAAGTTGATCGCATGATTGCACAGTCCGCACACACCATCGAAGAATACGATCGCGTCCTGGTCAGTGGTTTCGGAGTTGGCGGTGGACATGGCGGCTGTTGACAGGAAAACGGCAGTGTTTCTTAATAACCGTCGAACAACCGTGATCCTAACAGGTGATCCTGTCAGGTCGAAGTGTAGCCTGAATCCTTTCGCCTGGCACGTTTATTCGTTCCGAGGTACACTCCTTGGTCACGGCCGTCCCTGGCTTGGCGTTCTTCCTCGGGAAATGGAATGACTTCGTTCGACGAATCGAATCACTGCGATCAGCGATTTCTCAGGTCTCCGTCGTTTGTCGGTTATCTGGTGATGAGTTTTCTCACTGCCGTCAACGACAACATGTTTCGTTGGCTGATTGTTCCGATCGCGAAGTATCAGTTCACCAAAGCTGTTGATCTTACCGATGCTCAGCGCGAAGCCAATGAAGCGACAGTACTTTCGCTGGGGCTGGGATGTTTCATTTTACCGTTCATCGTATTTGCACCGTGGTCGGGATGGGTGGCGGATCGGTTCAGTAAACGCAGTTCCACCATCTGGCTCAAGGTCGCCGAAGCCATCATTATGCTTCTGGGGCTGCTTTCCATCTGGCTGAGCAACCTGACCGTCATGTACACCGTCCTGTTTCTGATGGGGACTCAAAGTGCATTGCTGAGCACCGCAAAGTTCGGCATCATTCCGGAAATCGTTCCGCGAGAAAAACTATCGGCCGCAAACGGACTGGCCGGGCTGGTCACTCTGATCGCTGTGATCGTGGGAACGGTTGCCGGTAACGAGTTGTACGCGGCGACCGGCCCTGATGGGCTTAGTCACCTCTGGATCTCCGCTACGGCATTGCTGGGTGTGGCTGTTGCCGGCATTGCGGCCAGCATCATGATTACTCACGTGCAGCCGGCCAATCCGGGCATTCGCTTCCCCGCCAATCCGGTGACCGCATCCTGGCGAGACTTCAGACTTCTGATTCTTGATCGCGCGATTCTGAGAGTCAGTCTGGGCATTGCATTCTTCTGGTCTCTGGCGTCGCTGGCTCAGCTGAATATTGATACTTTCGTGAATCTCAACCTGAGGATGAGCCAGCAGGAGGTTGGTCAGTACCTTGCCGTGCTGTCGATTGGGGTGGGCGTCGGCAGCATACTTGCCGGGTTCTGGTCAGGTGGTCGAGTCGAATTGGGCATGGTGCCGCTGGGCGCGGTGATGATGGCGGTTGCGTGCCTGCTGGCCTTTCTGTGCGGTAGCTCCTGGTGGCTGTTTGGGATGTCGCTGGTACTGATCGGCGTTGGCGGCGGGCTGTTTAATGTTCCGCTGAATGCTTATGTTCAGGATCGCAGCCCGCACGAATCTCTGGGGGCCATTCTTGCTGCCGGACATCAGTTGACGGCGGTTGGTATCCTGCTGGTGTCGGGATTGTTTCCTGTGCTGCGCAACGGCCTGGGCTGTACGGCGGACCAGATCTTTCTAATCGCCGGTCTGGGGACACTGCCCATTGCCATGTACGTTGTCTGGCTGATTCCTCAGGCCACGATTCGTTTCGTGGTGTGGTTGCTGAGTCGCACCGTCTACCGAGTTCGCACTTATGGCGTCGAGAATATCCCGGAGCGGGGGCCTGCACTGCTGGTGGTGAACCACGTGACGTGGATCGACGGTGTGCTGATTCTGCTGGCAAGTTCGCGCCCGATTCGCATGATTGCGTACGCGGACTACGTCCAGGGAGGCGTGATTGGCTGGTTGTCAAAGTTATTTCAGATCATTCCCATCAAGAGCGGCGAAGGCCCCAAGGCGCTGGTTAAGTCGCTCAACACGGCACGCGATGCTCTGAAGAATGGCGAGATTGTCTGTATCTTCGCTGAGGGGCAGATTTCGCGTACGGGGGAACTGCTGAAGTTCGAACGCGGGATGATAAAGATCCTGAAAGGTACAGACGCGCCGGTCCTGCCCGTTTATCTGGATGAACTTTGGGGCAGCATCTTCAGCTACCAGGGTGGAAAGTTCTTTTGGAAGAAGCCGAAGCACTGGCCCTATCCGGTGACGATCAATTTTGGAACACTGATGCCTCGTGAAGACGTAACTGATGTCGAAGTTGTGCGGCAGAAGGTACTGGATCTCAAAGACGCATCTGCCAGCCGCAGAAAGGACCGCAATATGATTCCCGCTGTTCGCTTTATCCGCCAGTGCCGCCTGGCATGGCGACGTACAAAGATTGCAGATTCCGCGGGCGCAGATTTGACGGGCGGCAGGCTTCTGACCGGAGCTCTGGCCTTTCGCAAGCTGCTTTTGGATTCTGTGCTGCAGCCCGATGACAAAATGGTAGGGCTGTTACTGCCGCCGTCCGCTGGAGGAGCTGTCGCCAACGTGGCGGTGAGTATGGCCGGGAGAGTGTCCGTCAATCTGAACTACACGCTGACAGTTGATGTCGTCAACTTCTGCATCAAAGAAGCGGGCGTCAAACGCGTTATTACCAGTCGGAAGTTCATGGAGAAAATGCCCATGGACCTCGATGCCGAACTGGTCTACATGGAGGATCTGAAGGAGCAGATTGGCCCGCTGGCGAAAGTTAAGGCGATGGCTGTTGCCCGACTCATGCCGCTGAGCATGCTGACGAACAAGCTCGGCCTGCAGAATGCAAAACCAGACGACCTGATGACCGTGATTTTCACGTCCGGTTCCACCGGTCAGCCCAAAGGTGTAATGCTGTCGCATAACAATATTATCTCAAACCTGGACGCGGCCGGTCAGATGCTGCATCTGGACAACACAGATGTGATTCTTGGCGTGCTGCCGTTTTTCCATTCCTTCGGCTTTACTGTCTGCATGTGGCTGCCTTGCTGCATGCCACCGGGGGCCGTCTATCACTTCAATCCGCTGGATTCCCGAATGGTCGGCCGCCTGGTTGAAAAGCATAAGGTGACGATCATTGCGGCCACGCCAACGTTCCTGAAGTCGTACATGAAACGCTGCACCGTGGACCAGATCAAATCTGTGAATCTGGCTCTTCTGGGCGCGGAAAAGATGCCGCCCGAGTTGCGTGTTGCGTGGAATGAAAAATACGGCTTCGAGCCAACCGAAGCCTACGGGATTACGGAACTGTCACCTGCCGCCGCACTCAATGTTCCCGACAACAGATCCGGTCGCAGCGGTGCGGATTCACGCAATCGCGTCGGCACCGTTGGTCAGGCTATCTACAATACGGAAGCTGCCATATTTCATCCGGAGACGGAGGAAAGACTGGGTGCGAATGAGGAAGGCCTGTTGCGCATCAAGGGGCCCAATGTGATGCTCGGTTATCTGAACCGCCCGGAAAAGACCGCTGAAGTGATGAAGGATGGATGGTATGACACCGGAGACATCGCGAAAATGGATGACGACGGCTTCATCGAGATTACTGGTCGTCAGAGCCGTTTTTCAAAGATTGGTGGCGAAATGGTGCCGCATATCCTCATTGAGCAGGAACTGACTCGCATCATCGACGATGACCTGGCCGACGAACCTGAGATCCTGTGCGCCGTCAGTGCCGTGCCCGACGCGAAAAAGGGCGAACGCCTGATTGTGCTGCACAAGCCGTTCAGCAAGCCCGTCAAGCAGGTGCTGGATGAGTTGCAGCAGGCCGGCCTGCCGAATTTGTGGATACCTTCGATGGACAGTTTTCTGGAATTGGAGCATATTCCCCTGCTGGGAACCGGTAAGCTGGATCTGAAGGCAGCGAAGGACGTTGCGCTGGAGAACTTCGGGTAGGGCCGTTGCATTGGAAATCATCGTACGGAAGCGTTCGTGTGGGTCACCAGCTGCGCCCTCAAATCGTCAAGGATGGGCTGGTAATTCGCCGATCAACGAAAATAATGAGGTATGTGAGTCTGCCGTTTCACCGGATGCGCCTCTGCGCCCTCCCTGCCCTTCTCGTAGGACAGCACAATGCGATCAACCATCAGCAGGCCCCGACGTTCTTTTCTGAAAGCTGCTGGTGTCTGCGTCGCTCTGCCCGCACTTGAGACATTCCCGCGCATTGCTGCAGGTCGTGAATCTTCCGGTCCGGCTCGTCGCATGGTCTGTGTGGGCAATGAGTTTGGAATGTACGGCGGAGCATTCTGGCCGAAGATATTTGGTGCCGACTACGCGACGACAACTTTGCTGCAGCCGCTGGGAAAACACCGCGGTGATCTGACGCTGTTCTCGCATCTTGATCACGGACACAAAGGCGGACACTTTGCCGTTCATACCTTTCTGACGGGCGTGAAGTCTGCAGAAGCCAGGGCCATGCCGGATGGAGGAATCAGTCTGGATCAGCGGGCGGCCGAATTCGTGGGGTCACGCACTCGGTTTCCATCGTTGACCATTGGTTCGTCCGACGGGCTGCACGGTGGCTGCCAGATGAGCTGGACGCGGACGGGTACACGAGTACCGCCGATTTCGGGACCACGCGAACTGTTTCGAGCGTTGTTTGTCGAAGACAACGCAGGTGCTAAACGCAAGGCCGTCGATCGAATTCAGTTGCAGGGCTCCATTCTTGACGCCGTTTTGGGCGGTGCCAGATCCCTGAAGAAATGAGTCAGCACGGCCGACGGAAGGAAAGTCGATGAATATCTTTCTGCGGTGCGAGCGGTCGAATTGAAGCTGGACCTTGATCGGCACTGGCAGAAGATTGCGAAGCCGAAAACTGAGATGTTCGAACCGGAAAACCAGGGGCTCGCGCCCGACCTGCCGGCGATCTACGACCTTGTGGCCCTGGCGCTGCAGACGGACTCCACCCGGGTTGCCACGCTGGAAATCGGCGGCAGTTTCGCTGCGTCGGACATTGGCATTCGCAAGGGGTATCACGGCCTGTCGCATCACGGCCTGTCGCATCACGGCAAGGACCAGGATAACATCAAACTGCTGGTGCAGATTGAACTGTATCAGATGGAACAGTTTTCACGGTTTCTGGAAAAACTTAAGTCTGTACAGGAACCTGAAAGCGACGGTACGCTGCTCGACAGCACCATGGTGTTGCTGGGCAGTGGCATGGGTAATGCCAATTCGCATACCAACAATGATCTGCCGATTATTCTGGCGGGCGGCGGATTTCGGCACGGTGAATACAAGCAGCATCCGAAGGAAAGCAGCAAACGTATTCCGTTATGCAACCTCTATGCGTCCATGCTGCAGCGTTTTGGCGTTGAAACGGACAGGTTCAGTGCAGGCACTGGCACACTGACCGGTCTGGAATGGGCGTAAATATGTCGGAGGTCTCTACTGCTGCGGCACTCTCTACTGCTGCGGCACTCGCTTCCGGGTTAAGACGGAAGCGGAGCGGTAAACTGTGTCGTTCACTCTGCTTGCTTGGAGCAACGCTTTCGCTGGCGGCCTGCGGCAATGCGGACGCCGCTGGTAAACCGTCCGCGAAGGCACTCTTCGACACGTCATTTGCTGACACCGTCCAACCGTTCCTCAACACTTACTGCGTAAAATGTCATGGAGCACATGAGTCGAAAGGTGAGAGGCGATTCGACCGGATGGCCTCAGAAATTCGCAGCGACAATGACCTGGTCGACTATCAGGGCATTCTCGACCAACTGAATCTTGGCGAAATGCCGCCGAAGAAGGCGAAGCAACCGTCTGATCAACAACGAAGACAGATCGTTACTCAGCTGACGCAGGCCATTGACCGCCACCACCAGACGTCAAAGTCGAACACTGGCGCGACTGTGCTGCGGCGTCTGAATTCACGTGAGTATCGAAATACTGTGCGTGACCTGCTGCATCTGAACATGACGATGTTTGATCCCACGCAGGGGTTTCCTCGGGATCAGACCGCAGCACATCTGGACAATGTGGGGGAAACACTCGTCACGTCCGGACACCTGTTGGCCAAATATCTTGAAGCGGCCGAGCAGGTCGTCGACAAAGCCATGTTCCCGCTGAAACAGCCGGAAGTGCAGAAATGGGTTTTCCGGGACGGGTTTCGACAGCAACCGGAGATCGACCAGGTTCATCGCAAGACGAATCAGTACCAGCACATGACATTGTACGACGTTGTCGGCGCCGACAAACACGAAGGTGCATACGGACCGATTCACGCGTTTGCAGAAGGCGTTCCCTATGACGGTTATTATCAGCTGCGAATCAAAGCGGAAGCCCTGCACCGACGGAATCCTTATGACGCGGAGTTCCTGGGGACTGACCCGGATGAGTTGTTTCGTCTGGGCATTGTCGCTGGAAACCGGCTGGTGGGAGCGTTGCATAAACCGCAACCCGTGGAACCGCTGCTGGCGGAAGTTGAACTGGCTGACGAAGCTCAGTGGTACACCGTCCGGATCTGGCTGGACGCCGGATTCACTCCCCGGTTCACATTTCGCAACGGCCTGATGGATGTTCGCAATCTGTGGTCGCGCATTCAGAATAAATACCCCGACCTGTTTCCGGAGCGAAAATCCAAAGGCATCGTGGAAGCGCGCTTTAACACCATCAAGTACGGAGAGCTGCCGCAGATTCATATTCATGAAATTGAAATCGAAGGCCCGCTGTATGACGAATGGCCTACGGCCGGTCAACGGGCCGTTCTGGGAGACGACTTCAGTGATGCTGTTCAGTCCGGGGCACTGCCGAAGAAGCAGATGCGGCAGCACCTCACTCGCTTTGCATCCGAAGCCTACCGGCATCCAGTGCAGGCAGCTGAGATCGACCGTGTTATGGACGTCATCGCGTTTCGTCAGATGCAGGGACGATCAGCCATTGAAGCCTACAGCGACGGCTTGAAGGCGGTGCTGTGTTCACCTGAGTTCCTGTTCCTTGAACCGATCCACAGAGAGAACCTGAGTGGCCAGACTGAATCGACCGGCGAAGCCGGATTGGCGTCTCGGCTGTCCTATTTTCTGTGGGCATCTATGCCTGACGCAGAGTTGCAGCAACTGGTTCAGTCCGACAGCCTGAAGCGGCCGAAGGTGCTGACGGCCCAGGTCAAACGCCTGCTGAACGATCCGCGATCGAATGCTTTCGTGCAGGGATTTCTTGACAGCTGGTTAACGATGCGAGACCTGGGAGCCACTCCACCCGACCGCCGCGACTTTGGCGACTTTTATCATTACGATCTGGATGGGGCGATGCGACAGGAAACGTTTCTGTTTACACGGCATCTGATTGATCAGAATCTCAGCATTACCAATTTTCTGGACTCGGACTTCACATTCGTTAACAAGCCCCTGGCAAGGCATTACGATATTGAGCCGCCGGCGGAACCGGGCTTTCACCGCGTGAAACTAAGTGATCCGCGCCGCGGCGGACTGCTTGGTCAGGCCAGCATTTTGACGCTGACAGCCAACGGCATCGATACGTCGCCGGTTGTGCGAGGTGTGTGGTTGCTGGAAAACGTCCTCGGAACACCGCCATCTCCGCCGCCACCGGACGTGGAACCACTCGATCCGGACATTCGCGGTGCGAAAACGATTCGTGAGCAACTGCGAAAACACCGTGACACGGCCACGTGTAACGACTGTCATCGAAAAATTGACCCACTTGGATTTGCGCTGGAGAACTTCGATCCGGTTGGTCGTTGGCGAACGGCATATGATCGACAGGGGAAGATTGACGCCTCCGGCCAACTTCCGGGGGGGCAGCAGTTTGACAATGTCGAGGGACTCAAGACAATTCTGATGGATCGCCGTGGGCAGTTTGCCAAAGCACTTGCCGAAAAACTTCTGTCCTATGCCATTGGGCGCCACCTTCAGCCGTCGGACCGCCTTCACACCGATCGTATCCTGCAGCAACTGGATGCACAGGGAAACGGTTTTCACGATTTAATTCGGCTGGTCGTGCTCAGCGATCCGTTCCGTTCTCCGTAAGAAGATTCAAATCCCTCCCGCATGACTTGTGGAAACTTACTGCGTGAGCGAGGGACTTTTGAACAATCAATTCCAACGACATCCCTCGCTGACGCATCGGGTTACCAGGGATGTTGAAACCACTTGTATTGAGACTCCATGTCTTGATTCCTTTCCATCTTCCTGCAATCCCCTTATCGAAAGTCATCTTCAATGTCGTCCACAAACCAGCAACGTCGTGGTTTTCTGAAGCAGTCCACTCTGGCTGCCAGCGCGGCGTTCTCTCCGTATTTTTTTTCAACGCCGCAAACACTGGCTGACGAAACAAAGTCGCCTAATGATCGGTTCCGCATCGGGGTGATCGGAGCTGGAGGCATGGCGGGAGGCAACATGAATGCGGCCAAAGAGTGGTTGGATATTGTAGCCATCGCTGACGTTGACAAAGGTCGTCGGGAAGGTTTTTCTCAAAGGCTGGCGGGGGGCAAAGCGGACACGTACAACGATTACCGTAAAGTTATTGAACGAGACGATGTGGACGTCATTCATGTCGCGACACCGGATCACTGGCATACCAAGACGCTGGTCGAATCGATGCTTGCCGGAAAGGACGTGTACTGTGAAAAACCGATGACGCTGACGATCGACGAAGGCAAGCTCATCCGCAAAGTGCAGAAGGAAACAGGCCGCATCGTGCAGGTCGGCACCCAGCAACGCAGTACGTTTAATCTGTTTGTCAAGGCGATGGCCATCGTGCAGGAAGGTCGTCTGGGGCGGATCAATAAGATGGAAGTGTCCATTGGTGGAGCTCCCACCAGTCCGGCTCTGCCCGTTGCAGAAGTTCCCAGGGGACTGGACTGGGATCGCTGGCTGGGTCCGGCTCCTGAGGTTGATTACCGCTTTCTGCAACCCGAAGCGACCGGCAATAACAAGAGAAAGCCGCGGCCGCACACCAATGCTCATTATGAATTTCGCTGGTGGTATGAATATTCCGGTGGGAAGTTGACCGACTGGGGGGCTCATCACGTGGATATCGCGATGTGGGCATTACGTCTAAACGGTCAGACTGAAGGCCCGCTGTCGATCGGTGGGACTGCAAAGCATCCGGTAGAATTCAAGGAAGGATATGCGGTGCAGAATGACTGTTACAATACGGCCAGCGAATTCCGCTTCAGCGCGAAGTTCCCCGGTGATACGGAAATGATCATCAAGCACAGCGACAATGGAATTCTGATCGAAGGCGACAAGGGACGCATCTTTGTGAACCGAGGCAAGCTGACCGGGGCGCCGGTGGAAGCACTTGAATCCAACCCGCTCGCGGATGATGCCATCCAGAAGGTCTACAAGGGGCTGCCGATGGAGAATAACGAACGCAAAGGTCACTGGGCCAACTTCCTGAACTGCGTGAAGACGCGGCAGGAACCAATCTCAGATGTGCATTCGCATATGGAAATGCTGAACGTCTGCCACCTGGCCGGCATCTCCGCTCGCTTTGGCCGAGAACTCAAATGGGACGCGAAGGCCGAGCAGATCATCGGCGACGATCAGGCCAATGCGTTTCTGGCTCGGCCTTACCGCAAGGGGTTTGAAATCGAAGTCTGATGCGGGTCCTGATTTAACAGAACGGTCATCGAAAGCCCCGGTCGCCTCTCACGGTCGGGGCTTTTCTGCGTCCTGAAGGGAAGGCGTGGAAGCTGTACCGGACCGGTAGCGTCAGACGGTACAGATACTGCGGCGTTGAAAAATAACGCCGCCTGCAATCCAGAACACTGAGGCTGCGCCAAGCAGAATTCCAACGTCTGTCATCGGAAAATGTCCGGACTGGATCACGGCCGCGGGGCGGTAGTATTCCATTACGCTCAGAAACGACACGGTTTTTGCGGGTTCCCAGAACTGAGCCAGAAAGTTCAGTAGAAAGGACATCAGCAGGATGGCGAACATGATGCCCACCGCTCGACCACGGCGATCGCTGTTGCAGGAAACCAGAAATGCCAGAGCTCCAACCGCAACATAAACGGCCATCAGGTTGGTGATGATGCCGAACGTGGCATAGGCTCCCGGCCGCATTTCGGGCTGCAGCGCAGCCGACGCCAGCCAGTGTCCGCTGAATCCGACGCACAGAATAAATAGTCCCGATAGAATCCAGCCGATCGTCTCAGACAGATACAGTTTCCAGCGGGTAACCGGTAGCCCCAGCAGAAAGTCGACACTACCACGATCGATCTCACCTGCCGGCATTCGCGAACTGTACATCAGTTCGTGGGCCCAGATCAGTGAAAGCACGGTCGGGTGAACCCAGAGGAATGCCTGTGTCATCTGGGCCGTAAAGGCTTCACCGGGATCCATGCCGAGCAGCGCTGTTATCAGCGGCTTCACAAATGGCAGTTTCGCAAAAACCTTATCGATGTCACCCAGCACTTTGGGCAGCAGCTCCGTGAGCAACGCCATGATCAGTGCCAGGCCAATACTCAGAATAAGGACAGGCCAGCGAACTTCCATGAAGATCTTGCGCAGCAGCCCTTTCATGAATTCTCCAACTCAGGAAACGGGACGTACTCTTCCATGTCCGCTGCATCTTTCGCACTGCCGCCTGCTGCGGCGTTATGAACGGGTCGAGCAGCATTGCCCTTGTAGTACTGACGGAACAGGTGTTCCAGATTCGGCGGTCCGACGCTTAGATCGATGATGGGCTGCGCTGCTGCCCAATGCGTCAGTTCAACCGCAGCGCCCGTTATTTGAATCTGTAACTCTTTATTCGAACGACTCTGTATGGTTATGAAGTCGGGCACCGTAACACTGTTTGCGACTGTGGCGGATTCAAATGTGACGACGGCGGTTCGTGGAGCCCTGGCCTTCAACCGGCTGAGCTGTTCGTTAACCACGATCTGCCCGTCACGCACAATGGCAATCCGATCACACAGAGATTCCACTTCGCTGAGCGTATGGCTGGAAAAGAACACGGTATGCCCGGCCGCGGCCAGCTCACGCAGACAGTCTGCCAGTGTATCCTGCATCAACGGGTCCAGTCCGGACGTTGGTTCATCCAAAACCACCAGCTTTGGCCGATGTGCGAGTGCCATCATCAGAGCCACTTTCTGCCGGTTGCCACGTGACATTCTGCGAACGGGCAAATCCGGTTCCATGCGAAATCGGTCTGCCAGCTGCAGACCGTCCGAGAGAATGTCCCGGCCTCGGATCTCTCCGACAATTTGCAACGCCTTTCGAGCCGTCAGCCAGGGATATAAGCGAACATCGCCCGCTACATAGCCCACCTCCTGTTTGATCGTGGCGCTGTCGGACCAGCAGTCCTGTCCGAATACAGTAGCGTTCCCCGATGATGCTTTTAAGAATCCCAGCAGCAGGCGAATTGTAGTGGATTTTCCTGCCCCGTTGGGCCCCAGAAAACCGAAGATTTCACCTGCACCGACCCGCAAATCCACGTCGTCAACACCGCGGCGAAGGCCGTAGCATTTAGAAAGCTGTTGTGTGGCGATCACGGACATCTCGTGCTGGATATCTCTGCATTCAGTATCAAAGGGGCTCTGACTACCGGAACATTATGGCAGTGGTCCGGTAAGAACCAGCTACCGGGCAATTCGCCCAGGCGGAAAAATCAATCGGAGTCTGTTGATTCGGGCGGCAATCAGAGCAACGAACTTGAACGCTCTGAGGGGCGAGGATATTATTCCGCCGCACAACGCCGCAAGCGGCTGTCAATTATGGTGGGTATAGCTCAGTTGGTTAGAGCGCTGGATTGTGATTCCAGAGGTCGCCGGTTCAAATCCGGTTACTCACCCTTCCCAAACAAAGACCCCGCAATGACTTAGGTTATGCGGTTTTTTTATGCCGATTAGGCGGGATTCTGTACCCGACGACTGCGTTGTGAGTCGTTTCGACACTCTTTATCCCTGTGTTCGTCGCGTTTCGGTCGTTCGTGATTCAATGACACTGTTCGAGGGACAATCACGTTCATTCACACGTGAACACCGTGTTGATTGAATAGTCTGACGTCGAACGACTGCGACAATTGGTGACGTACTGATAATGTTCTTACATGCAGACGTCTTTCAGGTGGTGTTTCCGCTCATAATAATCCTTTGCGAATCTGCGTGTGCGTCCGCCACTCAGGATTTGTCGCGGGGCACATCTGTTGAAGTGACGTTTTATTTTTCTCCGATCGTTCGGTTACGGATGCAGGGTTGGTTCATCTGAAAACACTGGCCGGTCACAGAGCATGTGTTGTCCATAGTCAGGTCATTACCGACGCCGGTTTGGAGCATCTGAAGAGGTTTACCTGTTTTTGTCTTCTGTACGTGGTCGAGATACGAATCACCTGTGCGGTGGCGTCAAGACTTAAGGCTGCTCTGCCAAGCTGCAAGTTAAGCGGTCCATATGAACGGCTTCAGCGGTTCCATCAGTGGCCTCAGAATGTATTTCATGTGACAGCGGCATATCCGGTCGGTAACGTGAGCACAGATTCGGATGTCTGCCGGATGAATCCGATCGGGTACTGATGCGTCATGCAATACCCGGCACCCGCGGATTTAATGATGACAACCGGCGTGTCGTAATGTGAGCTGAATCACATTGTTGTTCCTGAGGTCGCTGGTTCAAATTCGGTGGCGTACGTTTTCCTGGCAATGATGGCAATGATGGCAATGATGGCAATGATGGCGTGATGGCGTGATGGCGTGATGGCGTGATGGCGTGATGACATGCGGCATGCCGTTCTTCTGGTGTCATCAGACGCCTTCCTGTTGCCCATCTTGTCGACGTTTGGTGCTATGTTTTCTGAACTGGGGGTCAGCGACTGGATTAGGTGGCAGTGGGATTCCTTGCCAGTATCGATTGCTCATGATATCGGTGAGCTTGTCAGATAAAGTTGGCCGGTCATTCCAGTTTTTCGGTGGTCTTTGTTAGGCTGGAGGACTGCAACAGGCGGTTACTGAAAGTCGGATGTCTCAACATCGTTTTTAAGTTCCCTCCTCAAGTGATCCGTCAACGGCCTTTTGGGAGACAATGTTATGTCTGATGACCTCGCCAACGAAACAAATAGCAGCGGAGTTTCGCCGCTGCGTAAAACGGTCTCTGCTTTGGTTCTGTGCGTACTGGTTGCCGTACTGGTGATTGAACTGCGAGCTGGATTGGGACACATGATGTCCGGCAACACGTTGCAGGATAAATCACCGACGGGGGCCTTTCAGAATCTTAAGCTCGTTGACTTCGAGCCGATGCTGAGTTTATTTCCTGCCAGAACTGTTGTTCGGCAGAGCGAAATTGAAGTTGAATACAAGTATTCGTGGTTCAGTCTGCTGCGTCCGTTGTTGCGGCCTGAAGCTGCGTACTACGTCGTTGCGAGTACTGCCGAACCGCAAGAGGTCAAACGCTACAACACTGAACCGCCATCGGAGGAGGAGGAGGATCCGGCGATGGCCGTAGGGGGCGATATGGCAGAAGATGAGGGGCCGGATGGCCTGACTAGTGGTGGACCGGATGGTGGACCGGATGGCGGACCGGGTGGCGGACCGGGTGGCGGACCGGGTGGTGGACCGGGTGGTGGACCGGGTGGTGGACCGGGTGGTGGTGGATTTGATCCAGCCGCAATTTTTGAAAGTCGGGACGAAGACCAGGACGGCAAGTTAACGGGCGAGGAGTTGGGTGGGCGTCTGCAGGATCGAGTGGCAGACATGGATAAGGACAGCAACGGCGAGTTGAGTCGAGAAGAGTTCATGGAAGCGTTTGCCGGTCGCGGTCAAGGGGGGCGTGGTCGGGGTGGTCAAGGCGATGGCGGCCGCCGGGTTCGACCTGAAATTGAAGATGACACTGACGTCGATGACAAGGCTGATGACAAGGCTGATGACAAGGCTGATGACAAGGCTGATGACAAGGCTGAATGACAAGGCTGAATGACAAGGCTGAATGACAAGGCTGAATGAGCGTTCTGGAGTGCGTCCTCCTGTGCGGTCTTCGTTCGCTTCCATGACGTTCGCTGCTCAAGCCTGAGCATTATCTCTGCTTGCGGTGGGTGATTTCTGAGAAAGAACGCCGTCGTCTTTCCTTGGCTTGCGTGTGAAAGCTCCGTTCCATGAATCGGGGCTTTTTTCATGCGCCGATCAAGAATCTGACCGACCGCATTCACGTCGACGTAATTTCCATGTTCCGGTAATCTGCTGTCTTTGGCATCTTCGGTTTCACGATTTTACCGGACGGTATATCAGGGAAGGAGCGTTGATCATGTCTCGACGGGATTCACCATTGGCTGTGCGGCAGTTATGCCGCCGGGCAGTTTTCCGTATACGCAGTGGTACACCGCGACATCTGCATGCACGACGGTCGACCGGCTCGTTCCTGCCTGGTTGCCTGCTGGTCGCCATTTGTGGTCAGTCCGCAGCTGTCGCGGACAGCCAGGACAAAACTGCACTATCGTTCGCGTTTCCTGATATGGCGAAATATGTCAGCACGATCGATTACGCGATTGAGATTCGTGGTCAGATCCGGATACCGCAATCCGATGGAATTCGATCGTTGCCAATGGAATCACACGGCACCTTTCGATTTGAGCAACGATCTCTGCCGACAGACATGGGCGGACCGTTCACCCTGCGTGCGGTTCGCAGGTTTAGCGCAGCCGGTACGAAGACAACCGTTGGTACGGGCACTAAAACCGATGTTGCTTTGTCGGATTCGTACAGGACGATCCACACGTTCGGCAGTGACAGCGGATTGGTGCATGTCTCACCAGAGTATGCTTTGCCACGGCAACAACTGGATCTGTTGCAGATGCCATGTGACGTTCTGGTCGCCACGGCGCTGTTGCCGTCGACATCTGTGAGTGTAGGCGACCGGTGGAACAACGACGACTGGGTTCTGCCGATGCTGACGGGGGTCGAAGCTGTGATCGATCAGTCGGCTACCTGTGAACTTAAGTCGGTCGACGACCAGACGGCCCTCGTGCTGTTCAATGGCAAGGTGCATGGCGCGACATTGGGGGCAGAGGCCAAAGTGTCTATCAGCGGTGAGTTTGCTGTGAACCGCAAGAGCGGCATGATTACGTCATTCAAGGCAACTCAGACGGAAGAACGTTCGCCGGGGCCAGTCAGTCCGGGACTCAACGTTTCTGCTTCGATCGTCTGGACTCAGTCACCCGTCAGCCGGGATCCTGAAACGCTGGGCGCATTGACTGAGACGGCTCCGTCTGATCGTGCCCGTTTGTTGCTGCTGCAGACGCCAATGAAGCTGCAGTTGACGCACTCACGCGAATGGCATTTGTTTCATCAAACGCCGTCTGTCCTGATGATGCGACAGCTTCGCGACGGAAATCTGATTTCCCAGTGCAATATTTCCACTGGTGTTACGGTTGCAGCAAAGCAGCATACGCCGGATAGTGAGTTTCTGTCGGACGTGACCGATTCTGTAAAAGAACGGAACGGTCGTGTTGTGCACGAGGATACGGTGCGAGACGCCAACGGATGGCGCATTCGGCATGTTCGGGCGATTGGCGACGCCGGTGGAAAGGTCATCGTGTGGGACTATTACTTGTGTTCTACTGATACGGGTAAACAGTATTCCATGGTCTTCTCGCACGCACAGGATGACGACAAACTGTTCGGCGATGAGTCCACCAGGATGCTGTCAGGTCTGAAAATTGCCCGTAGGCGGCCAGCACTGCCGTTTCGGTGAATTCTGTGTGTGGCTGTGCGACTCACACAAGTTCTGTCGAAGCTGCAGAAGGCTGTGCAGGCAATCCGCAAAACCTTGGCGGAATTATACCCGAACGCCGCTTCGTGCGGCAACGATCATTGCCGGCACATTCTTTCATCAACGTATATTCACAGCAGAAGCTGCCGGATCGACTGGATTGGCGTCGCTGTCGGTTGTCGGGCGGTGGTCAAGTGCATTTGTTTGTATGTTTGCTGACACAAACACCTTGCGACGAAGATCACTTGTCGTCTACGATCTCTGGGTTGGTCTCGACCTTGTCCAGAGGACTGTCGAGACGACCGAGACGTGCCTGCAAGTTCTGGTCGACATAAGAACATCGCTGTAATTCAGTGATCAGCCATAGAGGAATTCAATATGAAGTGGGAACTGAAGAATCAGCTTATTCTTGCAGGACTGGCACTGCTGATTTCAGTCGGTGTGGCCACTGCCGACGACTCCGCCAAAGTTACCGACGACGATGGCACGACCGCCCGCATGGTGGCCAATCTGGTCAGCTCCCGCCATATCAATCACCCCGAGATCAATGACGACATCTCTGAGCGGCTGTTGAATCGTTACGTCGAAGTCTGGGATTCTCAGAAACTCTATTTTATGCAGGCAGACATCGATGAATTTCAGGCGTCATCCCGGCAGCTGGACGATCTGATTCGTCAGGGAGATGTAAAGTTTGCCAGCACAGTGTTTGATCGGTTCCAGCTGAGGATGAATGAACGAGCCTCGACGATTGAACAGTTGATCGATGCCGCCCATGACTTCACTGTTGATGAAGAAATGATTCTGAATGCGGACGATCGGGAGTGGGCAAAAACAGAAGCTGAACTGACGGAGCGATGGCGAAAACGCATCAAGTTTGATCTGCTGTATCTGAAGCTGGACGACACGGAGCTGGCCGAAGCTCGAACACGGCTGCACAAGCGGTATCACAGCGTTCGCAATCTGTATCGGCAGACAGAAGCTCATGAGGTGTTGGAACTTTACCTGTCCTCGATGACTCAGTGCCTCGATCCGCATTCCACATACATGTCACCGCAGACTCTGGAAGACTTCAATATCAGCATGCAACTTAAGCTGGAAGGCATTGGTGCGAAGCTGCAGTCCGATGATGGTTACACGGTTGTCGTGGAGGTAATTAAAGGCGGGGCCGCCGCTGCCAACGGCAACCTGATTAAGGGCGACAAAATCATCGGCGTTGATCCGGACGGTCCGGGCGGTTCGTCAGAAAATATTGATGTTGTCGAAATGAAGCTTTCCAAAGTCGTGGACAAAATTCGTGGCCCCAGCGGTACAAAGGTCACTCTGCAGGTGAAGAAAGAAGCCGGCGGCATCGAAGACTACACCATGACGCGTCAGACTGTAAAACTGACTGAGCAGGAAGTCAAAGGCAAGATTATTGATGCCTCGACGTGGATTGAGGGACGTCCCGGTCGCATTGGCGTGCTCAACATTCCCACCTTTTATCGCGACTTTCGTGAAGCGTCCCGCGGAGGCAATTTTAAGAGTACAAGCCGTGATGTAAAGAAAGTCCTTGCACAGTTCCGCGAACAGGGCGTCGATGCACTCATTGTTGATCTCCGCTCGAATGGCGGTGGAGCACTGAGTGAAGCGATAGAGGTTTCCGGACTGTTCATCACCAAAGGTCCGATTGTGCAGGTTCGTGAGCCGGACAACGCCGTCACATCATACCCTGACGAAGATCCCGATATGTATTGGCGCAAACCGATGGTCGTCGTTTGCAACCGAATGTCCGCCTCTGCGTCCGAGATCTTTGCTGGAGCGATCAAGGACTACCGCAGAGGTATCGTGATAGGCGACAGAACGACTCACGGGAAAGGTACGGTGCAGAATGTCATGCCTGTTGCCAGTCGTATTAATCTGTTTGGTAAGGATCGAGGTGCCCTGAAACTGACAATCAGCAAATTCTACCGTGTGAATGGTGACAGTACTCAGAAGAAGGGAGTCGTCTCAGATGTCGTATTGCCTTCCATCAGAAATCATCAGGACAGTGGTGAGGACTCGCTGGACAACGCACTGGCTTTCGATCGCATTCAACGAGCGACGGGGGTTCTGCCCTTCCCGTTTGTCAACGACGGGATTACTCGGAAGCTGGCTCAGCAGAGCGCCAGTCGCGTGAGTGATGACAAAGACTTCCGGAAAGTGGCACAGAATGTTGTCCGTTACACGGAACGAAAGAATCGCAAGACCATTTCGTTAAACGAATCGACTCTCCGTGAGGAGGAGGCGGAACTGAAACGGGAGCGGGAAGAGCAGGAAGAAGCGATCAAGAAAGCCACCGGCACAGATGACGACAAAGACATCTTTGCGGACAACTTCTACAATCGGGAACTTGTCAACATTTCGGTCGACTACTCACAACTTCTGGAAGAGCAGCGCACCGCCGGGAAATAGCACAGGCCTGGCTGTCTCAGCAGCAGGAAGTCACGTCACCGTTCCAATTGCTGCGGTCAGAAAATCTCGCAGTGCGGTTAGAACCTGCTTCTCAATGTCAACGGTCGGTACAGTGGCAAGGGTTATTGTCCGTTCCGTTCCGTTGGCCGGTTGTGTTCGTCTCTGATCAGCAACAGACTGCTGTATCACATCGATGCGGGCGAATGCCGGTTCGTCGCAGGGCTCGTCTGGTGACGTCTGACGCAGTCGAAATCGTTCGGCGGAAAACTCGTTGTGGAGCTTGGAAGTCATTCGTTCCAGCGAAGTCGTGATATCGTTTCGATTCACGATGTTCAGAATCAGGGGCTTCTTCTGCAATCGATCAAAGAGGCTCTGAATAGACTCACCAAGCACAGGGTGAATCCAGTCGCCTGCAATTTGAGCGTGCGGTTGCAGCACAAACCGGCGATACCAGAGTCCGGGATGAGGCAGAACCAGGGTCTCACAGTCGGTTGACTCTTCGGCATACATCAGAAGATCCAGGTCGACCCGGCGGGGACCCCAGTGGACTGTACGCCGTCGCCCGAGTCTCAGTTCTGTTGCCTGCAGCAGCGTGAGCAATTCCCTGGAGCTCAGCGTTGTTTCCAGAATGGCGACGGCGTTAAGAAAGTCGTCACCGGCGGACTCACCCATCGCCTGAGTGCGGAACGTTCGGCTGACTCGGCAAACGCGCACACCACGATCGTTGAGCTGCGAGAGGGCGTCTTCAAAGCACTTTGCCGTGCCGGGATGATTTCCACCGAGTCCGATTGAACACTTTATCACACCATTTTCCTTCTGTTCTGCCAACAGACTAACAGACTGTTGCGCATTACGTCGGGAACTGGAAGTAAATAAAGGTTAGTGGTTCTCGAGAGGCAGTGGAGCAACTCGGACAGGTAACTCTGCCGCCCAACGGCGGCGAGAGTCGCGATACCTCAGGGAAACAGGATCTAGAAACCGTTGGAATCCAAGTCCGTGTCGATGCCAGTCCACCAGTCAAGGACGCTGCTTCCTACCGCGGTAATGCCAATCAGGACAGCAAGCAGAATCATAGCCAGTAACACGCAGTATTCGACGGACGTCAGCGCATCGGTATCATCCAGGAATGACTTAACTGTTTTCCGGAGTTGCATTATCAAGGCCTTATAGGGTTCTTATCTACAGGGGACTCTATGTCACCGTTTAATCGGGGCAAATTAATAGTTCGAAATGGAGGTGAAATTGAGTACATCAGAACGGATAAACGTTATTCTCAAGACATTTGAATATTGTTTTTCCCTGTCCAGCAGGTGTCTGTGAGTCGCTTGCGTTTTTTTTGCAATTAATTGTTCGAAGTTTCTGATTGCTGCATTCATATGACTGCAGATTCCCTGTGTGGCGAATACATTTCCGTCCGACGAACAAAGTTGGATGCGCAGTGGTGGAATCAGCCTGGCAGCGGGTTGCCCGGTCCCGGATAGCTGCTCCTGCCCTGCATAGCCGACCGGTCGAAGACTCGCCCGAAAACATGAATTTTCTATTGGACTTCAGCCCCCGCTCCCGAGAATATGGCCAGCTATTCAGAACGACTTACGGCTCGCGTTTCACAGCTCAATACCCCTGCGTTGGTTGGTCTTGATCCGCGCTGGGATCAACTTCCTGCAGACGTTCGGGAAGCCGCTCAATCAGCAGGCGGCAATGCTGCAGCAGTCATGGCCCGCGGTTTCGAAAGCTTCTGCTGTGAAATCGTCGACATCGTCGCCCCGCTGGTTCCCGCCGTGAAACCACAGATTGCGTTCTTCGAACAGCTCGGCCCTCAGGGGTTCACGGCTCTTGCCAGGGTCATCAGTCATGCCCGTGCCGCAGGGCTGATTGTGATCGCGGACGCCAAACGTGGCGACATCGGGTCCACGGCTACTGCCTACGCGGACGCATGGCTGGCAGGAGAAGATTCGACGGCGGCACCGTTTGGAGCAGACGCCTTGACGGTGAATGCCTATCTGGGAGACGACACGTTGCGGCCATTCGTCGAAAAATCCGTGAGCAACCGTGCTGGACTCTACATTCTGGTACGCACCAGCAATCCCGGTGCAGCGACGTTTCAGGATCGCATATCAGAGAACCATAAACTTTTTGAAACGGTTGCTGACGTTGTGCAGCTGCTGAACTCCAGTCACTGGCCGGACGACACCTATGGCTCCATTGGTGCTGTCGTCGGAGCAACGTGGCCGAAAGAACTGATGTCCCTGCGTGCGCGAATGCCTAACACGCCTTTTCTTGTGCCTGGTTACGGTAGCCAGGGAGGTACGGCGGCCGACGTTGCTGGCGCGTTCGATCTCAACGGTCATGGCGCGTTGGTGAATAGTTCTCGAGCCATCAACTTCGCATTTCAAAAGCAGGAGTACGCAGAACAGTTTGGGCCTGCGGGCTGGCGAGACTCGATTCAGGCGGCCACACGTCAGATGATCGAGGATTTGCAGATGCACATACCGACAACTGCATAATCTGTTAGGACCGGGTCGCAGTGTCGTCAGCAGACACTTCCTTATCGTCAGCTTCTCCGCGGGCGTCAATGATGGCGTCATCGCGGAATGAAAGTCTCACGCCGTCCAATTCGATTTCGCTGATGTGATACCGCACATTTTCTTTGGGAAACAACGACAGGCGAGGAGGGATCGATGACGAAGAAAACGGCCCGCGGTTCGGCAGGAACCCATTTTCATCGGACGACCTTCCCGCTATATCGAGCCTGATGTGAATGGCCGGCGTGCTTGGATAGTTCAGTGTGACTCGAATGTCGTCCAGGTCGATGCCTGCGTCTTCCGGCGTCGCACGTTCTGCGGCAAACTCGGCCTGAAGCCCCGTTGCACCGGGGCGATATCGCACCGTCTGAAGGACCTTCTGCCCTGCAACGACCTCAGGTCTTGCGTCCTGCAGTTTCCACGCCGCAGCGACAGACAGTGTGACGGCTGTCCCCTGAGTTGTTCGCCGAACGGACGCAGAAAGTGTCGACGCCAGGAACCGTTGCGTCTGTTGAGGAACGGCTTCTGCTCCGAGCAGCCTTGCACTCAGCAGCAGGCCCGGGATCGGAACGTCGCGGACGACTCGTTCGTCACTCAGCAGTTTGGCCAGCTGAGCCGTGTTTTCTGAGTGATAGTAGAGTGATACCAGTGCAACGCGGCTCTGAGCGGCTTCCCGGTCTTCGTCCAGATTGCAGAGAATCAATTCTTCTGCGTCATCAAAACGCTGGTGTCTGCCCAGAACCCAGGCGCAGATCAGATTGGATTCCCAATTGCGGATGGAGTGGTCCATCACTTTCATTGCCGTATCTGCGGCCTGTGGAAGGCCCTGTTGCTCCTGCAGCAGAGCAAGATTGGCCATACTGCTGGCCATCATGTCATCCTGCCTGAAATGTCTGCTGCCAATGGCGCTTAGACGCTGATATGTTTCGGTCGCCTCAGGAATCAGTCCAAGTTGCTGCTGCGTTCTGGCGACGTAGTACCAGTACGGTGGGTAGCATTCCATGAAGCGTTCCATGCGAGACAGCATCCGCAGCCGTTGAGCCGCGTCACGTTCCGCCAGGACTCGTGTCATCTGATCGAGATCCTGGTCCCGAATCAGCCAGCGGTCCGGTATCTTGTTCTTTTGCGATAGTCGCCAGAAGCTGTCCAGAAAAATGCTGGAGCGAGACATGAGGCCACTGAACTCGGTCTTCTCAACCTTCCAGCGATCGGAGTCACGTCGCACCTCCTGATTACGATAATCCCACCAGCTGTTGGCTCCGGATTGAACTGCACTGCCCAACTGTCCGGTAAGCACCTGTGCCCCCACAACGAAGAAACTGGTCCCCAGCTGCCGATGAGTGTTGCGCCGAAACTGTTCGTCGATAACCACCTGCTCTCGTTCTGTAATCTGTACCTGACCGATCTCGTCCAGAATTGACTTGTACAGCGTGATGACTTCCGGGTCTTCAATGCGGTTCAAATCCAGATTGCTCAGAATTCGCTGTTGCTCTTCATGGAACACGTGTTTCTCTGGGGTCCGACGGATGCGGTGCAGTGACGCCCGGCAATAATTCAGTGCCACAGCCGTTATTTTGCGCACTTCTTCCGGGCTGGCCGCAGTTGCTCCGGTCTCTTTGGCAACGAGTGCACGGGAACAGCCCACAACCGACAGAATGATGGTAACGCAAAGTGCTAAGACGCTGGGAAGTTTCATGAATCTGCAGACTGGTCTAAGTCCATCGGTCTGGTGGTCGTCCAGGATCACTCATCGTCGAGTGGTTGCTGCATCGGCAGCAAGTATGAACCATCAGAATTCTGGAATATTGACAGCTGCCGGCGCAGGAATTCTTCCGTGAATGAGCGACGACGATGGACACATGATTTCATGTGGAATGCCGCAGACAAGCCTCAAATTGCTCTACGAGCCCGATCGGGATGAGGCCACACTGAGGATGACGGTCGATGCGAAGTCGTAACCGGCGAAAGATGCGCCAGCGACGCAGGATATGCTGATTTTGCTGGTCAACAGCCACTAGTCCATTGCTGGCACCTATGCGATTTCGGGCCGGGAATGGTCGTTAATGGCATGACCTCCTTCCGGTCAGCACGTCATTGCTGACGTTTAAACGTCGGGTTTTCCTGTAGTGGTAAAAAAACGATTCGACAGGCGTCAATCTATAACCTACAGATTGAGAATCTCATTCACCAGGATTTCTCAGATGTCCCTTGAATCCGACAATTTCATCTATCTGCAACGGGAAGTCACAGTCACGCGTACGGACCTGCTGCCGGGACGAGTGCTTTGGACCAACGGCGATATGGTCGCGGCCGAAGTGGATGTTGTCACCTTTCCGGATGTCGAAGGCAAGAAAGTTGCGATTCTCTTTGAGGACGGTCGCCGGTTCGTCATGCAGGAGGCTGTGGTCGAGGGTGTCATTGATCGTGAGGCCGCAGATGAGCGGTCATATGACGAGTTGTCCCGCATGGATCTTGATCAGGACTCGCGCACCATCGTCCTCGTTGTCAAACGGATCGGAGAACCCGTACTGGCTGAAAGTCGTGAGTGTTTTCGCGTGCGAACAGTTCCGCTGAAACTGACGGTAAGCTTTGGCAAATGTGCTGAGTGCGAACTGACCGACATCAGTCAGACAGGCTTTGCGGTGCTGAGTGACGAGTTTTTTGAAGCAAAATCTATTGTTGATGCGGCCTTGCCGGGCAAAGATGGCATTGTTGTGCAGGGCCACGTCAGAATTCGGAGTGTACGTCGACTTCGCAACGGGCGTTACCGCTACGGCGTGGCTGTGTTTGGGCGTGGCATGCAGAAGGTCTGTGCATCAATGGCTACCGAACTTCAGCGGCAGATGATTCGTCGTACGGGCACCGTAGGCGGTTCATGAATCAGTGGTGGCGGGCCGGGGATACGGGGCCGCGAATGAGCCGAGGGCTCCAAGACCCCCGTCGACCTCAAGGTCTGTTCCCGTCACAAACGATGCACCTGGGCCGCTGAGCCACAATACTGCGTTGGCAACTTCTTCCGGCAGCCCAATGCGCCCCACCGGATGACGGTTTGCCAGGGCGGCGCTACCACCCTGCTCTGCCAGGCTGGCCCGGACAAGCGGAGTGTCAATGGCGCCCGGTGAGACAGAAACAACGCGGATGCCCTCACGAGCGTACTCGACGGCCCACTGCCGCGCCTGCATGATATTGGCCGCCTTGATCGGACCATAAGTGCCGACCTGCTGCGCCGTGCGGTGTCCCTGTCCACTGGCAATATTGATGATCACGCCGCTGTGCTGCTGCTGCATGCGACGCAGCGCAGACATCGCCATAAATGTGTAACCGCTTAGATTCACTCCCAGAAGCCTGTTCCACACGTCCGCAGGCAGTTCGTGTATTGGTCGGTAGGATTCCTTTGGCTGGATTGCCGCGTTGTTGACCAGTACGTCCAGTCCCCCGAATCGTTCGACCGTCCATTCAACCACGGATTCGCAATCGGCTTTGCTGGACGTATCGCATCGCCGAAATTTAACACCATCGGGCAGTGTTCGCCCAGCGGCAGTATCCACGTCACCGCAAACCACCGTTGCCCCGGATGCGGCGAAGGTGTCACAGATGGCTCTGCCGATACCGCTGCAGCCACCGGTAACGATGATGATCCGTCCCGCGTTGTCGAATTTGACACTGCCGCACGGGCGGGGTTCAGTCTTCTTACCGGTCATTTTAGTTTGTCCCGCAGTTGTGATCAGATAACGATAATCGGCGCGTGTTGACGTTTTTGTCGGTTCTGTGATCCCGGTCGTTCATCACCTGTTGCGACCAACGGCCCTGTCGGAAAAGCGGTCATCATCAAATGTGGCACACCGACTTCGCTTTGGTGGTTCGCAAGTTTACCATGATGTCTTCCTGTTGGTCGTTGACGGCCCGTTTGTCACTGCATGCTGCGTTTGGCCCAGCGTCCAGCGATACCTTATCCCTTCTGGGGATTGGCAGACTACCCTGTCTGTCGCACTGCATATGCCGGACGCTTAAACCAGTACTCCCAACGAAAAGTGCCTGTTGGTACACGCGCCCCAGGGTCGCGCAGCGGGACAGCCCAACATTGTTCTGATCATGTGTGATGACATGGGGTCTCTGATATTGGCTGCTACGGCGGTGAGGTTGGAACGCCGAACATAGGCGGACTGGCGCGTGACGGCAAGCGGTTTACTCAGGTTAACAACAATGCCAAATGTACCACGACCCGCGCATCTCTGATCACCGGATTCTACCCGCGCCGCAGCGGAAAGCTGCTGAAGAGTAATATGACGACCATCGCGGAAGTTCTGTGCGGCGGCTATCACACAGTGCTTAGTGGACAGTGGCACCTGGGCAGCACAGCCTCCAATCGACCCAGCGACCGTGGATTTGATGAGTACTTTGGTCTGCTGGATGGCAGCTGCAACTTCTTCGACCCGTCGCAGCCGCGATCCTGAATGTAAAACAACAAACTGCTTCCGGCGGGTAAGTGCCGGTGTCGAGCATCTACTGCTGCCTGCGTCCGCCCAGGGAGTACAGCTGTGATTCGGTTCGCAGGAACAGTGTGCCACTGCTGACAGCAGGGGTGGCTTTCGTCGGTTCGCCCAGATCGTTGCGAGCCAGAAGTGTGTACTTATCCGCTGCGGCGATAACAACGACTTTGCCGTCAAGATCGGCGCAGTATAGCTTTCCGTCGATGCAGATCGGAGAACTAAAGTAGTTTCCGCCGACCCGTTCCTGCCAGATGACCTCACCGGTTGATTTGTCCAGGCAACTCGCGATACCCTGGTCGCTCCACATGAACAGCCAGTCTTTGTAGACAATCGGCGTTGGGACATGTGGCGTCTGTCGTTTTGTGCGATACGCCTCTGTGGTTTCGACTGAGACACCTGAACCTGATGGTCGAACGGCTACAAGTTGACGATCGCCGCCGATTCCGCCGCTCGTTGCGATCACCAGATCGTCGGCCAGAACAGGCGACCCTAAAGCTCGCTGCGGTGCTCTGCCGAATACGTCGATATGCCAGGTCTGCTGCCCGGTTCTCGGATCGACGCCAGTGATTCCTTCAAAACAGTGCGTGAAGACGACCTCTGCAGGACGTGTACCGGAATCCAGTACACACGGGGTTCCATAGCACGCTCGCTTGCCTTCGCGAGGAATCTTCCAGCGTTCTTGGCCCGTCATGCGATCGACTGCCAGCAGAAAGCTGGGGTCCTTCTGGTCATTGGCCAGAATCACAAGATCGTCGTAGACAATGGGCGACGTAGCCCCTCCCTGACCATGCAAATACGGGCCCAGGTCGTATTCCCAGATGCGGTTGCCCTGATGGTCGAAGGCCAGCAGCGGAGACGACTGTCTTGAGTGCCAGACCACATAGACATGGTCTTTATCGACACACGGTGTGCTTGACGCAAAACTGTTGTTCTTGTGCTTCTTGTGGCTCACGAATTCGAATTCTCGGGTCCATATCGGCGAGCCGTCGTCAGTGTTGACGCAATGCAGCCGGCGCGTCGCCGACTCCTCATCACACGATGTCACAAACAGGCGACCGTCCTGGATGACCGGTGACGAATGGCCGCGACCCTGTAGATTCAGCTGCCAGTTGTAATCGGCGACGGTCCATTCCGTGGGGACGGTCGTTGCGTCGCTGATGCCGGCGCCATTGGGGCCCCGAAAACGGGGCCAGTCCCGGGCCTGGGCAGTGACGAATAGTCCGCCAAGGATGATGGCTGCCGATATGCTTCGGCACACATGTAAGGTCATGGCAATGGTCTGGAATTGTGGTTGAGTCGGTCGGTGCGTGGCTGATGCAATTATGGCTGAGTGATCCAGTCTCGTCCATGCTGCAGACGCCAATGTCGCTGCAGCGACGCAAGGGGGCGAGGTATAATGCCACTGGGAAGTGTTCGGTCTGTCGTCCGATGTGGATTCTCGTCGTATACCCTCTTCCAATCTCGTAGACAACAGCTCATGGACCGCATAGAGTTGTTCGGTCATGTGCGCATTTCGACCGTCAGTTCGGCTGAAAATGCAGTCAGCTCTGCACAGTTCGCGATGATGGTGCTGTGAGCGATAGCCGTGGCTGTTTCTGTGGCGCTGTCGTTGCCAGAGGAAGGTTGGATCTATTGATGTTTTGTGTTTCGCCTCTCGCGGAGGCGTTTCGATTCAGTTCCGTTTTCCTGTGTGTTTCATCACACACCGCATGATCGTGGCGATCATCGTGTAAGGCGTCAGACATGAAAGTGCTATTGGCAGAAGACAGCCTCACCATGCGGCAGCTGCTCGTGTCTCAACTGGGGCGCTGGAATTACGAGATTACTGAAGTTGAGGATGGTGCTCAGGCCTGGGAGAAGTTTCAGGAAAGTCATTTTTCATTGGTGCTGACCGACTGGATGATGCCAAACATTGATGGACTGGACCTGATTCGCCGTATCCGGGCTTCCGATCACGTTGAGTACGTTTACATTGTTCTGCTGACATCCAAATCTGACAAAGCAGATCTTGTCGAAGCCATGGACGCGGGTGCGGACGATTTTCTTGCGAAACCCTGTAATCCCAACGAACTGCGCGTTCGCTTACGTGCCGGCGAACGGATTATTGAACTTGAGCATACCCTGATTCGAAAAAACAAACAGCTGATGGCAGCGCAGGCAGCGCTGGTTCAGAGCGAAAAGCTGGCAGGCGTCGGGCAGTTGGCGGCCGGAATGGCGCACGAAATCAACAACCCGGTCGCGTTCGTTTCGAATAATCTGGCCGTTCTGCAGCGGGATGTGCAGTCACTGATGAAGTTGCTCGATCAGTATGTGACGTGCCTGCCTGTGGTGGAACGGGAAGATAAGCATCTGGCGAACCAGTTGAAAACGACTGAGGCCGAGTGTGATCTGCCATGGCTGAAGGAAAACCTGCCTCAGCTGTTTCGATCTTCTCTTGATGGCCTGACTCGTGTGCGGGGAATCGTCGGCAACCTGCGCGACTTTGCTCACCTTGATCAGGCATCGACTGACAAAATGGACGTTGTTGCCGCACTCGAGTCGACGCTGGAGATTCTGGCCCCGGACCTGCGGGCCCGGCAGCTGACGGTCAGGACAGACTTTGGTGACAGTCTGATCATTCATTGCCAGCCAGCCAGTCTTAAGCAGGTTTTCCATGCAATCCTGCTGAATGCCGTTCTGGCGAGCGGGCCGAATGGTGCCCTTGAGGTCGCCGCCCTGCGGAATGATTCCTCGGTGTGCGTGGAGATCACAGATCATGGCTGCGGGATGGACGAAACAACGCGGCGGCGGCTGTTTGAACCATTCTACACCAAGCGACCCGTGGGTTCCGGACAGGGATTGGGTCTGGCTGTGAGTTATGGCGTGATAAAACAACACGGCGGTTCCATCGAATTTGAGTCAACGCCTGGGAAAGGCACAACCTTTCGTGTTATGCTGCCCGATTCTCAGCGTTCGTGTTGACAAAAATGTAGGCCGTTCGCGGCATCCTGTGTGCGGTTGTTTTCATAGTGAGAGACACAGGGACAATTATGTCGACGGGTACCAAACATCCCATACTGATCGTGGATGACGAACCAGATGTTCTCTTTTCCCTTAAGGGACTCCTGAGGCACGACTTTGAACTGTATACTGCTGAGTCGGGTGAGCAGGCACTTGAGATCCTGCGACAGCACACGATTCATGTCATTATGACTGATCAACGGATGCCCGGCATGACGGGGGCGCAGCTGGTGAGACAGGCCCGGACGCTGTATCCCGATGCTGTGCTCATCGTGTTTACGGGATATGCAGACATCAAGGCCGTCATCGAAGCCATCAACACGGGAGGCCTTTATCGCTATATTACCAAGCCGTGGGATCCGGACGAGCTGATTGATGTCCTGCAGCACGCTGCGAAACGGTACGACGAACATGCCGCAAGAGTCCGGTTTGCCCATGACGCGAAGTCGTTTGCAAACGATGTCGTTCAGCATGTGGAGGCCGGCGACTTGAACGGCGATGATGCTGCGGCAGTGAAGCCATTGGTGGATCGTGGCCGGTTGCTCGCGTCTCAGGCAGACCCATTCTTGTAACAATTTTCTGTCCACGGTCGGGACGAAGGCATTACCAATGGCCGAAAAAGAACCTGTCCTGCTCACAATTCTCATCGATACCAGGCGTATGAGATGGCTAGCTGGCGGAATTGGATTCGACAAGCAGGTGTTTCCCCTGCTGGCATCACAGGACGATGATCTTGCCGGATACCGCAGCATGGAGTTCGACGAACAGGCCTCGTTCCTGCGGCATCGGTTTTGTGGAGCGTTACAGCGAGGTTGCGACCGGTTGTGGGGCCTGCGAAAGAAGGCGTTTCAATTTGTTTTCCTGACGGACAGCGTTTTTCCTGGTGCTCCGGACGAACTGACTGATCGAATTGCCGATCACCTGGCGCAATGGATGACCAATCCACCGGTGGTGTTTTTTTCCTCGGACGCCGGATCCTTCGATGTGAGTCCTGTCGCAGTGACTCGACTTGCCGGCGATATTTCCGCAGAATTCTCTACTGCGTTCGATGCGGGACTGCCGGCGCTGCTGGAGGCCGCTACTCAGACAGATCAGTGGGAACAGGTGCCTCTGCCAAAGGTGCAAAGCCGTTGATGTCTTTAGCGCGCCGCAAACCTGGTCGCAGCCGCTTGTTTCGTGAAATCTGTTGCTGCTGATCTGACCTGCAGTATCCGAGTGTCGTCATGAACCTCGCTACCCTGCTCTGTCCGCATAAATCAGGTGCATAGACACGCGTTCCCGCCAGTTTTCGTTGCCGTACGACAGCAGGTGGGTTAATTCGTCGCGATCGATGGAATCGTCTGAATTCAAACGATTTCGAAGTTGGTCATTGCCGAA
Source organism: Fuerstiella sp. (assembly GCA_029245955.1). Classification (GTDB taxonomy): domain Bacteria; phylum Planctomycetota; class Planctomycetia; order Planctomycetales; family Planctomycetaceae; genus Fuerstiella. The sequence goes on along the minus strand of JAQWOH010000043.1, from coordinate 141,297 downwards.
CAGGATGTCGATTGGCGGCTTCTTGTATTCATATTCGTATGGCGGTTGCAGCCATGTGAAGTTGTCAGGTGCCAGTTGGCGGGCTACATCGATCAGTGTGATGGTCAGGCCGACGGAGCGAACTGCTGCTGCATCCAGAACATGAATCGCGAGGCCACCGCAGATCTGACGTCGCCATTTGTCGAATGTTGGCTGGAAACGAATCGCCTGCAGAGCAATACCCGGATGTTCGTCCCTGCGAACTGCGGCCAGTAACTGATCCGGGTCCAGGGCTGGTGCGCCGATGACTTCGAAGGGAGTCGTCGTGCCCCGACCTTCCGACAGACTGGTCCCTTCCAGCAGGACCTGCCCCGGATATAACAGGGCTGTTTGCCAGCGTGGCATGTTGGGCGACGGCGGAACCCACGGCAGACCCGTATCGGGAAACAACATCGTTCGGTCCCAGCCGCCCATCGGGACGACTGTGAGTTCCGCGTCAATTCTCTCTTCTGAGTTCAGCAGTCGGGCCAGTTCACCGATGGTCAATCCGTGCCTTAAGGGAACTTCGCTGCCGCCCACAAAACTGCGAAAGTCCTTTTCCAGCATGGGCCCTTCAATAACTTCGCCGCCCAGCGGATTTGGCCGGTCAAGTACGACAACGCGGACGTTGTTCTGAACGCAGGCGCGGAGGCATTCCAGCATTGTCCAGACGAATGTGTAGACTCGCGTGCCCACGTCCTGCAGATCGATAACCAGGCAGTCGATGTCAGCCAGCATTGAGTCTGGGGGCCGTCGCGTTTCTGCGTACAGGCTACAGACCGGCAGGTTCAGAGGAGCGTATCGCGAATCAGGCGATTCAATCATGTTGGCCTGCTGCTCACCCTGTAAGCCGTGTTGCGGTGAGAACAGCATTCGCAGTTGACCGGGAAATCGTTCGGCCAACAGGTCGCAGGCGTAACGGAATTCGTGATTCACCGAGGCCTGATTCATCAGCAGCCCCAGTCGTGCGCCGTGCACCTCTGGTGGTGGTACAGCCAGAAAGCTGTCCAGTCCGGTTCGGATGTGATTTGGCAAGGTGAATCAATCGTACAGTAGAAACGTCTGTCGCCGCTTCAGAAACTGCGGCAGGCCTGCAGTCGCCGTCTGTTTTACCTTGTCGGCAGACTGCCCCGCCAGAATAGCATCCAGAGTCCGTCGATTCCCCAGCAATCGCATGGCGTCCTTTCCTTTCCAGTCGTCCGGGTAAAGCCGCTGCAGTTCCACTGAAATCCCGAATCCCGTGAGCAGCGGTCTGAACTGTTCTCTGTCTGTGATGACGATGTTAATGCCGCCACACGGAAGATTGGCATGCTTGCTTGATGACGGCGTATAGCGGATCGGTACGAATGCCACCCCCGGAAAGCCGTGAGCGTTCAATGCCCCTGCCAGTTCACGAGGTTGAATCCACGGAGCACCGAGCACTTCGAAGGGCGTGTCTGTTCCCCGTCCTACGGAAATATTTGTGGTCTCGATCAATCCAATGCCCGGATACAGCAGGGCCTGCGTCAGACACCGCATGTTTGGTGACGGATTAACCCACACCAGTCCCGTTGCGTCCCACAGTGTGTTCCGTTTCCAGCCGTCACAGCGAATGACCTCAAGTTCAAGATCGAGCTTGAGTTCGCTGTGAATCATTAGTGCCAGTTCCCCGATGGTCATGCCGTGACGTACGGGCAGATGATGGAATCCGACGAATGATTCTTCACCAGCATCCAGCATCGGCCCTGCCACATCGACGCCGTTAATGGGGTTGGGACGATCCAGTACGACGAATCGTTTCCCGTGCTCCGCGGCGGCGTGCATCGCTTCGCCCATTGTTGAAACGTACGTGTAGAACCGGGCGCCGATGTCCTGGATGTCAAAAATAAGCGTATCTACGTTATTCAGCATCGTGGTTGTGGGCCGCCGGGTTTTTCCGTAGAGGCTGAATATCTTCAGTCCCGTCGCCTGATCGGCAGCATCATCGATGTTTGAAATATCCAGTCTGCCTTCAAATCCATGCTCCGGACTGAACAGTGCCGTGAGCGATACGTTCGGTGCGTCATGCAACAACTTAACCGTGTTGACTCCACCACGATTCAGCCCGGTGTGATTGGTTATCAGGCCAATACGCTGCCCTGTCAGCTGGCGAAAACCGTTCTGCTGAAGAACGTCGATACCACACATAACACTGTCTGCAGCTGAGCAGGCGAACCCCGTCAGAAGAACAACGAACGCAAAGACGTGCGTCAAACGAATCATCATTCGGATCCTTTTGTTCCGGGGAAAAAAACTGCAGTCAACTCACCCACAATAAACGTCGTTACTGAACCAATAAGAGCCAGCCACGGCCATGCGATCTTCCAGCCGAAGTTGGGGGCGTCCGGAGCAATGAACTGAACAAACAGAAGTACGGCTAGTCCTGCGGCAGCGCCTGTCAGTGCGGCGGTCTGACCGGCTCGACGGGACAGCACCCCCAGCGAAAATATCCCCAGCAGGATTCCCGCAGAAAATCCGGCAATCGTCAGTGCATTTCTGACGACTGTTGCTTCCCAAGTGATTGCCCAGATTCCGATACCGATCTGGGTGACACCGAATATTACCGTTGCCCAGCGGGAAATTGACAGCTGACGTTCCGGCGCAGGCGGAGTTCTGCACGCCGGCAGATAGAAATCATTCAACAGTGCCGACGCCGAGGCATTCAGCGAACTCGACAGCGTTGACATGGCTGCCGAAAGGATGGCGGCCAGCATCAGCCCGATCAGTCCTGTGTTCTGGGGAAAACTGTGGACGATGAAGTGGGCAAACACCTGGTCTGCCTCGGCGGGAGCAACGTTGCCTTTTAGTGAATAGAAACAGGCCAGTTCGATACCGATAAACAAAAATAGTGCGAACTGGAACAAAACCACGAAGGAACTCAGGAAGACGGCCCATCCCGCCTCGCGTTCGCTCCGAGCACTCAGATATCGCTGCACCATCATGTGATCCGTACCGTGCGTGCCGATTGTCAGTACGGCTCCGCCGATCAGCCCGGCCCAGATGTTGTAAGGATCAGAAAGCAGGAACGTGGTCTCGAATAATCGGGACTTGCCGGATAATTCGGCGAATGTCCACAATTGATTCCAGCCGCCCGGAAGATTGTTGGCGATGATAAAGACGGCAGCGGTTCCGCCCAGCATGTAGATGATGAACTGAATGCAGTCATTCCACACAACAGACCGCAGACCACCAAAAACGGTATAGATAATGGTGACAGTACCCATGGCAGCGACGCTCCATGAAAACGGCCAGCCCAGCAGCGTATGAACCACCAGCCCTGCCAGAAACAGGCGCAGGCCGTCGCCAAGGTTACGAGTCACCAGGAACAGGACCGATGCCACTGTTTTTGTGACGTGGCCAAATCGATTATCCAGCACCTGATAAGCCGTAAACAGTTTGCCTTTGAAGTACAGCGGCAGAAAGACGCGGACAACCACGGCCCTGCCCAGAACGTAGCCCATCGCAATCTGCAGCCAGCGCATTCCCACTTCACCGTAGGCCGCCCCTGGAATGCTCAGCACGGTGACGGTGCTTGTTTCTGTGGCCACGATGGAGCCCAGAATTGCCCACCATGGCAATGAACGCCCCCCCAGCAGGTATGATTCGACGTCGCTGCTCTTTCGGCCGGACCAGAAACCGACGACGATCGCCGCCAGCAGCAGCGAACTCAGAACCACAATGTCAACGATGCCAAGATCTGCACTCACTCTGATAAATTCCCTCCAGTTCCAGAGTTGTAATCTGTCAGCGTCTGTAACGATACTGTACACCAACGTGTCGGCATTCGCTCGTAACACGCCTGGTTCACATAGTGTACCGCCTCCCGAACAGACGTTCCCTAAGCAATGACATCTGATCCTGATTGCGATTCGACCGAGAACCTGACGACAGAAGCTGCGAATCCTGCCTCTGCGAACATTGATACGTTATCACCGCTGGGAATCGTGCGGTTAATGAATGCGGAGGACGCCGGGATTTCTCAGGCGATCGCGCGGGAAGCGGAATCGATCGCCAGCGCGATTACTGTGATTACGCAGCGCATTCGCGACGGAGGACGGTTGATCTACACAGGAGCGGGCACGTCAGGCCGTCTGGGTGTGCTGGATGCGTCTGAGTGTCCGCCAACTTTCAACACTCCGCCAGAGATGGTTGTGGGGCTGATCGCCGGCGGAGACTCGGCCCTGCGGAAAGCGGCGGAAGGTGTTGAAGACCACCCGGAAACGGCCATCGAAGATCTGCAGGCAGTCGAACTGTCAAATGCTGACGTCGTCGTGGGTATCGCCAGCAGTGGCCGCACGCCGTACGTCATTGGAGGGCTTCAGTATGCTCGCACAGTCGGAGCGTTCGCGATCGGACTGGTGTGCAACGAAGGATCTGCGGTGTCGCAGGTCGCGGACCAGGTGATCACTTTGGTGGTCGGTCCCGAGCTTATCACCGGTTCGACGCGCATGAAAGCCGGCACCGCCACCAAGATGGTGCTGAACATGCTCACCACGGCTACGATGGTGCAGCTGGGCAAAACTTATGGCAACCTGATGGTGGATTTGCGAGCGTCCAACACAAAGCTGGTTGCTCGAAGCTGCCGTCTTGTGGCCCAACTGGCGGGGATCTCCGAGTCCCATGCGAAGGAAGAACTGAAGAAGTGTGACGGTGAACTGAAGACCACCGTCGTGATGATCAGACGCCGTGTTGCTCCGGACACCGCTCGCCAAATTCTTAACGATTGTGGTCACCAGCTGCGTCTGGCGTTGCAAACGGCTGACGGAGATACATGGTGACGCTTTCGCATAACAATCTGGTCATCGGTGTCGATGCGGGCGGGACATCGACGCTTGCATGGCTCAGTAAAGTCGGCGGGACAATCGCTGATGCACCACTGAGCAAAGGGCACGCGGGGCCCGGCAATCCGCGTGCTGTTGGTTTTGCGGCCGCGACTCAGGCTATCGCGGCTGCCGTCAGCTCAGCGTTTGCAGATGCGGCTCTGGCGCCGTCTCGGGTTGCGAGTCTTTGTCTTTGCGTGGCGGGGGCGGGGCGTGCGACAGAACAGGAGCAACTGAGCGGCTGGGCTGATTCGCAGGGCTTCGCGGACTGCGTGACAGTGACGGACGACGCACAGCCGATTCTGGCGGCAGCGTCGTCCGATGGCGTTGGCATCGCCCTGATCAGCGGAACAGGTTCTCTGGCACTGGGACGCAGTGCCTCCGGGCGATTGGACCGAGTTGGCGGCTGGGGGCATCTGCTGGGCGATGAAGGCAGTGGGTATTCGATCGCTATCGCCGGACTTCGCGCCGCGACGCTGGCCACCGATGGTCGGGCAGAACAGACGATGCTGTTGAGTCGTTTTATGGAACGGTTCGACCTCTCGACACCCGCAGGGTTGATTGAAAGCGTCTACGGAGCCGCCCTGTCGCGTCAGCAGCTGGCCTTGTGCTGCGAAGTTGTCTTCGAAGCTGCACAGCATGACGATGTTGCGCAGGAAATTCTGAATACAGCGGGTACGGAACTGTCAGAGATGGTCATCACACTCGCGCGCAAGCTCAGTTTTACAGCGACGGAATATCGCCTCGGTATTGCCGGGGGAGTGCTGCTGAATCAGCCAGCATTTAGAGCCGCTGTTATGGGCAAGATCGGAATCCGTCCCGAATACGTTGTGGATGTGCCCAGCCCTGTGGCCGGAGCATGTATTCTCGCCAGCCGCTCAATGTCTTAGAATTGACTGAATACCGAAATGTGTGGTCATGCCGGTCGGTCAAGAAAAGGCTGGAATTACAGCATGTCAGTTCCACAATTGACGTACTCGTTGCCATACGCACACCTGAATCTTCGGCGAAATCCTTTCGGCGAGTTTTCAGCAGATGAACAAGCGGCACTGGCACTGGTTGATATTGATCCGATTATCGCGCGAATGAATGAACCCGGGTATGCTGTTCAGTTTGTCGGCGAAAAAGGTTATGGCAAGACGACTCACCTGCTGGCGATTCGGTCGCGATTGAGCGGGGCCGGATATGTACACATTCCGGAAGGCGAACGGGCTCCTGTTCCTCTCGGCTGTCCGCTTCTGATCGACGAAGCTCAGCGACTGACTCAATGGCAGCAGTTTCAGGTGTTTCGGTCCAACACACCTCTGGTGCTGGGAACTCACCGTGACTTTCAACAGAAGCTTCGGCGTGCCGGGCGAGTTGTGGAGACGATTGAGGTTGAACAACGCACTGATACTGAACGACTTCATCAGTTGCTGAATGCCAGAATTGAATGGGTCCGTCGCTGTGACGGACAGGTTCCCTCGATCACAATCACAACAGCAGATAGCCTGCGGCAGCAATACGCGGCGAATATACGCGGCATATTGCATCACCTGTATACGGCGTTTCAGAATTTGAGCGAGGTCACGGAGCTGTAAAATCTGTGCGGCGACACGTGAGAAGGAGCCACGATGGCTAAGTGTGACATTCAGATTACGTTTGACAGCCCGGACCGCACCTACTGCGGAGGTGATACTGTTGCGGGTGAAGTCTGCGTTCAGGTCAACGAGGATATCCGCTGCAACGGTATTGTGCTGTTTCATTACTGGAGAACACATGGTCGAGGTAACACCGATCGCGGAAAGAAGCACGAAATTCAGCTGACGTCAGGTGTGCCCCTGCAGGCTGGCGAAGAGTTGCGTTTCCCGTTTGAGTTCGTAGCGGAAATCTGGCCTCTGACCTACCATGGTCACTACATCAACGTCGACCACTTCGTGCACGTTGGCGTCGATGTGCCATGGTCGTTCGACCCCAAACACGAGGAAGAATATATCCTGTTGCCAGGGGAACGACCGCCGGAATTCTCCGGCGGTCGTGGTGAAGTCATTGAGTTTGAAAAAGAGGTCACCGAAGCCAAAGGAATTGTAAAAGTTATTCTGTTCGTCATTGTGGCTCTGTTTATGGTTCTGTTCGCTGCGTTCAGCGTTGTGCTGATTCCCTTACTTCTGGTCGGCGGGGGCATCTACTGGGCCTGGAAAAAAATGATCGCCAGTCGGGTCGGAGAGGTGAAGCTGAAGATGCCGCATCTGGTCGTTGGTCCGGGGGAAGACTGGCCTGTTGAACTGAGTTTCACCCCCAAGAAGACATTTCCTGTCAATGGAATTACGGTGAAGGTCTTTGCTCAGGAAACAGCCACGTCCGGCAGCGGTACAAACAGCACCACTCATCGTCATACGCTGCACGAAGAAACTCACACACTGCATCCTGCCGGAGCGATGCTGGCCGGCGAAGAATTCTCAGAACAGTTTACAGTCAGTTTTCCTGAAACAGATGCATGGAGTATCGCAGAGTCTGACAACAAGGTGACATGGTCGGCTCAGGTGCGAATCGACATCCCCCGATTTCCGGACTGGACGCAGAAAGCTGAACTGCAGGTCGTTCCACTCGAGTTTCTTGATGATCCCGCACACTCCGGAAGTGGGCGGTCTCAATCTGCGTCCGGCCACACGTCAGTGCCGCCCGCTGCTGTTGGCACTGCGTCAAGAGCAGAGTCAGAATTTCGAGAGGCCGATTTACCCGGCACCGTGGCCAACAATGACGCCGGTGCTGGTGAAAGTCTGGCGCCTCTGCTGGCGGTTGTCGCTGAGATCGATCAGGCGGGGCGTTTTGGCAATGAACGATCGGAAATAGTGGCGGCGGCCGACGGACACACCTACGATGTTGTGATACAGATCGATCGGGTTTCAACGACCTTCGGATTTTCAGGTGACGATGACGCGTTTGAAAACGGGAGAACTGTCATCGGCCGGATTGCCGGCTCAGACCAGAAGGTGCAGCTGTTTGCCTGGGAATCCAGCAACGATTCGCTGGATTACCTGTCCCGCGGGGAAACATGGCAGACGCGGGCCACGGTCAGGAGTTGGGATTCGCTGTATGATCGGTTAGTGATGCACGAAGTCCCGTTCGATTGAATCGCAGCTGCGCGCATGCCGTTTCAGGCAGTTGGGGCAGCGATGTCACTGCCGTGGAGACTTCGTTGTTTTTCCAGGACTGTCCCTCGCCGTGAAATACCTCATTGTCCCTCGTTGAGCCACTGTCCGCGGGCAATGCGTTGAGAGCTCCAGATTTGGCAGGAAAAGACGGGAGCAAGCCGCGAACAATTCCGACGAATCGCTTCGGATCGGCGTCAGCCACGCGTAGAATGAGGCCACTGGCAAGGCCCGCATCAGGAGTCCGCAGTAGAAGGTAATCGGATTATGCACAGCAGAGCTACGAAACGCGATGTTACACAACGAGTACAAACCATGAAAACGCGTTCTTTAGCGTGTCGACTGCTGTCGCTGCTGGTTGCCGCTGCGTTTCTACTGGCCGTTCCGTCAGCCACACCGGCAGACAAGGCCACAGATGACTTCAATCTGGCGGTGAACCTGTTTCGCAAAGAACGCTGGAACCTTGCGTCGGACACATTTGGTGCCTTTCTGAAAGCGTATCCGCAGCATCCGCGCGCCGGTCTGGCTCGTCTTTATTACGGGCTTGCCTTGAATTCACTGGAAGATTACGGCCCCGCTCAGAAACAGTTTGAAACGTTCATCGCAGACAGTCCCAACAGTCGGAATATCGCCGACGCCAGGTACCGGCTGGCCGAATGCAGCTTCTACCTGAAGCAGTATAAGACTGCCATCTCGCAGTTGACGGACTATCTTTCCCGACATCCTGGACACAATCTGAACAATTGGGCCAGTTTGATGCTGGGCAACAGTTACAACGCCGTTGCCGACTGGGCCAGGGCGGAGTCGACGCTGCGAGCGCTCGTGTCGGTGTCCCCCGAAGCACAACTTATGCCGGATGCCACTTTCGCTCTGGCCAGATCGCTGGAAGGACTCAGAAAAAAAGACGAATCTCTGCAGCTCTACTCACAGCTGGCAGAACAAAAGGTCATCGTACTTTCTGCTCGTGCATTGGCTCGCATGGGTACCATGCATTTTGACGACGGCGAATATGAAAAGGCCAGTGATTCCTATGACCGGATTGTGGCGGATTACGAAGGTCAGTCCATTGCGAACTCTGCGGCGTTGCAGTGTGGTGTAGCTTTTTTTCGACGTGGCAAGCATGAGGAAGCGCTGGTCCGCCTTGAAAAAGTGGCAGCGGAATCGAAGCTTCTGCCACAGGCAACAATGCTGAAGGGGCTGTGTCTGCGAGAACTTGGTCAGCTGGACGATGCTCGCAAGGCGCTTTCTGCTGCGTATGCGGCAGCCGGCGACTCGCCCCTGGCAGCAGAAATTCTGTTCAAGCGAGCTCAGGTGGAACAGCTGGATAGCCGGAAACAGCTGGCTGCTCAAATGTTCCGCGATCTTGCCGATCGGTGGCCTCATGATTCGCACGTGGTCGACAGCCTGCTTAATGCTGCTGAGCTGCTGATGGAGCTTGAGGAGCTGAACACTTCACGCGACCTGTTGGACCGCGTGAGTGCAGACTTCCCGGATCAGCGACAGACTCCACGACTTCAGATTCTGGTCGGTCGCATTCTGATGAACTCCCAGAAACCGCAGGACGCAGTTTCGGTGCTCCGCACAGTCATAGAAACTGCTGACTCGAATTCACAGGATGCCAGTCTTGCTCGTTACCACTTGATCCGAGCACTCCACCAGGACAGACAGTTTGAATTAGTGCTGAACGAAATCATGCCTCTGCGTGAGCGGTTGCGTGATCCCATGTATGCCGATCTGACCGGCGCGCTGGCCCTGGCTGCGATGAGCAGTCTGGAACTGAAGCAGTACGTGGATGTTCAGGGGTTTGCTGACGAATTGCTCGAACTGCAGCCGGATAGCATACAGGTTGTCGACGTGCTGGCAGCTCGAGCTGTTGCCTTCAGCCATCTGAAGAATGCGGCCGAGGCAAGGGGGGACTTGGATCGGCTGGTCAGCGAGTTTTCTGATAATCCGCAGACGTGGATGGCAGTGCTGCAGTCTGCGGAAGCTGTGTGGCAGCACGAAGACTTTGCAACGTCAGCAGAGTTGTTTGAAATTGCTGCGCAGCAGGAAACACGTGGAAAAGTGCACGCGGCGGCGTTGTCCGGAGCGGCATGGAGCCGTTATCGGCTGCAGGACTTCGCAAAGTCAGAGCAGTTGTTTACAAAGTTATCGCAGGCGTATCCGGAGTCCGACGGTGCGACGGAAGCGGCCTATATGGCTGCTCTGAGTTTGTTCGAAGCGGGGGACGGCACGTCAGCGGCTCCACTGTTTTCGGCACTGCACAAGCAGTTGGCGGAAAAAGCGGCGAGCGATCCGACTGTCGGCAACGCTCCCTGGTTTCTTGATTCCGGACAGATGTTTGCCCGGCTCATCGGCGAAGAGGGGCAGGTGGACGTCGCCGACAAGGCGTGGGAAGCACTTGTGACGACTTTCGAGTCATCTGATCGTCTGGATGATATACTGGATGAATGGGCCTACCTGAATCTTCAGCACGAACGATATGAACGAGCGGATGAAATCTACCGCCGACTTCTGACGGATTTTCCAGAGAGTCCACATGCCGGTCAGGCACGGTTGTCACTTGCCGAAAGCAGAATGCAGGCGAATGATCTGGATACCGCTCTGCATGAGTTTACAAGAATTGCGACGGACAGGAAGTTGTCCGAATCGGCGAGGGAGCCGGCGTTGTATCATGTTATTGATATCAGTGCGGCTCAGCGAAAATGGCCGGACGTGCTGAAATATGCCAATCTGTTTGTTACGGAATTCAGCGCCAGCAGTCACACATCAAAAGTTCAATTGTTCTACGGAGAAGGACAACTGGGAGAGGGGGACCTGCCGGCAGCCGAACAAACCCTGCAGGCCTTACGGAAAGGCGTGCTGGATGGCCAGATTGCCGCAGCCGACTGGACTGAACGCATTTGGATCGTGCTGGCCGAGATCGCCCTGGCCAGGAAGCAGTATGGTGCCATCGATTCGCTGGCCAGTGAGTTGATTGAGCGTTCACCCGAATCACGATTTCTGTTTCAAATTCACGATGTTCAGGGCCGTCGCTGGAAGTCTCAGCCCGAGCCGGATTTTGACCAGGCACGAGAGCATTTTCAGCAGGTCACGTTGGACGAAGTCGGGCGAGGTACAGAAACTGCAGCGCGATGTCAGTTTTTGATTGGCGAAACTCTGTTGCTGCAGAATCGCAGGAAGGAAGCACTGACGGAGTATCATCGGGTCTATCTGAACTATCAGGGGGCCGATGAATGGCGGATGCGAGGTCTGTTTCAGGCGGCAGGATGCGAGCTTGAACTGGGTGACAAAAACGGCGCTATACGCAGTTATCAGGATTTGGTGAAAGAGTTTCCGAGCGCAGAACTCGCAGCAAAAGCCGCTTTAAAACTCAAGCAACTGGGGGCTTCATCGAAGTAAGATACGTGTCATATCGGAATCACTGCCGCGATACCGCAGAATCGGCGATTCCTTCACGCCAAGGCGATGACTCGTTGTTACAATCGGCATTCCCACTGTTGATTTCCGTTCTCCTGTCTGTCTCTTGCCCCATGAAATTACTTGTCCTTCGGTGTTTCTTTCAACGATTTCTGTCGTTCACGCTGTTACTTCTGCTGGCTTGCGCAGGGCCGATTGGCCGAGTTCACGGCCAGACAGACGAACCGTCACCGACTGCAGAAACAGCGCCGGCACGGAGCACTTCGGCTGTTGCTGGTTCAGCGATCCCCAGTTCGCCTCAGGAAATCGTACGTTCGATCGGTGTGCCGTTCGCAATTGTCTTTGCACTGGCGTCAATTGCCGCCATGTGGTGCGGTATTGAACGCACCGTTCTGTTGCGTCATCGCCGCGTGATTCCTCGGGCGTTTGTCGACCGATTTCTGCAGTTATTGCGTTCCGGAAGAATGGACAAGCCTAACGCCATCGCTGTGTGTCAGCAGGACGGCAGTCCCATGGCAGACGTGTTTCTGCATGGTGTTCGCAAATGGGGAAAGCCGAGTGTCGAAATCGAACAGGCAGTTATCGACGGGGGCGAACGGCAGATCAGCCAGCTGAAAACTCGACTTCGGGTGCTGAACGGAGTTGCTACTCTGTGCCCACTGATCGGATTGCTGGGAACCGTCATCGGCATGATCCAGGCGTTTAATGACATCGCAGAAAGTAATGCGATGGGACAGGCCGAACAGCTGGCACGCGGGATCGCTATGGCACTGCTGACGACCGCGGCGGGACTCTTTATCGCAATTCCCGCACTCGCCGTTTACATGTTCCTGGCAGGGCGGATTGACGCACTGGTGATGGAAATGGATCGACTCGGCCAGGAACTTGTTCATTTGATTTCAGGAGAAGCACTGCGAGAACGTGATGGAGACGTTTCAGATGCAGCTGGTGTGGATGCTGCGAAGAGAACCGTTCAGAAGAAGTAACAGGGAACGACGTCATGTTGTCCATTATTGTTCCGGTGATGAATGAGGAAGGTAGTTTGCGTCAGTTGTGGGATGAGATTCTTGCGGTTGCACAAACGGCGGTTGATGGATTTGAAGTGATCTTCATCGACGACGGTTCCACGGATTCGTCGTGGCAGATTATTTCTGAACTCAGCGTCCTCGACTCACGCATCAGCGGAATTCGATTTCGACGCAACTTCGGCAAGGCCGCTGCGCTGACGGCTGGCATGAGAGCAGCTGAGGGCGAATTGATCCTGATGATGGATGCTGATCTGCAGGATGATCCGGCCGAAATTCCGGAAATGCTGAAGCTTATCAACGAAGGATACGACGTGGCCAACGGCTGGAAGAAGTGTCGACTGGATCCATGGCACAAGGTGTATCCCAGTCGTGTGTTCAACTGGATGGTCAGTTCCATGACCGGTCTGAAGCTGCATGACCACAACTGCGGTCTGAAGATGTTTCGGTCGGACGTGGCGGCAGAAATCAACATCTACGGCGAACTACATCGTTTCATACCGGTGCTGGCTTTCGCACGGGGTTTTCGTGTGACCGAAATTCCCGTGCACCACCGATCCCGTCAGCATGGTGAATCAAAATATGGCGTGCGGCGGTTCTTACGCGGCTTGCTGGACCTTCTGACTGTGACTTTTCTGATCAGCTTCGGTCGTCGGCCCCAGCACGCTCTGGGAGCTGTGGGGCTGTTCTTCTTCGCGATTGGAATGTTAGGACTGGGCTATCTGTCACTCATCTGGCTGCTGATGCACGTTGTGCCAGTGTTTGCCGCTGAACCGATCGGAGGTAGGCCGCTACTGGCCTATTCGATTGCCGCAACACTGCTGGGCGGGCAGGCCATGTCACTCGGACTGCTGGCTGAACTGATCGTGGCCTACACCGGCAACACCAATGATTCATACAGTGTGGCAGAACGTGTCAGCTGTAACAGCCATCACCAGGCAGCTGCTGAGTCCGCCGCTACAATGTGACTCTGTAGATCTGGATGCTGTTCCATGAACTGCTGCCATTCATCAGAGCCGGTGCTCCGTGCCAGGAGGAAACATTTGCCTGTTGTCGGCGGTCCAGGGACGTCCAGTCGCCGCGCGAGATCGTGATGGGTGCTGCCAACAGTCCCATTGACTGCAGCATGGTAAAACGATCCGGCGTGACAAACTCGGTGTAGCCGTAGGTCTGTCGATAGCGCAGGATTTCTGACCAGTTGACGTAAATGTGAGTGATGTTCTGTTCGCGCAAGACAGATCTTATTTCGTCGGTTGGTTTCATCGTGGCGCGTCCTGACTCCATTGAACTGCCCGCTGCGCTGGTCCACTGTTCGAATATGCACTCGTCGAAGACGGTGTTGTAGACAAGCTCAAACGTCGCATTGAATACGGCTGCCTCGCCCACCATCAGCACTCGAGCGTGTTTCGGCAACGTCGAATTCAGCAGACGCAGGTCCTGACGAACGGGGCGTGTGCGAGCCTCAGCCATCGGCATCAGTCCTGCATGAAACCCGATCACCGGCAGGCGAATGAATCCATAATTGAACACGCAGCACATGAACAGTATCAGCATCATGCCATATCGCCAGAAAACAGAGGTGTTCAGCTGCCAGGCCGCGCCGGCCAGCACGGCCAGTACGGGGATCAGAGGAATCCAGAATCGGTCAATGCGATGCGTCAGGGCCCACCATGTTGCCAGCATCCAGATGACGTAGGCCCAGAGACAGCCGATAGTTTTCTGCCTGCGAACCATCAGTAGCGCCGGGACCGCAAACGCAAACAGGAATCCATTCTGCCAGTCGCTGCGGACAGTGACGTCCATTAGATGAGCAGGGATTCTTGTCACATCGTGATCGTCGGGACTGTGCGCCCTTTGCCACTTTTGGTCCATGTCAGGACTCCAGTCATTCGCACCGAAGACGCTGTACCCCAGAGGGTAGACCGGATTTCCGGTTTCCGCGGCGTTCTTTGCCAGCCACGGACCAACAGCGAGCAATACCGCTGAAGCGAACACAACAGCATATTGCAGGATTAATCTCCGTGAGAGTGCTGCGTCGCGCGGACAGGCAGCGTCGCCTGATTCCGACTTTTGCCGGGCCGTTGTTGGACAACTGGATTCCCTTACCGACCATGCCACAAACAACGCTGCCGGAATGACGACCGAAACCAGTCCGGGATATTTTGCAGCCATCGCACTGCCCGCCAGAAATCCGGTTAAGCCGACGAAACGCCAGCGGTAACGCGGGACGCTTGTTGCGGTCACCAGCAGGCCACTCATGATGCTTGCTGCCAGATAAAAAGTGATGGCGCCTTCTGCATAGGCGATGATGGAGATTCGAGTTGTCCACGGCGTCGACGACAGAGCAGTCACGGCGATGAGCCCCGACACTGTTCCGATCCAACGCTGGCAGATTGCAAAGACAGAGACCGCTGACAGAAACTGAAACGATGTCAGCGCCAGCTTCCCTGCGATCGCTCCTCGCCACCAGTCGTTCTGCAGCACCATCGCATGCAGGCTCAACATCTCACTCAGAAATGGAAAACTGGTATACACATTGTGTTTCAGTGTCCGGATTCTGCCACTCTGTAACCACTCTTTGGGCCCTTGTAAATGGTATTCGCACACGTCGAAGTCAAAGGGCGGCGTCATCCCTCCCAGGAAGACATGCAGGACAAACGGTGCCGGCATGATTATCAGCAGGAACAGCAGACCGCGATGGACCTTTTCCGGATTTGCTGTTCGCGGGACCACCCACGTTTCCGCGACACTTCGAGGTCTGGTTAACCTGCTCATCAGCAGCAACAGCGAAACAGCACCGGACGGAGCGAGTAACACGTTGGTGTGAAGCAGCCCGGCCAGGCCGCACAGTAGAGTCCACAGGGTCAGCAGTGATATGCCTACGCCGAAGTCCAAGACGATGCGTTCACTCTTCAGCAGCCGAATTGGTCCCAGAATCAGGTTGACCGCGAGTCGTCCCAGTGTCCATGCCGCCAGCCACAGTACTGCAGCGGTTCTGATAAACGGCACACGTTCTGCCAGGTTTTGCCAGCCGGATCGGGGACTGGTGGACGAGGTGTAGTCCAGCGGGTTTAGAAGCGTCGCAAACTGCACGCTGATGAATTCCCCGATGTCACCTCGAGTTAACGCTTCAGCGGATGACGAATTGTTGGGCAGCCCCTGACTGTAAAAACAACTCAGGAACAGGGTCACCCATACCACAGCGCAGCCGATCACCCAGTATGACGGTTTGCGGCTGGGCGGACTGGGCTCGAGCATGGATCGAATTCGCTTCTTCCAGAGGGAATGACGTATTTTACGAATACGGGTCGAGTCGCGATGGAGCAATCCCTTAATTGTTGCCAGCGCGACTGCATGTTATCCGTTTACGAAACGACAGTGGCTTCCGGCATAAACCGGAAGCCACTGTTTCAGTGTTGGTTTCGCGATGACCTGATCCTTCTTATGGCCGGATCTTTTGGAGAAATGCTGTCAAACTGGTCCGAAACGTTTCCGTGTCGAGTCGGCTGATCGAGCGTGGTAGCCGATTTTCCTCAGAATTCAGCGCCGTCTCTGAACCTTCTACCGACCCCGGCGGTGCATTGTCATACATCGATGAGGCGCTATCTGCGGGGACTTCGACAGGTGCTGACGGAGCTGCTGCCGGCTCAGGAGCCGGTGGTGGTACAGGGGACGTTGGCGGAAAAAGGGCGGGAACCACCAATTCTTCAGCACCGGACGTTGCGCTCGCAATACCTTCGTTGTGACCGGCCCACACATTTGTACCCGGAGCGCACGTACGACAGGGTTGCTTTACACAGCATCTATCCACGATTTCATATCCGCTCCACAGTAGTGCCTCTTCCGCCTGACGACGAACGCTCCGATCACAGTCTGCCAGGGCACAGGTTAGCGCCGAGATTGTGGAAGCTCCGCAGCAGCACCGGTTGCGGCGAATCTGGTCACCGATCTCATCGGCGGCCTTAGCGCGAACTCGTTCGTCACTGTCATTCAGAGCGTAGATAAAGGCATTCATGATTTCTGGATGACAACAGCAGTCGAAGTGATCACCGAGACGATGGATGGCCTCTTTCCGGTCCTTCGCATAGCAAGCAGTCATTGATTGATAAATCAGTGTCGCAATGGCACAACATTCTTCCTGACTGGCACAGCAGCCTTCCTGCACGCCCGCCGACGGAACACAGCACGAGTTTTCTCCGCATCCGTCTGCCGGACAACACGATCCCTGATCACTACAGGAATCTGTTGGTGCACAGCAGGTCGTCGGTGCACAGCAGGTGTTGCAACACGAAGGTTTGACACTGGAGCACTTGCGCTGGAAGGTATGAACGTTGGTCCAGCACGGTCGTACGATCGTGGGTTGGCAGCAGAATGGCTGACTGTCGTCGCCACATCCGTTGGGCTTACTGCCTCCAAATCTGAACACGGAAGCCGGTACTGTTGCAGTCATGATGCAGAAAATGATTGCTACACAGAACAGTCGAACCCAATTCATCGCCCAGTCTCCTTCCGTGGAAACCTGTCATTACCAAATACCAGTAACACTCCACCGTGGCACATTGAATAAAGAATACCGCGATTGAGTTGTCGTCACCGAACTCGGGACTGTCGGAAACTATCGTCGTGCGGGATGTGCGGCTTGAAGGTCTTGCCCTGCTTAACCGCCACTCCTCTTTCACGATTCTGGTGGCGTTTAGATTGGCTGGCAAAGATGGGCTGACTGTCCGGCGTGATTGCGCTGCGTAGTCGGGATAACCGGAGCATCTCACGGTAAGCCCGGAAAACTGCACAAGGCTTTTGCAAGGGATCTCCTGTGCTTTTTGTGAGGGTGGCAGGACGTGACTGGCCTGAGCTGTAACCCGCCTGTGCTGCCCACAGTTGGAATTCGCGGCAGCCGTGCTCACAATTTCGGGCACATTTGGAGCGTCGCAGTCAGACGACGGCATGTCGGATCACTTCGCGTCTCTCAGGCAGTCGATGCCCAGAAATGCTGTAATTCCGGCAGAAATGATGAAAAGAATATCGAACACCGTTTGCCCGCCAAACGGACTGCCGGTCGCTAGATCCGCGATGCTGGCAAGACCCATTAACGCGGCAATCACAAGTGAAGCGTAAACTACGTTTTGCGGAATTCCCGACATGCGCGCTGTCCGAAGGGCTGGTCAATTACTTAAACGGAGTCAAAACTGTGAACCTGAGCAGATTATACGTCGCCGCTGGCCGCTGATGCCAGCAGTAATAGATACGTATTTGCGATTCAACTTTGTGAATATCTGCTTCGAGTCCCGCACAGCATGATTTACCGGCAGAATACGAGGCCCGGTCGTTGGTGAAAGAAGGAAGAATCATGCAGCCTTCTGTTGAGGTTGTCGTCGCGGCAGACGGATATTGAACCGACTGCCTTTGCCGGGACCTTCACTGTATGGGTCTATGGTCCCATGATGTTCTTCGATGATTCGATGGGTGATGCTGAGGCCGAGTCCTGTGCCCTGCCCCGTTTCCTTTGTTGAGAAAAACGGTTCAAAGAGGTTGCCCATGATTTCCGGCTCCAGGCCGTGTCCGTCGTCTGAAATTTCAATGATGACCCAGTCCATCTGCCCTTCCAGTCGGATTTGCACCGTTCCGCCGGCGGCCGTGGCCTGCAGGCCATTGGCAACAAGGTTGAGTACGACCTGTTTGATCTGTGACGCGTTTATCTCAAGGATCACTGGATCTGACGGATGGAACACAACATTTCGATCGCTGTATCGGTCCATCGGACGCACCATGTCCAGTACCTCCCGGACAACGTGTGTCAGATCATGCGGCAGGATGTCTTGTTTATCATTGCGTGCAAAATCGAGCAGCCGACGAGTTATTTGTCCACAACGTTTTGATTCGCGTTGAATCATGTCCAGACGTCCCAGGGCTTCAGTCGTATCCTTCTGCTTCGGGTCCAGATGCTCACTCAGGCGAAACCGCAGTGATTCAGCGGCCATTGTAATCGCTGACAGTGGAGTATTAATTTCATGGGCAACACCGGCCGAGAGAAATCCAACGCCCGCCAGTTGTTCGGAACGTACCAGTTGTCGACTTCGTTCTTCCACTTTGGCACTGAGACTGTCTTCGGCCTCCTGAAAACGGTCGGCCATGCGGTTGCAGTTGGCAGCAACGTCAGCGAATTCATCGTTCCATCGAGACACCGATCCCAGTCGGTAGTCCGTATCGCCATTGGCAATTCTGGAGGTGCCTTTCGCAATCGTACGTAGAGGATACGAAATCCACTGGAAGCCACAAACAACCGTAATGATATAGGCAACGACAGCCACGGTGGTGACTATTAATACCATGTTCATCAGCTGCGCAGACTTCTTCTGTTCCATCCGCAGCCCGGCGACTGGCTGTTCGGTCTGGTAAGCGGGAAGCCGGCCCAGTACCTCAAAAATTCGAAGAACGTGCTCGCTGGCCTTCATCCGAATTTCGGTGATCAGTTCAGGTGACGTGCCGTCATGGCGGAACTGAATCTGTTTTTCCAGTAACGACAGCTTCAACAGTTCCTCATCAACCGTTGCTAATTTCATCGACAGAATCGCTGTTCCAACACCTCGTTGTGATAATTCCAGTCCGTTCATTGTCTGTTCGATGCGTTGCCGAAACTTTCGGGCCTCACCGATCGTATCTTCTACTTTTTCGCGGTAGTCGTTCTTGATCTTTTGCGCCGCTTCCGGTCGATGCGGCGCAACATTGCTTTTCAACGCAATCAGAATCTCCGAGAGATCTTCAATCAGCTTTCCTTTGTCCGGACTGTGGTGAACCAGTGTCTTGAATTCGTCGACGGCCTGTTGATGCCAGATCAGCCCCAGAATCGCAGCTGTGGCAACCGCCAGTAACAGCGCAATCGCGATTGTGAATCCAGTCACCAGTCGTCTTCGCATACTTCGAAGGAAGAACACGTAAACCTCCCTGCCCACGTCATGCGTTCAACACCCAAGCGACGCAGTCTAGGCATTCATGCGGATCACGGACAGACGTAATCGGCAGAATCTGCCGGCGGCACTGCCTATGAAAAAGGCGGCAAAGAGGACCGCACTATGGTGCTCCCGGCTGCAGCCGCATATTGTCGTGTTGAACGCAATCCCAGGCCGCCTGCGTCCCGATGTCCCAACCCCTGCGAACGCGTATGCTCACACTGCCGTTTGGATGACTATGCGATCAACCGTGCCCTTACCCTTTTACGGCGACTGATTGACTATGGGAAGCTGGCCAGATGCTTGATTTCGCTGCTGGTGGCACCCGGTGATCAATTGCGACGGGTTTTCGCGTACAATTCCTTCATTAACGAATCGATCGCCTTTGCACGCAGCCGTACACAACGGTCCGGCTTGTTCTGATTCAAGGCCGCTACCGTCTGCCGCTGCACATCTGAGAGCGACTCGAAATCAACCGCCCACCCGTTTTCTTTTGCTGCCTGAGTCAGTTCGCTTTGGGCCTCTGCCAGGAATTCGAGAAACTCACTGCTTACGGCCGATGCCGCTGATCGATACGGAGATCTGACTGCAGGTACGTCTCCACTGCGACTCTCTGGTTGTGCTGTGCCGAGTGTTTCGTCGGTGACCTTTTCCTCAGTGTTCCGGCTGGTCGAAATAATCATCTGCACAAATACAAGGATTAGTGCGGGACATATCAGCAGCAGTCCATAATACTTTTTCCCCAGGAGCAGAAAAACCAGTCCTGCGGTGGCCAGCACAGCGAATACAACAGAAGCGGTCCTGCTGAGAATGTGTCCGGATTTCTTTGCCTCTGTCTTCTTTCCTGCCGGCGGCTGAGTTGTCTGTGGTCCGTCCACGACCGATTCCGTGATTACGGGATATCGTTCAACGTGTGCGACAACCACCGTAATGTTGTCTGCCCCGCCACGGCAATTTGCCAGATTGACCAGCAACCGTGAAGCTTCTGCTGGTGGCACACTGGACGCGACGGCACCAATTTCCCGATCAGAAACGTGGCCAGTCAATCCATCCGAACACAAAACGAACTGATCACCTGCTCGAACGTCAAACGGTCCCTCCACATCAATCACAACATTCTGATCCGGACCCAGACAGCGAGTGATCACGTTTCGCGGATGCAACATGTCCACGTTGCCCATTGTTGCTCTGCCCTGCCGAATCATTTCCCACTGCAGACTGTGATCAAAACTAAGCTGCTGAATAATCCCATCACGCACCCTGTATGCCCGACTGTCTCCAACGTGTCCAATATACGCCCCCTCAGACGACAGCGACAGCGCTGTGCAGGTGGTGCCCATATCAGCAAATTCAGGATTCTCTCGCGCCTTGTCGTTGATTGAACGGTTGGCCGCCCTTAGTGCCCCCGCCAAACGTTCAGACAGCGATGTTACATCCATTTTGAAGTAAGCGAGCGGTAGCGACTCTACCGCGATTCGACTGGCGAGATCACCGACGGAATGACCACCCATTCCGTCGGCCACCACAAACAGGTGACCACACTGAGTCCATTCCTCGTACTCTGAGCATAAACGAACGGTTAGTGAATCCTGATTCGCCGCTCTGCGCATACCCACATCCGTGCGGGAGGCATAGTGAACCAGCGGTTGATCAGTCATCTGTTTTATTGCTCAACGCGACCCTCCGCCACACGATTTCGTATTGCATCAGGAAGCGAAAATCCGTTCGAATTCGCGAAACAGGCAAGTTTACTTCTCAAGGACGACAACGCAAATCATCACAGGAACGGGCGGACACGAAGGCAACGATTCCCCAAAAAACTGACATGGTAACTTTGGGGATGGATTGTGTGCATATGACGTAACTTATTTGTAGGGCAGGAGAAATGTCGAATTATTGTGTTGGGGCACGGAAATCTGTTCGTATTTGCAGGCACCTCTCCCGTACAAAGTGGTCTTGGCCGAAGACTCATGTTTGCACTAATCTGAGCAGTTCGGTGGTTCCGGGTACGTCCAGACCTCACGGACCGGTCCGCCCGAAACTTCGCACGCCATCCCCCATCCGCGAGGCCGAATCAGGCCGTCAGTAATCCCACCCGCACTATGTCGCCATCTGCCGACAAACATTCTTCGCCGTACAACGTTCATGTTTCGCGGCCGCAGTTCAGTCCTCAGCAGCGTTCGGGTCTTGCCCGGTCACTGCGGGTGGCAGCCATTGTGCTGATGCTGTGTCCGACGGGCTGCGTTCATCGCCGCATGACGATTAACTCAAACCCAACCGGTGCGCTGGTTCGGATCGACGGCAAAGACGTCGGCTACACACCAACGTCAATTGACTACACGTGGTATGGAACTCGTGAAATACAGCTGATTAAGGACGGATACGAAACGCAGACTCAGAGAGTCAACGTACGAGCCCCCTGGTATCAGCATTTTCCGCTTGACTTTCTGAGCGACAATTTTCTGGGTACACACATCAGAGATCATCGACGTTTTGACATTCCGATGCGTCCCCGGCAGCCGGACGTATCGAAGGACGTTATTGAACGCGGGCTGTTACTTCGCAGTCAAGCCGTGCACGGAATGTAAGTCCGGCATCTGACCCTGGTAAATCGTTGATTACGGGTGTTGTGCGTTTAACCGTTCGTTTGTGTGTACCGGCTGGACGGCAGTACCGATCAGGGTCTCTGAGTGGAACTCTTGATAGTTCCAGCCAATCCAGATTCATGACTGACCACGGCTGTCTCGATCTGCGGGCATCGAGTTCAGTTCAGGGCCCGGAACACATCGCCAGACAGATTCTCTAACGTTTGTCATCTTCGAACGCCGCCGGAACGACGCCGGAATCCTTGATGCCAGTGCTTCCTCGCACAATGCCGCGGACGCCCAGCAGTTCCGGGTGTCGGGCAACCTTGTCGCTGAATATCTGTAGGTCTGATACCACCGGTTTCAGATTCTCCAGCAGAACTGCCAGCGATGCAGCCGTTGAATTCAGATTTCGATAGACCGATGGATCGGTCAGGAGTTTCTTGACAGTACCGTCATGTCGACTGGCCAGTCTTGCGACGACGGCCAGTTCGCCTGTCATGGCCTCGATGTTGCCCAGAGACTGGTTCAGACGTGTGACCATCGTCTGACTGTCCCGGGCCAGTGGCGCCGTGGCTGTATTGATGTTTTCCATCGTGGAATCAACCTGACGAATGACGGAATTGACAGAACGAAGTGTGCCGCGTGTCTCGGTCAACAATTCGGGCAGTGCAGAGAGCGTCTGCTGAAGCTGTTGCTGGTATCGTGGATCACCGATCAGTGATCCGGCTGCGGTGAGCGTGTCTTCGGCGGACTTCATCGTGCGTGTAAATTGCTCCAGCGCTATGGCCGATCTTTGAATTGTATTAATTCCGTCGGGACCGGATGCTTCCAGCACTCGGTTCAGGTTGTTGGCCAGCGTGCCCCATTGTTGTCCGGTTCTCTCAAAGGAAACCAATGTCGACGCTAGACGCTGTTCGACTCTGGCCACGATTTCCGTGGGGTCAGTCGCAGTTCGACCAACGATACGATCACCGTTCTTGATGGCTTCGCCTTTGTCTCCCGGCGTAATTTCGATGGCTCCGTCGCCCAGCAGTGAGCGAGTGATCTGGGCCGACGAATCGTTGCGGAACGTGTGGTCCGATTCAATCAGCACATGCACAACGACCCCCCTGCCTTCAGCCACCAGAGCCATGGATTGCACCTGGCCGATGCGAATGCCGCTCATGCGCACGGGAGTCTCAGGAAAGATCCCGGAGGCACTGGGCAGGACGATGTCGATTCGAGTCCCGGACTTCCAGCGATTGCCAAGTTCTCCGAACTTGAACACCATCACCACGGCGGCTGCCAGTGCAACAACGACCATGATGCCGACGCGAAATTCCTGTTGTCGTTCATCCATGAAACACATTTCCGGTTCTATGTTGATTTCAGTAGAGGCTGCCGATGTTCAACTTCGACATTCCGGGGCAAATTCGTGTCGAATTCGTCACCAATATATTCATGGACACGTTTATCCGAACTGGCTGCCAGCTCCTGTAAACTTCCATCGAAAATGATCTGTCCGGCATCTTCATTGAGTTTGTAGCGGGGATACAGCATCACCACCCTGTCCGCGACTCGTTGCACCGTTCGCAGATCATGAGTCACTATGATGCCGGTCACGCCCCGTGACTGCCGTACGGAATGGATCAGGTCGTCAATCCGTCGACTATTGACCGGATCGAGTCCCGTAGTCGGTTCGTCATAGAACATTACATCCGGGCTGAGAGAAAGGGCCCGTGCCAGTCCCACTCGTTTCTGCATGCCCCCGGAAATCTCAGAAGGTTTTTTCTTGACGATATCCGGGCTCAGGCCCACTTCGTTCAGGCGTTCCAGCACCGTCTGGCGAATTCGCTGTTCGTTCTGTTCGCCCGTCTGTCGCATGCCAAACGCAACGTTTTCGTAAATCGTCAGACTATCGAACAGTGCGGCCCCCTGAAACAGGTAGCCAAGACGCAGACGCTGCTGTTGTCGCTTATCAGTCGAAAGTGTTTCCACATCCGTGCCGAACCATTTCAGCGTACCGGACGTCGGACGCAGTAACTGCATCATCACTTTCATGGTAACGCTCTTGCCGCATCCACTCTCTCCCACGATAGCGACGGTTTCACCGGCTGAGACGTGCAAGCTGACATTTGAAAGTACTGTCTGACTTCCGAAAATGCAGCACACGTCAGAAACTTCGATGGCAGGTGCGTTCATCACCATACTCCCGCTATCGCCAGCGATACAGCCTGAGGCCAGATCAGGTAATAGGTTGTGTTCAGCACTACTGTCAGCAGAAAATCCATGCCCAGGATCGCGATAAACGAAAATACGAAGGCCTGGGTTGCAGCGCGTCCAACGCCTTCTGCTCCGGCGCCGCAGTGAAATCCCTGCTGACACGCGACAATCGCGATGCTGCAACCAAACAACACGCTTTTGATGAGCCCTGCCATGACGTCCCAGCCCGTGACAAACTGCACGGCGTACATCCAGTATTGATGAGGATTGATGCCCAGTACGTGCCAGCTGAACAACCATCCGGACAGAATGCCTACAGCATCGGCAATCGCGGTCAGCATCGGAATCAACGCGACGCAGGCAATGAACCTCGGAACGACCAGATAGCTGACAGGGTCCGCTCCCAGCGCACTGATGGCATGGACCTGCTCTGTGACTCGCATTGTGCCGAGTTCCGCCGCCATCGCTGATCCGACTCGTCCTGCCAGCATTGTTGCTGCGAGTACCGGTCCCAGTTCTGACACAAGGGTCATCGTGATGATGGCACCCAGCCGGGACTCCATATGCATCATCTTGAACTGCGTGTACGTCTGGACGGCAAGGACCATGCCAATAAAGGCTCCTGTGACCAAAACCACGGGAACGCTGCGAACGCCGATTTCGTACAGAATCGGGACTAGAACGTGACGTCTGGGCAGTCCGCGTCGCAGCGACACCAGCATCCGCGTCATGAAGACGACCAGCCCACCGAAACCGCAAAAAAAATTGCGGATTCCCCGGCCCAAAAGATTGATTGGATTTTCGGCTACAGTAGTGGTCATTCACTAAGCGTCCTTGCTGGCCGCATTGTATTTGAGCGGCGACAAACGGAGCGAGACCAGTTTTCAGACGTCTGCAGCGATGCAACTTGGCTGGAATCATTGAATCCGCGACGAAAAGCGAATACGCTCCTACGCAGCCTTTGCCCAATAACCCGGCTTTTCATAATTCCGGTGACTCTCTCCATCGTATATTTCAGGACATCTACGTTATGAAACCCACCTGCACCCTGCTCCTTTCACTTCTGCTGACAGCCCCAACGCTGGCACAGGAACTCTCTGAAACTGATCAGAATCTGATTAAGGCCGTTCGGGACGGCGGCGGTCAGGCGATGCAACTGGCGAAGAATGACACGCGAATTACAATAGCGTTTCATTTGTCTGACAAGGAAATCACAGATGATACGATCAAGATTCTGGCTGGCGCCGGGAACGTGTATTCAGTCAATCTGCGAGGCACGAAGGTGACAGACGCCGGCATGGCTCATATTGCCGGGCTGAAGGATCTGGTCCGTCTTCATCTGGAAAAAACTGCCGTAACGGATGCAGGACTTGCGCAACTGAAGGGGCTTGAAAAACTGGAGTATCTTAACGTGTACGGTACCGCAGTTACCGACGCTTCTCTGAAAGACGTCGCGTCGTTAAAGAGCCTGAAGAAGCTGTTCGTCTGGGAGACGAAGGTCTCAGAAGCAGGTGAAGAACCATTGAAGGCGGCACTGCCGGAACTGGAAATTGTTCCTGACTTCAAACGAGATCGCGAAAAAGCAATCCTGGAAGCATCCCGAGCCGCTGAAGATGCAGCTAAGGAAGTCGAGGAACTTGCCGCGCAGATTCCTGCTGATCAGAAAGCGTCCGATGAATCTGCAGCGAAAGCCGCGGCCGCGAAGAAGGAGCTGGATGCTGAAACTGCAAAAGTGACGGCAGCCAACACTGCCGTCACTGCCAGCGACAAGGCCCTTGCCGGTGCCAACAAGGCTGTGGAAGATCTCAAGAAAAACGCCGACGCACCTAAGGCGGTTGTCGACGCAGGCACCGTGGCACAGGCTGCAGCAAAGAAGGCTGTTGACGACGCGAAAAAGGCTGCCGAAGCCGCCAAGAAAGCTATGGAAGCCAAGAAGAAATCTTCAGACGATGCGACCAAGGCGGCCGCAGCCGCAAAGGCCAAAGTTGACGCAACGAAGAAGAAGTCCGAGGAAACCATCAAGAAGGCGGCGGACTTGAAGAAGAAAGTTGAAGAACTCAGTAAGCAGGGATAAGGCATTCCTGTCCGCTCCCGGGCTTCGGCCCGGGAAGCCGGTTTGCGCTCACCTGCATCTGCGGGACTACGGCCGCTCACTGATCTCCCAGTGTTGTGCTCTCTGCAATGCACGATCCCATCCCGCCGTCAGTTCCGCGCGACGTTGTGGCTTCATGGTCGACTTGAAACGAGCGGCCTCCTGCCACTGTGTTGCGATTTCCTTCTGATTCTTCCAGTAGCCAACGGCCAGACCGGCCAGATAGGCGGCTCCCAGTGCTGTCGTTTCAGCAACGACCGGGCGCACTACAGGCACACGCAGCAGATCCGATTGGAACTGCATGAGCAGACCGTTCAGCGATGCCCCGCCATCGACTCGTAGCTGTTTCAGCTTCAGTCCGGAGTCTGCTTCCATGGCCCGCAGGACGTCACCTACCTGATAGGCAATTCCTTCCAGTGCTGCTCGAGCGATGTGGGACTTGTTCGTACCGCGAGTCACCCCCACCAATGTTCCCCGAGCATAGGCGTCCCAGTGCGGCGCACCCAGGCCGGCAAAGGCTGGTACAAGGTAGACGCCACCGGTATCGGCAACCTGGCCTGCAAGTTTTTCAACGTCAGAGGATTTTCGAATCAGCCCGAGCCCGTCGCGCAGCCACTGCACGACGGCACCCGCGATGAAGATGCTGCCTTCCAGAGCATATTCCGTGCGATCGCCGATTTTCCACGCAATCGTTGTCAGCAGTCGATTCTTCGATGTTACCGGTGCCGTTCCGGTGTTCATCAGCATGAAACAGCCCGTGCCGTAGGTGTTCTTGACCATCCCAGGTTTCGTGCAGCATTGTCCGAACAACGCAGCTTGCTGGTCTCCCGCGATGCCGGCGATGGGAATGGCCCCGCCGAGTAATTTGGTATCGCCATAGATCTCGCTGGACGACCGGACCGTCGGAAGCATGTTCTTCGGCACGTTAAACGTCTTCAACAGTTGGGTGTCCCATTTGCCGTTGTGAATATTGAACAGCATTGTTCGGGAAGCGTTGCTCGGATCAGTTACGTGGACGTTGCCACCGGTCAGGCGCCAGATTAACCAGGAGTCCACTGTTCCGAATGCCAGATCTCCAGCCTCGGCTTTCCGGCGGGCGCCTTTGACGTTGTCCAGGATCCACTGCACCTTGGTGCCTGAAAAATACGCGTCCAGAATCAGTCCCGTCTTCTTCTGAATCGTACGGTCGACCCTTTTCTTGCGCAGCGCATTGCAGATGCCGGCAGTGCGTCGGTCCTGCCATACAATCGCGTTGCCGATGGCCTTGCCGGTGTTTTTGTCCCACACGATCGTCGTTTCACGCTGATTGGTGATACCGATGGCGGCGACATCTCTGGCGGTAAGTTTCGCCTTCCGCAGAACGCCTTTTGCCACCGCAAGTTGTGACTTCCAGATGTCTTCCGGATTGTGTTCCACCCAGCCAGGTTGAGGAAAATGCTGTGGAAACTCCTTTTGCGAAGCGGCCACGACGGAACCACCCCTGTCGAAAAGAATGGCTCGGGAACTTGTCGTTCCCTGGTCAAGTGCCAGCACGTATTTCATGAGTTGTCTCGCGAACGATGCCCCGTGAAGCGAATGTCCGGTGCAGGGACGAAACCAGGGAACAGGAAATGACAGGTGCGGATGTCAGCTCGCGGACCACACCATCTGATAGAACAAGGCTCCGATGATGCCGCCACCGACAGGACCGACGACCGGAATCCATGAGTAGTTCCAGTCAGAATCACCCTTGCCTGCGATCGGTAGAATCGCATGAGCAATTCTGGGACCCAGATCTCGCGCGGGATTGATGGCGTATCCGGTTGGTCCGCCGAGTGACAATCCGATCGACCAGACCATCAAACCGACCAGTGCCGGAGCCAATCCTTTGTCGAACCCGGTGTTAGGCACCAGATTTTCCGGAGTCAGAATGGCAAGGACTCCCAGTACCAGCACAAACGTGCCGATGATCTCTGTGATCAGATTGCTGAGGGTGTGTGGAATGGCCGGGGTGTTGCAAAAAGAACCCCGAATGCTGCCGGGGTCGGCAGTTTCTTTCCAGTGCGGCAGGTACGTCAGCCAGACCAGGGTGGCTCCGGCGATCGCGCCCAGCATCTGCGCCGCCACATAACCGACGACGTCCGCCCAAGCGAATTTGCCAATGACCGCCATGCCAATGGTGACCGCAGGGTTCAAATGAGCTCCACTGTGAGCATTTACCAGATACACAGCAAATGCCACGGCCAGTCCCCAACCGGTAGTGATAACGATCCAGCCGCTATCGTTTCCCAGGGTCTTATTAAGGTTAACGTTGGCGCAGACGCCATTACCCAGCAGAACAAGTATCATTGTACCAAAGAATTCGGCGACATTCGGCGACATGAATTCAAACTCCTGACAGGAGACAGAAAAAAAACGAAGCTGATGGGCTCGGTGGAGTGCGGACGTGCGTCAAACGCGCCGGATCTCATACCCTTTGCGCTGTTCCCGGGCGAAGAACGTGGCCGCCTGTTCGTCGTCGATAATCTCTTCGTTTCTTGGGTCCCACTTAATCACCCGTTTCAGTCGGGCGGCAATTCCCGCCAGATGGCAGGTGTTCATGACCTGCAGGTGAGAATACACGTCCGAGACCGGCAGGCCACCTTCGCTGATACAGCGATAGAAATTATTCTTGTGGCCCTCGAATGGTTTGCCCTTGTAAAGGTCCACCAGTTGCTCTTCACCGAACTGGTTCTTGTCCCAGTTTTCTTCAATGGGCTTGCCGGTAATCTTGCCACGTTTGACAAAGATCCGACCTTTCGAGCCTTCAAACAGGATGCCGTTGTCGCCCCGGCTTTCCACCGTCATTTCAATTCCGCTGGCGAATGTGCATTTGACAGCGAAATCGTGTGACGTGTTGAAGGAATCGTCGGTTTGGGCGTACCCGTCCTTGTACTCGACTGGATGATTCGCATCGGTACCGTCGATTGAGACGGGGCCCTGTCCTTCACCAAGCTCATTGATCGCCCATGACGCAATGTCGATGTGATGGGCACCCCAGTCGGTGAACTTGCCGCCGGAATACTCGTACCACCAGCGAAATGTTCCGTGACAGCGTTCTTTGCGGTAATCTACCAGCGGAGCCTGTCCGAGCCATGCGTCCCAGTTAAGATGCTCCGGTACATCTTTTACCCCGAATGGTCCTCCAGTGGGACTGCCGTTGATGCCAACAGTGATCTTTTGGATGTCGCCCAGCAATCCCTTCTGCACCATATTGACAGCGCGAAGAAAATGGTCCTTGCTGCTGCGTTGCTGAGTTCCGATGAAGAACACTCGGCCCTTGTGCTTACGACACGCTGCACGGATGAGTTGGTTTTCTTCCAGAGTCAGCGTCAGAGGTTTCTGGCAGAAGACATGCTTCCCGGCCTCCAGAGCTTCGATCGCGATCTTCACGTGCCAGTGATCCGGTGTCGCAATACTCACGACATCGACGTCGGTACGGTCAAGCACTTCACGATAGTCGCTGTGCAGCTGTGCTTTACCGTCGCCAATTCCGGGATCCTTATTTGCTTTCTCGGCATGACCACGATCCACATCGCAAATTGCCACCAGATCCGCAAACTTTCTGTGTCCTTTCGCATCGCCGCGGCCCATTCCACCGATACCAATGCTGGCAAACCGGGGACGGTCATTGGGGGATTGTGCGGAGCAGACGGACTGACCTGACGGCAACAGAACTGCTCCTGCTGCGACTGCAGTTGCCGAATGTTTCAGAAACGATCGACGCGAAGAATGGCTGTTACTCATGAATGACTCACGGTAGAGTGGGAACAGGTCGAAAACTCTCGATCAAACTCGAGAGCTGACACACTATCCGGAATACTTCGCAAGAATCCAAGTCTGGAACTACGTCGTGTACTCAGAATTAAGTCGCACATATTCCTGAGTCAGGTCGCTGGTCCAGAATCGGACGGATTCCGAACCCGAAGCCGGCCCGCCGGACAATTCCAGCAGCAGACGCACCTCCCGGTTGTCGTTCATCTGTCGTGACAGTGCAGATTCGTCATACTTGACCGGCCTTCCGGCTTTGAAGACATTGGTGTGGTTGATCTTCAGTGACAGGAAGGACGTGTCAAAATCGACGCCCGCATATCCGGCAGCGGAAGTAATTCTTCCCCAATTCGGGTCGTTGCCGGCTACTGCGGTTTTCACCAGAGCACTTTCGGAAATCTCTTTGGCGATTGCGAAAGCTGCTTCGCGAGTTTCGAATCCTGTGACATCCACGATGACAAAATGTTCGGCTCCTTCGGCGTCGCGTATGATATCAGTGGCCAGTTTTTCACAAACCTGCTGTACCGATTCGCGCAGTCTACGGTCATCGTCCTCGGTTGCCGGAGCAGAGTCTGAAGCACCGTTTGCCAGCAATAACACGGTGTCACTGGTGCTCATGTGGCCGTCCACGCTGATGCAGTTGAAAGTGCGGTCAACACTGTAACGAAGCATCTCGTCACACTGGTCGGGGCGCAGGGCTGCATCTGTCATCACTACGGCCAGCATTGTTGCCATGTTTGGGGCGATCATGGCGGCACCTTTGGCGGCACCGGAGATTCGAACCGTACCTGTACTGAGCGTCACGTCGACCGCAACCTGTTTGGCAAACGTATCTGTGGTCATCATTGCGGCGGCCGCCGCCTTGTACGCGTCGCTGGAACTCTGAAGTGCATCTACCGCTGCCGGAATGCCGGCGGTGATTACGTCCATCGGCAAAGTGACACCGATAATACCGGTCGAACACACAAGTACGTCTTCTGCGTTGCAGTCCAGCCCGGCGGCAACGTCCGTCGTCATCTGTCGAGCGTCGTCAAGGCCCTGTTGCCCCGTGCACGCATTGGCATTGCCCGAATTGATAATCACGGCGCGAGCGGTCCCGGATCGTACGCGTTCTCCGGAGACGATCACCGGTGCACCAAGAACCCGGTTTGTGGCAAAGACTCCGGCGGCAGCGGCCGCAGATTCCGAGACAAACAGAGCGAGGTCCGGATTTCCACTTTCCTTGATGCCACATGTTGTGCCGGATGCGGTGAAACCGGCAGGTAGTAACGGGCTGTTCATATTTGGTTTCCCGACGGTGCGACTCTGGTCAACTGAAAATTCGACAGGAAGTTCGGACGATACGGGCTCTGCACACTGTTATCCAAGTGTGTTGCCCATCGCTCCGTTGTTGACACGTCGTTTTAACACGGCAGCATTCCCGTCCTCTGGTCCAGTCCCAGAAGCAGGTTCATATTCTGCACGGCGACGCCGCTGGCACCCTTAATCAGATTATCCGTCGCTGAGAATACGACCAGCTGCTCACGGTTCAGGCGGACCGAGATGTCGCAGAAGTTTGTATGAGCGACATGTTTCGTGGCGGGGATGTGTTCGACGACGCGAACGAACGGCTGATCAGTGTAAAAGTCTCGTATCACTGTGAGCAGTTCTTCAACGGACTTTGGCGACTTCAGTCGAGGATACATGGAACACAGAATGCCCCGATCCATGGGCATCAGGTGTGGATTAAAAGCGACCTGCACCTGTGTTCCGCCGATGTCGCTGAGGATCTGTTCGATCTCGGGCGTATGTCGATGAGTGCCGATGCTGTAGGCGGTGACGGATTCGTTGCACTCGGAGTAGAGCGTTCCCAGTTTCGGGCTTCGGCCAGCTCCGCTGACGCCGCTCTTGGCATCAATGATGATTCCATCAGGTTCGATCAGCCCGCTGGCCAGCAGCGGCGCCAGGCCAAGTATGGATGTACTGGTGTAGCAGCCTGGATTCGCCACCAGGTCAGCGCCCGGGATGTGCTTCATATAGAGCTCTGGCAAGCCGTAGACCGTATTGCTCAAACGAGTTGGGTCCGTGTGAATGTGACCATACCACTGCTCATAGACTCCCGGATCACTCAGCCGGTAGTCGGCACTCAGGTCAATGACCCGGCAACCGGCGTCCAGCAGCTGTGGAACAGCTTCCATACTTGCCGTGTGGGGCAAAGCGCAAAACACGATGTCCGCGCGAGCCCCGACTTCTTCGGCGCTAAGATTCTCACAGCAAAGGTCAAACTGCCCCGTCAGAGACGGGTGAATTTCAGCGATGTGCGGTTTTGTCTTCTGGCGAGTTGTCAGTGCGGTGACTTCAGCCTGCCGATGACGCGCCAGGATCTTCAGCAGTTCCAAGGCCGTGTATCCGGTGGCTCCCAGTATCGCGATTTCCGCCATTTTCTTGCCTGCTGATACTATTCGTTGATGTTTTGTTGTCAGACTCGATGACTGGGTACGATCGATTCGGAGCCCCAGGAAACTGCTTTCCGACGCAGGTGTAAAGTCCAAAGTCTGGCCATCAAACCGCCGATGACCCGGGGGAAGTCCGTTATACGGATCCACCGTTGTAGCGGGACAGGTCGCCATACATTACAGACTATTCCCGACAAATGAGGTTCGGTTTCCATTCTATTACGGCTTCTGGACTCCACAACTCCCCTGATTTTCCTTCGTTTACTTTCGTATAGACGAGATTTACAGGGAAATGCTGTGTTTGCTTTTCAAACACGTTTAATGCCGTCAGAATGCTCGGCCCTTCCGCGCACCGGGATGCTCGGGACATCAATCCAAAAATCGGCCGCTGGCGAGGATGTGTCGTTCGTCCACAATGACGCATCATAGTCAATAACAAGGCAAATTCCTTATCATGGCAAATGTCGCTTCGCTTGCGTCTGACGCTCTGACTGCCGGTAACGGTATTCTTCGACTCGCTCCAACCTGGGTTCCGCGTTCCTTTCTGCAGCCGGGGCGTCGCCTGAAACTGCATCCGAATGATTATTACGCATTGGGAATGAACCGAGGCGGAATTGACGAACGTTGGTTTGGATCCACAACCGAAGCGGCCAATGAAAACCGCAACGAAGACGAAGGCCTGTCGTACTGCGTTTACAATGATGAACGTTTTCAGTTGCGAGACGTAGTGGCGGAACTGAAGGATCAGGTCATCGGCGAACATATCTGGAACACCTTCCAGAAGTGGCCCGTGTATTCGAAGTTCTTCGACAATATGGGTCCAATCCCCCACCACATGCACCAAAATGCCGAACAGGCGGCGCTGGTGGGACAGGAAGGAAAGCCGGAAAGCTATTACTTCCCGCCTCAGATGAACCAGATCGGAAACAATTTTCCATACACCTTCATGGGCTTGGAACCCGGCACCACAAAACAGGACGTGATCGACTGCCTTAATCGATGGAATGACGGTGAAAACGGATTGCTGGATCTGTCGAAGGCCTATCGGCTGAAACCCGGGACCGGCTGGTTGATCCCGCCATGTGTTCTGCACGCACCGGGATCTCTGGTGACCTACGAACCACAGTGGGGCAGCGACGTATTCGCGATGTACCAGAATTTGGTCGAAGGTCGAGAAGTTCCACGCAGCCTGCTGACGAAGGACTTCCCGGAAGAACACCACGATGATAATACCTACATCGTTGATGCACTGGACTGGGACAAGAACGTTGACCCGGATTTCAAGGATAATAACTACCTTGAACCGATCGTCAGTGAAGAAGGCGATGGCTGGTGCGACAAGTGGATCGTCTACGGAAAAGTCGACAACAGGCAGTTGTTCACCGCCAAGGAATTGACTCTTCAACCCGGTGCCAGATGTACCATCAGGGATGGCGGTGCGTATTCATGGATTACAGTTCAGGGCATGGGGAAGATTGAGAACATGCATCTGCAGTCACCCGTGATGATTCGTTTTGGCGAAATGACCGAAGACGAAGTCTTTGTCGTCGCCAGCCGCGCCTCCGAGGGAGTCACTTTCGAGAACACCGGCACAGAACCGCTGGTTGGACTCCGATACTTCGGTCCTGATGCTCAGCCCAATGCCCCGGCAATGGGTGCGTACAGGAACTAAGAGAGAACTGACCGCGAACTATCCATCCATTCCGCTCTCCACCAACAACGATTTCAACCAGGAAAGATCTGTAACATGTCAGCACCCAAGCTTCACAACGCTATGTGGCCCGGACTTGTTGGAAAAGGCGACGATGAAGGTCAGGAGCCACCGATTGGCCTGAAGGAAATGCTGGAATTGACGGCCGCGGCCGATGTCAATGGTCAGAAGTACGACGGTATCGACTACTTTCTGTTCCTGCCGCATACCAACCCGGAAGCCAGTGACGACGAAATTCGTCAGATTGCCGACATGATTGCCGGTTACAACTTCAATGTCGGGTCACTTGTGGCTCCTGTATGGCCCGGTACCGTCGGCGATTCTGCCATGGGCGATGACGAAGCCCGCGGCAAGTTTCTGGATGCGGTAAAGATGGCCTGCCGTATCGCTGGCATCTTTAATGATCATGGCGTTCGCAAGTATGGTGTGATTCGTATCGATTCCGCGGAATTTGGTGTTGAAAAATGGCGAGAGGACGCATCTGCCAACACTTCAAAGATTGCTGCAACGTTCAAGGAAGCAGCAAAGATCGCTGCCGACCATGGCGAACGTCTGGCGGCGGAAGGCGAAATCTGCTGGGCCGGTATGCACAGCTGGAAAGACATGCTGGACCTGCTGGAAGAAGTCGGCATGCCCGAATCACTGGGCTTCCAGGCAGACCTCGCCCACACCTATCTGTACACGCTGGGCTATAACGCGCCTGAGCACGCCCTTGTACAACCAGGCTGCAATGACGAAGAATTCTACTCGGGCTACAAGACGATGACCGACAAGCTGCGGCCGTGGACAATCGACTTTCACGTCGCTCAGAACGACGGTGAAGTTCATGGTGCCGGATCTCACGACAAAACCGGAAAGCACTGTCCGGCCGACGATCCCAACGGCAAGCTGGATATCGTCAAATGTGCGGGATACTGGCTGGAGGGCGCTACGGAACGAGGCATGCAGCACATCTGCTGGGACGGCTGCATGTTCCCGAACCAAATGCTGCAGAATCCGTCCACCTGGAACACGATTCTTGACACGATGATCAAAGTCCGTGATTCCGGCAGTTGGTCTTAACCAAACGCCGAGACGTGCAAATCACAACGACCGGTTCGGCGAAACTCCGTCCCGCTGGTCGTTTCCTGTTAACGACAGATTATTCAGGCCCAACGAAAAAAGGGAATATGTATATGCCTCAGAAATCGCTCAATATCGGACTTGTCGGCTATGGCTTCATGGGTCGAACACACAGTAACGGCTACAAGCGAGTCAACGACTTCTTTCCCGAGTTAGAATACCGGCCGGTTCTGAAGGCTGTCTGTGGACGCAACGCTGAAAATGCTCAGGCATTTGCGGAGCAATGGCAGTATGAGAGCATCGAAACTGACTGGCGTGCTTTGCTTGCTCGCGACGATATTGATGCCGTCGACATCTGTACGCCCAACAACTCGCACGCGGAAATCGCCATTGCTGCGGCCGAGGCGGGGAAAATGATTCTTTGCGAAAAACCACTCGCACTGAATCCGGAAGAAGGTGAGAAGATGATCGCCGCTGTCGAAAAGGCGGGCGTTGCCAATACTGTCTGGTACAACTACCGTCGCGTTCCGGCTGTCAGTCTTGCCAAGAGACTGATCGACGAAGGTCGGCTGGGACGAATCTTTCACTACCGAGCCAACTTCCTGCAGGACTGGACAATCAATGAAGACCTGCCGCAGGGTGGCGCCGCATTGTGGAGACTGGATGTGAAAGCAGCCGGATCCGGCGTGACGGGTGACCTGTTGGCTCACTGTATCGACACTGCGATCTGGCTGAACGGTTCCATCACTGACGTTAGCGCGATGACGGAGACCTTCGTCAGGGAACGCATGCATACGGAAACCGGCAAGGTTGAAGCTGTGGGCATTGACGATGCCTGTTCGTTCATGTGTCACTTCGGCAATGGGTCGCTGGGTCTGTTCGAAAGCACTCGCTATGCCCGCGGTCATAAGGCTTTGTACACGCTGGAAATCAATGGCGAAAATGCCTCGATTCGCTGGGACCTGCACGACCTGCATCGCCTCGAATACTTCGACCATTCCGACGATTCTGTGGTTCGGGGCTGGCGTTCGGTACACTGTACAGATGATGACATGCCGTACATGGATAAGTGGTGGGTGCCTGGACTGCAGATCGGTTACGAGCACACCTTTGTGCATCAGGTCGCCGATTTTCTGAAGAGCGTCGAAACCGGCGAGCCGTGCAGTCCGACGTTCAGAGAAGCTCAGGAAACACAACAGGTCTGTGACGCTGTGCTGGAAAGTGCGAAGACTCGTCAGTGGAAGGATGTGGGATAGCCTTTTCCCTGGCCAAGGCTATACTTTAACTGCAACATACAGGGATACGGCGGCTGGAAGTTGACACTTCCAGCCGCCGTTGTTGTTAGTTGTCCGGCTATTTATTATCAGCGAATTCGTGCGAAAGTCTCGTGTCCCTGCTGTCTTGATAAAACAGCCGCCTGAATCAGACATAATCAGAACATCACAAACGGGGGCCCGTTATGGAACGTCAGCCGATCTCGAAGGAAGGTTACGATAAGGTTCGCGCTGAAATTCAGGATCTCGAGGAACAGAAACCTGCTATTCTCGAACGCATCAAGCTCGCACGCGAAGAAGGCGACCTGAAAGAAAACGCGGAGTATCACGCGGCCCGCGAACATCTTGCCCATGTGGAACGGCAGATCGGAGAAAAACGAGTTAAGCTGTCCAGGTGTGAGATCGTGGACAAGGCCGACATGCCGAAAGGCGTCGTCGTTTTTGGATCTCGAGTGACCGTCAAGGATCTGGCCGACGGCATGGAAGAAGTCTACGAAATGGTCGGTCCCGGTGAAGAAGACTACGACGGCGAGATTCTCAAGATTCTGACGTCCAGCCCACTGGCCCAGGCGATGATCGGTAAGAAAGTCGGTGATAAGTTTGAGGCTGAAATTCCCGCGGGGACTTTGAAACTGCAGGTTGTGGCCATCGAGGATGCCTAAGCCGGGACCGTGGGTATGCTGCGCACGATGTCTTTCCCTCTGGTGATCGCGTATCGACGGTATGCCGCCAGCCCGATTTTGCGCTGCGTGGACTGCCTGACATGTGCCGGCAATTCGTGATTTCGATTTATGCTGTCGCCGCGTTTCCTTCCGAGCGTCATTGGTGTCTGTTACCCCCCGCGATCGTTCACGGACCTTATTTCTTTTCGCGTCTCAACAAACGTAACGCTCCCATAAGTGCGTTATTCCTGACTCCCGTCAGGAGATTTCATTTGCGGACAGTGGCGGGAAAACATACCAGCACTCAATGATTTGGCGATCCGTCTGTGAGAGGGTATCGTTTCGTGCACCACCCTGCCCTTACGAGTCTGAATCGATTGAGAACGCCCGATGAAACACCGAATCGTCGAAGAACTGCATGGAGTCGCGATTTTTGTGGCAATTATCTGGGGTGTGTTCGTTCTCGACACAATTCTGCCCGGTGAATTCAACGACTTTGGACTCTCACCACGATCGTCAGTCGGGCTCACGGGAATCGTCACGATGCCTTTTCTGCATGGTGGCTGGGACCATCTCATCGGCAATACCGTCCCACTGATCGTTTTGCTGTGCCTGCTGGCCGGTTCACGAGCGAATACCTTTCGCATTGTGCCACAGATTGTAGTAATGGGGGGAGTGTTGCTGTGGGTTTTTGGCACCGGGGATTCTGTACATGTGGGCGCCAGTGGACTGATTTACGGTTTGATTGCGTTTCTCATCGTGGCGGGATTTCGGGAAGGAAGGCTAAGCGCCCTGGTAATCGCCGTGTTTGTCGGTTTCACATACGGTGCCACCTTAATCGGAGGAGTGCTGCCGACGGTCGGATCGGGGATTTCGTGGGACGGTCATTTAACGGGGGCGATCGCCGGTGGTCTTGTGGCACGTGTTGCTGTGACGCCTGATAACGTGGGGATTAAACGCTGATGGACGCAGGCACTCCGGTCTGTCGTTTTTTCGTGTTGTCATATGCACTACAATGTTTAAAGAGTTTAGCCACTGTTGTTTCAGGTTCCCGCCGATTCGGGCGTCCCCGAACTGCCGCCTGGATAATTCGGAAATCCATCAATGTTCAAAGTTCTGTGCACGTCTCTCAGTGGCGAAGAAGGTCCTCATTTTGAGTTGCTGTCAGACGCTGGATTTGACTGCCGTGTGGTTGACCGGGATCTGGATCTCTGGGACGAAATTGCGTTCGTCACAGCGCTGCAGGGGTATCACGCCGTGATCGCAGGAGCGGAACCATATACGCCGGGAGTTCTTGCCAGATGCCCAGAACTACGCGTGATTTCCAGAACGGGTGTGGGGTTCGATGCGGTTGACCTTGCAGAGTGCGATCGTCGCGGCATTGTCGTCTCCATCACCCCCGGCGTGAATCATGATGCGGTGGCGGAACACGCGATCGCGCTGTTGATGGGCGTTGCCCGAGGATTTCCATTTGCCGATCAGTGTGTACGTGACTGCGTCTGGAGTCGACAGGCTCGGCCGCGAGTCATGGGCAGCACCCTCGGGGTTGTCGGACTGGGGCGGATCGGCCAGGCGATGGCCACGCGCGCCATTGGACTGGGGCTGACCGTCATAACGGCTGACCCCAATGCACCTGTGGAATTTGCGCAGCACCACGGCATCGAAGTGGTATCGCTTGATCAATTATATGCCCGGTCAGACTACATCAGCCTGCACACGCCTGTGACTGACGACACGCGAGGAATGATCAATGCCGGTACCATTGCACAAATGAAGGACTCAGCAGTGCTGATTAACACGGCGCGTGGTCAGCTTGTGGACGAACGTGATCTCTGTGACGCGCTGGCGGCGGGAAAACTTCGTGGTGCCGGTCTGGATGTCTTTGAAGTGGAGCCGTTGCCGGCTGACAGTCCATTGCTG
Source organism: Fuerstiella sp. (assembly GCA_029245955.1). Taxonomy (GTDB): domain Bacteria; phylum Planctomycetota; class Planctomycetia; order Planctomycetales; family Planctomycetaceae; genus Fuerstiella. The sequence continues at coordinate 102,183 of JAQWOH010000043.1, read as the reverse complement.
GACGCAAAAAACGTTTTCTTAAGCAATCATATTGCGGGACTGGATCGTGAGTCCTTTCGTGACATGTTCTCCATAGCTGCCGATACGGTCATCTCACTGCAGAGCGGCCGGTGGCCGGCTGACCGCATTGTGAATCTGAAGGGCGAGACGAACTGGAGTTGGAGTTAAGTCCGAAAAGTGATGAAAGGTTTCCTGGACAGTATGAGATCCGTCACAGTGCTGCCTGCATTGAATTGAACCTGATTAGCTATAACGAACGTTTTCAGTGGCATCGTCATACGCTCGACAATTCAATCACGATCATAAAAACGGAAGGGTGGATTCATGTTCAACGACTGGGGTCCCAAAATCAGCTGTGGCTATGTTCGCAATTTTCATGGGCGTGGGGTGTGACGGTGGTGCAGAACCCCGGGCGGCCCGGCGGACGGAGGAAGCAGCGGTAGGGGCACGGGCAGCGATACCGCTGAGTGGCTGGCCCTTCGTTATAGGCAAGGTTGTTTCAGAAGTTAGTCATCTGCCTTGTCGCCGTCTTTGATGACAAAGCGTGCCTTCAGCCTGGCCACTTCTGTGGCCAGGCCGGCAGATTTGACTGAGCGCAGCACTTCGTTGAAATCCTTGTAGGCTGCGGGCGCTTCATCTCTCGGGTAAGCCCGGCAGTTTGACAGGATGTCGGCGTCGTCAAAAGACTTGTCCACAGCGGACTGATTCAGTTCCCGGAAGGCTCGCCTGCGTCCCAGCGCCCGTCCGGCGCCATGGTTGACGCTGAAGCAGCTGGCGGACGCTCCCTCGTCTGCCACCATCACACAGGACCCCGCCTGAGGATTTCCCGGCAGCAGGATCGGATGGCCGATTGTCTCGTATTTCGTCCCTTTAAGTTCCGGGTGCCCTGCCGGAAACGCCCGCGTCGCGCCTTTACGATGCACCCACTCCGTTTTTCCCGGTTTTGTGGCGCGATCCGGTGAATCACCTGCGCCGTTTACTGAGAGGCAGTCGCCGACAATTTCCTTTCGGGCAATGTTGTGACTGATGAAGTAGACCAGATTTCCCTGGACTCCCGGCATGACCTCCTGAAATGCTTCCAGCACCATCGCGTTGATCAACAGGTGATTGACCGTGGCGAAGTTTGCGCCCAGCGACATGTCGTCGATGTAGGCATTTGCTTCCTGTGTTCCCAGAGGTGCATACACCAACTGTCGGTCGTTACCCGGCAGCGGTACGTTCCATGTTTCGAAGTGTCGCTGCAACGATCTGAACTGACCGGACGCAAGGTCGTGTCCAATTCCTCGGGAACCGCAGTGCGACAGAAATGCCACGCGGCCGTCCTTCAGCCCAAATCGATCCGCAACCCGCTGGGCGCGATCGTTGTCGCAAACGTCCACGACTTCACATTCTCCGAAGTGATTGCCACCCCCGTAGGACCCCAGTTGCTGCATTTTGTTGCTGAAGCGTTTCTTGAAGTTGTCTTCGTGAAGGTGTCTGTCGAGTCGCTGAGCCAGCGCCGCAGGCGTTTCATCATATCCGACGTGGAATGAATCTTCACAGTGTTGAGTCCAGTCGTACGGGATTCCCAACTGCTGGCAGACGTCCTGTGACGCGCCTTCGACCAGCAACTGACGCCCCAGCCCTTCACAAACGTACCGAGATTTTCTCACGTGCCGCTGGCCTCGACCGGCACCTGTCGGAGTGCGTTCGCAGATAGCTTCAATCAACGCCCTTCGAGTCGGGCGGTCGATAATCTGATCTGCCGGCAGATCCAGCTGCAGCAGGCTCATGGAACATTTGATGTCCACACCAACGGGACCTGGGTAGATGTGTGTTGGAGATGTCATGACACATCCGACAGGCGCACCGTAGCCGCAGTGCGCGTCCGGGTTCAGGACCAGATTCGTCACCCCCGGAGCCAATCTTGAGTTAACGGCCTGCTGCAGGCAGAGATCGTCGAACGTGTCTCGAATTGCTTCCGTACCGATCACAGTGATCGGCTTTGTCGCGGATCCCGGTGTAGGCAGGATTGCCGTTGCTTCGCCCGTGGGTATGATTGTTTTTGTCATAAGGTTTGGCTTCCTGATCTCCTCAGAACGAGTTGGACTATCGGCAACTGACACCGGACCGAGGCGACAGGTTCGGAATCAGATGGCTGCTCAGCGTGTTCCGCAGGTGGAGCATTTGCGGTATTCCACGCACAGGGTGAGCAGCAGCGGAACGTATTCCAGCCAGACCACGACAAAGTTGAAGAAAGTCCTGCCGTCGTACGTTGTTCCAGCAATCAGCTGTGTACCCCATGTGTTCTGGAACCAGAATCACGAATAGTAGAGAGTGACACAGGTAGAGAGTGACACAGCCGGACATTAACAGCCAGCTTCACAGGTGAGCAAACGGAAGCAGGGGCATAGCCCAGATCCAGTACCATGGGTTGAGAGTTGGCAGCAACAGCCAGAACCATGCCCATGACAGAAACACCAAACGTGGCAGTTGCCGCAGATGGACACGCCACGCGACTGCTGCCTGCCACATTGTGATGAACACGTGAATCGCCGCAGGCACCGCCCGTGATACGATAAAAACGGCCTGATGTTCCGACTGATTGGTCCACTCGGCCACCGGCAGGGTAAGCTGCTGGCTGACGTTGTCTGGCCGAACCGAAAACCAGGCCGTGGATCCGGAAGTAAGGTTTTCGTTGACAATCAGAAAGAAAATGTCGTTCATTTTCCACGTTCTCATGAACCTTGAAATCCCCTCGCCGGACGATTCCTGGGGTACGCCCATAACAGATTCTGTCTGCGATTGTCGGTTTTCTGAAACGCCGGGGATTTCGGACATCGCCGTTGCGTCTGCACTGCAAGGGCCATGCCGTTCGTAACTTCCTCGAAGACAGTCGGCAGCGGCGGACTGACTTCGTCAGAACGAGAGATCATGCCGTGAGCCGTAGCCACTGCAGCAGCTGCATTCGGCGTTGCAATTCTTGTTGCAAACATCGACTACAGCGATATGGCGGTAACAGCGATGTGGCGGAAACAGCGAATAACAGGATACTGCTGATCATGAACTGTCGAATGCCAAAATGTCGCAGAACGCTGACCGCAATCACCGGAACGTCCACGACAGGCGATAGTTTTGCTCCAGTTGCTAAGTCCGAGTAAGACCGCTGCGGCAGACAACAGCGTCGTGCAATTCTGCTGCAACGCAGGTGATTAGAAGAACGCTGCCCATACGGCGCACCCCGCTGCAATCGAATCAAGACGTCCGCTGTTGGCAAACTCCTTCAGAACCAGCGGTGACCATGCGCAGCAAATTAGCCCCCGGCTGGCTTTCTGAAGTGCTGCAACAGTGCCAGAAGTCCAGACATGGCCAGCACATCGAACAGCACGATGAAAAACTTCGTGACGAGCCGTCTAGATTCTACATACGCCCGTGATGGTGTGGCGATCGCTGCCACCGCAAACACAGCCTGGCTGACGGGGGGGTAAATGATTGTCAGGTGGGAAAAATGAATACGATTCAGTGTTGTGCGGGTGGCGTCGGAAGAACCACGAAGCATGGCCGGCTGCTTCATCTCATGACCACAGGCGTCGGCTGTCGCCAGCCGGCAGGGCTGAAACGGTAGAGGTTCTGATCTTCAGCAGTCACAATCCCGTCCCACATGTAGCGATAAACATCAATTTCCTGAATGGGGTGTGACGGCAGCAACAGCAGCCGGCAGCCCAGATCAAAAAGAAGAATCCATCGCAGCGCGGTTCGATTATCTTTCAGCCTGATCGCTGTAATCAGCGTCAGGGAACACCACAATGTCTGGTGCGACCGATTTGGCAGCCGTCAGCTCGTTCAGTCGCTGCATTCCGCAAAGACAGGCTGAGCCATAGCCGCGATCAGGTTCCTGCACCACGATTGCACCACCGTCCGCAGCGACCCTGCTGTGTTGTCCTGTGAGCCATTGCCCACCACAATCACCGCAGCAACAGTAGGCAGATCACGAAGCACCAGAGGCAGCTCTTCGTTCAACGCCGGGATAATGACGACCACGTCGTCGAACTCTCCAGAAGGAGTCTTGGCCACTGCTTAAGATGTCATCGCGTTTGCGTTGCTGTGGCGGGTTGGAATGCAGTGACCGGGAGTGCGACAGGCTCTGCTGAGGCGTCGGGTTAAGACGGCTTCCGGATCAAAGCATCTCGCGCGGAACTTCACCTGCAGGCACCAGGTGCATCGGCCGATTCGACAGATCGGTGATGGTGTCGTCGACTCTCAGGCCAAGGCTGTGATAAACGATGGCACAAAAATCTTCGACACCAACCTTCCTGGAAGTCGGATGTTCTGCCTTTTCGTTGGTACTGCCGATCACCTGGCCGTGTCGGTAACCGCCACCAGCAAACAGAATACTCTGTGCCCCCGGCCAGTGGTCTCGACCGGCGTTGCCGTTGATTTTCGGTGTGCGACCGAATTCTCCGGCCGTCACTACCAGAACGTCGTCCAGCATGCCTCGTTCATGCAGGTCCTGAATTAAGACGCCGACGGCGCGGTCATGCCGCGGCAGCTTGTCGTCCAGTCGCCCCTTGATGTTGCCATGGTCGTCCCAGTAGCCTGTATTCAGGGACACAAAACGTACTCCTGCTTCGACCAGGCGACGCGCAGTCAGCGCCTGTTCTCCCCAGCTGTTGCCGTATCGCTGCCGCGTTTTATCGTCCTCGTTCTCCAGGTTGAATGCTTCCCGAGCCTTGCCGGACAGCAGGATTTCCATGGCTTGTTGATCGATGTCGTCCATGTTGCTGAACACGCCCTGCTGATCGACATCGCGACGCATTCTATCGAACTGTTTTTGCAGCGAGGCCCGATTCATCACTCGATCTGTGGTCAGGCCATCGACAAGTGAGAAGCTGCGAGCATCAGCCGTGGGCAGTCGCCCGGCCTCGTTGCCGTAGCTGTCTTCACCGATGCGCATCGGATTATGAGCAACCCCGAGCCACGCTGCGCCGTGGTAGCCAAAACCGCCATCGTTCATGTTAATGGTAGCCGGCACTCCTTTACGTCGCGGTCCGATCAGGTGTGACGCGACAGCCCCCATCGAAGGCTGTCGGGGTCTGCGGTCAGAACCGGTCGACCCCAGCCGTCCGGTCAGCATCCAGTGTGCTGCCGCCCAGTGGTCTCCGTTGCCATGTGAATAGCTGCGGATCACCGTACACTTGTCCATGACTTTGGAGTGCTCGGGCATCAGATTGCATACGTCCAGCCCCGACAGACTGCTTTGGATGGGCGAGTACGGACCTCGATATTCCGACGGAGCCGCCGGCTTCATGTCGAAGGTGTCCAGTTGCGACGGTCCGCCGTGCTGCCAGATCATGATAACGGAACGAGGCGAACTCTTCTGATAGGAACCTGTTGCTGCCACTGCGGATTCGTTCTTCAGCAGATCCGACAGCGAAAGGCCGAATGCACCAAGAGAACCGATTTCGATACAGCGACGACGACTGATTCCATCACAGATGCTGCGGTGGGATGGGCTTTTAATCGTGAGCATTATGGATCCTGATATTAAATTCTGCCGAGTGCCGCCCCTGCCCCCGTGGCCATGGTGGCTGAACGTCATCAGACTCGGCCGAGTCTGATTACACTTCGGGCAGAGGTTCCCCTTCGTCCAGAAGATATTGCGGTCGCCCCTGGGGATCATCCACCGTGATTTTTCGGGCATCCAGTCCGAGGTTTCGATACAACGTCGAGACAATGTCTTTGTAGTGGACAGGGCGGGACACCACGGCACCTGCGATGCGGTCAGTCGCACCGATGACCTGCCCGGTTTTCATTCCGCCACCGGCCAGCAGCGCCGGTCCGACTCGTGGCCAGTGATCTCTGCCCCCGCCTTTGCTGTTAATTCTGGGTGTCCGACCAAATTCACCCCATGCCACGACTGTTACGTCATCCAGCATGCCCCGTTCCTGAAGATCCGTGACCAGCGCGTGGAGACCGTGGTCGACAATGGGCATCAGATGTCGCAGCCGATCGAAGTTGGAAGAGTGCGTGTCGAAGTCACTGATGGATACACTGACGCAACGCACGCCTGCTTCGACCAATCGTCTGGCCAGCAGGAACTTCTGTATACTGTCTGTTCCTTCACTGGTGGTCGACTGCGTGCCACGGTTGGACGCAGGACCAGTGTAGCGAGCCAGTGTGTCGGGATCTTCGCGATCAAGATCCATCGCATTTGCAAATTCTCCGGACGTCAGAATGCCGACGGCCTGTTGCTGAAATCGGTCCATGGCGTTCATCATGCCGGACGCATCAACGTCTCGTTTGATCTGATCAAGTCCGGCCAACAGAGTGCGTCTGTCGTCAAGCCGGCTGTGCGAAAGCGCTGAGTTGAGTTTCAGGCTGACGGTCTGATCATCCCCCAGACGCGCCAGTTCGTTCTTCATGCCGGCTTCCAGTTCGCGCGGAAATCGCTTCGACATGTCCGGTCGAAACGGCTGAAACGAAGGGCCGAGAAAGCCAGGGCGGGCGGAGTTGCGAACGAGCGGTCGTCCCTGCATCAGATCAACAAATGCGGGAGTCACGTCGCCGGGTGACCCAAGAAGCCTGGAAACGACACAACCCATTGCGGGGCGCCCGCCAAAGGCCTCCAGCGATTTTTCGTCAAAACCGGATTGGCACTGAAACGCATGGTGTCGGCCGATGGAACCGACAAGACTTCGAATGAACACAAACTGGTCGGCCAGGCTGGCGACGCGGGGCATCAGTTCACTGACCTGTACCCCGGGCAAGGTTGTCTGAATCGGATGGAACTCACCACGAAATTCTGATGGGGCAGCAGGTTTTGGATCAATGGTATCCAGCTGCGACGGACCGCCGTCCAGGTGTATGTTGATCACAGCCTTGCTTGACGTTTGGATTCCGGTTGCCTGTTCTGCACGCAACAGATCAGCCAGGCCCAGTCCGGTAAGGCCAGATACGCCCGCGGTCAGAAACGAGCGGCGGGAAATTCCATCAGGATGTGGGAAGGTGTGACCAGCTGCTGAAAACATCACTGTCTGCCTTCGGAGGATTTGAAATGAGAGACGATAAGAGACGACGAGAGGAGATGTCGCATGTGGTGGGAGCAAAACGCGTTGCAGATTCTGCCTTATAGTCTGATCGACAAACGTCCGAATCACTAATGATTGTATTCCGGTTCAGCATTTTTTGCCGAAGTCCGCAGCCGGATTTAAAGGAAAATCAGGCGCAGTGACCGTTTCACTTAAACGAATTACAACAGCCGAAGCCACAAACGTCTAGACTGGCTGTCTCACCCGGCTGTCCTACGGCCGATTTTTTGCCTTCCGTGATGTCAGACTTCAGAGTCCATATGCGCGTTGCCCCTTTTCATTTCCTGATTCTGATTCTGATGCTGTTGCTGGTTGCTCCGGGTTGCGGCACCACGCATATGCGTACCGGCACAGAACAGCTGCTGCTGTCAGACTCTGTGGACCGTACTGTTGATAAACTTGACGTCGCAGTACTTGCGGGCAGAACGGTGTTTCTTGACACCACGTACATCAAACCAGTGAAAGGTGTGTTGTTTGTTAATTCAGACTACATCGTCAGCGCGCTACGGCAGAAGCTGACTACATCCGGCTGCCTGATTCAGGACAGCAAAGCCGAAGCCGATTACGTTTTGGAAGCGAGGGTTGGCGCCCTTGGCACCGATTCACTGGAAGTCACGTACGGCTTGCCTGCGAGCACTGCGATCAGCCAGGCAGCGTCAGTTGTGTCGAGCCTGCCTGTGCCTGCCATTCCGGAAATCAGCTTTGGTAAACGAAATTCGGCGCTGTCCACGTCGAAGATCGTGATGTTTGCGTATCACCGTGAAACCGGCATGCCGGTCTGGCAGTCCGGTTCTGCCATTTCAAAGAGTGATGCGAAAGACACGTGGGTGATGGGTGCCGGGCCATTGCAGCGAGGTTCGATATACGATGATGTCCGATTCGCCGACTTGAGGGTTCCGTTGTTCCGAAATCGTCGGCGACGGGCTGCCGAAGCTCAGGCGACGCCACTGACCATGGCGGACTCACATCAATTCACACATCCTGCCGTACTGGAACAGCAGCTGGCCGACGCCAGAGCAGATGCAGAAACAGAAGTTGTTCCTGCGTCGTATGAGGAAACGAAAGAAGAATGACGCGTCTTCAGCAGGAACAGATTCCGGAGAGACGCCATCGTCCGCATCCCGCAACCGAATGTCGCGTACGCTGCAGTCAAGAACCCGCGGCCCACTGCATGCCGTTGATGACGACGTCCAGGAAGACTTTGTCTTCGAACGTTTCATTTGCGTGGCCATAGGTTGTGCCGAAAACTCGCGATTCGCCATATTCGTGAGCCCAGATGACCGGGTGCAGGTCGCCTGTCTTTTTACTTACTGAGGTGGCCAGGACTTCCGTGTTCGGCCAGACTTTTTCGATCACGTACAGTTCATCGTTTGGTGTCGTCCATTCCTTCGGAAAATCCTTCATCGCGGGGTGCTCAGGTTTGGCATTTTTTACAAGGTAGTTGCTCTTATGCTCGTGGCGGCGACTCGTTACGCCAAGCATCTGTCGCCAGTTGTCGATCTTCGTATCCCGGTAAGTGTGCATCGCGCAGTGGATGACGACCGCATTAGTGCCTTCAAAGTGAGGCTTCGTAATGCTGCGAATGTAGTCCTCGTCGGTGGTCTTGGCGAAGCATTCGTTATGAACCACGACGTCGAAACCTCTGGCCCAGTCCTTGTTTTTGTACAAATCGATCTGTGCTGAGGTTCCCTTGCCACCTGCGTTCACAATTGTCCAGACGACGCTGACATTTCGTGCTGCTGCCGCATCCTGTAACGCCTTCGTCTGGAACGGGTAATCGTGACAGCATCCGCCGGTAACGATCAGCACCTTCAGCGTTTTTGAAGAGACCGGGGCTTCGGCGAGTGTGGCAGTAGGCGTAAATGCCAGGAACAGGCAAAGGACGTACGGTGCCAGGCAGTTGAATTTCATTAGTCAGGGTACTCATAGCAGATCAGAGGAAACCGGAAGTTGCCGAGGATAGCGTCAGCCGCGAGGAATACCAGTTTGAGGGAACAACGAATGAAACAAACGACGCGGAACTCAGGTTCCTGATCTGCCTGTTGCCGGCCACATCAAGCTGTTTTAAATCCTGACGGACAACGACTGCATGCCCGTTTGAACTGACTTTACGTGAGTTCCGCCTTGAGTCCTGTTCTGTCCCGTACGGTGGCTGTGTCGACTTCGTTCAATGTGACGTTCAGAGAGACGGCGAATTTCGGCAGCAGAACGTTGTACCACCGACTGAACGTCAGGTCAGCAACAGTTGCACCACGAACTCGCACACAGTTTGTGATGAATCCCGGGATCAGATCAGCAGAGCTGTCGTCACAGGAGATGTCGACTAAGAGATCGCCGCGAAATATCCGTTCATGCTTCAAAGTCCAGCCGGAGTCGGTCTGTGTCAGGGTGCATCGAGCGCGCGCCGGCACAGGGCCGACCGCCGTCACAGGAAACACGATGAGTGGTTTCTGTGAAACCGAGCGTGGTGGAAACAGAAATGCCCACACGGCGTCCAGCAGAATTACATGGAAGAAAACCTGGCGGCGATATGCCCAGCCAAAGAGGAACAGTGCGACCGTAAACACAGCCAGGTTGACTACTGTGGCCAGGGTCGGACTGAAACCGTAAATAACCATCAATGCGGCGCACAATGTCTTGTTCGCCATTTCAAAAATCGCATCGACTGTGGGCACTGGTGTGATCCAGATCAATACCTCGAAAAAGAACCTGACTGTATTGATTACCAAAATATTGATTATTGCGGCGAGCATCAGCAGCGAATTAATGCCGAACGACAGGAGCCCCATCTGAATGACGGCGATTTCGGCCACGTCCGGTGCCTCGGCCCGAATCATGAATCTCAGAGTCAGCATGGTGATGATGCCAGCCCAGGTTTCGATCTGATCGACGGCCTGTGCAAAGGGTTTGCTGACCTTGGTCAGTCGAGGAACAGACGTGATCACGGTCAGAATAAGAAACACCCAGAAGATACCGGGGTCAGCGAGCGGAGAACCTTCTCCCAGAAAGGCGTTGTCTGCGGCAATCCAGCTCTGTCCGTACAGAGCCATTGCCGACAGGCAGGCGATCCCAAAAAATGGAGACAGCGCCACCGGCGCCAGCGGACCCAGCCAGTCAGCAACGCTCAGCGTCTCACCAAATTTCTGAGCCGCGACAAGGTCCGCTGCAGAAAGCCCTCGTGCTGTCGGGGTTGATGGGACGCTCTCTGAGGACAGTTCCTGAGCGCCTGGAGAAAGTGCTGTGGTCAGCAGGATTATCCCGATAGCAATCAGGATCGACCATTGGCGGTGCGATTGTGCTCTCATAACTTCATGCTTCCGAGGATCACGCTTCCAGCTGCACGACGGACACTGATCTTAGAGCAGGAACGATGCTTGCTGAAGTCGGTTGCAGAATCGGCCTACTCGAAATCTCCACTGGGAACCGGCAGCAGAAAAGCATGGTTCTCAAACATCGCTTTGGGACCGGCTTCACTGATCAGTGGAACGGCGAATAGAATCAAGCTGTACAGGCCCAGCAGTGGAACCATAAAAACTTTTGCCGGCCAGCGGACCAGTCGACCGGCACGGTGTTTCTTCTTCATACCCGTTCCGTAGACCCAGCCAATCAGGAGTCTGGTCGGATAAATCACCAGAATGAATAACGGCGTGAACACCCAGTACGCATCAGCGGGCGGCAGCACGACTTTGGACAGGTACAGCGGTATTGCCAGTGCATACAGCAGCACGGTGGCAATGGCCCAGCGAACCGGCACTCGACAGATGATCTCTCGAACAACACGCACCTCGAAGATGGCCTTAAATCGACCGGTTGTGGCCTGGTGCACCTGCAACAGCGGCAGCCAGGCAGCTACAGGAATCATTAAGGCTCCGCCAACGAAGGACAGAAATGCAGGCAGGCCCGGACTCTCGTGGGGCGACGTGGACGACATGCCCAGCAGTACCGTCGGGATCGCCAGCCAGCACAGAGCTCCGCCGACGGCTTTTATGGCCAGTACAAAGTGGTGCCATGGCTGAGCGATTGCTGCCAGGCGGTCCGTCCACAGGTTTACTGCGGGAGCAAATTCTTTGGACCGAACGCGGGCGCGTAATTGTTGAATGTTGCGAATCGGCCTGAGAAAACATGCGAACGAACCACCATTGGCGATGGCCAGCAAAAGGTGTGCGAAAACAGCAATCTGCAGAACCAGGGTGACCGTGGTTAATCCGCTGCTCGGGACTCCGGACAGTTGAGAAACCACGCGCTGTCCGCCGGCAACAGAGGACACCATGACGATTGGTACCAGGAACAGCAGCACCATCAATCCGACGGTACCGATCCGTGTGGAGACAGGCAGCAACGGAAACCCGTCTCGCAGACGTCCATTCCTGGCCACCTGCGCCTGAGCGGCCAGCATGACGCCCAGAGCCAGGAGACTGAGACCTGGAATTGCCGCCAGTCCCGCCAGCAATGGCAGCAGGAATCCGACGCCCAGAAGAAGGTGAAACAGCCACCACAGACTGCGGAATGGTTTGCGCATCCCCGGAAACTCACCAGGTCCCAGCGGTATCGTTGTGGTATCGTTGTAAACGACGTCCTCGGTCAGCTGGACACTGGAATCACCGTCATTGATCGTTAACGACTCGTCGGTCTGCAGTGATTGGTCGATTTCAGGCGAAACGGAGTCCATTGGACGTTCTTTCGACAGCACAAACAAATGGGCAAACCAGACCGTACCTGATCATTGGATCGTGAAACGGCACGATTCGCGAAGACACTGGGTGCTCCAAATCTGAACGATTGACCGAGGGCGTTCGCTGTAATGTGACGAATCCTGGAAACAGATGCCAGGATTCGATCGTTTACGGCGAATTCCGTGCGGAATTCACGGAATCGCACCGTTCAGGCAATGGAGACGACGTATTCTAGCCTGAGTTGTCCGACATTTCTTATACATGTGCCGCAACTTCCTTTGCCCGGTGTCGACACCAACGGTGTTTTCCCGAAAGGTCCTATAACGATCACCCTGACCAGCTAGTTTTACGGGCAACCCGAACACACCGATCATCTGGTAGTTATGTCATTCCGTAAAGAGACACGTTTCGATGAAACCGTTTGCCGTTGTTTTCTGTACCGTTGCTGTTGGTGCTTTGATGCTGCTTGTCATCAAGGCGGGCGAGATAGCGCCCCTCGCTTCGCTTCCGCCCCGGTTGGAATCGGATCAGCGGATCGATGAATCCGTGTTATCTGTAAATCAGTGGCTCCGTAAGCACTGGAGCGACGAAGGACTCGAACCAGCAGAGCTGGCGGATGACCAGACTGTATATCGGAGATTGTCACTGGCTTTGCATGGTACGATACCTTCGCTGGAAGAAGTGACGGCCTTCAAGGCAGATACATCTACCGATCGCATCGAGCGCTGGCTGCTGCGGATGCTCGACGATGCCCGATTTTCAACATATTTTGCAGATCGGATCGAACGTGTTCTAACCGGAGTGGATCCAGGACAGTTCATCATTTTTCGGCGAGATCGTTTGCGCGACTGGTTAAGCGATCAACTGGCCGTTGATCGTCCGTGGCACGAAATGTCGGCCGATTTGATTGCAGCAGATGGACTCTGGACCAGTCAGGCCGCGTCTAACTTTATCACAGCCGCATTTATTAATGGTGAAGGTCTGGACGAGAATGAACTGGCTGGCCGCACCGTGCGCGCCTTTCTGGGGCAACGTATCGATTGTGCTCAGTGTCATGATCATCCGTTTGACAGCTGGCAGCAGCAGGACTTTGAAGGTCTTGCCGCCTTCTACGGACAGGCCCGAGTCACACCCGGCGGCGTGATCGATCGGCTGACGGAACAGGGAGAGCCAGCAGTCTACAAAATCATGGACCCGGGCGAAGAAGAAGGGCGTGTGGTTGAACCTCGCGTCCCATTCAACGAAGAGTGGACCGATATTGAAGGCTCTCGTCGACAGCAGTTGGCGGCCTGGGTTGTGCATCCGGACAACCGCCGATTTGAGCGAGCGATTGCAAACCGAATCTGGGGGCTGCTGTTTGGGCGAGCATGGTACGATCCGGTCGACGATCTGGAACACCCGGACGATGAATATGATGATGTACTGGACGTTATTGGCCGCGAATTCCGTCGGCACAACGGTAGTCTGAAGTTTCTGATTCGCACCATCGCCTTATCCGATGCCTTTCGGCTGAGGTCTGACGTCTCATGGGCCGACGAAGATCAGTACGCTCAGATGAGTCAGGAGTGGGCTGTGTTTCCGCTAGTCCGTCTGCGACCGGAACAGATGATCGGATCGATGTATCAGGCGGGACGCGTTCGTACGACAGATCAGGCGTCACACCTGTTTGTGCGGTTTGGCAAGCTGACAAACGAAAACGACTTTCTAAAGGAGTATGGCGACGCGACAGATGACGAGCTCCTTCAGCAAAGTGGTACCATTCCTCAGGCTCTCCTGCGAATGAACGGAAAGTTTACGCGAGGTTTCACTGAGACCGGGGCATTTTCTGCAGCTGGTCAGATCATGCGGCATTCCGGCGACGATGAGTCAGTTGTGCAAAACTGCTTTCTGGCGTGCCTGACGCGGATGCCGAATGCAGAGGAACGCGATTTCTTTGTTCAGCAGTTGCAAGAAGCGGAACAGGAGAACCTGACGGCCGAAGACGACACCGATATTGCTGCAGCGCCAGCGCGTTCTCGTCAGCAGGTTGTAAGCGATATGTACTGGGTACTGTTCAATAGTCCCGATTTTTCGTGGAACAAGTAAAACAGCTATCCGGGCGGAAACGTCTTCATACACCTGAAGACTCAGAATTAAAGCAGTGTGAGCTCAGGCGATACATCGGACGTTCAATCTGAAAACCATGATTCAATATGACAACAGTCAGCATCAGGAAGGACGAGGACATGAGATCTTCCAACGAACATGTATTCAGTCGTCGCGATGTGCTCGGTACGATGGCCGCCTGCGGCCTGTCCCTTTCTTTGCCCGCCATGTCTGCGGGCACTGCTGCAAAACGCAGCGTCGACCGTCCTAAATCACTGATCACTCTGTGGATGAACGGCGGCATGAGTCAGCTGGAAACCTGGGACCCGCACCCGGGAACTCCCACCGGTGGGCTGGTGAAGGCGATCCCCACCAGTCAGGAAGGACTGCAGATTTCAGAGTTTCTGCCGCAGTCAGCGGAGCAGATGCACAACGTTACGCTGATTCGATCATTGACTTCTCTGGAAGGAGATCATGCTCGTGGCGCGTTTTATGTCAAGACTGGATACCGTCTTGAGCCGACACTGGTCTACCCGTCGCTGGGGGCGATTGTCGCTCATGAGTTGCCCGATCCAACGATTGAAATTCCACCCCATGTTTCTCTGGGCGGTGACAATTTTTTCCCCCGTGGTGGCTACCTTGGAAACGAATGGGATGCATTTCGTGTCTTCAACCCGGGGCGGTCGCTGACCAATCTGAAGGCTGGTGTTTCAGACAGCCGACTCGCTCTTCGCAGGACGGGGCTGGATCTGTTGTCGCGTCAGTTTGCCAAAGGTCGTCCGACCGCAGAAAAGGAAACGCTGCATCAGGACAATATTCAGCGAGCTCTGAAAATGATGTCGTCGGAACAGATCAAGGCGTTCGAACTGGACGACGAACCAGCAGCAGTCAAGAAGGCCTACGGCGATTCACGGTTTGGTCGAGGCTGCCTGATCGCACGTCGCCTGGCCGAAGGTGGTGTGCGCGCCATCGAAGTCTGCCTGAACGGTTTCGACACTCATGTCAACAATCACGAGGGCCAGAAGACTCAGGCCGACATTCTGGACCCTGCATTTGCAACCCTGATCACCGAGCTGCGAGAACGCGATCTGCTGGAATCCACAATCGTACTGTGTATCTCTGAGTTCGGGAGAGATCCTCGTATCAATGGTGCTGGTGGCCGAGATCACTGGCCCAGCTGGTTTTCCTGCGTGGTGGCTGGTGGTGGTTTTCGGGCCGGTCTGGTGGTCGGCGAAACCACAGGTCACGTCAGTGAAGATCAGGGCAAGAATGTCCGCCTGAAGCCGACCGATCCGATCACAGTGCCGCAGTTGTATGCGACGATTATGCACGCTATGGGCATCGGCTGGCACGACGAGATTATTACACCTATCGGACGTCCCATCAGATTTGCCGACGGCGCTCCTGTGGGCAGACTGCTGAATGACGAGCTTGCATCGACGGTACGAACCTGAAACGGGAAAATCCCGGATCGTATGCACTTCAGGACCGTGTGGATGAGGTTGCACTGTGGATGTTATGCGCTGCTGCCGAATTTACCGCGCTGTGCGTCACCATTTGCGAGCGCCTGTGCTGCAGTCTATCATAGCGACTATGGCGGAGGTATTCAGGCAATTTGACGAAGACAGTGTGATCATTGTCGGTGTGGGACTAATTGGCGGCTCCATTGCTGCAGCGATTCGCCAGCGACATCCGGGTTGTCGCGTGACGGGCGTCGGTCGGTCGGAACAACGACTCGCAGCGGCACAGGAGGCCGGATTGCTGAACGACTGGGCAACAGCAGTGACGGCCAGTATGCTGCAGGGCCGAAGTGTGGTGGTGGTTTGTCTGCCCGTCAACATGATTGCTGCACAGGTCCGTGCAATTGCTCCGTTAGCCAGCACTGATGTTCTGATCACTGATGCGGGCAGCGTGAAAGCGGCCATTTGTGACCGAGTTATGCTGGATCCGAAAAGCGCCCCGTTGTTCGTGGGCGCTCACCCCATCGCTGGCGGCGAAACGGGTGGTTTCGAAAACGCTGAAGCAGATCTGTTCGACGGTCGCGTATGTGTAGTCACGCCACCGGATCACGGTGAGCTCGACGGTCGCAAAATTCACCGTACTGAAGAGTTCTGGTCAGGAATCGGCTGTGGCGTCACTCGGATGACGCCCCGCGAGCATGACCGCATTCTTGCCCTGACCAGCCACCTGCCACACGTCATGGCAGCCGTAACAACGTCGGTCGTCGGAACGGAGAATTTGCCGCTCACAGGATCCGGCTTTCGCGATGCGACCCGAATTGCGGCTGGCAGTCCTGCACTGTGGAAAGAAATCCTCGCCGGGAACCGAGAGCAGGTGATCGCTGCCGTCCAGTCCGCCGAACAGATGCTCGCGGACTTTCGGACAGCGTTGACAGAGCACAACGATCCTCGAATTGAAGAATTGCTGAGCGATGCCGCAGTATGCCGTACATCACTGGAGTCGTAGTCTTCAGAGGGGCCTGTCCGAACTGTTCACTGCACGTCACGGACACGAAAACGACTGAACCCGAACTGCTCCAGCAAAGTCAGCAGCTTGGACACTCGTTGTTCTATACAACGTCCTTCGGCCACACCGGCAGCTAATGTTCCTGCCGTGATCGTTGCAACCTTACAGACAGAAATGGGGAGTTTGAATTCGGCCAGGTCTGCGTAGAGCTCTTCATGACCACAGATTTCACCGAATTTCAGACCCTGATATGTCAGCTCAACACCTCTCAGGTCCGGGCTCCACTGGTAATCGAACGGCCCGAAACATCGTCCGCGCGTAGATACCCAAAATGCAGTGTCGTCTAGTAAAATCTCGCTGTCGGTTGACTTCATGCAATGGATTCACGATCTGCGATGTATTCGTGTGAGGCCGTTGGATTGTTGATCCTAATGTTTTGCGAGGTTCGCGAAAATAGAACTCGCCTCTCGATTCGCGTACGATTTCTTACACATTCAAATGGACGATTCGCAGCAATTCCCGTAAACGAAATCCAGCAAGGGCTTGACAAGAGATTGATACTCCGATTATCACTTAGAATTCATGGCTTCCCATTTCATCGAACGGGACTGGTTGAGGACACGATTGAGGGCTGGAAAAATGTTGTTGGCAATCCTGGTAGAATCAATCGCAGATTTGCATGCGAAGCGTGTGGGGCGTCCGTTGTCTCTCACTGAAGTACAGCAGGGACCGATTGAACCGGCGCTGATGGATGACGAAGACGACCTGGACGACGACGAGGGTGTGGATGATAATGATGAGGACGATCTGGATGAACTGGAGGATGACGACATCGACAGCGATCTGGACGACGACGATGATCTGGACGACGAGTTTGACGATGACTTTGATGAGGACTTTGACGACGACGACGAAGAAGACGAAGACGATTAATAAGACGATTATTGCCCCGTCAGGCTGTCGACGTCCGCAATGCCAGCACCCTCGCTCATTATGCACAGCACTTGCCTCCTGGACGTTCCTGGTCAGGGACGTCTTTTCCTTTTTGGGCGGACAGCATCCGCAAAGGCGTTCTTACGATGCAGCACATTCGGCAGCAGGCTACCGAGGCGGTGAAGCGAATACGTCAGGATTGGTCGCAGTCGCCGGCCGTTGGCATGATCCTGGGGACGGGGCTTGGTGGGCTGACTCAGCAGATCGAAGTGGACTGTCGAATTCCGTACGATGAGATACCTCATTTTCCCAGGTCTACGGCGCCGTCCCATGTTGGCCAGTTAGTGTGTGGCAGTCTGCATGGCGTCCCTCTGGTGGCGATGGACGGACGCTGTCATTATTACGAAGGCTATTCACTGCAGCAGGTGACGTTTCCTGTTCGGGTTATGAAGGCGCTGGGCGCTGAAACCCTGGTCGTAACGAGCGCGGTGGGCGGGATGAATCCTCAGTATCGCCTGGCGGACATCGTGATACTGGAAGATCACATCAATCTGTTGCCCGACAACCCGCTTCGGGGAGTTAACGATGACCAACTGGGGCCGCGATTTCCGGACATGAGTGAGCCCTATAGCCGTGATCTGATCGAATCAGCCCGTCAGACGGCTTTGGATTTGTCGATTTCAGCTCATAAGGGAGTATTGATTGTTGTTCCAGGTCCAAATCTGGAAACTCGCGCAGAATATAGAATGCTGCGAATCATGGGAGCCGACGTGGTCGGTATGTCTACCGTCCCGGAGGTCATCGTAGCTAATCATGCCGGCATGAAGGTGGTTGGGTTTTCCATTGTCACTGACATGTGTCTGCCGGATGCCCTGGAGCCCGCGAACATCGACTCCATTCTGAAAGTGGCGGCCGATGGAGGTGCAAAGCTTGAACGGCTGATCTCCGAAATGTTTTCCAAACTGGCATCGTCGTGATGGTCGCCGGGCAATTGTTTTTCGGCGGATGTCACTGAAACCGGGTGCTGGCTAACAGCACGGTGCTTCGACGCACCTGCAGCGCTAGAAGTCGCAGGCCTGGAATTCAGAATTCGAATCGGGGGACGGGGACGTCAGGCGGGGGCATACAAATGACAGGTGCAGATGAACGATCGCGCAGATCAGACGATCGTGTGTCAGAACCGCTTGCCCGAGTTCGTCAGATGGGGACTTCGCCTGCGTGACAGTTCTGCACACGTGTATCGAATTCCGAAATTCAACGTGATGACCGTATTCAACAAAAGTTGCCGATAAAGGGATCGAGTGAGAATCACTACATGGAATGTCAATGGACTTCGCGCAGCCCTGCGCAAAGGATTCGCAGACCATCTCAGGGATATCAGTCCTGACGTTCTGTTGTTGCAGGAAATTCGAGTGCTGCCGGAGCAACTGGACGAGGAATGGCGCAGTCCGTCCGGCTGGTACGTTGTCTGGCACCCGGCCGCACGAAAGGGCTATTCCGGAACGGCGATCTGGTCTCGCATTCCGTTTGACATTGCGGCTACCGGTGTCTCCGAGTCCGATGCTGACGATGAAGGCCGTCTTGTTACAGTCAGTGTGGACGGTCTGACTGTGTCCAGCGTCTACCTGCCGTCCGGCTCGTCAAAGCCGGAGCGGCAGACGATCAAGGAGGAGTGGATGGCCCGATTTCGACCATGGACAGATGCCTCCGTGAATTCGAAGCCTGTTATCTTTGGCGGGGACCTGAATATTGCTCACACTGAACGGGACATATTCTATGCCAAAGCCAATCAGAAGACGTCGGGGTTTCTGCCGCACGAACGAGAATGGCTGGGCGACCTACTGGGTTCCGGCTGGCATGATCTGGCTCGTGAACATTTCGGTGACGTACAGGGGCCTTATTCGTGGTGGTCTAACCGAGGTCGGGCACGAGAACTGGATCGCGGCTGGCGGATTGATTACCTGCTGGCCAACGCCGCTGCCCGTGAACGCTTCCTGTCTGCCACAATTCATCGAGAAGGTGGATTGACCGTAAGTGACCACGCTCCCGTGTCAGTCGATCTCCGGGATTGATACGTCGTTTCCGTGTGGCCCGGGTCACCGGCAGGAAACAAGCATACGGACGGCAAAGGCTGCTGTTCAATTCCTCACAATACTCGGCATATCAGCATCTTCAGGTATTCGGTTTCCGCACAAGTCGCCGACACCGGATGATCGCACGGCTGCGAGTGTTGTTCCAGAATCTGAATTGTTCGCTCTGATGTTCGGGCAACATCGCTGATCATCTCGCGAAACTCTTCGCTTGAGACCAATCCGGAGCAACTGCAGGTTACCAGAATCCCCCCCGGCCGAAGCAATTCCAGCCCGGCAAGGTTGAGGCGACTGTATCCTTTCACAGCACGACCGATTCCGCCACGACTTCTGGCCATTCGCGGCGGATCCAGGATGACTGCGTCGAAGGTCGCATCTTGCCCCTTAAGCGTCTCAAGTTCAGCCCGAACATCTCCGCGGCGGAACTTACAGTGTTCGGCAACATTGTTCAATTCGGCATTCGCTGACGCCAGCTTCAGCGCGGATTCGGACGAGTCAATCCCGACAACAGCCGTTGCTCCGCCCTGACAGAGTGCTGTAATCCCAAAACCACCGGAAAAGCAGAACCCGTCCAGGATGCGGCGGCCCGACATATAGCGTGATGCTGCCAGACGGTTGTCTCTTTGATCCAGATAAAACCCCGTCTTCTGTCCCTGTACCACGTCGATACCGAATTGCACGCCATGAGCATCGATGAACAGAGGTCGAGGCGGCTCTTTGCCGACAATCAGGCCATCGACCGCCTGCAGGCCTTCGGCTTCACGCATTCCCTTCTCTGTTCGTAACCAGATTCCTTTGGGGGCAAGTTCCCGAGCAAGGATTCCAACGATCAGTTCATGCTGCAGATACAGGGCCAGACTGGTAAACTGCACCAGCAGGAACCTGCCGTAAAAGTCCACCGTCAATCCTGACAGATTATCGGCTTCGCTGAATATGAGCCGACACCCGGTGCGTTCATCGTTCAGATTGAACAGCGACCGTCTCAGTTGTACAGCTTCCTGAACACGAGCGGTCAGAAAATCTTCATTGATGATATCGGACTGTTGCCACGAATACAGTCGCACTCGAATCGTGCTGTTCGGGTTCCATAAGCCATGTGCGATAAATCGGCCTTCAGTTGACCAGAGTTGTACGGCTGTGCCGGCTTCAGGTTCTTTTCCTGTTTGCGACTCAACGCCGTCAATGGCGCTTTCGAAGACCCACGGGTGTCGTCCGAAGAATGGCCGGGCACGACGTGGCTTCACGACTACGCGTACAACGTCGCTGGTGTCCCTCATTTTAGAGTCAGAGCACATCTAAAGTCTTTCCGAAAAACAACGATCCGTGCCGTACACGTCATGGCGGAGGGCAACAGGAACAGACTACGGTTTCAAACGACAGCTTAAACGCGGGTGTGTCGCTGGAAGGTTGATGCGTCCGCGTGCAAAGTAATTCGACTGCAGACGTCAGCAGCGTCGTGTATCTGAACACAGAGGTGAATCCGCACTCGACGCTGAATCACGTGCGTTTCCAGATCAGCTTCGGGTTTGCAGTATCTGCTGTTCCATTTCTTCGATGTAAGCCAGCAGACGGTCTCGTTCATTGGACAGGTGCCGTACACGCAGCAATGATCGTACCCGAGTTTTCAGCTCCAGCTGATTCACCGGTTTTGTCAGATAATCATCGCACCCGGCATTGACGGCCTTCTCGATGTCTCCCTGTTCGTTCAAAGCTGTGACCATCAGCACCGGTATGCTGCGTTTCTCCGGATCGGCCTTAAGCTGTTCACAGACTTCGTAGCCACTCATTTTGGGCATCATGATGTCCAGCAGAATTAAATCCGGCTGCTGAGCATCGACCTGTTCCATTGTGTGGCGGCCGTCGTTGGCCATCAGGATCTGATAGTCCTGGTCAGCCAGATATGCGTCCAGCAGTTCACGATTCTGTTCGTTGTCATCGGCGATCAGAATTCGAGAACCGGATAGATCGGTTTGGTCACCAGACATGGGTATGCCTCATTCTATGGTCATCCCGTTGTGGACGGGGATTCTGCAGATTCCGGCGAGCATTATAGGCAAAGAACTGAGATTGAACAGCAGGCCTGCTATGGCTGCTTTGGCCCGTGACTGAGCACACCGGCACGGAATCGCTTGCAGGCACGTTCCTGCTGGAATTCATTCTACAAGTCGTCCCCCCTTCCTGGTCACCCGACGCGTCAGCGAGAGGGCTCTGCGGAATCGCTTCAATTACAGTCCCTCGCCGACGCTGCGGGTTTCCGGATGTCGTGCCGGAGGAGAAACTGCTGCGAGGCCAGTCGCATCCAGCCTTCGTAAACTTCCGAGTGCGGTGCGGCCTGCGTCCGCACGCTGCACCGGAGGTTATCGTAACGCTGCCTCAATTGTAGGCCAGTGTTCGCGAATGGCATCTATTGTCGCCGGACAGTCTGTAGCCTCGGAATCGCCTTCTGACTGCATAGCGATAAACGTGCCAAGGTTTTCAATAACATCGATGTCATACCAAAGCTGCAGCATCCTGACCGAAAGTGCGCGTTCTTTCGCGGCACGTATGGTGTCTGCCAGAGTTGTGGCAGCGCTCCATCTGACCTGTGCGAACATTCCCTCAGAAAAACGCCTTAAGCCAATCAGTACGTAGCCCCCGTCGGCCGCAGGTGACAACACGACGTCACAGCCATCCAGTTTACGAAAGGCCCTGCTGATGATCGCCGACGGTAAATCCGGGCTGTCAGAGCCGATCAGGACAACCTTCCGGCACCCTTTCTCAAACGCGTGCTGGAAGAACCATTCGATGCGTTCGCCCAGATCCCCGTCCGGCTGAAAATCGATGGTTGTGGACGCTGTGACGCGGGACCGGAACCATCTGGCTGTCTGTTCATTGCCGGGGGTTGCCGCCACCACAAACTGCTGTGGCAGGGTCTCGCAGCGGCCGATCAGATCTTCGAGGAACGCTGCGTATACGGTCGCCGCCGCATCGTTTCCAATTGCCTTCGCCAGACGCGTTTTCGTTTTCCCGGGTTCCGGGCGACGTGCAAACATTCCAAGCAGATTCATTCTTCAACCTGCTCTGGCGCGTGCGGGGTCAGAGCCTCTGTCTGCTGCCGATCCTGCTGAGCACGGATCATCCTTTCCAGCAGCACGGGGTTTACGATCCCCCGAAAATACACTCTGCCATCGATTTCAACGACGGGGATCCAGTCACGATGCCGGCTCAGCAGTTCCGGGTCGTGGTCTATGTCAACGATTCGGATCGTTGGCAGTTGATCTCCAAAGTGTCTGAGGATATCCAGGGCTTTGTCACACAGTTCACAGTCACGTCGGGTGTACAGTGTCAGTGAATCGAACATGGGCGCTGCGGTGTCATTCTGCTCGGATTCACCGCTGTTGCGCAGTGCCAGCCAGCCTGCCACGTACAGGCCCACACACATCAGCACGTGGAAATTCCTCGACGCGTACCAGAGGTCTGGGAATCTCAACCCCAGCGACGTCCAGCGATCAGCGAAGACGAGTGTTGAGAACACGCCGGCAAACACCCAGCAGGCCGTGCCGATGGCCGCTGTAAGCCGATTTTCAATTTGGGATTCGATCACGGAAAATGTTTCGATGAGGTGCGGCGGCTGTGCACAAGTGATCCGGGCATTTAGCAGAAGGGAACCTATTTGTTCGATCTGACCAGGAAGGACGGCCACGCACCTGGAGTATACATATTCTTCTGTCGTCAGACTTGCGTGAGACCAACGTTTTTTGCAACTCTCGACGCAGAGTGTGCAGAGCTGCCAGGTGATTCGTTGAGTGCCGCGTCACCATGCTGAACGTTCAGGCATTGACGGCAGGGTTTGCTGAATTTTCCGCAGCAACAGCCAGATCCGGAGTCGTTCTGCGGAGAGGGATTTGAAGAGTTCCGCCTGCAGCAGCTGCCGCTGACGGTGCAACCGCATGGTTCTGAACAATTTCTTCGCGCAGGCTGCGTGTCGCGTACTATCCTGACGGTACCCCTGCCCAGCTCCCGGATTAGTCGTAAACCGCACAAAACACAAATTCTGATCCGAGATTAATGCAACCGTTAGAACCCGATTGTCGACGACCAGCCGCTGTTCTCAGTCTGCCAAAGCGACATGCGTTTCGGCCATCCATCCGGCTGTTGGTATCAGTACTGTGCTGTCTGATCAGCGTTCCGGCGCTGGCCGGCAGTGCTCTCATCAGAGTCAGTGACGGAACGATGACTCATGAAGGCAAGATTGTCGGACTGAGTCGAACAACGTGTTCCCTGATGGACCGACAGGGGCAATTGACTCATCTTTCAGTCGGTACATTGCATGATTTCGAAAAAGTGTCCGCTCGTTACGAGCCATTTCCGGTGACGACGTTTCGAGAGCAACTGAGGAAAGAGTTTTCCGGAAAGTACGAGGTCGTTGGTACAACCCACTACCTCGTGTGTGCACCGTCGGGCCGAGCCAGTCGTTATGCGCAGCTGTTCGAATCGATCTATCGCGACGTTGAGCAGTTCTACCGCGTTCGTGGTTTCAAGGTTCAGGTTCCCGAGGTACCATTGGTCGCAGTGGTGTTTGGTTCGCAACAGGAGTTTTCTGCGTACTGTGTGCAGGACAACGTCACACCGTCTGCATCACTCATGGGATACTATTCACTCAGATCTAACCGGGTCGCTCTGTTTGACGACGCCAACCTTGTGTCCGCGACCGACGACACGGGAAGTCAGTCCCACCGTCGCGTGATTGCTTTACCGGCACGGTTAAGCGGCATGTCGCAGTGTTACCTGCCGTTTTCAGCAGGGCAGTTTCCGATTGCTGCGGCGGCTGCCGTTTCCGGAAATACAGCTAACACGATTATTCACGAGACCACTCATCAGGTGGGTTACAATATTGGTATACATTCCCGGCTTGGCGGCACACCAATATGGATCGTTGAGGGTCTTGCAACGGTGCTGGAGCCAGCCGGTATGCGGAAGAAAACCGGACGGCAGTTGCAGCAGGGACGTATTAATCAGGAACGAGCACAGTGGTTCGTCAAGCGACAACGGCCTGGCCGAGCGATGGGGAGCCTGGCGAAACTAGTGGCTGCCGACAGCTATTTTTTCCAGCAAACGCTCAATTCCTACAGTGAAGCCTGGTCATTCACTTTTTTCCTGCTGGAGAACCCTTCGCGACGTCGTGACCTGGTGACATATCTGCAGATACTCAGGAGTCGAGATCCGTTGCTGCAGTACACTTCGGCAGAACGATTGTCTGATTTTCAGAAGGCCTTCGGCAACATCAGCCGAATTGAAGTTGAGTTCATTCGCTATATGGACCGACTCTGACCGGCGACTGGCGCTATGCGGCCGACTTAAGGGGCGAACGCCGACGCGCTTCGAGTTCACCCTGAATCAGCAGTCCTCGAACGACCGCCGTTTCCGCGTCGTCCACAGCGCGGATCGTCAAAATCCGGTCCGCCGTTTCGTGCTCGACAAACCGCTCTGTCAATGTACTGGCAAAGCCCCCGATCTGAGTGGGTCCGCCGGCGCAGTACACCGTGAGGCGATCATCTCCCAGAGCTGATTTTACGGCTGGGGAATTGAGCAGATCACGTGTGGACCGGGCGATCCTATTTAACACCTCTCCGTACAGACGTGCCAGTGTTCTTTCGCGTTCGCCGACCGAGTTTCTTAGATGTATTCCTGGGTCGTGCTTCCACTGCCGCACTGTCTCCAGATCAAGATAGCATTCCCCCGTCTCATCCCACGTCCGGATTTCGTATTGCCGAGCCAGTTCTGTATCAATCCAGTTGGCACCGACCGGGATCGTCTCTGCAGCAAGTTCGATTCCATACCGACTCACACTGATCTCTGATGATTCCGCACCGATGACGATCGCTACGCCAGTGTACCGGCTGTCGCTGCCCGAAGACAGAAGCACGGCAGGTGCGGCACTGAAGTAGCGAGGTTCGAAACCGTGCATTCGAGTCAGGTGGGACAGGAATTTTACGTTTTCAGGATTCAGCCTGCCCCGCGGGACGGTGAAAAAGCAGTCAGTCGGTTTACTGACGTTCCGGGGCAGCATGGCCTCCGTGAGAATGCTCAGGATCTGTCGTGCCGGAGCGTCGTCAGTGGGGGACGCGGCGTCGGCGAACAGCGGAGCGCACGGCTTGCGGCTTAACCAGCGGATCTGTTCTGTGTGATGGCCGAAAACGATCGTACTGTCGTTGCACTCGGCGCACGGGATGTTTCGGTCAATCACCGTTTCGCGGCACGAGGATTGGTTGGAAAGTACGGCGTACTCAGAACGCTCCGTGATCATTGTGATCCGCGTCTGATCAGCTGGTGTTCGGTACGCCGACCGAATGGCATAGCATCCGAAATCGATGGCAGTAATCATGAATCAGATTGTCCCTCAAGAAGATCCAGTGCACGATCGAAGCGTTCGTAATCAGCATTAGACGCGGCTGTGTCGGCAGACGGACTGCCGGTGACATCGATTTCTGGACCAGACGCAGCGACGGTTGTCGGCATTGGTTTCCGTTTTTGACGAGCTGATGTCACGATGTGAGAGGCAGCGACCTGAGTATGAGCAGCATCAATCCTCAGTCGGCGCGGGCCTGCCGCATTTCCGAACAAGGCAATGTGCAACGGCAGATCGGCTTGTCTTATGTCTACGGGCATCCGGTTATGCAGGAGTTCCTCAAGATCACGGAATGTTTCGCTATCCGGTGAAGCCGTGTTTGCTGCAGTTACAGCGCCGACTTCCGTTGCCCGTTGTGCAGAGCCAGCATCTTCCTCCTCGGTCACGTTCCGGGCGGAGTGCTCATTGGTTCCCTCATGCAGCCACGTACCCTCGAACCATTCACTGGTCTGGATCTCCAGGACGCCTGCATCAATTGTTCCTTCTCGATACGATTTTGTGACATCATCCGCATATGCCGTTTCCCTCAAAATCGCATCAGCCGCAGCATCGAACGTCTGTCCGCCGACCGTTTCGATTTCCTCAAGTCCGGCAGACAGGATCGGGCAGTCTCCACTGACAACGCTGACCGTGAAATTCTCTGTGGCGGTCGATGCTTCCACTGCCTGTAGATTCGTCTGTTCGTCGTGATCGGGTGCTGTTTGCGCCGGAACCGGCACACTGGCAGAGCTTCCAGTCTGCTCGCCGGTAAGACGCGTACTATGAAGACTGTCCACGAATTCGTGGATTGCGGCCTGCTCCTGTTTCGTCTTTAGCCAGCCGAAGACAATCAGTCCCGTGGCCATGGCCAGTCCGGCGACGAAGAGGACATCCCATGCACTATTTGATGTTTCTCCAGTCACGCTGTCCACAGGCGAGGCAGCCGGAGGGGCGAAGTCAGAAATGGCTGACAATTTTTCCAGGGCGGCTGTTTGAAATGGATCGCCATCGACCGTGGTATCAGTAATCATAGTATTGTCGGTTTGGAGCAGCATCTGTCCGGTGTCAGCCAGTGAAGGCGACAGTTTCGGCACTGCAGTGAGCGTTTCGGACTCTGCATCCACTGGTGGAGCGGGGAACGCTGAGGTCGGTGACGCATCTTCTTCCTCGGCTGTGATTTCGATGGCTGGTTGCAGTTCCTGAACATTATTCAGCATCGGAACGCCGTCCGGCTGAGACTCAGCGAGGTCCGGTATGGTGGTGTACCCCTGGGATGTTCTCAAACCTGCAGTCTGGGTGATCCCTCCCAGATTGATTACATCTCCGTGCTGGATAAATTCGTGATGGGACAGGTTGACCTGATCGGCAGACCCGCCCCGCGTGCGAGTTACGGAAATGCTGCCTTCCGGGGGAATCTGATTAAGCTCAAACAGCAGGCTGGCGGGGTAGCCGCCACCGGGAATCTGCAGCATTATCGGACCACTCTCGAACATCGCCAGAGCGTTTTGTTTTCCCGGGCAGTATCCGTCGAAACTGCGGAAGACCACGACGTCGCCGGGAAGAAGCAGTGAACCACGGCTGGTCATTTCCGGAGTGACGCTGTCAGTCATGACTGTCCGGAGTGGCGTCCCGCGAAGAATGCGAGCGACTCCGGCCGCGTCGTTGTAACCTGCGTCGTCCAGTAGATCCCGAAGACGGACCAGCTGCCCTTTCGGGTAGCGGTGACTTTGTGGTGCCGATACGTCACCCGCAATGCTGTAGAACGCATCCTGCGCCAAGCCTTGATTCTGCGAGAATCCAAGCGTGAGGGCGAGTAAAACGTATGAAAGCCGTTGCATGGCGTTCATCCTGAACTATCTGGGAGTTGAAATTTTGAGACTTGTGCTTCGGCAGTATTTGCGCAGCGGGTGCCCAATCCAGGCAGTGCACACGATATTGGGATCGGCAGATTTTCCCTTCGAAATCATTCTTTCCCTATCGAAGGAGTAGCTTCCGCAAACGCTCCATGTTCTGGTTGCTCGAACTGTCTGGAGGGCGAGAGCCACAATTGCTGCAGAAACTGCTTCTGGGTGCAGCCGCATTCCGCATTCCGCATTCCGTATGCCGGTGCCGGTGCCGTCTTAGCAGCCGGAAACTTGACGCAGCTTTGCCAGTTTTGCCTACCCGTAGAATTCGCACAAATCACGCAATTGGAAAATTGGATGAAGGATCTGTCAGGGATGCCCGATAAGTCAATCACGGACGAGTACCAACGGGGCCGAATCGAAGGCTTGCTGATTCAGAGCAGGTGTTCCTCGGCAGAGTAGACAGCATTGGGAAGGGAGAACTAATGCGACCACGTTTGCGGTTGTTCATCGGGGAGGATGAGCACAGCGGCACAGAAGTTGTCGAACGCGAAGTAGCCATGGAGCTGCGGGAACTGACGGCAATACTGGCAGATGCAATTATATGGGATCGGTCGTGGGTTTCTGACCTTGCCGACGAGCGTGTTACTATATCTGCAGACCTATACGAGGTTCTGATGGTGTACAACGAGATGAGGCCAAGCGCCTGACATACACATCACAGGATGAGTGCACAGAAAAGCTTCGGCCGTTTTCGGTCGGAGTTTTTTTGTATGCAGGACCGGCCTGAACCCACCAGCAGCCGGTGAGGTGAACGACTGGACAGTCTCGGACCAACTCAATCGGATCTTGTGGCCGGCGCGAATGTGAAACATATTTATCAGTCATCAGTGGATACTCAGAGTGACGGGGCACCCCACGGAGGTATGATGGGCAGATTCGTGCTGTCCGGAGAAAAACAGAATGGGAATTCGAGATGATGCTCTCGCAATCTGGCAGGCTGGCGTGGCGGCCGTCGACTCGGGCACTCTGGTACAGGAAAATGTTACGTGTGGCGGCACAGTGCTGCGTATCTGCGACACGGATATCAGTCTGGCCGCCGTAAAACGAATTGAAGTTGTTGGAGGCGGTAAGGCCGGGGCCGGAATGACACGGGGTCTGCTGGCGGCTCTTGAGCAGGTCCCTGAATCCATCACCGTTGACGGGTGGGTAAATGTGCCGGAGGACTGCGCCCAGAGAACACCCCGAATTCACTTACACGCGGCACGTCCTGCGGGAGTTAATGAGCCGACAATCGATGGTGTCCGGGGCACTCGTGATATTCTGCGGCGCGTCGGTCGGCTGCAGCCTGACGATCTTTGCATTGTCTTGATTTCAGGAGGAGGCAGCGCGCTACTTCCCGCGCCGCTTTCGGGAGTGTCGCTCGATGACAAGGTGACGGTGACAAGGGTGCTGGCAGCGGCCGGGGCGCCGATACAGGATCTGAACATCGTCAGAAGTCAGCTGTCGATGATTAAGGGCGGAGGCCTGCTGCGGCAGTGTAGGTCAAACCGCGTTGTATCGCTGATAATCTCGGATGTAATTGGCGACCCCCTCGACATCATCGCCTCCGGACCAACCATTCCGTCAAAACGAACCGCCGCTGACGCCCTGGCGATTCTGCAGCGGTACGACCCCGATCGCACTCGAGTCCCGCCGGCAGTTTTCAGTGGCCTTGAGCGAAACGCAGTACAGCCACCGGCGATCGCCGCACCCTGCTCTGGCGTGCATCACATCATCGGCTCAAACGGCGTCGCTTTGTCAGCCGCTGAAGCAGAAGCAAACCGCCGGGGCTATCAGGTTGTCAGTCTCGGTTCGGAAAATTCCGGTGAGGCGCGCAAGCACGGTGTCGATCTGCTGACGCAGCTGACGAAAATTCGCAACACGCAGGCCGGAAATACACAAACCTGTCTGCTGGCCGGGGGAGAGACGACCGTCGCGCTAGTGACAACAGATATCGATTGTCGAGGTGGACGCAATCAGGAAGTTGTTTTGGGCGCTATCACGCACGCTGTCGACGCTTCTGTCTGGAAGAATATTGTGCTGTTGTCCGGCGGGACGGATGGCGAGGACGGTCCCACAGACGCCGCCGGCGCATTGGCAGACGCAGCTCTTGTAGCCGATATGAATCGTCAGAACCTGTCACCAGCATCGTTCTTGAGGATTAACAATTCGTACCCGTTTTTCCAGCAGTTGAACGGTCTGCTGCACACCGGGCCGACCCACACCAACGTCATGGATCTGGCTGTAGGGATTGTTGGACAGGCCGCGGACTGACGTCAGGAGCAATTGCTCAGGGATCGTATGACAGATTGATTTTCGTAGAGCGGGCAGCGGCGCGCAGGGATCTCAGATAGCCGTCACCCATCTGCCAGCGTCCGTTGTATTCCGCGGAGGCGAGTTCTAGCCGCGTTGTTTCTGATAGATCTCAGACAGCACATCTTCAACGGTCTTGAACTTCTTGCCGGATTCCTTGATTGTTTCAAGACGAGCCATTGCGTCCTGAGCTGAGTGGCCGACACTCAGAAGTGCTTCGTAGGCTTCGCCCAGAACATCCGGAGCAGCGCTGTCCGGCAGATCACTTTCAACCATGAGCGCGAACTTGGCCATTTTTCGACGCAGCTTAGCGACGATTCGCTCTGCGACTGCGGGGCCGACGCCCGGCAGTGTGCTCAATTGTTTGATGTCGCGTTCTTCGATCGCAGTTGCCACTTCACGTACCGGGCGCACCATTGCTCGGAGTGCTTTCTTCGCACCCACTCCGTCGACAGAGCAAATCATCTCAAAAAATTCGCGTTCTGCTTCGTTAGCAAATCCGATCATTCGCGGTGTCAGACGGCCCTGCTGGGGATTGCCTTCAAGGTATTCGATGGTCCGCAGACTGATGTTTTCGCCAATTTGAGCCTGCAACTGCCGCCGCACGAGATCGGGGACCAGCACTTCGTATTCAAACCCTGAGATCTGAAGAAATGCGCAGACGTCAGTCAGGCTGACCAGTTTTCCGGTAATGCGAGTGATCAAAACACAGTCCAGCGATAAGATTTTGTCAAAAGAAGTAACGGTCTGTTCTGTCCGACCCTGCGACTCGACCAAGGGAACAGAACGTCAGCTTCCCAGCGATAGCTCGTACAGACAGTCCATGACGGTATCAGGCAGCAAACTTGACGGAGTGATACAGACACAATGCGATGGCCGACGCGTCGGCCACATCGTTTGGTTCCGGAATCGTATCAAGTTTCAGCTCTGCCTTCACGGCGTGCTGAATCTGTTCCTTAGGAGCCTGTCCGCTGCCCGTCAGTAAACGCTTAACCTGAGTGGGCGTGTAGTGCACGACAGGTATCTCACGTTCTGCCAGTGTCAGCAGAATTGCGCCGCGGACATGAGCCATGAGAATCGCTGTTTGGGGGTTTCGAACGTGTGAGAATAACTGTTCGATAGCAACGACTTCGGGCTCAAGCTCTTCCAGAACTTCACGCAGCCCTTTGGCGATTTCATGAATTCGATAATGCAGCGTGGCTTTTGGCGTGGAACGAAGAATTCCGCCCTCGCGCAGAAAAGGGCCACCAGTTCTGCGTTCGATGAGTGCATAGCCGGTGCGATTGAGTCCGGGGTCTATTCCCAGATAGCGATCGTGGGGTGTCACCTGTGAGTGTGTGTTGGCTGCGAATGACATGAATTATGTTTTCGGCTTTCCAGTCAGCAGAACAACAGCATCTGCTGTGATTGCGTCGCCCCGGCCCACTGGTCCTACTGCCTCACCGGACTTCGCTTTGACGTTCACTCGTTCTGCAGACAGGTCAAGCAACTGGGCGACTCGTTCCCGAATCAGTGGTTTCCACGGGCCCAGACGTGGTTTCTCTGCACAAATTGTACAGTCAAGATTCTGGATCTGCCATCCGTCGGCCGCCAGCGACTGCCATACGTTCGCCAGCAGGTCGGCCGAATCGGCGTCTTTCCACTCAGCGGATGTGTTCGGAAACCATTCTCCGATGTCGCCACGTCCGGTTGCTCCCAGCAAAGCGTCAATCACAGCATGCAGCAGGACGTCGGCGTCGCTGTGTCCATCCAGGCCGAAGTCGCAATCCACGAAGACATTTCCAAGAATGAGTGGTCGCCCGGCGATGGTCCGGTGGACATCGTGTCCTTCACCCACTCTGAATACCGGCAGATTCTGCATGTGTGGTTGATTCCTGATCGTTTCCTGAAGCTATTGGTGTCTCGGCAGTTCCCCGACCTCAGCGCAGTTCTCATCTTTGGCGTCTCTGACATTGACCAAAGCCAGAAGGTTCTCGTAGTTTGCCCGAATTCAGGGCCGTGTGCCACTTCGCCGTGATTTGCCCGGCCGGATAATTCTGCAGACAAAAAGCCACTTATGGACTGAAACGACTCTCTTCGGATTCTGGCGAGGCCTGATCAGCCGGCGTTTTATGCACTCCACCATTCGCGATTCATCGTCGCGATCGAAATATGTCCCGACCATTCGCCCATCTTGTGTTGCTGAGCTTGCTGCCCGGGACGGGGTGTGCGCTGATAGGTATGCAGAGAGAGGACGCGATCTCCACAGGGAAACCTGTAACAGTAGATCAGCTGTCTGAGTTCAAGGGCGATGCTCCCGTGCGGACCATTCTGCGTCTGAATACGTCAAACGTTACAACGCTGGCGACAGATCAGCGAATTCGAAGCGGGATCTGGGAAGAGCTGGATGAAAGCGGACTGATGTCGCCAGAAGATCGTCGTCGACTCAATCAGAGTGGACTGCGAGTCGGTGTGGCCGGCAGTACATTGCCTTGGGCTTTGAACAGTCTTCTTCGTGGTGAACGAGTGCAAAACGCATCGTCCCGGAAGGAACGCGGGGAAGACACTCGGAAGGCCGACGGATCGACGGTCTTCGGAACTCAGCTTGTTCTCCCGGAGGGCAGCACTTCGCTGATCGAAATTCCGTCGCCGGAAGACAGTCTGCTGATACCTGCAGGCCACATTGCGGGTCTCAAGCACGGTGTTGAACTGCAGAATGCACGCTGCATGTTTCATGTTTCCACGGCCGACATCGGTGACGGCTGGGTGGTCATTAAGTTTCTGCCTCAGATACACTACGGGGAAATGTCTGTTCGTTACAGCATAGCCGAATCCGGCGAGCGACTTCCGGTCAGGCAGAGAATACAGCCACTCTACGAACAGCAGTTTGAACTGAAGCTGCACACCGGCGAAACGGTGGTGATCGGCTATCAGAAACAGGATGACTGGTCTGTTGGCCGACTAATGTTTCAGAATGAGTCCTTGTCGTCTCGCAACGAGCAGGTCGTCACAATCGAACTGGCCGCCGTTGAGACCGTTCAGGGAGAGAAGTCTGTGACGGTGAAGTACAGCAAGTATTAGAACTGTTGTCAGGACAATGTGGTCGTGTGGCTTGTGCCAGGGCACTGTCGTTTTGGGAAAGACGTGCTCTGCGGCTATAACTCAGAGTAAAATGCTGCAGGTGTATCTCAGATCGCAAATGACATCGATCACCGCCGTCATCAGACGGGTACGCTGACCAAGCGGTGTACCGCTGTCGATCGAGCGGGATCACACAACAGAAACAGCCGTCACTCGGGATGAGTGACGGCTGCCTGAATTCTTACCTTATGATTTTCGGCAACGGCTCGGAAGAGTACTGCTGATTCTTTATGACTCAGCAGTGATACCTTGTTGCCGACATGAAGGCTAGACCGTTCCGAAAATGGACTTGCCGGTGCTGCGAAGGTCGTCGCACGCACGCATCAGGCGGTCAGCGACGCCGGTTTCACCAAGCTTCAGATAGGTTCGAGGATCATATGCTTTCTTGGAGCCGATCTCTCCGTCGATCATCAGGACCTCGTCATAGTGCTTCAGGATCCAGTCCGCGATTGGACGGGTGAACGCGTACTGCGTGTCCGTATCGATGTTCATTTTCACGACGCCGTAGTCCAGTGTTTCCTGAAGCTGCGCGGTGGGTGTGCCGGATCCTCCGTGGAAGACCAGATCGAATTCTGAGTCCGCACCGTACTTTTCGGTGACTGCTTTCTGTCCGTCCTGCAGGATTTCGGGGCGAAGTTTCACAGCTCCCGGCTTGTAGTGACCGTGTACATTGCCGAAGGTTGCGGCGAACATAAACCGGCCAAGGTCGTGCAGCGACTCATGAACCTTCACCATATCCTCCGGTGTTGTGTACAGCTTTT
Source organism: Fuerstiella sp. (assembly GCA_029245955.1). Lineage (GTDB taxonomy): Bacteria > Planctomycetota > Planctomycetia > Planctomycetales > Planctomycetaceae > Fuerstiella. The sequence continues at coordinate 68,422 of JAQWOH010000043.1, read as the reverse complement.
CCGCAGGCATGTCCGAATGATCGATGCCGTCTTCTTCGCCTCCGACAACTCCAGCTTCAACCTCCAGTATGATCTCGTTCGCTGCACAGAGTTTCAGCAGCTCCTGGCTTTGAGCGATGTTTTCGTCCAGCGGCAATTCCGATCCGTCGTACATATGAGACTGGAAGAGATTACCCTGCCCGGCCGCGCGGCGGGCTGTGGTGGCTTCGATCAGTGGCTTGAGGAATGAGTCAACCTTTTTGGGCTGGCAGTGGTCCGTATGCAGAGCCACCAGAATGTCGTATTTTTCCGCCAGTCGGTGAGCTGCTTCCGCCAAAACGATGACACCATGAACGGCGTCTTTGACATTCAGGCCGGACGCAAACTCCCCCGCTCCGGTTGAATACTGAATAATGCCGTCAGATTTCGCATCGGCAAAAGCCTTCATCGCAGCATTCATGGTCACGATCGACGTGACATTGATACCCGGATAGGCGTAGCCACCCTGCTGGGCCGCATCAAGCATCTTTGCATATTGTTCGGGAGTGGCGATTGGCATTCTGATGTGATCCTTGAAACTAAGACGGTGTTGCAGTCGCGGTGCACGACTGGCAGGGACGATCATTTCGCCGAAATCATGTTTTCGGCGACTGGCAGCGGACAAACTGCCAATCGGTCACGGACCTCACAGACTTCACCTGCGTCTTGTCAAAAGAGTGGGAATCTGTGGTGATTTTCCGTCGACTGATCTCTGAGACATTTACAGAGTACCGACTGGGCCTGCATCTGCAAGCTTCATCGTTGTCCAGGAGTGATCCGCCAACGCATTCTCAGGGAAACGACTGGATGGAATATCCCGCGCCCTGCACACGGGAACCGCGTGTGGGCCGGGAGCCCGCCGGTTGTGCGGTTTCTCCAAATTTCGGAAGGGTTTCCGCTGACGGCAGACGTGCTTGTTGGACAACCGAAAAATCGTCGATAAATACTTCCGCCGAACCTGTCAGTGCCAGCCATATCCTGAACGGTCCTGTTTTCGACGCTTCGCGAAGAATTCGGAAGGCTCTCCATGACGGTTCCAGCTCAGGCCGCACTGCGAACTCGGGACCCAGGTCACTGTCAAAAACAAGAAACGGGGCGTCGTTCGCAGATTGCACACCCTGACCAATCCGAACTTTTCCGCTGATCTCAAATACGTCGCCGCGCTGGGCGATGATCTCCGGAGCCTGAACCAGAAGCGTCGGTTGTCCGGAGATCGCTGTCACTTCGGAGGACCGTTTCCATGCCCGCATTCGCAGTACCTGATTGGGACCACGATTCTCGGTCACAATATCCGCGCTGGAATGATATGTCGCAGGCTGTGGAGACACGGGTTCCCACAGACTCTCAGTCAGAAGTCTGAGACTGTCGAATTTTCCGGACGGAATCAGATTTTCAGACGCCTGACTTGACTCAATTCGCGTTAACATTCGCCAATGGTCGGGTAACGCAGCAAAGTTGATTGTGTGAGGACTGGCCGCGGGAGTGGTCAGTCCACGAAGCGCTGCATTCCAATAGAGATTTTGAACTGTCCTGACGGAGTGCATAGATTGACGGGCATGGCGTTCGGCGCCGCGGAAATCACGTCGTGTCTGCGCCTGATGTGCCATTTCGATCTGTTCTTGTGCCTGAGCAAACAGCTGGGGCGTTGATCCAGCAATCGACGTCATGCTGTCGATCCTGTGACAAGTGGTCTGCACTCGGGCAAGTTTGAGTTCCGCCAGTTCGATAAAAAGCTGGCCTGCTCGTCGGGCGTGAGAGTGCACGCGCGCTTCCAGCCGTTTCTGTTGTTCCTGATCCGACGATATCAGGACTGTCGCAACCTGGTCGAAATCGCGGATTGTCAGTGCCAGACCACCCGCTGTCGGCTGACGTCGCAAACCCTTAACGCCTGTCGCAAAAACCTGCCACGCCGAGGCGGTTTCACCAGCCGCAACGGTCAGTTCGGCGGACCGTGCATACAAATGCTGAGGCACAAAATGCGAAGCATGGTCCCAGAATCCTGCGAGGATCAGTGATGGTCCCGCTCCGTTCAGCATCGCTGCATCAGGAACCTCAGGAATCTGATTGTAACCAGGGTCGGCCACTGTCGTTCCCGTTACGGCATTGAGCCATGAGACGTCCTTACTTTCCCGCTCCGCGTCAGTACCTCTCAGAGTCATCGCAATGTGACCGTGAACGCGACTACTCGCTAGCAATGGAGCCAGAATGTCGACGTACAGGTTGGCCAGTTCGATGATTCTGGCCGTTTCGAGTTGTGCCGGGTCATTCGATTCGAGCGATTGTGTTTTCCAGAATCCAATGCCACGAGATCCCGCCGAAAGTGCAGCGACGACCTGCATCATCACCTGTTCAGGTTCCACAAAGACCGGTTCTGCGCCAACCGAACGGCGCCACGCCGCAAGGTGACCGGATGGTTCTACATGAATCCACTCCCATGGTAGTGTCAGCTGCGCAGAAGAGTTTAGCCTCAGGTAGGACCTGTTTCGAGATTCGCCGAATGTGGTCGTTCCCCCGGGCAGTGTTTGGCTGATCCCAACGATATCTATCTGGCGAGAGGCCACTCCTTCGGCAGCCAGAACATCTGCCATCAACGGGCGTCTCATGATTCGGTCAGCAGTGCGGATTGCCCGAGCCCAGGCCAGCAGATGCGGTTGCTGTTCTGTCCCCACGCGCGTTCCCAGCAGCCAGGCATCTGGATCCGGGTGCAACTGATCGAGTGGAGGCAGACCCTGGAGCGGTGTATTGAAATCGGCTGGATCGAACTGTGGATGTGGCGGTGTGGCAATTACCACCATCCGGATATCCTTCAGCGTCTGCATTCGCTCCACGTTGTTTACATCGGCCACCCAAACCGCATTGACACCAAGCTGCAGCAGAGTCTCCGGAGATTCTCCATGATCGGGCATGAATATCGGGAACGTTGTGACATTATCAACAAGAATTCTGTCACGTTCAATTTTGACTCGCCGTTCAGTCACATCGGATTGCACGGGGGCAGCTGGATTCCTCACAACAATTCCTGCACGCGGCGCAACTATGGGTCCATACGCTGATGCACCGATTTCAATGAACGTTGTGCCGGAATGCACCTCGGCCACCAGCACGCACGCGTCAAAATACGCATCGGAAAAATTCAGATTTGACTGATGCAGCGCCGCACGAAGACGTCTGACCTCAGATGCCACTGCGGACCGACTGCCCGCTACAGACAGCGTTTGCCAGGTCTCTGCCCTTTTGTACGTGTCGCCCGCTACGAGGCCAGTCAGAGGCTGACCGGTTCGAGGATCTTTCTGACGCGGCAGTACCAGCCGCAGTGCCAGCCGCAGTCCCGATTGCGTGGCATTCAATCGAACCGTTGCGTTGAATTCATCGACAACCGTGGCCGGTTGACGGACGGAGATGACGCGGACCTGTTGAAAGTCCGCAGACGAGCCCAGCTGAATCTGAAGCGTCTCATCACTATCATCGCTCGCCACTTGCTGTTGTTCCATCTGAACTGACTGTCCTGACGGAATGATGACTTGCCATTTTTCACTGGTGTCGTCGGCCAGTCCGGCTGAAGCTGACGCCGCAACCATCCCCAACAGCACCTGAACCCCGGGGAATGACAGGCCGCGGCCTGTCGTGGGGGGAGATTCTTCCTGAATAATGGATCGCGACATCCGTGTCACAACTTCCCAGACCGTGATGGAAATATGATGAAACTGAGGGCTGGCAGAATACCATAGAACAGCGTTCATGGAGAGACCAGAAATGACACCTGTTCTGCCCCAGACCTCGTTACGAGACAGGCATTCGGGCCGTGCATTTCGTGAGAAAAAGTTGACTTGGCCGCCGCATTACCAAAGTATTTGTTGAAAAAGTCGGCTTTGCTTTGCGGACGTCTGACCTGTTTGCTGAATGTCAGGTTTGTCGGTTATCGGGGTTACCGGGAGAAAGGGGCAATATTAATCCGTTCCGGTCATAACGACGACAGGGGCCGATTGTGAAATCGGCATCGGTATTTCCTTGCGAGTACAAGGCTGATTCTGCAGAATTGTCTTCCATATCAGCAGTTCTTACTGCGTGAGCATGAATAGTTCAGGATACCCTATGAGTCCCCCAAAACGATTTGAAGCTCGACCTGCCGAGGATCTGCCTGCAGAGCTTGTTGAACTCGGCGACTTGATCCGTGGCATCGACATCGATGCGGCCAGACACGAGGAACTGCAGGCGCTGTATAGCCGTGTCACAGAATCAGCCCTTCGGCGAAGAAGGATTCTGGGACTGGTTCAGGAGGCGTTATCGCAGCTGCGTCTGGATGTTAAATACTTGATGTTCGATCTCGAAGTAACTCGTCGTGAGCGAGACGAACTGCAGGCGCAGATCGAAGGCGAAGAATCCGGCTTCTAAGAGCCGAGGATGCCGGATGCAGAGGTGTTTCGGCTTTTATTCTACTGTTCTGCGTTTGATTCTCCGGCACGAACGTGCGGGGGACAGGTGTTGAGGAAACGCCGCATTCGACGCTGCTGTGCGGGAAGCCAGTGTCAATGTTTGTTCAACGAACATGCGGCGAGCCCGGGAAGCGGGATTCAGCAGCGGAATCAAGACGCAGGCTGCTCCACTTGTGTGGAGCAGATTGACGACGGACCAACCTCTGCTGACCCTGTGAATAAGGCACCCTGTCGAGGCCCGGCAGGGTGCCTTTATTTCTTAGGGACTGATTGCCTGTCGTACTGCTCAGTCAGGCAACGTCAAATTGCTCGTCTGCTGCAGTCGTTCCGTCCACTACGATATTGTTGTCCACAATCAGATTGCCAACGCTGCCAGGACCGTGGTCGTAGCAGTCATCGTTGTGCCACAACGGCAATCCAGCTGCGTAACGCGCGGCCAACATCATCACTTTTTCTTCTGACCCCGGCTTGGCAGCCGTTGGTGCCCCGGGATCAACTCCCAGTGATTTCAGTTCTTCTTCAAACCCGGCGTCCAAATCACTTAGGAACTCATAACCTTCAATTGCTGAAAGTGATTCGAGAGTTCCGTCCAACTCAGCTAAAAACGACGACATTCAATGGCTCCAATGTTAGCAAAGCACAAGGTTGCTGAACTTTCGCCATTCCATTGGCTCCCTCTATGGCCCGCCCTGAATCGGCTGGTTGTCTACCTGGCCTTCCAGGACCAACAACCGAAAACACACACTCAGTGACAGTGAAATCCGTTCGACGCCGATTCTTGAAGCGGCGTGGCGAATTGTCAACAAAAAAGAACAATCCGGGATAACGATTCCTGGGGAAGCTTGAGCTATCTTGGTATCTCAGCCGCTGGGCCCCCGAAAAACCAGTGAACTGAGGCGATTTTTTAGAAAAACTATTCTGGTCTTGACACGTGGTATCGTTTCAGTTTCCGGTCCAGAGTTGAGCGTTCGATGCCCAGAATCTGTGCTGCCTGCGACTTATTCCAATCGGTAAAATCCAGCGTTGCCAGAATATGATCGCGTTCCACGTCACTCAGCGACATTTCGTGGTAGTTCACAGTGGCGGCAGGCAGTGTTGGCTGAGACGACAGTCGACTGGCAAATGAAGATAACTGGACATCTGTTCCACGGATGATCTCGTTGCGACACAGAATAACAGTGCGTTCGATCGTGTTTTGCAGCTCACGGACATTGCCTGGCCAGTCGTAGCTGGTCAGCAACGACTGTGCGTCTTCAGAATAGCCGGAAATCACGCGCCCGGTTTTCTCCACGAATTTTTGCAGGAAAAATTCAGCCAGAATCGGAATGTCGTCCGGACGCTCCCGTAACGGTCGAGCGATCAATTCTGCCACGTGCAGTCGGAAATAGAGGTCCTTTCGAAAGTCTCCACCTTCCACGGCTTCTTCCAGATCCTTGTTCGTGGCCGCGACGATGCGGACATCGACCTCAATCGGTTTGCGGCCGCCAATTCGCTCGAAGGGATGTCCTTCCAGTGCTCTGAGAAACTTCGCCTGGATCGCCGTACTCATCTCGCCGACTTCATCCAGGAACAACGTTCCCTGGTGGGCCTGTTCAAAACGTCCGATCTTGCGGTCAGATGCTCCGGTGAAGGCACCTTTTTCGTGACCAAATAATTCGCTTTCCAGAAGGTTTTCGTTGAGTGCCGCGCAGTTCAGGCAGACGAACGGTCCTTCCCGTCGCGGGCTGTTGAAGTGGATGTTGCGAGCGATCAGTTCCTTGCCGCATCCGCTCTCGCCACGTATCAAAACGTTGGCATGTGTCTCAGCAATCAGCACAATCTTCTCACGCAGATCCGTCATGGCAGAGCTGTCGCCGATCAGCTTGAACTCAGTGTCAAAGTGCTGCCGCAGCGACTTGTTGACGTTTCTGGCTTGAGCGAGTCCTGACTTGAGCGAATCACGTTCGCTGAGATGGTCCAGGGCCAGCGCGAGCTGTCGTGCGACAGCCAGGGTGTACTCCAGGTCGTGCTTGTCCAGTGCATTATCCGGATTCGTCGCATACAGATGAACCAGGCCTCGAACCTGATCGTCACAATGAATGGGCGCACATATCACGCTCATGGCTCGCATTTCGCCGAGGCTGTCAAAGACGGCCAGTTGCTGATCGTCTTCCACGTCGCGCGCCAGAACCGCTTCTCGACTTGATAACACAACACGTGAGAGGTTGTCTGAAACGCGTCTGTACGGCAGGTCTTTTCGACTGTCATAGGCCACCACCAGCAAGTCCGCCGGAGCGACACTTTCCGCAGCATTGGGGCGAGCCAGCAGCACTGCCGAGATGTCCGCCACCGTCTCTGCAGCCAGGCTCTTAAGGACGACTTCCGTCAACTGCTGCCGAGTTTCTGCAGCCCCCATTTCGAGGCCAAGGCGATAGAGTCTGGCAAGTTCCTTCTCATGACCGGACTGCCGTCCGGGGGGGGCCTCAGCGGTGAGGAACTGTGGTACAATGGACCGATGCAGAATGGGCGGTTCTTCGTGAGGTGTGGCACTCGCTGACAGCGACGTTTCTCGTTCTGTCACGTTTGTGCCAGCGTCCGGCAACCGAGGCTGTGAATCCAGGCTGGTGGTGAATGCCAGACGACACTGTCCGATACAGACCACGTCGCCTGGCCTGAGTTTCAGGTTGCCCTCAACTGGATGTTCATTGACCAGTGTTCCGTTGCGGCTTTCCAGGTCGCGAACCTGCCAAACACCGTCCGAGTGAAACACTTCACAGTGATTTCGGCTGCACGCATCGTCATGCAGCACCAGCTTATTTGTTGCGGATCTGCCAACTGTTATGACCTGTCCCTGGTGCAATCGCACCACATCTCGCCACGTCGTTCCGTCCCAGCTAAGGAGGAAGGCTTCCTGATTGGTGTCGTCTTCCGACGTTTCTGCCATGATTGCGTCCAAAAGCCTGAACGTGTGGTCTTAATAGAAAAAGGCAAACGCCCAACCTGCGATTTGTTCACAGAGTACGATCGTTGCTGTCGACATAATGACACAGCAAATACAGAATCGCGGTCGAGAATGAGATACTTGTTGGATCCTGTGACCCGCTCGCGGCCGATACCGTCTTAGTCTCAAAATATACGGTATTCGGCCCTTTTACGATCCTGGATACGATTTTGCCTCGGATTTAGGCCGGTACAGGCAACACCTGACCTGACCGAGCCCCCCCTGAAATTACAGGATTTCTGTTCTCAGAATGCGATCCGGCGCACTGTTTGCATACTGGTAAGATCCATTCGGTGGTGACGATCGAACGACTTAATCGGAAGATTGTACGCAGGTGCTCCGGGCTTTGTTTGCGATGAACAAAATCCACCGGCAATGCTCGTGTCTTGATAGGTTCTACATCTATTTTCGATTATAGAGTGTTTTACAACACTCACACCTCTGTGGCTTCTTTCGTGCCCTATTCTGATACAGGGGTGACGCATTTGTACACAGACAGGCAGTATGCAGGGTGGGGATATGACTTCGAGTGTCTTCAACATGTCTAACGAATTCCGTGGTATTAAGGGTGCGTGGCAGGGAGGACCGTGCCCCAAATGTGGAGATGACATGCCGGCCAATGTCGTGCATTGCATGACGTGCCGCGCGTTGCTGAATACGGAGCTGACGGAAGACAGTGTGGAAATCCCGGCATTTGTGCCCCTGCCTGAGATTCGGGAAATGAAGACGGCTAAGGCCAGAGGACACTTTGTTCGGTGTGGCGGCTGTCAGGAAGAGCTCAGAATCAACGCGAAATACGTGGGGGCGACAGTGCAGTGTCGGCACTGCAACCACGGTTTTGAATACGACAAAGATGTCGAACGTCTTGCGATGTATGCCACCTGCCCTCATTGCTCCACGGAAATTCGTGCAAGCGCCCAGTTTGTCGGACAGAATGTCGCCTGCCGGTTTTGTCAGGGTCCGCTGAACCTGAAAAGCTGACAGAACCAGCCTCTGCTGTCTTCCAGGAGGCTGGCGGCAGAGTTTGTGGCAAAGCCACGGGGGCTGCAAACGTGATTTCCGCCGTGTCCTGCAGCAACGACTAAGCGAACTGCTTCAGAAACCTCACGTCGTTCTCATAGAAACGACGGATATCGTCGACTTCGTAATGCTTCATGCAGAAGCGTTCAATGCCCAGACCAAACGCGAATCCCGACACTTCATCGGGGGCATACCCCACCGCCCGGAAGACGTTCGGGTCCACCATACCCGCACCACCCACCTCCATCCACGAGTCTCCCCACTTCATGTCAACCTCCACTGAAGGCTCAGTGAAGGGAAAGAACGACGGGCGAAAACGGATCTCGACGTCCGGTCCCAGAAACGAACGAGCAAACAGGCTGAGTAGCGTCTTCAGCTGAGCCATTGTGACGTTCGTGTCGACCATCAGCCCCTCCATCTGGTGGAACATACAGGAATGCGTGGCATCCATCGTATCCGGTCGATATACACGTCCCAACGATACGATACGAACCGGTGGTTTCACTGCCTCCATCGTGCGGATCTGAACGGTTGACGTCTGACTCCGCAGCAGAATTGGTCCGCCTGCCGTCTTTGCGGCGGTGGCAATGTAGAAATTATCAAGCGGGTCACGCGCCGGATGGTCCTCCGGGATGTTCAGTGCGTCGAAGTTGTGTCGTTCATCTTCGATTTCCGGACCTTCCACAACGTCGAATCCAAAACGTCCCATTAACTCACGGAAGTGAGCGATGGTCCGAGTGATCGGATGTACGGCGCCCAGTGGTGGCAGTTGCCCCGGCAGCGTCGGGTCGAAGTCGCTTATCGCGGACTCGCTGCGCTGGCTGAGTCCCGAAATTCGCTGCTCAAGCTGTGCGGTTACCTGCGTGCGGACTTCGTTGAACGTCTTGCCGACCAGGGGCTTCTCTTCTTTACTGGCTCTGCCGACGAGACCTTGAAGCTCACGCAGTTTTCCCTTTTTCTGACCCAGGTACGCGATGCGAACCTGTTCCAGTTCTTCCGCTGTAGCTGCGCCGGCAATGGCCGCAGTGGCGGCTTCCTGGTAGTCACGGAATGCTTTCAAAATATCCAATTTACGAACTCCGACTCGACTTGACGCTTAGGATAATAGTGGTCTGGTAGTTTAAACGATGTGGATGTTGGCCGAATCAAATGGAGTCGCCCATGAGCAGCCGCACCAAGCCTGCAAACCGCAGGGATTGTCGCATCCATACGTGTTATTGTGGCTGACGGTGCCACTGTGTATTCGAATTCGTTCTGTTGCGCATAAAAAAACGAGAAACCTGTGAGCAAGTTTCTCGCTGTTATCACCGATTCCCGGAAGCCTCAGGCAACCGCGGCCGACTTCGCAGATTTGACCGCCGCGACAACCTCGTCAAAAACCTGAGGGTGTACGATTGCCAGTTCGCTCAGAGACTTGCGGTTCAGCTCGATCCCTGCCAGATGCAGCCCATGAATGAACTGTGAGTAGGAAATACCTCGTTCCCGACAGGCGGCCGTCAATCGAATGATCCACAGCTGACGGAACATTCGCTTGCGTACTCGTCGGTCACGGAACGCATAGGCCCGTGAACGAATGATCGTCTCTTTGACGGTTCGTAACAGTTTGCTGCGACCACCTACGTTACCGCGAGCTTCCTTAAACAAACGCTTTTTGGAGCGACGGCGGGCTTTTCCGATTCTGACACGCATGATTCAGTCTTTCGACCAGGCCCGGTACGACATTTTGAGACGTTTGATACCGTGGATTCTGGTATGGGATCTTAGGAGGCTGGTGCCTCAGACAATTGGGACTGATGCTCGCACCTGAGCAGCCAGTCGCATTCATGGCCGAAATTGACTCAGCCACAACATATTTTCACGAAAATGCTCAACTACAGAGACGGACGAAGAGCTTCAATGATGTTTTTCGCATCTTTGCCCTCAGAGATACCGCCATTCCGCAGATTTCGCTTTCGTTTGGCGGGCTTGCCGCTCAACAGATGACCACGAAATGCGCTACGGTGCTTCGCTTTTCCCGACGCCGTGATCTTAAAGCGACGTTTCATCCCTTTGTGAGTTTTTTGCTTTGGCATATTTTTTCACCTGGCGAGGGCATCGCCCTCAATTATTCGAGCTGCCGGTCAGAAATGAATGTTCCAACTCCGAACGTCGCTCCCAAGACATCAACATCAAAACGGAGGTGAACAAATGTATATTATTTTGGCAGCATCGAGCCGAGGAGTATAGTCGGCCGCTGTCCGTGAAGTCCAGCAGTGTTGCCGGGAACCAACAAAAAGGAAAGGGTTGATACCCTGATTCCGATTTCCAGGGTGCAGGGAGTATCGGCATCTCACACGGTGGATTCAAACCAGACACGTGAGAACGTTGTGATTGGCGTGTTTCCAGGATTCAGTGATTACGTCGGCAAGTGCTGTTTTTCACCACAACTGGCAGCTAGCCGCCCGTTTTCGGGGGCTCACGGCCAGACATTCAAAAAACGTTCGATTTCATCGCGACCGTTCCCGGATGACGAGCGAATGAGATCGTCATTACCGAGAGTGCGGTGGTGAATGCGACTAACCGAGATTCGGGACCGGATTGCCCTCACTTAATCGTCTCCGCACGCGCTGAAACCGGTCGAACCATTCCTGATGTGGATCGACCCCCAGATGTCTTAGAATTGTGGCTGTCAGATCTGCGGGAGTGACCGGATTGTCGTCCACATAGCCACCGGTCGACGTGGTGGTTCCATACACCTGACCTCCACCGACGCCTCCGCCGGCCAGCAGAGCGGTAAAAGCGTGAGGCCAGTGGTCACGGCCAGTTGGCTTTGTCATGCCGTTTTGTGTGATACGACCGATTCTGGGAGTCCTGCCAAACTCGCCAACGGCGACAACCATCGTTGTCTCCAACAGTCCGCGGTCCTGCAGGTCCTGAATGAACGCCGCAAAGGCACGGTCAAAAACCGGACACAAGTCTTTGCTGAGACGTGAAAAGTTTTCATCGTGGGTGTCCCAGTGAGGCGACACCTTGTTGACTCTGCTTTCATCGTCCCAGTTGACGGTGATCATTGACATACCAGCTTCGACAAGACGACGCGCCAGCAGCAGGCTTTGTCCAAACTTCGTTCGACCATAACGATCCCGACTCACGGACGACTCGTGCTGCAGCGAAAAGGCGGATTGTGCACGTGAGGCATCAATCAGTTTTTCGGCTGCGGAATATCTTGCTTCCAGCAAACGCACGTTTTCGAGGTGCTGCAGGTTTTCCCCGGACTGAGTTTCAAGTCCGCGGCGAAATTTCTTCCGGGCTTTGAAGCGATCCGCGTTGACGTCATTGGGCAACTGCAGTCCCTGCACGTCGAAGTCTGCATGTGTGGGATCACCTTCCACCAGAAACGGGTCGAAGTGGTCTCCCATGCGACCTCCGGTCTGTCCTGCAATTCTACGATCCTGTCCGACAAACTGTGTGTACCATGGCAGCACCGCAGCCTCCGGCAGACTGCCTTGGTCGTTACCGAACTGGCTCACGAGCGACGACAGCGAGGGCCAGTCTTCCGGTGTCGCCTGATCAGTGACAGGCGGGCCGAAGTACGGACGTCCGGTATAAATTTCGCTGCATGCCGGACCATGGACAGGCATGCGGTGTGTCATGGAGCGCAGCAGGCAGAGCTTGTCCGTCTGTAGAGCAATCAACGGCAGGTGTTCACAGACGTTTATGCCTGGCACGCTGGTGGCGATCGGTTGAAACTCACCGCGAATTTCCGTCGGAGCCGCAGGTTTCATGTCCCACAGGTCAATGTGACTGGGGCCGCCAAACAAAAAGATGAAGACGCACGAATTTGCTCGGTGTCTGCTTGATCGGGTATCACTGGCCGAAAGGCCACGCAGCCTCGCAAGCTGAGCGGCGGATAGCCCGACTGAAGTCAGTCCGCTGTGGTGCAGGAACTGACGTCGGCAGACCGTTCGGGCGGATGGAACGTAACTGTTGCGCATGGGCGAACTCGTAGACGATACGTTGGCGGTGCAGCACCCGAGCAGTGACGGTATGATCGTATCTCAGTGACGCGACACATGCAATCTTTTGCTGCCCGTGCCTGCCATCTGTTCACAGGAACGACACATGAAGCGACGCAACCACCGATCGTGCGTGAATTCTCTGCACTTGTACAATTCGGCGGCAGTGTCGAGTATGCACCGAAGTGAAGTGTGCCGAGATGATCGTCATCACGCACAAATTTTATGTTGAAGTTACGTAGTGCAAATGCCGGGTTCGATGCTTTCATTCCGCACGGGAACTGTCACCGTTCTACTGATCGCCATCAGTCTCAGCGGCGTATGGCGATTTCGTCGGTCAGTGTCAACCGGCGGTTTAGCCGACACGATCACGCTGGCGGATGCCGGTCAACCGATTGAGATCGTTGTCCATGGTCTGGATTTCTCCTGGCGGTTTCTGAGCCCGGGCCCGGATGGAATTTCTGATACGAATGATGATCTGTTTTGGTATCATCAACTGGTGTTGCCACCACATACGCCCGTCGATTTTATTTTGCGCAGTGACGACTACATTTACACGTTTGCGCCGGGAAATCTGAAAGGCGTTGCCATTCCGGGACTTGAAAATACCGTGCACTTCGAGACTCAGGCGGCTGGCTCCTATCCGCTGGAGGTCGACCCGTTGTGCGGCTACCGACCCTATCACGATGACATCATGGGAGTGATACTGGTCGATCCGGCCTTGAGGCCAGGAGAGGTTCATGAAGGAGGTCGTGTTGCAGGGCCAGATTGACAGTGACATTATCGATCGTGCGACTGGTCGCAGAGCAAGCCGTCGCCCGGGCCTGCCGATCAGACTGTTTCGTCCCGGGCATCGGCTGTGGCCATATTTGTCGAGCATGGCAGTCGCGTGTCTGATCAGCTTTTCCAATATTGGCTGCCAAAGCGGCGATTCCGTTTCCGACTTGAATGAAACAGTTGCGAACACGGTGTCGGTCGAGCCGCTGTTTCTGGATGTATTCGAAGGGCAGGACATCCAGGCCGCGCTGAATCGTGCTGCGATGGCGGGGACGGGGTCGGTTGTCCGCGTCCATCCGGGAACCTATGCCCCGCAGCGTGCCGGGCAGGCATTCCTGCAGTTTAATGCTGAACATGACGGGCTGACTCTGGAAGCGGTTGGCGAAGTGATCTTAACGGCTGCCAATGCGGACATGGCGGATGTGAACGCGGACTCGTATCCGGCGATTGTTAATCATGTGGTGTATTTTGGAGACGGGATTACTCAGCTGACAGCGATCCGAGGCTTCACCATTACCGGTGCGAACAGCTTTCTGACACAGGCGGAAGCAGCGACACCGCTTGAGCCGGCAGCTCGTGATCCGCGCCTGAAGCCGGCCTTGTTCTTTTACGCCGATGGTGGTGCGATTAAGATCTTTGGACGTTCTTACCCGAAAATCGAGAACAATCGAATCGTTGACAATTCCACCAGACTGTGCGGGGGAGGCATTTCCATTGAACATCGCGGCCTGCAACAGGGGCACGTTGCAATTCGACACTGCGTTTTTATTAATAACCGCTGTCCAGGAACGGGAGCCGCTGTTGACGTTCTGGAACGCAGTGGTGCGATCATTGAAAACTGTCTGTTTGTCGGAAACATCGCGAACACCGGCATGGACAGGATCGCAGGCGAATTCGGACTCCGATACAACGGTGAACACGGCTGTGGTGCGTTAACCGTTTTTCCGGGGTCGAGAGTCGAAGTCCGTCGCTGTACATTTACCGCAAACTGGAATGCCGTGGACGACCGTGGCGCTGGTAATCTTTATGAAAACAGTATTTTCTGGCATAACACGGCTGGCGACGGATCACGTCCTGGTGCTCCTTACGAAATCGACATTCTGGACGCAACGGGTGTGAGTGGGTGCCTGTTGGGTGGCAATACGCCCGATTTGCGTGGAACTCTGGACGCCTCCCGCAATACACTGGATGCTCCTGATCCTGATTTCGATGAAGACTTTCTGCCCAGATCAGCAGCTTATGTGGACGTGGGCTACCGTACAGCAACTCACACAAGCTCCTCTGACTCGAAATGATCATTGAATTCCTCGGACGATTGTATGAAATCCTCGGCATTTATTTTGTTTACCGCGACTGCACTTGTCGTCCTGGGCTTCCTGCTCTGGCCTGCTTTTGATCAGGGGGAACCGGAACAGCCGGCTCAGACGTCGTCGAGCGTTGAACCGTCAGCGGTATCCCCCAACGGTGTCGGTGTTCCCGTCCTTAAGCGGGCACCCGAGTTCGAATTGACCGACCAGAGCGGCGCCGCATACGGCAGCGCACAGTTGCAGGGCAAAGTCTGGATCGTGAACTTCATGTTTACCCGCTGCACAAGTACCTGCCCGTTGCAGACCACGCGTTTGATGGAAGCTCAGGCTGCTTTGAGTTCTGATCCGGTCTGGGATGGAATTCGGTTTGTGAGCATTACGGTCGATCCTGAATTCGATACTGCTGAAGTGCTGCAGCAGTATGCGGCGGGGTACCAGGCGGATCCCGACCATTGGAAGTTTCTGACGGGTTCGCGCGAAGCGATCTGGCAGCTGTCGGCTGAGGGTTTTGGGTTGCCGGTTCGAGACGACGCTAAGAATAGTCAGATGCCGATCCTGCACGATCCTCGGTTTATCGTTGTTGATCGACTGGGGCAGTTGCGTGGCGTGTTCAACTCGCAGTCGCCCGAAGCGATTGTCGAATTGCGGAAGACACTTCAGTTCATCGTCGGTGAGATTGCCCCTCCACCAGAGTGGCGCGACGAATTCCCGACATCTGCTGAAACAGAAGCTCCGCAGATGACTCACCTGGTTCAGCCGCCGGAAGTTGCGGACACCGAGTGGCTACAGCGGACGCAGCAGGCCCAGTTGGCGACACGGGATCAGTTCACAGTGTTCTGTGACTTCCAGTTTCAGGACCGGCGGGCAGTCAGTGGAATCGATTTTCAGCCACAGATCGTTGATGAACAGAGGTGGCGTCTGCAGGTCAATCACTACGATCACGGCAACGGCGTCTGTGTCGCGGATGTTGACGGTGACCGTCTGTACGATCTCTACTTTGTCAGCCAGGCAGGAAACAACGCACTCTGGCGGAATCTGGGGGAAGGTCGTTTTGAAGATATCACCGAGCAGTCAGGGGTGGGAGTATCCGACCGGATTGGTGTGACAGCGAGTTTTGCGGATATCGACAATGACGGAGATGCCGACCTGTACGTCACCACCGTTCGCGGTGGAAACATCCTGTTCGTGAACGACGGGGCCGGGCATTTCACAGATCAGACTGAGAGTTCCGGGCTGAATTACGTTGGGCATTCTTCAGCCTCAGTCTTTTTCGATTACGACCGCGACGGATTGCTCGACATGTTTCTGTGCAATGTCGGGCAGTATACCACCGATGAATTTGCGCCCCTTCGCGTGGACCGAACCAGCTCTTTGCCCGCCGGGACGGACCTGAGCTATTACGTGGGAACAAAGGATGCGTTTGCCGGCCACCTTAAGGACAATCTTACTGAACGCAGCCTGTTGTTTCACAATGAAGGCGGCCTTAAGTTTCAGGAGGTATCGGAAGCAGTCGGGTTAGCCGATGAAGGCTGGGCCGGTGATGCCACACCCGTGGATGTGAACGGCGACGGTTGGCTCGATCTGTACGTGCTGAACATGCAGGGGAACGACCAGTACTATGAGAATCAGGGCGGTCAGTCATTCGTACGGAAGAGTCGCGAAGTATTTGCACGCACACCCTGGGGAGCGATGGGAGTCAAAGCATTCGATTTTGAAAACGATGGTGACGTCGACCTGATGGTCACCGACATGCACTCGGACATGAGCAAGGATGTCGGCCCGGCACTGGAAAAACAGAAGTCTGACATGCAGTGGCCCGAAAGTTTTCTGCAGAGCGATAATGGAGGCATTTTCGGGAACGCACTGTTTCGCAGTGACGGCGCTGGCGTTTTTTCAGAAGACTCTGATGAACTGCGTGCCGAGAACTACTGGCCGTGGGGGCTGAGTATCGGCGATCTGAATGCTGACGGATTCCAGGATGCGTTTGTCGCGTCCAGCATGTGTTTTCCGTACCGCTATGCCGTGAACTCGGTGCTGCTGAACGACCGTGGAGAACGTTTTCGCGATGCGGAGTTCATTCTGGGGGTCGAGCCGCGCCCGGACGGGCGGTTAACCAAACCCTGGTTCTTGCTGGATGCTTCCGGTGAAGACCGCCAGCATCCGATGTGTCAGGGGCGTGAAGGAACGGTCGTCGTCTGGTCAGCCCTGGGGTCCCGGTCTTCTGTGCTGTTCGACTTCGACGACGACGGTGACCTGGACATTATCACCAACGACTTCAATTCTGAGCCGCTGGTGCTGGCCAGTGATCTGTCTGCCACGGCGACAGCATTTAATTATCTGAAAATCAAGCTGGTTGGCAGTCGCTCAAATCGAGACGCGTTAGGAGCCACCGTGAGAGTCGTGACAGGGGAGACGACACAAACTCAGTATCACGACGGGAAATCGGGCTACCTGTCTCAGAGTTTGCTACCGCTGTATTTCGGTCTTGGCACGGCCGAAACAGTCGACCGGATCGAGGTCGTCTGGCCAGGCGGACAAACAACCTCGATCGACGGACCGATTAAGAGCAATCAGTTGCAAACGATTCAGGAGCAATGACGGTGCGACAACAATCTGTCGCGGCAACACGAACCAGAGTTTGTACTGCGCATCCCGACCGGGCTGACTGATAATAACCGACTACTCTTCTTGTTCCTTGGCCTCTGTGGCCTGAGGAGAATCCATCTCGGGCATGTTCGCTGGATCAGTCATATCCAAGTCCGAGCCCTCAACGGCTGGCGGATCCTCGTTCTGGTGCGAACCGTCACTGGGTTGCTGGCAGCCGATCGTTACAAACGTCAACAGGAACAATCCCATCAGGGATGTCAGGGTGCGGGCCATCTTGGTACTTCTCCAAATTCTTAAGAGTCAAACAGAGTTTTTTGATCGGAACCGCCCAAGCATCTGTCGAGCGCCGACCGAACAACACATTAATTTCACCAGCTTCAGTTCCAAAAGGCAATCCAACCGTGTGTGCCGAATCGAGATAACTTGAGAATGGCAGGGAGTGATTATGACAACGCCTGAATCTGACACGATCTCTGGTGCCGACGCCACATCTGCCGCTAAGTCCGTATTGGGCAGGCACGGGCCTGGTCTCCGGAGGAAGGTTATTCTGTTCAGCATCGGCGTGCTGGTGCTTGTTGCCGCGTTTGCCACAAGGCCGCTGTATGAGTCCTGGCAGGCCCAGCAGGCGGCGAAGTTTCGGAAAAAGGAAGCTCTCTTTCGTGTCGACTGCCTTGCCGCGCATGACAACTACGACTGGGAAAAAGTTGCGTCGATAGCACGTGAATGGACGGCATGGAATGCCAATACAAGTGATGGCTGGCTGTTGCTCGGTGATGCTCTGCAGCAACGGGCTGACTACATCGGAGCGGTCGATGCCCTGCTCAGCGTGCCGGAACAAAGCCCCAAGGCACCGGCCGCCTATCTGGAGGCCAGCCACATTTTGTTTGGGCCTGCAGGTCAACCGCTGAAGGGAGTCGAGATTTGTAAACGCGTGGTGGAAATCGATCCGACCAGTGTGGATGCATGGCGGCGGCTGATCTTCTTCAACGCCATTACGCTGCAACGCACCGAGATGTTGACGGAGATTGAAAATGCAATTCGGGCTCAGGCCGCACCTCCGGAAGCCTATGTGTATCTGGTCCTCGCCGATCATTTGATGTTCACCAACGGCATTGAACTGACGTCACGTTGGGGGGCAGCCCAGCCGGACGTCGATCTGTTTAATGTGGCACGTTCAATTCACCTGAATGAGACTCTGGACCTTGCTGAAAGTCAGGATACAGAACCCCCGTCTGCCAGAGATGCGCGCCGCAAATCATTGGCGGGGCTGTTGTCGCAGTTTCCACAAAATCCTCAGCTGTTGAGGCATTTTCTGAATCGACACATACTGGACACGCAAACGGAGGAAGTTGGACGAATACTGGCCATGTTGCCCGAAGAATCCGCTGGCGACAGCCTGTTCTGGCGGTTTCGCGGATGGTATCTGAGTCAGCAGGGCCAGCTTCAGCAGGCGGCAGAAGCCTATCGGACTTCCCTGGACCTGCACGCTTTTGACTGGAGAGCCAGGTTCGAGTTGTCTGACATCGAACGCCAACTCGGGAATGCTGACGAGGCGCGTGAATTGCGGGCGGTGGGGTTGATGGGGAAAGACCTTCGGAAAGAGCTTACGCAGCTTCCCAATGCACTGGAGGTGCCGCCGGAATTAATGCAGCGAATCGAATTGTACGCCAGACGCTGTGGGGAACGTCCCATCGCCGACGCGATTCGAGTTCAGTTCTTTCAGTGATTAAGCATGCCTGTTCTTAACTTGAGCCTTAAGGGTGGGGTGGCCTGAGAAGATAGGGGTGGGGTGGTCTGGACAGACAGCAGATAACGAAATGTCAACCTCACCCGTAGGGTAGTCAGGATCACGGGTTTATGCGGCATCCCCCGTGGTTTTCAGCAGGTGACCCCCGGGTCTCCCGGTATTTTTCTGGAAAAAAATGAATCACTGCTGGATGTAAAGTAAGCTCTGGGCACTACGCAGTTCCTTGCGTCACGTGATCAGATCGCCTTGGTACTGAGGCATATGACGTCAAATAGTGGTTGGGTATTTGTTAACAATGCAAATGTTTTTGACACAGAGTTGACAGGGCCGCATTGTTTGGCCGACAATAAACGGCACGGTACTTAGTGCATATGCGTTTTCCTTTGAGCTTTTTTGGAGTCCTACGAATGCTACGCAAACGAAAGAACTTACACCGGCGCTTTTTCGCCGGATTCACCCTGATTGAGCTGTTGGTGGTAATTGCAATTATTGCGATTCTGATTGCCTTGCTGCTGCCAGCCGTGCAACAGGCTCGTGAAGCCGCACGCCGAACGCAGTGCAAGAACCAGTTGAAACAGCTGGGACTGGCGATGCACAACTATCATGATGTGCATAATGTGTTTCCACACAATCATCAGCGTTACACAAATGGACCGATGCCGTCTAACTTGACAGGAGGCTTCGGCTGGCTCGTCTACTCGCTGCCATATCTCGATCAAGCTCCGATTTACAACAAGCTTAGTTTTGACAAGCAGGACAGAGACAGCGGGATTACTGCCCATCCGGATAACAAGGCGATATTCAGGTCGGCTTTGCCGATGGTGAACTGTCCATCCAACGATAACCCGACGACTCAGGACAACAAATGGATAACCTCAGGTGGATATCGCTGGCGCGGTAATGCGGGCGGCAATAACCGTCTTGGTGGGACCACGGACTACGTTGGTAATTTGGGCCACATTTGGGGTGGCTGGAAGGATTGCAACGCGGTGCCGGACGCATTGGTGAACGACGCCCTCCCCGGAACTAACCTCGGTCAAAGAGGTCCGAATCCCGGAACGCCATGGGTTAACGGTGAACGGGCGAATGAGTGGGCCAAATGCAATGGAGTCTTCAGGTACGGTGGTTCATGGTCGATCCGGGACATTGTTGACGGTACAAGTAACACTGTAGCCGTGTTCGAAAACATGCACTATATCGGCGGTGACCCAAATCACCCTAGTTCCAACGGAAGGTTTAACTACGGCCGAAGCCATTTTTCGTCGTGGATGACAACTTTGGGGTCGAATCACACCCTGCGCAACCCGATCAATAATAAAAAGTACCTACAGGGGTCCTTTGGTGGTGGCGACTTGCGGTGTGAATCGCCAAGCAGTCGCCACGTTGGCGGTGTCCAGGTCACGCTGGGCGATGGTTCTGTTCGGTTCCTGTCGGAAAACATCGATCATGGCGTGAGATACAAGATTGGCGTTCGTAACGACAATCTGCCCATCGGTGAGTTTTAAGCTGATACCCGTGAGTACCGTGTGAACATGAACACGTCCCCGGCAAACTGTTTGCCCGGGACGTGTTTTGTTTTGATACATGCGTCTTCAGTTTCTGCGGGGTTTTAAGCCATCAGTTTTGCGGGCCCGCTCGTCGTGATCATGACGGCATGAAATGAACGCATGATGCTCCTGAATCGCTCCCTACATTCCTTCTCTGAGCGGAAGCACACCCTTGTTCAGACGACACCTTCCGCTGTGGACTGTCCTTGTTGCCAGCGGTATTTCCGGGTGCGCTGACTCAGTTCCGGACAACTCTCCGAACGATGAACAAACGGCGTCCGCCAGCAGACCGCCGAGGACACCATCGCCAGCCGAGGATCGTGCCGTCTTTCGCTTCGACCCACTTCCTGAACCAGAGTCTCAGCGCACATTTCAGGGACAGGGACCACGATTCCATGAGTCAGCCGCTGAGCTGGGTTTGGACCACACCTACCAGAATGGAGCGACTGGTCAGCTGTTTATGGTGGAATCTATCGGAGGTGGTGTGGGCTGGCTGGACGCGGACGCGGATGGATTTCCCGACGTGTATGGCGTGCAGGGGGGGCGACCGGCTGGAACCATAGACAGTCGCCCGACGGATCGTCTGTTTCGTAATGTCGGCGGGCGTTTTGTGGACGTCACGGATTCGGCGGGGCTGGACGAGCGGGGTTACGGGCAGGGTGTGGCTGTCGGTGACTGTAATGGCGATGGCTTTGACGACGTGTATGTCACAAATGTTGGTGACAACACATTGTATTGCAACAATGGTGATGGAACGTTTAGCGAGACGACTCAATCTGCCGGCGTACAGGATCCACGCTGGAGTTCCACAGCCGCCTGGGCTGACCTGAACGGTGATGCTTTTCCGGAACTGTACGTCTGCAATTACCTGAAGTACGACCCGTACGATCCGTTTCCCTGTGAGAAAAATGGTCTGCCAGCGCTTTGCCACCCACGTCAGATTGATGCCTGGCCTGATGAGTTGTTTCTGAACCGTGGGGACGGAACGTTTGAGACCGCCGCTCAGCAGCTGGGTACGTTCGGGCCGGGCAACAAGGGGCTGGGAGTCGCGATCGCGCACTTCAATGACGACGATTTGCCGGACATCTACGTCTGCAATGATACGACGGCCAACTTTCTGTTTCTGAATACAGGTGACGGATTTCGAGAAGCGGCGCTGGACCTGGGAGTCGCTCTGAATGCCAGTGGAGATGCCGAAGCAAGCATGGGAGTCGCTGCTGGTGACTATGACGGAGACGGGCATATCGATCTCTATTTGACTCACTTTACCAATGAATCCAACACCTTGTATCGAAACATAGGCGTGGGCGGTTTTCGTGATGTGACTGGCTCTGTGGGACTGCACGCACTGACAATGCCACGTCTGGGGTTTGGTGTCGTGATGCGTGATTTCAACGGTGACGGCCAGCAGGATATCTTCACGGCGAACGGGCACATTGACCACAACAATGCGGATGGTGACGGCTTCGAGCAGCCTGCTCAGTTGCTGACCGTTCAGGATGAGAGATGGTTTGATGTGACCGAAACGGCAGGTGCCTATTTCGCTGAGCGGCGCGTGGCACGTGGTGTTGCAACTGCGGACTTCGACCAGGATGGCGATTGGGATGTTCTGACCGCCAACCAGAATGCGCCGGCGGCTCTGCTTGTGAACGAATCGGAACGCGGTCACTGGTTAAAGCTGCGTCTTGTGGGCGTGGCCAGTGAACGCCGTGGTATTGGCGCTCGATTGAGTCTGACGTTCGGCGAAACGACGCAGTCGATTCAACTGACAGGTGGAACCAGCTTTGCATCGACTCATCAGCCTGTCGTGATTGTCGGCCTTCCGGATGCGCAGCTATCAGGTACAGTGACCATTCAGTGGGCAGGTGGAGCGGAGCAGATTCTCAGAGACGTTCGACCGGATCAGTCATTGATCATCGTTGAGGAACGACGGGCATTCACTGATCCTGCGTCAGTACAATGAGAGTGCGTTGAGGACTGCCATGAGGAAGCCAGCGATGAGGACGCCAAAATCGCACTTGCGGATGTTGGGGCTGGCCTTGCTTCTGCCCGTCGTCGCCGGTTGTTCCTCAGAGAACAAGCCGCACGATACAACACCACCTGACTCACCAGCTGGTCGGCCGTCGAAGGTACGGGCTGTTGTGACCTGGCGGCCACCCCCTGATACAGACGATTTCGTTGGTACTCAGGCATGTGCAAAGTGTCATCAGGACATCAGCGATACATATCGCACGCATTCGATGTCGATTTCGGCCGCTCCAGTCGCCGCAGCATTGCCGGAGGTTGAGGACTATGAGACGGTGGTTGCATTTACCTCAAGTGCGGGGCTTGAGTACAGAGTGTCCAGAGACGGTGACCATGTGCGGCATCATGAGAAGATGCTGGATGCGGATGGCGACATCGTCTATGACCAGTCCGTCGAGATGCAGTACGCTTTTGGTTCAGGAGTGCATGGCCGTTCCTACATCCACGAAAAAGGCAGTCTGCTGCTCATGTCACCGGTCACGTGGTATTCGGGCAAACGACGCTGGGATCTTTCCCCAGGCTACAATCCAGAACAGCATCCGCGTTTCGGGCGACGCCTGTCGGACGACTGTATCGCGTGCCATGTGGGACGTGTGAATCCTGTCGCGGGCAGCGAGCACCGTTTTCAGAGTCCACCGTTTCTTGAACATGCCATTGGTTGTGAGCGTTGTCACGGCCCAGGTCGGCAGCACATCGCGTTTCACTCCGTTGGTGCCAATGTCGATAAGGCCCCGGCGGACCCAATCGTCAATCCCGTATCCCTGCGGACAGCACTCCGCGAGTCGGTGTGCAATCAGTGCCATCTTCAGGGCATCGGGCGTGTGCTGCGCGCCGGACGTCGTCCCTTTGATTTTCGGCCCGGCATGCACATTAACGAAATCTGGACGACGTTTGTTACGGGTACGCGCGTCGACAGAGACGCTACAGAGATTCTGAGCCAGGTGGAACAGATGCGGACAAGCAAGTGCTACATCGCATCAGACGGACAGGTCGGCTGTACGTCATGTCACGACCCCCATTCCAGCCCGGGGGAGGATCGCGTCGCGTTCTATCGCTCCGCCTGCATGAACTGTCATGCTGATCCGCAGTCGGAATGTGCACTTCCCGCGGCCGAGCGTCTGCAGGTGACCGCAGATGATTCGTGTATCGACTGTCACATGCCACGATTGCCAAGCAACGTCCCTCATACAGCCAACACCGATCACCGCGTGCTGCGTCAGCCGGGCGGATATTCCGTGTCACCTGGTACGAAGTCGTCGCCTGTCTCTGTTTTCGATCGTACGGAGGGTGGTGTGGCGGAAATGGAATTGCTGCGGGCATCGGGCATCATTCGGGCGCGGCAGGCGGACAGCAGTGGCAACCCGGCCACTGCCCGCGAAGCCCTGTCCCTGCTGGTCCAGTTACCCGGAGGCTTCGAAGATGATCCCCACGTGCTGGATGCGACTGCAAGTGCCTGTCTGATCGCAGGCGACTACGATTACGCTTTGGCGTGCTGGGAGAGACTGCTCACTATTCAGCCCGAACACGAGTCGGCACTTCGTGGTCTCGGTGTGATTGCTGTTCGTACTCGACGGCATAAAGCTGCCGTTGAGTATCTGGATCGCCTGATTCCGGTCAACGGGTGGGACTCTGAACTGTTCGCCCAGCGAGCTCGGCTTCTCCGCGAACTGGGGCGGATGGATGACGCAATTGCTGACGCTCAGCGCAGTCTCGAAATCAATCCCGGACAGGATTCTGTTCATGACTGGCTGGATGCTGCATATCGAAATCGGGGTGACGCCGACAAAGCCACGTACCATGCTCAGCAGGCGATACAAATCCGTGCGGCACGCCAGAACTGAGTATGGATTGTGCTGAAGTATCTGTTAAGATCTGTGCCGCAATGCGTCCCGAATCGTTTTCGAACTGCACTTATGAGTCGCCTGACCGTTTACTGCCTGATTGCCCCGGGAGCAATAGCCGGACTCGTTGTGTGGCAATCACGCAGCCCTAAGCCTGTGGTGGATTCCCGTGACCGTGTCGACAGTCCTGAGCTTCATTCTCTGTCTCAGTTCGGACCGGCTGATTCCGTACTTGACCCCGAAAAACAGAAGGCCACCCGGGACAGCGAACACGCCACCTTTGAAATTGAAACGTATTTTGGCGAGCGGTTCTTGCAGGCGGTTGCCAGTCGATCGGTGGATCAGGTCGCGTGCAGTGATTTTGCGACCAGTATGGGTGTCAGCCGTGGCGATCTTGATAATGACGGAATCGCGGAGATCTACGTTGCGAACATGTACTCCGAGATGGAATGGCCGATTATCGGGGGCGTCGCTGACGATGACTTTCCTCCCGGTGTCTTTGAACAGATTCAGGAGTCCTGTGCCGGCAATACGATTTACCGGAAAGCATCTCTTTCTGAACCATTTCAGGAGCTGAGCCATTCTCCGGAGGTGAACGCAGTGGGGTGGGCGTTTGCGACTGCGATGGCTGACTTCAACGGCGACGGTTGGATCGACCTGCACGGAGGGACTGGCGATCGCAGCTTTCAGCGTCGCAAACCCGATGTTGAACATGTTTGTGGAGGGCTGTTGTGACACAGCCCATCGGTCGAACGTGTATTCTGCCCCAGCTTGGCGAAATGGATGCAGCACACGGAGAGTTTTGGGCTAAAACCCCGTTTCTTCTCCCACAGCTCGGCAAGAAATTCAGTGCCTACGAGAAAAATCGGTTGTTCCTCAACGTACCGCATGAGCCGTTCCTGAACGCGTCGTTCGTGTCGCAGGCTGATATTGATTCAGATTCTCGCTGCATCGTGGCTGCCGATTTCGATCGTGATGGCTACTGTGATCTGCTGGTTGGCCCCGATGGCGGCGGCCCGCTGCGGATGTTTCGCAACAGTTACCCCTGGCAGACGCACCGTGTTCGTGTGCGACTGGTTGGCCAACGCAGTAATCGTCCGGTCATCGGTTCGCGTGTGGTTTTGAAGCGCGGCGAACGACAGATTGTCCGTGACCTGTTCGCCGACAATGGTTGTCCGGGACAAGCCGCTGCGGGTCTGTTAATCGGCGTTGGGGCGTGCGAGCAGATCGACGAATTAACCGTTCGCTGGCCCACCGGACAGACACAGACGTTCACCGATCTGGGTGTTGATTGTGAAATTGTGCTGACGGAGGGGCAGTCCGATGTACAAATTACACCACTCCAATAACGATTTCGCCAGTATCGGCGCATGGCTGCAGAGAGCTGGTGGATATGACTGACAATTCTGCTCTGCCGACTGGTTTCGGGGCCCGCCGGCGTACGGTGATGTGGCTGATGTGCATTGTCGGCCTGGTAGCCGTCGGTGCGCTGCTGTGGTCGTCAGGTCGCGATGCCGGTTCGGTGGTGGAACGGCCGAACGATGCTGACAACAGGTCAGCCGACCATTCTGAGGCCCTTTCTGTACCTGGAGTCGATACGGTTTCGGAAACTGAGCAGTTTGCTGAAACGGCTCAGCGGCAACTCGATCGCATGCTTGAGTTGCTCAGTCAGGACTCGGCTGCTGCGGCTGAAGTATTGGCAGACATCGCGGTGCCGGAGGTCAGGTGTTCGGTACTTCGGCCGACTCAGTTGACCACTTCATTCGACTCGTCTTCCGTCACGGTTTACCGAGCTGCCAAAGATCATCCGCAGGAATGGCTTGAGGGGCGCGACCATTTGTGGGACCGGCTGGTGTTGTTGTCGGAACCGCTGATCGGTACTGAACAGCTGCATTTTAAGTTCAAGATCATCAGCGTCGAAGTACTTCCGGAATTACGCGTTGCGACGGACGTGGTCTTTCAGATCAGCGGAGCGAAGTCTGCGTCGTCTTATCAGCAGAATGCCGTGTGGAACTGCGTGTGGCAGGATCGAGGTGCCGACGTTCCTCGGCTGCTGCAGATTGGAGTGAATCAGTACGAAGAAGTCACGGGAAAGTCAGCAACCGGTCACGTCTTTGCAGACTGTACGGAATCCGTGTTTCGCGACGAACAGTCGTTTCCTGATCAGTTGATGCCTGGTATCGATTACTGGCGAAGTGCGATTCAGGCTCAGCACGGGGTGTATCCATACGGACACCATGGGATTGCGGTGGGAGACGTTAACGGCGACGGGCTTGACGATTTGTACGCCTGTCAGCCCTCAGGCCTTCCCAATCGTCTGTACCTGCAGAATTCAGATGGCACGGTACAGGATATTGCGGAAGCCGCCGGGGTCAACTGGCTGGACCGTTCGCGCGGCGCACTTCTGCTGGACCTTGATAACGATGGAGATCAGGACCTTGTCGTTGTGCTTAGCGACGTGCTTATGTTTCTGTCAAATGACGGTCATGCGCGGTTCACGGAACGTGCCGTTGTGCAGACACTGGAACCGGGTTCTCTGGCGGCCGCCGACTACGATCTGGACGGCGACCTGGACGTATTCGTCGCGAATTACGGTGACCGTTTCCTTTCAGTGTCCGAGAGCGCCAGCCCCGAACCGTATCATGATGCCAACAACGGCGGGACGAATATGCTGTTGCGGAATGACAGCGAATGGGGGTTCACTGATGTGACCGCCGAATCTGGTCTTAACATGAACAATACCCGCTGGAGTCTGGCCGCCAGCTGGGAGGACTTTGATAACGACGGCGATTCTGACCTGTACGTGGCGAACGATTTCGGACGAAACAACCTGTATCGCAACGATGACGGCCGTTTCGTCGACATCGCTGCCGCTGCCGGTGTCGAAGATATTGCTGCTGGAATGTCTGTGTCGTGGGCTGACTACGATCAGGATGGCAGAATGGACGTGTATGTCGGGAATATGTTTTCGTCCGCCGGTCTGCGCATTGCGAAACAGGAAGCTTTTCAGCAGCGTGCAAGCAGTCGCGTGCGGGGCGAGTTTCAGCGACATGCACGCGGCAATTCTCTGTTTCGTAATCTGGGGAACGGAACATTCGAAGACGTAAGTGTTGATGCCGGTGTGACGATTGGTCGCTGGGCCTGGGGATCAAAATTCGTCGATATCAATAATGATGGCTGGGAAGACGTCGTTGTTGCGAACGGTTTTGTCACGGGCCATCAGACTAAAGACTTGTGAAGCTTCTTTTGGCGGCAGGTCCTGTCGCACTCACCTACATCCAGCGAAGATACTGTGACGCGGGATGCATATCGTGATGGCTGGCAACAGATTCTCGCTATGATTCGAGACGGCGGTTCGTGGAGCGGGCACGAGCGCAACTGTTGTTTTCTGAATACCGGACAGACGCAGTTCGCTAACGTGTCCGCGGTCTCAGGTCTCGATTTTCTGGATGACGCCCGCTGTGTGGCACCGGTCGACTGGGACCTGGATGGTGATCTTGACCTGTGGCTTGTCAATCGGACGGGCCCGACACTGAGGTATGTGCGCAACGGAGGAACTGCATCCCATCATTTTCTGGCACTCAGACTGGTTGGTAAATCCTGCAATCGAGATGCCATTGGGGCACGTGTGGAAGTGACCACTGCTAATGGGAAACTTGTCCGGACACTGCACGCGGGGGACAGCTATCTGGCACAGGCCAGTAAATGGATCCACATTGGTTTGGGAGACAACACCGTAATCGAACGGGTGACCGTTGACTGGCCGGGCGGCGAGGTTGAAAGATTCTCTGACTGCGAGGCCGACGGTCGATATCGTCTGCTGCAGGGCTCGGGTACTGCTGCAGCGTGGTCGCCGCCGGAACGATCTGTTGACCTTTCTGCGTCAAAGCTGGAGACAGTCAAATCGGGGCGGGCGCGGCGAATCGTGTTACGAGACCGCGTGCCGGTTCCGGTGCTGGAATATGCTTCATTTGACGGTCAGTCTGTTTCGGTCCTCGGTAAGCCTTCGCGGCCCGTGCTGATTAATCTGTGGGCTACATGGTGTGCGCCCTGCCTGAAGGAGCTTAGAGAGTTCACAGAGGCCGAAGCTGAATTTCGCGCGGACGATCTTGAAATCGTCGCGTTGAACGTGGAAATTACGGAAGAGGACAGATCGGCCACTCTGGCGAAAGCGGAATCCTTTCTGTACGAACAGATTCACTTCCCGTTTCGGTCCGGCATGGCCAATTCTCAGCTGCTTGAAAAACTGGATGTGCTGCAGGAAGTCTTTGTTTCTCTTCGGGAAGAGTCTGTTCAGCTTCCATCAAGTTTCCTGATCGATCAGTTCGGGCGGTTGGCAGTGATCTACCCGGGCCCGGTCTCAGTGGAACAGTTACGGGCTGATGTTGCCGGTCTGAATGTCGTGCCAAATGCTGATTTTGCATCTGAACTGGACGGACTGTCCTTCCCTGGCCGCTGGTACAGCGAGTCGGTTCAAACTGGTGCAGTACTGATGGCGCTTACAGACGAGCTGCGGAGCCGAGGTTTGAAGAGTGACGCGCTGCGCCTTGGAGGACTTGCTGCAGATTTGATGTCTCGGCGTGGAACTGACCGGCAGCAACGTTTACGTCTGGCAACTCTATTCTTTGAAGAAGGTGAGTCTCTGCTGCAGCAGGAGCAATATTCGGCAGCTGTTCGGTTCCTTGGTGAGGCTGTGCGAGTGCAGCC
Source organism: Fuerstiella sp. (assembly GCA_029245955.1). Taxonomy (GTDB): domain Bacteria; phylum Planctomycetota; class Planctomycetia; order Planctomycetales; family Planctomycetaceae; genus Fuerstiella. The sequence goes on along the minus strand of JAQWOH010000043.1, from coordinate 39,418 downwards.
GGATTGGGCAGAAGCACAAACAAATCTGGGCAATGCTTTTAATCGGCTGAACATGAGTGCTCAGGCGGAACATCATTACCAGCTGGCTTTACGTTCAGATTCTCAGCTCGTACATCCGCACTTCAACCTGGGGGTCCTGTATCTAAGTCAGAAGCGTACTGAACAGGCTGCGGAGCATCTTCAGGCAACGATTCAGATCGCGCCAGACTTTGCCGACGGACACAATCAATTTGGTGTTGCTCTCGCACGGCTCGGTCATCGTCGCGAATCGCTGTTTCATTTGAACGAAGCGCTGCGTCTTGATCCATCCCATGCCGCCGCACGTCAAAATCGCCAGGCTGTTCTTGCAGGAAAGGTGCCATGAGCCACCGACGCTGGTTGACACTCACTATTGCTGTGGTCCTGGTTCTGATTGTTCGTGGAAGTTCCATTTCTGCGCAATCCAGTCGCTCCAGTACGAATCCAGCGCAGGAGGTTTTGGTCGCAAAGATCGAGAGTTGGGGCGGGACGGTTACGGTCAACGATCAGAGTCGTAAAGTCGTACGTGTTTCACTGGCATCCACAAAAGTCAGCGATCGGGAGCTTCGTCAACTGACGTCACTTGACGGTTTACGTTCCCTTGACCTCAGCGATACAGGCACGCACGATGACTCATTGAACGCATTAAGCGGCTTCAGGAAACTCTTTGCACTTGATATCAGTACAACACACGTGACCGGCAAGGGGCTGCATCACCTGTCTGAACTGCCGGAGCTGCAGATTCTGGGAATGAGTGGCGCACAAACGTCTGATCAGAGTCTGGAACAGCTGGCTTCATTGAATGCGTTGACGCGAATTTCGATCAGCGGCAGCCGAGTGACGGATGCAGGACTGGCGTATCTCGTGAGTGTCCCGCGATTGGAACAACTCGATCTGCGCGGCACACGTGTCACTGGTGCCGGGTTTGGAGTCTTCAGAAAGTTAACGCAGCTGAACTCCGTTATACTGGCGGACACGCGGCTTACAGATGAAGGGCTGCAACTACTGGCAACGGACAGTCAACTAACTTCTTTAGTCGCCGACAACACGCGCATAACGGATGCCGGAGTTGCTCATCTTGAGCAGTGTTCACGTTTGCAGTCGTTGTCTTTAGGATTGACCCGAGTGACGGATGTCGGTGTTCAATCTCTGACTGGATTAAAGGATCTCCGGATGCTCAGCCTCTCCGGAACGCCGGTGACCGATGCGAGTCTGAGTCATGTTGCACAGCTTCGCAATCTGGCGGAGGTGAATCTGAATGCGACTCGGGTCACCGAGGCCGGTATCAAACGTCTGCAGGCAGCATTGCCGGAAGCACGGATTCACTGGTGATGCCGGACTTTGAGGCCGGACGCCGCGTTTGATCACGGCGTCTTTTTCGTCCGGTAGTATCAGTCGGAAGATCTTTGACCGTTGTTCCGTCCCGGATCATCTGCGGCTGGTGCAGCTGTTGCAGAAGATAACTTCGCAGTTGGAGGGGAGAAGCACGGACTGGGATTCGTTTCAGGGCAGGACAGAAAGGCAACGTGGCAATATTGGAGAAACAGAAATTTCGCGGTGATCGTTGGTTCGAAGAACTTCGACACTCAAAACCGCAGGCGAAGTGGGAGACAACATCTGGAGGACCGCGGTGATTTCGTGGTTGCAGAGTACAACGGGCGGCGTTACAGCCGTCACGAGGAATCGATCCATCCACCTCTCGCTGATATGTTGAAAGGGACCTGGAAATGTCTGACGGACGCAGCACACTGAACAGCCTGATGAGCCACCTGAGACAGGAACGAGACAAGGTGAAAGTCAGAATGCACCTTGCCGAAATGGAGGCTATGGATGAGTACGACCGACTCTCCGGTAAATTTGATGAACTGACAGTCAGTATACGCCCGTGAAAGACGCCGTCGCGGAGTCAGCTGAGAAGGTTGTCGCCGCGCTGTCACCTGCCCGACCCGTCAACTTACACCAAGCAAGCTGACGAAGCGGGGCGCGACGGCATTACCGTAGCACCGGGGCAGTCTGGAGCTTACACCGTTATTCATTTTGGCAGGGTCGGCTGATCGAATGGACCAGGCACCCCTGCCCGAAGTGGCGTCATGCATGACAGGCTCGCAGATTCGACTGCGAACCTGTTTGTTTTCCTGCGTCGTGATCTTTTTTCGGCGATTGTTCGTGCGTGTGGTGGTCTGCTTCAGTGACTCTGCGGACAGAACGTCACGGATCTCAGAACAGCCGGTTATATCCGTTCAACGCAGCGACTCGGTAGGCTTCAGCCATTGTTGGATAGTTGAAGGTTCTGTTCATGAAGTAGTGAAGTGTGTTGCCTTCTCCCGGTTGAGCCATAATCGCCTGGCCGATATGGATAATCTCCGTTGCATTCACGCCAAAGCAGTGAATGCCCAGGATCTCGAGTGTCTCCCGGTGAAAAAGAAGTTTCAGCATACCGACTGGTTGTCCCATGATCTGAGCGCGTGCCAGGCTTTTGAACATGGAATGTCCCACCTCGTACGGGACACATTCTTCGGTCAGTTGTCTTTCTGTTCTGCCCAGCGAGCTGATTTCCGGACTGGTGTAGATGCCGGTGGGTACGTCTTCCATATGAAGCGCATCGCAAGAGCCGTTGCCCAGATGCCGAGCGGCAATTCGTCCCTGCACATATGCGGCGCTGGCAAGAGACGGCGGACCGATGACGTCGCCGACGGCGTAGATGTGAGGCTTGACAGACTGGAAGTTTTCGTTGACTTCAATCTGACCGCGGTGATTCGGAGTAATACTGACGTTGCTGAGATTCAGGTCTTCGGTGTTTCCCGAGCGACCGTTTGCCCACAGCAGAATGTCGCTTTTCAGTTGCTTGCCGGATTTCAGGTGGACAACCACGTGATCGGAAAATGTCTCAATTCGGTCGAACACTTCGTTGTGTCGAATGCGCACCCCGGTATCGCGCAGGTGGTAACTGAGTGCGTCACAGATCTCGTCGTCCAGGAATTCCAGCAGATTGCTGCGTGTGTTGACCAGATTCAGTTTTACGGACAGGCTGCGAAACATGGATGCGTATTCGCAGCCGATTACGCCGGCACCATAAATCGTCATGCTGCCGGGCGTTTCCGGCAGGTCCAGAATTGTGTCACCGTCGTAGACGCACGGATGACTGAAGTCAACTTCCGGGGGATGATAGGGGCGCGAGCCGGTGGCCACGACGAATGAGTCCGCCGCCAGCGTGAGCACGCCTCCGTCGTTATTTTCAACGTGCAGCGTCTGATTATCGAGAAACGACGCGACACCATGATAAACCCGAACATCATTGCGCTCGTAAAATCGTCGCCGCATCTTCACCTGTTTTTCAATCACCGACTGAGCGCTGCGGCGCAGGTCGCGGTAGCTGATGTCAATATGAATACCCAGCTGCTGAAAGTTGGAATCTGAATTGACCTCCATCATGCGATAGATGGCAGCTCGCAACGATTTGCTGGGAATCGTACCAAGATGAGTGCAGTTGCCACCGATACGCGTTTGCTTTTCAACAACAGCAACCGACTTGCCCTGCTTCGTGGCTTCCATCGCCGCGCCTTCGCCACCTGGCCCGGTGCCGATAATGATGACGTCATATCGAGCATCCGGCGTGGGAGCGGGTTCTGCTGTGTTATCACCGATCATGATGTGGCCCCTGTCAGGCCGCAGTGTCGCAGCAGTGCATCCGTGTTCGGTTCGCGGCCACGAAAGTCCTGATAGATATCCATGGGATGTCGACTGCCGCCTTCAGACAGCACCGTATTACGAAATCTGCGGCCCGTGGCTGCAACCGCGGACTCATCGTCAAGGCCCGCTTCTTCGAAGGCGGCGAACGCATCTGCACTAAGTACTTCCGCCCATTTGTAGCTGTAGTAGCCGGCTGCATATCCACCTGCAAAGATATGTGAGAACGCGCACAGAAAACGATTCTCGGACAGCGGTGGCAGAGGCGACGTTTTTTCGGCGATCCGCCGATGAACGTCAAATACGGATTCAATGCCGTCCGGATCAAAAGTTGTGTGCAGTTCGATGTCCGTCATACCGAACTGCACCTGACGCAGCATGGCGGACGCTGCTCGGTAAGTACGGGCCTTACATATTTTTTCGAACAGATCATCGGGCAGTACCTCACCCGTTTCGTGATGAATTGCCATGCCCAACAGCGTTGGGCGATGATAACACCAGTTTTCCATGAACTGACTGGGCAATTCAACGGCATCCCATTCGACGCCGTTGATCCCCGACACGTCTCTGAGATCAACAGCTGTCAGCATGTGCTGCAGACCGTGTCCGAATTCATGGAACAGAGTCTCTACTTCACGAAAGGTCATCAGTGACGGCGTCTCGCCGACTGGTGGAGTGCCATTGCAGACCAGGTGTGCTACAGGCAGGCGCGTCTCGTCGGCGGTCACGGAACGAGCGACGCAGTCGTCCATCCATGCACCACCACGTTTGTTTTCCGGCCGCGAGTACGGGTCAAGATAGAAGCCGGCGATATGCTGATCCTGTTCGTTGAAGATTTCAAAATATCGCACGTCTTTGTGCCACACGGGGGCCTTCCCATCTGCAGCGCGTACCGAAATTCCGAACAGACGGTGACACAATTCGAACAGTCCGTCCATTACCCGCTGAAGCGAGAAGTATGGTCGCAACTCTTCATCGGTAAACGCATAACGCTGTTCCCGCAGCCGTTCGGCCCAGAAACCCACGTCCCAGTGAGCCAGGTCCCCATCGTGGCCGTTTTCGTTCGCCAGTCTGGTGATCTCTTCCAGCTCGGTCTGTCCCGCTTCCAGCGACGCTGCCAGCAGGTCATCGAACATTTTCTGCACCGCAGCGACATCAGCCGCCATCTTCCTGGAGAGACTTAATGCGGCGAAGTGCTCATAGTCAAGCAGCATGCACTTTTCGCCTCGCAGCTGAAGAATCTTTGTGATCAGCGGGTTATTGTCAGTCCTGCCGTCTGAAGCACGGGTCACGTAGGCTCGGTAGACCTGTTCGCGCAAACTACGACTGCGGCAGTGCTCCATGAATGGTCCGAAACTTGGTGCATCCAGTTTTACCCGCCACGGGCCTGAGTCTGCATTGGCATCGTCATGGTCCTTGTTTTCCTCAGCATCAGACCATGCCGCAGCGGCCATCCTGCGGAAACTTTCCGGCAGACCGTCGATGTCTGTGGCTGAAGTGATATCCAGGTGCCAGCTCCTGGTCGCGTCAAGGACGTTGTTGGAAAAGTCGCTTCCCAGTTGTGAAAGCGTTTGAGCGATTTCATTGAATCTTTCGCGAGCTTCTCCCTGCAGACCAATACCTGCCTGTTCCGCGGCCAGAATTGCTTGCGTGACGATCCGATGCTGAGCATCATTCAGGTCGATCCAGGTTGCTGCATCCCGGATAGCGCAGAAGCGTTCGTACAACGCCATGCTTTGCTTGCTCTTCAGGCTGAACTGGACAACTGAAGGCAGCATGGCCTCGTGAGCCTCACGAAGTTCTTCACTGTTGGCGACCCCCAGCAGATGACTCACAGGTGACCAACCGTACTCAAACAGCACATCGATTTTTCCGAGCGGTGACATCAACGCATCCCAGTCAGACAACGGGGCGGCTTCTGCCTGAAGAAGGTACGTCTCTGCCTGCTTCAGTATCGAAGTCATGGCCGGTTTCACATGTTCTGGTCTTATCGCGTCAAACGATGGCAGTCCTGTCTGACGTACCAATGGGTTTTCGTTTGTCATGGATATTTGTCTTCTTGCTGGCTACAGGGGACTCGTACGCTCTGCACACAGAAACACAAATGCACGGAATGTCTCCACGGCGGTGTGACGTTTTGTACACCGCACAGTCGACCTCTTCGAGGTCGACTGTGCGATTAAGTGTTGCTAATTCGGGGAACAGTTTGTGACATGCGGTTGCAAGTCAATCGGGAGAAAAAAACAAAATCAAAAAAAGGTCTCACGAACTTGTAACATCACGATGTTTCGCCGTTGTCGCCTAATTCATCAGTCATTATAAATTGGCACCTGTCATCAAGGCTGTTGGATGTTTGGTTGGATGGACAGTACGTTCTGTGCTGCGTTCCCGTTCCGTTGCACCAAATTGTTTCCCCGCCTTCAATCATTCCTGCCAATCAGACACCAACGTTCGTTGTCGTCGAGCGATTTCTTTTGAAAACGGTATGGCTCATGCAAAACCATCTTTTCGATCTGCAACCCGGTGAGTCTGTTCTGTTGGGACACTACAAAGTGACTCTTCTGGAAATTGAAGACGGAGCGGCTGTCTTTGAGATCGAGGGACCAGATGGTGGAATTCAGGTTGAGCCTGTTAGTTGTACGGAAACGGAAGAAGAACTAGCAGTCCTGGTGTAAAACCGGCTGAGTCACTTCATCCGTTGTTGACGCCGTCGCCGTTTCGTACGGCGTATTGTGTGTTCAGTGCACCTGACGCCCCTGTTGCCGGGGGGCCTGCGTCGAGGACGATTCGCGCGTCGTGAGCCGCGTCGTTCCCTGACCACAGTTGGCAGCAGACAGGGCGTAGCGGAGCTTGTGGACGCTGCCTGGTATGATGAGTATCGGGGGCCAGACAGGTGCAGCCCGGCGTGCCCCAGTGGCCGGCGGGTGGTTACCGTTTATTGCGACGATTCGTAAAGAGTCTGCATTCGTGAAGAGTCTGGGGATCTGATCACTTTCACCGATGTACGTGAAGTGTCAGAATATCTGCTGCTGGTGGTGTCACCAACAGCCGTTTGAGGCAGCACACCAGAGTTCGACTCATCGGATGATAAATATCCGCGCCGCCCCTGACGAGCGACCATTTTCACCCAACAGTATCATGTTGGTACAAGCAAAGCATTTTTTGTTATGTTCAAGTCATACCGCCCGGTGCTGTTCGTTTCTTTGTTTGTTAGCACATGCCTTGCTGCATCCGTGTCTTTGGCAATTGCCGGCTCTGACGGCGAAAGCAAGGGTGAGGATGGATTCGAGACGCTGTTCGATGGCACAAGCACGGAGGATTGGAACGGTGATCGTTCCGTTTTTCGAATCGAATCCGGCTGCATCGTTGGCGGGCAGTTGCAGGACCGCATTCCGCACAACTTTTTTCTTTCTCACATGCAGAGCTTTGGAGACTTTGAGCTGCGTCTGCAATTCAGATTGCTGGGCGAGAACACGAACGCGGGCGTTCAGATACGCAGTGAACGAATTCCCGACCATCATGAGATGATTGGCTATCAGGCGGATCTTGGTCAGAAGTACTGGGGCTGTCTCTATGACGAATCGCGTCGCAGAACGATCCTGGCGAAGCCCGATGCAAAGGAACTGGATAAGGTTCTGAAACGCAGCGAGTGGAACGACTACCGAATTCTGTGTGAAGGTCCAAGAATTCAGTTGTGGGTGAACGGGCTGCAGACTGTCGATTACACGGAAGCAGACAAGGAGATTCCGCTAACGGGAAAGATCGCCGTTCAGATTCACGGGGGGGCGCCCGGTGAGGCGTGGTATCGCAACATCCGCATTAAACGTCTGCAGAACTAGTGCCTTTATGTCGTGCCTTTGCGAGGCAGTGACTTACGGCATGAAACGTCAGCAATGGCCTGTACGGAAGCTCGGAATAGCCTTGTCGCCGACTGTCTGCAGGCCAATTCTTAGTTCACTTATACTACCGGAACGATATCACTGATGTCTCAATCTGCCGTCAACTGGAACAGCACACAACTCACCGCCGGCTGGCAAAAAGGTGTCACCGCGTTTTATTATGCCCTGGGCATGACTGATGCTGATTTCGACAAGGCTCAGATTGGGATTGGCGTGCCGCTGCTGGAAGGAAACACCTGTAATGTGCATGCGTACGAGTTGGCAACCGAGCTTAAGAAGGGGTGTGAGGACGCCGGTTTGCTGGGGTTTCCGTTCGGTACACCTGGAGTCAGTGACAATCTGAGTCAGGGACTGGAGGGCGGCAACGCCAGCCTGCCTTCACGCAATCTGATTGCGAACAGCGCCGAATGCGTCGTGACGGCTCATTGCTATGACGCACTGATCGGAACGCATCATTGCGATAAGAATGGTCCCGGATTTGCAATGGCGCTGGCCCGCACCAATTATCCGGGGCTTGTTGTCAGCGGGGGAAGTATTCTTCCCGGCTGTCACAACGGCAAGGACATCACGATTCTGGATGTCTACGATTCCCAGGCCGCTGTGTCGGTTGGTGAAATGTCTGAGGCTGAGAGTGACGAAATTTTGCGCAACGCCTGCCCCGGTCCCGGCGGCTGTGGAATTGCGGCGTCCTTCAACACCTGGGGCATCGCCATGGAAGCGATAGGTTTGATGCTGCCGGCCAGCAGTTCGACCCCAGCAGTTGATGCTGAAAAGCGAGCCGAGTGCCGCCGCGTCGGAGCAGCTTTGAAAAACCTGCTGGAAAACAACATTCGTCCCAGAGACATTCTGACCCAGGCAGCGTTTCGTAATGCGGCGATATCGATCGCTGCGGCCGGAGGTTCCACGAACGGCGTACTGCACCTGTTGGCCCTTGCTCGTGAGGCAGAGGTCGATTTCAGTCTGAAGGATCTGCAGCCGATCTTTCGTGAGACGCCCGTGTTGTGCAGTTTTGCTCCTCGAGGTCCCCGAACAATGGTCGATCTGCATAAGATCGGTGGAACGCCCGTGCTGCTGAAGCACTTGCTGGACTGCGGCCTGCTGGACGGAGCATGTCTCACCGCAACGGGGAAGACTATGGCCGAAAATCTGGCTGATGTCCCTGCTCCGCCGGACGGACAGGATTTGATTGTCGATCAGGACAACTGCTACAAGCCGTATGCGGACATGCAGATCTGTTTTGGGAACCTGGCCCCTGACGGCATCGTCTTTAAGGTCTCCAGCATGAAGGATCCGGTCTTTGAAGGTACGGCCATCTGTTTCGACGATCCTCGCGATATTGTGAAGGCGGTCGAAGAGCGACGTATCAAACCCGGCAGTGTTATTGTGCTGCGATACTGGGGCCCCGTAGCGTCCGGCATGCCGGAAGTCCTGGTGGCCACGGCTGCTCTGGCTGTGCCGGAACTGGACGGTAAGGTGGCGTTCATTTCGGACACGCGAGTTTCTGGCGTATCACACGGTGCTATCGGCGTGCACTGCGCTCCGGAAGCTGCGGTTGGCGGCCCGATTGCCTGCGTGCACGATGGTGATGCGATTGTCTTTGATCTGATCAGGGGGACGATCGAAGTCAAAGTCTCGGATGAGGAGCTGGCGAAACGAAAGGCCGCTCTGCCGCCGTGGCAGCCTCGAGACCCGCGTCGAGGCTATCTGGCTGACTTCTGTGCAACGTCAGCGCAGTCAAACCACGGCTGTGTCAGTGCCGCACTGATTCCGGCGACACTCTGCGAACCGGTAATCTAATCAGCTCGTATCGGTCACGTTCGGGATCGTGAGTTGCGATGGGAATTCTTCCGCGCCGTCTCGGGATGCGTCCTTAAAGCAGTTGCAAAACTGGCGGCAATCCGACGCTTGAGCAAGGGGCTGTCAGGACTTATTTCGTCTTCAGTTCCTCGCTCACGCTTCGATTTTCCAGGCAGTGTACAACAGTCGTTCTTTGAATGTCTTCTTGGCCTGCTCCTCACTAGTCAGTTTCATCCGGTGTATGGTAGCTTTTTCGGCAGTGGTATTGGCTTATGAAACGCCCGTATTGGTGGCTTTCTGGCCCGTCGGTTTGCCGTCGGGGTTAAGACCCTGCATGTCGGATGTCAGGACATCCTTCGCGAATACGGGGACGTCTTGTTGTTGGGATCCAGCAGTCGATGCCCCACTGCCTGTCGCCGCACCCTGGAGTTGGCAGAGACGGTTTGCACGGCGCCTTCCTGAGCAATGGCGGCACCGCCAAGTACGGGGGCGGATGAGTCGGCCTGTCAGCCCCGTTTCTGAATCTCGGAATAGTGCATGCGCTGATTGAAAACGACCGAATGAAAGTTGGGCCTGTGGCGACGCACTGATGTGCGAAGGACAGATCCCTGCGACTTCATACACTCTCTGCAACATTGATTGCCTCGCTTATCTGTTGTGCGTCGGAAACAGCGTGTGCCCAGGTGACCGCCACGGATACACGGGCGAATTCGAACAGTGAGCAGAGACCAGGAATAATTTCGGTTCCGCGTGACCCGTAAGCTGCGCTGAAGCGCATTCATGCGAGACAGGTTCTGGTCGAGACGAGAAACTCTACATTTGCACCGTCGTCACTTACTCTGTTTCGACTGGCGAGGCTTGAAGCGGAATAACGCGTCTACAAGGCGACCGACACCAAATTCAGAACCAGTTTCAACCATCTGTTCCAACAATCGACTGAAGCGCCTCTGGGTAGCGACAAGTTTGCAATGTTGACTAACATAGCCTTGGTTGGAACCGGGACGCTGTGTAACAAGGGAGAAGCCGACCAGGTGCAGGTGACTCCTTGGGGCGATGGCCGCGGGGCTACGGAACGGCATAACTCACCGGCCTCGGACCAGACAGCCACGATTTTATGGCAAAATACCTTCGGCCTGTACAGTCCGTCCTTCATCCTAAGGAGCCTTCGCCGGGGACAGGGAAGCCGTGACACAGGATGAATCGTGTCGGTCACATCACACCAGTTTCTAAATGGCTCGGCGCACATTAATCCGAATGCTGCGTATCTGCCCATCCCAGGCACTGGCAGATTCTCGATGGGCTGCCCGAATCGGAGCTGGGGATGGCTGCCGGCATATTTGTAAACGATCGTGTTAATGTGGCCGCACTCTTATCTGATGCGGCCGCTAACCGTTTTAAAGTCGGCGACGTCGGCCCAGGCAACCTCTGTAGCGCGGCTGAACTTCAGGCCAACGTGTGTCCTTTCACTGAGACCGTGGGGCACTCGAAGGTCACCGTGTGGCGTAATGACGAAAACGCGATCAACCGCAGCTCAGGTCCAGAAGGTTGGGGAGTGTTTTCAAAAACGAACGGGAGCTTACCCGCAAAGCACGGATTGTAGATATTGGCAGGTGGCGCAAAGCTTAAAATAACTCAGCACTTTATGACGAACTGACAGGGACTCATCTTCTGTTTTATGCCCCATTCGGTTCAGATGAATACGCGGTTCAGATGCTTACGCCACCAGGGCCCTTATTTATGTGGAGGTCGTCGGTGCCGCCTATAACTGGGGCAACCGTCGGCAGCTGTGGCTCGTGACGAATCGAATGTCGATTTCTTTTATCGGTTTCCGCTGATTGACATAACTCTCGGCTACCAGGAGGTGATCAATCCGGCTCCGGCTCCCGACAACAACTCTGCCTCCGTATTCAGCATCCGGTTTCGGTTGACGTTTTGAAAATGTGAGATGCCCGAAAAGGGGCTGCTTGCCGTCAGTCAGCAGGGTCTCAGCAGTCTGCAGCGGCTGGTGAACTTACCTGGTCGACGACGCGGAGTTATCGGCCGACTCTGCCAGCGACCAATAGATAAGTGACTGCTGGTCCTTAACCAGAACTCCATGCTGCAACAGAACGGGCGGTGCCCACGTGGGGCTGTCCGCAACTTTCCAGGCCGCGACTTTCTTATAGCTGTCGCCGCTCGCTGCAAGCATCTGCAGTTCTCCACTGTCGATCAATGCGACAATGTGTCCCGGAACCGACAGAAACATTACGTTCTGCCCCGTTCTGCCTGGCCCCAGCCAGCGGATCTTTCCGCTGTCAGTATCCAGACAGAAAAACTGCCCCTTGCTGTAGTGAGATAAGCCATACAGCAGGTTGCCGTTGACGACGGCGGAACTCATGTCCAATGCCACCTTTTCCTGGCTCCAGCGTTGCTTCACGCTCCAGACGCCGTCGCTGAGCCGCGGCTCCAGGCTGTACACGCCTCGGTTTTCACCGCCCAGCAGAATACGTCCATTATGGAATGCAGGCGTCGGCATATTCTGGTTATGGGTTCGGTGAGGAAAAGGATGTCGCCAAAGCAGCCGACCTGACTGGCTGTCCACTCCCACGAGGGCTTCATGATTCCATTCGACAATCTGTCGTACGTCGTGAATCTCAGCCACCAGGGGGGACGAATACGAAGGACCGTCGCTGCCCTGGCTCCAGATTTCGTTTCCAGTTGCCACATCAAGAGCCACAAGGGCTCCCTCGTTGTCGTTGCCGAAGTGTACGACGACATGATTGCCATCGACGATTGGTGAAGTGGACACACCCCAGTTGGGTCGGTTCTGCTCGAAATGCGATCCGTAATCACTTCGCCACAGCAGTTCACCGGAATCCACATTCCACGCAGACAGATCTCCGGTGATGCTCATCGTAAAGATTCGGCCATCAGCCAGTACCGGTGAGGACTTCGGTCCCGTTCCGTGCCACTCACCTCCGGGCGATGCCTTGAATGGTACACCGTACTTCTGGTGCCACTGCACTTTGCCGGTGTGCAGGTCGAAGCACCAGACGACCTCATCGCCACCCTGTCGAGCATGCTGGTAGACTCGTCCACCGGCAACGAGCGGAGATCCGTAGCCTGTGCCGACCTCGACCTGCCAGCCTTTCTGCAACTTTGCTGGCCACTTTGTCGGTGGCTTGAAGTCAGTGACCCAGCCGTTGCGTTCCGGTCCCAACCAGCCGGTCCAGTCAGCATCTGTCGCGGACGTGATCTGCGGGAGTGCTGAAAGAAAGACCAGTGTTGTCATGGGCAGAAGTGCGTAACATCGCATGTCGGGGCTTCCTGATCTGGCGAATTGTGAGGCGTGCCGGGCCAAATACTGAGACTGATACCGGTCACAGTCTCAAGGCTATTGAATGCCTGAGTAATCCGTCGCTTTCATGTAGATCGATTCGGGTCTTTCTCGCAGAAATCGGCCATCCTTTTGCGATTCTTTGGCGACCTTGTTCCACTCCTGGTCACCGCCGAATGACTTCCATGATGTCCCCGCAGATTCCCGGCTCTTGTGTCGCACGATGTAGATCAGAGTGTCTTTGGAACCGGGTTCATCAGTTGGGTGCCAGTACGCAACGGATGTCAGTCCGTGGCGATTGAACAGACGAATCGTGTGATCTCGAAAACGCGCGTCTAGATTACTAAGCTTGTCCTCATTGCAACGATAGATACGCAATTCAAACACAGCGTCGCCGCCCTTCCCCGCGTTTGCGAAGTCAGGCGTGTAGTCTGTTGCGTCCATGAACACCGAATCCGGTGCTTTGGCCAGGATCCGTCCGTCTTTCTGTGATTCTTTGGCGACGGTCTTCCAGTCAGGGTCTGCCAGGAACGCCTGCCACGAAGCCTTGGCTGCATCGCGGTCTTTGTGCTTCAGTACGTAGATCAGCGTGTTCTTCGCTTTCGGGCCGTCGGTAGGCACCCAATAGCCAACCGATTCCATGCCGTGTTTCGTAAACAGTTGCACAGTGTGATCGCGGAACCGTGCATTCAGGTTATCCAGTTTGCCTTCGTTGGTGGTGTACGTTCGCAGCTCATAGACGTCGGCAGTTGCCTGCTGCGGACAAAGGAAAAGGCTGGACAGCATGACGCCCGTGAGCAGTTGCAAAATTACTTGATCGAAATTCATTGTCTATTCCTCGTTGCCGAATGCTGAATGGGATTTGTTTGGCACAGCATAGCAGGGTTCATCCCAAGATTACCCTGAGCGTTGAAGTCGATTGGGGCCAAATTTCGTTTTCTTAGGGAACGCTGCGGACCCACATGCCCGGTTGGGGGTCAGCTCCGTTCAACGATCCACCAGCAACGTACAGTCTGTCGCCGATGATCGCAGCGGCGGGGGAAGACAACGGCCTGGGCAACTCGCCGACGATTTGCCACTCACCACCTGGCATGCCGGCAACGATGTGTTGATCGATTCGCCGTCTTTCGTCACGTGTCATGCCACCAACAACGAAGATTCGACCTTTGCTTAGAAAGGTGCTGCCTTCCGCGTGTGAATGAGGTCCGGGAAGTTCAGGGCCTCTGGTCCATGAATCAGTGCCGGGATCGTATATGTCAACCCGTGGCTGGTCATCCTGTCCCTTGTCATGTCCAAATTGGCCGCCGATTGCATAAATCTTTCCCGCGAAGCTTACGGCGCTGAACTGATTGCGAGCGGCTGGCATCGCAGCCAGGTTTTTCCATTCGGCCGCGCTCTGAGAATCTGCCTGCAGATCGAGTCGCCAATGGTCGGCGGCATCGGTGAGTCGGTCAGGCATCAGCCCCCCGATGTAGTGCAGGTGACGACCAACGAGTGCAAGGCCCCCCCCGCCCTGCGTTCCGGCAAAGGCGGTGCTGCTGTGAATGTGTTTTTGTCGATATCGTAGTTCCACACTTCAGTGATCGCGTGCCCTTTGTAGCCGTCCTTGAATCCACCGGCGATCCACACTGTTCGACCGTCCAGCACCGCGTTCATGTGCGTGATGGCACTGGGAAGATCAGTGAGCTGTTGCCAGCTGGTGTCCATTGGATCAAAAACGTCAACGCGTTTGCTGGACTTTGTTCCCTTCGTGTATCCGCCGAAGACGTAGAGCCTGCCATCCAGCACGACGGTCCCCGCCTCCCAACGCGGCACCGGCATGTCGGGTAGTTTCAGCCACGTGACATCCGATACCTCCTGGGCAGCAAAAGCGTGTTCAGCAGACGCGATGACCAGTGTGCTGAGAATAAAACGGTAAATCATGAAACAGTCCACTTCTGTCGGCGTTGCTCTGATCAGATTCTACAAATGCTTTTTGAACCAGTCGGTCGCCAGCTGTTGAGCTTCTTTGCGTTTCTCGGCGTAGATTCCGTAGTGTTTGATGCCTTTGACGCTCACCAGCTTCTTAACGCCGTTCGATCGTTCAAAAGCAGCGATGGCATGGTCCTTGTTGTCGAAGAGTTCTTCATTTTCCGCAATGATGAATAACTTAGCGCAGTTCTCGCACCGCCCGATGTCTTCGATCGGAGCATAGCGCATCAGCTTTTCCCAGACCGGTTGCCCTGTCATGCCGCTGAATTTCGCGAAGGGTTCGGGATAGCCGATTTCTCCACGAGTTCTGGCAGTGCTTTGCTGGAAGACATGCTGCCGCAGCTGTGGGCTGGCTTCAAGTGCCCATCGTGCGTCCATGGAACCGACCTGACTGACGAATGCTTTGACTCGAGGGTCACGTGCGGCCACGTAAACAACGTGACCTCCGGAAAATGACGAGCCCCAGATTCCAATGCGGACTTTGTCGCAATGCTGCTCCCCCTGAACCCAGTGGATGGCGTTCATGATGTCCGTGGTCTGATCGATCGGGTCCACGACCCCACGGACCTCCGCCACTTCCGCTGTCAGTTTTCCGTCTTCTTCCGTCGGAACTCTTGAGGCCGTCAGTCTTGCGTCACTTCTGCCCCAGCCTCGATAGTCAAACGTGACGACAAGAAACCCGGCCCGAGCAAAGACGATTGCATCCGGTCGTAGCGTCTGAGCCGTACCACCCCAGCCGTGACTCATAATGATCGTGGGCAGCTTGCCGTCAGCAGTCTTCGGAGAGAAGACTTCCGCCGCCATCCGCGTTCCTTCGCTGATGATGTTGGCAGTGCGGAATATGATGTCATCAGGAGTCTTAAACTCAGTGGCGTCCTGGGCGTCGGAAGGTGAAGTCAGCCACAGCGCCAGCAGGATCTGAAGAACGGGTGTTTTCATAGTCGTTTGCTCAAGTCGTGGGCATTGGACAGGATGAACATGATTAACAGGATCAACCGCTAGTCGATACCAATTGGCGCACTTTGTTTACTCTGCTAATTCTGTTCTTCGTTTATGTCCGGCAGGCCAAATACGAGTAGTTCACCGGTATATTTCTTTGGAAAGTAGGCCTCGCCGGGTGTGTTGGAAAACTGTGTATTGCCGGTTCCCACGTAAACCTGGCCACGTGAAACGGAGGGACCACACAGGACCGGACCCAGCGGGAAGTCTTTCATCAGGTCGCCTGTTTTTGCATTGATGCATAGCAGCTTGTTACTGCTGAATGTGGTGCAGAAAATCAGGCCGTTCGCCACCGCGATCCCACTGGCAATCGGATCACCGCAGT
This sequence comes from Fuerstiella sp., assembly GCA_029245955.1. GTDB lineage: Bacteria > Planctomycetota > Planctomycetia > Planctomycetales > Planctomycetaceae > Fuerstiella. The sequence goes on along the minus strand of JAQWOH010000043.1, from coordinate 23,406 downwards.
CGCGAAATCCTGACTGTTCCTGGGTTCCGCCGATCCATTCCAGCTTCGGTCGTTCGTGACGCCAGAATTCGTTTTTCGCGTCGGTGGAGATTGCGGTGATTCGTCCGCCGGTCGGAGGATTCGGCTTAAGATACTCGAGCGGCGCAAGGGGCAGGCGGTCAATGCCATTGGTGAAGATGCGTTCACCGTCTGTTGCACAGCCCGTTTGCAGGCCGCCAATCGGTCCCGGCAGAGCCAGCATCCGCGGATCGGTTGTTGGATTGCCGGTTGGTGGACCTGTGTAGACCGGAGTATTGGCAATTAATTTCCCAGTTGCTCGATGCAGGACATAGAACCCGCCATTCTTGCAGCCTGCACCAACCACAGGCGTCTGCTTTCCGTCGACTTCGATTGTGTAAACCTTGGGGGTGTCGCCAATCGAGAGGTCCTTGTACCGCTTCGTGTTTGTGTCGTACGCCGGCATGCTGTGATTCCAGACGTCACCAGGAGAGATCTGAGACACCCATCGTTCGGCACCGTTTTTCGCATCGACGGCAATCACCGCGCATGAATGGGGTGTGTAATTACGAGGATCATCTTTGGTCGGCTTTCGGGGCGCGTTGTGAGTATCGGTACCAAAGAATACGGTGTTTGATTCTTCGTCCCACGACGGAGTACACCAGACGCTGCTTGTTGATGGACCATAGTCAAATACGTGCTTGCCGTATTCGTCTTCTGTCACGAGTGGCGGATCAAATTCTTCCGGTGGCGGACCGACGTCGTACTTCCAGACAACGTCACCGGACTGCGGGTTCAGGGCTATGACAAACCCGCGACCGCTGCAGCACTTGTAGTTCCTGTCGACGGCCGGTTGCGCGTGTTCATAGCCGCCGCCCCCGAAAACCACATTTCCGTCTGCCAGAATCGGCGATGCCATCACGAGGTTTGTGGGGTGAGCTCCGGGAAAGGTACCGGCTTTGGAATTGACCTGCCACACCTCATTTCCTGTTTCGCGTTCCAGGCAATACATAATTCCTGCGACATCGGCAAAGTATACGCTGTCGTCAGTGACCAGTGCTGAGGTATAGACTCCATCCTGAGGGCTCAGCCCACGCGTTTCCGCGTATTTTCGATAAGCCTGTCGCCCGGCATCGCCGACGTCGTACTTCCAGACCACTTCACCTTGGGGACTGAGGCAATAAAACGCGCCGTAGGTTGACGTGCCAAAATAAACATAGCCATCGACGACGGACGGCGTTGCATGAATGACGCCGATCTTCGTATCGCTGCCGTCACGTGGGAAACGCCATTTCAGTTCAAGTTGTCCGATGTTTTCGGGGCTCAGAATGTTTTCGTGCTGGTTGAATCGCCAACCGGAAAAATTGCAGTTGTACGTCGCCCAGTCTCCCTGGGTGACGGGGGCCACGCGATCCATTTGGACGGTCGCTGTCGCGGAAGTGGAGGGTATTGCGGATGCCGAGTCAGGTGTTTTCTGTGCATGTTCCTGCAGAATTCGTACGATCTCGGGACGCATTTTCCTGATCTCTCTCATATCACGCTGGATATTGATGGCCTTAAGAATCCCCGTGTAGACGGCCTCAATCGCTGACCAGTCAGCCTGCATGATCGCCAGGATCGGAATTCCATTCCTGTCGGTGACGTTGATATTGGCTCCCTCGTTCAGCAGCGACGTTACGATCTTCGGGTGACAGAAAAAGGCGGCGTTGAAGAGCGGCGTCGCTCCTTCGTTGTTTGTTTTCTCCAGATTTGCTCCGGCGGCAATCAGCAGGTTGGCGGCTTCGGCGTTGCCGAGTACGGCTGCCACGTTCAGCGCGGTGGCTCCACCGCCCGGTTCGACAGAATTCAAGTCCGCACCCGCGGCAATGTACGCTTTGACAGTACTGATGTTGTCAGCGAGCACTGCTGTGTAGATCTCGTCCGTAGGTGCCGGTGGTCGAGTTGTCTGGCTGCTACCTGAAGTGCTGTCAGCGTATTCGCTCAGCATTCTTGCGATCTGTGGCCGAGTGCTCCTGACCTGCTCGGCATCAAACGGGACACCGACCAGTCCGTATACAAATTTGTGGATGCCTTCCAGTTCAGCTTCCCAGGGAGCCTCCATGATCGCAGGAAGAGGTGTCCCATTCTTGTCCGTGGTGTTCACGTCGGCTCCCTTTTGCAAAATCGCTTCGACGATTTCGGGGTGGGAGAAAAAGGCCGCGTTGAAGAGTGCTGACGTTCCCTCGTTGTTCTTGATGTCCGCGTCTGCTCCAGCCTCGAGTAGTGCAATCGCGACTTCCGTCCGACCATACACGCAGGCTGCATTCAGAGGCGTCGTTCCATTTTCCTTCCGAGCATTAATGTCTCTGCCCGAAGCGATGTACTGTTTTACGACGGTCAGGTCTCCGCTGCTGGCGGCCTCCCAGATGTCATCAGTCGAGGGGGAAAGGAAACTCGTGGAATTGCTTTCGGATGACACTGAACTGGAGTTGCTGATGGTCGTGCCGTCTGGGGGATTCGAGGTGTCATTGCCGCAACCGAAAATTATCGCAGCCACGGCAACCGTCAGCACGGCATTCAGCGTTTTATTCATGTCTCGTCTTCTGATCGAAATTCAGATGATGTGCCCCGACCTGGCTGATCTGTCTTCCGAAAGCCGTGGGTCGCGTGTTTGCTCCAGTTCAGTAACAACCACCGCTACCGACGAATCGTGGACATGATTCTGGTCAAAATCCGCGTCGCAACAACATCTTCTACACGAAGGCCAACTGCTATTCTTGACGCAGCCGTTCGGCGATCTTTGGACGAGCTTCCCGGATCCTGTCGAAGTTCAGCTTAACTCCGATGGCGTTGCCGATGGTCCTGTAAGTTTCTTCCGTTTGAGGGCTCCACGCTGCGGACACCACATCAACCGGAGTTTCGCCGCGTTTGCTTTTAGCCGTCACGGAAGCGCCGTTGTCCAGCAGCAGTTCCACAAGTTCCGTGTGAGCGAAGAACGACGCAATGTGCAACGCCGTGTTGCCGTCGTTATTGGCAAGAGCAACGTCCGCACCGTTGCTGATCAACAATTCAGCAGCTTGTGTCTGTCCGTAAATGGCTGCGGTGTTGAGTGCGGTCATGCCGCTACCGCCCTGTCGTGCATTTACCTTCGTGCCAGCCTTCAGCAGCCGCTGCAGTTCCTTTGTCTTTCCTTCACGAGCTGCCGTCCACAGATCTGTCGGTGACGTGGCCGGACGATTAGGCTGCATGCGAGCGGCCGTCGCAGCATCGAGTTTTGCGCCGCTTGTCATGCAGTACAGCTTCGATGCTGTTCGAATCAACAGCTTGTCGCCGCTGATGGCGGGACACGCCATGGTGAGTTCGTCGAGTGAATTTCTTTCCACGATTTCGAATTCGGGACCGGCTTTTACGACATAGGTCAGCCCGTCTTCGCTCAGTAAGAACAAATGCCCGTTATAAGCGAACGGAGACGAAGTGAACGAACCACCGGGTGTCAGCCTGCGTTTGCTGTAGACTTCTTCCCCCGTTTTTGCGTCATGGCACGTTAGGAACCCTCGATCGTAAAGTGTGTACAGATAGTCGCTATACACGATTTGGGACGGGTTGTATGGTGATGACTTGCCTTGATACCACTCGATGTATTCGCTGTCAGTGAAATCCCCTTCCGCGTCGGGAGTGATGTCACCGGTGGCTCCAGGTTTGATGGCGAAGGTGGGACGGTGATCGTCGCCGACATATCCCGATGCGATGTAGCACATTCCATGCGCCGTGAATGGTGACGGAATGACCAGACTCGACATTTTTCCGTTGAATTCCCACAGCAGTGCGCCATCCAGCGAGTAGCTGCGGTTTCGTTTCTTACCGGGTACGACGATTTCTGTGCGGACTTCATTTTTCCATACCAGTGGTGTCGCCCACGAGTGCGTTTCTTCGCGAGCTATACGCCAGCGTTCGTCCCCGGTCTTTGCGTCGAACGATGCAATCCAGGATTCTTCGCTGTTGTCGTAGACCACAAAGACCTGCCCGTCATGAACTACGGGCGAAGCAGCGGCTCCATAATCTCTGGCCGTTTTCTTTGGCTCAATTGCCTGTGACCACAGCGGCTTTCCGTCCATGTCGTAGCAATAGAGTCCCAGGTCCCCGAATAGCACGTAAACGCGTTCGCCATCAGTAGCCGCTGTTTCAGCGGCGTAAGTGCTCTTGGGGTGCCGAGGCACCTGTGGCTGACCGGTATGAGCCTCGTGCTTCCAGAGTTCTTTGCCGGTGTTTACATCAAAGCAGTACACCATCCAGTGATGAACACCCTTCGCCGGATCACGGACACCTTCGCCAAGGTACAGTCCCTTGCTGGGCGTGAGATTGTCCTGGTCGCTGACGACTGTGCTTAGATAGACGCGGTCACCCCATATGATCGGGCACGACCAGCCCCAACCGGGCACATCCGCAGCCCACCGGACGTTGTCTGTATTCGTCCATGTGGTTGGCAGGCCGGGGTGGTTCGGGGCGACCCCGTCAGCATTCGGTCCACGAAACCGGGGCCAGTTGTCCTCGGCCATCGCAGAACAGGTCGCGGCAAGCAGCAGTGCAACAGACAGTAACCTTATCATTAATCACCCGCCAGATCACTGTTAAGGCTCTCGGTTTCCGCAGTCTTGAGCTCCGACTCGTAAGGGTCTCTTGTGCTGAAGAACCCGATCATCATCTCATCCCAACTCTGGGGCCCCCACCCCACAGTCACGTTCGAATCCGGGTTTGCGTCATTGTCGTCAGTGTTGTCAAACGTGGCTGTACACCGAATGACTGCGCCTTCCTTGAGAAGTCTTGGCGTCTTCAGCTTGTATGTCAGTTGCCAGTTGAAGTCGTAATTCGGTACGTCCAGCAACATCTCCCAATCCTTACCCTTCGGTTGCTTCAATTCATACTGAAACGACTTTCCTCGAAGGTGCATATGTGGCGTCATGTCAAGCAGCATTTGAGCTTGATTTACTGTGTGCTGCGCGACGACTCCCTTAGTAATCTGATTTGACTTTATTTCGAGTTCTCTGGCAGCTGCGGCGCCTCCTGTGAACAGCCTTTTGACATTTCCCTTAGCCGTAAACTTCACACCGATATAGCTCAGGTCTGTCTGGGCCGTTCCGTTAGGTGTGTAGTGCATTTCGAATAGAAGCCTGCTTCCTGCCGGGACGAACAGTGCTGTTCCATCGTTCATCACCCTCGGCGTCGCCCCCGGTGCAAAGCCCACCAGCATCTTGCGACTCTTTTTCTTTTCCTCGTCTTCTTCTCCCGGTGGAATGATGTACGCGATAATATGATGGACCACGGCGGAGTTGTCGGGACGTGCTTCAGTGGCGATCACGTATTTGTCTTCGTCCCAGCCGGGATCGACTTCGAAATGCTGGTATTTGATGATGCCTTCCGCAGCAACGTTGAATGGTACTGGCGGATCTCGCATCTCGATTATCTGATCCGGCTCCCCGATTTTCCAGCCTTCGACGAATTGAGGCGGAGTGGGTAGCTGAGATTTGTCCCCTTCCGGCATTCCGTTATCGACCCATGTTTCGATCAGGACCTTTTCATCTTCGGTGAGTCGAGCGTCGTTGCTGAAGACGCCCGGCTCGTGCTCGGAACTTGCATACCACGGCGGCATGCTGTTTCTGCCCTTTGTGCGGATGACTTCCAGGATTGTATCCTCCCACCCAATCACGTCTTTGTAGCTGCCTAGTGCGAACGGCGCCAATTCGCCTTTGCGATGGCATTCGACGCAGCGATTGTTGAAGATGCGAGCGATCTGGTTTGAATACGTTACACCGCCGTGTGGTTTGACTTTGCTGACTCTCCCAATGTGGCAACCGATTGGGGCCGTGTGCGCAACGGATACTGATGTCCCGGCCAGCAACTCGCCGATCGCGATGGCCAGGTCTTTTCGTCTGATGTTGTCCCGAGACAAACCAATCAGATACTGATCATCGATCCGCCCGCGATATCTCACAGCCCGTTCGTTGTCGAGAAGAAATACTTCCGGCGTGCGTTCTGCCTTGAATTGATCAGCAATTCTGTTTCCCGGGTCCTTGAGCATGGGAAATGAGATCTTATGCTTTGTCACATAGGCCGTGATTTCCGCCAGACTGTCCTGAGTGTTGGCGTTGATGCCGACAAACGCGACCCCTTTGTCACCGTATTGTCGCTGTAATTCTTCAAGACGCGGTCCGTACAATTTGGCCAGTGGACATTCGGTTCCCAGAAATGCCACCACAACCAACTGTTGATCGGCAACGTCGTCGAGTGACCATTCCACACCGCGATGTGAACCAAGCGTAAAGTTTTTAATCGACTGATCCGCAGCGGCTGACTGCATGCAAAAACATGTAAGAGCAATCGACATCGAAACGACGTGCCGACCAATTATTCGAGTGAGGTTACATCGTTCGTTGGTCACTGCTGTTTCCCGTAATTCTGTTGTGCTGGAGTCATGTGTCGAATCTGGAGGGCGCGAACTGGCCACGGCGGGTGTCGCGTGTGGGCTGTGCCGCAGCTGTCCATCATGCCGACGTCTCATATCGGCACTTGTACCACCGTCATGGAGTGGAAGGTCCGAACGGATCGCAAATAGTCTAGCTGGTAGTTAATTGAGTCACAGTGAAGTTCTCGCCTAATCGCAGTATCTGTGGTGTTCTGCGATTTGAAACATGGGGTTTGGGTCCATATGGCTCGGTCCGTCAATTTTCGTGAAATGCGAATAATGCTGAGTGCGTTCTCACGTAGATCGTGCCGTCGACGATGGCAGGACTTGCATAAACTCCGTCGTGCATGTCGTTCGTCCCCAGAATCTCTGGTTCCGGTCCCACAGTCAGCACCGTGATCCGGCCATCGCCAGCTGTGGTGAATATCTTGCCGTCGGCGATCAACGGCGAAGCGTAGTGGGTTCCGCGTCCGGCAGTGCGAATCCGATAAATTCTCTTTCCTGTCTTCAGTTCGATGCAGGTAAGGACGCCTCCGTTCTTCACCACATAGACATATTTGCCATCGCAAAGCGGCGAAGGCACTTCAGGAATCCCCTGAGTTTCCAGCGTGCGTATCTGTTCGGGAGCAACGATCCCTTCGCTGTCCAGTGGGATGGCCAGCAATCCATGATTGTCATATCCGGCTCGAAATCGTTCGAGATCTTTGACTTGTGCTGCCCACTCGTCCGCTGCGATCAGCTGATCCTTGTCTCGATCTGCCCATTCGAATCGCACCCGTCCTCCGTTCATAGGGGCTTCCACGCCTTCCGGGCGATGGAAGATCCACAACTCAGGAAATTCATCGCTGCTGATTAATCCGTCGTTGTCTTCGTCGTGCCTGGCGACCAGTTTATCAAACGTTGGAAACGGAGGCTTCAACGCAGGTTCGCCCATCTTGTTCCATGCCGCCACGATGACTTCATCACCGCAGATAACGGGTGTGCTGGTCGCGGTCGTCGCACACTTTGTCACCCAGAGTTGCTTGCCATTTGCAACGTCGAATGCCTGCACAGATCGAGCCGTATGCACGATCAGTTTGTCGCCGACAACGATCGGGCATGAGGTGCATGCCATTTCTCCCGTGAACTTTTCGTCCTGCGGCACTCTCCACAATTCCTCACCGGTTTTCTTGTCAACAGCCAGCAGGTAGTGATCGACATAATTACCGCGATACAGGATGACTCGATCACCAGCAATCATGGGGGAAGTGGCGTTGCCGCCGAATGACTTCGCCATCGGCATCCGGACTTCCCACTGTTTGTCACCAATCAGATCAAAGCAGACCAGCCCGTACGAACCGAAGTACGCGACGACTCGCTCACCATCACAGGCCGGCGAACTGCTGGCCGGGTTGAACGAGGGATGACCTTTTTCCATGGTCTCGACGGTCACGTATCGCTGCCAGCGAGTCTTTCCGTCTGCTCGACCAAGGCACACCAGCGACAGCCGCTTCTGTTCTGCATCAAACGTCGTCAGAAAGACCGATTCACCAACGACGCACGGAGAACTGTGCCCCGCAGCGAGCGGCACGTGCCAAAGTTCATTTTGTCCGGGACTGAATTTAACCGGAACGGAACCGCTATTGGCGACGCCCGACGAATTTAGTCCTCGAAACTGAGGCCAGTCGGCGCTCGCACGCGACGACAACAGAGCGCAGAGGCCGACCCAAAGGCACCCGTGACACACGGCACGCAGATTCGTCCCTGTCTCACCCGCATGCATCACTCCGCTTTCTCCTTCTCGCTCCGAAAGTGCTCGGCCGTGTTCTTCGGAAGCCATTTTTTCAGTTCGGCTTTCACTTCCGCGTATTGTGGATCATCAGCGAGGTTGTTCCACTGGTTGGGATCGTCTTCGCAGCGGTAAAGTTCTTCTCCGCCGCCGTTGTAGTGAATGTAATGAAACTGCTCCGTGCGGACGACGTGATTGTGGCCATGCCAGTCAGGAGAATGACAAATGACCGCCGGAAACGGCCAGTCCTTCTGCGAATTGTGTACCAGCGGAGCAATGCTGCGACCATCCAGATCTTGGCGCGGTGGCAGCCCGCATAAGTCGATCAGCGTGGGATACAGATGGACAAGAGTTACGGGGCGGGCACATCTGCCCGCGACTCCATGGGGCACACGAATGATCAGCGGGGTGCGAGCTGTTTGCTCCCAAAGTGCTGACTTGGCAAATTTCTTTTCCCCGATGTCGTAGCCGTGGTCTCCCCACAGCATCACGATTGTGTTGTCTCGATGCGGACTTCTGTCCAGAGCGTTCAGGACGTGCCCGACACACTCGTCGGCGAACGACGTGGAAGCAAGTCGGCCCTGCACTGCGTTCTTCCACTGCCCTTGTTTCTTGACGATGTCGACAGCCCGTCCCACCATTCTTTTCCCGCCCGGAGGAATGTCATCGAGGTCGTCCTTTCGCGATGGCGGCAGTTCGATGTCTTCCAGCGGATGCATGTCGAAGTATTTCTTCGGTGCATACCACGGCAGGTGCGGGTGATAGATTCCGCAGGCCAGAAAGAACGGCTGATCGTGCCTCTGTTGCAGAATCTGTGCGGCTTTGTCCGCCGTCTTCCAGTCATTGGTCTGTTCTGTTGACTGTTTGATTGGTCCCCAGTCAATCAGCCTGGCAAGAATCTTGTTGTCGAACAGGTCGTGCATGCCGTGCCGATACCGTTTGTCGGCGGGAGGAAATGGCGTGCCCATCTGTGTTGAATACTGTTCGTCCCATGCGATCGGATCAGAGAACGTGCCTCTTGCCTGGTGATAGATCTTTCCGCCCGTTACGGCTGTGTAACCGTGCTTTCGGAAATATTGAGGAATGGTCTGCCAGTCTGCGAACTGCGGGATGTCCCGGAACCAGTTTCGGTTTCCGTAGATCCCGGTCGTCCACGGTTGTAGCCCCATCATCAGCGACGTTCGTGACGGACTGCAAAGTGGAGCGGCTCCATAGGCCTGCTCGAACAGTACGCCCTGCTCTGCCAGACGATCGATGTTGGGTGTCTTTGCCTGAGGGTGTCCGCCCAGACAGCCGACCCAGTCATTCAGATCGTCTACCGCAATGAACAGAACGTTTGGCTGCCTGATCTTTGCTTCTGCCTTCACGGCTTGAGCGGTGGATTCGCTGGCGGCACACGCCGTGGACAAGAGAAAAATGCCGGTGAGCAGAGCACTGTGTCCCGACATCGTGGTTATCGCGTTTTCCATGGCAACAAATGAAATTTCCAGACCTGGTTCCTGAAAAACGCGGTTTGTCCGTGTCCTGAGGTTCAGTAACAACCAAGTCTGCCGGCGAATCGTGGACACGAATCTGGTTGTAATTCGTGATACCAGCTGATGTTTTACGCGATGTGACTATCAGTTGGTCTGCTAATCCGGTTGAAGAAGCAGAGTTCTGTTGGTCAGGACCTGTCCCGACACAGTCGATGCACCTGGATAACGTCCTTGTTGAGCGGCAGTCACTGCTGCGTCAGCCGTGCTGTGTCCTCGCGCTGCCGGGATCGTCACCTCGCCCTGCAGTCAATCTCCTCTGAATTCAGAGTCAGCGAGACGCTGAAGCCAGGTCCACTTCTGGCAGCTCTATTCTTCGAATCTGTCCGTTGGTTCCGCCGACGGCAATGCTGTGATCCTCTGGGTGCATGGCAATCACATAGGCCCATCCGTCAATTGCGGGAAGATCCTGTGTAACTTTCACTTCGTCTGCATCGATAACACGGATGCGGCCATCGACGCAGGAAGCCACAATTCCCGAACCGTCGCTCAGCCATAACTGTGCCTGCCGCGTTGACTTGCGAAGAAACCGGCGGACTTCGATACGGACGAACCCCAGTGCCCACGGTGCAAACGATCGAATTCGGAAAACCGCCGCCACAACGCGACAGAGCACTCCTGCATCATGTCTCGTGCGTCGTCTCGATTCGGGACGGCCACCAGCACACACCGCAACAGTTCCGGTTCGTGCTCGATCAGCAATCGCGTGAATCGTTCGTGGTCATCATTGGCTTCCATATCTCCATTCCGCCCCTCGGCGTGAGAATTGGACATCGATTCTGAGTGTTTGCTGATTTTCTCCTGATTTGGCGGCCCGGCATGATGCTTCAGGCGGATTCACTAGTTTTTTTCGATCAGTTGAATCGCCTCATCCGCCAGTCGTTTTCCAAAGGTCTTGTAGCCATCAACCGAATAGTGCAGGTCGTTCTTAATCGTTTTGCCTTTGCGGTTCATCCCGTCGTTCAGGTCGTCAGTGTCGACCCATGCTCCTCGAGGGTGGCTTTCTGCGATTTTGACCTGGATGTCTCGCACCATTGTCCAGTGTGCGTATCGCTGGTTCTTCATGTCAAAGTCACTCAGGCGACCGATGACCACGTTGATGTCCTCACGCTTCAGGTCCTTTCGCAGTTGTGTGAAGAGTCCCTTCAGGCTGGCCTCGTAGACCTCTCCATGTTTTTCATTCGCGTCACGTTCGCCCTGCATCCAGAGAAACGTGACTGAGGCGAGTTCTTTGTCTTTCGTTGCCTGCGTGACCTTCATCATCAGACGGTCATACAGGTCACCATTTCCCTTTGGGGCATCTCCACTGGCCGGCTTCCAGTCTTTGTACCAGCGTCGAATGGGCTGCCCGCCGACGGCATCCTTGACCACGATTACGTTTGCCTTGCCGAACTCGTTTTGTACTGTCGGCGTAAACGATTCGTCCGGATCGAGTCCCGCCATATTGGACTGGCCCGACAGAATGAACAGGTGCGAGGCTTCTTCGCCCTGCACATAACCAGTGAGTGCTGGCGAAAGCAGAATCAGCGGAAGAATGCATTTGCTCATGAGTGAGGACTAACTTGTTTGAAGAGATAAATTGGATGGTGAATTTTTCTTTGTCACGTTGGGACTACGCGATCACGTCATGGACGACGTTCCCATGCACATCTGTCAGGCGGAAGTCGCGACCTGAATATCGGTAGGTCAGCCGTTCATGATTCAGGCCCATCAGGTGCAGAATCGTGGCGTGCAGGTCATGAACGTGGACTCGGTCTTCAACCGCTGAACATCCGAATTCATCCGTTGCACCATAGGTGAACCCCGGTTTGACTCCGCCCCCGGCCATAAAGACAGTGAAACCGTAGTGATCGTGGTCGCGGCCGGTTTTTCCTTCTGACGTGGGAGCTCGTCCGAACTCTCCGCCCCAGATGATAAGCGTCTCATCAAACAGTCCTCGCTCCTTCAGGTCGCGGATTAAGGCGGCGATTCCCTGGTCTGACTGTCGAGCCAGTTCGCGATGGTGAAGAATATTGCCATGGCCTGTGTCCCAGGCAATGTCATAGCCGTCGACGGAATGGGAAAGCTGAACCATTCGCACGCCTCGTTCGACCAGTCGTCGAGCCAGCAGACAGCCCTTTGCGTATTCGCAGTCCCCGTACATGTCGAGAGTCGACTTCGTTTCGCTGGCCGTGTCGAACGCCTCAGGAACAGCGAACTGCATGCGGAACGCCATCTCCATGGCCTGAATGCTGGATTCCAGTTTCTGGTCCTGCTGTTGGCGTTCCAGGTCGAATCGGTTCAGTTGGGCAAGTAGCTCCGCCTGCTGTCGCTGTTGATTTCTTGGCAGATGTGGATTCTTGAGATTTCTGAGAATGCTGTCCGGCTTCATCTCGGCGATGTTGGCATAGATGCCGGAATAGGCACCCGGCAGAAAGGCATTGCCCCAATTGGCGGCTTTACCTCGAGGCTTGGCCCGAGGACTCATCGCGACAAAACCCGGCAGCTCCTGATTTTCGGTTCCCAGTCCGTAGCACAACCACGACCCCAGGCTGGGGCGGCTGGGCTGCAGGTGCCCCAGGTTGAACATCATCATGGCCCCGGCGTGTTCGGGAATATCGGTGTGCATCGAATGTATGAAACAAATGTCGTCCACACATTCTGCCGTGTGTGGAAAAATGTCGCTCACCCATTTGCCGCACTGGCCATGTTGCCGAAAACCAAAGGGTGATGGAAACAGTCCGTTCTTTGTGTTTCGCAGAGATTTGCGATCTACGGTTTGTGGCCGCTGTCCGGCGTGTTTGGCAATCATCGGCTTGTGATCAAATGTGTCGACCTGTGATGGCCCGCCTGGCATAAACAGCTGAATGACGTGCTTTGCTTTGGGAGCAAAGTGCGGCGCCTTTGGCGCAAGGGGAGAACCACTGGAATCTGCGCCATAAGCCGGAGCTGCGTTGGCGAGCATGCCCGCCAATCCGAGACTGCCGAACCCGGCACCGATGCGGTGGAGCGCGTCACGACGTGAATGTGGTGGTAACGGGTTTTGATGCGTCATCTCTATTTCTCCGATGCGACATGGAAGCCGCCGAGTACCGACCAGTTACCGAATAAACATGAACTCATTCGAACTCAGCAGAACCTGACAATATTGCTGCCAGCGATTCAGCTCGCCGTCAGACGGTGCTTCGGATTGCAGGTAGCTGGCGGCTGTGTGCAGTTCTCTTTCGGTTGGTTGTCGACCGTAGAGCAGATTATACGCCTGTTCGATTCGCCCCTGCTGTCCATCCTTTGTTTTCTGCAATCGATCCGCCAGCGCCCGTGCTCGGTCCAGCATGAATCGACTGTTCATCATGAACAGAAACTGCTGCGGGATTACGTTTGTGGTTCGTTTGGCGCTGCTGGCTCGCGGGATGGGAAAGTCGAACAGTCGCAGGAACTCGTCCGATCGCTGCGGATCGTTGCGGCTGACCTTTGCGTACAGAGTGCGACGATGACTGTCGACGATGCTGTCGATGGAAAGACCACCACTGCTCGTATCGAGCTCGCCGGTGACCGCCAGCAGAGAATCTCGCCACGTTTCAACGGCCATTCGTCGCGGATTCATTCGCCAGATTGTTCGATTGTCTCCGTCAACGTCGAAGGAGTTCTGGTGGAAAGTACTGCTGCAGCGATACGTGGCCGACGTCATGATGGTTCGGTGCAACGCTTTAATCGACCAGCCGGATTCGACGAACGTGGCTGCCAGCCAGTCCAGCAGTTCCGGATGTGATGGCTGTTCCCCCAGCACACCAAAATTGTTGGGAGTTCGCACCAGGGCTCTGCCGAAGTGATTCAGCCAGATTCGGTTGACGATGACTCGGGGAGTTAACGGATTCTTCGGATCAGTCACCGCGTCGGCCAGTTGCGTCCGTCCACTGCCGTCGTTGAAGTGGGTTCGTTCTTCACCGGTCACAATTCGCAGAAAACGACGTGGCGCCAGCGGACCCTTCTTCAACAGGTTGCCACGCAGCGCGACATGCATGTCGTTGCTGCCTGTGTCATGAATGGTATGTGCAAACGCAAACTTGGGAGGAGACTTCGCTTCGAACTCTTTGATTTCGTCTTGCCACACTTTGATCTGTTTCTGTTCCTGTGCCGAAACAGATCGTTTCTCCTGCGAGGCTTTCGTTCGCGTCTTTCCAATCTGGTCGTGCCGATCGTAGATCGGTTTTCTGGCCTGGTGATAAGCGGCGACAATGTTGTCGTCGGCCAGCGGTGTTTCGCCTTCCCGCGTGTTGTTAAAGATGCCGGCGATGGAGTAATAATCCTGCTGCGGAATCGGATCAAACTTATGATCGTGGCATCGCGCGCAGGCAACGGTTAAACCCAGGAACGCGCGGGAGAATGTGTCGACTCGATCATCCAGAGTTTCCCCTTTGGCCTGAGCGACACTTTCCGGATCGCCTCCATCGGATGCATACGTTGGGCCAAGAGCAAAGAATCCGGTTCCGGCCGCTGACTGTTTGTCGATCTTATCGCCCACGATCTGGCAACGGACAAATTCGTCATACGGCATGTCTGCGTTAATGGCCTCGACCACCCAGTCTCGATACTGCCATGAACTCGGATGAGGCTTGTTGTCCTGCGACCATCCTCCGATATCGCTGTAGCGAGCAACGTCCAGCCAGTGTCGCCCCCAGCGTTCTCCGTATTGCGGACGTTGCAACAACGTATCGATCAGTTGAGCGACGGCTGCGTCATTCAGGTGTGTTTCCCCGTGCAGTCGTTCCACCCAGTGTTCAAGTTGATCGGGAGTCGGCGGCAACCCGATCAGGTCGAAAAACGCACGCCTCACGAAGACGGCGGCAGGTGCCGGGGCTGTCTGTGTCAAACCTTTGTCCTGCAGCCGAGCCGTGATAAACAGGTCAATCGGGTGCTGATTCGGATTGTCGTCAGCGACGGGTGGCATCACTTTTTGAACGGGTTGGAACGCCCAGTGTTTCGCGGCTTCGTCCCAGTCGTATCCCTTGTTGCCTGACGTCGGGGTGACGGGGGCATCCTGCGGCCACGGTGCGCCCAGTTCCACCCACTTTGTGAGTGCTGCGATCTGCGCATCGCCAAGCTTTCCGTTGGGCGGCATTTCGTTGGACTCGTAACGCACGGACTGAATCAGCAGGCTGTCGGTCGGTTTGCCTGGCACGATGGCCGGACCGGAATCACCACCCTTCAGCATGGCGGATTTACTGTCCAGCCGGAGACCGGCTTTCAACGATTTCGAAACGCCGCTGTGGCATTCGTAACACTGATTCACCAGCAGCGGACGTATCTTGGTTTCGAAGAACTCGACGTGTTGGGTATCGTCGGCGACGGGTTCATCTGCGCATACCGCGGCGGCGAGAAGAACGAACGACAGAAAAACTGATGGAATGGTGCGGTGGGACATAGGTAGGAGGGATTTGGTCATGGCGACCTTCGAGAAGCACGTCTTTGACGACCAGGAAACCCGGCGTGATTAGCCTGTCGTGGCTGCGAGCCTAAACGTTAGAGCATTTTACTTATTGTCGTAGACGATACTGGCTCGTGGGAGTATCGAAACTGCTATGGAAAAGCGTTCGTCGCGGCCACAAGTCAGCGTGAAACGCTGTAGTCAGTTCGCTAATGCTTGTTGGCAGGTGCGAGACTGCTGATTCGTTCGTCTCCGACAATTGTAACCAGTTCCTACCCCAAATACTCTCTGCCAGTCTATTCGCTCGCAACGTCAGGGAATCATGTCGTCGTTTGAAGGCCAGAGCGTTTTCACTTGCGCGTAGCTCGATTTGTGTCTGAGGCATCTCCTGACGTCGTTGGAACCGGATTCAGCGACAGCCAGTCGAGTTGGGGCCAGCTCTGCAGGACGGTTTTCTGGCGACGTCCCGGCGTGCTGCGTCCTTTGCTGACATATTCGCCGGCGAGAGCCGTCAGTTCACTGACGACTTCGGGACGTTTCTTGATCAGATGGTTCGTCTCGTCAGGATCAGTCCGCATGTTGTAGAGCTGGCGGTTCGCGGTTTTGAAGGACTTCTGTTCGATCGTCCCGTTGTACCTGGTGCTACGTTTTCCGGCTCCGTAACCATTCCCGCCAGATCCCGCGTGCAACAGCAATTTCCAGTCACCCCTGCGAATCGCAAATCGACCGCTCGATGAGTGATGGATGATCGCATGGTTTTCTCGCGAGTCACCATTTTTGCCCTGCATTAATGGAAGAATGGAGACGCTGTCGACGCCCTGATCTTCGGGTAGTTCGACAGATACAATTTCCGCGAATGTCGCCATCATGTCGACAAGACAGAACGGAGTGTCGCACTTCGAGCCTGGCGCGATCACTCCCGGCCAGCGAGCAATGAAGGGAACGCGGTGTCCGCCTTCCCAGTTGTCGCGTTTGGCTCCCAGGAAGTGGGAGGAACTGTCGTGACCAAACTTACTCCGGCGTGGATACATGTTGGTCTCAGGTCCATTGTCACTGGTCACAATCACCAGGGTGTTGTCTGACAGTTTCAATCGATCCAGTTCATCCATCACCCTTCCTATGTGATGATCCACTTCCACCATGAAATCGCCGTAGATATCCAATTTGCTTTTGCCGACGAAGGCATCACCGGGCGCGTGGGGTGTGTGAGGTGCATTGAGCGGCATGTAAACGAAAAAGGGACTTCGCTTGTTGCGTTCGATGAAGGAGATGACCTCGTCGGTAAAGGTCGGCATGACGTGTTTGTGCCGCCAGCCAGGAACCGCGGGCCCCGGCCGGCCACCTTTGTCTTCTTCCTTCAAACGGGAAGTGGGTTGCTCGGTGACACGGTCATTCCGAATGAAAACGTAGGGGGGCATGTCCAGAGATGCAGCAATCCCGAAGTATTCGTCGAATCCGTTTACGATGGCAGTGTTATGAATCGGTTTTGTGAAATCTATCCCCTCCGAGTTGTTGCGCATGTTGTAGCCCTTTTCTCCGCGCATTCCTCCGGCCCAGTCCATTCCCAGATGCCACTTCCCAATGCAGGCAGTCCGATAGCCCTTGTTCTGAAACAGATGAGCCAGAGTCATGCGCCCCTTCTCAATGAGGGGCTGTGAGAAGCCACCGAGAACGCCACTCTTCAATCCGGTTCGCCACGCGTAGCGGCCGGTCAGCAGGGCATAACGTGAAGGCGTACAGACAGCGGAGGCGGAATGAGCATCGGTGAATCGCATGCCACCCCTGGCGAGCCGGTCGAGATTTGGCGTGTGAATTTTGGATTTGGCGTCATAGCAAGTGACGTCGCCATAGCCCATGTCATCAGCAACAATCAAAACAACATTGGGCTGTTTGACGTCAGCTAAGGCAGACGCAGTCAGCAGCAGGGAATACAAAAATATGAGGATGGGTTTCATGTTATTTCTTCAGTCACTGTTTACTTTTTCCTGCGTCTCCGGCGACGTGGGTGAGGATTTTGACGAAGGAGGCTCCCGGATTGGGCATGTTTGGATCGAGGCGGCGTTTTTCATTCCAGAGTTGGCCGACCCGCGCGCGTTGCTCGGGTTTGAGTCCGCCCATGACTCGATCGACGTACTGCTGGTGGCTGCTTCCTTGGTAACCCTCCGGAAGAGGGGTCTTGTCGATGCGAGTGAGGAGGTCGTTAGGCTTTGAGGGAGATTTAGG
Source organism: Fuerstiella sp. (assembly GCA_029245955.1). GTDB lineage: Bacteria > Planctomycetota > Planctomycetia > Planctomycetales > Planctomycetaceae > Fuerstiella. The sequence continues at coordinate 6,043 of JAQWOH010000043.1, read as the reverse complement.
AGGAGCCGTCTGAGATGTTTCCTGCGGGGGGACCCATTCCGGGCCATCGGCCATGACACTTTGGTAGATGGTGTTGGCCTGTTTTTTCATTCGGGCGACGATCTGGGGTTTGTCAGCCGAGATGTCGGTCTTCTGGCTCAGGTCGTTTGCGAGGTTGTAGAGTTCAACCCGATTGACACTGCCTTTCTTCATGAGGGGGATCGCGGCTTCATTGAAGTAAAACATGGCCCGAAATTGATTGCGTAGTCGATCCGCTTCGGGATTGGCGAATCTGCCGTTGAACATGCGGGAACGCAGATCCAATCCCCCCAGTTCTTTTTCGAGGTCATCCCCGATGGCTGCTTCGGTCTGCTTGAGGAGGCGATTGATGGTAACGTTGTCATAGGGAAGCTTCGTCGTCCCAGGGGCCAATAAAGTGTAGTCGCCCATGCGAAGGGCCATGGTGGTTCCGTTCATCCAGAAGAGAGGCTGATGCCGTTCGAACTTTCCTGACCGGGTCAGCAATGGCGTAAGGTCGGAGCCGTCGAGAGTCTTCTCCCCGGGTTGATCGATGCCGGCCAGGCCGCAGATCGTGGGGAGGAGATCGACCGCGCCAGCAGACTCGTCCTCGACGCGGCCGCCGGGGATCCCGTCCTTCCAATAGAATATACCCGGGACACGGTGGCCGCCTTCAAAGTGTGAGCCCTTTGACCCACGCAGCTTTCCGACACGGTCTTTACGGTAGCTGCCGTTGTCAGAGGAGTAATGGATGATGGTGTTGTCCAACTGGCCAAGTTTTTCGAGCTTCGCCAGGAGGCGTCCGATGGCCCGATCGCTGTTCTCGACTGTGCCACTGTAGATGGCGGCCTGATCGTTGAGCACGCCGTACTGAGAGACGATTTCGTCGGGGGCCGCGATGACGGCGTGGGGTTCGTTGAACCAGATGTTCAAAAAGAACGGCTTATCAGACTCGGGCGTGGTTTCCAGCCAATTGATGGCGTCGTCGACTACGATCTGGCAGGAGTAGCCTTTCATTTTCCCGACGGGTTTGCCGTTGCGCAGAAAGTTGGTCGGGTCTTTGTGGCTGGGATGCGCGCCGTTGACGAGGCCGAACCAGTAGTCGAAGCCATGTTCGGTGGGCGTGGGGGTCTTGCGCTTGTTGTTGGGCATGCCGAGATGCCATTTGCCGAAGTGAGCAGTGGCGTAGCCCGCGTCCTTGAGGACTTCGGCAAGGGTGGTCTCACTCTCCAGGAGGTGCATCCGGTGAACCTGCTCGTTGATGACGGAGTAGACTCCTGCACGGATGTGACTGCGGCCGGTGAGAAAGGTGGCTCGTGAGGGTGAGCAGACTGTGGCCCCGGAGTGGAAATCGGTGAAACGCACGCCTTCGGCCGCCAATTTGTCGAGAACGGGTGTCTTCACCGGTCCGCCGTAGCAACCAATGTCTTTCCATCCCAAATCATCAGACAGCAGCATCACCACGTTGGGCTTTTTGTCTTTGGCAAAACCGGGGCAAACCAATAGCAGGAAGCAAATAAATGTGAGGGTGAGTTTCATGTTATTTGTTCTGTCCCTGGGTGGCCGGCAACACGTCTACGGTGGAATAGAATCCGATCATCATTTCCTCCCAGCTCTGATCCCCCCAACGGACTTCCTTCTTCGGATCGGGATTGGCTGGATTGTGGATCGAATTGTCAAAGTGAGCGACGCACTGAATCGTCGTGCCAGCCGGGAGCAGCTTGGGCTTGGCAGGCCGGTAGCGATGTTGCCAATTGAAGTCGTAATTAGGAACGCTCAACAGCACTTCCTTTTCTCCGTCGGGGTAGCGTGCGATATATTTGAAATCACGGCCACGGAGGTGCATGTGTGGCATCAAGGAGATTAGCTCTACATCTCGAGAGATCTTCGCTTCGGAACGGACTTCGTGGCTCGATGCGTCGGCGGGAATTTTGAACCGGGCGTTGATGGCGGCTCCGCCTTTGACCGCTCGTTGCGGAGGATGTTTGCACAGATACAGCCCCACCTCCGAGCGATCCTTTTCGATCTTGCCTGTCGGCGTGTAGTGCAATTGCCAGATCAGTTCCGCACCAGCGGGCACTCGAAATCCGACGCCTGGAGGCAACACCTTGGGCTCTTCGCCGGGGGCAAATCCACCCACTGCGGGCAGCCCCCGCTGTCGCTTCGAGTCCTTCTCCCGCACAAACACTATTATGTGGTGCACAGCATTCCAGTTGCCTGGGCGAGCCTCAGACGCTTGTACCCACACATCTTCTTCAAATTTGGTTGGCGTGACAAAGTACTGATACTCAACGACTCCCTGAGCCTGAACGGTAAACTCGCGAGGCATCTTGAAGACGACGTCCGGTTGGCCCATCTGCCAGCCTTCGGCGTATTCTCGCGACTTCGGAAGATCTTTCGGATCACCCTCGGGCATCCCGCGGTCGACCCACGCGACGAGCGTATCGATGTCTTCGGTCGACATCCGCAAGTCGTTGGACCAGTGACCAAATCGTGGATCGGCGCTCCACGGCGGCATGCGTCGTTCGACGACCGTTTCGCGAATCATGCCCGACCAGTGGTGGGCATCCTTGTAGCTGAGCAATGAAAAAGGAGCCGCCGTGCCAGGATGATGGCAATCGGCGCAGTTCTTCTGCAAGATGCGGGAAACATGTTTCGTAAAGGTGATCTCACCTTCGTCCTTCAGACGACTTTCCCGCGTGATAATGCAACCAGTCGGCTTTGTTTCCGCAACGGCAACTTCCTTACCTGCCAGCAACTCCTTAACCGCTTCTTCCAGATCGTTGCGACGGGCCTTCTCGCGTTTGTACGTGTATCCGAAACGATCGTCGATACGGCCCCGATAGCGGATATGTCGACGCCGATCGAGCACGTAAGCTTCAGGAGTTCGCTGTGCTTCGAAGATGTCGGCAACCACCTGCCGACTATCAACGAGCACGGGGAAAGCGACCTTAAATTCTTTGACGTGTTCTGCAACGGAATCGGCGTCGTCGGCCAAATTGGAATTGACTGCCACGACCTGCAAGCCGTGGTCTTTGTACTTTTTCTGCAGATCGCCGAGCACTGGTACATAGGCGTTCCCGATCGGGCACTGCGTTCCTAGAAACACGACAATCAGCGCCTTCGAGTCGTTGAAGTCCGACAATGCGACTTTTTTTCCCGCCGCATCCGGCAACAGGAAGTCGGGGATCCGCCGGCCAATCATGTCAGACTCCGGCTCAGCCGAAAGCACAGGACTGGCAAGCGTCGCGAAGACGCTTGCACAAAGAGCGGGCATTAACAGGTTCATTCGTTTTTTCATGGTTTCCGTTTACACCAAGGTCGTTATTTAGAGTTCTTTAACGTGAGCCAACTGACAATCGTTCTTCACGACATCTTCGGCACTTCGAAATCGTCAGTGTTTAAACCGAATACCTGCGCTTTGATTCCTCAGATGTTCATCTCATAAATCAGGCCATCGACTTCAACTTTGCGCCGGTTCGGTTTGCTGGGCCCGGCCGGTTTTGACATCTGAGTTCGCCACCCCTGGCAGGCTTCTTCCAATTGCTCGACGGTCTCGGGGTTTGAATTGGCCAGATTCCTGGATTCGCCAATGTCGCTGGCGAGGTCAAACAGCCAGGTATTGTCGTAGGACTTAACGAGTTTCCAATTGCCTTGCCGGACCGCGATGTTGGGTCCGTTACTCCAAAACAGAGTTTCATGTGGCGTTCCGGTAGACTGACCGTTTACGAAAGGCGTCAGGTCAACACCGTCCAGTTTGAGCTCAGCCGAAACTTTGATGCCCGCCGTCGCGCAGATCGTCGGAAACAAATCCAGAGTGCTGGTTGGTTGATCGTAGATGGTGTCCGGTTGAAACCTGCCCGGCAGCCTGATCACCATCGGCACGCGAATTCCGCCTTCGAACAGGAACAGTTTTCCCAGTTTCAGTGGCCCATTGCTTTGTACGCCCGTGTAGATCGGCCCGCCGTTGTCATTGACGAAGATGACAAGTGTGTTTTCCGAAAGTCCGTTCCTGTCGAGCGCGGCAACGATCGAGCCCACAGCATCATCCAGGGCACTGGTCATTGCGTAGTAGTCGCGTTTGGTTTGGTCTGATTCGTTTGGAAACCGATCCTGGTATTCTTTTGTCGCTTCGATCGGCGTATGAACCGCGTTGAACGGGACGTATGCAAAGAAAGTCTTGTCTCTGTTCGCGCCGATGAACCTGACCGTTTCCCTGGCAATTGCGTCGGTCAGGTATTCCGGTTCAATCAGCGGCGACCTGTCCCGCATGATCGAGCTGTGAAACGGCTGTGGAGTTTTGGCGGAAAAAAAGGAATGGGCACCGGCCAGGAAGCCGTAAAACTCATCGAAGCCTCGAGCCCGTGGATGAAACTGAGGCTGTGTTCCCAAATGCCATTTGCCAAACATTCCGGTGACATAGCCGGCCTGTTTCAAAACATCAGTCATCGTTACGACTGATGGATCGAGCCCACGATGCAGGCGATGCGTGATTGCGCCGCCGGCAGTATTGAATTCGAAACCAAATCGTTGTTGGTATCGGCCCGACATCAACCCAGCACGAGACGGGCTGCACGATGCCGCAGTCACATAGGCGTTCGAGAAACGAACGCCCTGTTTGCCAAGTGCGTCGATGTTTGGCGTGGGGATTTTTTTGGATCCATACAGCGAAAGGTCACCGTAGCCAAGGTCGTCCGAAAACAATAACACGATATTGGGAGGTCGTTTGTCACCGGCTGTTATGTTGGGGATCGTTGAAAGGAGCTTTCTTTTTGTCGCTTCGCCTTCAGGGTTCGCTGGAAAAACTGGTTCGTCCGAGACTTTCCCTGCTGCAGCCGCATTTTCGCGCGCCCGACGTTGTTTGGTGTACCCCAGGGATTCCTTGAGAGTGACAAAACCATCGGAATCAGCGTCCATTCGTTTGAACAGCGCTTCGTTTTTGATTTCATCGGGTCCAATTTTGCCGTCGCCATTTTTATCGGCAGCTGCGAATTTGGATCCTGCATTACTTTGTTTTGGCGTCTGTTTGTCTTTGGCAAAAACGGGGCAAACCAGCACCAGGGAGCATAAAAATGTGAGGATAGGTTTCATGTTATTTGTTCAGTTTCTTTTCACTTGTTCCTACGTCTTGGGCGACGTGAGTGAGAATCCTGACGAATGAGGCTCCCGGATTGGGCATGTCAGGATTGAGGCGGCGTTTTTCTTTCCAAAGCTGGCCGACCCGGGCGCGTTGCTCGGGTTTGAGCCCGGCCATGATGCGGTCGACGTACGGCTGATGGTTATTTCCGTCGTAGCCTTTGGGAAGAGGATTCTTGTCGATGCGGGTGAGAAGGTCGTTGTGCTTTGAGGCGGAGTTAGGAGGAGTTCTCCGGGATATTTCCTCCGGGGTGATCCATTCCGGGGCATCGGCCATGACGCTTTGATAGATGGTGTTGGCCTGTTTTTTCATTCGCGCGACGATCTCGGGCTTTTCGGCCGCGATGTCCTGCTCCTGGCTCAGGTCGTTTTCGAGGTTGTAGAGTTGAACCCGATCGACGCCTCCTTTCTTCATCAGGGGGATCAAGGCTTCATTAAAATAGAACATGGCTCGGAATTCATCGCGCAGCCGGTTGGCTTCGCGATTGGCGAATCTGCCGTTGAACATGCGTGAACGCAGATCCAATCCGCCCAGCTCTTTCTCAAGATCGTCCCCCAGGGCCAATTTTGTCTGCTGCAGCAAGCGGTTCGCCTTCGCATTGTCAAACGGGAGTCGGGCTGTGCTCGGTGCCAAGAGGGTATGGTCCCCCATTCGGAGCACCATGGTGGAGCCGTTCATCCAAAAAAGGGGTTGATGACGTTCAAAACTGCCCGTGCGGGTGAGCAAAGGCGTGAGGTCAGAGCCGTCCAGGAAGACGTCCTTGGGTTTGTCGATGCCAAGCAGCCCGCAGAGGGTCGGAAGCAGGTCCACGGCTCCGGCAGGTTCTTTCTCAACGCGGCCGCCGGGGATTTTTCCTTTCCAGTAGAAGATGCCCGGCACGCGGTGGCCTCCTTCATGATGCGATCCCTT
>JAQWOH010000002.1 GCA_029245955.1 Fuerstiella sp. | reverse complement strand
TGAGATCATCGTTGCGGCACATTGAATTGCTTCGTAGATCGCTTCGTCACTGATGTCCAGTTGACGCGCCTTTGCCACGTGAGCTGACGTGCAGGGTTTGCAGGCATTAATGTCACTCAGGGCCAGGTTAATCAGTTCGACTGTCTGTTCGTTCAGTGACGTTCCCTGAAACGTATGAGCTCGCAGCCCCACCGGCATGCCCTCAAAGATGTCACTGCCGCTGATGTCGCGAAACTTGAACAGCACGTTGTACATCGAATTCGTTGAGCCAACAGCCAACGCGTCAGTCAGTTCCTGCTGAGTTGTCGACTTGCCTTCCGCGAACTCTTTCAGAAAACTGATCCATGTCTGGCATCCGGCCTGACCGGCAACGGCCACAGCGATGAGCAGCTTGCTTTTTTCGTCCAGTTTCCCTTCTGACAGCACGAACTTTCTGAAGTTCATAAAGAAGTCATGCACAAACGTTGGTACGTTCGCCATGTACCTGAAGACTTCCGGTACTTCTGAAACGCCCAGAACTTCTTTGATTCTGGAATATGCCTGCACAGCCTTATCGACTGCGTCCGTTTCCGCCACCGGGCTGACAAATGCCATTTTCCGTATCCCTTGCTTTTGCTGATACATGCTGTCCTGTGCTGATCGACGATCAGGGACCGCAGGTAACTGATGAATTCAGAACGACTTCTACATCACGGCGCTCAGCAGATAAAGACTGACGTTGGTGACGTGAAGAATTATTATGGGACGATGGCCAAACGTCATCACCGGTTGCAAAGACCGCGGCATACAGCCTGCAAACGCGGAAAATGTCGAATCGGTACGTATCCCTGGGCAATAATGCTCGAAAACTGCCGCCCGATGTTCATATCAATTCCATCGCACGGGACACAACAATGAATAATTATAGATGGCGCGCCGTTCAAAGTTGGTATTGGATCATGCTGCCGTTTGCGGTTCTTTGTGCCGCCGGGCCGTCCTTCGGCGCTGAGCTCAAGTACAGCATCGCACCGAAGCAGGTTGTTCCTTAGACGGTCAACATCGTTGCGACCACGCCATCGTCCAAAGATACGATGACGGGAACCATCGCCTTTACCGGAAAACAATCGGGAGACGCACAGTTCACAGTCAGCTACGTCGGCAGTCTGTCACGCAGGACAACACAGTCCCGTTCGTCGGGTCGGCCGGGCCGAGGAGGATTTGGCCCCTTTCGAGGCCCTGCTGGCCCCGCCATGCGTGGTCCCTTTGGCCGCGGTGTCTCGTTCGGAGGACTGACCCGGATGACCAACGACGTGGTGGTCGGTCGCCGCGGTGAAATCCGTAAACTGACAGGGCAGTCGCAGCTGCCGTATCTGATCGGCAATCTTTCGATTCTGCCATTCGAAGCACTGCCGAAGGGCGAACGGCAGGAATGGGAAGTCGGCACCGGTATTTCCATCACTGAGGAAGATGACTCACCGTTTTTTGGCGGACCGTTCCGGGGCAATACAACCGTGAAAACGGGCGGATCTGAATCGGCTACGTACAGGATTGTGAAGGATGACGGAAAGCTGGTGACAATCGCAACCACATATAAGTTGGTTTCTCCAGCGGCAAAGAAGAACGCTCAGGCTATCGAAATCAATGGCACTGGCACCTTCGTTTTCGATCGTGAACTCGGCATCACTGAATCACATAAAATGAAGCGGACGGTTGCGGTGACTGAAGACGGCTCCACCGTCACGATTCCCATGACGGTAAGCTATACTCGTATGCCTCTTGAAGACTATCAGTCGCAGGAAAAGGAACGTCAGGAAAGGATTGCGAAGGCTCAGAAGGACCACGCCGAACGTTCGGCGAAGGCAGCTGCGGCTGCCAAGGCGGCGGAAGGCAAGAAGCTGGACCCGGAAAAGAAGAAGCAGATTCTGGCCGACCTGAATTCCTCACAATGGCCGAACATCGCCCGACGGCTCAGGGGTATGGGCCGATTTGTCCCTCACCCGGACGACTTTGATATCGCTATGCGAGTAAAGGAACTGCAGACGCACAAAGTGCTGAGCGTCTATAAGCCGGCCAGGGATCTGTGGATAAAACTCGATCCGATCGTGGAGGCAGGTAAGAAGAACATGGCTGTGGCAACAACATCGGGCGACACGCCGGCGGGCGACAATCCGTTCGCTACCGACGAAGAAAAGGCAACAGATGCCGCACGCGGCCTGCGCGAATGGACGAGCGGTGAATCCAAAGTCGAAGCTCAGTTCGTCAGGTTCGATGGCACGAAAATCGTGCTCAAGAGAAAAGACGGCAAAGAGCTGTCCGTCCCGATCAATCTGCTTAGCGCAGCTGATCAGAAGGTCGCAGAAACACTCAGGGAGCCAGTGAAGGCTAAGAATCCGTTCGAGTAGAGCGAGGACGAATCGGCCGCACCCCCTTTACCACGGCAGTGGCAGTCGGTGACCGCCGATTTTTACAGGCACTCTATGCGGTAGATACTCCGTTAACCGCGGGGTTACCGCCGGAACGTAATATCGTGCTCGCCTTACGGATAATGTCCTGTTCAATCCCGGACTGTTCCATGTGATGCAGCGTGCGATCAATGTCATATTCCACTCGTCGGAATTCAACCTTGCCGTCTTCGATGACCGCGTACGCGGCTCGAGCATCTCCATCGCGCGGCTGACCGACGCTGCCCGGATTTATCACCTGCGTAGAATTCAGCTGCAGGTTCATCGGTATGTGTGTGTGACCAACGCAGACAAAATCGACGTTCACATGTTCCAGTCGCTGCTCCCATTCTTCCCTGACGTCTGGCAGATATTCGTCCATCGGGTCTCGTGGAGTGGCGTGGACCAGTAGAAAGGAATAATCGCCGATTGTCAGATGCTGAGTCACCGGCATTTGTGCCAGCCACGTCAGACGCTCATCGCCAAGCACTTTGAAGTGTTGATCCCGCATCGCCGCGGTCATTCGACGAAAGGTGCCTCGAGGTCGCACAGTGACTCGTTGTGCAACGGAATGGTCATGATTGCCTCGCACACAGTAGGAGGCGTTCTCCCGAATCCAGTCGATGCATGGCACCGGGTCCGTGGCGTAGTCAACCGCGTCGCCCAGAAACAGACACACGTCAAACTTTTCGTCGATCGCTGACAGAGCAGGCCAGTTGGCGTGGATGTCAGCAAGCAGAAGGATTTTCATAGACGGGGTGTCGGCAACATCAGCGATATGGTGCAAAAGTAACGTACTTTAATTGTTGCAGGCAGATGATGCCGATGCACGAAGCTTTCCAGGATTCCGGTCGAGCTGGCGGAATGATACGTGTTCAGACAGCGGGAAACAGCAGTTTGTCCCCGTTCCATCACTACGTGAGTCCGATAAATCCGTCGGGGGGGCGTGACATTACAGATTGCGGCCAATGACCAACGATCCGGGCTGGAACGGCGAGATGATTCTCTGTCCAATGTCCCTCCTTAAACCTCGCATTCTGGCCACCTTTCAATATGACCGACACATCCGATACATCCGTAGATTCACCTGATACGGCGGCGCCCGGAAATTTAGATACTTCTTCCCCGAAGGTTCAGAAGTCAGCATTGCTGATCGTTTTCGTCGTCGTCTTTATCGACCTGCTGGGATTTGGGATTGTACTGCCGCTGCTGCCTCGCTACGGAGCCCATTTTAACGCCACAAACATGCAGCTGGGGCTGCTGATGGCATCGTTTTCGGCGATGCAGTTTCTGTTCGCCCCGATGTGGGGAGCCTTATCCGATCGCATCGGCCGCCGCCCTGTCCTCATTGTTGGTCTGCTGGGCTCAACATTTGCCTATGGAATGTTCGGAGTGGCCACTCAGTTGGGGCGCAATGGCGTTCTGCTTGGACTCGGAGCGTTACCTCTGCTGTTTATCACTCGCATCGCTGCCGGTATTGCAGGAGCCACGATTCCCACCGCTCAGGCCGTGATCGCCGACAGCACCGGTCCCGAAGGTCGAGGCAAAGGCATGGCCTTGATTGGAGCAGCATTCGGCATCGGTTTCACATTTGGCCCGCTGATCGGCGCGGCGTGCACTTCGGGATATCCTTCCATCACAATGACAGATAAGCAATATGCGCAGGTTCAGGCGTGGGACAATTCCAGTGACTTGATGTCTAAGCAGGATCTGACGAGTCGGCTGGAAGCAGGAGGGACGCTTGAACCCGCAGATCGTGAATCGATTTCCGAGTATCTGACAGAACCGAAGCCGCAGAACCAGGTGCAGACGGATCTACTGGAGCCGCCATCTTCGCTGCCCGGTTACGTGGCTGCAGTTCTGTCGGGGCTGGCCCTGCTGCTGGCAATCGCAAAGCTGCCTGAATCGCGGCCTCGTGACATAGCGGCTTCTACAGAACCGCAACGTGGTGGTCTGTTTCACCTTGGAACTGTTCTGAAGCACATAACCGCGAAAAAGTTCTGCGTGATCCTGGCGGCTATATTTGTCACGACGTTCGCGTTTGCTCAGTTTGAAAGCACACTGTCACTGCTGACACGGGAATTCGGCTACAGCTCCAGACGCAACTTTCTGCTCTTTGCATACATCGGCGCCGTTCTGATGGTTGGCCAGGGAGTTCTTGTGCGACGACTGCTGCCGCGAATCGGTGAGCACAGGATGGCGCTGAGCGGTGTGGTCCTGATGACGGTGGGTTTTGTGTTGATCGCATTGACCGGCAACAGGACACTGCCGGATTCCTCACTGTGGTGCATTCTTCCAATTGTCACCATCGGATTCTCGGCAGTGACACCATCGCTGCAGTCGCTGTTGTCGCAGTCAGCGGCGGACCATGAACAGGGTGCTGTACTGGGAGCCGGCCAGAGTCTTTCGTCGCTGGCACGGATCCTTGGTCCGTACGTCGGCATTCAGCTGTTGGGCATTTCTGCTGCGACGCCGTACTTTGCTGGTGCCGGGTTGATGTTGATTGGTGGAATTTCAATCGCGGCCATTCGACGTGAAGAAAACGATAAATCGCCGGCATGTTCCGAATGACGAATCGGGTCCGCCGGTTGAGTTCCGGCGGACCCGCTGATTGTGAATGGAATGTGTTGGCAGGATCATCGGAATGAGAAACGGGTGGGGCGTGACCGCGCCGTATCGCTCGAAGGAACTGGTCTCAGTCGAGAATAGGAACCTTGTACCCGATCGCTCCGATCGCCTTTCCTTTAGGAACATCCTTATAGTTTTCGTGGCACATTACGCATTTGTCCATCACGACGGGAATCGCAGTTGCCGCCAGCAGATAACGTTTGTCCCCGGCGGTTACAATTTCATCATATACGGCCCTGCCGTTCAGAAGTTGTTGAACTGCCTTCTTTTCGAAACCCTGCTGCGGCGTGTTTTCATCGTTGTAGGGTTCGCCGGTTGCGTCCAGCAGGCGAACTTCGTGCCAGCCCTTCTTCTTGACGGCGGAAAACAGTGCTTTAAACGCGGTCCCTGCCGGAAGATCGTCGTCGGTATGGACGTAGTGAGTTGTGATCAGCACAATGCTGGTCTTGTAGATATCATCCAGCATTCTGACTTCGCGACGTGCTCGCTCCACGGCCGGGTCAGATTGTGCTTTTCTGGCTTCTTCAGCGCTTGCGGAAGCTGTTCCGATAGTAAACAACAATCCCAGAACTACTGTTGGCGTGACTTTCATCTTTAACCTTTTACCTGCAGTATATTAAATTGGACCTTAGTGTCCTTTTTAGTGTACGTCCGTTAAAGGAGATGTCAATGTCCAGTATGGTTCCTTTGGCTCCAACACATGTTTTCTCAGACTGTTGAGTATGCACTTCGTGCTGTCGTCCATCTGGCTCAGCATGCACCCAAACCTCAGACAACAGCGGAGATCGCGGCCACAACGCAAGTGCCCGCCGCCTATCTTTCCAAGGTGCTTCAGGGGTTGCGCGGGAAAGAAATCGTGAAACTGCGGCGGGGGATTGGCGGCGGTGTCACTCTGGTCGGATCGCCAGCAGACTTAACGATCCTGGATGTGGTAAATGCCGTGGATCCGATCGCTCGAATTACGACCTGCCCGCTGGATCTCAGTTCCCACGGGGGGCGTCTGTGTGCTCTGCATCGCAGAATGGATAACGCACTGATGGAGGTGGAAGGAGCTTTTCGGGCAACCACATTGGCGGAGCTGCTTGAGGATCCAAATCAAAGTGTGCCATTGTGTGAGGAATAGCAGTCACTGCAAAGCAGATCCTGACTGACTTACGCTCCGGCGGGCATCTGCCTGGCAAACTTTGTGGGCGGATTGAACGCCTTCATGGCGTTAGCTCGTTTGACTTCCTGTTCCTTGCGCAGATCGCTCACCATGCTCAGCACGATGGCGGCGACTCCAAAAACGCATAGAATCAGAACCGGCAATTCGTAGCGAAGCATGCCATCGTGTCTTGAAAAGAACACGCCATCGGCTTCTATCCCAAAGCCGCTTTTCGCATGAAAGGTGGCAATGGCGTTATTACACAGATGAAACGCCATTGCTGGAAACAGACTGCGACTGTGCACGGCCAGCAGGCCAAGAACCAGTCCAAGCAGCGCGGCGTTGAAGGCCTGCTGCGGAATCATATGGATGATGCCGAACATCAGGCTGGACACGAGAACCGCAATTTTCAAACGTCCACCTCGAGCCAGCCCGCTTAGAATGAAGCCTCGAAATGCGATTTCTTCGCAGATGGCAGGTGTTACGGCAAAGACGGTGATGATCAGCCACGGCGACAGTTCTGATGACTGGAGCAGTTCATTGATTCGCGTCAGTCCTTCCATTGGCGGCGGCGGCAGGATACCACTTTGCACCATGAAACTACTGAGCTCAATACTCAGCGGGTGAGCCAATACAGCGAGTCCCACGCCCATCAGCATCGAGTTAACAGATGGCATTCTGAGACGAAATGTGGCTCGCAGGCTGGTCGTCAGCAGCAGTCCCATGAAAATTGCAGGGCAGGCAATCATCGTCAACTGCTGAATGACCGTCGTCTGCAGAATCTTTCGTCCGGCTTCGACGTCACTGCCGGACAGGTCGGGTCTCATGTAGCTCATCGCCACGAACTGCAGCAGCAGAATCAGAATAAAGCAGAAGCCGGCTTCATGATTCGCAGGCACGGGTTCTTTGTCACGATTCAGACTCCGAAGCCAGGATCGTACATCAAACTTTTCAGCCTCACGAAACAGAACGCCTTCGCTGTTGTACAGATCGATGGCCCACCACAGTGCCAATGCACTGTAGCCGAGACTGGACAGTAATACCGGTGCAACGTAGACCACCAGTGCGCCGGATTGAGTGGTCGACAGCAGCAGCCCCTTTAACAGAAGTGCGATGTTGACGACAGGGATCACGCTGTACAGGGGTGTAATTTCGACAGCCGGTGACAGACAGAACATGGTCAGCCCCATGATGACCATCAACAGCGGAGTCAGATAGTACTGACCTTCCTTTGTGGACTTCGCAAACGTCGCCAGCGCCAGACACAGCGCGCTGAACAAAGCGGCCAGTGGTATTAACAGGATGACCAGCCACATCAGGGCATGAACGCCCGGCAGTTCAAGGCTGACAGTATTCGCCATGCCACCGGCCATTGCGGAAGCCAAGTGTTTTCCGGTGAAGCCCATACTAAGCAGATTCATCAGTGCTGTACCGATGCTGAACATCAGAATCGTGCCGAACTTGCCGAGAACAAGTTCCACACGGCGGGCAGGACTGATGAGCAGTGTTTCCATCGTACCGCGTTCTTTTTCGCCGGCACCCAGATCGATGGCCGGATAAAATGCTCCGGTGAGAGCCATAATAACGATCATCGCAGGAAACATTTTGCTCCAGACGTTGGCGGCGACCTGTTCTCCACGGGCCACTTCGACCCACTGCAATCGTGCTGGTTTCTGCAGCGCCGGGCGCAGCGCCGCCTTTTCGAATGTCTGTGCCCTCAGTTCATCTTCCCAGCGATTCAGGGCGCCCTGAATACGAGAAAACGCGACCGCAGATTTGTCGTCTGCACTGTTTCTGATAACCAGCAACGATCGTGGCGGATCATTATCATGATCGACACCAATGCTGGCATCATCCTGCAATGCAGCGATTGACCTCGCATATCCTTCCGGAACGATCACCAGAGCCTGCAACCCGCTATCGACAAATGCATTGCTTAGGCGATCCTGAATCTCAGAAAGGTTGTCACTACTGCCGCGATCGTCAGAGGCTTTCCTAAGCTCCGCCAGCTTTTCCGCCAGGGCTTTTCCGTTTTGCAGAAGTTGCGCCGGCGAGTTTTCTTTGCTTCCGCTGCGGTCCCCGGTATCGTCCTCTTTCCGGGCGTTAACGGACAGGTCGGTGACGATCTGCAGTCGTGACGCGTCGTCGGCGCCTCCGCTGAACCACTTTTCGTTGATACCGCTTTCATCAAAAAATTTCGGGGAAGTCGGCATCTGATCAGCGTTCAGGACCACAACTACTCGACGCTGCTCACTGAACGTCAGCATCATCTCGACCATGCCGAGTCCCAGCATCGGATACAGCAGGACTGGCAGGATTGTGATCATGAACAACGTGCGCCGGTCACGCAGTTGATCGCGCACTTCGCGTAGAAAAATCAGTCTGACGTTCTTCCAGCTCATTGTTTCGTCGGATGTGGGCAAGTTATCGGGCTGCGACGTTGTGGTCGAAGTGCGTTCTCTTGTGAGGTTGTCCAGCTAGGACACTGTAACTTCGGTCAGTTCGCTGTCTCTTTTACGTATAAGATCGAAGAACAATTCTTCGACGTCCGGCTGATCATGACGGTCAGCCAGTTCCGGCAGCGTTCCTTCATCGACGATTCGTCCACGATGAATGACAGCAATCCGGTCGCACAGTTTTTCAACTTCCCGCATGATGTGAGTCGAAAAAATGATGCACTTGCCCTGCTCTTTCAGAGAGGCCACTGTCTGCAGGACATTTCGTGCCACCAGAACGTCAAGTCCTGACGTTGGTTCGTCAAATATGATCACGGGCGGGTCGTGTACGATAGTGCGAGCGATCGACACTTTCTGTTTCATTCCGGTCGACATCTTCGATCCCAGACGGTCACGTATCTCGTTCATCTGCAGGATTTCGAAGAGTTCTTCGATTCTCAGTTGCAGCTGTTCTTCAGGAATGCCGTACAGGCGCCCGAAGTACTCGACCATCTCACGAGCGGTCATTCGGTCGTAGATCCCTGTGTTACATGACATAAATCCGATGTTGCGGCGCACGGCTTCGGCATCGTGCATGACATTGATGCCGGCGACTTCAGCAAAGCCTCGGGTGGGCCGCAGAACAGTACTCAGAATTCTCAGGCATGTGGTCTTGCCGGCCCCGTTAGGGCCCAGCAGTCCGTAGATTTCCCCCGGCTGGACTTCAAACGAAACGTTGTCCAGGGCACGGAAGACCCCGTTGAAGTCGTCGAATTCTTTGGTCAGCCCGTGAACCCGAATCATGTGGCTGTCTTAACCCAAGGGAGGAGCGTTTGGTGGCGGCCGTGACATTGGTGGGGCTGCCGTCACATTCTCTGCAGCATGGCGGCGCCGGTCGCGCCTTAGGGATTCAACGAATTAAATCCGCTTCAGAAAACCTGACCGTACGTTTCAAACTGCGTTGGTTGGAGAACACGGGGCAACGAGATCCGCTGTCGCCATACCATTACGCTACCACATCCAACGCTGTCGGGCCGTCATTCGCTCGACGGTCCGTCAGGTTTGCGGGGTTTTCAGAGGTGAACGTTCCGATTTGCGCGCCTGTCGGCAGCGAGCCACAGTGGCATGCACATGATTTCCCGTCGTTAATTCGAATGAACTGTCAGATACGCACTAACCGGCATGTCAGTCGCAACGGGTTAGGGCCGCAGAATCGGAATAGACTGTTCCACGGCGACGTCATCGATGAATTCGTAAAAGACGTTCCGCTGTCGTGGAGTGTAGCCAGCGTCCTGAATGCAGCGTCGGATTGCATCCACTGACAAGTGGTGCACCGTGCCTGCCTGGGAAACAACATTTTCTTCGATCATCAGGCTACCCATGTCGTTGGCGCCGAACTTCAGAGCTACCTGCCCGACTTTCTTACCCTGCGTCACCCATGACGACTGAATGTTGGGAATGTTATCCAGATACAGACGACTGACGGCCTGAGTCTTCAGGTACTCGAAGGCACCGGCGGGCGGAATGTGGGCCATGTCGGTGTTATCCGGTTGAAACGTCCAGCTGATAAACGCGGTGAAGCCTCCCGTTTCATCCTGCAGCTCGCGGACACGGTCAAAGTGCTCGATGCGATCACTCAGAGTTTCCACATGACCAAACATCATGGTTGCGGTAGACCGGCCACCAAGTTCGTGCCAGACACGCATCACGTTTAACCAGTCGTCTGTCAGTACTTTGCCGCGAGTAATTTCGCTGCGGACGCGATCGACCAGGATTTCGCCACCACCACCAGGCAGGCTGCCAAGTCCGGCCTCCTTCAATCGTTGCAGAACAGTACGCAACGGCTGTCGGGCGATCTTTGTGAAATGGTGAATCTCCGGCGGACTGAAGCCGTGGACGTTTACGTGAGGAAAACGCGTTTTGACGGCGCGAAGCATGTCTTCGTACCATTCCATGGGCAGTCTGGGGTGCAGTCCGCCCTGCAGCAGAATCTGATCACCACCCAGCTGTACCGTTTCTTCGATCTTTTCCAGCAGTGTTTCGATCGGCAGCACGTACACATCGGGATGTTCAGGCGGGCGATAGAACGCGCAGAAATCACAGACGGCCGTACAGGCATTCGTGTAATTGATGTTGCGATCAATGTTGTAGGTGCGGAATGGTCCCGGGTGCAGACGCCGTGCAACGGAATCTGCAGCCGCACCAATGGCCGGCAGATCATGAGACTCCAGCAGTGTGACGCCTTCTTCCCGCGTCAGCCGTTTGCCGGCGACTGCTTTGTCAAGCAGTGACGAAATCGGAGAAGACAATGTTGGCATTCTGATTTACCAGGTTGTGTTGAGAAGCCAGTTCGTGGAACAGCTGCAGCCCGCTTTTTTCTGCGGACGTCATGCGGTAGTGCAGGTTTTCTGTCAGGTACGTCAGGGCGACGGGCGGCCTGATATTCAGCTTGGGAGCTTCTGTTGAAGCGATGGAAGAGATGGCCGCCAGCCCTCGGTCACGAGCTTCATTTAGTGCACCGGCCACCCCGGTTGTGTCAGCATCGCGATGAGCAACCCACATTGCGAAGACGAACGGCAGCCCTGTCCATTCGTACCACATTTGTCCTAAGTCCATAATCTCGACGAATGGTTCTTTGGGTGGATGCATAGCACGATCACCGATCAGCAGGACAGCATCCGCGTCGCTTTCACTGGTCATGCAGTCCATCGACAATGGCTCGGAATCGGGGAATGCGCCATATCTTTCCGCCAGAATGATTCGCGATAATGTCGCACTGGTGCGAGAACCTTCGTCCATCGCGATTCGTTTCACGTTTCCGGGATGAACGCGACAGTACAGCTTGACACTCATTACCTCGCCACGGGCTGCCACGCAGGCATCAGAAATGATTTCATAGTCCGGGCGCCGAAAGTACTCAATCGACGGAATCAGCGCGACATCCAGTTCTCCTGCCGCCAAAGCATCCGCCAGCCGACTGGGATAGTTGAGTTCGATGGACGACGCGGGAAGTAGTTCTTCAAGATCTTCTATCAGCGGCCGCGAGTTAAGGTAGCTGACAGCTCCTAATCGCACCCCCGCCGGAGCGATTTGGTCGCTCGAGTGTTCGAATTGAGTTTGCTTCAACATAATCGTCTCCGGTGTATGGCGGAGCCAGCCGGAATTCCCTGATATCGAGCGTTGTTGCCACGAACTTCCAAGTCGTGCAGTCTGTGCCACTCTGCTCAGTATAAACAGACCTCGATTGGACTCAACCGGTGACTGCCCGGAAGTGAAAACCTTCTATTCTATGATGGTGACGCTTCCCGCCCGTGATATGATCCGCAGCCACACAGCTCAGTTAACCTAAAGACCAAGAAATCGGCCGTTTTGTGCTTCAAGACTGTCCTGGACGTGTTCTTTCGCGCCACTGGGACAATTGATGTGAAACCCGATCTTTGTCCGCTTGCGCGGTGTAAACTACAGTCACAGAAACACTTATGAAAAATTGTGCAGAATTGAATATTGCTTTGATCGGATTCGGAACGGTCGGCTCAGGTGTGGCCCGAATTCTGGACAATCAGGCTCAAAATATTGCTGTGCGTGCCGGCCGCCCCGTCCGGCTGAAGCGTGTTGTGGTGAGAGACGTAGGCAGGTCACGGGAGCACCTTCCTGCCGATGTCGCGGTATCGACCAATCTGGAAGACGTGCTGTCCGACGCAGAAATTCAGCTGGCCGTTCAGCTGATCGGAGGCACTGACCCGGCTCTCGATTTCATGACCCGGTTGTTGAAGGCAGGCAAAGACGTTGTCACAGCCAACAAAGCGCTGCTGTATCTGCACGGTGAGACTCTTTTTCGACAGGCGGATGAGCAGCAGCGGACCATAGGGTTTGAAGCAGCTGTCGCCGGCGGAATTCCCATCGTTTCTGCAGTCACACAGGCTCTTGCCGGAAATCAAATTTTGTCTTTAGAGGCAATCCTGAACGGCACCAGTAACTTCATCCTGACGCATATGCTGGACGACGACAAAACCTATGATGACGTTCTGAAAGAAGCCCAGTCTCTGGGCTATGCGGAAGCCGATCCGGCAATGGATGTCGATGGTACGGACGCGGCACAAAAACTTTCGATTCTGACACAATTGGCGTTTTCAACCAGGGTGCCGCTGGATTCGTTCGTTAAGCAGGGCATCGATGGGCTTGAACTTCTGGATTTGCAGGTCGCGGCAGACCTGGGCTACAAGATCAAATTACTGGCAACATCGCGGCTGAAGGATGAACAACTTGAAATGTCCGTACAGCCAACTCTGATCCGCGCTGACCGAGAAATTGCAAAAACAGACGGAGCTGACAATATCGTGGCCGTAAAAGGTGATGCTGTGGGCATGATCAGGTTTTCCGGAGCAGGAGCCGGTCAGCTACCAACGGCGTCCGCAGTGATGGCCGATATCATCGACTACGCCATCGGAAGAACGGCTGTGACGTTTCAATCCATCCTGCGGACACTGGCGCAGCCCGATCGAACCGTGCAGCCTCCCGGGCAACTCAGTCGCCGCTACTATCTGCGATTTACGGTAGACGACAAACCGCACGTGCTGGCCGACGTTGCGGATGCGCTGGGCAGAAACGCAATCAGCATTTCATCGGTCCATCAGGAGGAAACGTCGGATGACAGTGCTGCGGGGAACGGTTCGGCTCGACTGGTAATCATGACTCACCGGACCACCGAAGGTAACCTGCGTGCGGCCGACAAGGAAATTGGTCAGCTGTCGTCTATTCAGGGGACCAGTATCCGACTGCCGGTTGCCGATTAGCAGCGGTCTCAAGGCCACTGGATAAGAGCACCATGCTCAACAGAGTGTGCCAGTCTCGTAAGGGATCAGAGCGTTACTCACTCATCTGGTGGCGGTGACTGCTCGTGTTGAAACCACTTGCAGTGCTGTTCTCAGGACATGCGGTCGCGGGATAGTGGCTCATTCAGGTGGAATGATGTTCACCGTCCTTGCACAATATTCACGTCAGCAGGTCAGGCCGACGATTTAACAAACGTTATTTACAGCCCTGCAGCGATTGTCAGGTAACGGGACGGGTCCTTTACAACTTAGATAAGAATCGGTGTCGGATGGCCAAGTGTGATCAGGGATATCTGTGCGAAATTTGTGGAGAAGAGGTGGCGTCAATTCGCGAAAGTGACCTGTATCTCAGATACGTCACTGGTCAAATGAACTCGCGTGAACTTCTGGCAAGTCCTGAGCGTCATCTTCGATGCAATGCAGTGGTGGGCCAATTTATCGTCCACCGGGACTTTGATATGGTCACTGTCGATGGACCGTTCAGCAAGACAGAAATGGATGCGATCTTTGTAACGGAACAGGAATCCCTGATAACGCGAGGCTGGCAGCGACTTCAGGAGTTAGCGGAACTGGCGGACACTCTTCCACTCTCTGATTATCCGCTGCCTGAATTTCGCACTCAGGGGCATGGCAGTGACTGACGAGTCGATCTCGTCTGTGTTGCAAGGCCAGTCGCGAGGAAGACAAACGGCCAGGGGGCGCTGGACTGTTGAACTTGCAGGATGCTTGATAGAGCTGACTGGTGGATATCCAGGGTACGCAGGTGGAATGGTCGTTCCCGAATCAGCCGGGTGCGCAAACGCGGTCAGCGCCGCAGTCGGTCCGTGGATTGCTGAAACGGCTGTGAATTCAGTGACGATGGGGTGCCCCGGGGTAAGACGTCTGAAGGAATGTCTGCTGAGACTGAGTGTCCGCGAAGCAGAAAGTCAATGTCGCAGCTGATCAGTCCTTGGGCATCATGTCGTACTTCTTCATCTTGTTGTACAACGTTACTCGACTGATGCCGAGTTGTTTGGCTGTCTTTGTGCGGTTGAAGCTGTTATCCATCAGGGCCTGTTCAATGATGTCTTTTTCCGTGAGTTCAATCCTGTTCCCGAGAGAGGCTCCTCGTTTACCACTGAAGAATGATGCGACGGATGCATTATTGCTCGGACCGGCAGCCCCTTCCACGATATTTGGCGGCAATGTATCTACCGTCAGTTTGCCGTCGTTGCTGTAGATGACGGCACTGCGAATGGCATTTTCCATTTCACGAATATTGCCTGGCCACGGGTAGCTGACCAGGCTGTTAATCAATTGATCAGAGATTTCGACGACATCGATGCCGTGTTTTTCCGCATGAAGATGCACGAAATATCGAGCCAGCGGTTCAATATCCGGCAGCCTTTGTCTGAGTGGCGGAATTCTAAAGCTCAATGTGTTCAGACGATAATACAGGTCCGGCCGAAAGCGTCCCTGTTCCACAAGTGGCTGCAGTTCGAGATTACTGGCGGCGATAATTCGAGCTTCAACTTTCAACGTCTCGTTGGAACCGACTGGTTCAAACAGACCTTTTTCGATGACTCGCAAAAGTTTGACCTGCTGCTCAGGCGCCAGTACATCAATTTCGTCCAGCAGAATTGTACCTCGACCGGCGGCCAGAAACTTACCGTCCTTCGCTGCGTGAGCACTTGTGAAGGCTCCTTTGACGTGACCAAAAAGTTCGCTTTCGATCAGTTCACCAGGAAGTGCACCGCACGGGACCGTCAGCAATGGTTCGTCCCGCCGCTGCGAGCTTTCGTGTATCAGTCTTGCGAGGTGCGTCTTGCCGACCCCTGTCTCACCAATCAACAGCATCGTGACATTATGTTTGGCCGCCACTTCCAGACGCTCAAGCATCTGCCGCAGACCCGGTGTGCGAGTTCGGTACCGATCTGCGATAGGCTGAACGCTGCCGACGGAAGGTTCGTCGTTCATCGCGAAGTCAGCAATTCGGTTTTCAGTTAACGGCCCGCTTTTGAGAGTTCTGCGTTCGGTCAAGTCGAATGGAAATTGCGGTGTGACCCCACTGAAGAGGCCCGCCGTTTCAACCGCTTGTGGCAAGTCGACAGCATAAGTCTGGTCGTTAGCAGTGACCGCCATGTTCGGGCAGTTGCCCGACAGCAATTCTTCCGTTGCCAGAATGACGTGAGACAAATCTCCTGTCGCGGTATCGGTCTGGACATGTACCACCCGATCCACGATTTCTGCTGGAACGTGTGACAGGTCCAGTTCGTTGATATTTGTGACGATCACCAGAAACGTGGTGTTTGAATTATGAGCCATCGCCCATGATCGGTCGAATTGCTGAGGAACACCCTGGCGAAGATCAATCAACGCCACAGTTGGGCGGTGCAGTTGCACCATCTGCGCTGCTTCAGTCAGTGAGTAACATTCCAGCAGACGGCACTTGCCGGCCAACTGAGTACCCACATTCCGAAGGAAGCCGGGCTGCCCACTGCACATAACCAGAAACTCAGATGATTCCATCAGAA
The DNA here is from genome assembly GCA_029245955.1 of Fuerstiella sp. Taxonomy (GTDB): domain Bacteria; phylum Planctomycetota; class Planctomycetia; order Planctomycetales; family Planctomycetaceae; genus Fuerstiella. The sequence continues at coordinate 71,543 of JAQWOH010000002.1, read as the reverse complement.
GCCTTACATTTTCAAGTGCTTGCGGTGTCGTCCTGAGAACCGCGGTAAGCAAATGTCAATTCATGTGAGGTCTACTGTTTACAAACCGAGTGCCAATCCTACGAATTTCTGCTCAACCAGTAAATTCTCTGGTCTGTGAGCAGAAAGGACCAAATACAACAGTGTCCAAAGTCACCAAATGATGCATCGGGGAAACATGGATCATGCCGCCGGGAGTAGTGGTCTGAGGGTGTATCGCCAGACGTGTCCCGGTGGCGTCGGTGACACGTCGTTACTTGATGCGGGACCGGTACTCCGGACGTTTTTTCCATTCGCTTAAGTAGGGGCGGTACGCTTCCACTTCTGTCCATGTAGCCGGTCCTGGATCCGCAGGAATCACTTCGTTTTCCGGATAGTCCTTCCCCGTGATACTGGCTTCGATGGAATCGTTCCATTTCGACCACGCCGACTTCAGGCGACTGGCGATTTGTGGCTGCTGATCAATGATGTTGTTTGTTTCAGTCGGGTCACTTTCCAGATTGTAAAGTTCAAACCTGTCGCTCCCCACTTTCGTGTTGATCAGCTTGTAACGGTTATCCAGAAATGCTGTACGGTTGGTGTGGCGGAATCCGATGGGGTGTTCTCGGTGAGACAATTCTTTTGAAAACAGGGGCTTCAGGCTCAGTCCGTCCAGCGGGACAGCGGCTGACGGTTTTGACAAACCCACGACATCGACCAGCGTCGGAAAAATGTCCATCGTGCATGACGGATAATGTGTGATTCGCGGCTTCGAAATGCCATTCGGCCATTCGATAATCGCGGGGACACGTAATCCCCCTTCATAAACGCTGTTTTTGAATCCTCTCAGGCCGCCAACGGTGGCAGGCTTGATCTTCGGCAGGCCACCATTGTCACTGCAAAACCACAGGAATGTGGAATCAGCGATATTCAACTTACGCAATCCCGAACGCAGCGTGCCAATACTGCGATCCATGGCCACCAGTTCTCCGTAATGATTGGCGGACGCACGATCAAGTTCACTAAAATCCTGCTTGTCCTCATCTATAGCGATGAACGGGCTGTGTGGCGTGCCATACCAGACGACAGCGAAAAACGGCCTGCCGGCCGCCGTCTGTTGTCTGACGAAATCCATGGCCTGGTCCACAATGATCTCTGAGGAATCTCCCTTAAACTCCTCGAAGACACCCATTCGGCTCATCAGCGGATCGCGGTCAAAGAAATTGGTTACCGATAACCACGTGTTAAAACCGAACCTGCCTGGGCCTCGTATGTCGTCCTTCAGAATGGGCGCACCGACGCCGCGGAGACCGTTCAGGTGCCATTTTCCGAAATGTCCGGTTGCATATCCTGCCTGCTGCAACGCCTGGGCAATCGTACGTTCCTGGGGACGCAGCGGCACACCGTGGTTCAGGACACCTGTGCGATCGTTGGTGCGTCCTGTCATCACCGTAGCGCGAGTTGGTGAACAATTTGGTGCTCCGGCATAGAATCGATCAAATCGAAGGCCGCCGGCGGCCATCGCGTCCAGGTTGGGCGTCTGCAACACGGGATGATCGTAATACCCCGTTTGTCCCCATCCCATGTCATCCGCCATGACCAGAATGATGTTCGGTGGCGCCGCCGCGCCGACGCTGTTGACGATCAAGACAGCAAAGCAGGTGTGAAGTAACGCAGATCTGAACACCATTTGGTCGCTTTCATACGAGTACAGAATCCGTAGAGCCGGTAACGCGTCTGGTTCAAAGCTCCTGAGTGCCTGTGATGATAACAGTGTTGCGGGGCACTACACGAGCCGATGATTGCCGGCACTGCCGTTGACAGCACGACGCGGGGACAGAATGGCTCGCGGGTCTCCCGTTCCCATTCACCTCTTCGCTGCATAACCAACCTTGCTGCCTTTTGTTGACCGTATTCTTGTTCGAGCGACAACTTCCACGACAGACGTTTTCCGGCCGGTCCGTGTGCGGCCACGTAGGCAACGACACAAACTTTTCCGGTTGTGGAATCCGTGCCCGTCGACGTCGCGGATGCCCCGGAGCTGGAATCTCAGCTGCCGCAACGGAGACTGTCTGGGCAGAATTCCGTGAATGGATCGACGCAATCTGACCACATCGTCAGAAGCTCGATCCACCATTTGCGGTTTTTCATGGGTTGACGGGCCTTCGCGGTGCGGCATTCCATCGGCTGCGCCGATAGAATGCCGCTCTCTGCTTGCCTTCCAGCCGCAAACCAGAACCCTACTCGCTGCTCAGGAATCTGTCATCATGCTGAATCCCGTTAATCGTCGTACGTTTGTGGCCTCGGGCGCTGCCTGCTCACTGGCCTCGCTGGCTTCACCCGGCTGGGGCCGTGAAAACGAGTCGAAGAACAAGCACGAAATCTGTGTGTTCACGAAACCCTTTCAGTCGTTGTCGTACGACGAGCTGGCGGAACAGACGACGCTGTTGGGGTTTGACGGGATTGAGGCGCCTATTCGCGATGGTGGACACATAGAACCGGTGGCCGTGCCGGAGGAGCTGCCCCGTATGATGGAAGCGCTCAGGAAGCACGGCCTGAATATGACCGTGATGACATCCAGCATCAATGACCCGGCTGATCCACTCACCGAGAAAGTTCTGCGAACCGCTGCGGGCCAGGGAATTCGGCATTACCGAATGAAGTATTTTAGATACGACGAATCACGTCCGATCATTCCTCAGATTACGGAGTGGGGGAAGAAGCTGACGGATCTGGCCGCAATGAACAACGAAATCGGCATTACGGCGGTATATCAAAACCACGCGGGCCGAAACTATTTTGGAGCCTCACTGTGGGATCTGCACAGAGGACTGGATGGAATCGACCCCGCTCATGTGGGAGTCGCCTACGATATTCGCCATGCCACTGCGGAAGGCGGTATGAGCTGGCCGGTGACGTTTCAGCTGATTCGCCCACACATCCAGGTTGTCTACGTTAAGGATTTTGTGTGGCACGAACGAAAACCGGGGAATGTACCGCTTGGCAAGGGCCGCATCGATCCGGCATTCTTTTCGATGCTGTTCAAGTCCGGATACAGTGGACCAATTTCGCTTCACGAAGAATACCTCGATCACCGTGATCCTTTACTGGTGCCGACGCACTGGAACGCCATTCGCGAAGACATGCGTACATTGCAGACCTGGCTGTGACGAATGCGGCCGTAAATCTGCGGCGTCCGGCCGGCCACGGTCGCTTTTGTGGAGTCCTCAGCGACAGAGCTGACCGGACTGCGCCGATGATGGCATCACAGTGCCGCCTTTCAGAAAGAAGGCGATTTCTTCCTCATCCGCAGAATGCTGCAAGGTATAAGCACCATTACAACTGTTGTTATCATTGCAGTACGGCGAAGGCGTTAGCTTCGGTGTGACCGGCAAATGCTGCCGATCTGCTGCCAGGCTGAACCGTTGGTCTCAGCGTGCCGATGTTGCACATGGAGACAGCTGCCCGCGTTCGTATCAGCCCCTTTTGCGGGAGACCATCGATTGTGGAGCATCAACGTGACCTTGGTTCATAATTTCTTGACTCTGTCATCAGCGACAGTAATCATATATTCGGAAAAGCTCCGCTATTCGCTGCATTTCAAGGCCGTTCGACATACAGCTGACTTGTTCGAACGTCTTACGAGTTCAACACTTATATGATTTCGGCAACGCAAGGGGCCCGCTTCTGTCTGTTGCAGCAGCAAACTGGTCGTTGTTTTCTGATTGCCAAGTCTAAACAATAACGTATCGTCGAGACTGCGGAGATCGTTTCCCGTGTACTGAAAGTGCTACGGTCCAACGTCGCGATCACCGACCACGTCAAACTTGGGAAGTACTAAAATGGCTCAGAAGAATAATGGACCGGTCATCGGGATGGCAATCTTTGCTTTGCTGTCCGTCTCGTTCGCCGTATTTTGGTACATGACATGGTCCGACAATCAGCTCGTGTACAAGTCGCTGGGCGACGCAACCAAAAAAGAACAGGACCTTAATGGCACGGTTCGCGACCAGCTTGCGGAAATCCAGCACCTGAAGGGGTTGATCGACGTCGGTGAAAACGTTGAAACAGGTATCGGTGATCCTGATCAGGACACTGTAGACGGTCGAACACAGCAGATTCTTAAGGACCTTGCGGGTGACGGAACTGCTGCATTGCCAGCCCTTATTCCGGCACTGCGGAAGGAATCAGCTGAAAATAATAAGAACTCATTCACCGCAACCAACCGCATGCAGCAGCTAGTTTTGAAACGCAGAGAAAACGACCAGCTGACTATCAACAAGGACGGGGAAATCGACACACAAAAAGCCGCAGTTGCGAAGGCTGAGGCAAAACTCATTCAGCAGGAAGCGATCCACAACGAAGAATTGGCGCGGCTGGGAGAGCAGGTCGATACACTGCGCGGAACCACTGTCCGACTGGAGGACGAACTCGCTGCACTCAGAGTGTCCAGTGCTCGTCAGATTGAAGATCTTGTAGACGACAACAACGACAAGCGGACAGCGATCGTTGATTTGCGGGCAAGACTGCGACAGAAGGATGACCCGACATTTTCCACAGCGGACGGTCGTGTACAGTCCGTCGATCACAACCGCGAACTTTGCTATATCGATCTGGGGCGAGCTGACGGTCTGCGAGAAGGCGTGACATTCTCTGTTTACACGCCCGGCAATTCCGGCGTCGGTCGCAATAATACGAGCGACATTAAGGGCAAGATTGAAGTAGTCGACATTCTGGCCGACCATCGCGCTGAAGCAAGAATCGTAACGCAGGATCTGGGCCGTCCGATTGCGGGAGACGACCCCATCTATTCTCCGATTTTCCAGACAGGGCAATCCCTGGAAATCGCTGTGGCAGGGCGCGTCGCTCTGGACGGCCTGGACCGTGGGCAGTTTCGGCGATTGGTCGCAGCGGCTGGCGGGCGGATTTCGGTTCAGGTGGACGACGACGGTGCCTTCACGGACGGCAAGGGCAATCCTATTGATTCCGGCGATGCGCCGCGTCGGATCTCTTCTCGAACCCGTTATCTGATTATCGCCGACCTCGGTGATGACACAGAGAATCAGGAACTGGAACAGATCTACAAGCGGATTCGTGACAACACTCAGAAACTAAGGAATCAAGCTGAAAACCTGGGGATCTATGAAATCGGTCTGTCGACCTTTCTGGAACACATCGGCTACAGCCGCAAGCAGGTGAAGTGGACGCCGCAAAGCAGCGGAGGCTTTCCGGGCAGACTGCCGAACGGTTCGCACAGTGAGTCCGTTAATTCCAGCTTTCGCCAGAGTCAGAGTTCTGCTGTTATTTCCGGTAAGTATTCCGGGCTCAGTAAGTCCACCACGACGTCCATCGGCAACAACAGCAAAGCATTTGGCAATTGAATGCGTGCACAAGCCCGAGCCGCTGGACACCGCAGTTCGATGGGCTCAATCAAGACCGGACGTGCGAACGTTGCGAGTTGCCAGCAGGGTCTGTTGGCGCAGGCCGTTGCTACTGTTTTCCTTCTTCGCGGTTCGACCACCATGGCAGCCCGACACCGCCGTCCATGGTCATGGTGCTGCCGGTCATGTATGCCGCGTCATCGCTCAGCGTAAAGCAGACCCCCTTCGCCATTTCCTCGGGAGTGCCCATGCGTTTCATTGGCAGCGTCTGCGCTCCCTGATTCAGCTCATCTTCTGAGAAAAACTTGCGTTCGCCGGGCGTGTCGATCCAGCCGGGGTGGAAGATGTTTACACGTATTCCGTGTTTCACAAGTTCGATCGCAGCAGTTCGAGCCATATGATCGATTGCAGCTTTCGCCATGTTGTAGGCCATTGAAGTAGGAATCGGAATAATTGCGTGAGGAGAGCTGATCACGGTGATCGCTCCGCCGTTGCCCTGGCTGAGCATCTGCTGCGACGCTGCCCGGACGCCGAAGAACGCGCCCCACATACTGACATCGATGGTACGCTTAAATCCTGCGATGTCGGCTTTTACCATCAGCTCCCGATCACTGTAGACGGCGTTGCTGACGAACGCATCAAGAGAACCGAATTCGGAGACCGTCTGCTGCACCATGTCTTCAACGGCAGTCTGGTCTGATACATCCGCTGCAATGACCAGGGCCTTCCGGCCAAGGCTGCGGATCTGTTCGGCAACCTGCTGTGCCTGATCTTTACTGGCATGGCAGTTGATGGTGACATTCGCACCCTGACGGGCAAGTTCGATGGCTACCGCTGCCCCGATTCCCTTGGACGAGCCGGTTACGAGCGCATTCTTTCCTTCGAAACTCATCAGTTATTACTTCCAGTTGACAATTATTCCGGACCGCAAACAGCTCAAGTTTAGCGACGCGGCCCGTTGTCAACCAGCGCTGCGGCACAGCTATTTAGTCGCCAGTGAATACAAGTGATGGCGCACAGCTTACACTGTCGATGTATGGACGCCTGCGGATACAGAATCCGCAGTTGCATGAACGACCCCATTGGGGGCGACACGGCTCGGACGTGACCTTCGCGACTGACAGGAATCACCGCCGAAGTGAAAGCAGCATTTCTTCCTGGTAGCTCCGAAAGGGTATGCTTCTGAGTGTGCCATCGCTGACCAGCGCAGTCCATTTGTTGATCAGACTTCGGTCGCGGTCCGTCAGATTGCGGACGAACTGGTGTTCGGCCCGTAGCATGAGCCGTTCGTCCGGTCGCAGGTCAAGTTGTACAAGAACAGGAATACGGTTCGTCTGTTCCCGTAATCGGGCATTCAGCGCCAGTCTTGGTTCGGGAAACATGCTGGAAGGGTGCAACAGATAATTCAGTCGAGCCGTCCAGTCGGTGTAGGTCAGGTACCTCTTCAGCTGCTCGACATCTTCCCATTCACGCGTACTTACGGAATACTTCCATGATGGTGCCTGCAACGACAGCAGGCCGGTTGCCGGATTAAAGCTGCTTTCGAACTCTGGTTTCAACTGGAATTCGAGCATGCGAGCGGCTCGTTCCGCTTCCGGCGACTGTTTCGCTGTCAGTTCACGGATGTACTCTTTAATTTTCGGGTCGCGTTCCCGCAGCATGTTCTGCAGTTCCTGGAACAGAATCGTCGTGGAGACTCCACGCTGGATATTAATGACAGTGAACTTTTTCCCGGTCGAGTCGTAAATGACGACTTCACCGGCGGCTTCCACGTAGTCATAAGCGCGACCGTTGTGAAACAGGGAAAAACTGCTCGCCAGAATCGGCTCCTGACCGGATGAGTTCAAACGCCCGGCATCGTAGACAACCGTTGAGACCCGCAGACCCTGACTCATGGCGGGTGTACAGAGTGCGAACAACAGCAGGTACGGCAAGAATTGACAACGCAGCATTGCTCAGCACTCCATCCTGGACTTTCGGCAAACCAATTCCAGCGGGCACGTTATCAGACATTCCGTTGCGAGAGCAATTGTCACCAACTCAGTTAACCGTCGTGAACGACATCATATACCACCAACAGACGACGACCGGCGGAATCTGCCGACGGTTGACCCTGGTCAGGCGTGTCCACATTGCGGCGCGCAACAAAAAACGGTGACTCCGCGAGGGAATCACCGTTTTCTGATGTCGTAAACTTTGCCGACAGACGCCCCCAAGTGCGGCGACGCCCATGGGAACCCTGTTAGTTAAGAATCTTGTCTGTGTCTCCGACGATCGTCGCGATCGCTTTTCCGTTCAGGGTTCCGGCACTGTAGGCATGGTTGACCTTTACGTCGGATTCAACCCACATCAGGACCGTGACATCTGCGTCTTTGGCAATGCGGTACTTACCAGGTCCGTCTGAGTTTTCGAAGACGGTCAGCGGAGTGTGCTTGATGCCGTGAGTGTTTGCAGCATTTTTCAGTGTTGCTCGTGCAGCGTTCTGATCGTCCGACAACAGGACGACAAAGGCTGCCATTCGGCTGTCACGATTTTTTCCTACCACTGCGTCCAGTTCCTTAATCAGCTTTGTGACGTTATCGTCCATCTTGCGGGCAAAAACACTGACGACAGGCTGAGCACCGTAGCGGCAGCGGTATCACAGCTTTTCTCCGGCAGACGGTCCTGTCACGTCGGCCACGTAAAATGCGCCGGGATAGTCGCCGACCTGCAGTCCCGATTCAACGTCAGCAGCCTTAGTGACACCGTTGACAAGCAGTGCACCGGTTACAATGCCAAGAGCCAGAATCGTACGCATTGTCCGAAACTCCTTTTTGTTAGAATGCGATTTGAATGGATTCTCGAACCGACCATGCGGATCGTGGAAAGGGGCGTACACAGCCAGGCTGTATCATACAGGATTATTGTGTAGACGCGGTAAGTTGTCTAACGAATTTCAGAACGGACTTTCCGTCGCCGGGGGCTTTTACGTTCGTTCTGCGATGCACAATGCGACCAGTCCGGTCGATCACGAATGTCCAGCGCTGAGCAGTGACGCCGCGCACCAGCTTTTCCTGCTTTCCCTGGATAATACGGGTGATTTTGCCACCGCCACGTACAGGAACACCAAAAGCCTGAGCCACTTTGCCGTCTTCGTCGGCCAGCAAAGGAAAGTTCAGGGCATGCGCTTTCTTGAAGAGTTTGTGGTTCCCCGACGAGTCACCGCTGACACCAATAACCGTAGCACCCGCCTGTTTAAATTCTTCAATTTGATCGCGGAAGCCACAGGCCTGGGCTGTACAACCAACTGTCATGTCTGCCGGGTAGAAATACACAACCAACATTGATTTTCCAACGTGGTCAGTCGATCGCCACAGCTTTCCACTGTCGTCATGCGCTTCGAATCGAGGGGCCAGAGCGCCTTCGTTCAGCGAAACAAACGGATCCTCCGCCAGACATAATCCAGGCGTCAGCAGAAGGAAGATAACGGGTGGTAATTTTATCACAGCGGAACGCAGTGGATCCTGCCAAATCTGAGCGGTGTCCTGAAGGGACCGTACTGCAGATTTGAGAGGGAGAATTTGACTGCCGCAGGACGGGCCTGACAGCAGCATGGGGTGGGTACTCAGGAAGGCAGTTGATGACATCAATCAGAGCGGTCTGAAAGACCTCATAAACCGAACCTACAGCATACGACGGCCGATCGCCAAGGTCAATTCTGTACCCGATAATGTCGAGTTTCCGAAGAATCCGACAATTTGCGAATGTGATATCTCATTTCTGATCGTCTTTGTGGCCCGCCTCGGAGCCTGCCGTCTGAAGCAAATGACCGCCGAACTCGCAACGTCGCCATCCTGCAGGGAGAAACAGGGACCGCATGACCGCACTCAGGCCTGAAATCCGGTTTCACAGTCGTTTCGACGTGAGTGCAGCAGTTCTTCCTTCAGCTGCCGTGACAGGGCCTTGATCGCCAACTCTCGTTTCAATGCCATGCTGTGGCTGGGCTGCTGTTCATGATATTCCACGGTGACAGGCAGTCGGCTTCGCGTATAGCGGGATGCTTTCCCGGCATTATGTCGTGCAAGTCGTTTCTCTACATCCCTGGTGATTCCGGTGTAAAGTGATGTGTCCGAACATCGGAGCATGTAGACGAACCAAGACTCTGTCGATTTCGCTGTCTTTTCCAAAACTCCACCGCGTTCTTTAAGCAGTTTTTCAAGCCGGTCTCATTGCGTGATATCTGACGGGAGAATTCTTAACAGGTTACCGAGATCGTTACGAGACGTACTTCTGCGATTCGTCATGCTGCGCCTTCGCATGATCTGACATCGTCAGAACACTTGACACCGTCGATACAAAATACGGCACAAGAAAGGTCAGCACCGATTGCACAAGACAGGAGGAATTGAAGTGCCCCCTGGCAATGCACGAACCGTGGTTGATGCCAATCAGCAGGGTGCCGACGATGACTGCCAGAATCAGGGCGCGCCGAACGACCGGCCACTGAAATGCATTCTTCATTATCGGTTGTTCACTTCGTTGAACATCGCTGTCTGTTGCCTGCCACTAGAACGCAAGATTCACCGCGACCATGCTGACAGCCGGCCGCGAGAAATGTCTTTCGGCCGGCTGTCTGTGTCTGCTCCCGGCCCGAACGAGCCTGGCGTTTTCAACAACTGCTGTAGTACAGATGTCGATATGCATCCTTCATTGCTTACCGCAATTTGTGAATTGCCGCGTCAATTTTTCATCAAAGGTGATTCGGCAATGGTCTGTGTGCCTCTCAAATCGAAAAGACCGGGGGCTTAGATTTTCCTGTGAATCGGCAACAGGGTGAACTCCGCGAAAAAAAGTCTCCTGTCGAACGGCGTACCGTTCTGGTTCAGCTCAGAATTTCCTTCACGACATGACCGTGGACGTCGGTCAGTCTTTGGTCCCGGCCACCGTGTCGGAAGACGAGCTGTTCGTGGTCGATGCCCAGCTGGTGCAGAATCGTCGCATGGATGTCGTGAATGTCGACCTGGTTCTCGACGACGGAGTTTCCGAATTCGTCAGTTTGGCCGAACGTCGTTCCGCGTTTGAATCCGCCGCCCGCCAGGAAGATCGAATAGCCGTTGACATGATGGTCCCGGCCGCAGTCAGGAGTGACTCTGGGAGTGTGCGGTGTCCGACCCATTTCGCCGGCCCACACGAGAATCGTTTCGTCCAGCAGACCTCGCTGTTTGAGGTCAACAAGCAATGCCGCGACTGTCTGCTCCGTGATTCGAGCGTTTTTTTCGTGATTTTTCTTCAGCAATCCATGCTGGTCCCAGGGAGAGTTGTTGCCGTCGAAGCTGGGGCAGGTGATTTCAACGAACCGCACTCCCGACTCAACCAGACGTCGGGCGCGAAGAGCCTGAGTTGCGTACAGATGCTGGTGTTCGTCGCTCGAATCAACGCCGTAAAGTTTATGGATATGTGCAGGCTCTTTGCTGATGTCGGCCAGCTCAGGAACTGTGCTCTGCATGCGGAATGCGGTTTCGTAACCTGCAATCGCGCCCTCAATCGCCCGCGAGTCGGCAGCCTGCTGTGCGAACTCCCGATCCTGTTCGGCCAGCAACGTTAGCTTGCGATGCTGCAGGCTCCGCGGATCGGACGGAACGATATTGTCTACAGGAGTTCCCGCCGGGCGCAGCATTGTGGCCTGATGTGATGCGGGCAGAAAAGAGCTGCCGAAATTCTCCTGCCCGCCGTTCGGCACCCAATCGTTGTTGAGTAGAACATAGGCCGGCAGGTTCTGATTCTCACTACCCAGGCCATACGAGACCCAAGCTCCGAAACTGGGCGCCTGACCGGTAATGCGCCCGGTATGCATCAGAAGCGCCTGCTGCCCGTGCAGAGGAAGTTCGCCCAGCATTGACCGCACGACGCAGATTTCATCGGCGACTCCGGCGATGTGTGGAAACAGATCACTCACCCACAAACCGCTCTCGCCGCGTTGTCTGAATTTCCAGGGACAGCGCAGCCAGACGCGGTTAGCGGAAGATTGGGAGCGTTTTGACACAGCTGACGCGCCAATCGCCTGTCCTTCCCGATTTGCTAATTCGGGCTTGGGATCAAAAGTGTCAACATGACTTGGTCCGCCGTCCATAAAGCAGAGAATGACGTTCTTCGCGCGAGCCGAAGAATGCGCCTGGGCGATCTTCTGTCTTTCCGCAATCGCTCGATCGGCCAGCAGCCCACTGAGCGCCAACCAGCCAAAACCGGCGGACGAATTCTGCAGAAAACTGCGTCTGGAGACTGTGCCGACGAATCGACCCGGGCAGCCACTCTGTTCTGGTAATGTCTTCATGAATGAGGAGTCTTTCTCAAATCAATATTCCGTTTCGTAGTTGTTCTGTCAACGGCTGATTGGCTTCGGTGTGGTTGCTCGATGAGACCGTCAGAATCCGGCTGGGACCGTTCCTCAGATTATCGGTAGTAGATAAACTCTTTCGTGTTGAACAGCGCATGGGCCAGCGCTGCCCACGCGGCTTTGTCCGTCATCAGGTCATCTGCCTGAGAAAAATCTGAAACGGCTGCAGTCCAGCGTCTCACCTCGTGGCTATGCGGAGCACGGCCCAGTGCCTGCAGAAACATGCGCCGCACACGTTGTTCAGGCGAAGCGCTGCCGTGTTCGATTAACCGGGCCGCCCATTGATCAGCCAACTGAGTCACCAGCGGGTTATTCAGCATGATCAGGGCCTGGGTCGGGACGTTTGTCACGTCACGTCGGCCGGTCGGCAGCTTCAGGTCGGGCAAATTGAATCCCACCAGGAATTTGGGAGGTTCCATGATCGACATCTCGATATAAATTGACCGCCTGCCATTCGAATCCAGTGGCCCGGAGAACAGACGCTTCGTTGTGTCCTCTGATGATCTGGGCGGATTGATCGGCGGCCCGTACAGGCGGGGATCCAGTCTGCCGGAAACCGCCAGCAGACTGTCACGAATAGCTTCCGCTTCCAGACGGCGGGTCGGATAGTGATGGAGCAGGCGATTCTCGGGGTCACGCTCAGCGCTCGCCGTGTTCACGAGGCCCGACTGTCGGAAGGTCTGACTGAGGACAAGTTGCCGGACCAGCTTTCTGGTGGACCAGCCTTCGTGCATGAACCGTATTGCCAGCCAGTCCAGCAATTGGGGGTGCGACGGTCGATCTCCCAGTTTTCCAAAGTCATTGGGGGTCGCCACGATGCCGGTGCCGAAAACCCATTGCCACACACGATTGACGAACACGCGGGCAGTCTGTGGGTTGGTATCGCTGCTGAGATACCGGGCCAGTTCCGCTCTGCCACTGCCAGAGGCGCCACTGACGTCATTTTGCCCGGCGAATACTTCCAGAAAGTTTCGCCGGATTGCAAGCCCCTCGTCATCGACGTTGCCACGGACATTAATTCGGTAGTTGACGGGTTCGATCTCGCGTTCGTCCATGCTGTTGGCACTGCGAGCGAAGTCAATCCTGGATTCGACTTCGCGGTACCGGTGCACCAACTTCGCAATCTGCGGAGACGCCATTGCATCATTTTGCAGCAGGCCCTCCGTAAGCAGCCAGTTTAATACCTTTACGTCACCAGGCTGCATCACGCCGGTTGTCCATCGATCGACCGTACCCGCCAGCCAGTTGCCAAGTCTCTGCCACACTTCGTCGGCGTTGGTCGGTGGTGGCAGTTCTTTCGCGTTGTCTTCATACAACGTCGCAAATGCATCCAGCGTGTCCTTCGGAGTGGCAGCCGCATCGTGCGCAATGATACCTGTCACACTGAACCAACTGCGTTTATTCTGACCTTCGTCCGTGTCCGGAAGCGTGACACTGCCAGCTTTGGCCACACCAGTTCTTGGCGGAAAGTTTGAATTGAGTGATGCTGTCGTTACCTCCGTCAGCACACGGGTAACACCGTTGGTCAGTGCCGCTGCGGTAATTGTCGTCCATGCTGGTCCAACGGACGGGTCAAAGAAGACGGGGCCTTCGTTAAGAAACGCATTCTGAGGAACGGCACGCCGCCCAGCCCACTCTCCCCCGGCGAGACGCAGGCTTACGTGAGCACGTGAAAACAGATTCGGTGCTGGAAGACGCAGCGCACCGGGCAGCCTGGACGACAGCGCATGAGTGTGAAACCCACGAGGAAGAAAACTCGAAATCAGTTTCTCACCCTCAAGGCTGACCAATAACGTGCCGTCGGTCACATAACCATGCCTCAGCCCGTCGCCTTCCACGACCCAGCCGTCGGGGAACACCGGTTCCGAAAAGTCGGTCAGCACTGTGTATGCTGTTGTGTTTGGCTGCTGGCGATCCACACGCTCGCTACGCCACTGAGTTACAAGATCCTGCCAGGCTTTGGCCGTATTCGTTTCGTTAATCAGTTGTCTGACGGGCCATGCGATGTCCTCCATCCTGGCAGCGTCAACTGAAGATTGATGCCCGTCCACCCATGTTCGCAAAGGCACGGCCGAACGAAGAGCTCCATTGTTCATTCTCCAGAATTCAGCAAGTTGAGACCGAATCTGCTCACGCAGCTGCTTGAGCTCCACAATCCTTGAATCATATTTGCCCGGCACGTCGATCGATCGTGCCGTCCAGCGCGGTGTCATGAAGACACCCGCCAGCGCGTAGTAGTCGGCTTGTGAGACGGCGTCAAGTTTGTGGTCGTGACACCGTGCACAGGCAATGGTCATGCCCAGGAATGCCTTTGAGAAGGCGTCAATTTTGTTGTTGACCATTTCCTGGTGAATTCCGTTGAATGCCAGACTGCTGCCGTGGCGATGTTCTCCCAGGTGATAAAACATCGGGCCTATCAAGCTTTCGTTGACACGTTCGTCGTGGTCGATCCGTGGGTTGGTCAGCAGGTCGCCGGCGATCTGTTCGCGGATCAGCTGATCAAATCCAACGTCGTTGTTGAAGGCGCGGATCAGATAGTCGCGATACTCCCATGACCCTTTCGCCGGTATGTCCCATTCGTAACCGTAGGTGTCTGTGTAGCGAACCACGTCCATCCAGTGTCGCGCGAAGCGTTCACCAAAGTGTGGTGAATCGAGCAACGTATCGGCGAGTTCTGCGACTGCCTGATCTGCGTTCGCTGCAAACGCGCGAGGGAACGCATCTGCCTGTTCAGGCGTCGGCGGCAGTCCGGTCAGGACAAACGAAAGGCGGCGCAACAGAACATGAGCGTTTGCCGGTTCCGCCGGGGTCAGCTCCGCCTGATCCAGCGCTGACCAGATAAATCGGTCGACGGGTTTTGCGGACCAGATGCTGCTGCCGACAGTAGTGGGCGGAGTCACTGTTTTCGGTGGCTGAAGGCTCCACCATCGACTGCGTTTCGTCAGCTGTGTTTTCCATGACTCTTCCGCCGATGCGGCGACCGACGGAGCATTCACGCGTGGATCCGCAGCACCGCTGCGAATCCACGTTCTGAAGTCGGTGATCACAGAGTCCGGCAGTTTGCCGGCCGGCGGCATCCGGAAGGAATCATACTGCACCGCTTCAATCAGCAGACTTTCCTTCAGGTTACCAGGCACAACGGCCGGGCCCGATTCGCCACCGTTTCGTGCGCCGTCGCGATAATCGAGCAGCAAGCCGCCCTTGGCTTCTGCCGCAGCTGACGAGTGGCATTCGTAGCAGTGTTGCACCAGCACGGGACGAATGCGTGATTCAAAAAAATCAGCATCGTCGAAACCTTTTTCGACCTGTCCGTGCACAACGCAGTCCTGCCCCGGGAGAACAAGCACCCAGGCAAGATAATTCAAAGGTGAGCAAACGCGGCGTGTCATGCAGTATGTCGGACCCGGAGACGATTTAGAACCGATCGCGAGACTGTCAGGCAGGATACAGATGGTACCAGAAGTTCGCACGATGTTCCGAGCCTATGGGGGATCTGTACCCTGGCCACCATGATTCCGTCAATCATTTGTCTGCATGGCGGTCTGGTGTGAGCTGTCGATAGACAGGGAGTCTTACGCAGGTTCTGGTATGCCGAACAGAGGCCGCAATCGCCCGTTAAATGCAGGCGATTTCACTGTTATCAGCGTTGTGCGGGGATCTGAGACATATTCCCGGGAAAGGCCGTAACATCGTTTGCGATTTCCCGCTGAGGGAATTGTACCGGAAACAACACAACAAATTCTAAGATAACTCGAAAGGCACAGAATCATGACACGCTCACGAAACACGCTGCTGGTCGCTGCCATCACTTTCAGCTCGGCCATGGCTGGTATCAGTACGGCAGAAGCTGGCTGTCACGGATCGCGGGGCTACTCTCGCGGATATTCCTCACACAACTATCACCGTCAGCATTACAACCATGGCTACGCGTCACCGCGTTACTCATATGCCCAGCCACAGCCAGTTCACGCCGTCAGACCCGTTCAGCCAGTGGTTCAGCAACAACTCGCACCTCAGCAACAGCTCGCACCTCAGCAACAGCTCGCACCTCAGCAACAGCTCGCACCTCAGCAACAGCTCGCGCCTCAGCAACAGCAGGCTGCTCCGGTTCAGCCACAGGCCCCCGTACAGCAGGCGCAGACACCATCAAATGCCCATACGTCAGCATTGCAGGCGCTTGGCAGCTACGCTCCACCACAGACAGCACCGGTTCAGACGCCTGCTCACGTTGGCAACTGGACGGCAACACTCGGCAATGGAGCAAACGTACGACTTGTACTGCAGGCCGATGGATCGTTCAGCTGGTCGGCCACAAACAAAGCCGGCAATGCCAGCACTTTTCAGGGAAGCTATGCGGTTGGAAATGGCTCCCTGACTTTGACTCGTGGCACAGACAGCCAGAAGCTGGCTGGCAGTATAACGACCAGCGGCAACAACGCTTTCAGCTTCAAGCTGGCAGGCAACAACGCAGCCGGCATCAACTTCACACGAAGTTAGAGTCAGGTACGCATGAGGCACATTCGACACCTGCATTCTTGAACAAAAGCCCCGTCTGGACGGGCAGGAGTAAACACTCCTGCCCGTTTTTTTGTCGAGTGACAAAGATGATCAACCCGAAGGCGGAGGTGTTTGCAGGACATGGAAGGAGGTTCTTTCGGAACGACACGCTACGGGCCGAGATCGTTGTTGGTGAAATGAGACGCCTGGATGTCTGTAGACTGAATTGCATGCGAGTTCGCTTTCCGCCTGTTCATGCGATAAAATCGGGGGTCATCCGGTGCCGTCGACCAATCACATTCCCGATGAAAAATCAGCAGATGTATCTTCACCGCACATCGAATTCTTCCTGTACACGTCGCCCGCCGGGCACCATTGTTTCGCTTTGCACAATTGTTGGCCTTTTTCTGTCGGGACAGTCAGGCCAGGTGGCCGGGCAGACGGATCGGCCACCTAATATTGTTGTTATTCTCGCGGACGATATGGGGTACGGAGACGTCCAGGCTCTGAACCCGTCGTCGAAGATTCCAACACCGAATCTGAACACACTGGCAGCCGAAGGCATGACGTTTACCGACGGACATTCCCCTTCGGCCGTTTGTACCCCCACGCGTTACGGACTGCTTACGGGACGCTACTGTTGGCGTACGGAACTGAAACGCGGGGTTCTTGGAGGTTACAGCAAGCCATTGTTGAAGCCCGGACGTGCCACAATCGCGAGCATGCTGCGGGCCAGCGGCTATACCACTGGTGCAGTGGGCAAGTGGCATCTTGGAATGGATCTTCCGCTGTTAAAGAACAATGCAGACACGAGCAGGTGGGATGGTGATCCGGGCATTGATTTTTCTGGCATCATCATCGATAGCCCGATTCATCATGGATTCGATTCCTATTTTGGGGTCACCGGTTCGCTGGACATGGCTCCCTACGTGTATGTGAGGAACGATCGTTTCACGATGGAACCGTCAATTCAGCAGCAGGCCGTCAGCTTTCCGCACTTCGTTCGAAAGGGGCCGCGCGCGACGGATTTTGTGATCGCTGACGTGCTGGACGATATCGCGGGCGAAGCTGCAGATTATATCGGTGAAGCGTCGAAGAAGGACGCTCCCTACTTTCTGTACATGCCAATGACCGGACCGCACAAGCCTGCCCAGCCACATGAACGTTTTCGAGGCAAAACCGGACTGAAGGAATATGGTGACTTCGTTGCCCAGGTGGACTGGACGGTCGGCCATGTGCTGGACGCCATTGATGCTTCAGACGAGGCCGACAGGACACTCGTTTTTTATACGTCCGACAACGGCTCATACATGTATCGCTACGATGATGATCAACAGAAGGACCATGTGCAGGACGCGACTGTTCAGGGGTTTCGATCGGAGAATCACAGAGCTAACGGGATACGCCGCGGGACCAAGGCGGACATTTGGGAGGCCGGTCACCGTGTACCGTTTTTTGTTCGATGGCCAGGCCACATCAAGGCAGGTACACACAACAGCGGCACCGTCTGTCTGACGGATATTTATGCGACCTGTGCAGCAGTCGTGGGGGCAGACCTGTCCGACAGCGAAGCGGAAGACAGCATTTCGCTGTTACCCATGCTGCAGGGAAAAACTGTGGCACGAGGCGCCCCCGTTATTAATCACTCAGCTGGTGGAATGTTCGCGATCCGTGACGGCCGATGGAAACTTGTTGCCGGAAACGGTTCCGGCGGCCGCCAGGCTCCCCAAAGGCAGGCCGTTTCAGAAGCCGTACCAGCTGTTTGACCTGCAGGCAGATCCAGGTGAAGCACACAATATTGCCGACCAGCACCCGGACATTGTCGCTCGACTGACTGAATCTCTGGCAGTCATTCGAAACGGGGACCGCACGCCCAACCCGGGAAAGTAAGATTCAAAATGAATGCTGCGGCGGCTGTGGTCTACGTTTCACGGTAGCCGAGCACCACCAGAATGCACGGGCCGCCGTGGATCAGATTGACGCCGGCATCCAGACACGCCTGAATGGCAGCAATACTTTCCGCTCCGGGCTGCAGCCAGATGTGCTGCATCCCAAGGTGGATGGCTTCGTCGACAATCTGCTCAGTGACTGACGGCGGCGTAATGACGGACACCGCATGCGGTGTCGGCAGCACTTCGCTGAGTGTCGCTGCGGCAGACAGTCCTTCAACGATGCTCGCGTTGGGGTTCACCGGAATCACAGCGTGGTGGTGCTGCTGGTAGCACCGCAGCACCTTGTTGCCGTACTTTTTTCGGTCCGTCGACGCACCTGCCACGGCGAACTGTTCTCCATTCATGAAGTCAGCGATTTGAATCTCGAGACGCATAATGTCCGGCAGCCTTTCTGTCCTGTCGGTCACGATCCTGGTGACAGGTTTCTGTCTCGAAATGCCGGATAGTCCGGCGGATACTTAATCGCTCGAAACATTGTTCCGCCGTCTTCCAGAGGTACACCTCCGGGAATTCGCATCGCGTCAAGTTCCGCCTGTGGCAGATCGACGGGGCGTGTTACGGACTTTCGATTCCTGGGTTGTTCAGATCGTGGTGGATGGTGAAAACGTTTTGGATTGCGATACATCCAGACGATTTCTGCGTCACGAGTAACTTCGAGCAGCAGATGCTGAGTTCCCGAACAGATCAGGGTATTGCCGTTCGGCAATCTTTGAGCTCCGGAAATACGGGGAGAAAACAGCTCACCGGGATGTTCGAAGGTCCAGTCGATTTCCGCCGGACCAAAGGCTGCGCCGGGCTTGCGATAGTAGGTTCCGTCACGGAGCAACGGCACCTTAATTTCGTCGGCCGAAGAAA
Organism: Fuerstiella sp.; assembly: GCA_029245955.1. Taxonomy (GTDB): domain Bacteria; phylum Planctomycetota; class Planctomycetia; order Planctomycetales; family Planctomycetaceae; genus Fuerstiella. The sequence continues at coordinate 52,488 of JAQWOH010000002.1, read as the reverse complement.
AATCCTGTTCTGAATTCTGCATACCGTTGTTGAACAGCAGCACATTTCCGGCGCCCGGCATCCCCTTCGGAATCCAGTGAGCGTCGTGCTGGTTGAACAGTCTGCGATCGTCGACAGTACCTCGTCGATAGGTTTGAGCATTCCCCCAGCGATATAACAAATCCCCTCCTTGACCGCGTTTTCCTCCGGTGTGTCCTTTTGCTTCTTCTGTGGTTGTGCTGTGATCAATGATCCAGAATTCGCTCAATGTTCGTGAGCCAACCATGATCTGATCGAGTTCTTCGCTGTAGTCGATCGAGTTCATATGGACCCAGTCCGGTACCGGCCGCAGCATGTAGTTGATGTCCATGAGTTCCGGATGCTCTGCCGGATTTCCATAGTTGTCCTTTGATTCATCCCAGTCCTGGATGACATGATCAAGAAGACTCCACTTCCATACGACATCCGCTTCGTTCAGTCCCCGGGGTTTCAGTTCGAAGATGGCTTCCAGCCACAGGACATCCCCCGTCAATCGGTCCGGATTGCGACCGGCGTTAACCGCAATGGCCCGCTGATACGACTCCCAGACGATACACAGCACGTTGCCGTTCGGCAGCGGCTCAATATCGTGGTGGCTCATGCGATACGCAGAACTGGCAGCGAAGTCCCACGTCAGACTTCCGTCCCAGTCGTATTTTTGAATCTGTCCGCCACTTCCGGTTGTTGACGGAAATTGAAAGAAATTGTCAACCTTGCCTGCGCGCAACAGGCTGCCGTCTTTCAGAAGATAGGATGCCTGCCCCGGCTTGCGGTCAGCCTGCCATGAATGAACGACTTGTCCGGCTGTGTCCAGCAGAAACGATTTGTTCGCGCTGAGTGGCGAAATCAAAATGTAGCCCGGGCAGACGCCTTCGGTTGTCTTGATCACGCCGAGTTCGGGGAGTGTTTTCTTCTGCCCTGCAACAACCATTTCAGTCAGTAACAGGGTGACAAGAATACTCATTGGGCAGCAGGCACGCAGACGCATCAACGTCTCCTCTACAACGTCTCACGTCGCGCCAGTGTCGTCTCTGCGCGAATCTCACGACCACATTTTCTCGAAAACTGTTCCAGCACAAGCCTGACACTGACATTCTGCCCGCAGCCGGGACAAATGTCGAGTCGGCAGACGCGGACGCCTGCAGTTGCTCACCACAGGTGTGTTCGGAAACATGTCAGTCGATGCAGACCGTCAGCCAACAATTGCTGAGACCAGTCGTTAACGATCGATCTCGCCCATCACGATATCAAGTGAGCCGACAACGGAGGGGACATCGGCCAGCGGCACGCCCTCACACAGTTTATCTGTAATGGACAGATTGCAAAAACATGAACTCTTCGCTCGAACACGCAGCGGTTCAGCCGCACCGTTGCCAACAACATAAAAGCCCATCTGACCGCGAGGCGCTTCAGTTTCCAGATAAACCTCATCTTTGGGCAGTTTTGTGTTGAACTTGAAAGTCTCGCGGTGAGAGCCCTCTGCTGCGAGGTATTTGGGAATCGACTGTCGCACCAGGCGGATGGCCTGCACAACTTCCATCATGCGAACGTAAAAACGGCACCAGTTGTCGCCCAGTACTGCTTCCTGTGGGGCGTCTGCAAATTCCGCGACGGGGATTTGGAAGTCATAACCTTCGTACATGCGCGTGTAGATTGCTTCTCCATCGCGACGCAGGTCATAGTCAACTCCACTACCTCTCAGAACGGGCCCCGTGCAGCCGTAGCTGATGGCCATTTCTCGCGACAGAACACCAATGCCCGCGGTTCGTTTGATAAAGATTGAGTTCCGCGTAAGTAACGTGTGATATTCCTTGATGCGGTCTTCCAGCCAGCTGAGAAACATTTCGACGACGTTGAAAAATGGTGCCCGCTGCCCCTTGTCCATTTTCAATAGTGCCGACAGACCATCCGGAATCTCGATTTCCTCCGGAAGATCGTGGGTGGCTCCGCCGATGGTCAGATAGCTGCATGTCAGGCGTGCGCCGCACACTTCCTCAAAGAAGTCCAGGATGATTTCTCGTTCACGGAAGGCGTACAGGAACGGACTGAAGGTCCCCAGATCCAGTCCATAGGCTCCCATGCCCACCAAATGGCTGGCGACACGACCGAGTTCAGCAATGAACACCCGCAGGTGTTTCGCCTTTTCGTTGACCTCCATGCCAACCATTTTCTCCACGGTCAGCGCGAACCCAAGGTTCATGTTCATGGCAGCCAGGTAATCCATACGATCGGTGTATGGAATCCACTGCGGCGCTGCCAGGTTTTCGCCGATTTTTTCCGCACTGCGATGCAGGTATCCGATGTGCGGTGTGCACTCGTGGACAATCTCACCGTCCGTTCTCAGCAGAAGACGCAGCACTCCGTGAGTGCTGGGATGCTGCGGCCCCATGTTGACGAGCATTTCGTCAGTCTGGACATCAAACTCGACAATTCGAGGATCTTCGATCTGCATGCTCATTGTTTACCGTCCTCGAACGCCGTGATATTCCAGCGGGAAGTCATAGTCTTTTCGAAGTGCATGACCTTCCCAGTCTTCCGGACACAGGATGCGCCGAAGATTCGGATGATCCTGAAAATGAATACCGACCAGATCGAACGCTTCGCGTTCGTGCCAGTCGGCGATGCCCCAGACACCACTGACCGAAGGAACTTCGGGCAGTCGACCCTCTTCGTCGTTCTTCCACCGCGGAAGAACAACCTTCAGCTTCAGGCGATGCTTCAGCTCGATGCTGGACAGCTGGTAGACGACCTCAACATGTGGGTCGTGTCCGAACTTTGCGGCCTTCTTCTCATTCGGTTCCAGGTAGTCACAACCGCACAGATCGTTCAGGTGATCGAATCTCAATCGCTCGTTATCTCGCAGAAATGCACCAACTTCGACGATCGAATCCCGGCTTACCTGAATCCACGAATCAGTTGCCTCAACCGGAGCCTGGCCAACAGCCGAGTCTCCAAATTTCTCCAGCAGGAGAGAATGGATTTCCTGAATATCCATGGACAAGTTTCCACTGAGTTTTAACTGAGTTTTCAACGAAGAGCGTCTGTCGACTGCCGCCTGCGCTGATTGATGAAGGCGTGTCAAAAAAGTTCAATAAACGATCAGAGAAACTGTTACCATCCGTGGTGCCTGCGTAATCCTGCCCGTGACCATTTCGCACTACGCCGTTGTGGTGACTGACGAAGTATTTTGATGGGACGGTACTGTCTGGTCGGCTGCCTGTTTGGATTTCTGAGTCAGAGCACGAATCCAGTCAAGGTCCCCTCGCTTCCAGACATAGGCAAATCCGACCAGCAACACAACGAAGAAGACCAGCAGGTCAAAGAATCCGGTAATGGCAAGGCTCCGAGCTGTCTGTGCTGAAATGATTTCGTTGGTTGCCGGATTCTGGTCAAGCAGCCGAGCACTCAAGTGATCGCGGGCCGCATCATCCAGGCGGGTGTCCGCCAGTTGAGTCGCATTTCCATAGATGGCCGCCCACGGAAAGAAGAACGCCACTTCCACGTCAAAGATGATGAACAGCAGAGCAACCACATAGAAACGCAGATCGAACTGGATATAGCTGGAGCCGATCGCCGGCTCACCACATTCGTAGATTGCATCTTTTTCAGGCGTCGGCAGTTTGGGTCGCACAAGACGCCCGACGATCATCGGCAGTGCAAGCAGCACGCAGACGGATCCGCCGAACAACAAAAGATGACCTACAAGGTTTGTCATATCACAATCTCCGTCTTCGACGGTTCATTTGAGCTAATGCCGGAAGTGCTTACAACATTCGCGCTGACGACCCACAGTGGCGTGATCTCTGCCTCATGCGGGAACCGAAGTTATTTGAAATCGGTCTGCAGCCATCGTCCATATCAGGCTTCTACCAGTTCGAACGGACTCTCTTCTCCCTTCACCCAAACCGGTTCGTGCAGCACCTTTGACTCTGACACGGCCGTTGGATTCAGCGTCGCCCTGCCCCATGCAATCTGTAGAGGCAGTTTTGCGTAGTCAACAATACACCCATCGCGACTGAAGCAACTCAGGTCGTGCGTAGAGCCCATAAAAATGCAGTCTACCGGACAGGGGTCTACACACAGAGCACAGAACATGCACTTGGTGTAGTCCACAGCAAAGCCGGTCAGGCGAAATCCCTTGCCCACCGGACTTTTCTCTTTTTCGATATAGATACAGTCGACCGGACAGGCCTGAGCACATTTTTCACATCCGATACAGGTGGTCAGGTCAAACCTATGGAAACCTCGATATCGAGCTTTTACTTTTATCGGCTCTTCCGGATACACATACGTATCAGCGAATGTTTTCCGTTTGTGCTGATATGTCTTCAGCATCGTCATCATCGTCACGTACATACCATGCAGGACTGTGGCGACGGCCATCCAGACGTTTCGAAACCACATGAACATGTTCGAAGTCTCTTGAAATTCGGCTTGCCGGTAGAGGAATCGCGGCCAGAAACAGGCCAAAATACGGGCGTTTATGCAGCCGCCGATTATAGGTTGCTCTGATAGTGACGCAAGCGGCGGCGGCCAGCCTCCCAGCTTTGAGAAGCAGAATTCAACCCCCCATGGCCTTCCCGGAACGCTCAGGATACAGGCGTTCTGGCGAAGGGCAGCTGCTGGTTGCGGCGCATCGACTTGTCGACCGCTGACGCGCACTAACCGTTGCAGCAGGCTACTTCAGCAGATACCGATTTGCGATGGTAATTCCGGAGAGCATCGCGCCTACAATGCCCAGAAACCCCTGATCGGTGCCGCACAGGTAGAGGTTTCCGACCGGTGTCTGGCCGTTTACGAATTTTTCCGGAGCTCCGTAAACGCAGCCGTTGAGATGGCCGGTAAATCGGCGAATGGTGCGAGGGCTGAAGACGTCCGTGTCAATTACGTGGCTGCGGAAGTCAGGAATGTGCTTTAATGCGCTTTTGATGATCCGATCGTTCCATTCCATCTTGCGATGCTGGTATTCCTCTTCCGGCAGATCGATCCAGTAGTCGGGCTCTGCCAGAGCAGTGATTCGCATGCGGCCGTCTTCCAGGGGCCGCGAATAATCGAAATTATTGGGCGAGCAGATGATGCCGCTGCGAAGGTCGACCGGCTCGTTGGGCCTTTCGTAGTGAAACGAATCTGCGTCGTTGTAAAAAACGATGGTGTCATGATGCCCCAGTGAGGCGGGCTCACAGTCCAGCACTGAGATCGATTCCACGAATGAAATGTCTCCCGCTTTGGGCCGGACCATCGGTCGTGACGGATCCACCATTCTCATCGTTTCTGCAGCGCCCGCGGATGACAGGACGTTGTCTGCCGTAATCTCTGTTCCGTCGTCCAGGACGACTGCCTTTGCCTTGCCGTTGCGCTGCACAATCTCGCTGACGCCGGTTCGCAGCTTCAGGTGTCCACCCAGTGCTTTGAAATGGCGGACGAGTTTCTTCAGGATCAGACGAATACCGTCGAACGGACGTCCGAAACCTTCGTGAAAAATGCTCTTAAACATGATCACGAACTGGCTGAAATCCATGTCCCGCGGCGTGGCGCTGCCATAAAACATGAGTGGGCAGAACAGCATGTCAATCAGCAGCGGATCACTGATGTGTTCGGACAGCACCTGGCGTGCCGACGTTGACTGTCGTTTGTCAAGGTTTAGCGCGTCGTGTTCCGCAATCGTACGAACCAGTCTTCGGAACCCATCGATCTGTTTGGGAAACGCCATCGCCACCTGTTCAACAAGGAGGGCGAAATCGTTCGTGAAACGCAGCGTGCAATCGGGAAATGCGATGGACGAATGCAGCTGAGGCCGCAGGTCAAAGTCTTCCCACTTCATTCGCAGCTGCCGCAGTAGTTTGCTGAGCGGGCCGGCCTTACTGCCGGGCTCTGCATAGTTGGTTACGGCATGCAGCCCAACGTCATAGTTTCGCTTACGCAGCCGGTAAAACGAATTCAGGCCGCCAATCGTAGTGTGGCGTTCCAGGATGCATACGTTTTTTTCGTAATACGCGAGCCGTACACCTGCCGACAGGCCGGACATCCCGGCGCCGATAATCACAGTGTCGTAGTGCACGGTAGACTTTTCCCAATGGAGGCTGTCGAGGCTGTCTTTGACGGTTTACTCGAGCTGCCACTAAGAAACCGTGACAGCCGCTCCCGCTGATCGCTGACGACGCCGGCACAATGGTCAGCCGGCCACCGGGACATCTTTCATCTTTGGTGTCAGATATTCAACCGTTGACTGCATGGTGTTGAGGTTGTGGTAGTCTTCTTCCGGAATCTGAACCCGATAGCCTTTGCGCAGCTCCATCACAATGTCCAGAAAGTCCATACTGTCGAGTTCCATCTGCTCACGGAACGCGACTGCGTCATCCAGGCCGGACAGATCTTCATCGGGAGCAATACGCTCCAGAATTTCCAGAACGGCCTGTCTGATCTCCACACCCGTCATCAAAAATCCCCTTGCACTCATGGTTTCCACAGCGCGGAACACTTGTTTCATCGTTCGCGGTAATCCGTCGCCAGAATAAGACGGCTGCGCCGCGGCATCAGCTGGGTTCAGAATTCGTATTTTTTTACAATTACGACTGAATTGATCCCCAGCATCCCGAACGAATTGTTCAATATACAGTTCACTTCGCCCATATTTCGCGGCTCATTCGCTACTAAATTAGGCAAAACGCATCTTGAGTCCGGATTCTCAAGATTGATTGTAGCGTGGGCTATACCGTCGTCAAACGACGGCAGGTTTCCCAGCAGTTCCAGTGCCCCGGCCGCTCCCATGGCGTGACCAATGAAGCTTTTTGTGTTGTTAATGGCGGCCTGCGTACCCTCAAATACCGCCTTCAGGGCCTTGGCCTCTTCGATATCACCCTGTTCAGTGGCGGTGGCGTGACTGCTGACAAGGTCAACGTCGCCAGCACTAATACCGGCTCGCGACAGAGCCAGACGTACGCATTCGGCCTGACGCGTGGAATTTGGCAGCACAAAGTCAGAAGCATCGGAATTCATCGCATGTCCGATGATTTCACCGTAAATCGTGGCTCCACGAGCCAGGGCGTCTGTCAGTCGCTCGACCGTACATATCCCTCCACCTTCTGCAACGACAATGCCGTTTCGCTGTGCATCAAAGGGCCGACAGGCCTTTGTCGGATCCTCGTGTGTGGCTAGTGCACCCTGGCTTTGAAAACTTGCAAAGATGCCGAATGTGTGAATACTTTCTGACACACCTCCGGCAATGGCCAAGTCACATTCACCCAGACGCAGCATCTGTACCGCCTGTATGAATCCCGCGTTTCCCGCAGCACAGGCGGCACCGATGGTCAGGTGAGGTCCGGTCACTCCCAGACTCAGGGTGACTTCACCAGCCGGATTGTTAGCGACTGTTCTCGGGTTGTGGTGATGGGACCAGACTTTTGTGTCATAGCCAAACTGCGAAATCTCGTAGATTTCGTTTTCTGTCTCGACGTTGCCGTGTTCGGTAATGCCCAGATATACGCCTACGCGGTCTTTTGCCACGGAGTCCCAGTTCAGGCCTGAGTCGACGACAGCTTCGTTCGAGCAGTAAACGGCAATCGACCCGGCTCGCGTGCCCCGACGCACTTCTTTACGCTTCTGGTAACGCAGTTCGTCGAAGTTGCACACGCCAGCCAGAACCGGCGGCATATACCGGGTTTCGTAATCCACCACACCGGATTTTCCGGCCAGCAGACTCTGGCGAAACTCGGCCAGGTTGTTGCCGTTCGGGGACGCCAGTCCGATTCCAGTGATGACAATGCGATCGTCGAGGGCCAACGTTTCTGTCTTCCAAAGAAGGTCTGCCGCAGAAGGCTGAGCAGAGTACCGCGACACCTGCCGACTGACAAGCGCCCAATGCCCTATAAAGCCGGTATTTTCCAGCCTGAAACACTCAAAGTCACGTCTTTCAGAATGACGATGATCGATTCTACAGGCTGTCTTTCACAACCATGGAATGGCCCGCTTTGCTTTCAGCACCGGTTCAGTCAGGCCATCTTCGGTCATGTCGACAGGCCGCACCCGCCACGCCGCCTCAGGCATCCACGTCATCAGCAAAGCTGGCTTCTTCCATGATCACCTTGTAGCGTTCGGAAGCTTCCTTGCCGAGCAGCTGGTGAAACGTCTGATCGGCTTCCAGCTGACTTTCAATGTCGACTCGCAGCAGAACGCGCGCTCGCGGGTTCAGCGTCGTGTCTCGCAGTTGCGCCGCGTTCATTTCCCCCAGCCCCTTGAACCGCAGGACGGTTGGATTTCGGTTATCCGGCAGGGCAGCCAGTATCTCTTCTTTTTCTGCGTCCGTCTGGGCGTACTGCGTCGTCTTACCCACTTCGATCCGGAACAGCGGCGGCTGGGCGATGAACAGATTTCCCTGCCGGATCAGCTCTGTCATGTGGCGAAAGAAAAATGTCAGCAGCAGTGTGGAAATGTGGTATCCGTCGCTGTCGGCATCCATCAGCAGAATGATCCGGCCGTAACGCAGACGGTGAATATCGAAATTTGGTCCGATCCCGGTACCGAGTGTTTCCACCAGGTCATTGATCTCCTGGTTCTTCAGTATCTTGGATAACGAAATTGATTCCGTGTTCAGTATTTTTCCCCTTAACGGCAGAACCGCCTGAGTGGCGGCGTTCCGTCCCATCACGGCCGTTCCGCCGGCTGAGTCGCCTTCCACGATGAACAGCTCTGTTTCGTCGGCGTTCTTATTCTGACAGTCAACCAGCTTACCGGGCAGGTTGGTTTTGCGTGCAACGGATTTACGTTTGACCTCCTTGATGGCGTCGCGGCTGGCCAGTCTGGCTCGGGCCGCCAGCACAATGCGTCCCAAAATAGCGTCCGCCAGCGATGGATTGTTATTCAGCCAGTTCTCAACCGCAGGCCGCACAATGCCATCCACATGAGACGCCATTTCGGGATTGTTGAGCCGTTCCTTCGTCTGCCCCTGAAACATGGGGTCACCATGAAACACAGACAGGATGGCCACCACGCCTTCACGAATGTCGTCGGCCGCAATCGTCACCCCGCGAGGCTTGAAGTTGTGCACGTCGATATAATTGCGAACGGCTTTCGTCAGTCCGGACTTCAGTCCGTTTTCATGAGTACCGCCACCGTGCGTGCGAATGCCATTCACGTAACTACGGATGTGTTCGTCCGTGGATTCGGTCCACTTCAGAACCACTTCCACACGAGCAACCTTGTCGTCCTTGTCCGCAGAAAACAACTGGTCGTGCACTGTCTTCTTGCCGCTGTCGCCAATGACCTTCTCTATATAGGCTCTGATCCCGTCTTGGTGGCACAGTTCGTGAGTCTCACCCTTTAAGTGATCCTTGAGAATGATCTTCAGGCCGCCGTGAATGAACGACACGTCCTCGAGGTGCTGGCGAATTGTTTCTGAATTAAACTGTGTTCGTCGGAAAATGGTGTCATCCGGACGAAAGAAAATCGTGGTGCCGTGGCCACGAAAACGTCTGACCTTCTTCACATTACCTTTAGGCTTTCCACGTTTGTATTCCTGCACCCATTCGTGACCGTCCCGATGCACGGTCGCGACCATTTTTGACGATAGCGCGTTGACGACCGATGATCCGACTCCGTGCAGCCCGCCACTGCGCGAGTAGTTCTTGTCACTGAATTTTCCTCCAGCGTGCAGAGTCGTCAGGATGACTTCCAGCGACGACTTCTTCATCTTGGGGTGCTTGTCCACGGGAATACCGCGACCATCGTCGCTGACGGTACAACTGCTGCCGTCCTTGTGTAGTGTCACAACAATCTGGCTGCATTCACGAGCAAGAAATTCATCGACGGAATTGTCCACGACTTCCCACAGAAGGTGGTGCAGCCCACGCGAATCGACGCCGCCGATGTACATCGATGGTCGTTTTCGGACAGGTTCCAGACCTTCCAGAACCTCAATGTCACTGGCTGTGTATTTGGATTTTGTTGCTGTATTCATCGGCCGGACCTCAGTCCTCCTCCATTTCTGACCAGTCCACTAACTGGATTTCGGGCTGGATCACTTTGTCAAAGCTTGAGCGTTTGCTGGTCATGACTCCGCGACCGCCCCGTGACGTGATCTGATACTTCTGCTGACCGAACACCATCTCTTTGTCGTTACTTGTGACAACCCGCAGGCAGTCACTTGGCCGAGCCAGCTGCACCACACCCAGCAGCCGATCTTCTTTTTCCAGCTTGATGCCACGAACGCCTTTGCCAGCGTTTGTCAGCATGGGCACCTCATCAAGTGAAAAGTGCAGCACCCGAGCATCGGCAGAAGCGAAGAATACGGTTTCCGCTGCGTCGATTAACTGACAACAGACAACCTCATCACCTTTGCGCAGCCGGCAGAACTTGCGACCGGCTTTCGTACTTGGTGTACGAAAACCGTGATAGGGAATCGTCAGGACCTGTCCCTGCCGAGTTGCGACCAGCAATAACGGTCCCCACTCTTCGGAATCATCGTCGACTGCCTCGACGAATCGCGGGTCCGTTGTCAGGACGGCGACGATGGACGCTCCGTCGCCGATTCTGGCGTGTTTGGCGAATGGTTCGCCATATCCGGAGGAAACGGGCAGCTGATCGATGGGGACGGTAAATGCAACGCCGTCGGAACTGAAGAAAACTGCGTTATCAAGCGTGCTGCCGGGAATGACATTCAGCACGCTGTCACCTTCACGGACCCGGGTTTTGGAAACGCTGGCAAGGCTGTTGACTCGCTTAACCCAGCCGTCCGCGGTGACAACCACGTTGGTGTTTTCCTTGATGATATATGCAGATGCATCAAACTCGACGATCTCGTCAACAGAACCGAAGTCGCTGCGCCGCTTGTCTCCGAATTCTGCCGCCAGTACTTCCAGTTCGGTGCGGATCAGCTTCCACATCTGAGTTCTTGACTTCAACAGCTTCTGAATTCGAGCGGCTTCTGTCTTTTTTTCCCTCAGTTCCTGACGAATATGTTCGATTTCCAGCTGTGATATCCGGTACAGCGCCAGCTCCAGAACGGCGTCTGTCTGGACCTCATCCAGTGGGAATTTCTTCATCAGTTTTACGGCGGCATCCTTCTTGCCACTGCTTGCACGAATAATCTTCAGGGCGCGATCAAGTCCGTTAAAGACGATCGCGAAGCCTTCCAGAATATGAATTCGCCTGCGCAACTGCTCCAGTTGATACTCAAGGCGTCGGCGCACGGTCTCGTAGCGGAAGTCCAGAAAATGCTGCAGCAATTCCTTCAGGCTCAGGACGCGAGGTACGGTTGCGCCGTGTTCGTCGGGGACCAGTGCTGTGGCGTTATAACTGAAATTCTGCTCCAGCGAAGTATGTCGAAACAGGTAGGCCATAACGGCTTCTGCGTCCGCGCCGGACTTCATTTCCAGCACGATCCGCAGACCGTTTTCTTCATTCGTTTCGTCGATCACGTTGGCCAGTTGAGGAATCTTGCGCGCCTCAATCAGTTCTCCAATCTCCGTCATCAGCGGCCCGGTTGAGACTGTGTACGGCACCGTATAGATGATCAGGCGGTCCTTTAGTTCTTTTCTGCCTTTCCTGTCGAACCGCCACTCACCGCGCGTCTTGATCGAGCCCCGACCGGATTCGTATGCTTTCCGCAGGTCTGTGCGTGCTGTCACTATCCGGCCACCCAGTGGAAAGTCCGGGCCTTTGACGTACTTCATCAACTGAGCGACTGTGGCGTTAGGATTCTGAATCAGATGGACGCAGGCTTTCGTCACTTCATTCAGATTGTGCGGCGGCATGCTGGTCGCCATGCCGACCGCAATCCCCTGAGTTCCGTTCACCAGCAATGCCGGGTAGCGGGCCGGCAGGACGGCCGGCTCCTGGTCTGCGGCATCGTAGGTGGGACGCATATCCACCGTCTGATACCGCAGTTCGTTCATCAACTGCTCTGCTAGTGCTGACAGTTTCGCTTCCGTGTACCGAGCGGCTGCGGCCCGCAGGCCCATGATAGAACCGAAGTTCCCCTGTCCGATCACCAGCGGGTATCGCAGAGTAAAGTCCTGCGCCAGTCGCACCAGCGCGTCGTAGACGGCAGTGTCTCCGTGGGGGTGAAATGACCCGGTTGTGTCACCACAGATCTTGGCACATTTGCGGGTCTTGCTGTCTGCTGTCAGCCTTAAGCGATTGTACATGACGTACAGAATTCGTCGCTGTACGGGTTTTAACCCATCGCGTACGTCCGGCAGCGCGCGCGACGTGATGACGGAAAGAGCGTAGTTCAGATAGCGTCGGCGGGTTTCGCCGCTGATCGGCACGTATTGAACGTTTCCGGCCGCTTCCAGCTCATCCGTCTTGGAGAACAGATTGGGTTCGTTCTTTCTGGAAGACTTTCTGCGAGCCAACTGAGCATCCTTTTCCAGCGTTCGGGATTTCTTCCCACCAGTCGTGACACATCGAACAGAATCATGGCACCGGCCCGACAGGGAGCCGCCGCCCCGTTCACTGCGTCTGTCCGGCGTTTGTCATCAACATCGGCGGTCGGCCCCGGAAATTTCAATACTTTCGCTGAATGCTCGTCGGAACTGAGTCCCCTCGGTTCAGGTCGAATTTCCAGTCCTGGAACGCCATCTGATCGTCTGTCCGGCATCTTAGAGATTCTGAGACAATCGCAAAGCGCGAGCGGCCACAGATATGGCTGAAAAGACAGGAAGATTGGGAAGACTTTTTCGGTTCTTCCACATGCAACGATAGTGCACCAGAAACTAACCGTATGGTGTGTATCAAGAACACTGATTGATTCATCCCTGCGACCGGTAGCAGCCGAACTCTACGACAGAGGACAGGTTGGACTCTGCCCGGTAAACGCCTGGACAACTCAGGCGGGTATCGTCCAGGAGTCAGGACTTGATTTTTGGGGATTCGCGGTTTCATCAATCCCGTGTCATGTTGACCAGGGATGTGAAACAGCTGGAAGAACGGATTCTTCTACAGCCACGGAGGAGAAGCAATGCTTCGCAAGGGATTGTTGACTCTCATGATTACAGTCATGAGCGTCGGGAGCCTTCTGGCCGAAGACGGTCAGAAACAGAACACACTGATGAACTGGCTGCGAGGTCCGTCCATCGGACGTCCGGACACGCGACGATCCAGTGCGAAAACATCCGGGGGTATTCGACATGCCGTCGTCGATGATGCTGCTCGGCAGGTTCCGGAAATACGCATGACGAGTGCTCAGCCGCCGGCGCAGAAGCTGGAACCGGCTGAGGCATTGCCGCAGCCACTTCCGATTCAGTACGCGCCGGTCGTGCCCAATCGATCGTCGCTGACCGGTCCGCAGTATTTCAGCGCGGCTGCTTCCGGCGGCAACGTACTTCCGGTTCACCCGGGAGCGAACTGGCAGCAGTACTCACCACCGCAGCCCGTCTATCAGAATTCGGCCGGGCCGTACTCATTCGCGTCGTCAAGCAGCTACGCGGCTGGAGCAGGCCCCGTCAGCATGAGCAAGGCGGGAGATAAAACGCATGGGACCGGGGCGTCCAGCGCCGCCCTGTATCCGGCACCAAGGCCCGGGATTCCTCAACAGCTTGGCGGGACGGCAATCGTCCATCAGGCATTTCATCCACACGAAATGCTGTACCCGCATCGCTACAAAGCAATGTACGGCCCCTATTACTACAAAGTGAACGGCGGCTGGATAGTGACACCTTTTGGAGTCTGGTCCAAAGAGAACTGGAAACTGCAGGGCACAACCGTAGACGTAAAATACAAATCGCACATCAGTCCGTTATCGATGTTTAAGAGGCCGGTGATTCGTTGATGACTGTTCAGCTTGCCGGTGGCTGCACCGTCAACAGGGGCATCATTCAGTGAACAAGTCTCAACCTGAGACTTTATCGGGATGTGTTTGTTCTGCTTAGTATGACTGATTAACGTTCGATGAAAACTTGCGGGTTTTCCAACAGCGGAATACAGACAACTGCGAACTGTTCGCGTCGTCAGATCAACAACTCTTGAAACGCGGGAATTGAGTGTCAGCCGACTTCGTCGTCTGTCGCTCCCCCGAAACTTATTTTCAGACAGTGGAACGAATGCGTGCGGAAGCACGTTTCCCTCTGCGAAAGGTTCTAGAATGCGACCACGAAAATTCACATCGAGATGGATTGCTGCCACGATATGTGTGCTGGCTACATCCGGATTCGTCGCTGCCGAGGAGGGTATCGTCTCCATCTCCGCCACAGATGGTAATGCCGGAATCGTACGTATGAGCGCTGCGACCGAAGGTTCAGTTCCGCATGCGTCGCTGGACAGCCCCGCGGCGTTCGACGGCTTCCTGCAACAAACCGGTAACACGCCTTCTGCCGAGTTCACCAGTGTAAGTCCCTACCAGAACGCCGCATGGACACAAAGCAACCCGCTGGCAGAATCGCCATTTCAGTTTGCCGGCTTTTCATCCGGTCAATGCTGTAATTCGGCACCCGGCTGTGCTCCGTCTGATCGATGTGAGCAGGATTGTAACGTCTCCGGCTGTAACATGTGCGATGGCAACGGCTGCTACGGCACCGGGTATTGCGACCGCGTGACGTGCCTGTTTGCCGGCGCCGTGCCACAGAATTCCTGTAACTCCGAATGCTGGGCGAAGCGATGGTGGCGTGGTCAGTACGTCAACTATCATGGCAGAAACCAGCGACTCGCCAACCACCTGTTTGGATGGATGGTACCTTCCGGCTGCTGCGGCCAGGGATGTCCGCCTTGCGGGAAGTATCAGGTGACCTATGCCGACAATCCCGGCTACGCGGACCACCGCGACAACGGACAGGCGTATGGTGCGCAGGGATATGGCATGCCACTCTCGGTACCACTGGCGCCCACCGTTCGACAGGCGTACAACTACAGCTGGGGAACTCCGTCAAGTCGGATCACGCCAATGGGAAACTATACACCTCAGACGTCGGTACGACCGTTGTACCACCAAACCTGGTAATTAACTGATCGCACGGACCTCACGACTGCCGACTGTGTCCGTTACAGTTGCAGTTGAGAAGCGATCTCCACATTCAAACTGCAGTTTAATCACCCGCAATAAACTGTTCGCGCTGCTGCACAACGTGTCCACGGCAGCGGGGCGAAGGAGATGGAACTCATGCAACATAAACTTCGATATCTGTTTCTGGCTGGTGCCACATTGCTGAGTGCGACCGGACCGGCAGCTGAAATTCAGCAGGTTGGCGATCAGTGTGCCGACAACTGCAACAACCGGTGTGCCGCCGAAGGTTGCCGTCAGGGCAATTTCTGCAATAGTGGTCAGTGCTACGGTGACTGTTGCAACCAGAGGTCGAGGCACGAAGACTTCTGCCTGGACTGGTGCGGTCGCTGCGGCCCCGTTGGACGGGCTGCGAGCCAAGGCTGTCCGACTGCTCAGAAAATCGTCTGGTGCTGCAAAACCAAGGCCTCCGGCGACTCAGGCTGGGCTCCTCCGGCCCGTCTTCCGGTTAACCGCACGGGCGGTTGGTATCAGGCGTACTGGCCTGGCCAGTGGTACGGCAATCCTGGTGGGGGCTTTGTGGGCGGTGCTCCCGTCGTATACCACCCCACCGATACAACTCAGATGGGCTACAGCTACAACCGTGTTCCCACGTGGCGTCCCAACCCGGGTATGATCCCGCGAGTACCACGTCCATCGAATTTTCATGCTCGCATGTGTCCGCGTCGTGGGGGGCAGAGCTGCTACTCAGGCTGCAATTTCGGTCCTGTCATCGGTACACCTGTCAGAAAGAACAACGGCGGCAACTGCCCGACCTGTGACCCCGGCTACGTAAGCACAACCGCACTGCGTGCCGCACCTCAACTGGCTAACACGCAGCTGCCGGCGGAAGAGCTGTCGTATTCAACGGTTGCTCCGGCAATCGTGCCTGCTCAGTCAATAAGAGTACCGGAATCCTACACGGGTCAGGTGATTCAGGCTGTAGAGCAATCAGCTGATCCAGCTGCTGAAAAATCTGTCCGTCGGGTCAGCACCGTTGTTACGAAACAAGCTTGTTCGTCGGGTCCCGGCAGACCGGGGAAGCGAGTCAGCAGGCCGTCCGAAGCCGTACAACGACGAACAAAGAAATCGTCGGGTGGTTGGTTTGGCCTGCCATCGCTGAGTGAGATCCGATTCTAATCGGCATGCGGTGCCTCGGACATAGCCCGAAAAACGCAGGCGAACATCGTCGGTCACCGGCAAATGATCTCCCGAGTAGTGTGGTGCAAGCACACTGCTTATCCTGTCAGCCCGAATGTGATACTTATCACATTCGGGCTGTTTTCGTCTTCATCTTCGCGACTTCCCGAAACTTGGGTCGCGTTTCTGACTTTATGAGAACAGTACCGCAGCAGGTCTGTTCAGTTAATTGAGGGTGAAAAGCTACCAGGACGACGCTTGCTGAAACAGGTGTTCATCGCCGGGCTGTTCTTTCCACATCACGTTTACCCGATGTTAGTAGCGGTTGTGTGACTGATCCAGACTGCCACGTTTGTCTGAGTTAGCAGGACCGGGCAATGAAACTGATCTGTGCGGGTGCAAACTGCTCGGCAGCTCGTTGCTCGGCCTATGCCTCCTTGTTATAAGTTCCGGTGTTAAGCGTCTCCCTATTCACTACGAGATGCAATGCGTGTCAAGGAATACTGCCAATGGCCATGAAAAAGGTTAGGAGAAAGAAAGTGAGCGAAGAAGAAAAGACAGAAGCGACTCCCGCAGATGCCGCTCCCAGCGCACCGGAAGCACCAGCGGCGGAAGCAGCTGCTGGTCAGCAGACTCAGGAAGTCGTCGTGAACGACGCATCCGCCAACGCCGGCTATGCTAACTTCTGTCGTGTATCCAGTACTCCGGAGGAGCTGATTCTGGACCTTGGTTTGAACCCAACGCCGTACGCGACGGGCAAAGTCGACGTCAACGTAAATCAGCGAATCATCCTCAACCACTACACTGCCAAGCGATTGTGGAGTGCACTGTCGATGGCACTGCAGAGGCACGAACAGGCGTTCGGCGTTCTGGAAACAGACGTTCGAAAACGCGTCAAGACTCCCGCCGTTGAGGGACCGGCTTCCTGATGGCGACAGTCAGTTAACAAGAAATTAAAGGCGAAGCAATTTGTTGCTTCGCCTTTTTTCGTGCAGCAGGTACGCCACAAATCCCCGCCCAGTCGAAGTCATTCGCCCAGTCGAAGTCATTCGCTCAGTCGAAGTCATTCGCTCAGCTTCTGCGATGTCAGCAATCGATTCCGCGAAGGCTGCACGAATGCTATGCGTCACCCAGGACGCGACGTGTCTGTCCGGGATCAATGAAAAATACAGGGGTCATCATTGCCATTTGCAGCAGGCCGGCGATGACAAGAATCTGCTGGACGGCGAAATGAACGCTCAACTGGCCTGCGGCATAGCTGCCACACGTTGTCGACAGATTCATCAGCGCCATGTATGTGGTAAACTGAGTCGCAGCAACTCGCGGCCAGGAGATTGTCATAAACAGTGAAAACAACGATACGGACCCGACGCCCAGCAGGAATTCCTGACTGATTAACAGACACTTCATCAGAAATTTTGACTCTACGACCAGAGGATAGACCCCGCAGCCGATCCACAGCGTTCCAAGCAGCAACGATACAACCACAATGATAGGCTTTGCTCCGATGCGGTCAGCAGCGAATCCGCCAAGGACAGAGCCGCAAAGCCCGAGAAACAGTGCGTACCCGCCCATAACGGAAGTATATTCCTGCTGCGTCCAGCCGTTCTTCAGCAGGTAATCCACAAATACGGCGGTCAACACTCCGATTCCGATCCTCGCTCCAAGAGCAATTCCGGCACCCAGTAACGTCGATTTCAAATGGAACGCTTTCCACAGATCTCCAACCACGGACGGGGATACCTGTGGTGTCGGGCTGTCGGGGTGACTGTCGTGTTCAGCGTGAATCTTTGACGGACGCTCCCTGAACAATAACGGCAGCAACATGATGCCCGCCAATAGAATTGCCTGCCACATCAGTCCTGCCTGTATGCCATATTTGCTGACAACCCAGCCAAGCCCCGCTCCCCCCACCGCGGTGCCCAGATAGCTGCAGCCGTACATCATACCATTCGCCACACCCCGTTCGTTTTCCTTCAGCAGGTCGACGGCCAGGGCATCCACAGCAACATCCTGCATCGAAAGGAAAATATTCGCCAGCAGAATCATGCCCGCCAGAGGCCCCGGCACCAATTTGAAAATCATCTCCATCGCAGGGCTGGAATCAGGGGCTGAAGTCCAGACCATACTCGGTAAATCATCGAACAGCAGCATACTTCCCAGCACGAGCACCGCCATACTCTGAGCAAAAATAATCCATGGCCGACGACGCCCCATTGATGGAATCGTAAATCGATCCATCAGTGGCCCCCAGAGGAATTTGAAGGACCACGGCAGCGTCGCCACGGCCATGATCGGGCCAATCTGTTCCACGGTAAGATCGTGCTTCGGCTGAGCCAGCCATGCGGCAAACGTTACCGTCACGAACCCCCACGGGACGCCCTGTGCGACATAAAGTCCGCACAGAGTTATCATCCGAAGGGTTTTGTTTTCAGACAGATACACGCGTGCCGTTGCCTTCAGTCACTCGTTACTGATACGCCGAACAGGGGACTCGATGAGCTGACGTTGTACCGCAGGCGACTTTCGACTGCTATCGACTGTGGCCCGGAGTAAGAACTGTCTCTCTGTGCTGACCGGATATTTGTGCCGGACGCATTCATGCCACCGGTGACAATGGTGGAACATCGGTTGGTGTGGGGGCCTGCGGTTCTTCAGGCGATGCCCTGTCCCTGAAGAATCCGCTCAGTACGTCCTCACGAATCAGATTCAGGCAGGGGACCAGAATCAGCGTCAGTCCTGTGGCGAACAACAATCCGAAGGTCAGTGTCACAGCCATCGGAATCAGAAACTTTGCCTGAAAACTGGTCTCAAACATCAGTGGGATCAGCCCCGCAGCAGTTGTCAAAGTTGTCAGCAAGATTGCGCGCAGTCGCTTCCTGGCTCCGTCGATACTGGCTTCCAGCGGCGTCAGTCCGGCGGCGACTCGCTTGTTGATAAAGTCGACCAGTACCAGGGAATCGTTGACCAGGATACCGGCCAGCGCCACCAGTCCGATGGCACTCAGGATCGTAAACGTCTCTCCTGTTACCCAGTGACCGATAACAGCTCCCAGGAAGCCGAATGGAATGGCGGACATTACCACCAGCGGTTGTGTGTACGACTTGAACAGTCCCGCCAGCATCCCGTAAATGATCAGCATGGCGATGGGAAATGCCTTGTTCAGTGACGAAAAGCTCTTGGCCATTTCTTCCGCCTGCCCCAGGTATTGTATCTGGATGCCTGGATACTCGGGAACAATTTCCGTTTCAGCGCGAGCACGAATCAGTTCGATGACACTAGCGGTGCTGGGAACCTTCGCATCGTCGACAGCACCGATGACTTTTGCGGAACGCGTCTGCTGGAACCGGGAAATTGTGGAATAGCCGCGGCCCATG
This sequence comes from Fuerstiella sp., assembly GCA_029245955.1. Taxonomy (GTDB): domain Bacteria; phylum Planctomycetota; class Planctomycetia; order Planctomycetales; family Planctomycetaceae; genus Fuerstiella. Next base: position 32,985 of record JAQWOH010000002.1, on the reverse strand, counting down.
TTAATGTCCGCTACTTCGGAAATCGGTACCCACTTGCGTTCGCCGGGCAAACCCTGTCCGGGAATCCACATGGATTCCACGTTCCATGTACTGTCACGAAACGTTTCCGGATATCTGACCATAATCCGTACGTCTTCTCGATTGCGTGAGAGTCGGCGAGCTTCCTGACCGTACAACGCTCCCCGCACGTGTGCACCCAGACTACCGACAGTCACACCTGCTGCCGCGGCCGAGTCGCGCAGAGACAAACGCAGTTCCTTCTTGCCGATGTCCAGGTTGTCGTCCAGATCGTAAACACCGTCCAGCGAGCCGATAATCTGCTTCAGGTCGTTTACGGCCCCGGGCAGTTCCGAATTGGAAATTCCGGAAAGACTGATCTCAAGATCATTGCCGCCGGGACCACCATTCATTTCCGTCCAGCGAACTGAGTTCACGCCGGTCAGATGATTCTCAGAGAATTTGCGCAACTCTGTTTTCAGCTCATCGCTTGACCTTGTACGTTCCTCCGCCGGACAGATTTCGACCACCAGCTGTCCCAGATGGCTCTGGTCGTCAAACCCCACTGCCCCCGCACCGGTCACGTCATACTGCCGCCCGGCAATCGTCTGCACATTGACAATCTCAGGAAACTGTTGTTTGTCGACAATGAAGTCCGTCAGCTTCTGAAGTTCTTCCTTCAGTCGTTTCGTAGACGTCCCGATTGGCATTTCCAGTGCACAGATCATGCTCTCGCTGTCCATGTCCTGGATGAACTGCCACTTCACAATACCTCCGGCCAGCATGCCGGATGAAATGATCAAGGCCCCCGTCACGGCCGCTAAAGTGACATAGCGCCAACGCAGGCAAAAGCTGAGCAGTTTCTCATATGGCGCCATCAGCAGACGCTGCAGAACAAATGCCTTGAAGCCGGCGACACGGGCCCCCTTTTCACCATTTGCCGCCCGTTTTACGGGCGGCAGATGCCTCAGGTGAGCGGGCAGGATCACCAGTGCTTCCACCAGTGAGATTGACAGCGCCGCGATCACAACAAGTGGCAACTGAGCCATGAAGTCACCGATCTGTCCCCTGATAAAAAACAGAGGCGCGAATGCACCAATCGTTGTGCTGACGGCCACGATCACCGGCCACATGACTTCCTCGGCCCCCTTGACAGCGGCCTGCATTGCCGGCATGCCTTCTTCCACGTGACGGTAAATGTTTTCTCCGATCACGATGGCATCGTCGACGATGATTCCCAGCACGACAATCAGTCCGAACATTGACAGCAGATTGACCGTTGCCCCCACAAACCACATGACAGCAAAGGTACCCATGAACGAAATCACGAGACCAACAGCAGCCCACAGAGCCACTCGCCAGTTCAGAAACATGTTCAGCGAAATTAGTACAAGAATCAGCCCCATGCCACCGTTGCGAGTCATCAGTTCCAGGCGGCCCTCCACAAATCTCGCGATATCCGTGTGCAGCTTGTAACTGAGATTAGCCGGGAACGGATTTGACTTTGCCTGCTGGAAAACCTTATTCAGATTGGGGCGTCCCAGGCCGGACAGAAGCTTTGAGACCGCACTATCGGGGCCCGTGTATGGCTGACCGCTGCGTGCGGCAAAGTAAGTTTTTACAACAGCCGAAATCTGTACGGCGTCCTCGCCCTTACCTTTGAACAGCACGCAGTTTACGGTTGACTTGCCGTTGAACAGGGCTTCCAGGTCCGAGTCAACAAAACCGTCCGCCAGAGTGGCGACATCGCTTAACAGAATCTGCTGTCCCGACGGCTGCGACCGCACGACGATTTCTTCAAGGTTGACTGCCTGTTGCTGTTCGCCCAGTGTTCTTACGGACACGCTGCTGCGGTTTCCCTTCAACTGCCCTCCGCTGATGTCGACATTCTCTGAACGAATTGCCGCCGCGATTTCCTCAAACGTAATGTCGTATTCCAGCATTTTGTCGGGCTGTACGTCGACGTAGATTTCGTCGTCACGTATTCCATTCAGCTCGACGCGACTGACTCCGTCCAGTTTCAGCAAATCATCGCGCAGTCTGCGCGCCGCCTGTTTCAGGGCAGCTTCGCTTTCGTCGCCGAAGATGGCGATGGAAATTACCGGCAGCTCGGGCTCCACCTTTCGCAGACTGATTTTTTCCACGCCGTCCGGCATATCCTGAATCGAATCCACTTCATTGCGGATTTCCTGCAGCATTACGTCGACATCATCAACCGATTGAGACATGGTCAGCGTTGTGAAGCTGATGCCTTCGGCGACCTGTGATTCAACGGTTTCAATCCCTTCCAGGCCGCGAACCGCTTCCTCAATCTTGACCGTCACCGCCTTTTCCACGTCTTCGGGCTGCACACCGGGATAGACGGCTGAGACCAACAGCTTGTCCGGCCGCGACTCCGGGAACATTTCGCGCTGCAGCGTAATGGCGAAGACTGTTCCTACCGCCAGAATGACCAGCATCAGCATGTTAACCATGACCGCGTTTCGAACGCTGAACGCAGGAAGCGACATGAGTTAAAGTCTCTGGCCAACAGGTGAATCGATGCGACGTGAACGTTGAATTGTACGACGGCGCGCTGCAAATGGCAGCCGTCCGACGATATGTTTCGCAGGTGTGCCAAAACCGACGTAAGAATCGACGATGCTGAACAGCACCAGGCTTTGTCTCATGGTCGCGCTGCCGGAGTTTCACGGAACCGTATTGTGTGTGCCTTCAAGGTCGTTCAGTGCTTTGTTAAGAATACGGACCGCGTACTTACCCCTTGCCACGAAGTCGTCGCGATAGGCTTTATTGCGTTTCATCGCAGGGATGGCCGGTCGAGCGGCATCTTCAAGTTCATCCAGAACAATCGCGGCGTGCACTCGTGCCCACTGAGTTCCGTGGTCCAGAACCTGCGCCAGTGTCTGCAGAGCCGGCTTGCTTTGATCAAGGCCCATTAAGGCCCGAGCCGCCGCGATTCGAACGTTTTCTGATTCGTCCTGCAACAGCGTGATTAACGCGTCGGTCGTGCTGCCGGACGAATTTCCGGAGTCACGACGGTTGCCGATTCCAGTCGCCGCCCAGTAGCGCACCGTCGCGTCATCGTGTCCCAGCCACTCGGCCAGTTGCGGCAGGTCCGCGGCGTCCGTGCCCCCTGCCAGTACAGCAGCATCGCGAATGGTTTCCATCCGCAAGGCTGCGTTGTCACCCGTATTAAGAATGGCCCATTCGCTGCCCGCTCCGGCTCGCAGACGATGCAGCTCTGCCTCCGGGATCAGGCCGACATCCCGGGTGTCCACGACCCATTTCAGGTGCTGTTGTCGCAGCTCCTGCAGTTTGCCGGCGAGACGAGGATCTGCGGCAAGATTGTTCATTTCGTGTGGGTCATTGTCTACATCATACAATTCCTCCAGAGGCTTCCGCGGCTGGAGAAACTGTGCGACTGTCTTTACGTTTCTGTCGCCCGTCAAACTGCCCGCAGCGGCGGCGGTCACGCTGTTTCGAATCTCCATCATCGTTCGCCCTTTTTCGGGCGTGTTCATGTACTGATACCACGTTTTGTACGGTTCGTAATTTCGAACATATCGATATCGTTTGTCGCGGACCATGCGGATGATGTCATATCGTTCGTCCATTCGGTCGCGAGCTCCGAAAATATACGAACGTGGTTGAGCTGCGTGTGGTCCCAGAAACGCTCGGCCCTGCATATGATCGGGCGTGGCGACGCCGGCCAGACTTAACATTGTCGGGCCGAGATCGATCATGCTGATCATACGGTCGCTGCGAGTCCCCGGCACGAATTCCGCACCCACCAGCTTTCGCCACTTTTGCGGTATTCGAATAATCAGCGGCACATGTGTCCCGCTTTCGTACAACCAGCGTTTCGCGCGCGGCAGGCCGACGCCGTGATCAGACCAATACACGACGATGGTGTCATCGGTCAGTCCTGCCTCATCCAGAGCCGCAAGGTGTTCGCCCACCCAGCGGTCCATAGCGGTGATCACGTCGTAATATCGCCCCCAGTCGTCGCGAGCCACAGGAGTATCCGGATAGTACGGGGGAAGACTGTGTGCCACGGCATCGCGGTTGTGTTTGTCAACACCGTTGACCACTTTTTCGTACTTGGATTCACTGGCGATACCGGACTCATGGCAGCCCGTGTAATTAAAAACCGAAAAGAACGGCTTGTCCGCCGGGCAGTTTCTCCAGTGAGCCCTGGAGCTGGATTCATTCCACGTTTCCCGGGGCGTGTCAAACTGGTAGTCCTGCTTGCTGTTGTTTGTGCGATAATATCCCGCATTGTTCAGCCAGAAGGTAAACGGTTTCACCTGTTTCGGCGGCATCGCCTTGCACCGCATATGGTGCGAGCCAATAGATGTCTGATACATCCCCGTAATGATCGCGGACCGGCACGGAGCACAAACTCCGGCGGTCGTATAAGCGTGATCGTATACGACGGACTCCTTCGCAAGGGCATCCAGCACCGGCGTTGTTGCATTGGGATAGCCGTAGCACCCCAGATGAGCGCTGATGTCTTCGCAACTGAGCCAGAGAATATTCGGTTGTGAACCCGTTGATTCTGCCGAAGTACTGATCGCAACGGCAAGAAACAGCATGGCACGTGCCGGATTTACGGGAATCCTCATTTTCCGGGGTTCCGTTCAACAGGGAATACGGGCATACAATGGCAAATCGTAGACGTGTGCCTGGTCGACTGCCAGCAAGTTCTGTTTGCGCGGTGTATTTCATCCGGTATGGTCCGGGGAAAGCATCCTCAGGAAATTCAGCCGCTACCGAAATGATGTGTTGCCCGAAATTACAGACCGTTGCTCTTATTGCCGCCACAATGCTGAGTGGTTGCAATATGAGCGAGCGGCAGGAAGTTCTTGAAGTTCGGCTTCGTGAACATGAATCCACAATTCGTGACCTGCAGTCGCAGATCAGGAAAGCTGAGCAGACTTTGGCCGAGCAGGACCACGAGTTGTCTGTCGAACGGAATCGCATTTCGCGCGACACGGAATCAGCGTCTGCCGACGACGTGTCTCCGGCCTCCGGTGTCAGGCAGGTGGCATTCAATCCGGAAGTGGAAGCTGCATGGGGCAGCGTCTCGTCCATCGGAATTCACCGCCTGACAAGCGGCATGATTCAGGGCGAAGAAGAAACAGACAGGAGCATTAACGTCGTTGTGCAGTCGCTCGACAGCGATGGGGACCCGGTTAAAACAGCAGGAGCAATGACTCTGGCGGTGTCGGTTGTCGCGGACGACGGAACAATGCACCGGATAGCTCAGAATTCGTATTCGATGACGGAATGCCGTCGGTTCTGGACACGGAGTTTCGTGGCGCCCGGTTTCCATGTACAGATCCCGTTGAATCCGGATTCAGAGCCCGCTCTGTCGACCGGAGACAGAATCCTGATTACGGTGACTCTCGATCTCGGACACGACCGAAGTTTCTCCACCAGCGAGTTACTCGATGTCTCATCGTAGTGCTTAACCGGGGTTGCTCGTAACATCACTCAATATGTGGGGGATGCTGTCTGCATGACGGTCCCACACGCACCGATCATCGCGGATTTGTAGACAAATTCAGGTGTGATCGGTATCGGTTCATTATGCTCGGAACACGAACGTGCAACGTGTTCCGAGCGGAAAATGTCAGAAGCATGGGCTGTGAAAGAGATGAGTTGTTGCAGTGACCAGCGGAAGCGGGCCGTAATCTTCCGTGCGTCAGCTCAGCTCGCAGGGTGTCCCGTCCCGAGGAAACGACGATGAGCTACATCACAGACGATCCGTTGCCACTGGTGATCCTGATCGCGGCCGTGGCCGTTGTCAGTTTTCTGAGTGCTGTCCCCAGGGGAAAGATGTTTGCTGCAATACTGCTGTTGTTGGGCACCGGCGTATATTTGCTGGAACAGTATCTTGTGTCTCCGGCTGAGGAAGTGGAACACGAACTACGTGTCATGCTGGATCACTTTAAGTCTGAAAACCTGAGTAGTATCAGGTCGCAGCTCGCTGCCGAAAGTCAGGCACTTGGCGAGATCGCCAGGAAGGGACTGGATCTTGTCGATCTTAGCGACACATTTCACATCAAGAGCATCAACGTCACGATGGATGAAACTGCAGCCAGTGCGATTGCGATGGTCAGAGCCAACGGCGAGGTCACCGTCACACACCACAGCGGAGCCACTCATCGGGTTTCCAACTACTGGCGAACAGAATGGAAAACGGAAGATGGCGACTGGAAACTGGTGCAGGTGACTCGACTGAACCCCGTCAACGGCACAGAGATGGGCTATTTCTCTGCTCAGTAGGCGGCTTCAATCAGCACAGCTCGCGGAGCAGATTGTAGGCTGATGCCAGTTCACGAGTGATCTGAGACGACAAAGACGACACGGCCGTGTGCTCATCCGGCATGACGGGCCACGTATAGGTTTCGACTTCCAGGTGCGGGGCGTATTCGAGTTTCAGAATCGCCTGCAGGGCCGCCTTCAAATCCGGTCGGGTTGTCCTGAGTGGTCCCAGGTCGTCGGCGAAAACCGGCACATGGAAGTGAACTCGCCAGGCGTCTGCCTGCAGAAAGCTGTCCGACGGATTTCGAAAAATATCGTCGGCGGTCAGATCCAGTCGACTCACTATGCTTCCATCGTTCATTTTCGCAAACGTCTGATGCAGGTAGCGTGGTTCAACGTAGCTCATCAGTGCTTCGCGGCCCGCCTTGTTCTCTGACGGATTCAGCAGCTCAACAGCATTTGTAATGTGAACTTTGTTGATTCTGATGTCGCTGGATACGATCTGATTGATGGAGGTTGTCACGTCTTCAAAAACGACAGCCTGGTGACAGACGTCGAAGCACAGGCCGATATGTTCCTGGACGCTCGGAAGCTGTCCCAGGGCTTCTGCCATTTCGAACAGACTTCGAAACAGGGGCACGGCGTCTTCGGGAATCGACGACATTTCACACAACGGTTCGGGTTCGATGGCCAGTCGAATCAGTCGCCCAGTGCTCTGATGCAGCTCCTTCAGCCACTTGGCCAGCAAAATGAGATTGTGAAAACAGATTGCCTGGAAATCCGGAGTCGTGGGGTTCATTCGTCCGCCCAGAGGCACGGTCGAAATGCTGCCCTCGCTCCCTTCCGGCAGCAATTCGGCCAGGACCCGCGCACAGTGTTTGGTGTAATTCAGGCGATCACTGGATGCCCAGTCCGGCAGGTAAACCTGTTCTTTCACTCGCTCTGAATGAAAGTCGCCGTACGGAAACGCATTCAGTGTGTAACAGCGTAAGTCATGCTGCCAGAGAGACTGAGCCAGTCGCTCCAGAGCGGCCTTGTCGTCCAGCAGTTCCGATACGACTGAGCGACAAAGCCACAGACCGGCGGCCATCGGGGCATCCAGCTGTCTGCGTACTTCGGATGTATGCTCGGTCAGGCCGTTGATGATTTCGTCGACGGTGGAACCTGGATGGACGTTCGTACAATAGCTCAGTGGAAGAGATGAAAAACTCATAGTAGAATGACTCAGATGGTAGCACGTTCTGTTAAGGTCACTGTCAGCCGGAGAATTCCTGTTTCAGGCGATCGTGAATCTCGTCGCGCACCCGACGGAATTCGGACAGCTTCTGCTCGTCGTTTCCAGTGGCATGATGCGGATCGTCAAACAGCCATCGCCATCGTTCGACACCTGCAGGGAAAACCGGACAATTCTCGTCCGCGCTCGAACAGACGCTGATGATGATGTCCGGCAGCTGTCCGTGCGGAGGCAGAAACTCGTTGATGTGCTTGCTCTTTTGTTCTGATATATCGATACCGGCGTCACTCATGACTTCGATGGCTTTGGGGTGCACATACCCCGCCGGGTCTGCACCGGCAGACAGTGATTCGAACCGTTCACCAACAATTTCCCGCAGGAATCCTTCGGCCATCTGACTGCGACAGGAATTTCCTGTGCACAGAAACAATATGCGTTTCTTCTCTGGCATGCTGGCCGACCGCTGGGTGCGTCTGGAATCTGGAGATCGTGATCACAAAGCCATGGAACAGTAGGCCATTCATGCCCGGCGTAAAAGCCGACCGGCGGATTTTGGCAAACTTGTTCATCGATCCGCTGCACGGGACACCATCCGCACCATTAATATGTGACGCAGTCCTGCGAGGAGATCCAGCCGGTACCGGTTTGCCTGAACCTGGCGTGAATCCAGTCATTGCGGAGATTGATGACTTCGAATTCTGTGCCGTCCGAAAGCGATTGTAAGAAAGCCGGGTCATAGGTCTCTGAGTCGCCTTTGCGTGCCGTGGTTTCTGCAACGACCACACCCCGCACCGTCTGCTCGTACTGTTGCCAGTCTCGGCCAACGGCCGCTGCGGACAGCACCAGCGGAATCATCGTCGCATACGCTATGCGTTTCAGGGCGATCCGTCGCCTGTTCAGTTGGTACGACATGGCCAACAGCAGCGCCATCGCCAGCAGCACGGTCGTCAGGATCAGCTTCTCATTATAACTGACGGCAGATTGCCAGAAGAATATGTAGTCAAGCATGGCTCCACCTGTCGGCAACTGCGATCCGGCAAGAGCAGTGCGAAGATTGGCGTCAAGATAGGGATCTCGCGGCAGGTGGCGTTGCGCCTGTCGGTATGCTGCAATTGCTCGTCCGGTCTCGCCTGCCCGCATCCATGCGTTCCCCTGATTGTAGAACACCGTGCCACTCAGGAATCCACTATCCAGAATCTCCTGATAGACCGTGGCAGCCTCAACAAATTCCGCAGGAGAGTCTGCGTCGGAAAAAATCTGTTCGGCCGACTGAAAAAGTCGCGAAGTCTCCAGGTCCGGAGCGGACCCACATCCGGAACAGACGAGAACTGAAAACAACAAAACGATGGGTGGCGGGGACTTCTCGCACCGCGCCATTGTGCCGGCGGCCGTGTGTCGGCCGATCTGCTGTTGGGATCTGTGTCCGGACGGCAAACGTGAAAACGGGGGGCGTGAATGAATCAGCATCGCTTCTCCAGTTCACGACCCAGATCGTTGACCAGCCGTCGGCAGTCAATCAGCAAATCGGATGTGCCTTTTTCAGTCGCGCCGTATCGAGCTGCGTCGCACGTGTCCAGAAATGCAGCGGTGCGATCCTGCATGCTGGCGTCTGCTCCGACCGCATGCAGTCGCGCGGCGGCGTCTCGAGAAGTCATGCCGGCTGAAGAAACCCGATTGAAGTCAGCAATCAATCCGGTCACGGCAAGGTTCATAGCATCAAGACATTCCTTCTGTGCAGAGTCCTGATGCTGCTCTGCCAGCCTCAGTGAATCGGCTGCATGCGATTTTGCGGATCTGCGTCGTCTTTCCAGCGGGTCGCTGTGAAGACGACGATAGCGAACGAGACCAAAACTTGTCAGTCCATAGACCATCAGCATTCCGAACCACATCATCAGCCAGCGACTGATGGACACATCGCTGGCTCGAAGGTCCTGCAGATTCGAATGATTGGCAAAGATACCGGCCTCACTGACTTCCAGCCGGCTGTCGGTGCCTGTGGCCTGCTGTGACACAATGTCTGACGCGGACAGTTGCCGGGCAGCCTTGATCTTAACGGGAATCGGGGCAGTGCTGACCGTGACGTAATCTTCGTTTTCGACGTCAAAATACGATATCGGGACTGCCGGGAATTCTCTTACGTCAGTCGTCAGCGGCCGCACGCTGTACGTGAACTCGCGAGCATTGTCCTGAGTTGCTTCCGTCGCATCATATGTCCTGAAAAACTGTGATACTTCCGGAATACTGGAGATGTCGGGGGGGCGAACTTCGGCGAGAGTTCCCCGGCCCTGGATCCGCAGTGAAAGGGTGAGCGGGTCGCCGACGCTGGCCGATACTGGGTTGAGACTGGCCGTCACATTGAAGACTCCGATACCGCCGCTGAAGCTGCTCGGTCGTCCTTCTGGCGGAGCATCTCGCGCGACGACGGTGATCGCCTTTGCCACTGCATAGATCTGCTCACCGTCGAGTTTGCCCTCGGACAACTCTGTGCCGAACATACCTTTCATTGTTACCGGTCCGAAACTGAACGTGCCGGACGTCTGAGGCGTAAATTCGCGTTCGAAAGTGTATTCGACATATGGAATTCGCTCACCATCCCCGTTCGTTCGAGTCGTGCGAACGGAAGGCGGAAGGAAGACCATCGCGCCCCCGCTGAAGATCGAAAACGCGGACTGCCTGTCGATGTTGTTGACGCGCATCCCATCGGACCCACGGCGCCCGCCGGCAGACCGGCTGACCAGTGGATTCATGACGTCATCCCAGGCGATTTTCGGGCTCAGACCCGATGGCACCTGGTCGTCGTCCAGCCATGGGACGGACAAATGTACGGGATCGCCGCCCTGTACACTTAACGGACTGCGCTCGCTCAGCTCATTCGGAAGCTGTTGTACCGCTACCGTCAGTGAAATCGTAAACGGCTGCATGGGATAGACAATGGCTTTGCTGGATTTCATTTCCAGCAGCACCACATCCTGATCTGCTGGAGCAATCACTCCGATGGCGATCCGGCGACCGACCAGTGTCTGACCATCCACCACAGCCGTTGGCGCCGGAATGTTGAACTGACCGGCCTCTGTGGGGGTCAGGCGATAGTTATACTGATGGCCGCGGCGAATAACTTCACTGCGCCGGCCATTAATGATCGTGATTTGTCGAGAGTTCAACGACTGTTCACCCAGTGACACGACCTCGAATCTGTCAAATCCGCTGAGCTGCGGCGGTGCTGGCTTTTCAACGTGGTTGAGCGTAATGCGATACGTGATCGATTCGCCTTCGTACAACTGCTGCCGATCCACTTCGACAACAATTTCCGGCTCCTGCGCAGCGCATGTTACACTCGCGGCTGCTGTCCGCAGCAGTACAAGCAGGATGGTGACTAATGTTCGAACCGCAATCTGCATTCTGTGTACTGCGAATCTCACTGACTCATGGCCGCCGTTGACATGTTTTGACAGCAGAACGGCTGCTGCCATGAGCCGGAACTGGTTCCGGCTGTTTGTAAACTGATCTGGTGTTGACTCATATCCTGCCCGCCGTCTGAACGTGACCGGGCTGTGGAATTCCTGTTTGTCGGGACGAACGATCGGAATCTACCAGTCCCGATCAACCTTAATTCGTTGCCCCAAAATGGCACGCAGCTGTTTCTGAAGATCTTTGTGCTGTCGTTCACGGTCACGTGCCTGTCGCAGAACGGATTCCGCCTTGTCCTGTCCTGACCGATCATCCTGTTGTTCTTCACCCGGCTGCTGCTGGTCGTTTTCCTGCTGTTCGTCTTTCTGTGATTCCTGATTCTGTTCGTTCTGATCACCGTCGTCGTCCTGAGGCTGATCCTGTTGCTGGTCTTCCTGATTCTGATCGTTCCGGTCCGGCTGCTGTTGCTCCTGATCGACCAGCGGTTCAGCGATCTTCCTGAGAATCCGGTGAGTTTCCTGTTGCTCGGGAACAGCTTCCTGTTGCTCCAACATCAGGTCTACAGCCGCCTGTGAATGTCGTTCAGCGTCAGGTGCCAGCTGGACAGCAAGTTCCATCGACTTCGCAAGGCCTTCGACCTGCTTCAGCTGTTGTAGCTGTTGCCGCTGAGCCTCGGCTGCCGCCTGTTCATCTTCTGATACTTCCTGCTCGTTTTCTTTCTCGAGGGCAGCGTCCGGTTCATCAACCTTTGGTTTGTCCGGATTCGGTTCTTCTGCCGGGGAATGTGTCGCTGACTGTCTCAGAGCTTCCAACTGTTGCTGAACCTGTGGCAATTCCGCTTCTGCCTTGAGCGAAAGTATTCGACTCCAGTCAGTGATCCGCGACTGACCTTCTTGTTGCTGTTCCACGTTGGTCGCCGAGTCCACGTCTGAACCGGCGACATTGACGTCGCCTTCCTGTGTTGCCTGGTTATCATCAACTGTGTTGCTGCCGTTGTCCCTGTTGCCGGGGGCTTCCGTACGTACGGTTGCTGCCTGATTCTCTGAGCTTTCCTCGGACAATTCCGCTGGCCCTTCTGTCTCGGCATCAGTTCCCAGCAACGCGTGCTGACGTTCGACAGCACGCTGAAGAATATTCTGGTACGGGGCCAGCGCCATATATAACTGGTGCAACAACATCAGAGACTCTGTCTGCGCTGCGATGGCGGCTGCGGAATCACCCGTGTCCAGCTCGTCTGCAGCCATCAGCATGTTTTGGCCTGCTTCATCAGCCAATTGATGTAACAGGTCTTGTGCCTGTTGTATTTGTTCATTCTGCCCGGGTGTCTGAGCTGCGACTCCCGGCTGGGGCAGACTACCTTGCTGTGTGGGGCTTCCGGAATGGGGGCCTGCCGCCGACTGTAGTTCGGCTTCGATCTTTTGCCTGAGAGGTTCGATCTCCTCGTGAAGCGTTCTCTGGCTGGCCGCTGCTTCTTTGACAGCCTGTCGTTTCCGGACGGAATCCTGTTCATCTTCAAGAACTCTGGTGGTGGTACGCAGCTGCGTCTCTCGCTCTTCAATCATCTTCAAGAACTGCAGCAGATTCTTTTCTTCGCGATCTTTCTGCTTATCTCGTTCGGCCCACTGTGACTGTATGTGTTTGATATACAGCCGGATGAGTTCCAGATTATGACGGGCGTCGGTGTGCTGTGCGTTCAACGCCAGCGTGTCACGATAATGTCGAACAGCGGCCAGCATCAGCCGGACTGATTCTTCACGGACATCACCAGTGGCGGCTGCCGCGTCATCGCCCAGCTTTTCGCGAGCCGCTTCAGCTTCCAGGCAGCCGAGGTTATAGTGAACCTGTACGGTGACAGGCGACTCTTTTGCAAGGGCTGCCTTCCGAAACAACTCCCGTGCCTGATTGTTATCCCCCGCAGACAGCGCGGCACATGCTTCGTCGAACAGAATAGTGGCGTTTTCCGGAGCGAGCTCACTGGCTTCAGCGAACGACTTTTCGGCTTCCGAGAATTCGCTGCTGCGGAACTTCTGTATGCCGTCACGAACTTTCGACACCGCCGCGTTCGGTGTGTCGGCCCCCGACAGGGCTGGCAGCATCGCCAATACCACGACAGCTATGTTCTGAAAACGGGTCACGCTGCAGACTCCCGTTCAATGCGTGTGCGTCGACGATAGGCCGGGATCGATAAATCAAGCAGCAGCAGCAGAAACGCCGGAATCGCAAACAGCTGATATTGCTCACGATAGCGTTTTCGCTGTTCTGTACTGATTTCACCCTGGGTCAGTTTTGCCAGCTGATCGTCGTATATTTGTCCCAGATCGTAGCTCAGCGTCCGCGCCGGAACGTAGGCCCCCATTGTTGTCGTGGCCATTTCCTCCAGCAGCGACTCGTCCATTTTTGACCAGACTTCCTGTCCCTCATGCTGTACAAAAGTCAGGTCTCCGCTTTCGGCACGCTGCGGAATGCGAGCACCTTCAGATGTATCACCGAGACCGACAGTGATGATTCGAACATTTCGTTCTGCAGCCTGCCTGGCGGCTTCTGCAGGAAACGAATCCTGATCGCCACCGTCCGTGATCAGCACAATCGCCTGATCACGATCTGCACGGGCTTCCATTGATTCCAGCGACTTGCGAATTGCGTCGCCAATCAACGTGCCACCACGCGGCGCACTGTCAGTGTCTACGTCCTCCAGAGCAATTTTGAAGAATCCCTGATCAGTTGTGAGTGGCACCTGAACGACCGGGGCTCCGGCAAACACGATCAAGCCGACGCGGTCTCCTTTCAGTCGTTGTAACAGGTCCAGAATGTCTGACTTCGCTCGTTCAAGACGATTGGGCTTTACGTCTTCCGCCAGCATGCTGCGAGACACATCGAGCAGCACAAACAGATCCACACCTCGACTGGAGATCTCCTTCAGGTCAAATCCGAACCGAGGCCGAGCCACAGCGACAATCAGCAGTGTGACGGCCGTCATCACCAGAACCGCCTTCCACCACACACGCGACGTGTCGAATGTCGGCAAGAGCCGCTCGACCATCGGTTGCTCAACAAATTTCCGGGCGGCATCGCGACGCTTCAAGTGCGCACGAATGAGTAAAAACCCAATTAAGGGAACGAGCCACAAGGCAAACAGTGCTGTCGGATAACCCCAGCGCATTTACATCAGAGATTTGGAGAGAAACTACGAATCGTTCAGACTGCCGTTCCCGGCCCGGCAGCAAACGGAAAATCGGCTTTTCCGGTCACCTTATACACTGCCGTTTCCACAGGCAAAAAGCCAACGTACACCCGGAGGCAGGAACCACCCTCTGCACATTTTATTCGCTTTCAGTCGATTCGGCCAGCGATCAAACGACAGGCCAGTAATTGACGAATTTCCATGTTTTTTAACCGGAAGCGGTCTCCGGTTATGCATTGTTTTATCAAAAGTCCCTTGTTCCGGCGTTCTGAGCCGAGGCCATAACACGATTCGGATCTGGCAGACGCTGTGTTATATTCTTTGCGTTGCTGTCCGGATAACAAAAAGTCTTTCGTTTTCGCAGCCGGAACCAGGATTTTTCCGGGCCGTAGGTTCCGTCAGCAGTTCTGAAATAAGTTGGTCAAGATGCTGTCTACTGCAAAACGCCTGAAGGAACAGCTCGCTTCCGATCAGCCGGTAATCGGTCTCATGTCGACGGATCATGCATGGCCATTCCTCGTGGAAGTCTGCCAGACCGGCGGGCTTGATTATCTGGTGATCGACTGCGAACACGGTGATTTCTCTGACGAACTGGTCTCGCACATTTGCCAGATCGGAAGACTCGCAGACTTCCCGGTTCTGGTCCGAACGCTGTCGTGCGAACTCAGTGTCGTGCGACGAACGATCGATCTGGGGCCCTGTGGAATTCTGATCCCCAACGTTGAATCAGGCGCGCAACTGGATCAGGTGCGAGAAGCGATTCTGATGCCGCCACGAGGACGTCGACGTCCCGGAGGCATGGGCAATTACTGGCTGGACGATTTTCAATACGAGACATGGAAAACAGAATTTGAAGACCACTTCATCGTTATCCCGCAGATTGAATCGCAGGCAGGTGTGGACAACGTTGATGAGATTGCAGCGCATTCCCTGGTGACTGCACTGGGACTCGGGCCATATGACCTGTCAGCAGATCTTGGCTGTTGCTGGGAACCGGAAAACGAACGGTTCGTCGTGGCACTGGACAGAGTCAAAGCCGCCGCCGATGAAGTCGACAAGAAAGTCTGGGCCGGGTGTGATGCCAATGCACTTTCAGCAAAGGGTTACACGTTCCTGTGGGTTGGAACCGTAACGACAGTGCTGACCAGCGCGATCCGTCATATCGTAAGTCAGGCGAATGATGCTGTCCCTGAATCGCTCGCAGACCCCGGGACGGCACCACCCGTATGAAATCCATTATCTACTCCTGTGTGCTTTCAGTGGTTGCCGCTGCCAGTCTCGCTTCCGTCCGGGCCGACAACCGGAACAGGACGGAACCGGGGGCGTTCCGGGTGGCGATGACTGTCAATACGGGCACTCCCGTCAACACGCCGATCGCAGCAACCATTGATTTCCGGAAACTGCTTCACGATGCCTCTGCGGTTGTACGACGCGATTCGATTTATGTGACAAATACTGAATCTGTCGTTCCGTGTACTGTCACCAGCGATCTGGAATCCTCAGCAGTTGCAACGATCGCCTGGCGCAGCACAGGAGCGGACTGCCGGCAGTACTATCTGTTTTTTAGATTCGGCAATGTAAAAAACACTGGTGACGTCTGGCGCGCCACGCCGGACCGACAGGCCGGACCAATCGGAATCGGCGATACTTTTCGTTTCAACAGCGGCAAATCAGGCGCTGCGAACATCACCCCGCTGCATTCGCAGTTTATTCACATTGACTGGGACGGCGACGGTCTGCGTGATCTCATGGGGTGGGGATACCGCATGTTCGAGCACAAACAGGAGGAACTCGGGAAACGTCTGGGAAACGCCGTGTACTTCCTCAGGAACATCGGCACGGACAGACATCCATTGTTTGCACCACGACGTCGGTTACAGGACAACACCGGAAACTTTCTGCAGTCTGACCTGTTGCCTCAGAACTGGTTCGTCGATGACTGGGACGGGGACGGCGATCCGGATTTTTACGGATTGGGGCCGGCCATGCAGTTGACGTGGTGGCAGAACACAGGCGAACGCGATGCCAGCGGTCTGTGGAAACTGAAGGCGGCACAGAACCTCATCCCGCTGACCGAGGAATCTGAATTCAGAGCGACCAGTCCGGGCATCCTTCGCCAGCGGAATGCCTGGGCTCCCCGCGGCGTACGCCGCCTCGACTGGGAAGGTGACGGTGATGTTGATCTTGTCGTCAGCTATCGAAAAGTCAGCCGGATTCGCGCAGTTGACACGAGCAAAGGTGTTGCGCCGTATGGAACGGCAGTTATGGTCTTTGATCTGTTGCGGAATACAGGCACGACGGCAGACGGTATGGCCGATTACGCCCGGCCGGTGACGTTGAAGGATCTGAACGGATTTGTTATTCACGGACGCGGTCATGCGAATGGCGCAGTGGAGTATGCCGACTGGGACGGTGACGGCGACTTCGATCTGCTGTTTCACGATGAAACCGACAGGCCGCTGGAAGGAGGTCGTCTGACCTTCTGCGAAAACCGCGGCACCCGTGCTGAGCCACTGTTCGAAGCTCCGATTCCGATCGGCGTCAGAATTGTCGACTCGCCGTTTCTGGTCGACTGGAACAATGACGGTCATCTGGACGTGATTGCCAACGGCGAATTTTTCGAAAATGTGAATCCGAATTCACGCGTCCGCCTGTCACGGCCTGATCCGCTGTATCTTTTCCGTCGTCGCGCCGACGTTCTGTCAACGCCGGTGCGCGGACGTACCGATGCCGGCACACGTATTTCAAAAATATCGACCTATCCAAGATTGATTTCGCGTGGCGTTGCCAGACAGGTTCAACCGGAGATTATGACCAGCTTTACGATCTGTGTTGACTGGGAAAACGACGGGGACCTGGATCTGGTGGGCGGATATCACACCGGTCTGCGACTGTTCAGAAATCGGGGTACAACATTGCAGCCGGTCTTCGAGCTCCCCGAAATGATCCGTGCCGCCGACACGCCGATTGCGATGCCGAACTGGCTGGATCCGCAGGCCGCAGATCCGTCAACGTACGGTCCGCAGGGACCGACCGAAGCGATGTACGGCTGGTTATGCCCTACGGTGGGTGACTGGGACAACGACGGAGACCTGGATTTGTTTGTCACCGGTCAGCGCTGGGAGACGCAATATTTTGAAAACACCGGATCACGTGAAGTTCCCGTTTTTGCCGGGGGGCAAACGGTGACTGTGAATGGTCGGACTGATGAGCTGGCGTGGCGTTCCAAGGTGTCCATCGGAGACCTTGATGCGGACGGCACAATGGATCTTGTAATCCACTCAGACCGCGACAACGCCTTCTATCTGTGCACACGGAAAAGCAGTCAGCGCGATCCGCGGCGGCTGGATTTTTTGCTCGGTTCAACCCTGAAACTTGAAAGCGGCGGACCCGTGACTGGCTGGTTTGGTGGTCAAAACAACAACGGCGACAACCACACTGTGCTGGCCGACTGGGATGGCGACGGAGATCTGGATCTGTTTAAGGGAACTCTGTGGGCTGTGTACTATTACGAGAACACAGGCAGCCCCGGCGCACCGCAGTTTAAGGCTCATGGAAAGATTCAGAGAAATGGCAGGGATCTGCAGGTCTATGACCATGCGGGTTCGTTTGACGTGGCCGACTGGAACGAGGACGGTCGGCTGGATCTGGTGCAGGGCACGGAAAGCCCGTCGGATCAACCACACGGCGCCGTGCTGCATCTGTTTGACCGGCGATATCTGGACGGACCGTTGCCTGCCGTAACAGTCGGGGATCCGGAACCGACTGCGAGCCGCTGATCCGGATCCCACATGACGTACGGAATAAGGATGCATAAATGAGTCGACAGAGCAGGGAGCCCGTCAGAATTGGGGTCGTGGGACTGGGGCGATTCGGTCGCCTGCATGCACTTACGCTGGCAGGTCTGGCCGAAGCAAATCTGGTCGGCCTGGTCGCCCGACGCCAGTCCAGTCTGGACGCACTGTCGGGTGATCTTCCTGGTGTAACGGGCTGGACCAGTCTCGCGCAGGCGATAGCGGAATCCAATGCCGAAGCATGGGTCGTCGCCTGCACGACGTCGGCCCACGTGACTGTCACAAGAACGTTACTTGAGGCCGGAAAAACTGTTCTGCTGGAAAAACCAGTGGCGGACAGCTTGCCGAAGGCCGAAAATCTGAGACCTCTGGTTCGGCCCGATTCGAGCAACCTGATGATGGGCCACATTCTGCTGTTCAACAGCGAGTTTCAGCAGCTGCGCGACGAGGTTGCGGGGCGCGGACCGCTTTCGTACATCAACTGCGTCCGCCACCGTCCCGCCAGCATCGTTGCCGACTTTCCCGGCGAAAATCCTCTGCACGCGGCAATGGTCCACGATCTTTACTGCGTGCAGGTTTTGATGGATCGCGTGGATCCGATTCACTTCACCGCACAATATCATCACACCACTGACGGTGCAGTCGATCTTGCGCTGGCTCAGCTGAAGTGGCAAGACGGGCCAGTGGCCACATTTGCTGCGTCCTATTTGACTCCGGCCGGCATGCCTCCGCGCGGAATTGACCGCACGGAGGTATTCGGTGACGGCTGGTCGGCGCAGATCGTGCCCAATCCTCGTCCGATTGAAGTCTGGAGTGAGCGTGCTGAATGGCCCATGGCCCTGGAAATCCGTGCCACACCGTCAGGAGCGACGGGCATGCTGGCTGAAGAACTGCGCTGTTTCTGTCGAGTTGTTCGGGGCGTACAGACCGTGCCGGTTGGCGCCACCTTCGCCGACGCAATTCAGGTTCAACACTGGATGGAGCGGCTGGAAATGTGTGCTGACTGAGTTTCGACGCAGACGTCATCGCATGCCGAGTGACCATCGGGCGGCAGTCCATGGCGCACGTTGATATCGGGCCTGCATCGGCCACAGAGGCCCGCAACTGCATCGTGTCCGGCTTCACGACGATATGGGTGTTTGGCCGGTCCGCTGAGCTGCAGCAACTTGTGCCAATCGGCCACTCGACGGCCGCATCGCACCATGAGCCCGAATAGTCTCTGTGGTTTGCCCAGTCTTCGTAATCGGTTCCGCGCCGGAAATCTCGGCCGGCAGCACCACACAACTCAAAAAAACTATGACACGCTAGAGTCCGGTGGCACGTTCGACTGACTGAGTACTGCGCAGACAGGACAACTGAACCGTTTGTGCCGGGAATCGGAAAAGTTTGCAGGTAGCAGCCTTTGCGAGTGTCGCGGGGGGCATTTTGCCGACATTTAGAGTGTTGACTTCCTCGCAGCCGGCTCGAATGGTGCTGGTCCACTCAGAAAACGCCGATACGAACGGCAAATGGCACGGAAAGTATTGTTGATCGATGGCTCGCGCACCGGCATCCAGAAAACGCAGGACAAAGTCGCTGACGTTCCGTCAGCGGGTTGTATGCTGGGCTTTCCGGCCGACGCGACTTGTACTCGCTGCCGCTCTTGCGCTTTCTTGGCTGTTCTGGTCACAGGTTGAACGGAAGCTGCCGCAACTGGAAACCAGAGAAGAATATCATATTGGTCCTGAGCATGTGATTATCACACCGCCTCCGCACTGGGTGCCACGCGATCTTGTGGAACAGGTCTTTGTACGGGCCGGATTTGATGAGTCTCTGTCATTGCTGGACCCTTCACTGAGTGAAAAAATTGCTCTGGCCTTCTACACACACCCGTGGATCGAAGGGCTCAAACAGGTGCGCAAGTCGTTTCCTGCCCGTGTTCACGTAGAAGTTGTGTACCGCGAGCCGGTCGCTATGGTGGAGGTTGTTGGTGGTGGCTACTATCCGATTGACCGACACGGTCATCTGCTTCCGAATACCGACTTCAGTGCGGCGGACATTGATCGTTATCCTGTCATTAAGGATGTTACGAGCGTGCCGTTGGGGAACCTTGGCGAATCATGGGGAGACCCGGCTGTACAGGGCGCCGCTCAACTGTCGGCCGTCTTGACACGCAATAACGAGGCAGGACAGTCCTGGTGGACTGCTCTGGGCCTGGAAACGATTCGTGCGCCTCGCCGCCTTGCGGTCGACGATGAAGTGGATGATCTGCAGTTCCGAATCGAGACCAGTGGTGGTTCACAGATACTCTGGGGCCGCGCTCCGACAACTCGTCACCCAGGTGAACTGACCGTGGCCAAGAAACTGAAACGCATGGCCGAGTATCACCAGATCAATGGATTTGATGACGCTCTGGAACCGTTCGTGCTTGACATTCGCCCATGGCGGGGCACGAAACGCAGTCTGCTGGCGGCGGAGCCGGACAGCTCAACGCGGCAGTAGGTCTCAACGCGGCAGTAGGTCTCAACGCCGCAGTAGGTGCGTGTGCCCGTTAATTTTACTGCGTCTACATCATCACTGAGAAGTAGTTCTCAATCGCACAATCAATCGCCTCATTCGTGATCTCAAGCGGCTTTTGATGGAAGTTACAGTAGCTCTGCACCTGCAGCAGCAGGTCACGAGGCTGACAGAGGCGAAATGGGCGGCCAGTCGCGAGGTAATGAGTCTCAATGAGATACTCGACGCACTCACTTCGTTCTTCGAAGTTCAGCACACGGCTCATGATGCCGAACAGTTCGCGAAATTCGTCTACCGATGGATCCGGGACTTCAATCTTATAGGGAATTCGTCGCAGGAATGCTCCGTCCACAAGATCCTTGGGTTCAAGGTTGGTGCTGAAGATAATCAGCTGGTCAAACGGAACCTGAATCTTCTTGCCGCTGGGCAGGTTCATGAAGTCATATCGTTTCTCGAGCGGTACGATCCAGCGATTCAGGAGAACGTCAACGGGCATTGTCTGACGCCCGAAGTCGTCGATCACCAGAGTGCCGCAGTTACTCTTCAATTGCAGTGGTGATTCGCAGATTTTCGAGACCTCGTTCTTCGTGACTTCCAGCTCATTCATGGTGAGCTCACCACCGGCGATCACGGTCGGTCGCTTTACCCGCACCCAACGTCGGTCAATCTGCTGCGAATCCAGCAGACCTGCGGCAGACTGATCTTCCACGACCTCGTGAATACCGGGATCAAACAGGCGGATCATCTCGCCCTCAATATACAGCGCCCGGGGCAGCCAGATGCTGCTGCCAAATGCGTCAGTGATTCGCTCCGCGATGCTGGTCTTGCCGTTGCCCGGCTCGCCGAACAGAAACATACCACGGCCGGAATTGACCGCTGGCCCAAGCCGATTCAGCATTGCCTGATTGATAATTAAGCCGTCGAATGCCTTCACCAAATCTGCGGAAGTCACAACCTGCCCGGCGATAGACTGTGCCGCGACAGAATTGATGTAGTCCTGAAGCGAAACGGGGGTTGCACCGAAGTAGGTGCATTCTTCATGGTACCGTTTCCCTCGGTCACGTCCGGCTTCGGTCACCATGTATTCGGAGTCACCCGTGTTGGTGGTACCTGCCAGATCGATCAGCTTGTCTGAGCGAAGTTGCTTCAGGATTGGTTCAATTACCTTGAACGGCAGTTTCATCTGTGAGGCAATGCCGCGACTGGTCACCGTGCCAACCTGAAACATGTACTTCATGATCAGGCGTTCAATGAGCGAGGAAGAAATTCCGCTCTCACGGATGGTCTGCGGCTGACGCGGTGTGAACGGCTGTCCTGGTGCGACCCGCGACCGCTGTCGCAGCGCCGGATCGTCGTTCGTGTCGTCCTCATCGCTGCGAGGGGCCGTGGTACCCAGCAACTGGTTGACTCGGTCAAACAGGTCATCAAGACCGTTCTGAGACTGGGGATCTTCGGCAGAAGTAGTCACGCGTGTCTTTCCCTTATCGCTTCGTGCGCACAATGTGCCGAGCATTGCACTGCCTGGCCACTAAATCGCCCGAACCAGTCACAGCACAGCCCAGTATGATCTAGGTCGCTCAGTAATGGTCGTCAAACGATTCAATAACGATTGAGCCATGTAGAGGCCTTCTGCTCGGACAAAGTGACAGCAGATTCGTGTTGTGCGGTTGTTTCTCAACGAAGTATTGCAAATGATGCGACCGGATCCGGGCATTTGCTGAGACATAACCGGTACGTCCGTTAAACCCGTCAGCACGTGGAAATCCTGTTGAGGGCATCAGGGTGAAGGCGTTGCGGATGACGTTGATCATGATCAGCTTGAACTGCCGACATCAACCTGACCCGTTGATGTTCCATCTGGGTGACCTGTTTTACATTGTCTAAAAGGCCTAGTTGAATGAAATTTGCAATCTGTCAGGAGCTGTTTGAAGACACCAGCTGGGCCGAGCAATGCCGCATAATTGCCGACGTGGGATACACGGGCATCGAAGTCGCCCCTTTCAGCATTTCCGATGATCTGGCCAGCGTTTCCGCAGCCACCCTGTCTGAAATGAAGAGCACGGCCGGTGACCATGGGCTGGAAATTATCGGGCTGCACTGGTTGCTCGCGAAGACGAATGGTCTGTACCTGACTTCGCCGGATGCTGATGTCCGCAGGACCACCTCGGATTATCTGAAACTGCTGGCTGACACATGTGCAGCCCTGGGGGGACGTGTTCTGGTGTTTGGGTCACCTCAACAAAGAAACCTGCTGCCGGGCGTTACAACCGAACAGGCCATGATGTTTGCCGCAGAGGTTTTTCAGGCAGCGATGCCGACATTTCAGGAACGTGATGTCGTACTGTGCATGGAACCGCTGACAACGAAGGAAACCGACTTCATCAACACATGCGCTGAAGCCGTTTCGCTGATGCAGATGGTGGACCATCCCTCATTTGTTCTGCATCAGGATGTTAAAGCGATGTTGGGCGCCGAAACGGATTCGGTGCCGCAGTTGATCCACCGCCACAGTGACATCTGCGGTCACTTTCATGTCAACGACACGAATCTTCTCGGGCCAGGAATGGGGGAAACGGACTATCATCCGATTCTGAAAGCGCTGCTTGATGTCTCGTATCAGGGTTGGGTTTCGGTTGAAGTGTTCGATTACAGCCCTGGCGCAGAGAAAATTGCAAAAAAAAGTATGGACTATCTGCAACAGGTTTTAGGTGAAGTTTCGGCTTCCTGAAACGACGTTTATAAACGCGACGAGTTGCGAAATTATGATCATTCCGTTGTGCAATGTTGCGCTCACGAAAGCGCTGCGAAAACAAAACTGCGGACTGGGCATTGCTGACACTCGCAGTCTTGTTTTTTATAAAACACCTGTGTTTTTTGCGACGAAACGTTCATGCGTTCCGTTCTGTGTTTGCAGCAACATGTATCGGGACGAGTGTTTTGAATTGTTGTGTGCGCGACATCAACGGCCTTCAACGGCAAGCGCGGTTGAAGGCCGTTGATGTCGCGCTGTATTGAATTCTCGTCAACATCAGATGTGCCTTAATCTCAAAAAAATTCTCAATCAACACCTCTGACCATGCATAACAGTCTTGCACATTCTGGAACATTAAATACGATTCCGCCCGAACGTTGACAGCAGATTCTGTTGTGTTTCATTGAAGCATCGTGGCGAAGGACATTGCCCAACAGCAGACTTCAAAACGGTCCTCGGCATGAAAGGAATCTGCGTCGCCATAGCCTTGGTGGCGTGGTGATTTGTTTCTTGACTTCTGGTTGATCTTGCCCATTGGTTTATGAAGCCCGGTAACTGCGGCAGGATGGCCATCCGTTGATCTTGTTTAAGGAGGAATTCGTGGCCAAGAAAAAAGTAGCTAAGAAGAAGACAGCTAAGAAAGCTGCTCCGAAGAAGAAGGCTGCCAAGAAGAAGGCTGCCAAGAAGAAGGTCGCTAAGAAGAAGGTCGCCAAGAAGAAGGCCGCTAAGAAGAAGGCTGCTCCTAAGAAGAAGGCTGCCAAGAAGAAGGTTGCTAAGAAGAAGGCCGCTCCTAAGAAGAAGGCTGCCAAAAAGAAGGCTGCTAAGAAGAAGAAAAAGAGGTAGGTTCGTTGAGCTTGCTTTTAGATTTCCGCGGCTGATGGTTATTTAACTGTCAGCCGTTTTTTATGCGCTGATACTTCCTGGACAGAAAGCAACGTCGGATGTGAGGAGGCTGATGCAGGGGTTGTTTGTTTGTACTTTGTAGGGTGAGTTGGTGGGTGAAATACATCCTGACAGAAAGATGGCCGTGATGAGAAAATTCCTGCTAATTTCTCGAAATCCAGGTTTAGGCACTCAGGCGTGATACCACATCCAGGGGGCCACGGAACGGTGTGGGACAGTTGCGTGGTTTCTGACCTTTGCTGAAAGTTGACTTGGTGTGTCAACTTTTCTAAAAGCACCCTGTTGAATTCGCCGATCAGAGGGACTGTCAGGCGGATCCTGTTTCGTTCATTAAACGTGGTAGGGAAGCCGTCCTGTTCCTCTGTTTTTCGAAGGTCTTCCATACGTTCAGCGGTGCCACTGAATCGTCGTTTGTGTCGTGACGAATTCGAACAGCGCCGAACAGAACGGAGGCAGAACCTGGGAAACGGTTTGTGTTTTGTGTGAAGTCGTTACGACCGCACACACAGCCGGGCGAATGGCTTCATGTCTGCTACATCTGCTGCGCTGCAAATGCTTCGGCGTCAGCTGGTTCAATCACAATCGCATAGTCCTCGCAGAACGGTGGTCTCCACTGGATTACCATCGGTCGATGCCCTGCTGCCTCACGCCGGACTGCCGTCCGGTTCGTTGCTTGAGTGGGTCAGTGATGGTCCGGGACATCGAGCGTCGTCCATCGCATTCCGGTGCGCGACTGGATTTCTGCAGCGCTCGGGAGCGTTCGCCGTTGTGGATGGTCGTGGATGTTTCAACGCTGCCGCTGTCCGTAACATCGGGATTCCGTTGTCCAGGCTGCTGCTGGTCAGACCGCAGGGGAGCAGCGGACGTGATTATTGTTGCGGTGGGGGCAGCGGAACTCCTCAGCTGCGACACCGGCACAGAACAGAGACGTTGTGGGCGCTTGAACAACTCAGCCGCAGTTCCGGTGTGCAGGTTGTCGTGGCGTGGATTGATCGATTGTCGTCGACGGCTCAACGTCGTCTGCAGCTGGCAGTGGAAACAAGTGGAGTGACCGTGTTTCTGATTCGTCCGGCTGCGGCACTTCGACAGACTTCATGGGCAGACCTTCGATTTCATGTACAATCGGCTCGTGAAATGCAATCAGCGGTCTCTGGCGGCAATGCTGCATGCGACAGGTCCAGGATTGCTGTGCGTCTGATACGGTCAAAGAACGCGGTCCGGCACAACGGTTGTGCATGGCTGGAATGCCACCATGAAACGGGTAATGTGCTTGAGGTTTCTGAACTGGCCCGTACAGCAGGCGCAGAGGATGCTGCCTGCTGACCGGCGGTCACATGTGGCCGTTCATACGGTGCAGTCATCACAAACACCGGCTTCATCCGTACGTCGTCAAAACTCACATGTTTCGTCCGATCAGCATCTTGTTCGCGAGCTGTTTTCATCAGCAAGGGGTGGCCCGACTGTGGTTGCGGTCTCTGCGGGCGCATGGCATGCAGGAGTCAGGCCCGGGATGTCCCTGGCAGAAGCCGGAAGCATGTCGACTCAGCCGATTCAGAATACTCGTCGGCAGGCTCAATTGTCGGCATCGGAGATTCAGTTTGTCGAATGGCGGCCGGACGATGATCGCAGAGTGCTTCAGGAAGCGGCGGAGTACACACGCCGATTTGCCCCCGTCGTCGGATTGGACGGAATGCCGGTTCCCGATTGCCTGCACCTGGACATCACCGGTTGCGGTTCACTGTTCGGAGGGGAATCATCGCTGGCGGAACAGGTCATAAACTGTCTGGCCGGCAGGAACTATCATTGTCAGGCCGCGATCAGTGACTCAGTGGCTACCTCATGGGCATTCGTCCACACAGAGGGACATTTTTTGCAGCACAACGCTGGTCAGCACCGTGGTCGCGGATATCGATCTCGGAGCCGACACACCGAGTTGCCGGAATGCGATCTTCCGATTGTGATCATCCCCCCCGGGCAGGCTGAATCGTGGTTACAGGCACTGGCGATCGACGTCGCACGAATCCCGCTCGCTGACACTCAGATTCTTCGCCAGCTGGGAATCGTGACCATTCGGCAACTGCTGGAACTTCCAGATGAAGATCTTCCTTCTCGTCTGTCCAGTGATGCCATCCGGCGTCTGCGGCAACTCAGCGGAATGGAAGACGAAATTATCGTGCCCATTCCTGAATCTGATCCCGTGCAGGCCAGCTGGGTATCGGAGTTTCCCGTGTCGGACCGCCGTGGCATCTGTCAGGTCATTGAACACCTGACGGAGGACATTGTAGGGCAGCTGAAGCGGCGTCACCTGGGCACTGTTCAGTTGACGTGTCAGCTGAAACAGGAAGACGGTAACAGAATGGAACTGGCAGCCGATGTGATCAAACCACTGCAGTCTGCATCTGAACTGTATGCCGTGCTCAGTCTGCGGCTGGAATCATTATCGTTTCAACAGGCTGTAACAGCCATATCAATGCAGTCGGCCGTCGTTCCTCTGCCAACGGCTCACCAGAAAGATCTGTTCAATGCCAACCTGCACATTGATCCGGTTGAAGAGCTGACGGCCGTAGTGAACCGCCTGAGTAACAGGCTGGGGAAAGAAACGGTGCTGACCGTTCACCCGGTTGACAACCCTGTACCGGAACACGCTGTTGAATTACGGCCATTGATGACCTCACAATCTGCTTCCGCGATATGCACCGACAGGCAGCTGACTGATCTGGTGACCGCTGACGAAGTGCATCAGCCCGACATTGAGTCCGCTGAGCGGCCATTACGCCTGTTGTCTGCACCTGAACGCATCGGCGATGCTGATACAAATCCACTGACGGACGGTTTTGTCCTGAGCGGGCAACCGTGCCGTGTTGTCGAATTTATCGGCCCGGAGCGAATTGAGACCCATTGGTGGCATGAATCAGCCGTTCATCGGGACTATTACCGCGTTCGTACATCCACACAGGCAGCCTGCTGGATCTATCGCGACATCGTGGCAGGCGGCTGGTTTCTGCACGGTATGTTTGATTAGTGTGGTTTTCAGCAGGAAGTGGTCGTGGGAGAATCGCAGCTGCTGTGGAAAAACCTTCTCAGCGGCCACAAATCAGCGTGAAACGCTGTCGTGCGTACCAACCGGACGTGCCGCAGCCCCGGCCCTCAGTCCTGCAGCGGACCGAAGCTCCAGGTCCCACCTTTTCGGTCGACCTCACGGTACATATCAGCCGTCGGTTCGTTCAGTCTGCAGCCGCCGTAATTCTGCCAGCAACTCATCGTCGGACGCCAGTTGCTCTTCCTGCTGCTGACGCGTGAACTGTCCGGTCATATCATCCAGCAGAGGCTGCAGTTCCGTCTGAACCTCCGCAGCAACTTTGTCCGTGAATATGACACCGTCCAGGTGATCGCTCTCATGCTGCACGACCCGGGCGTGGATGCCTCCGAGCTCGTAGGCGAATTCCTCACCATTAAGGTCGAAAGCTTCGACCGTAATCCGTTCCGCCCGCGTGACCGGCCCATAAATTTCCGGCAGGCTCAGACAACCCTCCTCAGCATCCTCACTGCCGTTGCGCTTAATAATCTGAGGATTGATAAAAACCTGTTCCAGTTCATTTTCGGCCGGATCTCCCGATGGATTGATGACGAACAGGCGATACGGCAAAGCGACCTGATTGGCCGCCAGGCCGATTCCGCGTGCCGCGTACATGAGTTCGAACATTTCCGCGACCCAGTTTTTCAGCTGAGCGTCAATGCGTGTCACGTCTTTTGATTTCCAGCGCAATGCGGGATGGGGGAAATAGACAATCCGGAGATCCGACATTGAGAGCAACTCTAAAAAAGTGAGTGTCAGGTCGAGGCCCGGTGTACGGCCTCAAAGCAGCGTGCAGTATCGTGGCAACCGGCTGTTCCGCAAGTCAGGAACGCATCAGTTCTGTGACACTGGCAACGCACAGAGCTTAAACCAGTAGTTCTGGACCGCTTCGATAACCCGATAGAACTCGTTCAGGTCAACAGGCTTGACGACGTAACTGCTGGTGCCGAGCCGGTACGCGTTCAGAACGTCTTTTTCATCGGTAGACGTCGAAAGCACCACGATCGGGATCAGCCCCAGATCCGGGTCCATCTGCAGTTGATCCAGCACCTGCCTGCCGTTGACACGCGGCATATTAAGATCCAGGATGATGAGATCGGGGCGCGGGCACTCATGGAAATCACCCTCCTGCCTGAGCATTGCTAACGCTTCGGCACCGTCTTTGGCATGGTTGACGGTTGATGCAAACGTGCTCTGTGAAAAAGCACGCATCGCCAGATGGGCATCGGACGGGCTGTCTTCGACCAACAGGATTTGTCTTGCGATATTCTGGATCATTTCTGCTTCAGTTCAGCACAGGTGCATTCTGTGACACGACGGCGACCGGATTGAGTCTGATGTGCTGCTCAGGCAGGTGGCTGTTTCGGCAGCGTGAGTTCGAACGTCGATCCCTCATTTGTGTCAGAAATCAGGCGCATTGAGCCACCGTGGCGTTCAACAATTCTTTTGCATATTGCCAGTCCAATCCCCGTGCCGGGATACGCGTCACGGGTGTGCAATCGTTTGAATATTATAAAAACCTGATCAAAAAATTCCTCGGAGATGCCAATGCCGTTGTCCGAAACGTAGATTTTCCACGCGTCAGACGAGTCCCGGCACCAGATTCTTATGTCCGGATCTTTTTCACCGTGATACTTTATCGCGTTTCCAATGAGGTTCTGGAATACACGGATCATCTGTGCGTGGTCGATCCAGACTTCGGGCAGAGATTCGATTGTCACTCTGGCGTCATTTTCCTGTATGCGTGAATGCAGCAGGGCCATGGCCTCATCCACAGGCTGACGCAGTGACGTGTATTCGCGGGGGTTGTCCGTTCGCCCAACTCGTGAATATTCCAGCAGATCACTGATCAGCCGCTGCATGCGTTTGCCGCCGTCAACGATTGTTTCAATGTACATTTTTCCGGTGTCGTCAATTGCTTCGCTGTACTCCATTTGCAGCAGTTGGCAGAACCCGACAATCGTTCGCAACGGTTCCTGCAGGTCGTGTGATGCCACATAGGCAAACTGCTGCAGCTCCTGATTGCTCTGTTCCAGTTCTTCCGTCCGTGTTTTCAGCTGTTGCTCAAATCTTTTTATGTCGGTGACATCGCGGCCTTCGGGAATGAGAAAGACAACTTCGCCGTTCTCATCTGTAACCGGCTTTAACGAAAAATCGACGAATATTGTGCCGCCGTCGGGTGTCGGATGGGTGGCTTCAAACCGATCGAACTGCCCCTGCCCGGCTTTTCTTACGGCCTGTTGCAGTCGTTTCTGCAGTTCTGTCGAGTGCGACCACCAGACGGTGTCCCAGAAAGGTTTGTTCAGCACGGCCTCAGGGCTGATTCCTGCGGCTTCCAGCGAGGCGCGGTTCGCATCGATCAGTGTCCCGTCGACCGTCATCAAACCAATAAACTGAAACGTCTGATTGAAGATTCCCCGGAATCTGGTCTCGCTTCGGGCCTGAGCTTCTTCGGCCTCGCGCAGTTCAGTCACGTCGACATGTACACCAATAAAACGCCCGGGATTTCCGTTGTCATCACGAAACAGTTTCCCCCGCGACAAGATCCAGCGATACGTTCCCTGCACATGTTTAAGCCGAAACGAAGATTCATATTCCTCGCTGCGTCCTTCGATGTAGTCCCATGTTTTCTGCGTTGCGTTGTCAATGTCGTCGGGATGAAGATGACGTTTCCAGTCTTCACGGCTGGTCCACGGCTGATCGGGATCTTCACCAAGCTGCAGCATAAGTTCCCGTGAAACCGTTATTTCGTCAGTGACGATGTTCCAGTCCCACATGCCAACGTTACCTCCCTCAAGCGCCTGCTGCAGCTGCAGACGTGTCCGCGCCAGCTCGTTGCGGACCTGATGCTGATCGTCGATGTCCTGAATGGAACCGGCCATGCGAATGGGCGTGTCAGACTCATCGCGGACGGCCTGACCGCGTCCGCGAAACCAGCGGTATTCACCAGAGGCCAGTCTAAGTCGGTATTCTTCGTCGTGATGTGTTCTGTTCTGCAGGTGTTCATCAAACGATTTCAGCACGCGTTCCCGATCATCCGGGTGCATACGGTCCGTAAAACTGCATAACTGCGTTGAAAGTTGATCGTGGCTGTCGTCGGCCAGCCGCAGCAGCTCTCGAAACCGAGGTGCGTACCAGACTTCCCCGGTCTCAATATTCCAGTCCCAGAGTCCGTCCGTGGTGCCCTGCACGGCGAATTCGAACCTTTCCTGCGATTCGCTCAGCCACTCCTGCGTCACTTTAAGAGTTGTGATATCACGAGCCACGCCATACGTACCAACGATGCTGCCGTCGGCATCCCGTAACGGCATTTTTGTTGACAGCACCCAGCGTCGTTCATCGTCTGTCCGGCGCACGACTTCTTCCTGCTTGCCGACGATGGGTTCCCCCGTTTCCATAATTCGCAGCTCGTCCGCAAACGCATCGGCAGCCAGGCTGCTGCCCCAGATGTCGGCGTCGGTCAGTCCGATCAATTCATCCGGGTTTCTGAACCCGGCATCGATCGCCATGGCCGGATTGACACGCATGAAGCGGCCGTGGCGATCCTTGAAGAACACAGCATCCGGAATGTTCTCAATCAGTGCACTGAACAGACGTTGCTCGTGAGTAAAGTCGGCATCAAGCTGGTGGAGTTCGGCGACCTTATCAGCCATTCGCTGTTCCGCCAGCTTTAAAGCGGATATGTCACGTGACAGACCGAACGTCCCGATGATCTCACCGTTTTCGTTCCGTAGTGGCAGCTTCGTGGATAAGACCCAGTGAGGCTGACCATCGGGCCACATTTCGTGTTCTTCCTTGTTAATGATCGGTTCGCCCGTGTCGATGATATGAAGCTCGTCCGACCGGTATTCATCTGCTTCACTCGGGGCAAAAAATCGTGGTCACATTTTCCGATTACGTCGGTCGGCGTGTCCAGCTGAAACGTGTCGGCCACTGTCTGGTTACAGCGTACAAAACGGGACTCACGATCCTTGAAGTAAATGGAGTCCGGCATGTTGTCCACCAGTGCCGCAAACATAAACTGCTCACGCGACAGCTGCTCCCGCGCCTGTTCCAGCGACTCCCTGGTCTTCTTAAGATCGGCGGTCGCACTTCTGCGACGCAGGATCGCTGGCAGCAGTGCAGAGGCAAACAGCAACAGCAGCGCCGTCGTGATTCCCGAGGCAACGATACTGTCTGCACCGGACTGGCGATTGTTCCAGAAACTGACAAGATGCAGGACGGCACAGAGACACAGTAGCGCGGACAGAAACTTGATAATATTCTGATGCAGCGTCTGTTCGGGCTGTCGCACCATGAGCACTGAGACTGTACACAAAGCGATGAACGCGACCAGATCTGCAATGCCACTCAGCTGCGTTGTATTCTGTGCGAATGTCACCGATATCTGCGAGATGATCAGCGATGTATGCCGTGTTGCACCGATCATGTCCTGCTCTCCCCCGCTCGTGAGCACTGCAGCCTGCCGGGACTTCTGTGGTTGCTACAGAGAACTGCTGACAGATCAGCTGCAGTTCCGACGGAACGGACATCGTGACCAATCGTCGCTCGGAATTCAATCAGTCACGCCGCAACGGCGGACTCGCCACTCCACAAGCATTCGCCGGACTACTGCGTGCAGTGAGCCGACTGATTCTGGTTGACGCCCCGCGGTTCACCTTTGTGATTTTTGTCAGAGTTTGACAGAAGCTCAGGCATATCGCGCCCCGTCGCCGCATGAATTCGGCCCTGTCATGTGGAGCGACATGCGGAAGGGGTCGCACGAGACCTCAAAATCGGTAAACAGAATACGACCCACGTGTGAATAGAAGTTGGATTATGAATGACTACCACGACGTGCTGTCACTCTCTCAGGGAGTTAGCGGAGCTTCCAGCATGCCTGGAACATTCATCTGGTTCACGCTGTGCCTGTTCACCCTGCTGGGCATGGCCCTGACCTTTGCGAAGGCTGGCAAGCCCGGCTTGGGGAGCTCTGATTCCAATTTACAATGTTGTTCTGCTGCTGCGGATCGCCAGCAGGCCGGTGTGGTGGATCTTTTTGTTTCTGGTTCCCGCAGTCAACGTCTTGATTCTGATTGTTGTGTCGGTCGACATCGCTGCGGCCTTCGGCAAAGGCGCGGGATTTGGACTGGGGCTGGCTTTTCTATGCTTCCTGTTCTTTCCAATTCTTGCCTTCGGCGAGGCCGAATTTGACCGGCTGCCATCCCTGCCGCTGGGTATCGTGGCCACAAGAGACCACTTTAAGGGTCTTGGTGTATCGATCGTCTGGAATTTTCACGGTCGTGGAATCCGCGTCAGACTGGGGCGCGGCAGTGCCATCCTGGACGAGCACGTGGCAGAGCTGATCCCGCTGGGGCTATACGAGTTGTATCTGAGTCGCACCGAGATCGGCGACGAATCGCTGCCGCAATTTGCAGCCATGGCTCAGCTGCAGACACTGGACGTGTCGACCACGAATTTCAGTCGAGACGGCATCAGGCAGCTCAAAGAATCACTGCCTGACGCAAAGATCTTTGCATGATTCAGGTTGGACTATGTGCGAGCTTCTGGTTCCGCAATTCGATGTACGAATCGGCGTTGCCGATGAGTTCTGCGATCGACGTGCAAGTGTAATTTCGCGTAACGTTGGCATGCAGATCCTTCCATGCCATTCTGCTGCCACCAGCCGATGACACGGCAGATAGCCAGTCATCCAAATAAAAAACGACCAGCAAGATTGCAGGTCGTTTTCAGTGAGGGCGCAGGGGCTCGAACCCTGGACCTACGGATTAAAAGTCCGTTGCTCTACCAACTGAGCTACGCCCTCAGATCGTGTGTTTTTCCGGCTAAGCGGACATTTCCCGCCGGCGGCAGGAAGGTCGGAACACACCATTG
>JAQWOH010000073.1 GCA_029245955.1 Fuerstiella sp. | reverse complement strand
GATGTATGTCGTGACACAGCTCAGGCGTATGGCACGTCAGGAAGTGAATCGCAGGGTGACCACAGCACGTGTTGAAGCAAGAAATCGAATTCCTGAAATCAGGCGGTTCAGAGAACTAGAACGCCAGCCGCACTGCCGTGTCCATGTTGGTGGGCAACGCAGTGTGCAACAGTGAGAATGTCCGCGTTGCCTCAGGGAAATCATGACGAACGCTGATCGACTTCTCAGAAAACCGTCGCAGCGATTCATCGACAATAGCACTGTGAGCTTCCGGCGTTGAATACAAGATCTCCAGTGGTGAACGGGCTTTCGGGCCTTCAACACGTGCTGTGGTCACCCTGCGATTCACTTCCTGACGTGCCATACGCCTGAGCTGTGTCACGACATACATCTCAGCCTGATTCCGATACGGCAACTCACGGCTGCCAGGAATTGACACCAGCATCGGGCGCGGCGTCGCGTTACCGGCTTCGGCAATACACGCCCATTTTTTCAAGCTTCACACACTCCCTGGAAATTCTGGCGGAATGTGTTTGAAATGCTCTTCTCCATGCGGCGTAGAAAGCCTCCAAGGCGTCGCTAACGTGTCTCAAAACGCAAGCTGTAACTGAGTCCTATAGAACATTCCACGGTCGCCGGGCAGAACGTTAAGTGCCCGATCAAGCAGTGGTGCGCCATTCAGGTGAGTAACGTCGAACTGCAGCTTCGCGTTATGGCCGCGCAGATACCAGTTGAAGCCCACACCTACTTCATCAGAACTGGCGTCAGATGCTCCAAGGGAACCTGAATTCCCAACAATGCGTGTAAAACGGGCTGCCAGTTCAAGACGTTCTGGAATTACGAAGACACCGGACTGGACCAGCAGGCCGTGATCATTCAGCGTCGACACGGCTGCGCCGCGGAAGTCATTCATCTGACGAAAATAGTATTCCGTCAGAATACTCAGCCCGCGATACTTCATGTTGGCATCAACAGAATAGAAGGCAATGTCGTATTCGTGGACTTCCGGTGGCAGGATGGATGCCAGAGTGGCGCCGGAATCTACCACGCGCTGTCTGAAAAACTCACGCAGACCGTCGCGATCAACCTTTGTCCGTGCGAAGCCGGCTCCCACACGAACAGCCGGACAGCTGTGCGGTGTCAGATCCGATTCACCGTCTTTCCCCCAGCTGCCCACAAGATCTGAAAAAATGCGGCCCGATACGGCCACATTTCGATCGAGCTCACCGACTCGCACTGGCTGGAAGGCTCCCGTTTTGAAGCCGTTGTGAAGGGCAAGGTGAGTTTCGACCGGACGATCGGCAACGGAGTTCCTGGTGATAACCCCAACGCCCAGGCTGCGATTGATGTCGAAAAAAACGCTGGACAGACCGCGATCCACAAGCTGCATTTTCCGGCCCGATTCAAATCGGGCACGATTGAATGGCATCTTCCACTTACCTGCACGGATCGCGATCGTGTCAGGTTCCATGTCAAAAATGTCCGCCAGATCATAATGCACGTAATAATCAAGCATGTCGACAGTCTCTGACTGGTCACTGTCTGCATCCAGCTGGATGAAATACCTGAATCCAGGTGACCAGACGTGGCCGGAGAAGATGAGTCGTAGTCTCTCGAACTCCACTTCATTCTGATCTGCTGTCACTCCGTCGGAGTCAAAGACTGTGTGGCGCAACTGCATCCAGCTGTTGAACCGAAGGTGGAAAGAATCCGAATCAGAACGGGGCTCTCCAGGCGAAGTAATAACGAATCCTTTGTCGTATCCACTGCGAGCCTGCGATGCGGACGTTTGGGATTCAAACAACTGTCTCAAGGACTGTAGTTCGAGTTGTTGCTGATCCAGAACATGTTGCTGTT
Source organism: Fuerstiella sp. (assembly GCA_029245955.1). Classification (GTDB taxonomy): domain Bacteria; phylum Planctomycetota; class Planctomycetia; order Planctomycetales; family Planctomycetaceae; genus Fuerstiella. The sequence goes on along the minus strand of JAQWOH010000073.1, from coordinate 10,449 downwards.
CGTCCAGCAATTGCGACTGACCGGCAACTTGTTGCCTCAACTTCGCAAGATTCGATTCGTCAGCATTCAGCGGCTTGCTGGCTGCCAGCATCAGAAGGACCATGAGAACCACACGACAAGGCCACATGGTGACTCCCAAAATCCGGACCGCGCCCAAGGTCGAAACGGGGGCTTTCAGCATAACCAACGAATGCCCTCTGTCCGCTGTTGATCCCATTCCGGTCAATTAGGAATGCTGCCGTTGAGCAGCCATTTTGCCCCAATTGTTTTCCACCGGTACCGGTAGAAAACAGACACAGCAGTTCATTTATTTGTCGACATTCCCATTGGGCATCTTTAACGATTATGCCAATTATAGCGGCACGGTAACAGGCGATGACAATGAACGGTTCCCGGCAGAGCGAAAAGCGTCTTCGCACGCTGAAAACAACTGGCTTATGAATTCCGCTGAGACCACCATTCGAGTCAGGAGTTTTGTTGGGGTGCGTTTGTTTGTCTCAGCGCCGCGGATCCTGAACATTCCCGGGAGATCGAGGCACGTATGACGAACTCCAATTCGCCTGCCGTGATTCACCCGGACTCCTGTTCGCTTTGCCACATTGTTTTCGTTTGCCACATTGTTCCCACACCAATGGCATCACGCACGCTGAGGACCACAACTTCTCAATGCCGCAGATCCCAAACCGGTAACACAGTTGCATTTATTTTTCTTCCGCCTCTCTGCCTCCGCCCAATAAAATGATTCGCCAATTCAATGCTGACACGGTATTCATGCTCGCACCTCAACGACATGGATCCAATAAAAGTCAATCTTTATTATCCGGAAACCACCCCGATCTGTTCGGACCTTATCCTCCAATACCGCGGACAGCTTTTGTTGAGCTCGAAAACAAACTTGCGGACAACCTGCTCTCCGAAATAGTCCTCAATGCAAACTTGAGCCCGCGCAGTGTTTGCGAGAACCAACATGAAATCACAGCAGCCGAGACCCATGCAGAATTAACGGCACGCAATCTTCCTGTTAACACATTTGGAATCATGACGTCGATTTACCACATCGGCGCAAGACATTCAGGCCAGCAGAACACCAGAATACTTTGCAAGTCACCTGACAATTTAGACGTTGCAGAACAATATGCGCATGAAATCAATGACGCCATCTTCGTTCATATCATCAGAGACCCCAGAGCCGTCTGGAACAGCGGGCGCGGCACTCCTCGGGGCGACCAAACTCCTCATAAAGCAGCTTTAAAATGGGAGAACTATCATTTACGTGCGAAGAAACTGGCAGATAAGTTCCCCGTGATCACAATCAAATACGAAGACCTGATGAAGGAAACAGAAGCACAACTCAAACGCTTCTGCGAATTTCTGCAAATAGATTTTTTCCCGGAAATGATGCACGGCCATCACTCCCAAGACGCAAAAGACGCAGCCAAAGTGAACCCAGGATTGTGGGGAAATCTCGACAAGCCAGTGCTTCAGGAAAGAGCCGATGCATGGAGAAAGGAACTACCTGAGCGAGATATTTATGTCATCGAAAACACATGCCGATCGACGATGGCAACTTTTGGCTATCAGTGCGAAAGCCAGGCCAACGAACTGACACAAGAGGACATGGAATTGGCTCCTGACGTAATGAGCAAAGCTCCAGTGGAAGAACCTCGCAAACACCAACTCATCCATCTCAATCACATCAAGAGAAAACTGCATTCCAATAGTGAATAGGCATCCATGTTTGTTGTTACCCTAAGCATTTTTGTTGTTGTTGGCCTTGCTCTGGCCCTGTTCGGGGGTGGCGGCGCAATAATCCTCATCCCTTATCTGACGCAGGTTCTCGACTACCGTGTTGATCAAGCAGCGCTAATCAGCTTGATCACCATCGGAATCAATACTGGCTTACAGACAGTGCAAGACCGCAAAACTGTCGCGTGGAAGCCGGCCGTCATTTTTTCGATTTCCTCATTGCCCGCTGCGTATTTATCGGCCCAATTTCTGGCCCCGATGACGTCCGACAGCATAAGAATGACCCTGTTCGGTATCTTCACACTGAGTGTCGCATTGACGATGCTGTTCAGAAAGGTGGAAGAGAAATCCGGTCGGCCGGCCAATTTAGCGGGCCTGGTCATTGCAGCAATGACCACAGGGATCATCTGCGGCCTTGTTGGGGTTGGGGGAGGCATTTTTATCGCACCGGCTTTGATTGTTTTTTATGGACTGACTATCAAGCAGTCCATAAAAACCAGCCTCGCGATTGTTGCTCTTCAATCAGTTGCGGCCCTTGGAGGTTATGTCAATCGGGGCGTGACCATCGAATGGCCTTTTCTGATTTACACGCTGGCTTTCATCGCGGTCGGATTTACAGCAGGCAAAAAAATAAAGCAATATCTCCCGGACCAGCAATTAAAACGATGGTTTGCCATATTTCTACTGGCGGTTGGAACCTGGATTCTGATTAAGCCTTAGTGAACGATGGCAATGAAACTTCTCCGCTGACTACAGAATATCTCTGCAAATGATCGGTTCGCTCATTGTTCTGTATACGGCTGTATACGGCGGCGATCCAGAGCGATCCGGAAGGTGACGTTCCGGATCGGGATAGTGGTCCGGACTATTTCAAAACCTGACGCCCGGAGGGCAGACACAGCCTCTTATCGGGTTCAGTGAGTGCCCGAATAATCGAACAGATTTCTTCAGCATGTCGTGACAGACAGCACGGCGGGATTCCGTTCCCGATTTGCTGTTGAGAAACCTCTGACCACCTCCCCGTGCCAAACGCTCTTCGTAACGACTCGCGCGCGACCCGATTCCGGAAGTCGTGAAGCAGCAACGCTTTGCAAAAGTTCGAGTCCTCCACGGTGGCTCGGAGATAACGAACTCTCTTCGAACTTTTTTCAACGGGGTTAACAGCAGGCGCGACATCTGGCGAGTACTCGCGCCCAAAAGTCCCGAAGGTTGTGGCGGACAGCACGGTTGGTAACGGGCCTTTGTGTGTCGACGAGCTGCGTCTCGACGATTGGATCGGGGATGGGGCCGGTGACTCTGGTGGTGCCTGGTAGTTGCTCTGTGCAGCCAGTGAGCACCACTAGAAATACGATTGGAAGCTTCCTCACGACCAGCATTTGGTAATTACCTCCTGCTCTATTCTCTTAACTCACAGTTAGGCAGAGCAGCCTTGAGTTCTGCCAGTCCCGCGTCCGTGATCTGCGTGCCGACGAGGTCGAGGTTTTCCAGGCTTGTCAGTCCTTTCAGGTGTTCCAGTCCCGCATCCGTGATCTGCGTTCCGTAGAGGATGAGTCCTCTCAGGCTGGTCAGTCCCTTCACGTTTTCCAGCCCGGCGTCCGTGATTGGCGTGCCGGAGACGTTAAGGTACGTCAGACTGTTCAGTCCTTTCAGGTGCTCCAGTCCCGCGTCTGTGATCTGCGTGCCGTTGAGCCAGAGTCTTTCCAGCCTGGTCAGCCCTTTCAGGTGCTCCAGTCCCGCATCCGTGATCTGCGTGCCGACGAGGTAGAGTTCTACCAGCCTGGTCAGGTCTTTCACGTGAACCAGTCCCGCACCCGTGATCTGTGTGTCGCCGAGGTGGAGTGTTGTCAGGCTCGTCAGTCCTTTCAAGTGAACCAGTCCGGCATCTGAGAGCTGCGTCTGGCTGAGCGTGAGCGTTTCCAGACTCGTCAGTTCTTTCAGGTGTTCCAGCCCAGCATCGGTGATCTGCGTGTCGACGAGCCTGACCTTAACGACCTCACCAGATTCTGCGTCGAGTTTGACCCCCCCCCCCAGCTTCTCGATCGCGGCGACGGCAGCTTCCTGAGGCGTTGGCGGCGTACTTGCTACGTCAGCTGCAGGCTCAGTTTTTTTGATCGTGGCAACGGCGTGTTCTTGATCAGACGCGGGTGGCATCTCAGGCACCTTGATTGTGCCGTCGAGATCTTCCTGAGACGTTGGCGACGTAACTGGTGCGCCAGGTGCAGGCTCAGGAGTCTCGGAACCGCAACCAGCCATAACAAGCGAACTCAACAATACGAAAAACGGTTTCATGACTGTCCCTTTGTTTGAATTACTTGCCACGTTTACCACCACGCTTCCTCGGTCTCGTCCGCTCCCGGCTTTCTTCCTTCACGCGCTCGTAACACCTGCCACGGACCTTGTCCATTTTAAGGATCAGCTTGCGACCGCATTTGCATTTATTCGCTGCCACTGGATTGCTCCCGGGCATAGCGTGACGAGTTTGGGGGAGGGGTGCAATGCGACAGGACACGCTAGGGGGCATGTCCCCAGTGGGCTACTTGATAACAATTCACTGGCCAAACGAATAGTCTCCCTGTTCAGTGTCCCTTTTTATATGGACATAATCGCAACGCTTCGCAAAAGTTCGAGTCCTTTACGGTGCCTCGGAGGTAGACAACCCTCTTCGAACTTTCGCGCTGTCGGTTAACAGCACGCGGGACATCCTCGACCGTGCTTCCCGAACACAACTGATGTCGTGAAATGTCGCACGGCCGATGGCCGCGAACAAGATTCAGAATCACCCGGCACCGTTGCCAAAAACTGCTGTCATGATCAAACTGAGCACCATCACGAAGCAGCCTTCAAGCTGATCTGCTCAGAAGCCGCGACTCACCTCGCCGGCCTCCTTCGACCTTATAGACCAAGAGCCATCCAGCCAAAAGGGTATTGCTATGAGAACTAACTGGTGGGTCCCGATTGCGGCCTTGGTCCTGACTCTGCTTCTATCAGCCGAATGTACGGCATGGTGGGCGTGCGGGCATCACATTGTCGCGGTGATGGCATACGAAGAACTCCGACCGCAGGAGCGGGAGCAGCTCATCCAGATCCTGAAGAAACACCCACGCTTCGATCAGGACTTCAAACTCCCGAAGGGTGTCCGAGACGAGGATCGATACTGGATTGGGCACGCTGGTTATTGGCCCGACGTCGCTCGTGACTTTGAGAAGTGGAACCGCCCCACTTGGCACTACCAACTGGGTTCATCGCTGTCGATCGGCCAGGTCAAGTTGCCGAAGGATCCTGGGTTGCTGCCCAATGATGCAACCCTCGAGACGCAGGAACTCTACATCAAGCAGGCCGTCACGTTGTGTCGTAACGTCCTGGCCAACCACACGGAGACTGATGCCAATCGAGCTGTGGCGATCTGCTGGTTAGCCCATCTGGTTGGGGATGCACACCAACCGTGTCACGGAGGGAGCCTCTACGTCGAGCGGCTGTTTCCGGATGGTGATTGCGGGGCGAACTCAATCCCGACCAAGCAGCAGGAAAACCTGCACGCTTTGTGGGACAGTCTTCTTGGTAGTCGCATCGACGAGGGTGACGTGGCGCGACGAATCAAGGAGATTCGAGCGAACGAGCGGGGCTGGGTCGAAGCGAAGCTTGAGCTGCGAAACAAGTCGAAGAACAGCGACTGTCTGTGCGTAAGACAGAAGAAGCCGTGCGGGCCATGCTGAAGCCCACTGAACCGAGTGGTCAACGTGCGGCTCCTGCAAAACCGGAAATGACACCGCATGTCCTGTCACTGCAGGATCATTTGCGAGACCATCTGGCGGCAAAGATCGACATCCGGCTGAAGAAGCAGGACGCAGGTCAGATTGTGATTCACTTCGGGTCCAACGACGACTTCGAACGGATCGTCGGCCGGCTGCGTCAGTCAGGCTAGTGCGTGTCGCACGAACGTGTTGCGGGGTCGGCAAGCAATTTCGCAGCTGAACGACGGCAGAAGTCGCTGGACTTCGGCGGAGCGCGCTCTATCTAATCACCATAAAGATCCAGCGGCGAGGACGGTGCAGCGACATCCTGCCCAAGGACTAAGGGATCGAGGAAGTCGGCCAGAACCGATTCCGCATCGCTCTGAACAATCTCAATAAGCATGCCAGCGTATGCTGTGTCAGCTGCGTGAAGCCAGTCGATGAACTGGTCGTCAGAAATACCTGCCGCGGTTGGGTCACTGAAGTCATGGAACTCACAATGTTCGGCCCGGCACAATCGTCGAAGGACATTCGGTAACTGCTCCCAGAACGTAGTGGCAACGCCACCGGATGTCAGGCGCCTCAGGGCCTCTGAATGAACAGGGGGCAGAAGGGCGACAACAGCGATGTCTTCCTGTTTACACCGGCGGAGAAACCGGACAAGTCGGGCACATGTCGCAATATCGACTCCATGTGCGTGAAAGCGTTTCTTGTCAATTTCCTGATTCGCCTGTGCTCGAATCTGCGCCGAGGTGAAGGATTCTCGTATTAAGGCAGAATATCGATAGCTGCCGTCGTTGCGAAACCCACCGGTTTCTTTGCAGCCGATCCACAGCCTCCCGGTGGCGTGGTCAAGGCGCGTTGGAGCTGTCAGGGCTCGACGAAATCGATGATCTCTCCATGCCTGCTGATAAAGCTGTACGCGGTCCATCGAGTGTCGAACATGCAGTGACATCTGCCGATGGAACTGACGAGTGAATTTAGAAAACGACGTTGAATTGTCGGCAGCCGTGCGTGCCGAATTCAGAACGCGATTGACGGACTTGCTGTCCTGTGACTGAAACCACCAGAAATCCAGGCCCAGGATGATCGCTGACGGCTTCAATTCCAGTAACTGATGGAGACAATTCGACAGGTCGATCGGATGCTGAACAGATCCACCAGCGGAATAAAATTTGCCAGCGGGAAGCTTCGAGAACATTCGACTTCGAAACTGCATGACTCGCGAGGAACCTACGGCGACGACAGTGGCATCGGATTCTGCAACCATTGGCAGCTTCAGATAAGTCCCCGCCGACAGAAACGCACTGTTCCAGAGAACAGGAGCCTCTGATGCCAGCTGGCTTATTTCTGCGGCAGATAAGTCTTCCCCGACAGAACGCAGTACCCATCGATACGACAACAAAATCGGTAGCGCAACAATTACGAACAGGGTAAGAAAAGCAAGGCACTGTTTGAGAAACGCTGCCAAAGCCAATCTGTCTGCGCGTCCGAAGGCCGTTGTATCTTCTATCTGTGGTGCGACGTCCATATCCGTCCCGATTCAGAACTGAAAGTAGATGAATGGTGTTCTTCCAAATGCCCCAAGAAAGAACAATGTCAGAATTCCGGCCGAATAGATGAGCCAGCGCGACGGTCGTCCCAAACGATCGATCTTCGTCATCGAATTGTCAGTGCCGAATGCGGCTTCGAAAGAGATCAGGATCAGCGGCAGCAACATGAAGTACCCTGTTTCCACAGGTGTCACACGATTGCCGGTGGCAGGAGCCCACGTGAAGACGCGATAGATGATCACGAATGACTCAGACAAAGACTTCGCTCGAAAGAAGACCCATGTCAGGCAGATCAGATGAAAGCAGATGACGGTATTCAGGAAGCGAGACACAGAATTGCGCGACGGGAAAAAAGGGGGAACAAAATAGAGCATTCCATTAACGGCACCCCAAATCACAAACGTCCAATTGGCACCATGCCACAATCCACTAAGAAGAAACGTGGCCAGGACATTCAGCAAGCGGCGCAGCTTTCTCAGGCGGTTGCCGCCAAGCAATGCGACGTAGACATACTCTGCAAACCACGACGACAACGTGATGTGCCAGCGTTGCCAGAATTCGCGTGGTGATTGGGACAGATACGGACGTTGAAAATTCCGCGTCAACCTGATTCCAAACAAGGCGGCGGTTCCGATGGCGATCCATGTATAACCGGCAAAGTCTCCATAAATCTGAAATGCGAAGAGGTAAGTCGAACACAGAAGGTCGTATCCCGACACAGAATCAGAATCGCGGAATGATGCATCCACAACCGGTGACAGATTGTCGGCCATTACGCACTTCAACAGGTATCCATAGAGCATGCATCGCAAGCCGTAACGAGCGTTCGCCGGATCAAATGACTGACGCGCACGAAGCTGTGGAAGCAGATGCGAAGCCTTTTCGATCGGGCCTGCGACAAGCTGAGGAAAAAAGGCCACGAAGAGAAAAAAATCGATCGGCCGGTCGCAGGCTCTGCACCGTCGGCGATAGACATCGATTGTGTAACTCAGCGTTTGAAAGGTATAGAAGCTGATTCCGACCGGCAGCACAATATTGAGCGTTGCCCAGTCAGTTCTGAGACCGACCGCGTTAAACAGCGAGATCGCCGATTCAGCAAAGAAGTTAAAATACTTGAATGCTGCCAGCAGGCTCAGGTTCACGAACACGCTGACCCGCAACCAACGTACTCGCGCTCGATCCGTTTCGCCGGTAGCGATCCGAAGCCCGCAGATGTAATCGACACAGCTGGAAAACCAGATCAGAATCAGAAAACGCCAGTCCCACGCGGCGTAAAACACGTAACTTGCCGCAAGCAGAATGCACTTTCTGACCAAGTGTGTTCCGCACAACCAATATGCCAAAAACACCGTGGGCAGAAAAACACAGAATACGAGACTGTTGAAAGCCAATGACTACTCCTGTCGATGATCGCTCTGCTGCAGCATATCAAACGCACAGAAATGCCACATCCCGGCTTTGGCTGGCAGTGATTCGAAGGGCTTGAAGACCATTCGATTCGCCTGATCCACGTAGTTAGTCTTCTTCTGCTTCCACTCTTTCTGTACAACGTCCCAGCAGGTCGCGCCACCGGAAATCTCTGCCCGCGGCATGTGGATATCGAAGGCATCAGGAAATCGCAGGATGAGGATCCAGGAACCACAAAGTGCAAGTCGCCGCCTGCGTCGCTCAATTCGACGGTATGCGTTCCCAGCAATACTTCCGATTGCATATGTCCTCATTGCCTGGGGTCATTGGGGAATTGTTCGTTGTGAGTTCTACCCATTCGCGCCGTGGTCCATGTTTAACAACGTACCGAATTCTGTGACGCGATATATTGTGTTTGTACAGCAGTCAGACAGTCCTGAGTCGACCGAAGCAGTACCACTCTGGGAGTTGTTCTCCGGCGGCGTGAAGGCTCTTCCCCTGCCGGTGTATCGCGCTCAGGCAAGACTAGGCCTTGCTATTGAGGCACAACAGCTTGAGCCCGCGATTCAGGCTCAGAATCAGATCAGGAGGTTCCTGCGATCCAAACTTAGTGGTGGGACTGCCGTGCTGATGAAAGAAGTCTTCGATCCGACAGAAATGTACCTGGACGGCACTTTGCGGGAGAATCGAAAACTGCATGTGCTGAGCTTTTAGGTCAGCATACAGACTGACAGAACCAGTTCCGGCTCGTGTGGGACAGCCGTTCTGCTGTTAAAAACACGTAGACCGCTGCCATGAGTCAGGGCGAAATTCGAAGTCGCTGGACTGCTGAAGTTGAAAGACAAAGTGAATACATTCGTGACAAATCCACTTCAGGAGTTGAACGAAAATTTCGCTCAGGCCAGAGTGATCGCGAAGGCGATCTACGCCTTGATGGCAACCCATTGTTTTCTTTCCTTGAGAGACTGGGGGCTATGGTTCGTTGAAGGCGGGATCAACTTTCAGCCTGTGTGGGCAGTTTCGTGGCTAAACATCGAACACGTCGCCAGTTTCTGGATGGTCATTACGCTTTGTGGCCTTGGAACGTCTCTGCTTGTCACGTTCCAAACCGAATCTCGTTCCTTTCGCATTGTTGCTGCCGTGTGTCTCGTACTGCACTTTGCGATTGAAGACTCAAGGGATTCAATTCGGCATGGCGAACATGGCCTGCTGTGGGCGGCTCTGATTCTTGCATGGCTACCGGACATCACTCGGCATGGCCACTTTGGTCGCAGGACTCAGCATGCTTATCTTCGCGTTTTTGGTACCGCACAATTCATGTTGTTGCTGTTCTATTTCATGGCCGGGGCAGTCAAGTTGTTAACGTCGTGTGCACAGGGCGCCAGGGGTGAACGAACACTTCTGCATCCAGATTCCGGCGCACTCATCATCGCTGAGTGGCTGCTTCGCGGCGATGCACCAAGTCTGATGGGACGATGGTTTGTGCAGCATCGATTCATTTCGTGGTTCGGACTGTTGGGCAGCGTCGCGCTGGAGTTGCTGGCGATCACTCCATTCTTTTGGCGACCAGCGCAACCAGTAATTGCCATCGGGCTGATCGGCATGCATGTCGCAATTGGGCTCTCAATGGACGTATGGTTTCCGGAGAACGTCGCGTTGCTGAGCGTCCTGATTCTGGCCGGCCCACCACTCGCCATGCGACGGTAATGTTCTTCCGACCTTTTAAAATCGTACAAGAGTGCGAACGGCGGCGCCAGGTCATCGAGTTCCAGGAGTGCGAAGCATCAAGGGGTCAGGCCTGAACGGCACTGTCATACGGGAATTCTTTTCATGTGCAGTGTTTGGAATTCCCTACGAATAGTGGGCGCTCGATTAAGCGTGTTATAGTACACGCAAGGAGCGTCAGGAATGTCGAAGAAATCAGTGAAACAGGTCCGTCGTAAACACAGCGACGAGTTTCGGCGGAACGCGATATCAATGGTAGAAGATCAGGGTTATACGACGACTCAGGC
>JAQWOH010000022.1 GCA_029245955.1 Fuerstiella sp. | reverse complement strand
GAAGTTCATTGTATCCGAAGATGGCCCGACTGCAGTTGAGTACGCAGTGATGCTGGCTTTGATCATCGTTGTCTGTCTGGCTGCTATCTCCACCATTGGTGGTGCTGCAAACAGCAAGTTCCAGGAGGTCGGTACTTACCTTACGTAAGCGTGACGCTCATCTTTGTGATGAGCTCTTGTCATAGAAAGATACCGCCACCGGAGCAAAAGATGTGCCAGTGGACGGTGTCTTTTCTGTCATCATCTGATTCTGATCACATGAAATCAGAAAGGGGAAAAGCATGTTGCCATACTGGATCGAGCTTTCGATATCAGACCTGATGCAGGGCACCGGCTTCGCAGCGATGGCCTTCATCCTGTTTACCCTTCAATTTTTTATGCCTGCCGGGCGTGCCTGACTCGACGCTGAATTCCATGGCTGCACATTTGAATGCAACCTGGAATTACCGCTTTTATCCCTTAAGCGGAGCTGATCGAGTCTCAACTAACTCATAACTCGAAACGCAACAGGAAACAGTAAGATGGACTGGAACGAAATACTTATAGAAAACTGGCATGTCAAACTGGTGTCAGCCATTTTGATTCTGGCCGCATGGATTGATGGCAAGGAACTACGGGTACCGAACTGGATCACTTTTCCGATGGTGCTGTCCGGACTCGTCTTTTCGACCTGTATTGGTGGGTTTGACGGTTTACTGGCAGGATTAACCGGTATGTGTTGCGGGCTGTTGTGTCTGCTTCCGCTGTATGCCGTTGGCGGAATGGGAGCTGGAGATGTCAAGCTGATGGCTGGCATCGGGGCGTGGCTGGGCTGGCATACGACTTTTTACGCATTCTGCGTTTCTGTCATTGTTGGTGCTGTGATGGCACTTTTGATGGTGGCGTCGCGAGGAGCCTGGAAGAAGCACTACGAACAGTTTCTGACGATTCTGAGTGAATGGACGGTCGTAAAAAACCCATACGAACTGTCAAGAATCGCTGCAGATCGGAAACCGTCCATGTTTTTGCTGCCATACGGCGTTCCTATCTGCATCGGCACAATCGGCTACTTCATGTATGCCGGCCTGATGTAGGAAATTGCTACCCACCTGAACCCCGCTTACGATTTCATCAATAGCGGCCTGTTTTTGAGAGTGAGCTTCGCTGCGGGGAGCAGCGGAGATTTATTTGAATGGTATTCCTGCCAGCATTATTGAAGCAGAGTTTCCGACTGTGCCGATGATGATGCTGATGGGGCATGGCTCGATCTTGACGTTTGTGCATTTTTGTGGAGTTGCAGCAGTCCTTCGGGCTGCTGCAAACACAGCGGAATGCTCAGGCGATCGGACGAGCCGGGAGTCTCCGGACAATGAAGAACCAGACCTTGATACTTCTGCTTGTCGCTGGCGCCTGTGGCCTTGTGGCAATGCTGGGTGTGAAACAGTACCTCAGCAATCAGAATGGGGACAGTGAAGACGTACAGACGATTCCGGTGCTGGTTGCTGCCAATCCAATCGTTCAGGGTGACACTCTGAATGAGATGAACACGATGTTTTCCAGCGTCAACGTAGAGTCATGTCCGGAGGGAGTGGTAACGGATTTAGAACAGATTTCAGAACGGTCGCTGAAGGTGTCACGGCTTGCCGGAGACTATATCTTTGTCGATCAACTGACAGAAAAAGGGCAAACCGGAGCTAGCGCAGTTATTCCAAATGGGATGCGGGTAAAGACCATTCCTGTGGATGCCAATAAGTCTCACAGCGGAATGCTGAGGCCGGGAAATCGGATTGACCTGTTGCTGAGTGACAGTCACAGGGATCCAACGACTGGGCAACAGACACGGAGAGTTCGTCCATTACTGCAGTATATTGAGGTTTTTGCTGTTGGGGCGGAAGTCTATGGTGTGAATTCAGGAAGCGGAGATTCTGCGGCAAGGAACATTTCTTTGCTGGTGACGCCTGAGGAAATGATGGTTCTTGAGCTTGCTGACTCAAAGGGCGAAATCTCGACAGTGCTGCGGTCAAGTGCTGATAGAGAAGAGATCGCGATGACAGGCATTACAGAAAACGACCTTGAAGGATCAGGTAATGGCGCAGTTAACGATATATCGACCCTTGATGTCAGTGGAGGGCTGGGTGGATTTGTTCTGCCAATAGACGAGCCGGAAGACATTGTCGCGCAGCTTGAGAATGAATTCGTTTCGGCTCGGTCGGAGCCGCTGATTCAGGATGCTGACGAGGAATTCTGGACCATGGCGATCTATGAATCAGGAATAGTACGTGTTGAAAAAGTGAATCTGAAAAGTGACGTGCCAATCGACACATCGGTACAACCGTTGCCGCTGAGTGGTGCATCAAAGAGCAGTTCGCAGCCGGGTGTTGAGCCGTCAGCGCCGACCGGGGAACTTGAAGGTCTTGACAAAGATGAACTGGAGGAATTGACCTCCGGATTGCTGGACATGTTCGACTACTAAAAAACGTTTCTTCAGGCTGTAACAACGTTGAACAGCCTGCCGGAACACGGAATCGCGCGGAGCGCGTTATGAGTTGGGGACGCGGCTCCCGGGCAATTTGTCCGGGACCGCTCTTCACTTTTGTTGGAGTGCAAGGATGCAGGCTGACAGACAACTTCTGAAAAGTGTATGTACCGCGGCCCTGTTGCTGAGTGCTGCGTCAAGCGGAGCGTTCGGTCAATCGGCCGGGACGTCTCCGGTTTATCAGCTGAAACCGGGCGTGAACGAAGTCTCGATCTTCGAGAAGTTCACCACGATTCTGCAGCACACTGAACGCATCAAGAGCGTGCTGGACTTTGACGCTGAGGTCGTCAAAGTCGATCCGGTTCAGGGGCATCCTGATCAGGTCACCGTCTATGCGCTTTCTACCGGCGTCACGACGGTTACGATTATTGACGAATTCGGTCAGTATTCCACCGTCGAGATTCTCGTTCGCGGAGATATCCGACATCTTGAATCGTATTTAAAACGCCTCTATCCGAACGATGCCATTCGCGTCGAGGAAATTAAAGGGGCTGTGCTGCTGAGTGGCTGGGTGACCCGCCCTGAAAATATCAACGAGATTGTGGCGATTGCGGAGCAGTTCTATCCGAACGTGCTGGACCACATGAGGATCGGCGGCGTGCAGCAGGTGATGCTGAAAGCCACGATCATGGAAGTCAATCGCTCAAAATTGCGCAGGATGGGAATGAACTTCGGACTCGTCAACAGCAGTAGTTATCTGTTGAGCACGCCAGGTCCAATTACACCGCTTAGCGGCCTGACGGTGGCTGACGGCGTGGCCAGCCCGACTTTTACAGGCTTCTCAAATACCTCCGTCTCTTTCGGATTCATGAATCCCAACTCGGTATTTCAGGGATTCGTCGATGCCCTGCGGACGGAAGGACTGCTGAAGATTCATGCCACACCGATGGTTGTGACGCACAATGGACAGCCGGCAGAATTGATGAACGGTGGGGAAGCCCCCGTCATTGTTCCTGCCGGACTGGGAACGACGGCCATCGAGTTCAAGCCGTTTGGTATCATTATGACGGCGGTGCCCCACATACTGGGTAATGGTCGGCTTCGCCTGCAGGTCGAACCATCCGTCGTGGAAAGAGACTTCGCCAATTCCGTAACAGTTGACGGAATTACGGTGCCATCGTTCACCGTACGAAAAGTCAGTACACAAGTGGAAATGAACTTCGGAGAAACCCTTGTTATCGGCGGACTGATTTCGACTCGCGAAACCGGCAGTACAGCCAAGTTGCCCTTCTTCGGTGAACTGCCGTGGGTGGGAGCAGCCTTCAGCTATAAAGAGTTTACAGAATCTGAGACTGAATTGATTATCCTTGTGACGCCTGAATACGTCGCCCCCATGTCACCCGAACAGGTACCGGCTGGCGGGCCAGGCAAATTCACAGACACTCCGACCGATCATGAACTGTTCTGGCATAATATGCTGGAAATTCCTCGGACCGGTTCTGAGTGCGATGCCAGATTCAACTGCATGGAATGCAATCAGAACGGCTACTGCAGCCAGCATCCTAACGGGTGCAGGAGCGGACTGTACGGTAAGCAAAGTGATGGATGCACTACCGGAGCTTATTGTCCGGCCGACGCTGCCACCCGCAGCCCGGGTGCGACGGCCGTGCCGGAGGAACCGATGCTGATTTCCCCGGAAACCGAACCTCAGATCCAGACACCAACACCGGATATCGGGTTGCCAATACCAGAAGCCGCGGTTCGAGGCCGTATTGACGGTGCGGCGAAATCGTCGGCCATTCGGCCGGCTTCGGCGGAAGTTCCGTCGAAACGCAGGGCACGTTCGAACTCCCAGGCAACCGGACTTATCTCGCCCCTGATGCGTTAAGCTCATCAGCTATGAAGGATTCTGCAGCAGCACCAAGTTAGCTGTGAATGTAAGACGAGAAGCCAAATGAAGAGTGTGCTACGAATCGCGACGATGGATCCCGAAGAGTCAACTCGCAATTTGCTTAAGACGCTGTTGCTGGGGATCGACACTGTCTGGCTTGAGGCGGAATGTTCGCGCTATGAATTCTTCATGGACGTGATTCAGCAGACTCAGCCGGACATGGCACTCATCAATGTCGACAGCAATCCACAGCAGGCCATAGACCTGATTGGTGAGATTACTCGAACAGCGCCTCAATGTGCTGTTCTTGTGATCAGTGATTCGCAGGAAGGCAGTCTGATCCTGCAGGTCATGAGAAACGGTGCACGTGAATTTCTCAATATGCCTCTGCAGCTGGACGATTTCGTTGCCGCTCTGGACAGGATTCGTACCGCGCTGGGTGGCACTGACGGAGACGGCGCAGCCAATACTGGGCAGATTGTCAGTATTGTTGGTGTCGGCGGTGGTGTGGGCAGCACGTCCATGAGCGTCAATATTGCAGCTGCTCTGGCCCAGGACCCAGCGAACTCACCTGTTATTATTGATTTGGACCTGACACTTGGTGACGCTGATGTCTGGCTTGACATCATTCCGGACTACACTATTCGTGACGTTTCGGAAAACATCAGCCGACTTGACTACGGGCTGCTGAAACGTTCCCTGACAAGACACGACTGCGGCGTATTTCTGCTGCCCCGCCCGGTCGAAGTGGAAGGCCAGGATCTGGTCCGCCCCGACGACCTGCGGCGAATTCTTGCCCTTCTTAAAGCAACGTTTTCGCATCTAATCATCGATGCCAGCAAGTCTTTCGGTCCGCTGGATATGTCTGCGATGGAAGTGTCCGACAGAATCCTCGTTGTGACACAACTGGATCTGACCTGTCTCCGCAACGTGGTCCGAGTTATTCAGTTTCTTGATCAGGCCAACGGCCTTGACAAAAAAGTCGACATCATCGTTAATCGGATGGGACTGGAAGATACGGACATCAGCCTCAACAAAGCGTTGGAAACGATTGGTCGGGAAGTGTTCTGGCAACTGCCGAATGACTACGCGACGATGGTCGGGGCCCGCAACAATGGCATCCCTCTGACACAGTTTGCTCCGAAGGCGAGATTGACGCGGAGCATGAATGACCTGACAAAGCGTCTGAGTATGAGCGAAGAAGATCAGGCAAGGAACGTTGTCGCCGAAAAGAAAAAAGGTGGGCTGTTCGGACTGTTCAGCAAGTAATACCGGCGGCGTGAATTCTTCCGTCCTGTTTCTGACATCCGTGACACTTGTCAACGTTGTGCCTGGAAATGCGAGGTTTCCGCGAACCTCACTGCCGCAGGCGGACATTCCGTGTGGTGAGTGGACATGGCCGGCACATGTCGTTGGCCTCGATGCTGCACTTCGGCAATTGTTGCCGGTATCGGTTTAAGACAGGAGGTCTGGGCAGCATCTCCTCGGTCTGATCGTTCTCACTGTTGCCATGCAATCATTCGGATCAAGTGACATAACCGTCGTTCCCGATATCGATTGCGTGGGCTGTACACGTCCGACTGAAGACGCCAAGAAACAACACCACTGCGTTCGTCGCATGTGTGAATAACCACTGCCAGGACAGAGCCGTTCTGTTGCGGTCGACCTCTCGAGTTTTTGTTGCCGATGTGCCGTATAACTATGGTGTTGCCCAACGAAGGAACGCTGGGATGAAATACAGAGATCTGATTCAGTTTTCGATTGGAGCTGCAGCAGCTCTGGTATTTTCCGGGGTCGTTGCTGCAGATGAACCGCTGCTGACCAACACCACCAGCTTTCGAATTCCCTTTGCAGTGGAATCCGCGGGCGTGGGGCAGATCTCGGGATATGCTGTGCTGTTTGTATCCACCAACGGTGGCCCACTGGAACAGGTGCAGAAGGAGAAAGCTTCCGCCGGGGGGTTTCAGTTCGAAGCGCCTGGCGATGGTCTGTATTCCTTTGCGGTGCGAGTCACGGATAACGCAGGAAATTTGGTAGGGAATTCTGGTCCTCTGCAACCAGAGTTGCAGGTCCTGGTCGATATTTCTGCCCCTGCCCTGCAGTTTCAATTGGCAGAAACGGCCAGCGGGCAGGTTAATATTTCGTGGAAGACCTCTGCCAACGATGTTGATCCCGGGGGCATACGTGTCGAATATGCGGAAGGCATCAACGGTCGCTGGCGACCGTTGCAGGGCGCAACTACGTCATCCGGACAGACGACTGTTCAGTCGTCGCCCGGAACCTCTGTTTCTGTGCGTGGCTTCGTTACCGACCTGGCAGGAAATCAGGGCACAGGCACCGGACAGATTGTTCTGAGCGCGGCAACGCCTTCCGGGGCAGCCAATTCTCCGTCCGTTCGACCTGGAATGCAGGCGGTCCCCGGAATAAACGGGCAACCGACGGGACTACAGGTTGTGGGGACAACCCCGTTCAGGTTACCGCCACAGGACACGACGAACGGTACTGCCTCCGAACCCTATCGGTCTCAGATGCCGTTTAACAATGCTTCCTACAACCCGGCGATTCCCGATAGTTCCATGCAGAGTATTTCGTCTGACGTATTGACACCCGGTCTTACGCAGGTTGTGAACAATCGGGTATTCGACATACCGTATCAGATCGATGATGTCGGGCCTTCCGGTGTGAGTTCTGTTGATCTTTTTGTGACGGAAGACAATGGTCGTCAGTGGTTTCGCTACGACAGTGATGTCGATCTGCAGAGTCCGTTTCAGGTGGACACACGCGGCGAAGGCACGTTTGGGTTTGCCGTTCGGGTCCGTAATGGTCTGGGCTTCAGTGAGCCGCCTCCGCAACCCGGCGAACGTCCGAGTATTGTGATTCTGGTGGATCAGACCCCGCCCACCGCAGAGCTGGCACAACCACAGATACTGGCTGATGGTCAGGGGCGAGTTCGTCTGGCCTGGCAGGTTGCTGATCTCAATATGTCGTCTGCTCCTGTTCGCCTTGAATCCGCCGTGAGTGCGGCCGGTCCGTGGACACCATTATTTGACTGGCAGACTGACGAACGTTCTTTCGAGATGCCGATCCTGCCAGGGACGCCGACAACTCTGCACTTCCGTCTGCTGGCTCGAGATGCCGCCGGAAACGTCACCACGGCTCAGACAGCGGAACCCGTGCTGATCGACCAGCAACGCCCGAAGGCTCGGCTCCTGCGAGTTCAGCCGGCATCAGTAACTCGCACATATTGATGACACGGGCGGCCACGCGGTCCTTTTTGCAGTGGCGCGTAACGTTTATTTTTCCTGGTGAGCAGGATCAAGGGGGGCGTACGATCGCTTCAGGTGCCGTTGAATCGTGCCGCGCCGTTTAGAAGGATACGATAGTGATCTGGCCCTTCCGACCGCATTCGCCTCTTCCACTGGAACATAAAGTTGAATGCGAACGTCGATTCGCTGCCGTGGCGAGGCTGTTGGGGCCTCATGGCGTTTCGTCCGCCAGTGTCCTTACGCCAGATGATATTGACGCTGTGGTGGCCGGCTGCGCCGATGACGCACTGCCCCGTCGATTGTTCGCGTTTGTCAGTAGTCGATATGTGGAGTCCAGTCTGTCAGTTGACGTCAGGTGGGACGAGCCGGAGGATCTGACTGCAAACGGAATGTCTCTGCACTACCGTTTTGAGTCTGACCGTGCAGGGCTTGTGACTGCCATTGGTTTGCACCCGGAGCTTAAAGGTCTTACTTGTCAATTGGCGGCCGTGACCGCTGTGGCGGCTGCAGAATACTTTGTTAAGTCGAACTCTTTAGCTGAGAGTGTTCCACGGGGCACATTTGAGATTCTGCCCCTGATCTTTGGGCTAGGGCCGATCATGGCGAACGCGGCGTTACGGGAGGTCGTCGAGCAGCCCAGTGCCGTGACAGAACTGCCGTGGGACAGATCTCGCATCGGAACAGTCAGTGCACTTGAGTTTGGCTACAGCATGGCGCTGACTGAATGGACGTTAGACGTGATGTATGAAGACGTTGTTTCGCTGCTTCGACCGGACGCAAGGGAAGGGCTTGGGAAAGGTCTTCGATACCTGAAGAAGACGAATGATTGCAGTTTCCAACCCGGTTTTCCGGAGCGTCCGTCGGGCGATTCCGTAGATGTTCTTTCAGCACAATTGCGGCACAACAGCAGCAGCATGCAACTCGCCACACTAATGGACATGTTTGCAGGAGACGAAGTCGATGGCAAGCTGATGCATACCGTCGCCGAGCTTCTTCATCATCGCGAAGTTGAAATTCAGTGCTATGCTGCCCTGCTTCTCGGCCGGTGCGGGTCTCTGTCGCGTTCGATTCACGACGAGCTTGTGATGCTTGCCGAAGACGGTCCGGTCACACTCCGGCGCGCTGCCATCTCAGCGCTCCGTCCCGGGTTTGAAAACGATGGCGATCTGCTTGAGATCGTCAGTGGTGTACTGCGCCGATGTGATCCGACAACGGCTGCCACCTGCGTCAGTACGCTGCTGAAATACGATTCCTACCCCGAGCACCTGATCGATTCCCTGCTGAAATCGCTTCGGAGCATGGTGTCTTCAGGCCGCGGAGATCTGGAGCTGGGGGTAAAGTTACTGCGACGGATTCATGACGATCCTGGGGCAGTCGTGCAGCAGTACTTTCAGGATGATCCGACCGCACTGGCAATCCTTGCCGAGCAGATGGATGCTGTCGAGTAATACAAAAAGCCTGGTAGTTCGGAACTACCAGGCTTTCTTATGTTTTCATGGCTGCACGTACGGTTAGTGTCCCGCGGCGATCGCCGTAATCCCTTCCAGGAATCCCTGAAGCTGACGGCTGCGAACCGGATGCTGCAGTTTACGTACGGCCTTGGCCTCAATCTGTCGGACTCGTTCCCGGGTTACCTTGAAGATGCGACCGACTTCTTCCAGCGTATAGGTGTACCCATCGCCCAGGCCATAACGCAGCTTGATGATTTCACGTTCACGATATGTCAGTGTCTTCAGGACGGAATCGATTTTGTCCTTAAGCATTTCAGACGCGGCATTACTGACCGGGCTGTCGTTGCTCTTGTCTTCCACAAATTCACCGAAGCTGTTGTCTTCACCTTCACCCAGCGGTTTGTCCAGACTGATTGGCTGGCGACTGATTCGCATCACTCGGCGAGCTTCCTCGATCGGTACGTCAGCGACTTCGGCCATTTCTTCGACCGACGGTTCCCGTCCCATTTCCTGCAACAGTTCACGAGCAGCGGCTCGCAGGCGGGACATCGTTTCAATCATATGGACGGGAATGCGAATCGTACGTGCCTGATCAGCGATTGCTCGAGTGATCGCCTGGCGAATCCACCACGTAGCGTAGGTCGAGAACTTGTAACCGCGTCGATACTCATACTTGTCAACAGCACGCATCAGTCCTGTGTTGCCTTCCTGGATCAGATCCAGGAACGTCAGGCCGCGGTTGCGATATTTCTTGGCAATGGACACAACCAGTCGCAGGTTACCGCCGGACAGATCTCGCATCGCCTGTTCGTATTCCTCGTACCGAAACGCCAGGGTCTCCATCTTGGCCCCCAGCGAATTTGGAGTTTCCAGCGTCAGGTCAATCAGGTCGTTCAGTTCCTTCTGCATGCTGACTCGCTCATCTTCCGCAGACGACAGGTCTTTCAGATTGCTGATCTGATCCTGGAGGTCGAGCATTCGAGCAGAGATCTGTTCAAGTCGCTTCATACACGGCTGGAGTCGCTGAGTCCGCAGACTCAATTCCTCAAGCAATGTTAAACTGCGGCGGCGACGTTCGTCGACCTGGCGACGAATCTCCAGTCCCTGTTTACTCTCCAGTCCAAGTGAACGAGCCATTGCGAAATCGGTCAGATCGCGTTCGCGGATTGACGCTATTGTGGACAGATTGTGCGGCATTCGCCCGAGGATCTGTTCCTTTTCAAGGCTCTCTGTCATGGACACTTTAATTGTTCGGTCGAACGGAAGTTCTGTCCGGTTCACCTGCGACAGTGTTTCAAAGGCAAAGTTCATTGCAAAATCGCAGCTCAACAGAGCTCGACGAAAACGCCGGCGAGTCACTTCGATCTGCTTGGCAAGGAAGATTTCTTCTTCGCGTGTCAGCAGCGGGATTTCACCCATCTGAGTCAGATACATGCGGATCGGGTCTTCCGTCCCGCGCGTTGGTTCTTCATCGAGGCGGATTTCCGGACGGCGTTTGCGTTTGTCCGCCGGAGATTCATCCGCGTAGACCACTGGGTCTGTACGCAGTTCGAGATCCAGTTCCTCCAGAACCATGATCAGGTGATCCAGCTTGCGCGGGTCAGCTGCTTCATTAGGCAGGTAATCGTGAATCTGCGAGAAATACAGGTAACCCTGCTTAAGCCCCGTGGACACAAGTTGCGCTAGTGTTTCATCCAGACGATGCATATCCGATGTGCTCCTCAACGATTATTTCAGAGATGGGGGATCGTCACCCATCTGACTTTGGCGAAAACGAAAAATACGCCGGAGTGCATCCATTGTGTCGTTGTTCAGTTTGCTCGATGACGAATCCGCCTGAGCCAGTTTTTGTTTCGACAACATGTTTTGGTTTTTGGCACGCCGTTGGAGAATCGGGTGTAACACCCGCTCCAGGTGCGGTGGAACAGTTGTTCCACCAGTCTCATCCGTGAGTGGCTGCTCACGCATGAGTTCCGAGATTCCTTTCTCGTTCGCAGTGTCCAGCAGAGCATTCACGAGACTCAGCGTGGCTGAGTCTGATTCCGCTGCTGCAATCACACTTTGAGCGTCGGGAAGTATTCCCTCTTCCGTCACAAGATCAAAACATAGTTCCAGCAACTGCCGGTGCTGAGTATTATTAAAATCATCCGAACCAATCTGATGTCGAATGTAGTCCGTGTAATCCGGGCAGCTCAGGATAACTTCCAATAGTTCGCGTTCGGCAAGGTCTACGCCGTTGAAATTCAGGTTGACCGGCTCTGCCTGGACTGGTTGGTCCTGCCGAATGAACCGCCGTGTTGCCTTATTGCTTCGTAGCTCCTGTAGTTGGCGTCGTACTGTTGTTTCGTCAGCCTGAACTCGCTGACACACCTTTCGAAGGATGAGGTCTTCTCGCAGCGTTCCCGCCAGTCCAGGGGCCGCTGCCAGAAACTCCATCAGTTGATTCATGACCTGCTGTCGTCCGCTGACGGAATCGATTCCGTAACGATCAGTCACAGTTTGCAATTTGTATTCCCAAGCTTCGGGGGCTGTTCCAATCAGGGTTTCAAATTCGTCTTTCCCGTTGTTTTCAAGGAAATCTGCCGGATCCTGACCCTCTTCCAGCGTCAATACCCGCAGATCTAGATCCTGAGCAAGAAACCGACCGATGCTGCGTTCGGCGGCGTCCTTTCCCGCCTGATCACCGTCGTAAATTAACACAACACGTTCGGCAAAACGTTTCAAAAACTTAACATGATCTTCGGTTAGCGCCGTCCCCAAGGTGGCCACGGCGTTAGTGACTCCCGCCTGATGACAGGCAATGCAGTCCATATACCCTTCTACAATAATCGCACTCTTGCCAGTTCTAATTGCGTTTCTCGCCTGCTCAAATGCATACAGTGTCTTCCTTTTCAGGAAAATATTACTTTCCGGACTGTTCCAGTATTTAGCAGGACTCTCAATGTTGCTTCCGGGCAGCACTCGTCCGCCAAAGGCCACAGGCCGACCTCGTTCGTCAATAATCGGAAACACAAAACGACCGACGAGGTTGTCGTAATAGCCGCGTCCGTTGTCCCGTTCACCGACAAGTCCCACACTCAGAAGTTGCTTTTCTGTAAAATGTCCTTTCGCTTTATCCAGCAGCCAGTTCCAGTTTTCCGGGTGGTAGCCCAGGCGAAACTTTCGCTGTGTCTCCTCCGACAGGTTGCGTTCGCTTGCGTATCTGCGAGCCAGTTCCCCGGCTTCTCCCATCCGCAGCGCCTGCTGCATCAAGCTGATTGCCCAGTCAACGATTTCGTATTGAGTGACCTTACTGTCCTGTGATTTCTTCGCGAATTCAGACTGTGATCGTTTTGGTACTTCAATGTTCGCTCGCTCAGCGAGTATTTCGAGAGCTTCAGGAAATGTGGTGACCTGGACTTCCTGCACCCAGGTGAAACAGTCTCCTCCTTTGTCACACACCCAACATCGGTAAGTCTGTCGATCCGGGTAGACGTTGAACGACGGATTCTTATCGTCATGAAATGGACACAGCCCTTTGTAGTCACGACCATTCTGAGTCAGGTTGACGGTCTCAGAGACCAGGTCATAAATACTGGTGGCTGCGCGTACCTGTTCTTTGAAGTCGTCCCCAAATCCAACGGACACAAAATATCTCCGGAGGCCTAACAGCCAGTTCCGTAATCTTTAGAATTCGGGAACACGTCGAATTCAATTTCAACGTGCTCAACCGGTCAGGGCGACACCGCGTAAGGTCTGGTAAACCTTATCCTTGGCATCGCCCAATTCTATCCGTCGGATGGTTGTGGTCAAGATTTTCAAGCCACTCACGGGTGGGAAACCTGAATCTCAGAACGTCGCCCTGGGACAACATTCCAGCCTTTCCCAGTCCAAATTCTGCTCGGGTTTTGCTTCGTTTGACCAGTCTTCGCAGCTCGTAAGGCCGGAATAAGTTCACAAACACAACTTATTGCCCCAAATAAACCCAATTCGCTGACATTTTACGTCGAACCGGGCCGCTGTCCGTGTCGAACGAAAGGTGGTGGACTCTGGCGCCCAGAGCAAGAATTGACACCTGAGGGCCGATGTCGCATTTTACGGGAGGGTTCTGGCTGGGTGAAATTCGTCTCAGGTCCAGCCAGTTGCCAAACAGTTCTTCGTGTCGTGCAGATTCGCGCGAAACGCACTGTACGGGCAATTAACGGCAGAGCCTAAAGCTTACCCCAGTTCACCATAGCTGTTCTTGTTTGCTCTTGAGGAGGTGGCTGATTGGTCAGCGGCGTTCCTTCGGAGCAGCGACAGCGGTCTTCTGAGGCGAAATCTTCGTGCCCCGATTCCGGACATCAGCGACTGTTTGGATCGCAAACGAGTCGGTGGAGCATCGTCTGTGAAATCATCCGCGGCATGTTCCTGGTTGGTATGTACGTCTGACATTCTTCTCTCGTTAATAAACAAAGGTCGTGTTATTTCTGTGACATCTGACATCAAGCCAATCCTGGCTGCAATTTCTGGGCCGATTCGACCGCAGGGACGCACCGGGACCGTGTAATGTATTTGTGGGAGGGAGCACCAGGGTCAGGCCAGCTTTGCCGCAACATTCATGCTGCAGTCCGACGAATGGTCCTGAATCAGCCTGCTCTGTTCCTGAAAGCCATCAGTACTGGTGATAGTGAAAGGGAAATGGAATTGAGTCACCGTGTCGTGAAAACTAGAACCATGCACTCGAAGGGCCGATTCGGTCGGTTCGACGATTGTGAACACGGGAGAATGGCGCAGAAAAATTCTGTCCGGGAAACTGGCTGACATGAAGATGAAACGACTTTCGTCGTACAAACTGAAGAACCACAGCAAGAAAGGAGAATCGTGACCGCAAACTGCCACTGTTGAGTTAACTAGACGGTGTCTGTGTTAAACTCTCACGCGCAACTGGAAGAAAACTGACAGGATCGTCCAGGTGTATTCCCGGACCGGCAAAGAAAGGAATGCATCGTTGCAAGACCATCAGCGCTGTCACAATATTCCTGCGTGACAGATATGGAGCAGCTCACCCTGCTGATGGATTGCTCAACCACGTTTCCGGAATCCACGCGGTTGTCTGACTGCATTTGCTCCGTATATCTCAACGTGCGGCATTGAACAATGAACAGACCCATAATTGCAATAACAATTGGCGATGTTGCGGGCATTGGTCCGGAAGTCGTCGCTCGTGCGATGCGGGCACCTGCAATTTCGCAGGCCTGCCGCCCATTCGTCATCGGCGACCACCGAGTGCTGCAACAGGCATCAAAAGATTTGTTAAGAACGGATGCTCTTAAGTTCGAAAAAATCAATGACGCAGCTAAAACCCGTGCCGGTATGGCACAGCAATGTGACACTCTCGCACAACGGCACGCAGTCGCCTGCTACAACCCGATGGGTGACATCGCTCCGGTGGCGGAACGTCGCTGTGTCAGTTCGGAGGCAGGTGAAGGTTCGTTCCGGTACCTGAATGCGGCGATTGAAATGGCCAAAGCAGGAACTGTGGATGCCATCGCTACGGCCCCGCTGAATAAGGCGGCACTGCACGCTGCCGGACATCGCTATCCGGGACACACTGAAATTCTTGCAGAACGATGTGATGTTGCTGACTTTGCCATGATGCTTCATCTGTCGGAATCAGGAATTGCGGGTTTACGAGACCTGGTGGGTGCCCGACGCGAACGGTCCTTACACGGGTTGAGTGTCGCGCATGTCACGTTGCATACATCGATCGCGAGTGTGCCATCATTGTTGACGACGGTCGGAATTGCGGAAAAAGTCAGTCTGATGGATCGTTTCTTAGTGAACATCGGCTGCGAGCGCAGAGCCATCGCGGTGTGTGCTCTGAACCCTCACGCGGGCGAAGATAGTCTGTTTGGAGACGAAGAACGGCGCATCATTGAACCCGCTGTTCGCGGTTTTGAGAATCAGGAAGTCAGTGTGTCGGGGCCGCTGCCGGTCGACACGCTCATACGCAGAGCTGTTGCCGGTGAATTTGACGGCGTGATTGCGATGTATCACGATCAGGGACATATTCCGATCAAGCTCATCGGTTTTGACGCTGCCGTCAACATTACGCTTGGTCTGCCAATCGTTCGCACCAGTCCCACTCACGGCACGGGATTCGACCGAGCATGGGATCCGAATACGCCAGCGGACCCGGCCGGTATGATTGCCGCAATTCTGACGGCCGCGAGGCTTTGCAGGTAAGAGCGGCATTTCACGTGCTGCGTGTATTTCCTGTCTCAGGCGTGAACTGGGCGGCTCGAGCTAAAACGGCAGGTCATCACCGGGATCAATGCCCGATTCGAAGTCTTCGTCATGATCGTCGTCATCACCATCACTCAGGTCAGGATGCAGTGGATCGTCGGGAGAAAAGAAGAAGTCTCCCAGCCCCATGGGAACAGCGTTTCCGCCAAGCGACTGACTGCGACGTTCTGCCAGCGCCTGCAGATTAGTGGCGTCCTCGCCCAGGCACCGTTCAAGTGCCTCGCGCCAGGCATCGTCACGCGACAGGGGATGATCGGTGTCCTGAGCCAGTCGTTTCAACGCGAATCTCAGCAGGTTGAGTCCGTCTCGAGTTGAAAAATCAAGATTCAGAGTATGCGACTCCTGCAGGAAATCGACCGTGAGGCTTAACATCTGGTCATCAGCAAATGGCAGGTGGTACTTCAGGATTGCCATTTCGTCAGCACGCGCGGGGTGGCCCAGGCTCAGCGTCGGTTGCAACCGGCTGAGGATGTAGTCGGGGATTTCAAATGTTGACTCGTCTTCGTTCATTGTGACGGCGCACCGAAAATCCGGGTGCGCGTGAATAGTAATTCCGGCCACAATGGATTCGACGTAACGTCGGTGATCCAGCAATGGCGCCAGGCTGGCCCAGGATTTTTCGTTCATGCGGTTTCCTTCATCCAGAATGCAGATGCCGCCCTCGATCATTGCCGTGACCATCGGTGACGCGTGGTACGCGATCTTCCCGCTTTCCGCCAGGACAGGAGTCACCAGCAGGTCTTCCGGTCGGGTGTCGGCAGTACACTGATAGATATACAGGTCCTGCTTCCGCTGTCGAGCTCCTGAAATTGCCAGCGTCGTTTTACCGATGCCGGGAGTGCCGATCAGCCTGGGGGTCAGCGGCATGTCCTTGTCGTCAACGACCAGCCAGCAGGCCAGGAGCTGCTTCAGGACCTCTGCCTGTCCGATCCAGTTGCTCGGACTGGAGTCCGCTGTGGAAAGCTGAAGGCAGACGCCGTCAATCAATTGAGTTTTGGACATGCTGGTCTTGCTGAGCTGCGACCAGCGGTCTGGACACCACCAGCTCAATTCTAAGCAGGCAGGTTCACGCTGAGGTCGGGCGTATCTTAAGTTCATTCTTCGTCCCGGGCCCTGGCCCGGGAACAAGGGCTGAAGTTTACCGCGTGAATCATGGGCTTGCCATTACCAGATGCCTTTGAACGTAACTGGTAGCAAAAAGGTAGAACTTCCTCATCACGGCTTTATTCGCTGTGTGTCGGGCAGGAAAATTTATGGTTCTGGCTTTCGCTGGACGGGCATCTTCCCGAGAATCTGTTGAATATGGCGAGACGATCGCCGCCGCATCATCGTTCTGAGTTTCTTAAGATGAGTACGAATTCAACCGCCCGAAGATCGGAGAAATGTCGACTCCTGCCGCTTCTTTCCCTGTGGATGTTGCTGGCGGGCGGTTCCGCCGGGGCGTCTCCGGCATTTGTGGTCGATGGACAGCTGTCGATTGACCGCACGCAGACTACGACGTCTATTGTTCTGGTTGGTCCGTCTGCATCACGCCAGTTGCTGCTTACGGCGACAGGCCCCGACGGACGTCAACGTGATATCACGCGAAGAGTTGTTTACTCTGTGACGCCGTCGAACGTTGTCGACGTTGACGAAACCGGATTTGTGAAACCGCTTGGAAATGGTGCAGCGACAATTACTGTTCGGCTGAAGGAACTCAGCTCTGCTTTCGAAATTTCTGCTGTGGTCAAATCATATCATGTGCAGCGGCCCGTCAGTTTTCCCAATGACATTGTTCCGCAGCTGACTCGAGCCGGTTGTAACGGGGGCGCATGTCACGGAACGCCTAAAGGCAAGAACAGTTTTCGACTGTCGCTGCTGGGCTTTGAACCACAGCAGGATTTCGAGTTCCTGACCAGGGAGTCGCGAGGGCGGCGTTTTTTTCCCGCTGCACCCGAACGCAGTCTTTTACTGCAGAAAGCGTGTGGTGATACGCCCCACGGCGGTGGCATTCGTATCCGGAAGCACAGCGGTTCGTATGCTCTGTTGAAACGGTGGATTCGCGAAGGCCTGTCGTATGGTCCCACGCACGATCCGACCGTGGAACGAATTGAAATTCTTCCGGCTGATCGCGTTGTCAACCGCGGTGATTCGCAGCAGCTGGCAGTGACTGCCTTCTTCAGTGACGGAAGTTCGCGGGACATTACCCGTGTCGTTGACTACAAAGCCAATCAGACCGACATGTGCGATGTCGATCGCCATGGTCTGGTCACAATTAAGCACATGACGGGGACGACGTCAGTCATGATCCGGTTTCAGGAACAGGCAGGGGCATTCATGGCGACCATTCCACTGGGACTGCCAACGCCGGATCTGCCAGTTCCGGCCAACTTCATTGACGAACTTATATTCGCTAAACTTCAGACACTGGGACTGCCTGCGTCACGGGCGTGTGATGATTCCACTTTCCTGAGACGTGTCTCTCTGGATATTGCCGGACGTTTGCCGACTGTTGCGGAAACAGGGGAGTTTCTGGAATCGAATGACGCAGGAAAACGGCCTGCCGCAATCGATCGCCTGCTGGATGACGTTGGTTACGCCGATTTGTTTGCCAGCAAGTGGGCTGGAATTCTTCGGAACAAGGCTGGAGGGAATCTGGAACAGGTGGCACGTGAGACTTTCGGTTTTCATGCGTGGATCCGAGCCAGTCTGTCCGCAAACAAACCGTATGACCAGTTTGTCACGGAGCTGGTCACCGCGCGCGGCAGGCCCGATACGAATCCGGCAGTTTCCTGGTATCGCGCGGTGAGCGACCCCAAGGATCAAATGGCCGACATTGCTCAGGTTTTTCTGGGGGTCCGCATTCAGTGTGCTCAGTGTCACCATCATCCTTACGAAAAATGGACACAGGATGATTACCATGGTTTCGCCGCGTTCTTTTCCACGATCGGCCGCAAGGAGATTCGTAAGCTGCCCGAAGATGACATCATCTATCACAAACGAATTCCGGCCGTCGCGAAGAACCCCAACACGAACGTAGATCTGAAACCGACACCGCTGGGCGGTGAGCCATTGGAAATCCCGGCAGAACGCGATCCCCGCATCGACCTGGCGGAACAGATGGTGTCTGCTGAGAATCCATACTTCGCAAAGATGCTGGTGAATCGATACTGGAAGCACTTCTTCGGGCGGGGCCTTGTGGAACCGGAAGACGACATGCGTGTGACGAATCCCGCCACGCACCCGCTGTTGCTGGATCAGCTGGCGAAGTCATTTCAGGAGTCCGGCTGCGATCTGAAGGCTCTGTGCCGCGCAATCTGTAATAGCCGGACGTACCAGCGAAGCGCCTTTCCCAACGAACACAACAGTAACGATGAGCAGAACTTTGCCCGATATTATCCGCGTCGACTGGCTGCCGAAGTCATGCTGGACGCGATTAACGATGTGGCGGGTGCAAGAAATAACTTTAATCACCAGCCGGTGGGAGTCCGTGCGGTCGCTCTGCCGGATGATTCGGCAAACAACGATTCCTTCTTTCTGCGAGTTTTCGGCCGTCCACAGATGGACACGGCCTGCGAATGCGAACGTACTGCCAGTGCTGACCTTTCTCAGAGCCTGCATCTGCTCAATTCTGATGCCATGCATCGCATTCTGAACGCGCCTGACGGGAAAGCCGTCAGATTGTCGCGTAACAAAGACATAGACAATCGAGCGAAAGTGACTGAGCTTTATCAGCACGCCCTTTCGCGTGACCCGACAGACAGCGAAATTTCGGTCGCGCTGGCACACCTGCAGCAAAAACAGGATCGGTCAGCGGAAGATCCGAAGCTGCTGTCGCCCGATCAGGCGGCCCGAGAGAGCTGGGAAGACATCATCTGGGTCGTTGTGAACACGAAGGAATTTCTATTTAACCATTAGGCTTATGTCTGTCATTGCTTCCGGAACCATGATTCATCGTATCTTCGCCCGCATTTTCGTCCTGCTTATTGCCACGACGAATGCAACAACTCTGTTCGCTCAACTGCCCACTGCTGATCTGAGTCGGTTGGAGCCACGATCTGCGAAGGCCGGCGAAACTGTCCGAATCTCCCTTAACGGAAGCAATCTGGAAGAACTGACCGAGCTTCGTTTCACCCACCCCGGTATCACGGCGAACCCGGTAATGCTGCCCGCTGACGAGTTCTTTCTGCAGCCCCGCATGGACGGCGCAAAGTTCTCCGTCACTGTAGCAGCAGACGTGCCGCCCGGCATCTACGACACTCGTGCGGTCGGTTACTTCGGACTGTCCACAGCACGCCCCTTTGTGGTCGCTTCCGCTGATTCGCACGAAGTGACGGAAGCAGGAAACAACGATACATCGGAAAACGCGATGCCGATCGAAATTAATTCAACCGTGACAGGGGCGGTGGCTGCACGAGGCATCGATTGGTTTAGATTTGCAGCGAAGGCAGGGCAGAGAATTCTGATCGATCTGACAGCGGAACGCATCGATTCGCGGCTTGACGGTCAGCTGGTCGTTTACGATTCCACAGGTCGCGAAGTAGATCGCAACCGGGATACCTACGGTCGTGATTCATTTCTGGAAGTGCAGGCAGTACAGGACGGTGAATTTCTGCTGGCCGTGTCGGATATTCTTTACCGGGGCGGCAGTGATCATTTTTATCGGCTCAGCATTTCTGACGGGCCACATGTCGACTTTGTATATCCTCCTGCAGGTGAGCCCGGTTCAACGCAGGAATACACGCTGTACGGACGAAATCTGCCCGGCGGTGTGCTGAACGAAGCGTCAGGAATCCGCGGCCATTTGCTGGAGACGGCTAAGGTCAAGATTGCGGTGCCGGAATTGGTCTGCACTCCTCCGGGATTTCATCCCGGTCAGCCTCGGCAGGGCCTTCTTCCGGGATTCTACTACACATTGAAGTCAGCGAATTCCGTTCGCATCGGATTCGCGACAGCTCCGGTGGTTTCCGAAGCCTCCGGCGATTCTGTTCAGGAGATTTCCGTGCCCAGCGAAGTCGCGGGACGTTTTGATGAACCCAATGATGAAGACGTGTTTCAGTTTACAGCACAGAACGACCGGACGTACTGGGTTGAGGCGATTGCAGATCGCATGCAGTCGAAAGTGGACCCGTTGTTAATTGTTCATCAGGTCACGAAGTCGGAAGGTGGCGTCGAAACTCTGACTCAGGTGGCTGACAACGACGATCTGCCGGGCTTCTTCAGTGTCGATGGCAAAGATACGATCAATGCAGATACCATTGACGCAGCAGTCAGTTTTAAATCGATCCATCAGGGTAAGTACCAGGTCACAATCACGAACCAGTTTGGTGGTGGAGGCTGTGCGGACCTGTACCGTCTGGCAGTTCGCGAAGCGCTGCCCGACTTTCAGCTGATCGCCACGACCGAGAAGACACTCCCGACCAATCGGACCGGCTACTCGGTAACTCCTTTGCTTCGTCAGGGAGCTCGCTGGGGCATTCGTGTGATGTGTCCACGGCAGGATGGGTTCGACGGCGATATCGTTGTGACTGCCGAGGATCTGCCCCCCGGCGTGTCGGCTACACCGCTGACTCTGAGTGGCACCACGGACCGAGGCATTCTTGTTGTCTCAGCGTCTGCTGATGCACAATCCTGGTCGGGCGAGATTCGCATTGTCGGCAGAGCCCGTGTTTCGACTGCGGCGGGGAGCCGTGAGCTGGTTCGTGACGCACGCTTTGCGTCACTTGTCTGGGGGCATATCTTCGCGGATTCCATCCGAGTTCGTTCACGACTGACCGAACGGGTCCCGCTGTCTGTGAACCAGCACGAAAATGCACCGGTGAGCATTGACGTCGTGGAGACCAAAGAGTGGACTGTTGAAGTTGGTCAGAAGCTGGAGCTTCCGATTAGGGTGACTGACAACGGCACACGGGTCGGCAACCTGACAATTGAACCGCAGGGGCTTTGGGGAATGCTCCGCAGCCCCCCCACGGTCAACATTGCAGAGAAAGACAGCGACGGCACGTTGGTGATCAATTTTGCGCCGAACGGTAATTTTCAGGTTGAACCCGGGCGTTATCAATTCACATTGCAGGGTACGGGCGTGGCGCAGTATCGGCACAACGGTCCGGCTGCTGTTCGAGCGGAGTCCCGGCGCCAGCGTATTGAACAGCTTTCCGAGGAAATCGCAGCAGCGGCGGATCAGGCGATGGCTGCTGTCGATGGCGCAAGGAAAGCACTGGAGGTTGCCAGTCGGAATCTGGCATCAGCAGCCGATGATGACGCAAAGGCCCGGTTAAAACCTGCCGCAGACAACGCCGAAGCGGTCATGGCTGACGTCAAAGTCGCAGCGAAGCAGGCTGCAGAAAAGGTGACAGCAGTCGAGAAGGCCAAGAAAGCGATCAATAACCTTGCCAAGGCTGCGGCAGCAAAGGCCGCTGCAAAGAATACCAAGTTTGCTGCCTGGTCTGATCTGATCACCGTTATCGTGACCGAACCCGCGAAGGAATAGAACGGTCTGTCGCGTGATCTCCCTGCGAATTTGCAAAAAGTTTGCCCGTTGACGGCGGACAGTTCAACTAAGCGCCTTCGCGTTTTGACGAAACACGGGCATCGGGAGTTGCGGGCAGATTGAAGACTTCGTTGGAATAATATGACACGATGTGTTCCACAACGTCACGCATCGAAACCACGGCCGCCGGCGATCCGTCTTCGTCCAGGATGGGCACGTGTCTAAATCCGCCAACGGTCATCTTGTTCAGTGCGAACACGATCTCATCATCAAAATTCAGGCACTCAGGGTCCGCAGTCATGACATCGACAATCGAGGTTTCAGCGGGGGCAAGTCTCTGAGCCACCACACGCGTGAGGACGTCACGTTCGCTGAACAGTCCGATCAGCTTGTCGTTGTCGACAATCAGAATCACACCCTTTCGATTCTGAATCATCATGTGCACGGCGTCAGCGACAGTGGCCGTGCGATCAAGAGCGAGGATCGAATTGTGTAGTCCGGAAAGTTCACGAATCGATCCGTGAATGAATTCAGCGTCCGGATCCCCCAGCCGCTCATTGGCAATGCGTTCTTCCTCTTCGATACTGTCACTGGACATAAAATGAATCTCCCGAATTTAGCAGCACGTCTTTATATCCTGAAATCTGTCAGGTGACAATGTCACTCAGTATCTGACCGTCATTCGTCGGACCGATGAGTCGGTTGTTGAGTCCCTGATAGCTGTAGCTGAAGCGGTGAGGATCCAGGCCCAGAAGGTGCAGGATTGTTGCCTGTATGTCACGAATACCAACCGGGTTTTCTACGATGTAGTAGCCGATGTCGTCCGTCTGTCCGTACGCCAGTCCCTTCTTAATTCCGCCGCCCGCCATCCACATTGTGTAGGCATAAGGGTGGTGGTCGCGTCCGATGAAGCCCTTCTTCAGTTCCTTGTTGACGTTGTTCTGCATCATCGGAGTTCGACCGAATTCGCCACCCCATACGACAAGCGTCGATTCCAGCAGTCCGCGCTGCTTCAAATCTTTCAGCAGTCCGGCAACAGCTCGGTCGATCTGCCGCGCCTTGATCGGCAACGTTCCATCGATGGATTCCCCCGGCGAACTGCCGTGATGGTCCCACCCCCAGTCGTACAGCTGAACGAAGCGCACGCCCTTTTCAACCAGTCGCCTGGCCAGCAGGCAGTTGTTGGCGAACGTCGGATCGTCGCCTTTGTATAATGCTCGTGGATCGTCTGCTGATTCTGCGTCAGAAACAAATCCGGGAACAGCACCGTACGATTCAAGTATATGTTTGGGCTCGTTGCCGATGTTCATGACTTCCGGAACAGCTGCCTGCATGCGATACGCCAACTCGTACTGCGCGATCCGTGTCTGAGTTTCGTCGTCGCGATTTCGATCGTACTGAATCTCGTTCAGATCACGCAGAGTGTCCAGCGTTTTCCGGCGGAGTCCGCGGCTGATGCCCCTGGGGTCAGACAGATAAAGGACCGGATCGCCCGAAGTGCGACACTGGACGCCCTGGTAGACTGTTGGCAGAAAACCGGACCCCCACAGAGACTTGCCGGCGCTGGGGGTTTTGCCGCCCGATGCGAGGACCACAAAGCCCGGCAGATCCTGGTTTTCGCTGCCAAGTCCCCATGTGACCCACGAACCCATCGACGGGTTTCCCAGTCGCTGCTGACCAGTATGCAGAAGCAATTGAGCGGGCGAATGATTGAACTGGTCGGTATTGACTGTGCGAATAATACACGCTTCGTCGGCAACGGACGCAAACTCAGGCAGTAACTCGCTGATCCACTGTCCGGCCTCACCGTGCTGTCGAAATCTGAACTGTCCGGCCAGCATCTTCGGCACACCGCGAATAAACGCAAATCGTTTGCCATCCAGATATTCCTGTGGGCATTCCTTATCGTGAAATTTATTCAGTTCCGGCTTGTTTTCGAACAATTCCAGTTGAGACGGCGAGCCGGCCATGTGCAGATAGATCACGGCCTTCGCTGTGGCAGCCCGCATTGGCATGGCTGCAGCCACTGGATTCTGCCCGACACGAACATCCGCGGCTGTCGTAGCAGGATTGTTGAGACTGTGCAGGGCTATCGAGCCAAGCCCGACGCCGGCGTTGCTGAGCAGGTGGCGTCGAGTTTGCAGTCCGAAGTGCTGGTGAAGGTCGTTCATGTCACGGATCTTTTTCGGATGCTTCTATGGTCTCATTAATGTTTCGTCGAGATTCAGAACAACGCCGGCGACAACAGTCAAGGCGGCCAGTTTGATGGAGTTGTCTTTCGGAGTGTCGCTCAGTGCTGCACTCTGCAGTAAATCTGTGGCAGCAGCGGAATCAGACTGAAACACCGTCAATGACTCGTCGAATAGACGTGATAATCCTGCCAGCTCATCCGCCGAGGCGGGACGAATCAATACCCGACGAAACATTGCTTTCAGACCAGCGCTGATTTCGAACCCTGCAACCTTCCTTGCCAGTGCTCCGGCCGCTTCCACGTAGACCGGATCATTCAATGTCACAAGGGCCTGTAATGGTGTGTTTGTGCGAATGCGACGAATCTGACAGACCTCTCGACTGGTACTGTCAAACGTGATCATCGATGGGTACGGACTTGTGCGACGAAGGAAGGTGTACAGTCCCCGACGATACCGATCTTCTCCCCTGGGTGTCTCCCATTTGAGCGTGCTGTAGGTGGTACGCCAGAGTCCGCCGGGTTGGGGCGGCATCACTGACGGTCCGCCGATTGTGTCCGACAGCAAGCCCGATACGGCCAACGCCTGGTCGCGAACCATCTCGGCGGACAAACGAAAACGTGGTCCCCGACTAAGCCACCGATTCCGTGGATCCAGACTGCGTGACGCATCGGTGACGATGGCGCTCTGCTGGTACGTGGCTGACATTACGATCGCTCTGCACAACCGCTTCAGCGACCATTGGTGAGTGTCCTGAAATTCCATTGCGAGCCAGTCCAGTAATTCCGGATGGCTCGGCGGCATTCCCTGCGTACCGAAATCTTCTTCCGTTTCCACGATGCCCTTGCCAAACAGCCGGCTCCAGATGCGATTCACGGCCACTCGCGCGGTCAACGGGTTTTTTTCCGACATCAGCCATGTCGCAACGTCCAGTCTGCTGCTGGACTGACGTCCTGCGAAAGCACCGAATGCTGCCGGAAACGCTGCGGTCACCTTATCGCCCTGATCAAGAAAATTTCCTCGCACGTGCACGGCCGTTTCTCTTCGTTTGTCTGCCGGTAGTTCTCGCATGATCGGAGTTTCGATAATTGTCTTCTTCAATTCCTCCAGCTGTTTTTCCGTGTCAGCCACTTGTTTTGCTGATCCCTCTGCAGCGGGATCGGAATCCGGTGCAGGTTGTTTCTGTTGAGCGGTCCGCAGTTGTTCAAGTGTTGCTGTCAGCTCAAGCAGTTGTCGCTTCTGTGCTGCGGTTGGAGTCGCAAGTCGTGGTTTGTCGTCGGAACGATCGGCGTCTTCTGTCTGATTGAAGAATGCCATGAACCGGTAGTACTCGTGCTGGCTGATCGGGTCGTACTTATGCGAATGACACTTGGCGCAGCTCATGGTCAGGCCCATCCAGACCTGGATCGTTGTGTCGACTCGGTCTTTCACTGCAGCAATACGGAACTCTTCATTGTCCGTGCCGCCCTCGTCATTTGTCATGGTGTTGCGGTGAAAGGCAGTCGCCAGAATCTGTTCGGTGGTGGCATCTTCGAACAGGTCTCCGGCGATCTGTTCAGCGGTGAACTGATCGAAATGCATGTCGTTGTTGAGAGCATCGATAACCCAGTCACGATACCGCCAGATGTTTCGCGGCTGATCTTTTTCATAACCCTTGGTGTCCGCGTATCGAGCCAGGTCCAGCCACATTGTGGCCCAGTGTTCGCCAAACTTTGGCGACTGCAGCAATTCATCCACGACAGCTTCAAAGGCCTCGGCCGACGCATTTGCCGCGAAGACGTCGGCAGCAGCGGGAGTGGGCGGAAGGCCAGTCAGGGCGAGATACGTTCGGCGAATCAGTGTGTATGCATCCGCCTGCGGTGAAGGTGTCAGCCCCTTGCTGCGGAGGTGCCTCAGTACAAACCGGTCGATATCGCTGCGACTGAAACTGTCGTTTTTCAGTGCGACGGGGTCTCGGAGAACCGGCCGGACGAACGACCAGTGGATTTCAAACTCTGCTCCTGCGGCGATCCACTGCCGCAGCGTCCTAATTTCATTTCCTGTTAACACATGCCCGGAATCGCGCGGAGGCATTACCAGTTCTGCATCATCGCTCGTCACGCGACGAATCAATTCACTTTCGTCTGGATGCCCTGCAACAATCGCGCGCAGCGCCGCAGAGTCCTTGTCTGCCGGATCTGCAGGCACATCCAGTCGCAGGTCCCCTTCCCGCGACCCCTCATCCCCGCCGTGACATGCAAAGCAGTTCTTTGCCAGAATGGGTCGGACATCAGTGGAATAGCGTGGGGATTTATCGGCCATGCCGGCGGTCGCGCAGACTGGAAGCAGGCTGAAGCACAGGCAGGAGATTAGTCGCATCGTGGCGCAATTCGGGGCAGAGGAACGTGAAGTGACGAAGAATTATTCTATCCGGTGGTTGTGGCAACGCGAGTTACTGTGCACGAACGAGTCGAATCACAATGCAAATGACGCGTGCAGTGGTGCACTGCCAGCTGGTAGCGCCGCGGTGTAATCTATATCACCGTTGATGTACTTTAAGAGAAACTCGCATGTGGTCGCGGTCGGCTCACAACAGGATCGCCTGTTGTGAGCCGACCATAGTGTGGCTGATGTCCATTTCTCTTGTGCTGCGCGCGGAGCCGGCGGTGGCGCAGATTGTTGGCGCTGGTTATTCGATTTGCCGGGCCCGGGGCTGCGGGCCTCCGCTCAGTTCGCTGCTGGTCTGACATGGATTCATTGTACTATTGCTAATACCGACAGCCGTTGTAGCGGCGCGGAACTGGCCCGGCGTCGTGACTGACTGGGCTGCAACACTGCTGTTTATTGTCGGACTGACAGCGGCTGTCTTCGTTTCGACGAATCACACGATGTGTTGGAACGCAGCGAACGACGTGGCGCGTGGCTATTTGGTGCAGCGTGCGCTGGTCTTTCTGGTGGCGTTTGTCGATGTTCCGATTGCACCGTCGGTTCCGGCCGCAGCCGTCTTCTGGTGGGTGAGTCGCCGGCCGCAGCAGAGCAACAATGGCAGCACCCTATCGGCGAATCACCACCTTCGATCCAGTGCCAAGCAGGTTGAAGATTTCGGAGACGTCGCCATCGGCAAGGCGGATGGATCCTTCTGATGTTTCCCTGCCAATCGAATCCGGATCGATCGTGCCATGAATTCCGATGTGTTCACTCAGGCCGATCCAGTATTCACCAAGCGGGTTCTGCGGGTCGTCGGCAGCAACGGTTTCTCCATCGGGCCGATTCCAATTCGGATTCTGTCGTTTGTCCTGAACGGTGAATTCGCCGACAGTACTGCCCAGTTCCCTGCCAACGCCAATCCGGTATCGATGCACGTACCAGCCATGTGCATGAATCGTTATCTCGAAACTGTCCAGGTCCACGACCGCTCCGAATGGTCCCTTCAGCACCTTTAGTTTCTCACCGGCCTGAAGCGTTTCGCGACTTGTGCTGTTCAGCTTTGCCAGGTACTGCCATGGCACCTGATACTGCTGAGCAATGTCTTCGAGTGTGTCGCCGAATTCAACGAAGTGCGGCTCTGCAAAGTGCGAGTGCGGATTGGCGTAGATCTGGGTGGCCGTCTTTTCGATCTGCTCAAATATCTGAGCACGATATTCGGGCTGTTTCCAGTACAGCCGCGAAAGCGCCGCATGTGCCTCCAGTGTTTCTCCATTGGTGACCCACTGCTCGACGTTTCGCAGAGTTGCGGCGACTTCCGGTGACAGCACGGCCTGCACAATGGCCGCTTCTGGTTCAGGAGTTGTGGATGAGGCAAAACCCGCCTGCTGAATACCACCAGCGGCCTGCGGTATTGGAGTGACTTCAGCGACGAAGTTGTCTGATACCGGGAACGGCGGTTCAGTGAATTCGGGAAATGCTTCTTCGATGGGTTTGGCAGTGCTGGCAAGAACGGCCAGCAGAGGGTCCTTTTCCTCATTCACTGGAGGTGTATCCGTGCTGGAATTGTCGATAATTTCATCGGCCGGCGGATCGTTGAGCATCGCCAGAAAATCCGAGTCATTAAGATTTGGATTCGTTACGTCGACCTCCAGTCCTCCCGTGGGCACCGTTCCGACTTCCGGAATGATGTCGAAGTACCAGATGGCCAGCATCAAAGCCAGAATGAGACCGACCAGTTTCCTGCTACCGGATGACTTTGGTTTCTTGTAGGCGAAGGCTTTCATGCCGTGGTCTCCCGGGATTCGCGATGTTGATGAAGCAGCGGTTCCGTTGTCGGTCTTGAGCAGCCAGCCGATTCTTCAGCCATCTGTTTCCGTGGTCCACATACGGGGGGGGCGGCAGATGGATCGTTATGCTGGTGTCAGCGAAATACTATGACCTGCGGGATTCTGACACAGACCGGAAATCAAGGCTATGTGAATTCTGAGATTCACCGCAGCATTGACTGTGAATCGCTGCTGTCGACGTATATTGTTGCGGCCGAACCACTTGTGTGCCGCCGCCGTCAGCTGCCCGGAGTTTTCGTGCACACATTCGCATCCGATTCAGGAAATGGAACTCAGCATGTCCTCACGAGACATCCACGTATCAGAAGAAGTCCAGAGAAGCGTCGCGAAGGAGATTCTGAATGGAATCGAAACTCTGATCGGTGACGCGAAGTCAGAAACGAAACCGCTTGAAGTGGATCCGTATCGCTCCAGACTGTTTGAGATGTTTGTTACTGCTGACGGGGCGAACATGGTGGGTGACGAACGAAAATCGTCATTGGTAGAGGATTCCTGCAGCGACGACGAGACAGATATGTCGGCCGACGGCCTGTGTCGCTCGCTGGCTCGTCGCTGGGGTCTGGACATGGCTGCTCGGGATTCCGCCGCGTCACAGACAAAGATGCCTTCGGAGCACGTGGAAAAGATGCGTTCGCTGTGGACTGTGATGCGAATGTGGATGGAGTGGAATTACGCCTGGTGTCGCTGGGAAGAGTTCCATTCCGCCGAAAACGCCGTCTTGAAGTGATCGCACTTCAAGTCAGCAGTCTGTTCACTTCTGCCCGAGACGGCATGCCTGGCTGAGCTCCTTTCCGGGACGCGGCCATGGCGCCTGCAGCACAGGCAAATCGTGCTGAGTCCTGCAGAGACGCTCCTTCTGCAAGACGCAATCCAACGGCGGCTGCAAACGCATCGCCTGCTGCCGTTGTGTCGATCGCTGTCACTGAAAACGGTTCCACGTGTCCGCTGCTGCCGGATGCGTCTCGGTAGACAACGCCCCTGTTTCCCAGGGTGATCAGCACCTGCCGAGCTCCCAGCTGATGCAGCTTTTGGGCAGCTCTATGTGCGGTTCCTGTGGTTGTGATCTCGATTCCGCTCAGCAGGGCCGCTTCTGTTTCATTGGGACACACGACATCGACGTTCAGCAGTCCGGAGGGACAATTGAGGATTGCTGGTGCCGGGTCAAGAATGGTGAGAAGATTATTCATGTCGGCCAGCCTGATTGCGGTCAGTACCGTTTCCATCGGTACTTCAAGCTGCAACAGCAGTACATCAGCCCGATCGAATTCCTCCGCCTGTTCCTCCACATCTTCGGGCGTCAGTTGATCGTTTGCGCCAGGGACCACGGTGATGCAGTTTTGTCCGCTGTCTTCAACGCCGATCATGGCGACACCGCTGCAGCAGTCCGGCGTATTCAGCACTCCGTCAATTTCCACCCCTTCGGCCGCCAGTGTGTTTCGCAGAGTGTCTCCGAAACCGTCGTCACCCAGACGTCCAATCAGTGACACGGCGGCTCCCAGTCGCGCGGCAGCAACGGCCTGGTTGGCTCCTTTTCCTCCTGGAATCTCAGACAGGCCGTGGCCGATGAGCGTTTCCCCCGGCGCAGGCAGGTGTTCGGACCGTACAACCAGGTCCATGTTGATCGAACCGACGACCAGAACTCGTGGGAGTTTCAGTGGAAGGGAGGCCGTCACTGCGACTGATCCACCTGTAGTTGCCGCAGGGGCTCCGGCGGTTGACTGGAAAGCTGGACTAGTGCCTCAACGACTCGTACACGCTGCTGGTCAGACATGATCAGGAAACGGTGCCGACCGATCTCGGACACCGCGAATTTCGTCAGCCCCTTTGCTCCCACGGTAACTGTACCGGTCGGCGAGACATCAAAGTACTCGGCATCGGGATAAACGGCGTACAGCACGCTCGTGAGGTCCCAGGTCGGACGGTTATGAGGTGGCGGATCGTAAAGATAATATGCCTCTTTCAGTGGATGGTGTGATACATATTCGTAATCGCGATCAATGCTTGTGGCCGGGTAAGTGGCAGCAAGACCGATTTCGAATCCGCTGTACACGATCGCGCCCGGCCAATTGTTTGCCAATGCCTGAGCCGCAGGTATATCCTTCAACACATTGTATTCATAATGATCTTTGCCTTTGATCGGGGCAAATGCTCCTGCCATGACGGACAGCAATCGAACCTTTTTTCTGACGAGTTCGACACCCGACAGAGACGAAATATCGTCGGCTGAAGATTTCAGCAGTTCTGCGAGGTTCGTCGAAAATCCCACCTGGGCAATCACGACAGAATTATCGTCCTGTGACGCCAGCGCCTGACGCAGCACCGAAACGGCATCGGGGGCCTGTTTTCCGCCGCGCAGATCGTGAGGGTAACGGTCTGCACGGCCCGCCTTTTCCGCCGCCAGAACTGTGAATTTGCTTTGCTGCGTCGTAATACCACTGTGACACACACCGATCGCGACGTCGCCGCGACCGTAGAACGTGTTTACCGCATCAACGAAGGCCGCGCACTGATTGTGGTCCTTGGTAATGGTCACTGCCAGTAGTTCGCACTCTCCACGTGTCTGTAAAGAATGAATCATCCCCAGAGCCAGAACGTCATCAACGTCGTTTCCGATGTCGGTGTCGAAGATGATGGGGATTGGCTTGCCGGCACTGGCTGCTGGCACCAGAAGGAACACTGACACTATGACCGAAGCACAGACGATACGCATGGTGACTCCTGAAAATGACTGGTCAGAGACCATGAAGCATACTCCGGTGCAACGGTTTCGAATTGTTCGTTGCGGTTTCGCCCGCATGTTTTCGGATGTCGGGCAGCGACCGTCCCGGTTGCCTGCCACATTGTTGCCGGTCGGCGACGGAACGTCTATTCTGCAGAGGAACGATTATTTTTGTGCGGTTCTACAGTGTGCGTTCCGGAG
Organism: Fuerstiella sp.; assembly: GCA_029245955.1. Lineage (GTDB taxonomy): Bacteria > Planctomycetota > Planctomycetia > Planctomycetales > Planctomycetaceae > Fuerstiella. The sequence goes on along the minus strand of JAQWOH010000022.1, from coordinate 30,393 downwards.
AATTCGTAGTGGAAATTCGATCCGCAGCAGTTGTGCATCTGTTTCTGATGACCCTGGCCCTTCAGGCTGGCGACGTGCCCACGGAGCAACAGCGTGCTAACTGGCATCAGTGGCGCGGGCCGTTTGCGAACGGCACTGCAGCCGACAACGCCACACCGCCTGTAGAATGGAGTGCGACTCGAAACATTGCATGGCATACTGATCTGCCTGGTGAAGGAACATCCACACCGATCGTATGGGGCAATCAGGTGTTCGTGCTGTCGGCTGAACAGACCGACCGCAAAGCGAAGATACTGCCTGCCGCGGATGAACGTTCAAAGACCGTGCCACCGGACGTCTATTTTCGCTTTCTTGTGACGAGTATTCATCGCGTCACCGGCAAAGTGTTGTGGCAGAAGACGGCAGTCGAAGAGGTGCCTCACGAAGGACATCATCCCACTCATACCTATGCGGGCAGTTCACCAGCCACAGATGGGAAGCGACTATATGTTTCGTTCGGGTCTCGGGGAATCTACTGCTATTCGCTGGCCGGGCAACTGCTTTGGAAAACGGATCCGGGTGACATGCGAACGCGATACGGCTGGGGCGAAGCAGTGACGCCGGTGATTCATGCCGATTCACTGGTCGTTAACTGGGACCAGGAAGAAGGGTCGTTTATCATCTGTCTGGATGGATCCACAGGCGCGGTGAAGTGGAAGACGATGCGTCCTGACGAAGTGACGTCGTGGAATACTCCGCTGATTACCAGCATTTCCGGGCGAGACGTGGTGGTTGCCAACGGTACGAATAAGGTTCGAGCCTATGACCTTGTCGACGGCAGCGAGTTGTGGTCCTGTGGTGGTCAGACGGTCAATGCGATTCCGTCGCCTGTTCGTTTCGAAGATTCAGTTGTAGCCATGAGCGGTTATCGGGGATCATTGGCAGTGTCAATTCCTCTGGATTCCCGCGGTGACGTCACCGATGCCGATTTCGTTCGGGTGTTGTCACGTCGAGGGACACCCTATGTCCCGTCTCCATTATTGCACAACGGGCGCTTGTTCTTTACCGGTGCCAACCGAAATATTCTGTCGGTGCTGGACGCTGCCACAGGACGCCCCGCATCGGAACCTCGCCGTCTGCCGGGACTGAGCAATGTCTATTCGTCTCCGATTGCTGCGAATGGGCATTTCTATTTTGTCGGACGCGACGGTACCTGTGTCGTGCTGAAGGATAATGCCACTTTCGAAGTGGCGGCCGTGAATCAGGTTGGTGATCGGATTGATGCCTCGCCGGTGGCGGTCGGTCACAGTTTGTTTCTGCGAAGCTGGACCAAACTTTACTGTCTGCACGAGTGACAGGGTCCTGCGGCCGCCTGAAACCTGCAGACGATTGTCGAATATTCGTCCTCGTCCCACCTTCCCGGCCCTCGTTCCTCGTTCCTGAGAGTGGTTCCCGATACGATGTCAGGTTCAGACAGGGCAATGTTTCACTTCAGATCAACGGAAAAAAAATGGGCGTACTGACAGGCAAAGTGGCGATCGTAACGGGAGCCGGGACGGGTATTGGTCGCGCTGCAGCGAAACTACTTGCGGCTGACGGAGCGCATGTTGTGGTCGTTGGACGACGGCCGGAACCCCTGAATGCGGTGGTTGAGGAAATTGCTGCGGCAGGTGGCGAAGCTATCGCTCATTCGGCAGATCTGATGGACGGGGACCAGACCACAGTGGTTGCGAAGAAGACGATTGACACTCATGGTCGAGTCGACATTCTGGTCAACAACGCGGGTTTTTCTTCGAGAGTCCGCTCAGTCCGCTATGTACAACCTGACGAGTGGGATTCTGTCTTCAAGGTGAACATTGAAGCCGTTTATCGGCTGACTCAGGCCTGTCTGCCGGACATGCTTTCGCGAGGCGAAGGAACTATTATTACGACATCGTCGATGGCCGCACTTAAACCCGGGGTCCTGGGTGGAGCACCGTATTCAGCCGCCAAAGCTGCGTCGCAGAATTTTTCGCACGGGCTCAATGCTGAGCTGCGATCGATGGGGATTCGAGCAACCGTCATCCTGCCGGCGGAGGTTGATACTCCGATCCTGGACGGTCGACCGGCGCCACCGAGTGCTGACGCGCGCAAGACCATGATGCAGCCCGAAGACGTTGCTCGTTGTATTCACCTTGCGGCCACTTTGCCACCTCGGACCGTGATCGAAGAAATCGTGGTGGCTCCGACTATTCCACGGGATATGACCGAGGAGATGGCGGTGGCTCGTCAGGTTGGTGCTCCGGAATGACGGTGATCTATTATTTGACCGTGGACAGCACCTTCAATGCGACCTGTCCCTGATCCGACGATGGATCTCTGATGGCGATCCGTCGCAGGTGCAGTTGTGCTTTCTGATCGCCGTTGCGAGTCATTTCAACGGCTTCGTCGAAGGCCTTGTCCAGGTACTCCGTAATTTTTGGCAGTATCGGGTTGTTGTGTTTCATCCAGTAGTATTGAAACTCGTCGCTGTCCCAGTTTTCGTAGACGTCATCCCACGTCAGTGGACTCATGGAACCAAGATGAGGATTCAGCATGTGTTCCGCAATCGGGTCACCGATTCGCTGGTAACGGTTATCGAGTGACACGCGCAATCGATTCTCAGACAGGTTTGGCAGGGCTTTATGAATGGTGAGTGCCGGGAAAATCAGTGTGTCGCCGACTTTGTAATCCGTTGTGTGCCACTCATCGTGCACGTCAGAGTGCTTTGCAGGGTCGACATGCAGACTTCCGGCACCCAGTGAAAAGTGATGTTCCAGAACTCGGTCAACTTTGTGAGAACCTGGTATCACCGCCAGGCCGCCCAGTTCCCGAGGACAGTCACCGATAGGACTCCAGCACGTCAGGTTGTCGTGTGTGCCCTGGAAATGAACAAAGTCCTGATGAATGGGCGTGGTATGTTCCGTGAATTTCGGAAACCACAGCCGAGCCACGTTTTGTGGTTGTGGCATCATCGTGCAGCCTCGGATTCGCTCCAGCACACCTATCAGACCGCGGCTGTGTGCGATTTCGTGAAATGCCTGTAATCGGTAGACTTGGTGGTAGACGTCCGTATATGCGGTGTCGCCCTCAGTACTGCGAGCATCCGGATTGGCAATACCGTCGACGGGATCAGTCCCCTGGACCAGCCACCCGCCGGCCTGCATCAGTGCCAGCATCTGTCGCCGCAGACTCAGTAGCTGCTCGCGATCCAACAGGCCTCGAAGGAATAGATAGCCGTCTTCTTCCAGTCGCCGCTGCAGTTCTGCCGTGTCACGTTGAACGTCATTGGATTGTCTGAGTTCCCGTAAACAATCTGACATGGAATGCTGCTGATCCGGAGGGCGGGAAGATCTCAGTCCAAAACCTGTGTTATGTTTTACTCGAGACATACGCCGGTAGCGAGAGGAACCGTTGATTTTACCGGCGATCGCGAATTCAGGTAAAGCGCCACCCGTCGTGGGTGGTCCGTTGCCCGTACCCTGCCGAACCCCATGACTCTGCGTCGCCTTCGTGTTGGGTTGCATGAAATGGTTCACACTGCCGTCTTCGGCGATTACAGTAGTCGTCCCCGGAAATCCCACCACTCCAGAGTTTCTTGAATGTTCCAACTGCGATGTTTTACCACCTGTTTCACGGTTATCTTGAGCGTTGTCGTGCAGGCTGATGATGACTGGCCAATGTGGCGCTACGATACCGGCCATACTGCCAGCTCTGCGAACCAGCTGCCGGATCAACTGCATTTGCGGTGGACACGTGATTTTGGTCGGCGTGAACCGGTCTGGGATGATCCACTGAATCATGACCTGATGCCATACGACAGGGTCTTTGAACCCGTCGTTAAGGATGGACGGGTTTTCATAGGATTCAACGATTCGGACAAAGTTGTTGCGCTGAGTCTCGACGATGGCAGCGAAATATGGACGTATTACACGGACGGGCCTGTTCGATTTCCGCCCGTTGCCTGGAAAGATCGGGTTATCTGCGTCAGCGACGATGGTTTTCTGCATTGTGTCGGGGCGGCTGACGGCAGGCTGATCTGGAAAGTCCGCGGCGGGCCGTCAGGTATTAAGGTACTGGGGAATAAGCGAATCATTTCCGCATGGCCCGCTCGAGGTGGAGCCGTTGTGGCGGATGACACGGTGTATTTTGCAGCCAGCATCTGGCCATTCATGGGGACGTTCATCTATGCAATTGATCCGGCTGACGGTCGAGTCATCTGGGTGAATGAAGGGACGTCCGCCGACTACATCAAACAGCCTCACAGTGCGCCGTCGTTCGGTGGCGTTGCTCCACAGGGTACGCTGTCAGTTTCCGGAGATTGTCTGCTGGTTCCCGGAGGTCGGAGCGTGCCTGCGGTTTTTGACCGTACGACGGGCGACCTGAAATACTTCGACTTCAACGCCGGAGGAAAAGGGAACGGAGGCTCGCTGGTCATTGCCCGGGGGGATGAGTTTTTCGTGCATACACGATTGCGAGGCGTACGCGGCTATGATTTGAATACAGGCAAGAAGACGGCGTTCGTGGTTAATGAACCTGTGTTGACGGACGACTTTGTCTATTCGGCCGGTGTGGACGACAAAAGACCAGTTGTTCAGTCCCATGACGTTCACGAGGTGGACAGCAAGATGCAGAAAAAGAAGGTCTGGGAGATCGACGTTGATGGCAGTGGTGATCTGATTCTTGCCGGGGCAACGCTGTATGCGGCCGGCCGGAATTCTATTACGAGCGTCAAACTGGCCGATGATCGGAAACAAAGACCACAGATCGGCGGTTCGCTGGATGTTGATGGCGACGTGCTGCGGTTGCTGGCTGCCAACGGACACCTGATCGCTTCGACTCGGGACGGTCGTCTGCATGTGTTTGGCGAAGGTGCGGTGAGCGAACGGGTGGTTGCTGCTGTACGGCCTGTTGAAGTCACGGAAACGGACGAGAAGTTTGCGACATCGCTGATTCGCGATATCGGGGCACAGGGTGGTTATGTACTGTGGTTTGGAGCTGCGGATCCAGGCCGAATTGCAGCAGCCCTGCAACAGTCGGAACTGGAGATCGTCATCGTTGACGAAAGCCTGGAACGTGTCAGTCGACTACGTCGCACATTTGACGCGGCGGGCCTGTATGGTCGTCGAGTTTCAGCGCATGTCGGCACGCCTTTATCGTTTCAAGCCCCTCCCTACATAGCAAACGCGGTGGTCGTTGCTGAACCTACGGCGGCAGGATTACTGTCCAACGAAGAGGAACTGAAGGCTGCATTCGAAAGTGTGCGACCTTACGGAAGTTCGCTGATTGTCCTGCAGGATGGCCGGCCTTCGGAATCGTTGTCTGCCAGTATTAAACGTGTCGGGCTCGAAAATGCCGCAGTCAGCCTGGCCGAGAACCGGATGCTTGTCACGAGGGTTGGTGCGTTGAAGGGGGCCGCTGACTGGACTCATCAATACGGCGACATCGCGAATACGGTCAAGTCTGATGACAGCCGCGTCAGGTTGCCACTGGGAGTACTGTGGTTCGGCGGCAATTCGAATATGGACATACTGCCCAGACACGGACATGGTCCGCCGGAACAGGTTGTGGAAGGACGATTGTACGTTCAGGGAATGAACTCACTCAGCTGCCGCGACGTGTACACGGGACGAGTGCTCTGGCAGCGAACTTTCGAGGATCTGGGTACCGGCGATTTGTACTTCGATGATACCTACAAGGATACGCCGCTCGATACGGCTTATAATCAGGTTCACATTCCCGGAGCTAACGGGCGCGGAACAAACTATGTTGTCCGGCCCGATGCGATTTATCTTGCTATCGGTAGTGAGTGCCAGGTGCTCGACCCTCTCAGCGGAAAGACGCGGCGCAAAATTGCGTTGCCTGCAGCGGGCAGCGGGCAGCAGCAGTGGGGCTACATTGGTGTCTATGAGGATGTGCTGCTGGCAGGTAATGGATTCGCCAATTATCGGTCACGTCGCAGTCTGAAATTCGCGGAGTACGACAAAGACCTCAAACGAAACTCGCTGGGGTTCGGCTCGAAAAGCTTTGACGTTTCCGCCAGTGCCGGGCTGGTTGCATTTGATCGTCACACTGGCCAACAACTTTGGCAGCTTGATGCCACACATAGTTTTCTGCACAACGGCATTGTTGCCGGTAATGGTCGAGTCTACTGCCTGGATAAGCTGCCGAAACCGGTGGAAGAACAGCTCAAACGTCGTGGCCGGGGTACACCTGGGTCGTATCAGATTGTTGCTGTTGATGTTCATAGCGGTAAACGTATCTGGGAAAACAGCGATGCGGTCTTTGGCAGCTGGCTGAGTTACTCGACGGAACACGATCTGCTGCTGCAGGCTGGGGCGTCGGCTTCCGACCGTCTGAAGTCAGAAGTCGGAGCCGGCATGGCCGTGCATTATGGTACGGATGGCACGATCAAATGGCGCGACGACAAGCGCGCGTATTCCGGCCCCTGTATTCTGCACGGCACAACCATTCTGACAAACGCAAATTCCTATAAGCTGTCCGCCGGAGCTTTCAGTCTGCTGGACGGTAAACCCGAGATGACAACTAATCCATTAACTGGGCAGCAGCAGGCCTGGCAGGTGTGTCGCGCCTACGGCTGCAACAACATCATCGCCAGCGAAAACATGCTGACGTTTCGCTCAGGTGCCGCGGGCTACTACGACCTGACGACTCGCAGCGGTACCGGTAATCTGGGCGGATTTAAGTCTGGTTGCACGTCCAATCTTGTGGTTGCGAACGGCGTGCTGAACGCTCCCGACTACACTCGCACCTGCAGCTGTGCTTATCAGAATCAGACGTCTCTGGGGTTGGTTCATATGCCGAAAATGGAGATATGGACCGTTAATCATGAGGCTCGTCTGACAGAGCCAGGACAGCGTCTAAGACGCATCGGAATCAATCTGGGAGCTCCAGGAGACCGAACTGACGAAGGCGGAACGTTGTGGATGGAATACCCGACAGTTGGTGGCGAGCACGCAGATCTGGACATCAAAGTCGATGGTGAAGTTTCCTGGTATTGCAGCAGCAGTCTGAGATTCAGTGGCGAGGGACCGGCATGGATCGGTGCTTCCGGAGCCGTGAATGTCACTCGACTGACGATCCCGATGTCGGTCAGCGAGCCCGCAAAGGAAGACGCGGAAGAAGAGCATTCAAGCGTCAAGGTAAATCTCGATGTGCCGCGTCGGACTGTGGAAGCATCTCCCCACACGGTTCGACTGCACTTTTGTGACCCCGGCCCCACGAAGACTTCAGAACGGGTTTTCAGCGTTTCCCTGCAGGGACAGACCGTTATCGACGGTCTGGATATCGTTGCTGAAACTGGTCGAGCTCAAAAGCCGTTTGTTCGCGAGTTTCGACACGTATCCATCGGAAATGAACTTATAATCGATCTGTCAGCGCAACACGGGCAGACAGTCCTGTGTGGCGTCGAGATCGTGAGTGAGACTGAGTGATCTGCCCGGGACGCTCAAAGCGGTTCAGTTGAGCTTGAATCTGCGCGCCGGCCTGAATGCCTACTGATTCTCATCGGGGACCCTGTTCCGGCCATCAACGGAAACCACGATCGGAATGTGTGCGGCTCGCTCCTCGTCCGTGTAGTCGGCATACGTGCAGATGATCACCAGGTCTCCGACTTGAACCAGCCGTGCGGCTGCACCGTTCAGGCAGACCATCCCGGATCCGGATTTACCTTCGATGGCATAGGTCGCAAAACGGCTGCCGTTGTTGATGTCATAGATTTCGACCCGTTCATTTTCCACGACGTCCGCGGCTTTCATCAGCTTCGCATCAATCGTAACACTGCCCTCGTAATCGAGGTCAGCCTCTGTCACCGTTGCCCGGTGTATCTTGGATTTCAGCAGCGTACGCTTCATTGCGGTATTGGAGACGAAGTCTTCTAAGCTGGGTGAATTGTTGAGTCAGGAAAACGGAGTGTGTGAGCAATACGACGTCTGTGGCTGTTGACTGAGTGCTCTCGCCGAACTCAACGGTCCTGTGTGTGGTGGTCGATTCCGGTATTTTGCCTTAGCGGAGCCTGGCTTCAAGCTTTTCTTGGCAGGCAGACAAAATGTTTTTCACAGCGGCATCTACTTCTTCCGCGGTGAGCGTTCTGTTTGCAGCCAGAAAACGGCAGGTGATGACGTATGACTTGAGTCCTGCGTCAATCTGCTTGCCCCGGTATTGTCCGCTGAACGATACATTCTGCAGAAGTTCTCCGCCCGCCGCAGCCACGACAGCCGACAGCCGGGACCATGTGACCGATTCGTTCAGCACGAAGTTCAGATCGCGGGATACGGCCGGGAATTTTGGCAGCGGCTTGTAGGTGCGAGTGGCTTCGAAGATGTCTTCCAGCAGGTTGCTGTTAAGCTCAGCGATCGACACGGTGTCCTGCAATTCTACTTTGTCCGTGATCGCCCGATCCAGTTCCCCAAGCCAGCCAAATGGCTGTCCGTTAAGCGATAAGGAGGCACCCCGTCCTGATACGAATTCCGGCAGATCGCAGAGATCCACCGTCAAGACTGCTGACGGAGCACATCGGCTGGCGATGGCTTCCACGATACCTTTCAGTGTCAGGAAATCACGACCCGAGACAATGCCCACCATCGTTGGTTCGGCTTCCGCCTCGGTCCTGCCTTCACCAGCTGACAGGTATACCTTGGCAATTTCGAACAACTCGGCGTTTAGTGTTCCATGACGTTCGTTCTGCCGGCGACAGTGCAACAGGCTGGGGACCAGGCTCTGCCGCATCTGGTTTTCAAGGCTGCGAGTGGAATGATTCACAGCGACAGACGCAATGTCCCCGCGCGGCCGGAACAGCTGGCGTTGTTCCTCGCTGACAAACGAAAGTGTCAGCGATTCGAAGAAACCACACGAAGGCAGCAGTGCTCGAACGACATCGCCTACCTGCTCACGCTTACTTTTTGACGTCGCGACCACAGGAAGTGTGGCATTTTCCGGTATCTTGTCGTAGCCGTAAATTCGAGCGATCTCTTCGATCAGGTCGCATTCACGAGTCAAATCGAGCCGCCATGTCGGCGCGGTGAACGTGGCCGTATCGGCAGTTTGGTGCGTGCATGTCAGTCCCAGCCTTTCCAGGATCTCAACGCAGACGGCAGAAGGTAGGTCGATGCCCAGGATCCGCGGGACCTGTTGGAAACGCAGAACCATGGGTGAGCGGTCTGCAGCGGCATCACCGGCCACAACCGAACCTTCCAGCAATTCTCCGCCAGCAACTTTGAGGATCAGTTCGCAGCAGCGGCGGGATGCCCAGTCCATATTGTGACGATCGACTCGGCGTTCAAACCTAAACGACGAGGGGCTGTGCAACTTCAAGGCTCGCGCCGTCGCCCGCACAGAAATCGGTTCGAACGACGCCGTTTCCACAAGGACGTTGACGGTGCCATCGGATATCTCAGTGTCCAGTCCACCCATCACTCCGGCAACAGCAACGGGCCGCGTTGCATCTGCGATCACACAGGCATCCGGCGAAACTTCGTATTCACGTTGATCAATCGCGGTGATCTTTTCACCTTTGTCGGCTCGCCGCACAACGATTCGGCCTTCGTTCAGCTTGTCAAAGTCAAACGCATGCAGCGGTTGACCGCATTCGAACATCACGTAGTTGGTAACGTCTACTACATTGTTGACCGGGTTGATGCCGGCACCCCGCAGTTTGTCCTGCAGCCAGTCCGGACTTCCTCCGATTTTCACGCCCTTGATCACCCGAGCGTGATATTCGTGGCACAGATCAGGACACTCCAACTGAACGGAAGTCACGTCAGCCGTTTTCTGGGCACCGACGGGTGGATTCGCGGCCGGTGTCTTAAGCTGCGAACCAAACAGTACAGATACTTCCCGAGCGACACCTATGTGCCCCAGGCAATCCGGACGATTACTGGTAACTTCCAGATCAATGGCCACGTCCGGACCAACGGTCTCGACGCCTTCCAGATTCAGGCCGGACATCGTGAGGCGGTCGGTCAGTTCTTCGACCGTCATATCCAGGGTGACGTATTCGCTAAGCCAGTTCTTGCTGACAATCATTGGGCTGTGTTTGGGGTAAGAGCGGAGTTCACGAACCGAGGGGCAGCAGTGTAACGTAAATCTGCGGCACTCGAAACCGCGCGAACAGAAGCCCGGCTTCTGAGAAGCCGGGCCGGAAATGCTGAAAGAACAGCAGTCACAGCAGCAGTTTTGCCGTTGCTACTTGTCGTCACCGGCTTCCGCGTCGTCGTCCTTTTTCTCTTCCTCTGTCTCCTTCGCACTGACGACGTCTTTGCGTTCGATACGGAATTTTTCGAAGCTGTCCGAAGAAATGACGTAGTACCAGCCGGCGAAACGGGTGGACAGTTCGTCTGCTTTGTCTTTGCCCTCTTTGACCTTTTCTTCGTACTTCTTCAGGTCGCTGTCATAAGCAGTCTTCTGGGCTTCATATTCGCCCATCGCAGCGTCGTACGCTTCCTGTGCAACCTCTCTAGGGTCCTTTTCCGGTTCCGTTGGTTCTTCGTCTTCTTTGTCGTCTGCAGCAGGCTTGTCGTCTTTGTCGTCTGCAGCAGGCTTGTCGTCTTTGTCCGCTGCTGCAGGAGCAGGTGTCGTTTCTGCAGCAGCTGCCGGAGCATCCTTCACAGGTGCGTCCGCAACCGGCTTTTCGTCAGCAGGCTCGCTGGGCACAGGTGTTTTGGCTTCTGCTTTTTCCTGAGGCGCGGCATCTGCTTTCGGTTTATCTGCGGAAGGTTTTTCGTCAGTTTGAGGTGCTGCTTCCGTTTTGACCTCGTCGGTACCGCAGGAGTCGTCTTCTTCTGTTTCCTTCTTCTCTTCGTCTGCGTCCTCTTCTTTCGCCGGGGCAGCGTCGTCTGTCTTTTCTGCCGCGTCTTCTTTCGCAGCCTCCTTGAGGATGGCTGGCTTTGTTGGTTCTACGGGAGCGACGGGTTTTTCGCCCAACAGCGATTCGTTGAATTCGGCCTTCACCAGCAGGTAACGGCGAGGTCCATCTTCTGACGTCTCGTCTTCTTCTGACGTCTCGTCTTCACCGGATTCGTTCGGTTCGGCATCCTCACCAAGTCCGATTTCGATCTCTTTGCCGGTACCACGAGCGATTTCTCCAAAGTACAGTGTGTATTCAACGCCGTTGTTGATGCCGGCGACGAGTTCACCTTCATTGGAGTACAGACGTTCGTTGCCGTCTTTGTCTCCACCAATGAAGTAGCCCTGTGCCTGCATCTGCATTTGCAGAATCTGCTTCACAGCGGGATTGACTCTCATGTTGTCATCCAGTCCTTCCGGTTTCGGACGGACGCCGACAATTTCCAACTGATCCAGGTTGGTGGCGATTGTGCTGACCGGGCTCTTGTCCAGTTCTTCAGCTTCTTCGTTGAGACCGTCAAGTTCCCAGTCACCGGACGTTTCCAGGTCCTTCTTCGTAAATTGCAGCAGTTCTTTTTTCTCGACCGTGCCACGCTGCTCGTTGATGGAATAATTATCCACGACAACTTTTACGATGTCGCCCTGATTGATTTTCAGCAGATCCGGTTCAATCCAGTCGCTGAATTTTGCAGACAGATCGACGTCCAGCTGAGCGACGTAGGTGGTGTCTTTTTCCGGTTCACGGACGTAGTAACTGCCATCACGTCCTTCAACCTGGTTGCCCATGATCAGGTCCACCAGTGCGTTGCCGCTGCCATCGCTGAGTGTCAGGCGAGTCCCGCGTTCGTTGGTCGTTGCGGAGCCGCTCTCTGATGGCTCAACGACGCCGTACAACTTCCAGTCGTCTTTGCTGCGACTTTGAACAGCGGTCTTCTTCAGACCCAGCAGCGACGTAGCTGTCCTGGCCAGCCGATCTTCTGCTTCTGCCGGGTAGTTGTGATGAGACGGGATCACCCACAATCCATCATCGTTTTGTCTGACAGAAAATGTCTGGGCCTCTTTTTCGTCACCGTCATAATCGACGACCGTGAGAGAGGTTGCCTTGGTGGCGTCGGAGAAGTCGGCGAAGAATTCTTGACCTACGTCTCCAAATCCGGCAACTGAGGACGGTTTGGATGCGTACCATGCCGAAGTTGCAATCAGGGCTGAAACGCCGGCCACTGCGGCAAAGGTCAGAGTGCGAGATGTTGGGTTCATTTCTCAACCTGTTTTCTGAAACGCTGAGACGGTCTCTGATGTGGTTACCAGTTGTACGATCGCCGGTTCGTGACTGCAGGCTGCAGTCATACTGAGCAGTCCGGTGTCTGCTGACGTGGATTTCTTATCGCCGCCGCCGCTCTGCCGTGATGGACTGTTGTTCGGCACTGCGCCGCAGGCCCAGAAACAGCAGGCCAAAACAGATCGGCAGGATGGCAGGAAGGATATATGCAAACAGTCGAACACGGGTTTCGACGCGGCGAATTTCTCGTTTCATTTCCAGCCCCGCTTTACGAATGCTGGCGTTCTTTTCACGTTCGAGCTCCTGCTCGTCCAATTCCAGTTTTCGATTCAGTTGCTCTTCTTTTTGTTTCAGCAACTGACTCATGCTGCGTTCATCCAGATCCGTTCGTTCGCGAACCTCTGTGATTTCCGCCTGCAGTTCCTTGCGAGCTGAGTCCAGGCGATCTGTCATGATCTTGTCGGCCGCCTTTTCTTCATCGTTCATCTTCGTACGAAGTTCACGAGTCTGGCTCTCGACGTACTCCAGCGTCTTCAGGCTGGCACGGCGAGACCGGAGATCGATGAATGTTTCTTCCTGTGCCAGAGCATCGACAGCATTCAGGATAAATGTCACGTTGTCGAAAGCGATGTCCAGGTTACCAAGATTTCGCTCCATGAAAAACCAGTCGCTGATCATGTCGACGTCTGAACAGAAAATGACGTTCACAGGATTGTCGTCACTTTCATTCCTGATGTGAGCAGCAATCACGTGGGAATACGTGTCATCGAAGCGTGCTGGCTCCGGGTTAATTCGAGCGGCAGGCGACATCGTCATCGGATTAAATGACTGTGAGATATATCCTTCCCAAGGCAACAGCCCCGATTCACCGCTGGTCTGCAGCAATGGGATAAACTCCTGCTCTTTCTTCTTGCTCGTTTCCTGAATTGAACCGGCGTACAGGCAGACCAGGTCATCCAGGTCCTTCGTGATCACGCTCTCAGAGCTGAATGCCTGTTTGGGATTGCCGGCTCGGGAAACGAACACGTATTCCGGCGGCAATGAACCAAACTGACTGTGCGGATTCATGCGGTCATAAACTGCCTGACCGTTGTCCCAGCGAACATCAAGCAGGCTCATTAACGAACGCAACTCGCCATTGTCGGCCTTCGGTTCGGGCCGCTGTTGTTGCTGCATCATCATCATGCCGCCGCCGGGACTTGGCTTGGGCAGTTTAGGAGCCATCGTCAGGCCAAACTGTCCCTGAGCAAAGATCGGGCACGGATCGTCAAACACCAGAACCGGCTTGCCAGCCTGGACGAACTCCATAAAGTTGTCCATCTGTGGTTGAGTGAGAGACGATGGCATGACTGCCAGCAGAACGTCAAAGTCCTCAACTGCATCATCGGTATCGTCTTCACTGTTTTCGCCCGCCAGAATCTTTCGCGATGGGTTTACACCGATCACTTTGTATTGTTTGCGGAGTTCACTGACGATTGCCCAGTCGCGTCCGCCACCGCCCATTCCGCCACCGCCGGCAATCACGTTGGCATCCGTTTGCAGCACGCCGATCGTAAGCCGATCTTTCTGAGAGACCGTCCTGACAGACCGTGTTAATTCGTATTCGATCGGCAGGCCTTTGCCGAAGAACGGGATTTCCACGTTGTCGGTGGGGCTCTGCACGATCGCACCCAGAAAGACCTCCGCTTCTTCAAATTTTCCGTCCTGCTGATACTGAATTCGGCGAGGGTTAACGCCCAAAGCCCGAGCTTCTTCTGCCGCTTCGCTGAAAGGCTCAACGTCCACAATTCTCACTTCCAGATGACTACCGCCGCGAAGATCAAATTCACGCAACAGTCCCAGCAGTCGCCGCCGCGTTTCGCTGTATTCGCGAGGCACGTCCGGGCTGACAAATGCCTGAATAGTGATCAATTGACCTTCCTCAATGCCATCGATCGTCTCGTAGGTTGCGCCCGAAAGTGTAAACAGACTTTCCGCTGTCAGGTCCGCTCGAGCCGGCCACATGCTGACAAGTACCAATGTGCTGATCAGGGTGACGCCCAGGCAAATTGCACGGCTGGCATATTGCAGTTCCATGCCCACGACTTCGGTCGCATGCCAGCGTCGTTTTGAGATCACAACAAGGTTCAGGTACAGCATCAGTCCCGTCAGGAACACGAAATAGCAGAAGCTGGTCAGCGGCAGAACACCCAGACTAAAGTCGCGAAGCTGTTCCTGCAGGCTCAGACCCTGGACCGCGATTCGAAATCCATATGATTGCCCGCCGAATCCGAACTGAGTCAGCAACCATTCGGTCAATCCAGCCAGATTACCGATGAAGACGGGAACGCAGCAGAAGACAACACCAAGGACGAATGCAACAGTGGCACTGCTTGTCAAAGCCGACGCCAGCATCCCCACGGACAGCAATGCTGCCCCGGACAGCCAGTACCCACAATAACTGGATGTCAGCAGACCGAAATCAGGATCGCCCATTCGCGAAAGAAAGACCGCGTTCACGAGCGAAAATATGATGGCCACGGTATAGACGCCCAGCACGGAGAGGTACTTGCCAACCAGAATTTCAACGTCCGTGGCGGGCAGGGTGAACAGTAGTTCGTCAGTGCCCAGCTTTCGCTCATCGGACCATACGGTCATTGTGATGGCCGGAATCAGGAACAGCAGCAACAGTGGAAACTGCTGACTGAGCTGATCGAGATTCGCCAGATTGGCGGCGAAAAACTGAGTATTAAACGCCATCACCGAGGCTGCCACGCAGAACACGATGATGAACAGATACCCCAGAATACTTGAGAAATAGCTGCGAAAATTGCGTTTGCTGACAGCCAGAGTCACGTTTGCGCGAATCATGGTGTTGTGACGCCTATTAGAAATAAAGGGTAAATGTAATGGTCTTCAGTGACTCGGAGCCCGGAACTGTCCGGGGCCTACGCTGCGCTGGTGAGTGAGCGAAACTTTTCTTCCATTTCAACTTCGCTGGATCCGAGATCCGCGGTCGGCCCGTCAAATACGATTCTGCCGTTGTGAATCATGATGACTCGCGGACAAATGGCCCGTACTTCCTGCAGAATGTGAGTCGATAGCAGAATTGTCTTTGTCTGAGCCAATTCTGTAATCAGTTCACGTACACCGTGTACCTGGTTTGGGTCCAGGCCGCTGGTCGGTTCGTCCAGAATCAGCACCTCGGGATCGTGCAGCATCGCGTTCGCCATACCGACTCGTTGTCGAAAACCGCGCGACAACTTCGCGATGGGCTTGCGCCAGACTTCACCAAGAGAACACTTGTCAGCCACCCACGTCAATCTGTCTGACAGGATGCCTCCGGTTACGCCTCGAACTTCGCCAATATACTTCAACATTCCCTCCGGGGTCATTTCCGTATACAGCGGACCGTTTTCCGGAAGATATCCCAGCTTTTCGCTGGCCTTGATTCGGTCCGTAGCGATGTTCAGGCCCGCCAACCACGATTCGCCTTCACTGGGAGAAAGATAGCCGGTCAGCATCTTCATCGTTGTGCTTTTACCAGCACCATTGGGGCCCAGAAATGCACAAACCTGTCCACTGGGCACCGTAAACGACACGTCCTGCGTCGCCGCAAATTCGCCGTAGAATTTGCTGAGCTCCTTGGCTTCGATCATCGCGTTGGCGCCGGAACCGGTATCGATTTCGGAAACCGGCTCAGACACTTCTGAGGCAGAACTCATAGCGTAACTCTCGACCTGTATGGTTTGTATGGAAACAAGAAAGACGCCGTGAACAAAGCGTTCGACGTGATCAATGAGATTTCAGGCGGGACATCAAGAGCACCAGACCGAGGCCCGCTGCTCAAATGTTGCTTAGGCACACTTCATCAGACGAAGAACCTGTTGAAGTCGAGCGGAACTGCCGGATCGGCAGTAGACGGCCCACTCTAACGCCGCTGCAAACAGCATTCCAATCAGCATTACGGTTTTGCAGCAGAATTCCCCGCGATTTTCCGTTGCCGCAGTCGGCAATCTCCGGAATGAATTCAGTTTTTTTTCTCTGAACCCCGAAAGTGAGACTCGTGTCGGCCGATCAGCACCGTAAAACTCTCGTCACGTTGCGGTATTCGCAGACCTGTCGCCGTGTTCCAGCCATCTGCAGGTAATTCTTGTAAGATCCGCGAGGCGAAGGTTCGCCGTCGCCTTTCGATTCGGGCTGCTGTTGTTCACGGGAGTTTTCAGGCATGCCATTTCTTGGAGTTAACATCGATCATGTCGCCACGGTGCGGCAGGCCCGGATCACCAATGAACCTGACCCGGTTCATGCCGCAGTGCTGGCGGAATTGGGCGGGGCGGATGGCATTACCGTGCATTTGCGAGAAGATCGTCGGCACATACAGGACCGCGACGTGCGGCTCCTGCGGCAGATGATTCGAGTGAAACTCAATCTGGAAATGGCCGTTGCACAGGAGATCGTGGACATCGCTCTGGACGTTATGCCGGAACAGGCTACGCTCGTTCCCGAAAAACGCGAGGAAGTTACGACTGAAGGCGGACTCGATATTATCTCTCATCGTGATCGCATTATGCAGACAGTTGTCCAGCTCCAGGAACGTGACATCAGCGTCAGTCTGTTCATCGATCCGGACGTAGCTCAGGTCGATGCGTCTGCGGATTTGGGTGTGGAAGCCATCGAACTGCATACGGGAGCATTTGCCGACGCTCCGACCGCAGCCCACGCCGATGCGGAATTCGACCGGATCGTTGCGGCCGGGCAGGCAGCCGTCCAGCGAGGCCTCATCCTGAACATGGGGCACGGGCTGACGTATCGCAACGTACACCGGATCGCTGACATCGACGGAGTCCACGAACTCAATATCGGCCACAGCATTATCAGCCACGCTGTGATGGTCGGTCTGGAACGTGCCGTACGAGAGATGAAGGAACTAGTGAGGCGATAGTCACCTGTTCAGTGTCGAACGCATCGCCCCCGGTCTGTTGGCAGTCTGTCAGAACGCTCGTCCGCGTTGACGTCCACTCAATCTTCCTCAACGGTTAGGCAGATTGCGGGGAGGATGTTTTGCTTTTTACCTGCATTGGATATCGGGGCGGGTTCCTTTGGTGACTGTTGAACGGCTGGCCATTTCATACAGAGTAAACGGATTCTCGTTGACCGTCGGAGCATCAGCCGATAACATCCGCGTATCTTCGACGTGCATCTGTGGCGTTCCCGCAGCCGCGTCTGAGTTTTACAAAGGCAAGACACCGTGGCGTCTGCGATTACTTCAATTCAGATTATTGATATCTGCGACGTGATCGTCAGCTGCAGAAAGTGACTTGCCTGAGGTAAACCGAAATCATCGCTACAAGCCCTCAGGTTTCCTGAGGGCTTTTTTGTTGCCTGCCGGAAAAACCGCGATCCGGTGCTCAGTCGCGCAGAAACATGAGGACTTTCGTACATATTTCACCGATGACACAGACAGTTCTGTGATGTTTCTGATCTTCGCCATCAGCAGATCAGAGGTGCTAAGGCGCTGAACTCAACCTGAAACTCAAAATTATGTCCCGAATCCAGCTTTACGACACAACCCTTCGCGACGGTTCTCAGGGAGAAGGAGTGAACTTCTCTCTGCAGGATAAACTGATGATCGCCAGCAAGCTTGACGAGCTGGGTTTCGATTACATTGAAGGTGGTTACCCGCTGTCCAATCCCAAGGACGAAGAGTTCTTCCGGCGCGCCGCCGACATGGACTGGCAACACGCGAAGATTACGGCTTTTGGCATGACCCGCCGCAAAGACATCGCGGCGTCCGATGACGTCGGCATGCAGGCACTGGTCAACAGCAAGGCGCCCGTGATCACGATTGTTGGCAAAACATGGGACCTGCACGTTACCGATGTGCTGCGAGTTTCGCTTGAGGAAAACCTTGCAATGATTCGTGACTCGGTCGCGTATGCAAAGTCCGAAGGGCGGGAAGTGATCTATGATGCGGAACACTGCTTCGACGGCTGGCAAGCCAATCCTGATTACGCGATGCAGACATGGCAGGCGGCGGTGGAAGCCGGGGCTGACATGATCTGCATGTGTGACACCAACGGCGGGTCTTTGCCGGACCTGGTCGCGACTGGCGTCGCAGGATTGATAAAGGAGCTTGACGTGGCGGTCGGTATTCACTGTCACAACGACAGCGCACTTGCGGTTGCCAACTCGATGGCGGGACTCAACGCGGGGGCCGTTCAGGTGCAGGGCACGATCAACGGCATTGGGGAACGCTGCGGCAACGTTGATCTGGTGTCGATGGCCGCGAACCTGGCGCTGAAGATGAATCACGACGTGCTGGTCGACGGCGGAATCTCCCGTTTGACGGAGTTGTCCCGTTACGTATACGAAATGGCGAACATGAATTTTCAGAATGGTCAGCCCTTTGTTGGTTCCAGTGCATTCGCTCACAAAGGCGGCATGCATGTTCATGCAGTTAATCGCGTTTCTCACAGCTATGAACATATTCCGCCCGAGTCCGTCGGAAACGCCAGGCGAGTGTTGATCAGCGAATTGTCGGGCCGTTCGAATATCATGGCGAAGACGACCAAGTTTCGTCTTGAAGAAGAAGGTGAACTGCAGGCAAAGATTCTGGGGGCCGTGCAGGATCTGGAGCACGACGGCTATCAGTTTGAGGCTGCAGAAGCCTCGTTTGATCTGCTGGTGATGAAACAGGCCGGTACATACAAGCAGACGTTTGAGCTGGACCACTACCGAGTCAATGTTGTTAACCAGTCGCGTGAGCCGGTTACGGATGCCGTGATCAAGCTGAAAGTTGACACAGACGAACACCTGGTTGTGGGAGAAGGAGACGGGCCGGTCAATGCCCTCGACTCAGCCTTGAGAAAGGCACTGCTGTCGTCGTCTCCTGGTCTGTCAGAAATGAGTCTGGTGGACTACAAAGTGCGAGTGATCAACAGCACCGAAGGGACCGCCGCCAGAGTACGAGTTGTTATTGAAAGCAAAGATAAAACTGATGTCTGGAGCACCGTCGGGGTCAGCGAAAACATCATCGAAGCCAGTTGGATCGCTCTGGTGGATGCCTTTGAATACAAGATTCACAAAGACCGCGGTGCCGTGACTGGGTAGTTGTTGGAACCGCAGATCGGAGACCTGCGGATTTTTTGATCATCGCCTGACTGCCTGTGAACGACTCTCCACGGAAGCCCGAGCCTGAACACCGTCAAAAAAATATAATCATGACGACTGAACTGCCCAAAACATACGAACCATCCTCTGCTCAGGCCCGCTGGCTGCAGCACTGGGAATCTCAGGGTTACTGCAACGCCGATCCTCATCCGGGTCGCGAGCCGCATACCATCATGATCCCCCTGCCGAACGTCACTGGTGCATTGCATCTGGGACATTGTCTGAATGGCACCATTCAGGATCTGTTGACTCGCTGGCGACGAATGCAGGGGTGTGAGGCGCTTTGGATGCCGGGCACGGACCATGCCGGCATTGCGACTCAGGCAGTTGTGGAACGTCGCATGCTGGAAGAAGAAGGCCTGACTCGACGTGATATCGGACGCGATGCCCTGGTCGAACGCATCTGGAAATGGAAAGATGAATATGAAGTTCGTATCCTGAATCAGCTGAAACAGATCGGCTCGAGCTGTGACTGGCGGCGTGTTCGATTCACGCTGGATGATGTCTGCAGCAAAGCCGTGCGCCGCACGTTCTTCAAGATGTTTCGTGACAAGTTGATCTTTCGGGGCAAGCGACTGGTGAACTGGGACCCGCACCTGCAGACCGCTGTCGCCGATGACGAAGTATTCACGGAAGACGTCGACGGCCACTTCTGGACATTCAACTATCCGGTAGTCGATGGTAGTGGTGACGCAACCGGGCAGCTGATTCGGTTCTCGACGACTCGGCCGGAAACCATGCTGGGCGATACAGCCGTGTGTGTCCATCCTGCCGATGAACGTTACACCGATCTGGTCGGCAGCAAGGTTCGGATTCCCGTTAACGGTCGGTTGGTCCCCATCATCGCCGACGCGCTGCTGGCGGATAAGGAACTTGGCACCGGAGCAGTCAAGGTAACTCCGGCACACGATCCAAACGACTACGCCTGCGGACTGCGCAACAGTCTTGAGATGATCAATATCCTGAATCCGGACGGTTCGATTAACGAAGAGGGCGGTGACTTTGCCGGTATGGACGGCATCGCTGCGCGTAAAGCGATCGTGGCGAAGATGGAAGAACTCGGCCATTACGATGGAGTGGAAGATCGCAGGATTCCGGTAAAACACAGCGACCGCAGCAAGACGGTCATCGAGCCTTTCCTGAGCGATCAGTGGTTCGTGAAAATGGACACGCTGGCGCAATCAGCGATGGACGCTGTCTCGGATAATCGCGTGACGATTTTTCCTCAGCGCTACACCAAGACGTATATGGACTGGCTCGGCGAAAAACGAGACTGGTGTATCAGCAGGCAGCTTTGGTGGGGACACCGCATTCCGGTCTGGAGCCTTGAAGTTGCGGCTCCGCAGTCTCCTTCCGCTGACTGGACAAACAGTCTCTTTGCGGAACTCACCGGAATAGATCCCGAACAGGCGACGGACAGGATCAGTGTTCTGGCCGCCGACAGTATCAACGAAGGATCGGTGCTTCTGCTTGTGTGTGTGCCCGACGACTGCGCCGATCTCGAACAGCAGTTCGAAGATGCTGGCTTCAAACAGGACCCTGACGTTCTTGATACGTGGTTCAGTTCGGCGCTGTGGCCGCACGCGACCCTTGGCTGGCCCGACCTTGAGAACAATCCACCGCTGGCTGCTTCGGATTCTTCCAATACAGCGACAGGAGGCAAAAACGAAGTTCTCGACTTTTTCTATCCCGGATCTGTTCTGGTCACCAGTCGGGATATCATCACATTGTGGGTGGCTCGTATGGTTCTGACTGGACTGTACAACATGGGCGGCGTTCCGTTTCGCCACGTGTACATCCATCCCAAGATTCTGGACGGGCTGGGGCAGACAATGTCCAAGTCCAAAGGGAACGGTGTGGATCCGCTGGAACTGATCGAAAAATATGGTACCGACGCTGTTCGGTTTACGATCTCGTCGCTGGCCGGAGAGACTCAGGACGTGCGACTTCCCGTCGGGTACGAGTGTCCCCACTGTGAAGCTGTGACGCTGCAAACGAAGAAGCACCAGGACATGAAGCCGTTGGGCGGGGAAACTCCGTCCATCAGGTGTGCCAAGTGTAAAAAGGGCTTTCAGTTTCCCAGTGCGTGGTTTGCTCCGGACGAAGGTGCGGCAGTTGCTCGGATCGTCAGCGAGCGTTTTGATTACGGCCGTAATTTCTGCAACAAATTGTGGAATGCATCACGCTTTGCGTTCATGAATCTGGAAGGTTACACGCCGGGACCGATCAATGTTGCCGAACTGCAGATGGAAGACCGCTGGGTCCTCAGTCGACTGGCAACGACCGCTCAGCAGGTCACCACCATGCTGGACCGCTATCAGTTCGATCAGGCGACTCGCACCATACGGGATTTTACGTGGAATGAATTCTGCGACTGGTATCTGGAGATGGTCAAGCTGCGGATCAAGGACGAAGCGGCGCGACCGGTGGCCCAGCGAGTTCTGGTGGTCGTTATTGACAGCCTGCTGCGGCTGTTGCATCCGTTTGCTCCGTTTATTACGGAAGAACTGTGGCACACACTCAATCAGCTGGCTGAGGTTCGAGGTCTGACTCAGCAGACGAGCGCAGTTGAGAGTGTAATGGCCGCCGCGTGGCCGGAACTTTCCAGCGATCTGATCGACAGTGAACTTGAGACGCGTTTTGAACGTTTGCAGAAGACCATTGTGGCCGTTCGTAACGTTCGGTCTCTGTACAAAATCAGTCCGAAGACGCCGCTGAAGCTATTCATGCGTTGTGCTCCGGAGGTGGCTGAACAAATGCAGGCTGTGGCTGATCAGTTCGACAATCTTTCAAAGACGATGCTGGCGGCTGCCGGTCTGGAGGTGAATCGTCCAGGAGCGTCGGCTAACTTCAGCCTGGAAGATGCCGACGGCTATATCCCTCTGGAAGGACTGATCGACCTTGCCGCGGAGCAGGAGCGCCAGAAGAAGAGAGCCAACGAATTGCGAGGTCACATTGCCGGATCTGAAAAGAAACTTGGCAACAGCAACTTCGTCGACAAGGCGCCGGCACAGGTGGTACAGGACGTTCGAGAGACTCTGGCCGGGCAGAAACGTCAGCTGGAAAACGTGGAACGGATCATTGAGGAACTGAGCTAGGTCAACTTACTCAGTGACGGATGGAGTTCTGACTCGTGAGAGGAGCCGTTCTGCTATTGAAACGCGTCAACCGCGGCCACGAGTCAGCAGGTTTTCTTTTTTCTAGGTTCCCGCGACAGCTCCGTCTATTTCCCGCCGGTGAACACCATCCTCGGTCTTACGCAGCAGCACATACATGATCGTGATGCCGGAAATAAAAACACCAAGATGCACGGCCCGCGGCACTTGCTGAATCGTTACCATCCATGCTGAACAAATGGTGGACGAATCTACGGCATTCTGGTCGATTCGTGCATGGACGACTGTCGTACCAGCTTCTATTAACCAGTCAGCCAGCTGGGCTGCGACACCTGAGATGATAACAACACTCAGGAAATAGAAAGTTGTCCACAGTTTGTGTGACAGTACGTAATTGATACCACGGCTCAGAGCATCAGCACCTGAACACTGATCGGTACCGATCGCTGCCAGCGAAAGCAGCCAGCCGATCAGGCACACGATTGTAACAGTGACGCTTAACAGGCCGCCTACAAAAACAGCCGGCCAGGAGATTACCACCAGCCACGAACCAATCGTCGTGGACTCCATCACCCATGCTGCAGCCGAGATGAAAAGCAGCGGCAGCATCACAATGCCTGCTGCCACCCCGGTGGAGACCAGGCTCGCGGTGAAGTGCTGAACAGAAAAACGCAGCGCCTCAAATACGCCGGTGCGACTGTGTATACAGTACTCTGTAGCCGCTGAACGCGACATGGCGACACCAAACGCCATGAGCACAAAAGCACTCCAGAATACGGAAACAAATTCCCACGGATTGTTGAGAACCCCCGATACCAGAAACTGCGTTGCCCCGACGGCGACGGCTTCAACCGGCTCTGGCAGTGCATATGCAGCAGATCCAAATCCGATCCACAGCTGCTGCGGCGAATAAGCGACATCAATTAATATCTCAGCGATGTTGAGTCGTGCAGTGAAGACCAGCAGGCACAGAGCAGCTGGCAGCAGAATACGCATTCGAAAACCAAGTCCTGCGGCCTGCAGCAGCGAAAGACCGGGAAACAGTCTCAACCACTCCACTCGGTCGATTTTGACAGGGTCCTGATTCACTCGTCGCCAATCGCACGAAAACAACGACTCATAGGGTGGAATCGCTGTTGTCTGAATAACATTTCAACTCGAAGGAGCGCGGTGAACAGCGCCTTGTTCGCAGACTCCGGCCTGGGAACAAGTATCGACACAGCTCTGCTGCGACGAAGAACAACAGATTGTCGATCATGTGCAGCGAAGCAGGGCTTCGCAAAAAAGCGGTCCCAAACTTTAGTTTGGGACCGAGAATCAACACGATTTGCAGGTGTTGAAATGGTTCCTGCCGGCCATATCGAATGGCACCGCCGGTGGGTTCCCGTCCTGCATCCCGCTTGAAGGAATGTTAGTCGCCAAACGCATCATCAAATTTCCGCCCCGATGGCTCAAAGTCCACGTTTTTGCAGAACTGAGCGGCTTCGGCGGCCCCGACTTCTCGGTTCATTCCGATGTCTTCCCACTCAACAGATAATGGGCCATCATAGCCGATCGAATTCAGCGAACGAATGATTTCCTCAAACCGAACGCCCCCTCGACCCACGCTGCGGAAATCCCAGCCCCGGTTCGGATCGCCCCATGGCAGGTGGCTGGTCAGAATGCCGGTGCGCCCATTCAGTGTGACGGACGCATCTTTCATGTGAACGTGGTAAATCCTGTCCGGGAATGCCCGGATGAATTCAACCGGGTCGACTCCCTGCCAGATCAGGTGGCTGGGGTCGAAGTTAAATCCAAATTCTTCTCGATTCTTCAACGCTTTTAATGCACGTTCTGCAGAATACAGGTCAAACGCAATTTCTGTCGGGTGTACCTCCAACGCAAATTTCACTCCGCATTCCTGAAATACATCCAGAATGGGATTCCATCGCTCTGCCAGAAGATCAAAACCAGCATCAATCATACTGGCCGGTGTGGGCGGGAAATCGTAGAGCAGATGCCAGATGCTGGACCCCGTAAATCCGTTGACCACGCTCACCCCCAGTTTCTGCGCTGCTCGAGCTGTATTCTTCATTTCCTCGATGCAGCGTTCGTTGACGCCGGTGGCAGCACCGTCTCCCCAAACGTACTCTGGCAGGATACTCTTGTGGCGTTCGTCGACATTGTCCAATACGCCCTGACCGACGAGATGGTTGGAAATCGCGAACAGTTTAAGTTCGTGTTTGTCCAGCAAGTCTCGTTTTTGCTGGCAGTAGCCGTCATCGGACAGAGCTTTGTCGACTTCGAAGTGATCTCCCCAGCAGGCCAGCTCCAGACCGTCGTATCCGAACTCCTTTGCCTTGCGACAGAGTTCCTCCAGAGGCAGGTCTGCCCACTGACCAGTAAACAGAGTGACGGGTCGAGCCATTGATCAGATCTCCACAATTCAATGAAAACGTAAAAACGGTCTGAGTGTGTGCTGCTCAAAAACGGACGGGCTTCATAAAACAATGAAGAAACCCGCCTGATTGTCCGAGATTTCCACCGCAGACGGTACGCCGCAGATTCCTTAAAGTCAAACGGGACAGGGCTTTCCGTTACTTCTTTCTGTCACAGTCTTTGCGCCTGTAAGCAAATCCTGTTTCGCCGTTTGGCAACGGCTGGTATTCTTGTCTTCCCACCATATCAGTCGGCGACTGACTTTGGCAGAAAGCGAGTGAATCGCGGTGTTCAGTGTTTACGGATCCCAGAGTGCCCTTTTTTGCGTATTCTTATTGGCGCGGTGGTCGCCTTTACTCATGTCCTGCCCCGAATGCCTGATGAATCGCAGAATTCAGCAACCTGGAGAGCTTCTCTTGTGGAAACCCTGTTTCGCCACATGTCGCCGGTCGTGCATGGTGTTGTGCCTGCTGTTATGGCTGACATCAACTGTTGCGGCGCAGTTGGATGCACGAACCGACTGGCGTCGAGAGCAGTTTCAGAAGCAACGTCAAAAACTGATGTTGAACTGTCGACATGAGCTGTCTGAACTCAGTCGACAGTGTCATGAGCAGGGTTTGTCACAGGCCGCGCAAGATGTCACTGCGATTTCACTGGAGTTAACAACAACGTCACTTCGTCCTCAGCCGCCGTCTCTTGTTCAGCTGCCCGTCAGTAATCAATTGCCTTCGGAGGAACAACTGTGGCGCAACCGGCTGCACAGCATAAGACAGGACAAAGCACAGGAACTGTACATTCTCGCTCGGTCTGCTCTGTCTAAAGCCAAGCTGCCATCGCTGGCGTATGAATTGGTTCTGGATGTTCTCAAACTCGCACCTGATCATAAGTACGCCCGAGCTGTGCTTGGTCAGAGGCTGTTCAACGACAGAACCCGTGCGGACGATCCCACGTACGCCGGCGAGTGGGTTTCACCGTTCGAAGCGAGTAAACGCAGTGGCAGCCGTCCGGAAGTTAATCATCCTAAGTTCGGCTGGATTCCGGCCAGTCACGTACCACGTTTCGAGCAGGGATTGCGTTATTGGAACGGCAATTGGGTCTCTGAACAGAAAGAGGCGGAACTCAGACGTGATTTCAGCAACGCATGGGATATCCAGTCCGAACATTTCCTTGTAAGAACGAACGCAAGTCGCGAGGAAGGCGTAGAGATATCGCAAAAACTGGAGATCTTCCACGACTGGCTGCAAACCAACTTTGTGGGGTTCTTTGAGACTCCCGCCGCGCTGAAGGCCAGGTTTGAGCAGCTGCGTGTCGGTCGCAGCAGTCGTCGTATGGCCAAGCCGATGGTGGTTCACTATTACGCATCGCGTGATGAGTATGATCGCCGCATGCGTGGCAAGATTCCTCCCGGAATCGTTACGAACGGATTCTACTGGGAGCAGGACAAGACCTGCTATTTGTTTCGTAATCCCGACGGCAGCGGTCTCTCGACCGCATTTCACGAAGCCACTCACCAGATTTTTGACCTGGCGACCCTGGAAGATCGGCTGTCAGCGGCTCGCAAGAGGAAAATCGAACTGCGACAGCCCCGTGTTGTACCGTGGGTGATGTGCGAACATTCAAATTTCTGGATGCTGGAAGGCATCGCGTGTTACGTTGAATCCTTTGAGATCAATGAAGGTGTTATTTCCGTTGGCCGGCCCGACTACATCCGGTTCGTAGCGGCTCAACAGAGACTTCTGCGAGACAACTTCTATGTGCCGCTGCAGGTCTTAAGCAGCATGGGCAAGGACGAGTTTCAACACCACGTCAATCGACCTCAACTCTATTCACAGGGGTCGGGTGTGGCTCATTTTCTGCTGCACTACGACGACGGTTCCTATCGAGACGCCTTTGTAAAGCTGCTGTCAGCGGCCTATCGACCGGACCTGAGACGCGTAACGGAAGAACCTTCTCTGGAGAGAATGACGGGCGTCAGATTTGCCGTGCTGGATCAGCAGTACCGCGAGCACATGGAAAACCTTGCAACAAGAGCAGCAGCCGCACAGTGAGTGATCCGTCTCACCACATGAGCATTGCCCCGCGTACTTCGGGGGTGACTGAGTCCGATCATTCACGGGCGGCAGCCCGTAGCCACTGGCGGTCGGCACCGCGTTGTTCAGCCGCGACCCTGACCGCATTCGGCCGTGAAACGTTGTTTCATACCACGCCGACTCAATTCCGCGTTCAACACACCGCGATAATGGGCCAGACGTACATCAGCATCGTCCAGCGAACCTCCGAAGGATCGATCTTCGTCAAGATACACCAGCGGTATGGGATATTCGCTGATGCGCCAGTCGAGGTCGGCAGCCTGAACCCATAGCTGCAAAGGCATCGCATAACCGATGTCGGTGATATCCAGATCCAGCAGTGACGATACGCGATACGCCTTGAATCCACAGAACGCGTCGGTGATGTCAAACCCCAGCTGCTCATTAAGACATCCTGTGATCTGCATGTTGATGCGCCGACGATCTTCCGGTGCGACGCTGTTACTGTCCAGGTCCTTCAGGTAACGACTGCCGGAAACCATGTCGGCAGGATTTTCCGGGTCATCTATCTGGGCCGCAATATCCCTGATCAGACGTGGCTGATGCTGACCATCACAGTCAATTGTGACCAGAGTGTCGTAGCCGTAATGTACGGCGTAGTCGAACGCCGTCTTCAACGCAGCGCCATAACCACGATTCCCGTTGTGGTTTTCGACGTGGATGACTTCACTGAACGCCGCAAGAGCAGCATCTGTGCCATCCGTTGACCCGTCGTTCACGACCACAATATCATTTGCATGCTGCAACACATGCTCCAGTACCTGACGGACATGTGCGGCTTCGTTGTACACCGGCAGAGCAGTTAATATTCGATCTTTCATGGGAGTATTCTATGGGCGAAGTAGTCGGAGTCAATTTGGATTCATCGCTGATCGCCCGAGGCACGCAGACAGGACTGTCAGGGCCGGCGCCCGACAAAGTGTTAGTAATTACAGGGAAAATGGTCTCGATCAGCAGTTCCGTGAATCCTTACATTCGCAGACGCCGCGGGCCGACTTTCAGCCGATCGCCGTAGCGGACGTAATGGGGTGTCGGTACCTTACAAGTATTCCACTGACGGCGTGGTAAATCTAATGCAGAGTTCTAGAATGCGGTGCAAGTCGGGTCGTCCGCCGAACTTTCGGGCACACCTGCCAGCGAGCCAGTCGGCGTCACCGATCAACAGGAATTGCACGGACGTTGCTGGCCGCAACTGAGTCAGTAGCTTTTAGAAAACTTGATCACAGGAGTTAAGAATAGTGGCCTACTCACTTCCCGCTCTACCATATGCCCACGACGCACTGGAACCACATTTTGATGTTCGCACGATGGAGATTCATCATGGAAAGCATCACCAGGCATACATCACAAAAGTGAATGCTGCTTTGGAAGGTACAGAGCACGCAGACAAGTGTATTATCGAACTCATGAAAGGCCTGAATAGCCTGCCGGATAACATCAAGGGGGCCGTGCGAAATAATGGTGGCGGACACGCGAACCACTCTCTGTTCTGGACAGTGCTTTCTGCTGACGGTGGCGGCGAGCCAGCGGGCGAACTGGACGACGCAATCAATGCTGCCTGTGGCAGTTTTGACGGTTTCAAAGAAGCCTTCGCCAATGCCGCTGCAACTCGATTTGGCAGCGGCTGGGCATGGCTTTCTGTGAACTCTGATGGCAGTCTTGTGGTGGAAAGCACGCCGAATCAGGATACACCCCTGTCGGAAGGCCGGACGCCGATCCTGGGCCTGGACGTCTGGGAGCACGCTTACTACCTGAACTACCAGAACCGCCGACCTGACTATATCACTGCTTTCTGGAACATCGTGAACTGGGACGAAGTCGCCAGGCGATTTGCCGAAGCAAAGGGCTAGGGCGACCGTCTGTCACAACAATTCATGAGCCCGGCATTCACTGAATGTCGGGCTTTCTCCAGTGGCGGTTTCGTTCTCGCCAGCAGATACGTTGCCCGATTTGTCCGTGCGTCATCGTGTGCGGGTGCTGTGTACCTCAAAAATGTACCTTGGCGGTTTCGATTAGGTACATTTGGCGAATAGGTTATCCAGTTTCTCGGCAGCGTCTGCCTGTGCTCCCTGGAGCAAGTGCGAATACGTATTTGCCGTCAGTGCATAGTCAGCGTGTCCCAGTCGTTCCTGGACCACCTTCATTGAAACACCAGCGGCAATCAGTAGCGACGCCTGCGTGTGTCTGAGATCGTGGAATCGGAAATCCTTGGGAATGCCGACAGCTTCCCTGATTGGATGCCAGACAAATCGCAGGAAGTTCGACGGACGATGCAACCGCCCAACCGTATTCGGGAACACCAGCGGCACCTCTGACGGATCAAATCCTTCCGCCTTCGCCTTGTCCAGTCGCCGCTGGAGTGCATCGCACGCGATCTGATCCAGCATCACAACACGGCGACCGCTGGCAGACTTCGGTTCTTTGGTGCCGAAATGCCCCGTCACTTCTTCGATGGTACGCCGAACGGACAGAATACGTTCAGCGATATTCACAGCTGACCATTCCAGAGCCAGGATTTCGCCCTTCCGCAGTCCCGTCATCGCAGCGAGTACCATTGCATCGCCTAGACGGTCCGTCTTGCATTCTTCGATCAGATCTTTGCATTGATTCGGCTCCAGCGGCACAACTTCACGCTTCGGCACCTTCGGCATATCCACGGCATCGCACGGATTGTGATCAATGATCCGCATTTTAACGGCTCGATTCATCGCAACACGAAGTGTCCGGAGTGCTCGTTTCCGCATATCGTTGCTGTTCTTTTTCCGCGTCATTGATGCCATCCACCTGACGATATCCATTCCTGTAATTGCCTGGAGCTTCATCGGTCCGATCAGCGGCACAATGCGAAGTCGGGTTTCCGTCTCATATACGCGGTACGTGTTCATCGCTCGATTCGGTTCTACTTCGTTTTCCAGCCACCACGCCAGAAACGCCGACAACGTGTCTTTCTGCCGTTCAAAGTCCAGCGACTTACCCGCCTGCATTCGCAGTGCCGTCAGTTTTCCCAGTACCTCGGTTTCGGTGGTGGCGTAGACCGTTTTCGTTTTCTTCCGTCCCGTGGTCGCATCCACGCCGATCTGGATTCTTCCAACCCATCGACCATCGGATTTACGCTGAAAGATGCTGCCTTCGTTCTTCGCTCTTTTCGTCATCGTAATTCACTCCATGCAAATAACGCATTCGCCGTAGTGGTCCTAAGCCGTTACCAGCTTTACGGCTCTTTCGAGTACCGCCCACGTAGCGAATGCGTTTAACCGACTGCACGAGTAGTGCAGTCGGAGAGAATCAGATTGTTGGTAACGTTTAGGAATCATTAGTATCGGCATTATTCGATTCAGACTCAAGTCGGGTCCGCTTACGCTCCGCAAGTCGCACTATCACACGGTCTGACGTAACTTGCCGAGCTTGTTCGGAAACGGCGGACTTGCCGAACCTGAACAAAGTCGCACTATCACACGGTTGGACGTTACTTGCCGAG